>NZ_ACVP01000001.1 GCF_000175635.1 Corynebacterium tuberculostearicum SK141 | reverse complement strand
GAATCACAAACGCAGCTGGACCGTTCTTCCACACGAACATCGCATTCGTCGCCAGCTCCACCCGGGCCATAAACCGCTTCTTCTTATACTCAAGCCCAGACTCATCCGACCCCGCCTCGTAGGGGTCTGCTTTCCATCACGCGGCCGGCCTGATGATTTCCGCCGGGGCGAACGTCAAGGTCGTGCAAAGGCAACTCGGTCATTCATCTGCTGCTATGACTCTAGATGTTTACGCTGAATTGTTTGATGAGGATTTGTAGGCGGTGGGTAGTGCCGTGGAGGAAAAGATTTCGAATGCAGTGGAGTTGTCGTGGAAAGGGGCCTAAAAAGGGTGTTTATGCTGGTCAAATGGGGTTTAGGTCACTGGTTCGAGCCCAGTTGGAGGAGCAAATATTCCCGCTTAGTAACACTAAGCGGGAATATTTGCGTTTTGTCTACATTTCTTCAGGGATTCAAGCTTTAAGCGCTACGGTGGAAGTATTGCATATACACAGGCGCATTAAGCCCGAAGACGGCCAAGTAAGAGATCCGAGCGGGGATCCTTGAAGCCATCGGACGGCAGTGTTGAGGAGAATCCTGAATTAGTTTGTCGTGGATTTTTCGTGTCGCCACTTGGCCGGCGACTTTGGTGGTCTGCGCGATATTGTCGGGCTAGACTGCCCTGCCACGTTCATGAGTTGTTAACCACGTTTGCAGAATGCCCTGTAGATGTCGGTTTCAGGACTTTTCCAGTTGAAGCCGGAAGCCCATGTGCTTAGGTACGCCCTGCTGCCTTGCAGGAGGCAACGGCCCCGTGCGGCTAAACACCGGCGCGAGTGGTTGCACCATTGTCCACCGCACTAGACCGGCTTCTAGATGTGCAGGACGCCCAGAGCGCGTTAAATATTCCTAGTAATCCGTAGACTGACGTGGGTCTTCCAAAGCTTGCTCGAAGGGTTCGAAAAGTGCTGTGAGTGTGTCTGCAGACAAGCCCTAACTCTAGATACTCCCTCGAGCTTCTAAGCCGCCTTAACCGCCGTAACGCCGCCCCACGTGAACGTCTACGCCGCCAAAGAGGCTATAGCAGTTGACGATGATTTCTGGTGCGTCCACTGGAAGGTCATTCGGGTGGATAGCGCCGTGCTCGACCTTCAGGTCATGCCCACCAAAAAGGCCAAAGCCACCTACGCGAACTCGGAAGCCCTCTGGGATGTAGACATCGACACCACCGAAAATTCCTGCCGCATTGATGGTGGTCGTACGGTTACGAAGGGCCACACCAGTCAGGTCGATGTCAACACCGCCGAAAGCTCCAATAGCTGTCAGGGTACGGGCTACTGCCCCGCCATTGACCGTGGAGCCACCGAAGATGCCCAGTGCTAGGGATTGCGGCTGCCCCACCGAAGGCTGAATCTGCTTCATTGCCTGCTCAACTTTGGCTATGGCATTGGATTCTTGGTGCCCCGAATAGGCTTTTGCGATTTGGCGTTCTTGCCCGAAAAGAAGGACTTCTGGGTCCTCCACAAGGTCTGCTAAGGGTTCGATGAGCTCGGCACGGGTGGTTGCATCCACGCAGTCTGCCGAACGCTTTTCAAACTCGTCGAGGTCAATCTGACCGGCCGACAGCGCATCTCCTAGGATGTCGGCGGCCTTCATGCGGTCTTGGTGGTTACAGCGGATATCCAGCGGTTTCATACCACTATTATATCCGCTATATCTACCCCATGCGCAGGTTATTTCTTATTCTGGGCGGCCTTGGAGGAATCAACCTCGGGCAGGAAGTCGTCTACGCGCTCGCCTACTCCAGTCAGCTCCGCGATGGCGGCAACGGCGCGCTGCGCGCCCTTGCCATCGCCGTAGGGGTTGACGGCGTTGGCCATGGCTTGGAAAGCGGCGTCGTCGGAAAGCAAAAGCTTAGCTTCTGCCACGATGAGCTCACGGTTGGTACCCACCAGCTTTACGGTGCCGGCGACGACGGCCTCAGGGCGCTCGGTGTTCTGGCGCATGACCAGAACCGGCTTGCCTAGCGCGGGAGCTTCCTCCTGAACTCCGCCGGAATCAGTAAGGATGATGGTCGCGCGGTTTTGCAGCTGGGTGAATTGGTCATACGGCAGCGGGTCCGTGATGATGATATTCGGTAGGTGCTCAACCTCTGGGAGAACCGCTTCGCGCACCTTGGGGTTGAGGTGCAGCGGCAGGGCGAAGTTAATTTCCGGGTAAGCCTCAGCCAGATCCTTGACTGCGCCGCCGATCTCCTTCATAGCTTCCAGGTTTTCGCGGCGGTGGGTGGTAACAACGACGAGGCGCTTGTCGGAATCTGCGGCCTCCTGCAGAGCGGGATCCTCGAACTTGGTGTCCCAGGATGCTGCTTCCAACAAGGCATCGATCACTGTGTTGCCGGTGACCACAATGTCCTTGGAGCGCACATTCTCGCGACGCAGGTTTTCCATCGATCCAGCGGTAGGAGCCAAGTGCAGCTCGGCTACCTGGCCGATGAGCTTACGGTTAGCCTCTTCTGGGAACGGCGAGTGGATGTCGCCGGTACGCAGGCCTGCCTCCAGGTGCACAATCTTTACTCCGCGGTGGAAGCCAGCGAGTGCTGCGGCCATGGCGGTAGAGGTGTCACCCTGGGAGATAATGACATCCGGCTGTTCTTCCTCAATGATGGAATCCAGACCCGCAATCGCGCGGGAGACAATTTCATTGAGGCCCTGGCCCGGCTTCATCAGGCCCAGATCATGCTTGGGAGTGATGCCGAACATGGCATTGACCTGCTCCAGCATTTCCTTGTGCTGACCCGTAGAAACCGGGATGGAGTCAAAGCGCTCATCGTTATCCAGCGCCTTGATAACTGGGGCAACCTTGATGGCTTCCGGGCGGGTGCCGTAGATGGTCATTACCTTGGGCTTAGTCATTACTCATTCCTTTTGATTGATGGGGATACTTCTTTATTGAACCATGTGCGGGAAACCGTACCCCCGCTCAGGTTTTAGGGCTGCTTAGGTTGTAGAACCTGCTAGCCGCTAACGTTCACGCCGCCGTCTGGGGCGATGGTCACCTTGGCTGCCATGGCGCGGGCTAGATCGAGGCGTTGCCACGAGCCTCCCTCGGCTTGCCAATCCAATGGATTGCCGGCTGGGCGCGCGGTTTGGCGCAGCACCTCGGCACGCTGGTTCCAGGTTAGTTCTGGGTGGGACGCTGCTAGCAGCACTGGAGCGGCCTGCGGGACGACCATCGGGGCGTCGGTGTGGTAGCGCGGGGCAAAGTCATAGTCCATGAATGTGGAGTACTGTTCCACCGCATCGTCGGTGGACCGATAGTCGGTACCCTCTGCCCTATCCTGGGCCACCAATTCTTCTACCGTCTTGCCGGTGCGCCACTTAATTTCCTTGCGCACTTCCATCGAGGCTTCCCATAGAGCATGGCGCATGCGCTTATCGTTGAGGCGATCGGCCGCAGCAGCCTGGCCGGTCATGCGGCCGCCGATGACATCCAGCGGATAATGCACGCCGAGGACCACCCGGTGGTTGCCGGCCTCAGCGCCGCGCAGCATGAGCTGTGGGCCTACCTCCGGCAGCATGAAGGACATCAACGTGGTGATCCACGTTGCCTGATTGGTGTGGCCCGAAGGGAAGGCTGGCGAGGTGGGATAAAGATCCTTGGAACCGTCGTCATAGCGCTTGATCGCCTGCGGCGCGCGCTGGTACGGGCGCTGATAGTTGAAGTAGTACTTCTCTGACATGGTGGAATTAGCCAGTCCGCCCGCACGGGCGGCGTAGCCATTCCCTAGAAGGTATTCAGTTTTGGGCAGGCGGTGCTCGGCAAGCGAAGTACGGAAAGCATCGCCCAAGTTCTTGCCCATGGAATCAGAAACCGCGTTGAGCACGCTGGTGGAGCTGGCCTTGGCATCGGCCTGTGCGCGGCGGATCAAAGCGGAGTCACCGGCTGCGGCGTTATTGATGGCCAGGGCCTTGTCCATATTTTCTTGGCGGATTTCCGGCTGGGTCTTAATGTGGTCAAAGAGCTGGACTACCTGCCAGTAGTTGCCAAATTGATAAGAAGAGACATCGGATTCAAAGCCCGCGATATAGTCCGTGCTAAACGGCTCTGGAACTGGGGCACCGGGGTGCTGGACTGGGGCTGCGCCGGTGGACTGCTGGGTGACAGGCTCACGCAGCTGGGGCACGGCTACGGGAAGGGCTGTGGCCGACGGTGCGAGGGCTATAGTCAGCCCAGTAGCCGCGCACAGGGCGAGCCCCCGGACTGCGGGGCGAAGATTATTCCGATAGTTCAACGTAGAAACCTTTTGCTAGTATCAAATTCCCACGAATAATATCTAGCTAAAGTTAAGGGGAAGTGAACGCGACGCTAAACTCGCATGCACAATCGTGGATTGGCGGGTAGACCTTTGCGGTCACCACTCAGCGTTCTTCAGGCCAATTGGGGCCTTGGTGCGCCGCGGCGGTATCCGGTTGATGGCCGGAAGACTCCGCAGAAATGCTCGCGGTAAAAAGCGCGGCCAGCGCCACTTCTGAAGCCGCCGCCGAATCCCTGCGCTTGTTATTTTCCACACACTTAAACTAGCGCGTATTCTGCGCCATGAAAAGTGCTAGTCCAATGCGGGGCTAGCACTACCCCTCACTCGTGGCTGGCGGCGCGCGGCGAGGCTTCGCGGTAGGCTGGTGGGGAACTTTTACTCGCACAGGAATAAGGGGACACGCTAGATAATGATCCAATTCGTCTTCGGCGCCGCAGCAGGATACGTTTTTGGCACTAAGGCTGGCCGCAAGCGCTACCACCAAATCAAGGGCGCCTACGAAAAGGCCGTCAACTCCCCCGTGACTAAGTCCGCCGTCACCTCGGCACGCAAGGCGGTGGCTAATCGCTTGGACCCAGAACCGCGCATGCGCGAGGTTCGCGATTTGTCCTCCAAGCGCAAGGGCAAGGGCCGGCTGCGCGGATCGCAGGTGGATAATGCGGACCGCATTTATGAGCCTGATGAGGACTAGGGCGGCAGCAAGCTAGCCTTTAGGCCTCTCCCCTCCCCTCGGCACGCACCTTATTTAGGGTCGTGCCGAGGGGGGATTTTTATGCCTGGGGAGGCGTGCCGCGGAAGGCGCGGTCGTTAAGCTCGCGACGGGCCTGCTCAAGAGCGACGAGGTCAGCGAAAAGCGAGTTATAGCTAGCCTCATCATCGGAGGGACGCATGCGGCCAAGGCGGGCCTTCAACTGGGCGATTTGATCGCCCACCACCGTCTCTTGCAATCGGGAGAGCACGGAGTCGGCGTATTTTTCGGGGCCGACGTCGGTTGGCAAAATGGCCTCTACGGCAAGCTCAGAGACAAAGTTGCGGCCGGTGAGATCCTGCATTTCGCCGGCCACCGCGGCGATCCACTCCACGGCCGGCATGGTGGCGCCCTGAGCTGCGCCACCCACAGTAGAAATGGCCTCCCGGACGAGGCGGTAGGCGTCGTTGGTATAGGCGTCGGCAGTAATGCCGTCGAAGTAGGAGCCCGCCACCTGCGGCATCTGCAGGGCCAGCTTGAGGGCCTCGCGCTGGGGCCACAGGTGGGTCTCCTTCGGGCTCGGCGGGTGGATCATTGGCACGTCCTGCTGCGCCGGCTGCTGTTTCGCATTGTCGAAGCGGCGAATGGTGGGCTTTTCGGCCTTCTTTGGTTTGCGTGCCTCCGCGCGCACCTGCCGGAGAACCTCTTCCGGATCGGGCCAGCCCACCCAGCCGGCTAGGCGGCGGGCGTATTCACGCTGCAAAGGTTGATCACGGATCTGTGCGACCACGGGTACCGCGCGGCGCAGGGCCTGCAAACGCCCCTCGGCGCTGTCAATGCTGTATTCCGCGATGACGGACTGGATAACGAACTCGAACATGGGGATGCGGTCCGCGATGAGCTCGCGTACGGCGGCATCGCCTTTTTGCAAACGCAGATCACAGGGATCCATGCCATCGGGGGCCACGGCAACGAAGGATTGACCGGTGAACTTTTGCTCGCCGTCAAAGGCGCGCATGGCGGCCTTCTGCCCGGCCTCATCGCCGTCGAAGGTATAGATGAGCTCGCCATTGAAGTAGGAATCATCCAGCATGAGCCGGCGCAGTACCTGCAGGTGCTCGCCGCCAAAGGCGGTACCACAAGAAGCAACGGCGGTCTTGACGCCTGCGGCATACATAGCCATGACATCCGTGTAGCCTTCTACCACCACGGCCTGGTGTTGTTCGGCGATATTGCGCTTGGCCAAATCGAGGCCAAAGAGCACCTTGGACTTGCGGTAGAGCATGGTCTCAGTGGTGTTCATGTACTTGCCGAGCTTGTCGTCGTCGAAAAGCTTGCGCGCGCCAAAGCCAATGACGTTGCCGGAAAGGTCCTTGATGGGCCACAACAAGCGACGATGAAAGCGGTCGATGGGACCACGCTTGCCCATCTTGGAAATGCCAGCTGCTTCCAGTTCTTCAAAGGAAAAACCTAGGCGCAGCAAGTGTTTGGTGGCGGTGTCCCAACCCTCCGGTGCATAGCCGCACTCGAAATCATAGATAATTTCGCGGGAAAAGCCGCGATCCAGCAGAAAGTCACGAGCGGTAGCCGCCTGCGGCGTCTCCAATTGCTGACGGTAGAACTCGTGCGCGGCCTTATTCGCTGCGATGAGGCGCTGGCGGGTTCCGGGCTTCTCATTGCGCGCGCCCGTGGAGCCACCCTGATAATTGATGTGGTAGCCAATCTTCTGCGCTACTGCTTCAACCGCTTCCGGGAAGGAGACCTGCTCCATTTCCATCAGGAAGCTAAAGACGTCACCACCCTTGCCGGTGGAAAAGCAGTGGTAGTAGCCGCGCTGCGGGCGCACATGAAAAGACGGGGTCTTTTCATCCTTAAAGGGGCTCAGCCCCTTGAGCGAATCGTGTCCTGCGGGCTTGAGCTGCACGTACTCGCCGACGATTTCTTCTAAAGGCGCGCGTTCACGGATAGCTTGGATGTCGCTGTCCGGAATTCTGCCTTTTGCCATGCGTACAGACTACCCCGCGCGCGGCGGGAATGTTCAAATGGCTAGGGCAGGATGGTGACGTTGGGTGGGGTTCATGTTTTTCGCCCGTTTTACCCTCTCCTGGGGTATATTCCGACGAGCTTTGCCTACCCCCGTGACGGGGGAATTTTTGGACTTGTTGGGAGCGTCGACCGATTTCGGCATTCACCGCTACACCTGCAAGAATAAAGGTATGCCCAAGTTCCAAGCGTCTAAGAAATCGCTCCCAGTAGCCCTCGGCGGCCTTGCGCTTGCCGTCGTTGCAGGCTACTTCGGCTTCGACCTCGGCGGCGATGGCGATTCCTCTGCTTCTTCGCCGTCCGAGTCCGCAGGCGGCGCTAAGGCTGGCGACGCCGATACTTGCGAGATGTCTTCCCTCCCTGCCGAGGCGAACGACACCGCGAACGATATTTTGGCTGGTGGCCCCTATGACTACCCGGATAATGACAACGCCCGCTTTGGCAACTACGAGGGACGCCTGCCGCAGCAGGACAAGAATTACTACCGCGAATACACGGTAGAAACCCCGGGCAGCAAGAACCGCGGCGCCCGCCGCATCATCACTGGCGGTGGCAGCGAGACTGACCCGGACGTGTGGTACTACACCGATGACCACTATGAAAGCTTCTGTTCTATCCCAGACGCGGAGGAGTAATAATGCAACGCATCCTCATTACTGAACACATCCGCACCCGCGCGGACTTCTTCAACGCGCTTGGCCGCACCCGCGGCTGCGAGGACTGCGGCCCCCGCAACCTCGATGACCTCGCGGACTTCCTGCGCGAGCAGCGCACCACCGTCATCATTGCCTCCGACATGGAAATCGCGGACGCAGAGTTGGAAGGCGTTGCCACCGTTTTGGAGGATCAGGGCGTTAAGTTGGTGCGCTAGCCGGTTTCATACCCCCCTACCAATCGCGGTGGGTACACCGATTAAAAGCCAAACTGAGGAAATGAATCCTCGGTTCGGCTTTTTCATTCACGTACCACCGGGCGCTATAGCTCTAGCACCGGCAAAGGTGCTGTGCGCTTTAGAACCCGAAGGCTCGCTTCAGCTTCTGAATGGTCTCCGGCGCGAAGTAGTTCAGCATACCCGCGATGATTCCGGTGGCGCCCACAGCACCAATAAGGGCACCGAAGATGGCAGGGAGCACGCGATGAGAGCTTCCCTGGTTCGAGCTGGAGCTGCTCGAGGAGGATTCGGAGCTGGAGCTACTGCCAGTGTTGTCGTTCCCGTCGGTGGCGGAAACTTCAACGACTCGAGAAGCAAGAGCCTGGTTTCCAGCAGAGTCCGTGACTGCGTAGGTCACCGAATAGGTGCCTGGCTTGGAGGTATCCACGCTGCCGATAACCTTCACCTTGTCGGTGAGATCTCCATCTTCCTTGTCCTTGGCGCTCACGCCCTTGGTGAGATCAGCCTCTGCGCCCTGGGAAATGGTGAGTTTCTCGCTGGGGACGATAAGTTCAGGAGCCGCGTTATCCGCAGTATTTTCCTGCGCGGTGAAGACACCGAACTGGCGGACGATGCCGCGCTTGTTGGTGTCCTTAGAGGAGGCGTCGGCAGTCGTGGCATACCAGCCGTAGGTCTGACCGGCCTTCAGGTCCTTGTAGACCGTGCTCGTAGGCCAGCCGGACTTAGCGGTGTCCTTACCAATTTCCTTGCCGGTATCGGTCAGCGCGACCATGGATTTGGTCTGGAAGTCGGTCTTGCGAGTCTTGAACTGAATAGGCACACGGAATTCATCTTCATGGCCGTTATAGCGCTGGCGGTCGTCGTACTCGGTGGCGTTGTGGTCATCGAGGAGCGGCGAGTAAGTATCCACCACCATCTCGTTGTTCTTCAGGTCAAACTGCAGTAGGCGCAGGTAGCTGGAGCCGAAGCGGAGGCCGGTATCACCGTCGTACTCGCCGATCTCGGTCAGTCCCATTTCATCGGAGCCAACCTCGTAGAACTGGTAGTCCGCCAATAGCTCCGTCACGTGGTTATTGGTATGGCCTACATCCTTGCGGGTGACAATGGATACGCCGTGCTCGTGGCCAGCCAGCACCAATGCAACGTTCGGGTTCTTCTTGATCACATTGTCATAGACCATGACGCCATCGTGAGAGAAGTCGGAGTTGCGTCCATCAGGGCTATTGGATGGCTTTAGATAGGCGTGAGTGAGCACGATGGCATTGCGGTCTGGATACTGCTTGAGCACCTTATCGGCCCAGGCTGCCTCTTCTTCGGTGACGTCATAGCCCAAGTGCAGGGCAATGAAATCCATTCCGTTGGTGGTAAAGAGGTCGTAGTGGTTATCGTTGTTGCCCTCAGCATAAGGGTGGTACGAAGCATCTTCCTTGGCCCAATTTCCCTTGCCCTGCTGTGCCTCGTAGCGCTCTGGACCGAAGTACTCGTTGTACAGGTTGCCCGCGCCAACTTCTTCACCGCTGATGTTGTCGTGGTTGCCCGGTAGCACGCCATTGACCACGCCTGCATCTTCCAAGTTCTTCTGAGCCTTGGACGCAACCTCAAATTCCTTCTTGGCGTTGGCACGGTCAGAGCCTGCTACACGCCAATTCTCAATGAGGTCACCGGTGTGTGCAGAGTAAGCGATCTTGCGCTTTTCAGCGTTGTCAGCAATCCACTTAGTGGCGGAGGTATAGCCTTCCTCCCACTTCTTGCGTTCCTCGGCAGTGGCCTTCTCTACCGCACCTTCGGAGAGGTACTGCGTATCGGTGTGGTGCGCGATGGCGAAGTCATAGTCGTTAGCATCTGCGAATTCCTCGTTGACCGGCTCTTTGAGATCATCAGCAAAGACGTCATAGCCCACCACCATGGTGTGGATAGTATCGCCATCCACAAAGTCGCTATTGACCTGCGCGCTCAGGCTTACCTGATCCTCGGATACACCGCGAGACTCCGCGAGCTTTTCCCACGCAGAGGTCTTGGTATTCCACGCCATGAGGCGAACGGCGCGCTTGGGATCCACCGCTCCGGACCAGGCAAGGTCGTGGGTGTCCTTATCTGCGTCCTTTAGGGACAGGTCAAAGCGTTGGAATGGCACGTTCTCGGTAGAAGCGGACTTCTGTGCTTCTTCGTTAGAAGGGTTCAAAGACTTCTCAAAGTCCTCGCCATCCTGATATTCAAAAACCAGCTCTTCCGGGATTTCATCGAAGGTTCCTTGGAAGCCCTTTTCCGCTACGCTGACATCTGCTTCAGTAAAGGTGGTCTCCACGTCCCCACCGCTCGGGTTTTCGGCGCGGGCCGAGATGGTTGCGCCGTTGCCGGTAGGAGCGGAATCGGTTCCGGCAGCGCCCGGCAGGTTGCCGGAAGTGAAATCAATCGAATGCGAGATTTGATTGCCAAAAACATCGTGGCCTTCGACCTCGATGACGTGGTTGCCTTCCTTCAGGCCAGTGCCGATCTCCTGCCCGCGCTCAATCTCCTCACCGTCTAGGGTGTAGGTGAGCTCGCGAGAGATGAGAGCTTCATCATTTACCTCGACGCCGAAGGTCACCGGACTGGTCAGGTGGTCACCGGCGCTTGGGGTGGAGCTAGTGATTTCCGCCTTCTTGTCCGTGCTCAGGTTCGAATCCTCATACAGCGCCGTCACGTCTTGTGCGCTGAGCGGATCGGAGAAGACGCGTGCTTCACTGACCGCCACGTCAGAGTAGAACTGGGCTCCATTGTTTGGGCCAGAATCCGCGCCGATCATCACAGCGGTCGAGTTGCTCTTTGGCTTTTTAATCTCACCGGTGGCACCGGTGTTTTCGGCGACCTTCTCGCCGTTGACATAGAGCTCATTCTTGGTGCCATCAAAAACGCCGACCGCGTGGTACCACTGGCCCGGCTCCATCTTCTGTTGCGCCTTCTTGTATCCACCGTTGGCATTGACGGTAAAGGTCAGCTGGTCACCATAGATGACCATTGCCCAACCGCCAGCTTCCTTATTAGCGCACAGGCTCTTTTCGTTGCCGTCAAAGTCGCCGTCATAGCGGAAGACGCACTCCACTGTGAATCCGTCCTTGACTTGGTCAAACTTATCTCCGATATCGAAGCCGACAGCATCCTTGCGTCCGTCGAACTGAGCAACAGGGCGCTCGAGCACGCTGTCCTGTGCAACTGAAGGCGCACCGATGGTTAGCGGCTCGGTTTCGGAGGCAGAGTTGGTGATAACCCCATTGTCGAGGGCCATATCGAAAATATCTGCTTTAGGAAGGGATTGAGCAGAAGCGAAAGCGGGAGCCACTAGGCTCGAACCGGCCAGGCTGATGGAGGTGATCAGAGCGGCTTTATAAAAACGTCGTTGAGACACGAGAATTCCTTGACTTTTAGTAAATGGGAGAGAGTTCGCGTCCAGTGATAGTGGAAGCGAATGGGACTAAGAGTAGGCCGCCCGATTTACATGAAGTTGTCGGAATAGTTACGCCAGAATGAACGGGATCCAAAAGTATTTTGGCGGAGATTACTTCCCTTCCCGGACTCAATTCGCTCCCAGATTCAAACGAAGGAAAATATACGTTGTCTACTGAATCTCCAAACCTTAAGCATCACCCTGCCGAGCCTGATCACCCGAAGCGGCTCAGGAGAAGTTGTCACTAATCCTCCCCCTGCCCTGGCACAATCTAACTCAAAAATCCAGACAACTCCGCACTCCGCCGAGCCAAGCGCTCCAGGCGTGACTCGGTCATGGAGGCGATCTGGTCGATGATTGCGCGGTCGCGGGCGGCGTCGGTATCGGCCTGCTCCCACCACAGGCGGAAGGTGGCATCGAGGGAGCCGGGGGCGCCGGCGACGAGGTAATCGTAGACGCGGTAGATGCGCTCGCGCTGGCGGTCTTGGCGTGCGAGGTGGGCAGGCTCGTCCATGACGTAGAGGACGGCGATGGTTTTGAGCAGCTTGACCTCTGCTTCGGCTTGCTTGGGCACGATGAGGTTGCCGTGCATGCGGCCAAGGCTATTGGAGGCGATGAGATCGGCATTGGCCTCGCTGGTGGCGCCAACGGTCGCGCCGACATAGCGGCCGACGAGCTCCGAGGTCATCTTCTTCAGGTTGGCGTAGTCGCGCAAGGAATAGTCAAAGTCACCGATGGCGTTGATGACGCTTAAGTTGCGCAGGCTATCGGCCGCTTCCAGGAGCTCGTCGGCGGTGCCGCCGAAGGCCTTGGCGCCTTTTTCTGCTAGTTGGGCCAGCTCCACCAAGTCCCAGAGCACGTTCAAAGAGATGCGCCGGGAGATGATGCCATCTTCCACGTCGTGCACGGAGTAGGCGATGTCATCGGACCAGTCCATGACCTGGGCCTCGATGCACTTGCGGTTATCGGTATGGCCCTCGCGCAGCCAGTCCAAAAGGTGCGCATCCTCGTCATAGGCGCCGTACTTGCGGTTGGTGGTGCCATCCGGGTTGGTCTTGGTCCACGGATATTTGCAGGCGCCGTCGAGGGCGGCACGGGTGAGGTTGAGACCATAGCTTTGCGGTTCGCCGCTGGCATCGTCCACGATGACCTTCGGCTCCAAGCGGGTGAGGATACGCAGGGTTTGGGCGTTGCCCTCGAAGCCGTTAAGGGCAACTTCATTGAGCGCATTCTCGCCATTGTGGCCATAGGGCGGGTGGCCGATGTCATGGGTAAGACCGGCCATATCGCAAAGATCGGGATCGAGGCCGAGCCCGGAGCCGATGCTGCGTGCGATTTGGCCCACCTCCAGGGAGTGGGTCAGCCGGGTGCGCGGGGTATCGCCGTCGCGCGGGCCGACGACCTGAGTTTTATCGGCCAAGCGCCGCAGGGCTGCCGAATGCAGCACACGGGCACGGTCGCGGGCGAATACGCCGCGATGTTCTTCCACGGTATGGAAAGCTGAGCCCTTCGGCTTTTCATCGGCCAGGCGGGCGAAGTCGGGCGCGGAATAAGAATAGGACACGACCCAAGCTTATTCCGTGAACTGGCGTTTGGGGTGAGCAACGTGGCCGCCTAGTTTTTAGCAGGCTGCGGGCCTTTCACAAAGTTGCTGCCCACAGCAGCCAAGCCCACAACCACCACTAAGAAAAGTATGAGTCCAAACGGGACAGCCGGAAAGTGCAGTACAAGTTTATGCGCTATATAAGAATGCATATATGTGCCCAGTAGAGCGGCTGATCCTAGCGATAAGGCCAAAGCAAAAGCCGAAGGCAAACAATTAGCCAATTTCCTGTTCCTGTGCGCTTCAGCAACTGAGACGCCTTGTTCCCAAATCGTCTTAGTGAAGCGAATGAGCCGACCTTGTTGAGCCAACGCCAGTCCGAAGATGAGAACTGCTCCCCCAACAATCACGTAGGCGAACAACGGGATAAATTCGCTTGTACCAGTACCGTTTGGACCGTAAAGCAACGTTGAAGGTAGGTTTTCTGCCCATTGCTGAGCACCTACAACCTCCATCTCTTGACTGTCGCTCAATTCGACTTGCTTCGAAAAAATTGCTACAGCATACCCTTCATCTTTCCTTTCGCCCGCTCCCCACGTAGGATCTGCTTCAGCATTAAAGGATTTATCCCATGGCCTCATCCACGTTTGATCAAATGGAGATCGGGGGTCCGTCTCAACTACTCCTTGGTCTTTGACCAAGGAACCTACTGCTCCGTTCCTATCTTCTACTAGTGCAAAGACAGCTCCGTCTTCCATAGTGGAAGGCTGGAGCTCTCCCGAGTCTTGGACAGCAGGAACCCAGCTAAGAACTCCTAGGCAATCTGCGGCGTGGTCCTGACAAAAGTTTTTAGCGACGGAGGTGCCGAAAGTTTGTCCATCCTGCGGCGCCCCTACATAAACGTCCCTTACATTGTCAGCCAATTCTTCTCTTGCTGAGTAGAGGGCTGAATCATTCACAATAAAAAGAATGATGGGAAACAAGATAAAAACACAAGAGACCCGCAATGTAGTAGCGGCGATAAAAGACCGCGCATACCGGACTCCTAAAATCGGAGGATCCCATCCCCTAATCTTGAGGGAGAGATATTCGGCGAAATATAAGACAACTGCGTAGGAAAATACAGAAGCAGCACTCACCAAGAAGGGGACGCAGTAGACGAAAATCATCGGCCACCTACTAGACGGATCCGCCTGGGGCATCGCCATAAATCCCACCAGCAATACAACACTGGCCGCTATCCCTAGAGGATATCGAAGGAGTTCTGCAGCCCGCGGATTCCTTGGATTTGGATCTATGCGAGCTGGGCCTTGGCTCAAATCTTCCAAAACTCTCGTCTCCTGTTGGAAAGGAACGAAACTCAGGAAAGCGATCGCGCACCATGAGATCACAGCGACGAGCAGCGGTGAAGGAAGTCCTTGTGGAAGATCAATACCAAAACCCGAATATAGAACCAGGAAGATTGGCTTCATTAGCACTGGAACCAGAACTGCGCTAACTATTGAAAAGAAAAAATAAACTATAAGTAGCTCAAGAAATAACGCTCGCCGAATTCGTTTTAATGCTAACCCAAATAAACGAAGGGCCTCATAGTGGTGGCGCCTCCCCTCCACCACATGCCTTAAGCTGTATTTGAGTGCCAGAGTAAAGGGAATGATCGATACGAGAGCCGAATACATCAGCCCCATTGCCATAGATTCGGCTACTTTGTCCGCCGCTACAGTGCAGACTAACAGGCAGACAAAGAAGATGATCACAAACGAGGTAGCTAGTAGCGGGATACTCTCCACAAATGTGCTTTTACGGATCTTCGCTTCCACAGCGCGAAAATTCATTGGTTTACCCCGATTTCCAAAACCTGATCACAAAACTGCGCTAAACGGTCATCGTGGGAAACTACCAAGGCGATTGCGTGGTTTCTTACAATGTAATTATGCAGATATCGCAACACTGAATATGCGTTGTCCTCATCCAATGCACTCGTCGGTTCGTCTGCGAAAACGAGTTGGGGCTTTTTAGACATTGCCGTTGCTATGGCCGCACGTTGGCGTTGTCCCCCTGAAAGCTCGTGCGGTAGAGAGGCTCCGTATTCACTCATATTGAGTTGAGCTAGCAAAGAGCTATTAGCGTCCGAGTCCGCAGTTACTCCGCTTAGCCCTTGCGCGAAGGAAAGGTTTTCGGCGACTGTCAAACAGGGCACTACGCCGGAATCTTGAAACACTATTCCCATCGAATTAGCTCGAAATTTATCTCTGTTTCGAGCGGATGAGCTCCATAAATCATGTCCGAAAATATTGACGGTTCCTGATGTTGGCTTCTGGAGTCCAGAGATAACGCGAAGCAGCGTCGATTTGCCGGACCCAGAGGTACCTCGAATCCAAGTAAGGGTCCCCGGCTCATGCACAGAGTTGATAGAGAATAGCGGACTACTTTTCCTGCCTAGCTTCACAGATAGGTTTTCCAGTTTTAACACGCTTTCCTCCTGAGGCTTCGTAGCATTTCAGCGCTGACCAACATGGCTCGGTGTTATTTCCTGATGTAGCGGAAAAGAAACCCTTTTCCCCTAGAAATGTTTCGTCAGCCTGCAGAATATCATGCGATCTTTCTTATCGCCGTGGAAAAGTATCCCTATCTTCCTGCTGAATCGTCTGATGCCGCAGCTTCTGATTGGGCCGCAGCACTTGCTCCACGCGGTAGAAACCATTGCGCAGCGCCGCAGCGCCGCGCGGCGGCAAAAGGCCGGCCACCAACGCATAGGCTACGCCACCCGTTTCGTGGGCAAGGTAGCGCCACCAGGGCTTAGAAAAGCGCGCGGCCGGGTAGTACGGCGTGCCGGAGACGGTGGCCGTGATGCCCTCTTGGCGGGCGATGAGTGCGGTGCGCAGGCGGTGGAGGGGATCGGTGATGATGGTGGCGTCGGAAAGCGCGAAGGCTTCCTTGACTGCGCTGAGGGAGCTGCGGGTATCCATGCCCTCCTCCACCGCGTGCACGGTCAGGTGCGGGAAGTGCTCGCGCAGGTAGGTGCGGCCGACGCCGGCCTCCGTGAACCTATCCCCGGGCAGCTTGCCGCCCACGGTAATAACCTCCAGTCCCTCAGCTGTGGCGAGCTCACCGGCGTGGCGCAGGCGGCCGGCCAGGATGCGGGAGGGGCGGCCATCGTATTGGGCGGTTCCTAAAACAATTGCGTACTTCACTGCCCCACTACATTACCTGCCGGAGGGCTAAGCTAAGCCGGTAAAGTGGTGGGCATGAATTTGAGTGCACGTTTGGGCCGCGCGGCCATTGCCGCTTTCATTTTGGGCTGCACCTCCCTCGGTGCGGGGTCTGCCTTCGCCGCCGAGACCACCACGGTGGCGCAGGGCGCCGGTACGGCGACCCTCACGGAGAAGGTTACCGATGATGCGGGCGTATTAAGCACGCAAGAAAAGGCCGAGCTCAGGGAGAAGATTGGCCAGCTGCAAAAGGACGAGCACTTGACGCTCTTTGTCTATATCACCGATGAGCTGGGCACGGATCCAGAGACTTTTGCCGGCCAGGCGGTCAAGGACAAGGGCCCGAATTCCGCGGTCTATGTGCTATCCATCAATGACCGCAAGATGGGCGTGCAGGCCGGCGATGCATGGCCCAAGGGCCGGCTGGACCAGATGTATGACGCCGCTTATGACAAGCTGGCCAGCGACGAGTACGGCGCTTCGGCCCTCGCGCTTGCCGACGCCGCCCTGGGCAACTCCGCTTCAAATAGCTCCGCCTCCGACTCCTCTGGCCTAGCGTGGCTGGGCGGTGGCGCGGCCGCCATCGTCGCCGCCGGCGGCGGAATCATGTACTACTCGCGCCGCAACACCAAGAAGAATAATGCGCAGACGCTGGAGTCTGCCCGCGAGATTGCCCCGGACGATACTGATCAGTTAAACCGCCTGCCGCTGGAGACTTTGGACCAGCTGGCCCAAGAGGAGTTGGTCTCTACCGATGAGTCCATCCGCCGCGGCAAGGAAGAGCTCAATATCGCGCTCTCCGAGTTCGGCCCAGAGCGCGTGCGCCCCTTTACCAAGGCGATGAACCACTCCACTTCTACCCTGCAAAAGGCCTTCCACCTGCGCCAGCGCCTGGATGATGCCGTGCCGGAATCCCCGGCCGAGCGCCGCCAAATGCTGGTAGAAATCGTCTCCTCCTGCGGCCAGGCCGATGATGCCCTGGACGCGCAGGCAGAGGAGTTTGCCAAGATGCGCGATCTGCTCATCCACTCCGATGAGAAGCTGGATGAGCTCACTCAGCGCACCGTGGGCCTGCGCGCCCGCCTGCCGGAGGCCGAGTCCACGCTGGCTGGCCTGAAGTCCAACTATGACGAGCACGTGCTCTCCTCCATTGCCGATAACCCCGAGCTTGCCGCCGCTTCGCTCGATGAGGCCGAGAAACTGCTCGACAAGGCCCGTGGGGTCCAGGCCCAGCCGGCCGGCCAGCAGGGCCCGCTGGTGGGACTTATTCGCGATATCGAGCACGCCTGCGAGATGACGGATCGCCTCATTTCCGGCGTGGAAAATGCCGAGGAAAATATCGCCACCGCCCGCGGCAACCTCGAGGCGCTTATCGCCGAGGTCGAGGGCGAGATCAACGAGGCCCGCGAACTTGAACGGCAAGGCAAGGCCCAGGGAACCACCGCGGATTGGGACAAGCTCGAGGATCTGCTCGGCCGCGCCGGCAGCGCCGTAGATGAGGCCAAGGCCCACGGCCAACAGGATCCGTTGGGCCAGCACACCGCGCTGACCTCCATCGATACCGAGCTAGATGAGGCGCTCGACCGCGTGCGCGAGAAGACCTCCACGCACGCGCGCCAGCTAGACCTCTTCCGCCAGCAGATTTCCGTGGCGGAATCCAATATCCAGGCCGCAGAAGACCTCATTTCCTCCCGCGGTCGCATCATCGGCTCGGGTGCGCGCACCGCGCTTGCCGACGCCAAACGTCTCCACGCCCAAGCCCTCCACACCGAGCGCAACGATATCCGCGCCGCGCTGCAGTCCTCCCGCGAGGCAGTGGCCGCGGCTCAGGCGGCGCTGCAGCGCGCCAAGGATGACATGGACGAACACCGTCGCCGCCAGCAGCGCCAACAGATGGGCAATGCCGCCAATAACATCGTCACCGGCGTGGTCATCGGCCAGATGCTCAGCGGCGGCCGCGGCTTCGGCGGCGGTTTCGGCGGCGGCTTCGGTGGAGGCAGCTTTGGCGGCGGAGACTTCGGCGGCGGTGGCGGCGGAGGCGGCTTCCGCGGCGGCTCCTTCTAGCCCGCCCTTCCCGCCTAGACCGCCTCACGGCCCGGCAGCCCGCCAGACGGACCGGCAGCCCGGCTCTAGGCTCGCGCGCGTGGCCCGACTTCCCGGGGCGCTGGGCTAGGTGCGGAGGGAGCGCGGGGTGGCGTCGAGAAGCGCGCAGGCGTAGCTCAAGAACATGGCGTCGAGCTCCGGCAGCTCGCCCACGCTCACGCGCAGGCCATCGCCGGCCGGCGCGGTGCTGGCAACCTCGGCGCCTGTGCCGCGGGCCACGATGCGGCGCTCGCGGCGGAAGGGGTTGCGGCGCTCGAGAAGGTACTCGCGGTCGGCGCAGGTCGCGCGCAGGCGGGTGACGGTAATCCCGGCCTGGGTGACCGAGAAGTCCTCGCCCGCGGCGGTCTGCGCGCGCAGGAAGAACCGCGGGGAGGAAGAATCCAGCGAGGATTCTAAGGTGAGGCGCTCGCCGGCCGTGGTGGCAAGCACACCGTCGCGCACGGAGGCAAGCTCGTGCCCCTCGGCGTTGGTGAGAGCGCCCGCGCGCCAGGTCCACTGGATAGGCATTAGAGGACGAATAGCGCGACGAGGGCGACGATGGACGCCAGGACCAAGGTGATGATCCACGCCCAGGCTTTGCCCTGGGTATTGGCATCCAGGATGACGCGGGTAAACCAGCTCAGACCGGCGATTTCCGCGGTGGTCAGGCCCTCGGCATCGTGCTCGAATTCGAGGATGGCCTTGCGCACGCCGGAATTGCGGGCGGTGAACTGCCCTACCTTTTCATCATCGACGTCATCGATGATCCAGTCGCCGCTGTTTTCGTTGATGAAGGTGAAGGTACGGCCGTTGAGCGATGCCTCTAGGCGCTTATCGCGGCCGGGGCGGCCGGCGAGGCGGTAAATGGAGCCGTCGGCAAGTGTGGCAGAGGCGCCAAGGTCACTGACCTCGGTACGCCAGAAGTGGCCGTCCACCTCCGCGGAATGCTCCGAGAATACGCCCAGCTGCTCCGGGCCTTCCTCGGCCAAGAGCACGGGCTTTGCGCGGTCGGAGCGATCCCAGCTGGTGTAATGCATTACTAGCACCCAATCAGGCGGGCGGCGAGGTAAGCCTCGAGGTCATCGAGCTTCACGCGCTCCTGCTCCATGGTGTCGCGCTCGCGCACGGTCACGGCATCGTCCTCGAGGGTGTCGAAGTCGAAGGTGACGCAGAACGGGGTGCCGATCTCATCCTGGCGGCGGTAGCGGCGGCCGATGGCGCCGGAGACGTCAAAGTCCACGTTCCAGTGTGCGCGCAGCTTATCGGCCAGCTTACGGGCGGGCTCAGAGAGCTCTTCCTTCTTGGACAGCGGCAGTACGGCCACCTTGATCGGTGCCAGGCGGCGGTCCAGGCGCAGGACGACGCGCTTATCGGTGCCGCCCTTGGCGTTCGGAGCCTCTTCCTCGTCGTAGGCATCCACCAGGAAGGCCATCATAGAACGGCCCAGGCCGGCGGCCGGCTCGATGACGTACGGAATCCAGCGCTCGTCATTGGCCTGGTCGTAGTAGGACAGGTCCTCGCCCGAGCCCTTGGCGTGGACGGACAGGTCATAGTCCGTGCGGTTGGCCACGCCTTCCAGCTCGCCCCACTTGGAGCCCTTGAAGCCAAAGGCGTACTCCACGTCCACGGTGCGCTTGGAGTAGTGGGAGAGCTTTTCCTTCGGGTGCTCGTACAGGCGCAGGTTTTCTTCCTTGATGCCCAGGTCCACGTACCAGTTGTAGCGGTCATCAATCCAGTACTGGTGCCACTCTTCGTCCTCGCCCGGCTTGACGAAGAACTCCATTTCCATCTGCTCGAACTCGCGGGTACGGAAGATGAAGTTGCCTGGGGTGATCTCGTTGCGGAAGGACTTGCCGATGTTCGCGATGCCAAACGGCGGCTTCATGCGCGAGGAGGTCATCACGTTCTTGAAGTTAACGAAGATGCCCTGTGCGGTTTCCGGACGCAGGTAGTGCAGGCCTTGCTCATCGTCCACCGGGCCCAGGAAGGTCTTGAGCAGACCGGAGAAGGCCTTCGGTTCGGTCCAGTCACCCGGCTGGCCGGTTTCTGGGTCATTGATATCTGCCAGGCCGTTTTCTGGCTCGTGGCCGTGCTTTTCCTCGTAGGCCTCAATAAGGTCGTCGGCACGGTAGCGCTTGCCGGTGTGGCGGGATTCCACCAGCGGGTCAGAAAAGACCTCGACGTGACCGGAGGATACCCAGACCTGACGCGGCTGGATGACGGAGGTATCTACGCCCACGACGTCTGCGCGGGACTGCACCATGTGGCGCCACCACTGGCGCTTGATGTTTTCCTTGAGCTCTACACCAAGAGGGCCGTAGTCCCACGCGGAGCGGGAACCGCCGTAAATTTCACCTGCCTGGTAGACCAAGCCGCGGCGCTTACACAGGTTTACAACGGTATCGATGACGGATGCCATAAGTTTTCGGACTCCTCTGGTAGGGGACAGTCTTGACAATCTCGTTCAGTCTAACCCGAAGCGCTTCCCGGCGGTGGGATTGGGGCATGAATTTAATCTGAAATAAATACAACGTATTGCAAGTATCGGGTAATATAAGGGTAACCGACAGGTAATAGGTATTTAATTGAAGGTGACATTCCCTATGACGACCACTTACAAGGCCCCAAATACTTCTGCGGCTGCCGGCGTTATCGCTGCCCTTGATTCGCCCCTACGCATCGCAATCATCTCCCGCTTGGCCGAGCGCGATCACTTTGTCCATGAGCTGGTCAAGGCCACCGGCAAGTCCCAGCCCCTTATCAGCCAGCACCTGCGCGTGCTCAAGCAGGCAGGCATCGTGGACTCCGAGCGCAGCGGCCGCGAGGTAACCTACTCGCTCATTGCGCCGCGGGTTTTGGACCTGCTTGCCGACGCCGCCAAGATCGCCTCCTAGCCCCTCCCCTCCTGCATAAAAAGCCGCCTGACTGTGCAGTTATTGAAAAAGCACTGATAATATTGAGGGCATGGCTTTACACGACAGTATTCCCAAGCTAGGCGCGCGCAATACCAAACAGCGCACCGCAGTGGTTGAGGTACTGCGGGAAATGGAGAAATTCGCCTCCGCCAAGGAGATCTACCACGAGCTCCAAGAACGTGAGGAAAAGGTGGGCCTGACCACCGTGTACCGCACCCTGCAGTCCCTGACCGATATCGATGCGGTGGACGCCCTCCACATGCCCAATGGCGAAACCCTGTACCGCCATTGCGATACCGATGCCCACCACCACCACTTGGTATGCACCAAGTGTGGCCGCACCGAGGAGATCGACGGCGGCCCGATTGAAAAGTGGGCCACCTCCGTAGCGAAGGAGTATGGCTTCGAGCTCACCGGCCACGATGCCGAGGTCTTTGGCATCTGCAGCGACTGCGCCGCCTCTGCCTAATCGCGCTCGCGCTTCCCCTCAGGGTCGCCCCTCCCCCTCACCTCAGCCTCCAGTTTCCGGCGGCTGAGGTTTTTCTTTTTGCGCTACTTCTTCACGCCACCGAAGCGGCGGTCGCGCCGCGCATACTCCTCGATGGCGGCGAAGAGGTCCTCCGGAGTGAAGTCCGGGAAGAGTTTGTCTTGGTAAATCATCTCCGCGTAGGCGGACTGCCAGAGCAGGAAGTTTGAGGTGCGCTTCTCACCGGACGGGCGCAGGAAGAGATCCACGTCCGGCATGCTCGGGTCATAAAGATGCTGCGCGATGGTTTCTTCCTTGATATCGCGCGGGTTGAGCTCGCCTGCGGCCACCTGCTTGGCGATGTCCCTAAAGCCATCCACCAGTTCTGCCCTACCGCCATAGTTCACGCACATGGCCAAGGTCATCTTGGTATTGTCCTTGGTCAGCTCCTGGGCGGCCTCGAGCTCCTTAATAACCGAGCGCCACAAGCGCGGGCGGCGGCCGGCCCACACCACGCGCACGCCGCGCTCATTGAGCCACTCGCGCTGGCGGCGCAGCACGTCGCGGTTAAAGCCCATGAGGAAGCGGACCTCTTCAGGGCTGCGGCGCCAATTCTCGGTGGAGAAAGCATAGGCCGAAAGGTAGGGAACGCCGGCGGCAAGGCAGGCATCGACGACGTCAAGAAGCACGGCTTCTCCGCGCCTATGCCCCTCGGTGCGCTTCATACCTTTCTCCTGGGCCCAGCGGCCGTTGCCGTCCATGACCAGCGCAATATGGCGCGGCATGAACTCATCCGGAATATTCGGCGGGGTCAAAGTGCGGTTCGGGTCTGGCGTAATCACGGGCTATATTCTACTGCTCCATAACCTGCAATGCGGAAACATTGCGCTCCATGTGCCACTGCAGGTGCGCCCGCGCTAGGCGGTGCCCCTCCTGCTTCTGCGCATTCGTCGGATTCGTCGGGTGATTATGCGCCAAAAGCCACAGGTGGTGCAGGGTTTCCGGGTCTACCTCCGCAGCACCTGGCGGCCGACATTCGTGGCACGCCGCGCCGCCGGCAGCCGGGTGGAAAGCGTGGTGCGGGCCGGGCCGGTTGCACTGGGCGCAGTTGAAGAGGCTCGGCGCCCAACCGGCATGCGCCATCGCCTGGAGCAAGAAGGCATCCAGCGCCATGGTCGGATCCGCGGTTTGCAGCTGCTCCAAGGTCGCGGTGACGGATTCGTAGAGGTAGGGGTCATGGGCGGCGTCGGCAAACGCAAGGCGCTCGGCCGATTCCAGCACCGCGCACGCGGCCGTGTAGCGCTCATAGTCCTCGATGAGGCGCGCGCCAAAGTAGTCGACCGTATCCGCCTGAGAAATGGTGGCTAGATTCTTGCCCACATACAGCTGGACATCAAGGTTGACGAAGAGCTGCAGGCGCGAACCAAAGCGTGATTTTGCCCGGCGCACGCCTTTGGCCACCGCGCGCACGAGGCCGTGATCGCGGGTAAGCAGGACGATGACGCGATCGGCCTCACCAAAGTCGTAGGTGCGGATGACCACTGCGCGGTCACGATAGTTCTCGCGCATAGTGGTTTAGAACCCGAGTCTACCCAGCGACTTCGGGTCAGACTGCCAATTCTTCAGCACCTTGATGCGCAGATCCAGATACACGTTGTGGCCGAGCAGCTCGATGATCTCCTTGCGGGCATTGCCCACAATGCGACGGAAGCGCAGGCCATCCTTGCCCTCAATAATGCGCTTTTGGCCGGGGCGCTCCAGGTACAAAATGGCATGGATATCCAGCACGCCCTCACGGGTGCGCGACGGCAGCATCTCATCCACCTGCACCGCCACCGAGTGCGGCAGCTCCGCCTTCAAGCCAGACAGGGCGGCTTCACGAATGAGTTCCTCGATGCGCTTTTCCTGGCCCTCATCGGTGATGTGGTCATCCGGGTAGAACTTCGGGCCTTCCGGCAGGTGATCCACGATGACCTGCACTAGCTCATCCAGTTGCACACCCTCCTTGGAGGAAACCGGGATGACTACCGCATTCGGGTCATCCTGGGAGAGCAGCTCGTGCAGGGCCAGCAGCTGCGCGCCAACCTGATCTTTGCTGGCCTTATCCAGCTTGGTGACGATACCGATGATCGGGGTCTTTGGCGCGATGCTGCGCACGTTTTCCAGGATCCAACGGTCACCCGGGCCAATCTTTTCATCAGCCGGGATGGTCAGGCCGATTACATCCACATCGGCATAGGTGTCTTTGACTACCTCGTTGAGGCGCTCGCCCAGAAGGGTCCGCGGGCGGTGCAGGCCCGGCGTATCCACGACGATGACCTGGGCATCATCGCGGTGTACCAAACCGCGAATGGTGTGGCGGGTGGTCTCCGGCTGGTCCGCGGTGATCGCAATCTTCTGCCCCACCAGGGCATTGGTCAGGGTGGACTTGCCGGTATTCGGACGCCCAACAAAGGATACGAAGCCTGAGCGGAATCCCTCCGGGGTATCGGTGTATTGCGAATAATCAAGCGGGACTGCCGTATTCTCGGCGCCTTCCGGCACGGCATCATCGGGGTCTTCTGGCAGACCCTCGAATGCCGCATCAAACTGTGCATCAAAATCAGAACTCATTACCCGCAATAATAGCCCACAGAGTCAAGATCTCCGATTAGTTCGCGGCCAATTCGCACCGGTGAAGCGGCATAGGACTAATCTATGGAGAAACCTCTTCTCTCCAGCGCATACCGCGCTCACTCTCCGAAAGGCTCCTCATGCCCCGCAAATCCCCTGCCCTACTTTTGGGCGCTGCCCTTACTCTCATCCTTTCCGCATGCTCCTCGCCTAATTCCGAGTCACCCGCCGAGACGAGTACTAGTTCTTCGGCTACCTCTTCTTCATCCGCCACCAGTTCTTCAAGTACGGCCTCTTCTGCCGCTACCATCAGCAGCGAAGAGAGCATGGCGGAAGAACCTGCAAAAAGCGCCGCTCCTGAGCCGGAGACCCAGCCTCAAACCGCGGCTGCCGAGCCGGAGCTGCTGTATTGCGATCCGGGAAATTTGACCATCATCGGTACATTTTCCGACGGCACGCAAAGGCCCACAGAGCTATGCGATACTCCCGCTCATCGCCGATCTGCACGCGCAGAAGGAGTGTGCGGCAGTCTAGACGGACGATATAAGTACCCCGAAGAATGGGCCGAGCTGTGCAATGGAGGCCTTCCGCCTTCAGATTCAGATTCGTTGAATGACTATGGCGACGTAGATGCTGGATACACGCCAGAGTCCGACGCAGTGTTAGATACGCCAGCCGATGCCGATACTGGTGCGGTAGAAGGCTACGAGTATTAGCGGGAAAGACCGCACGCTGGACAACGCCAAAGCCCTGCGCCCGTCGAAACGGGTGCAGGGCTTGCCGCTAAATTAGTGAAGCTTACTTAAACTCATCCGGCAGCGGTCCAAGCTGCGGGCCGTCCGGGTAGTACTTCCAGCCATCCTTGATGCGGACGTCGTCAGCCCACGGCAGCTTATACTTGCCCTTAGCCAAGTCCTCGACCCAGGTGAGATAGTTGTCGGTCTTGCCGCCGGGGTAGCCCACGTATCCGCGGTTGCCCAGGTTGAAGATGTTGTTTTCTAGGCCCCAATTGATACGGGCCTTGTCAGCCAACTCTGGGAAGATTTCGGCGGTGACGATCTCGCCGGGATTGCGGTGGCCCTCAGAAATCATGTGGCCGTCGTAATTGCAGACGTTACCTTCACCGAAGTAGTAGAAGGTGTTGTCGTAGCCAGCCAAGTTTACGGATGCGGTGTACATCAGGTTCTGGAAGGCATTCGTCTTATTGGTCATGATCCACTGATCCTGGGTCTGTGTGGAGTAGCCAGAGATGCGGATATAAACGTTGGCGCCCTTGTATGCAGCCTCGCGAGCAAGCTCAGGGAACATGCCATCGTGGCAAATGTTCACGGCAAGCTTGGAGCCCTTCGGGCCGTCGCAAACCGGCATGCCCAGATCGCCCGGGTACCACGGTTCGATAGGAGTCCACGGCTGGAGCTTGCGGTAGTGCAGCGCAATTTCACCATCGGAGTTGATGATGATGGCGGTATTAAATGGCGGCTTTCCTTCCTCATGGTTTGGTTCCATGATGGAGAAGACGCCCCACACGTCATTTTCCTTACAAGCCTGCTTGAACTGATCTACCTTGGGATCATCGAGTCCAATGAGGAATTCATCATAGGACCAAATCTTGGTGTTGAGACCGGAGGAAGAATATTCCGGGAAAACAATAAGGTCGAGGTCTGGGTAACCGGCCTTGGTGGAACCCACCATGCGGCAGATTTCGTCCACGCTAGCCTGGACGTCTTCCGGGGTATTGACCACCGGAACGGGATACTGAATGAGGGCCATCAACAGGCCGTCGGGGGATGCGCTGATGCTGCCGGTGCTGGACATGGTGGACTCCTATCGCAAAGTAGATGATGTGACGGGAGCCATATTACTGGCGTTTTGGTAGTACGTCACACTATTCGCCCTGAGAAGTAGTCTCGTATATGAGACTCATCGTGAGCCGCCTTTGATGAAATAAGAGAGCCGAACTGAGGGGAAGGTTTACTCAGCTCGGCCGAAACTCGATAGACCTAGGGGGCGTAGGTGCGGGTTCTTAAGGGAGCAGAGGAGAAAAGTCCAAGGTGATCGGGCCGAATTGAGGGCGAAAAGGCCGATCTGAGGGGTACTTTCCCTCAGATCAGCTCGATCAGAATGGACCTAGCTTTAGTAGGCCAAACTTCACGGAGCCCAACGCGCGAGAGCGGGCCCCGCAGGGTTTAAAGCTCCTCGGCGTCGAACTGCATGCGCGGGTGAGCGAAGACGTCCTGCGCCTGAATGAGGCGGAGCTCGGCAGACTCGGCCTCATAGGTGTTTTCCAGCAGGTCATAGACGGAGGAGGCGGTGCGGCGCAGGGACTCCTTGACGTCGCTGGTCTCGGTGTAGTGGCCGGTAAACAAGGCGGCGGTGACGTCGCCGGAACCATTGCGCTTAAACGGCAATAGAGGCGTGGACACGAGGAAGGCGCGGTCGCCGTCGACGGCAAGCATCTCCACCTGGTCTTCAGGGGTCTCAGGGCGCTTAACGGAGGTAACCAGCACGGTCTTCGGTCCGATTTCCTGCGCCTTCTTTACTGCGGCGAGGGTCTGATCAAGTGTGCCGACCTCGGAATCGGTGAGGTAGCCCAGCTCAAACTGGTTGGGGGTGATGATATCGGCGACGGGCACGACGCGGTCGCGCAAAAGCGGCGGGATCTCATCGGAGACGAAGCAGCCGGACTTGGCATTGCCCATTACAGGGTCGCAGGCGTAGAGGGCTTTGGGGTTGGCAGCCTTGATGCGGCGGACGGTTTCCACGATGGCGTCGGCAATGTCGGCGCCGCCCTGGTAGCCCGAAAGGATGGCGTCGATCTGCGGGAAGGCGCCGCGCTTTTCAATGCCATCGATGATGGAGGTAACGTCGCTGGCTGGAATCATCGGTCCGCCCCAGTCGCCGTAGCCGGTGTGGTTAGAGAAATTCACCGTGTGGACCGGCCATACCTCATGGCCGGCGCGCTGCAGGGGAAAGACGGCCGCGGAGTTGCCAACGTGGCCGTAGGTGACGTGGGACTGGATGGAAAGGATAGTCATAGCTACCCATTGTGCTACGCTGCCCGCGCGCTCACCAAGGAAAAGACAAAAATTATTCCTCGGGGCGATCTTGTGGCTCGCCCACCGCAGGGATTCCGCCGCCGGGAACCTGCTTGTCTAGGTTGGCGCGCTCGGCAGCGTCAGGAAAAGCCTTCGGGCCAGAAGGCTTGGGCTGATAGGAAACGCCGCGCTCGGCTGCGTCGTCGTACCAATCCGCGAGCAGCTCGTTTTGGCGGCCAAACATTTCCTTCTCCTCGGCCGGGGTGGAGTGGTCATAGCCCAGCAGGTGCAGGCAACCATGGACGGTAAGCAGGGCCAGCTCGTGGCCTAGGGAGTGGCCGGCGGCCTCCGCCTGGCGCAGGGCAAACTCGGGGCACAGGACGATATCGCCCAGCATGGCCGGGCCCGGGTCGGCGGCATCGGGGCGGCCGCCACCGGCGATGGCGCCAGGGGTGAGCTCATCCATGGGGAAGCTCATGACATCGGTGGGGCCTTCCAGATCCATCCAGCGCACGTGGAGATCCTCAATGGTCTTCAAATCCACGCAGGTGATTGTGCACTCGGCATCGGGGTTGATGTCCATCGCGCCGAAGGCATAAGAGGCGACGTCAATCAGCATCTCCTCGTTGACGCCTTCGAAGCCGGATTCATTGAGAAACTCGATACTCATTCCATTCCCTCGTATTCAGCGGCTTTCTTATTATCAAAGGTCTCGTACGCATTGACGATGCGCCCGACCAGCTGGTGGCGCACCACGTCCTTGGAGCCCAGGTCCGCGAAGTGGATATCATCCACGTTGCGTAGGATGCGGCGCACGATGCGCAGGCCCGAGACCTGGCCGTGTGGAAGGTCTACCTGCGAGATATCGCCGGTGACCACAATCTTGGAACCAAAGCCCAGACGGGTGAGGAACATCTTCATCTGCGCCGGCGTGGTGTTTTGGGCCTCATCAAGGATGACAAAGGCATCGTTCAACGTGCGGCCGCGCATATAGGCCAGCGGGGCGACCTCGATGATGCCGGCCTCCATGAGCTTCGGAATCATTTCTGGGTCGAGCATGTCCCGCAGGGCGTCATAAAGCGGGCGCAGGTACGGATCAATCTTGTCATTGAGCGTGCCCGGCAAAAAGCCGAGCTTCTCCCCTGCTTCCACGGCCGGACGAGTGAGAATGATGCGCGAGACCTGCTTGGTCTGCAGCGCCTGCACGGCCTTGGCTACCGCCAAGTAGGTCTTGCCGGAACCTGCCGGGCCGATACCAAAGACCACCGTATTATCGTCGATGGCCTGCACGTATTCAGACTGGCCCACCGTCTTCGGGCGGACGGCCTTGCCGCGGCGCTTAACGATGTCCGCCGCCAGCGCCGCCGATACCGACTGCGGCGCCTCCACGGCCACCATGTCCATGGTGTGCTTGACCGTATCGGTGGACACGGCGTGGCCGCGGCGGGCGATGGCCTCGAGCTCATCGAGGATCTTGGCGGCACGGGCCACCTCATAATCGGGACCGGTGACGGTAACGACATTGCCGCGGGCAAAAAGGTCCGCATCCAGGCGGTTATTGAGCACGCGCAGGTTATCGTCCGCACTACCCAGCACGCTGCTGACGTAGGCGGAATCTAGCTCACATTTCTTCGTGATGATAGGCACGTGCTTTAGGCTACCAGCGCCGCCTACCAACGCTCGGTGCGCATGCCGATTGCCGCCAGCGCCACCATTGCCGCACTCGCCGTGCGCAGCACTTCCGGGCCGAGCTTGATGGGTGTGGCGCCGGCTTCTTTGAGGCGATCGAGCTCGGCGTCGCCAATGCCGCCCTCGGGGCCAACGAGCAGGACGACGTCCTCTGTGAGCGGCACGTCTTTGATGGAGGCGGTAGCCTCTTCGTGCAATACGAGCACTGTGGGTGCGTTGGAGGAAGCGCCGTCGCGGCGACCGGTGAGCTCTTGAACGAGCTGCGGGGTGGTCAGCGGGCCGCGCACCTGCGGGATGCGGGCGCGGCGGGATTGCTTGGCCGCGGAATCGGCGGCCGCCTGCCATTTGGCCACCGCCTTCGGCGCCTTCTTACCGTCCCATTTAGCCACGCAGCGATCCGCCTGCCAGGCGATGATCTCATCGGCGCCGGCTTGGGTGGCGAGATCCACGGCGAGCTCGGCGCGTTCGGACTTCGGGATGGCCTGCACCACGGTTACGCGCGGCGTGGGCTCGGGCGCGGTGTCGATGGAGTCGACCGTGCCCTCCAAAGAGTCCTTGCCCGAGGTGGCGGTGATGGTGAGGGTGAGGCGGGTACCGGTGCCGTCGATAAGCTCGAGGCGCTCGCCCTCCCCCATGCGCTTGACCGTCACGGCATGGCGGGCCTCCGGGCCGGAAAAGCTAAAGGCCTCGCCGGTGCGCGCGGCGGAAAGATCCGGGTGGATGAAGACGGGCAGGGACATTAGCGGCGGAACTTATCGCGGATGCGGCTGAAGAAGGATTCCTCTTGGCCGTCGCCGGTGGTGCGCACGCGCGCGCCCTCGTCGCGGGAGTTGCGGATCTTCTCCAGGGACTCGCGGGTCTTGCGGTCCAGGTCCTTCGGCACAACGACGTCCACGTGGGCAAAGAGGTTGCCATAGCCATCGGTGCGCAGGCGCGGCATGCCGGCACCATCGACCTTGATGGACTCGCCCGGCTGGGTGCCCGGCTCGATGTCGATGGTGAGCTCTTCGCCATTGAGCTGGTCGATGGTGAAGTTGGTGCCCAAGGCGGCATCAATCATCGGCACGCGCACGGTGAGGTTCAGGTCATCGGCGTTGCGCTGGAAGACGGGGTGCTCCTCCGTGTGGACCTCGACGTAGAGGTCGCCGGCTGGGCCGCCGCCGTGGCCGACCTCGCCCTGGGAGGCCATGCGGATGCGCATGCCATCATTGATGCCGGCCGGGATATTCACGGTGAGATCGCGGCGCTTCTTCACGCGGCCATCGCCGGCGCAGTGGTTGCACGGATCGGTAATGACCTCGCCAAAGCCCTGGCACTTCGGGCACGGACGGGTGGTCATGACGTTGCCCAAGAAGCTGCGCTGCATCTCCTGGATTTCACCCATGCCATTGCAGTTATCACAGGTAACCGGCTTGGCCTTGGACTCGGAGCCGGTACCGCCACAGCTATCGCACAGCACGGCGGTATCCACGGTGACCTTCTTCTTCAGGCCGGTGTAGGCCTCCTCAAGGGTGATGCGGGTGCGCAGCAGGGCATCGTTGCCCGGCTGGACGCGGGACTTCGGGCCGCGGGAACCGCCGGCACCGCCGCCGAAGAACTCGGCGAAGATATCGCCGAGGCCGCCGCCACCGAAGCCGCCAAAGCCACCGGCGCCGGCACCGCCGCCACCCTGCTCCATGGGGTCGCCGCCCATGTCCACGATCTGGCGCTTTTGCGGATCCAGCAGGACCTCCTGGGCCAGCGCGGCATCGCGGAACTTTTCCGCGGCAGCGTCATCATCCGGGTTCAGATCCGGGTGATACTTGCGGGCCATTTTGCGGTAGGCCTTTTTAATCTCCTGGTCAGTTGCGTTTTTATCAACACCGAGGATGCCGTAATAGTCACGAGCCACTGTAAGAGATATTCCTTCTAATTCGTCTTGTTGGGGTTAACTTGAAAAAATAATGCGCGGCCAGCCAGTTTACTCGCACTGCTCGCCGGCCAAAATTTCGCTCACATACCGTGCAACGGCAGAGACCTTAGAAATTGTTCCCGAGTAATCCATAAAGGTAGGCCCCACCACGCCAAGGCCGCCCAGCGTGGCCACCTCATCGCCCGTGCCCAGTCCGTAGCCCGTGGCCACCACGGAGGCTTGGCGCAGCTGGTCTTCCTCGTTTTCCTCACCGATAACCACGGAGACGTTGCCCAAATCGGGCACGCGGGCGAGCAGCTTGAGGACGACGACCTGTTCCTCTAGCGCCTCAATAATCTTGGGTAAACCTTCTGGAAACTCGCGCGCCACGCGCGTGAGATTGGAGGCGCCGGCCATAATCAGCCGGTCGGAGGGCTGTTCCACTAGGGTCTCGATGAGCGTGGTGGCCACCTTGAGTACGTGGTGTCGGATATCCAAGGGGGCGTCGTCGACAAGGTGGGCGAGCTCCACGGAGGCGTCGGTAAGCGTCTTGCCCACCAGCGCGCTATTGACGATGTCGCGCAGGCGGAAGGTCTGGTCCTGGTCGATGATTTCATCGAGCTCCACATTGCGCTGGTCCACGCGGCCGTTATCGGTGATAAGCACCAGCAGCAGGCGCACCGGGGACAGCGCCACGACCTCGCAGTGCTTGACGCGCGAGACCTTGAGATTGGGCAGCTGGACGACGGCCGCCTGCTTCGTCACCTGCGCCAGTAGCTGCACCGAGCGGCGCAGCACATCCTCCAGGTCGACGCCGCCTTCCAAGAAGTTGAGCATCGCGCGGCGCTCCGGGGCCGAAAGCGGCTTGACCTCGTGGAGGGAGTCCACAAAGTGGCGGTAGCCCTGCTGGGTGGGCACGCGGCCTGAGCTGGCGTGCTGCTGGGAGATAAGGCCCTGGGATTCGAGCACGGCCATGTCATTGCGGATGGTGGCCGAGGAAACTCCCAGCTGGTAGCGCTCTAGCAGCGACTTAGAGCCAACCGGCTCCTGGGAGGCAATATAGTCCGCCACGATGGCGCGCAGGACTTCCTTGCGGCGGGCATCGGTTGAGGTAGACACTATGGCGCTCCTATTCGCTTGGCTATTTCACGTGCTTTCAAGTTTAGACGCGAGGGGGATTAGGTTTCTTCGGCGACGAGGAGATCGGTGATGATGCCATCGGCTAGTAGACGGCCGGGCTTGGTGATGCGTACGCGATCACCGGCGCGCTCGAGCAGACCGCGGCCGATGAAGCGCTCGAGGGCCGGGGCAGCGTGGGTATCGAGCCAGGCCTCCGGGATGCCCTCGCGCAGGCGCAGGCCGAGCATGATTTTCTCCATGTGGCGGTCGGCCTCAGTAAGCGTTTCGGTTTCCTTAATGGGCAGCTCTCCGCGGCCGAGGGTGTCGATATAGCGCGAGGGATGTTTGACGTTAAAGAAACGCTCGTTGCCCAAGTGCGAGTGGGCACCGGGGCCTGCGCCCCACCAGTTGCCATCTACCCAGTAGATGCGATTGTGCTCGCACTCGCCACCGGGCTTGGACCAGTTGGAGACCTCGTACCACTCGAAGCCTTCAGACTCGAGGGTGGAGGAAATCATCTCGTAGCGCCGGGCTAGCACGTCCTCGTCCGGTGCGGGCAGGATACCTTTATTGACCTTGCGCGCCATGCGGGTGCCGTCTTCTACGATGAGCGAATAGGCGCTGACGTGGTCTACGCCGGTTTCTAGCACTCGGTCGAGCGTCTCGCGCACGTTGTCATCGGTTTCGGTGGGCGTGCCATAGATCATGTCCAGGTTGACGTGCTCGAAGCCGGCGGCTCGGGCCTCGCGGGCGGCGTCAAAGGCGCGGCCGGGGGTATGGGCGCGCTCGAGGACCTGGAGAACGCCCGGGGATGCGGACTGCATGCCGAGGCTGATGCGGGTATAGCCGGCGTCGGCAAGCTGGGCAAAATACTCCGGTGAGGTGGACTCCGGGTTGGATTCGGTGGTGACCTCCGCCCCAGGCTTCAGGCCGAAGGTGGAACGGACGGTGTTCAGGATGCGGCTCAGGCCCTGCCCTCCCAGCAGCGAGGGCGTGCCGCCGCCAATGAAGACGGTCTCGGCCGGGCGGCCCACGCGCGCGGCCGCCAATTCCAGCTCGCGGTCCAAGGCATCCAGGTAGGGCCCGGTGAGATCGCGCGGGCTGCCAAGCTCGCCCGGGGTATAGGTATTGAAATCGCAATACCCGCAACGAGTGGCACAGAAAGGAACGTGGATATACAGCCCGAAGGGTTCAGTCATGGATAAAACTCTAATAGAGCAGGAACAAAATGGCCGAAAGCGGGGTTGAGCATGTAGTATGTTTCCATCTTCCCAAGTAGAAAGGCACCCTCAGTGGAACCTCCGAGTCGATGTCCCTACCTCCTTCTAGGCGGTGGGGAGTAAATCATGTTATCGGCTATTTTGATGATTCTGGCCGGCTTCGTAGTCATTGGCCTCATCATCGTCGCGAACGCATACTTCGTGGCCCAAGAATTTTCCTTTATGTCCGTGGACCGCACACAACTGCGGACCCAGGCTGCTGAGGGGGATAAGACAGCCCAACGCGCGCTGGCTATTACTCAGCAGACCTCTTTTATGCTCTCGGGCGCGCAGCTCGGTATTACGATTACCGGCCTGCTCATCGGCTATGTGGCCGAGCCGCTCGTGGGCCAGGGACTGGGTACGTTGCTTGGCGGCGTCGGCGTTCCGTCCGCAGTGTCAGTCACCGTTGGTACCATCGCGGCACTTTTCATCTCCACGATTGCGACGATGCTTTTTGCGGAGCTCTTCCCCAAGAACTACACCATCGCCGCACCGATGAAGACGGCGCGCTGGCTGGCCGCCTCCACGCAGCTCTACCTGCGACTATTTGGCTGGCTCATCCACTTCTTTGAGTACTCCTCCAATGCCATCCTCAAGGTCTTTGGCATCGAACCAGTAGAAGACGTGGACTCCTCCGCCACCGCCGATGACCTGGAATCCATCGTGGATTCCTCCCATGAGGCCGGCGATCTGGATGAAAATACCTACATGGTGCTAGACCGCCTGCTGGACTTCCCCGAGCACGATGTTGAGCACGCCATGATCCCGCGCTCCCGCGTGGACGTCATTGACCCGGACACCACCCTTGGTGAGGTCCGCGAGATGATGTCTACCGACCACACGCGCTACCCCGTCATCGACGATGAGCACAATCCAGTCGGCGTGGTGCATCTTATCGACGTCCTGGGAAGCGACCTGCCCGCCGCCACCAAGGCCACCAGCATCATGCAGGAGGCCGTCGTGGTCCCTGAGTTGATGCCACTGCCGGATGTGGTGGAAGAGCTGCGCGATAGCGACCAGAAGATGGCGTGCGTCATCGATGAATACGGCGGCTTTGTAGGCATCGTGACCATGGAGGACTTGGCCGAGGAAATCTTGGGCGATGTCACCGATGAGCACGATATCGAAGAAACCGAGGAAATCACCGAGCAGGACGATTCCCACTGGGTGGTGGATGGCGATACGCCGATTGATGAGATCGAGCGCGCCATCGGCCACGACCTGCCTGAAGGCGACTTTGAGACTGTCGCCGGCCTCGTCATTGCCCACTCCGGTGCGCTGCCTGAGGTAGGCGAGGAACACACCATCCAGCTCGAGGCCGAACCCGATGACTGGGTTGACCACGATGAGGCGCCCGTCCGCTCCCTCCGCCTGCGCGTGCAAGAGGTGGACCGCCACGTACCGTCCGTGCTCGCCATCGAGTTGGTGGAGGATTACTCCGACCACTCCGATGATGCCGATAAGAAGGAGGATGCATAATGACCGAATCGTGGTGGTTTAACCTCCTCGTTACCCTCCTTATCATCGCCGCTTCCGGCTTCTTTGTGATTATCGAGTTCTCCTTGATGGGCGCTCGCCGCAACCGTTTAGAAGAGGATGCGGAAAACTCCCGCACCGCCCGCGCCGGCCTGCGCTCGCTCAATGAGCTGACCATCATGCTCGCCGGCGCGCAGCTGGGCATTACCGCCGCCACCTTTGTGCTCGGTGCTGTAACCAAGCCCTGGGTGCACCACCTGCTCATGGCACCACTAGAAGCCGCGGGACTGCCGCTGGGCATTGCCGACGTCGTCAGCTTCCTCCTCGCCCTCTTCATCGTTACCTTCCTCCACCTCGTACTCGGTGAGATGGCGCCGAAGTCTTGGGCCATTACCCACCCGGAGACCGCCCTGCAGTTCATCGCGGTCCCCGCACGTGGCTTCGTGTGGATCTTCCGCCCGCTGCTGAAGTGGATCAACGTCATGGCCAACAAAATGGTGTCCCTGGCTGGCGAAGAACCCGTCGACCGCGCCGGTGCGGCCGGCTACGACGCTGAGACTCTGCGCACCTTGGTCGAGCACTCCCGCGAGACCGGTGCTCTGGATGATGAGTCTGCCAACCAGATTTCTGATGTCATCGAGTTGGAAAACTCCACCGTGGGCGCCATGGCCCGCGAGCACGGCTCGGAGGTAGTGCCCCTGCCTTCCGACGCCACCGTGGAGGACCTCCAAGACCTCGTCGTACGCAAGAACATCATGCGCGTGCTGGTCTTCCCCAAGGACTCCCGAGTCCCCCGCGTGGTCCACGTGCGCGATACCTTGCTGGCAGAACCAGAAACCCCGGTTCTCGAGTTCTCCCGCCCTGCCCTGTCCGTGTCTTCTTCCACCACCGTGCAAAAGACTCTGGACCATATGCGCGCTCGCAACGAGCAGCTCGTCATGGTGGGCAAGGCTGATAAAGACAACGCCGTGTGGATCCTCACCTGGGACGACATTATGGGCCAACTATGGCCGCAGATTACCGAGCAGCTAGATAAGGTCACCCCTCCCCCAGCCGTCTAGTTCCTGCCGCGACCTCGCCCGCGCCCGTGCCCGCTTCATTGTGGCCGGCGCGGGCTTTGTCGTTTTTGCTCCCACGCGCAAGGGATGTTGCCCCCGACTGTGGATAACTGTGGCCGTAACTTTCCCAGCCGCCACTTCGCTCACTCGCCTTTCCCCGCGTCGTTGTTATCCACAGGCCCGGCCGCCACCTCCTCGCGCCGGCCGGCGGCGTGTCCTTGCCTAGGAGGCATGACACCACCACTGACCAATATCGACTCCATCCGCACCAACCACCCCACCTTTTGGACCGACCTGAAAAACGGCACCTACCTCAAACTCGCACCACGCATCGCCGTCCGGCGCGATCACTACCACGACCTCAACTTTCCCTCCCAGCTGCGCCTACGCGCCATCGCCGCCGCCCGCAGCGCCTATACCGCGGTGCTCATCTCCAAGTCCGCCGCCCGCGTGCACGGGCTGTGGGTCATCGCCACGGCCGAAGAAAAGATTGAAATGGCGCTTCCCACCAACACGCTTCCCCACAAGGACCGCCGCCATCCCGAGCGCATCTACCGCAAAGCTTTACTTCCCGAGCCCGTCCTCGTGGACGGCACCCGCTGCGTTTCCAAGGCCCGCGCGGTTATCGACGTCGCCCGCTACCACGGCTTCACCGACGGCCTCATCGCCGCCGACTCGGCTTTGCGCTCCGGCCTCAGCCGGGAAGACCTCAAGGAAGAGTTCGCCCGCATGGGCCGGGTGCGCAATAGCCGCATCGTCCGCTCCGTAATCCACCACGCCTCTTCCCTTTCCCGCTCTCCCTACGAGTCTTTCGCCCGCGCCCTCCTCATTGAGGCCGATTTCCCCTGGCCCATGTTCTTCGAGGCGCCCTTCACCGCGCTGCCTGGCATCACGACCGCCCTATGCATCAACAGCGCCTACCTCATCGACATCATCCCCGCGAAGGCACTTCGCCATCAGCATGAGCGCCACCGACGTCTGCGCGAGGCTGGCTTCACCGTCCTCTGCTATACCCCGCGACAGCTCATCGACCGCCCCACTCGTTTCCTAACCGACCTCATTTCCACCATCTCCGCCAGACAAAAAGCCGCCCGTTCTGCCTAAGTCCACGCTTCCTGCCTCCCGCCATCCTCTACCCCGCCGCCCTTCGCGCTCACCAGCGGTGCTTTCGCCGCGGAGTCGGCTGCGCCGGTGAGCGCGAAGGGCGGGTAATGGCGAATGCCTTGCAAGAGAACCCACCGAGACTTCGCCCGCAATAAGAAAAAGCCTCCGCGAGCGCATGCTCGCGGAGGCTCTACTACTTCCAGCTAATGCCTCAACAGGAAGGTCTTACTGGTTGATGCGCCATGGGACGCTGTTCTTCGGCAGCATGCCGTGGGTGTAGAGGTAGTCAATGGTGGACAGGATGCCCAGCACCGTGCCGCCGCCTACGAGCGCAGCCAGGAAGGAGAACCCTGCGACGGAAGACATGTCTGCGTCCTTGCCGTCCTTACCGTTGATGCCATCGCGGCCGTCACGTCCGTCGCGACCGTCTCGGCCATCACGTCCGTCTCGGCCATCTTCGCCGTCGCGGCCGTCCTTACCGTCTTGGCCATCTTCGCCGTCGCGACCGTCTCGGCCATCACGTCCGTCTCGGCCATCTTCGCCGTCGCGGCCGTCCTTACCGTCTTGGCCATCTTCGCCGTCGCGACCATCGCGTCCATCGCGGCCGTTCTCGCCATCCTTACCGTCACGACCGTCACGGCCATCGCGACCGTCGCGGCCATCCTGGCCATCCTTACCGTCTACGCCATCCTGGCCGTCCTTACCGTCCTGGCCGTCTTTGCCCGGAACAACCGCAGCTTCGGTAGTGGAAGGTTCGGTGGATTCCTCAGAGGTCGGCTCTTCAGCGGAAGTTTCTTCTGCGGAGGTCGGCTCTTCGGTGGCCGTTTCTTCAGCGGAGGTCTCCTCGGCGGAGGTCTCTTCTGCGGACTCGGACGGGGTGGTCTCCTCAGAGGTAGCATCCTCAGAAGCCGGAGCCTCGGAAGTGGTCTCCTCAGAAGAAGGCTCCTCGGAAGGGCTCTCCTCGGCAGGCTGGTCCTTGGTCTTCTTGCCGTTGAGCATATCGGAGCACAGCTGGCCGGCTGGGGCGTTGACGGCCGCGAGATCGGAAGCTGCGGTGGAGATGTTATTCAGGGAGTCTTCGATGCTCTTCTGCTGGTCCTTGCTCAGCTTCAGGTCGCCGGCGACGCTCGCACCTGGAACCAGGCCGGCGATGGTAACGGCTGCATTAAAGAGCTTCAAGATAACCTTGGTGCCCTTGCCAAAGGCGCCGTCGGCGAACTTAAGCAGGCCGGAGACGGTCTTCTTAGCACCATCCGGGTTGTTCATATCAACGTCGGCATCGGCGTTATCGATACGGCCGATGGCCATACCCTGGGCGCGGGAGAGATCCCAGGTAACGGTCTTGTCCTTCTCGCCTTCCTTGACCAGCTTGGCAATGCCGTCCCAGGTCTTACCGGAAATCTTATCGATGAAATCAGCCGGAACGAGGTCGCCGACAACCGGGATGATCTCCCAGACGGTCTTGAGGATCTTTTCGCCGCCATCGTAGAAGGCCTTAGCCAGCGCAAGCTTCAGGTCGAGCATGTTGCCTTCCTTGTCAGGGGCATCAGTGACCTCACAAACAAGCTTGTCCTTCTGCTCATCCTTGACCACCTTGACGTTGACGTCGCCGTTGGAGGCCTCAGTCTGTGCGAGTTCCTCGAGGGTGGTTGGCTTTGCAGACTCCTCAGAAGCCGGAGCTTCGGCGGTCTCCTCCGCGCCGTCTACGGCGTACGGGGTGATGGACTCGGCGGCGTCTTCTTCTGCGTCGAGTTCTTCCATCGCCTTATCGCCGGCGTTGTTTTCCTCCAGCAGGTTGCCGTCCTCATCGAATTCGATGCCGTTGAGGCTTACGGTACCGTCGGTGGTCTTTTCCTCGACAAAGGTGGTGTCGTCGGCGGCGACGGCGTTAGGCACAACAGTGATGGAAGAGAAGGTGGCTACGGCCACTGCGCTGGCAATGAGGCGAGAAGTTCGGCGTGCGCCCATGGTTTAACTCCCTGTAGATGTGGTTAAAGAATGTGATTGCGCGCGCCGCGTGTGGATGATGCTAGGTCACGGCGTTCGCCTGGACGGGAAATACCCTACAGCGCGTTGAGAGCATTTTCTACTTAGATCTTAAGGTTGACCCATCAACAATACCGCTGAATACAGCACCCAAGCCGCTGAACAGGAATAACAAAAATTATATGGAACGGCCGTTAACCTAAAATTTCCCTAAATGCTTCCCCGAATTAGGGCACCCTAGCGCAGAAAACTTCAACGGCCACCGAGAGAGGGAATCTCGGTGGCCGTGAACATCCCCTTGCGTGAAACAAGGAAGTCTATGTGGTTTATGCAGTTGTAGCCCGGCGGGCCGCCTCGCGCTTAGCGCGGACTTTTTCCACCACCGCGGCAACCCGGGCGCGCTCTTCTAGGAACTGCGGTGGGTTATGCCCGCGCATCGTGCGGACATAGGCCGGGTGGGTATCCAGCACCGTGTGCTTCCACGCTTGGACCGCAATGAGGGCGGACTCGCCGGTGCGCTTATACAAGTGCGGCAGCGAGACCATGTCGAGGTTGCGGGCCACGGCGTCGGTTTGCGCGAGCACGTACTCGACTACCTCGCGGAGGTAATCCGCCACGGTCTGGGTGCGAGAGCGCAGGGACTCGGCCAGCTCGTGTACCACGATGGGCTTAGAGATGGGGAATCGCTCATCCAGCAGGCGCGGGGTCAGTTGTTCCGGCTCTTCCACGTCGTTCACGCCGGAAGAAGCGGCGGAAATGGTACCCGAGCGCACGCCGGAGACAAGGGCTTGGCGCAGGCCCATCAGCTCGCCTACACAACGGCCGGAGTCAACGCGGGCATCTTCGACGATATCGCCCAGCTCAGCTAGGCAATCCATGCACAGCTCTTCGTCCCAATCCTCGATGGCTTCAATGAGGTGCTCGAGGTACTCTGCGACTTCGTCGCCGATATTGTAAATCTCTTGCGTAAGCTCGCGGTGGCGCAGCTCGGCGGCGATTTTGTGCATTGGCTTCGAGCCACTCCTTCCACGGTCCCATTTCTAACCTCTAGTAGAGGTTGAGGTTTGCTGTAACGCCTCACGACTTTATGCGAGATCCGCCGCCGCGAGCGCGCGACACTCCGAAGCCATTCACAGGTTTATGGCAGGTTCGCCCGCACTGGGGTGAGGATGGTGGGGTGAGCTGCAGAAGGGGGCGTCGGCAAGCAGGGCAAAAAGAAACACCCGAGGGAATTCCCTCGGGTGTACCCGTCGCGCGGACTAGCGCTTGTACAGGTGCTCGATGGCCGCGGCATAGCGCTGCGAAACCACGTTACGCTTGACCTTCATGGTGGGGGTCAGCTCGTTTTCTTCCTCGGTAAGGTCAGATTCGAGGATGTAGAACTTCTTAATCCCCTCCGCGTGGGAGACGGTGGCATTGACCTGGTTGATGGCATCCTGCAGCTCCGCGCGCAGGGTCGGATCGGTAGCCAGCTCGCGCATGGAGCGATTCTCCGGAATGTTGTGGTCCAGCTTCCAGCGCTTCAAAATGTCCGGATCCAGGGTCAGCAGCACGCCGACGAAGGGCTTGCCATCGCCTACCACCATGGCCTGGGAGATAAGCGGGTGCCCGCGCAAGATATCCTCCATCGGGCCGGGCGAGACATTCTTGCCGCCGGCCGTGACAATGAGGTCCTTCTTGCGGCCGGTGATAACGAGCTTGCCGTCCTCATCAATCTCACCCAGGTCGCCGGTGTTGTACCAGCCATCCTCGAGGGCCTCGGCCGTGGCTTCCGGATTATTCCAGTAACCGTGGAAGACGATATCGCCCTTGATGCAGATTTCGCCTTCCTCATTGATGCGGAAGGTCACGCCACCCATCGGCGGGCCAACAGTGCCGATGGACTGATCCACAAAGTCCACCGCGGCCGCGGCGGCGACCTCGGTCAGGCCATAGCCCTCATAGACCGGGATGCCGATGCCGCGGTACCAGTGCAGCAGGTCATGGCCCATGGCCGAGCCACCGGTAATGCAGTAGTTCACGTTGCCGCCCACGCCCTTGCGGATGGTGGAGTACACCAGCTTGTCAAAGACCTTGTGCTTGGCCTTCAGCAGGCGGTCCGGGCCCTCCGGCTTATCCAAAGCCTTGGAGTACTCGATGGCTACTTTCTCGGACTGCTCAAAAAGCAGGGACTTGATGCCGGAATCGGCCGCCTTAGCGGCGGCAGAGTTGCGCACCTTTTCAAAGACGCGCGGAACGCCCAAAATGACATTCGGGCGGGAGCGAGCGAATTCGATGGAGATGGTGGAAAAGTCCGACCAGTGATTCTGGGAGGCGCCGCGCATGGCCACCGCAATGGATACCGCGCGGGCAAAGACGTGGGCCAGCGGCAGGAAGGTCAGGGTGTGGCTGCCCGGCACTGCGAAGATGCCAATCGGGTTGGTGCACAAGCCACGGGTCTGGGCCAGCCAGTTGCGGTGGGTCAGGATGCAGCCCTTGGGTCGTCCGGTTGTGCCGGAAGTATAAACCAAAGAAGCCAGGTCATCGGTGGAGGTGGCCTTGATGCGGGCGTAGACCTCGTCGGCGGCCACGCCGCGGCCCTCGAACTTCAAGGTATCGATGGCAGAGGAGTTAATTTCCAGCACGCGGCGCAGCTGCGATGGGGAGCCCTTGAGGTTGGGTTCGCCGTCTTCCTGCAGCACCAGGTTTTCTACCAGCTCGGAGTGCTCGCGGGTTTCCGTAATGGCGAGCACGGCGCCGGAGTCCTCGATGATCCAACGCACCTGGGAGGCGGACGAGGACGGGTAGACCGGCACGGAGGCGGCACCGGCGGCCCAGATGGCAAAGTCCAGCAGGGACCACTCATAGCGGGTGGCAGAGATGAGGGCGACGCGATCCCCCTGCTGCACGCCTAGGGCGATAAGTCCCTGGGCTACTTCAAAGACCTCATCGATGAATTCTTTACCCGTGACGTTGACCCACTCGTAGTTAGCCGGGCGGGTGAACATGACGCCGTGAGGGCGCTTCTTCGCGGTGTCCATGAGGGCGGTCAGGCAGGTTTCGCCCGGCTCGATAGTAAATTGCGCCGGGGTATGCACTTCTTGCAGGGTCACGCGGTGTCCTTTCGAACAGCTAATTATTAATCTTCGCCTACTGTACCAATCTGTTCCCCAGCAGGTGCGTTGTCCCCGTGGCACAATGTGGCCTGTGACTACCCGCGACTTGCTTGAAGAACTCGCTCAGCGCCACGGCGTGGCCACCAGCTATACCTCCCAGTCTGGTTTCCCCGTCCACGTCGCTGAAGACACTATTGCCTATACCCTGCGCGCCTTGGGCGTGGCCATCGATGACAATCCGGACGATGCGGCGCTCACGCAGCTGCTTTACGACGACTACCTGGACCGCTCCTCCCAGCCCCTCCCCCACTGCGTTGTCGCACCCCAAGGCCAAGAGCGCGGGTTCGTGGTCCACGTGCACGCGGGCGATGCCGCCAACGTACACATTGAGCTGGAGGAAGGAGGCACCCGCGAGGTCTACCAAGACCCCAATGACGCCCCGGATGCTGACGTTGATGGCACCCTGTGGGGCGAGGCGAGCTTCCACATCCCCGGCGATCTGCCCATGGGGTACCACGAGTTGGTGTTGGAGTCTGGGGGCATCGGCAAGCATGCCTGCCCGCTGATTATCACCCCGGCGCGGCTTTCCACGGCCGATGAGTTTGTGGAGCGCCCCATTAGCGGCGTGATGGCGCAGCTGTATTCGGTGCGCTCGGAGTCCTCCTGGGGCATCGGCGATTTCCAGGATTTGGGGCAGTTGGCAGAAACGTTGGCCCCGCACGCGGATTTCTTGCTGGTCAACCCGCTGCATGCGGCCGAGCCGCTTCCGCCGGTGGAGGACTCGCCGTACCTGCCCACCACGCGGCGCTTTATCAACCCGCTCTACCTGCACATCGAATCCATCCCGGAGCTCAAGCTCCTGCCGGAGGACCTGCAGGATGATGTGCGCGAGCTGGCCGAGGAGTTTCGCCAGCGCAATCGCAGCGCCGAGGAGATTGACCGCGACACCATTTTTGAGGCCAAGCTGCAGGTGCTGCGCGAGCTCTTTAACTACCAGCCCTCCCCGGAGCGCGAAGAGGCCTTCGTGCGCTACGCCCGCGAGGAAGGCCGCGGCCTGCGCGATTTCGCATATTGGTGTGCGCAACAAGACGCCGCCGCACAGTCGGGCCAGCGCCATGCCGAAGGCCTGGACATGGACACGCTCACGCGCTTTTATTCCTGGCTGCAGTTCCTGTGCGATGAGCAGCTGGCCGCCGCGCAGCAGCGCGCGCTCGATGCCGGCATGCGCCTGGGCCTGGTGACTGATCTTGCCGTGGGTGTGCACCCAGGCGGCGCCGATGCCGTGAACCTCACTGAGTATTTGGCGCCGCAGTGCTCGGTAGGCGCCCCGCCGGATGACTATAACCAGCAGGGCCAGGATTGGTCGCAGCCGCCGTGGCACCCGCAGCGCCTGGCCGCCGCGGGCTATGCCCCGTGGCGCGAGATGCTCTCCACCGTGCTCCGCCATGCCGGCGGCGTGCGCGTGGACCACATCTTAGGGCTTTTCCGCCTGTACTGGATCCCGCGCATGGCCAGCCCGCTGACGGGCACCTATGTCTCCTATGACTTTGAAGCCATGGTGGGCATCTTGGCGCTAGAGGCGCAGCGCGCCAGTGCGGTGGTCATCGGTGAGGACCTCGGCACCGTCGAGCCGTGGGTACAAGACGTGCTCGCGCAGAAGGCGGTGCTGGGTACCTCCATCGTGTGGTTTGAGCGCGACGATGATGACTACTCCCCGCTGCCGCAGGACAAGTACCGCCAGCTGGCGCTGTCCTCGGTCAATACCCACGATCTGCCGCCGACCTTGGCGTACCTGCGCGGCGATCATATTTCGCTCCGCGCGCGCTTAGGCGTGCTGACCCGCTCGGTCGAGGACGAGCAGCGCGATGACATCGAGTGGCAGGCCCGCGTATTGGGCGCGGTAGCGGACCGAGGCCTCTTGCCGCAGCGCGATTACCTAGTGGATCCGGCCGAGCGCGCCTCCCGCGGCGCGGAGGAAGACATTTCTGTGGCGCTGCACCGCTATATTGCGGGCACGCCTTCAGCACTTGCCTGCACCAGCTTGGTGGACATGGTGGGCGATGTGCGTGCGCAGAATCAGCCGGGCACCACGCACGAGCTCTATCCCAATTGGTGCGTGCCGCTGTGCGATACCAACGGCACTGCCCTGCTTATCGAGGATCTTCCCGGATTGGAATTCTTCCAGCGCTTAGCAGCCACCAGCAGGAAGGACTAGCGCTGGGCCTAAGCCTCTGCGCGCAGTGGGCGCGTCTAGGTCCACAGGCCGATGAGGGCAACGACGATGACCAGCGCGATCATCGTCCACAGCGTGAGTGAGACGCGCGATTTGGGCAGGGCGCGCTTGCGCTTTGCCGGCTGAGCGCCGGGCTTAGTTGCCGGGGCGGAAGACTGGCCGGCGCGCTTGGCTTCGGGGTCCCAAAGGCCCTCGCGGGGGTTAGCGCGCAGCTCGGCGCGCTCCTGCCGCGCGCGCTCGTTATTTTCCTCAGCCATGATGGTCTACCTTAGTGCTGCGGCTGCGCTGCTGGGAAATCACTCCGGCGGCCCGATTGGCCACGCGGTCAACCGCCCACATCAGGCACCACGCTATGACCACCATGAGCGGCACGGCGATGGCCACCACGATGACCATTTGAATCCACACGGGCGCCTGCACCAACAATTGCGATAGCGTGCTGCCCAAGCTCGTCAACCACTCCATGGCTACTTATCCTACTTGCTCGCGGTAATCTGGCTGACATGTCGAGCGCCCAGATTCCCGTTACCGTCACCACCGCCTCCGGCCGGATCACCGGCGTGCGCCGCGATGGCCTGCACTACTTCCACTCGGTGCGCTATAGCACCATCCCCAGCCCCTACTCGCCTGCCGAGCCGCTGGATGGCGCCTTTGATCAGGATGCCCGCGAGCCGCGCCCAAATGACATTGCGCTGAGCATTACCGCGCCTGCCGACGCCGCCGAGTGCCCCGTCGTGGTCTTTATTCACGGCGGCCGCTTTGAGCACGGCTCGCACGAGGATCCACGCCTGTCGGGGGAAAAGAATGCCCGCCACGGGGTAATCCAGGTCAACGTGGGTTACCGGGTGGGCTTGGCTGGCTTCGCGCGCTTCGACGGCGACGAGGCGGACCGCTACCGCGGCATCGATGATTGCCTCTTGGCCTTGGAGTGGCTACAGGACAATATCGAGGCCTTTGGCGGCGATAAGACCAATATCACCTTGGTAGGCCAATCCGCTGGGGCAGCGATGAGCTTGTGGCTCGCACGCCGCGATCACTTCCGGGGCGGTTTCCGCCGCGTGCTGGCGCTCTCGCCGGCATTCCCGCGCGACCGTTTTGAGCATCGCATCACCGACCTGCGCCGGGCCCTAGGCGTGCCGGTCACGCGCCAGGCGCTGGAAAAGATGGATCCTGAATCACTGGCCAAGGGCTATGCCAAATTCCGCAAGAAGTACCGCTTCGACGTTGCCTTGGGCCCCGCACCACTGCGCGCCGAAGAATTGGCGGATATCCCTATCGTGGTGACGTCTACCCGCGATGAGTTCTACAACATGCCTGCGGCCCAGCGCATTGACAAGATGGCGCTGGCGGGCTTTATTACCAGCTACTTTTCACCCAAGTTTGGGATTTCGCAGGGGCGCTTCAAGCAGTGGCAGCAATTGGCGCACTACGTCGATCCGCAGCGGCCGATGGGCCGCCTCATCGGTGATGCCGCCGTGCGCCGCTGGACAGCCCAGGTAGCCGAATATGCTCCGGGACCGACCTGGATGATGGAATTTACCCGCTCTGATTCGCCCGCGGTGCACTGCGCCGAGTTGAACCCGCTCTTTGGCGGCAGCGGAGGCGAGGAGGCGAACAACGCTCCCGCCGGTGAGCTCAACGAGTGGTTGCGCCACTATGCCACCACGGGCGAGCCCGGATTCCCCCGCTACGGCGATGACCACCAGGTGCTGGAATTTGACCTGGATACGGGCGAGCGCCGCCTAGCCTATGCCACCTTGGACTACGTGGCCGCCGCCTTCTACAACGACGACGAGCTTTAATTACAGCGCAGCACGCAGCTTTTCGTCCGCTAGCTCATCAATCATCCACGGGCTAAAGACACCGGGCATGGCATCAGCGGCGGCGAAGAGCCGTGCCGGCTCGACCCATTGGAAACAATCGACCTCGTCGGGATTGGGCTCCCAGGCGGCGTCGGCAGCAAGCTCAACGGTATATACCGGGCAGATTTCATTTTCTACCGTGCCGGAGGAATCCACCGCGCGATAGGAAAAGTCCGGCAGAATAAGCCGCGGGGCGGACAGATCCGCCGGCGCAATGCCCAGCTCAAAGGAAGCGCGGCGCAGCACCGCATCCGCGGTCTCCTCGCCGGGTGCGGGGTGGCCGCAAAAGGCATTGGTCCACACGCCGGGCCAGGTGCGCTTGCTCAGGGCGCGGCGGGTGACCAGCACCTTGCCACCGCAGGTCAACCAGGCAGAAAAGGCGAAGTGCAGCGGGGTATCAGTGGTATGAACTTCGGCCTTGGGAGCGGTGCCGATGGGTTTACCCGCGGCAGAGGCCAAGACTACAAGTTCCGTCATAGATTAAGGTCTCCTACCCAGGTCACGTTGCCAATGTGCAAGCGCGCATTCCACAGGTTGCCAGGCGTCACGTCAAAGCGGTACTGCAGGTTGACCGAAGCGCCTGCACCCAGCGGGAGATCGAGTCCCGGGGGCTCCACGTCTGGGGCAGATTCCTTGTCATAGGGCAAGGAGTTGATCTTGGCCCAGCCGCCGTTGCCGTCGGCACGCTCCAGGGTGGGGTCCTCAAAGGCGTCGACAGGCAGGGGCACATCGTTTTTATTCTTGAGCAGAATGGTCACTACGGTGCCACCGGTGTTGCTATCGGTATACACACCCTGCAACTCCCAGCTCACACCAAGGCCCTTATCCTCTACCGGCTCGCCCAGATTAGAGGTGACTTCCTTATCGTCGGTGTCCTTGGCCTCGTACGGGGCCTCTTCGGAGCTGGAGACGGTGATATGGTCCCCCAGCCCGGTTTCTTCCGGCTGGAGAACGCTACATCCGGTCAGGGTCACGGCGAGTACGCTGACTACGCCCGCGCCGAGTGTGTGGGAAATTTTCACCGTGGATGGATCCTTTGCACGCGAAGATTGTTGTATTTCTGCACAAGTACCTTAGCCTAAACCTCCCTGAACTTAAGTATTTACGCTCGTTAACGCCGCATGTGGCATACTGGGCAGTCGCTTAAATCTCTCCCTCCTTTTCCCTAATTCCGCGCACTAACCGCCGTTTCGAAGTGAGTGTGGTCTACTTATGAATTCCATTTTGCGCATTACCCGCAGTGCCTCCGCCCTGTGGCCCTTTTACCTGGGCGTGCTGCTGACCGCCACGATCACTGCGGTCGTTGCACTAGTCTCGCCGTTTTTGACGCGCGAAGCCACCGATACCATCGTGGACGCCCTGCAGAACGACGCCCCACTGGGCGATGCGCTGCGCACGGTGCTGTTGCTGGCGGTGGCGCTTTTTCTTGCCGACGCCGCCAATGCCCTCTTCCGCAATATCGGCGGCTACATCGGCGATGTCATGGTCTCGCGGCTGCGCGAGATTTTGTCAACGCGCTACTTTGCCAAGCTGCTGGCCCTCCCGCAGGGCTATTACGATAACCAGGTCACCGGCACGATCATCGCCCGGCTGGATCGCTCGATTGCCAATATCACGCAGTTCGTGCAGTCCTTTGCCAATAACTTCTTTACGATGATCATCCAGACCCTCGCGGTGCTGGCCATTACCGCGTGGTATTACTGGCCGCTGGCCATCCTGCTCGCGCTGCTCTTCCCGGTCTATATGTGGCTTACCGCGCTCACCTCGAAGCGCTGGCAGAAGTTTGAGGCGGTCAAGAACGAGAATATTGACGTCGCCAACGGCCGCTTCGCGGAGGTCATTGGCCAGGTCAAGGTGGCTAAATCCTTCGTGAGCGAAACCCGCGAGCTTTCCCACTTTGCCAAGCGTTACCGCACCGTGGTCGATACCACCAAGCCGCAGTCGCGCTGGTGGCACATGATGGATACCTTCCGTGGCCTAGCCATGGCCATTATCTTCCTCGGCATTTACGGCGTAATTTTCTGGCGCACGCTCGAGGGGCATTTCTCCTTGGGCGATATGGTCATGTTGCTGCAGATGGTCTCCAGTGCGAAGCAGCCGGTCTTTATGATGAGTTGGATTGTCGATACCGCCCAGCGCGCCATCGCCGGTTCCAAGGACTACTTCAAGGTCATGGAAGAAGAGCTCGAGCCCACCGCCCCGCGCGAGCTGGTTGCGGCCACCACCGGTTCGCATACCCCGCAGCTCGACCTCACCCCGGTCAGCCCGCTGGAGCCCACACCCGGCGCGCCGGTCTTCTCCTTTGATCACGTCTCCTTCGCCTACGAGGAGGGCAAGCCCGTGGTGGAGGATATTTCCTTCGCCGCCTCTGAGGGCCACAAGGTGGCGCTCGTGGGCGAGTCCGGCGGCGGCAAGTCCACGTTGGTCAACCTCTTGCTAGGCCTTTACCATCCCTCGGCCGGACACCTGGATGTACTGGGGCACCGAGTAGACGATCTCACCGCCTCACGCCTGCGCGCCTCAGTGGGCGTGGTCTTCCAGGAGTCCTACCTCTTTTCCGGCACCATTCGCGAGAACATCGCTTATGGCAAGCCGGGGGCGACGGAGGAGGAAATCGTGGACGTCGCCAAGCGGGCCAATGCCCATGAGTTCATCCAAGCCTTCCCGGACGGCTATGACACGGTCATTGGCGAGCGCGGTCTGAAGCTTTCCGGCGGGCAGAAGCAGCGCGTTTCCGTGGCGCGCGCCATGCTCAAGGACGCGCCCATCCTGGTCCTGGATGAGGCCACCTCGGCGCTGGATACCAAGTCCGAGCGCGCCGTGCAGGCCGGCCTAGATGAGCTGATGAAGGACCGCACCACGCTCATTATTGCCCACCGCCTGTCCACCATCGCGGATGTGGATACCATCATCACCCTGGATCGCGGCCGCATAGATGAAATGGGCTCGCCGGCCGAACTGGCGCAATCCGGTGGCATTTATGCCGAGCTACTCAAGCTCACCCAATCCACCTCGGCCGCGGACCGCCGCCGGTTGAAGAAGTATGGCTTTGTCTCCGGCCCTGCCTCCGAATCCGAAGACGCGGAGGAGGACTCCCGGTGGGCCGACAAGGAAGATGAATAAAAGCGCATAAAAGCGCTGGGGTGTCCGCGGGCTTCGCGTTATGGTTATGGCCATGGAGTTTCCTAGCCTAGAAGAGTTGCAAGCCCGCGGAACCCGCAAGTGGACCGTCTTCGAGGAAGACGTCCTGCCGCTGTGGATCGCGGAGTCCGATTTCCCCACCGCGCCCGCCGTAAAAAAGGCGCTGGAAGACATGGTGGATAAGGAAACCTTTGGCTATACCCCAGCACCCAAGGCCTCGGGTCTGCGCGAGGCTGTGGCTGATTTTTATGACACGCGCTATGGCTGGCGCCCCAACTCCGACCATATTTTCTGGATCGGCGATGTGGTACGCGGCCTATTGCTCGGCGTACAGTACTTCACCCGCAATGACTCCCCCGTGATCGTGCCGGTTCCCTCCTACCCACCGCTTTTGGAGCTGCCGCGCACCGCGGGCCGCGAGAAGATCGAGACCAGCTTGGAGCTCGACGATATTGAGCGCGCCTTCCAGGCGGGCGCGGGCTCTATTTTGCTGGCCAATCCTTATAATCCGCTCGGCCGCGTGTTGGATGAGGACTACCTCACCGGCCTGGTCGAACTGGCGGAAAAGTATGACGCGCGCATCTTGGCCGATGAAATCCATGCCCCGCTGGTCTATGAGGTCCGGCATATCCCGGTAGCCTCGCTCGGCGCGGCGGCCGCGGAGCGCACCATCACGGTCACCGCTACATCCAAGGCCTTTAATACCGCCGGGCTCAAGTGCGCCCAGATGATTTTCTCCAACGCGGCCGATGTTCAAACCTGGAACTGCCTTTCTGGCGTGGCCAAGGATGGCACGGGCACCTTGGGCGTGTTGGCCGCGGAGACCGCCTACCGCGAGTGCGGCGACTTCCTCGATGAGGAGGTGGCCTACCTGCGCGAGACCCGAGATTGGTTAGTGGAGGAGCTGCCCAAGCGCATTCCCGGCCTAAAGACCAGCAAACCGGATGCCACCTACCTGCTGTGGTTGGACTTTGCCGATACCGCCATCGGTGGCAATCCGCAGCCGGCCAAGTGGCTGCGCGAGAATGCCAAGGTGGCGCTCAATGAGGGCGATACCTTCGGCACTGGCGGGCCGGGCCATGCGCGGTTGAACTTTTCTACCTCGCGCGAAATCTTGGAAGAAGCGCTCGACCGAATGGAACGCGCCTTCGCAGACCTCGATTAGGCCCGCCCAGCTGGAGCCACCATGTATTCTGCGTCACCCCCACGCTTTGATTTCTCACCATGTGGGCGGTAATGTCTCATTACACGAACAGGCGTGACCCGCCATCTCGGACCGCGAAGAGGCACCCCGCCTCCGCCACCACCCTCGGCGGAATGGGAAAGCTTCCTCGCATTCTAGCTGTACATGGAAAATTAAGGAGCCACAATGGCTACCCCAGTTGCGTCAAGCACCTCTAAGCCCGGCGCCACCATCGTAATTGCGTCGCTGATGCTGTTTTCGATGTTCTTCGGCGCCGGCAACCTCATCTTCCCGCCCATGGTGGGCGTTTCGGCCGGCACCAACTTTTGGCCCGCCGTCCTCGGCTTTCTTGCCGCCGGCGTGCTCCTTCCGGTCCTAGCTATTGTTGCCGTTGCCATTTCTGGCCGCTCCGTGCGCGATTTGAGCTCCAACGGCGGCGCCCTCTTCGGCCTGGTCTTTTCCGTGATGGCCTACCTGGCCATCGGTGCTTTCTACGCCCTGCCGCGTACCGGCGCCGTGTCCATGGAAACCGCCATCACCCCGCTTCTGGGCTGGGAAGGAACGATGGCCAATGGCATCTTCAATATCGTCTTCTTCCTTATCGCTTTAGTGCTGGCCTGGAGCCCAAACACCATCATCGATACCTTGGGCAAGTTCCTTACCCCCGCCCTGGTAGCGCTGCTGATTGCCCTTATCACCTTGGCCGCTTTTAGCAACGGCCGCGATCCCCAGGCCCCTACTGCGGATTATTCTTCTTCCCCCATGGTCACCGGCCTGTTCGAGGGCTACAACACTATGGATGCGATTGCCGGCTTGGCCTTTTCCATCGTGATTGTCGGCTCTTTGCGCTCCAAGGGCTTTAAGACCAAGAAGTCCCTGGTTAACGGCACTATCACCGCCGCACTTGTGGCCGGCGGCCTATTGGCCGCCATCTACCTCGGTCTGGCTTGGGTAGGCCAAACCATTCCTAATGGCCAGTCCTATGAGTCGGGAGCGCCCCTGCTTGCCGACGCCGCCAATCTCACCATGGGCACCATCGGCCAGGCCGTCTTCTCTGCCATCGTCATCCTGGCCTGCATGACCACCGCGGTAGGCCTTATCACCTCCACCTCGGCCTTCTTTGAGATGCTCATGCCCAAGGTCAAGTACCACGTATGGGCGTGCCTGTTTACCGCGCTGTCCATCCTCTTTGCCTTCCAGGGCCTGGATACGGTGCTGTCTATCGCGGTTCCGTTCATCACCTTCTTGTACCCACCCGCTATCTCCCTTATCGCCCTCACCCTGATCCAGCCGGTGGTAAAGAAGTCCGTCGTCTTTTACTGGACCTACCGCCTGGCGCTGTGGGTATCGGTGCTGTGGTCGGCTCTGTCCGTCATCGCCGCCCAGGGCTGGGGCGCCGACACACTCGATCCCCTCTTGAGCCTGGCGCCCGGCCAGTCCGTGGACTTGGGCTGGATTGTTCCTACCGCTATCGCGGCAGTCATCGGCCTCGTTGTCGATATCGCCACCAAGGCCGGCGAGAAGCACGCCGCCGCCAACCCGCAAGCGGAAGAACCGGCCGAGGCTGAGGCCCTCGCAGAGGCCTAGTCGCCTTTCGCTTCCTCCACACTCCCCTCCCTCTCCGCACTGCATCGCAGCGCCGAGGCGGAGGGGAGTTTTCTGTGCGTCTCTAGCTCCCCACGCAGCCTTGCTGTATCGCCCCCGACCGGAATAGTCAGGCGGCGCGTACCGTTGGAAGGAGAGAACTTATAGAGCATCTACCGAAGTAAAGGAAGGCCCTCCACCGTGACCGAACGCGCGCATCTTTCCGTCTTGGACTTCTGCACCATCTATGAGGGCGAAACCCCTGCACAGTCCATCGCCCGCTCCGTGCAATTGGCACAGGAAGCAGAAAAGCTGGGCTACTCCCGCATGTGGTACACCGAGCACCACAATATGAAGTCCATCATGTCCTCTTCCCCGGCCGTGCTCATCGCCCACATCGGTGCGAATACCGAGCGCATCCGCTTGGGCTCCGGCGGCGTGATGCTGCCCAACCACTCCCCTTATGTCATTGCCGAGCAATTCGGCACCTTGGAGGAGATGTACCCCGAGCGCATTGACTTGGGCGTAGGCCGCGCCCCCGGTACGGACATGAATACTCTGGGCCGCGCGCTGCGCCGTGACCCCCACTCTGCCGAGCGCTTTCCCGAGGACGTCAAGGAGCTCAACTCCTACCTCGAGGGCAAGTCCTATATCCCTGGAGTCAGCGCCATTCCAGGCGCGAATACCAACGTGCCTATCTATATTTTGGGCTCGTCCATGTTCGGCGCCTCGCTGGCCGCCAAGCTCGGTCTGCCTTATGCCTTTGCCTCCCACTTCGCCCCGCAGCACCTCGAGCAGGCCACCACCTACTACCGCGAGCACTTCCAGCCTTCCGAGCGCTTTAGCAAGCCCTATGTCATCGCCGGCGTCAACGTCACCGCCGCCGATACCACCCAAGAGGCACAGGAAGAATACGAGCGCGTGTGCTTCAACCGCGTCAAGGCCTTCGCCGGCCGCGGCAAGCACCTCACCGACGAGCAGGTAGAACAGATCATCGGCTCGTACCAGGGCCAGCAGATCCTAGACATGCTGAAGTACTCCGCCGTCGGCACCGCCGATGAGGTGGCCAACTACCTCGATACCTTCCAAGAGCACGCCAAGGCCGATGAGCTCATGGTCTCGCTGCAGTCCAGCTCGCACGAAGAAGTAATCAAGAATATGCAGCTGCTCGCGCAGAGCTGGCAGCTCGATCCGGCACGCGTAGCCGGCACCCCGAGCTAGTCTTCGGCCCGCACCTGGCCTAGGTGGTCAATGGGAACGCCAGGGAACCGTTCCCGGAGCTTTCCCTCGAGTTCCCGCGGGCCCAGGTTCGCCTGCTCCGGCAGGCGGGCCGAATACCGTTGGGCCTCGTCCAAGGTAGAAACGCGCACCCCGCCTGGAATCAGGGCAAGGAAATTCTGATCCGGCCCGAGCGAATAGAACTGCACGCGCTCTAGCTCAGAGGCGGCGAAACTGGTCCGCTGGTGGGGCAAGGAAATCTCCTCGCCGATCCGCAGCACCGGACGTGCCCGGCGCCGCCCGGAGGCCACCACCGCCAGCATGGCGCACAGCGCCCCGCCTAGGGGCATGAGCGCGGCAATGAGATAAACGGAGTGCAGGCGCGTATCGGCCGGTTCCTGCAACGCCGAGTAAATAAGCACCCCACCGATAACCAGCAACGCGACGGCGATGATGACCGCCACTGCTACCGCCTTGCCTAGGCGCGCGCTGCCGCTGGCCGCGCGTACTTCAATCGTTTCGGTGCTCTCGTCCACGGACACTTAGCCTAGCGTGCTCGCCTGATAACTCGGCGCTGGTCGGACGGCGCGTGGCCTTTTCCTTTGCCTTCCCTTCGGCCGGGCGGGGCGCACATACTCGGTAGCGTCATTGCATTAGCGCGCCTTTGCAAAATGGAATAGCATTACTGTGTTTCGCTCCGCTGGGAAAGGCCCCGGAGAAACTAAGGACAAAGGTTGAATGAGCCCACGCGATAAACAGCAGCATAAGAAGATCGCTGATTACCTGCGGGAGCAGATCAGCTCCGGCGTGCTGCAACCAGGCGATTTCCTGCCTAGTGAAGCAGACTTGTGCGAGAAGTTTTCTTCCTCCCGCGGACCCGTGCGCCAAGCCGTTGCAGCTTTGCGGGCCGAAGGGCTAGTGTCCTCAGGCCGCGGGCGCCGCTCCACCGTCTTGGCCTCCACCCAGGCAGAGCTGTTTGAATCGATTTACTCCATTTCCAGCTGGCTGAGCGAATATGACGTGGATCCGCAGCAGCACACCCTGTGGCTGGCTCGCCGCCGCGCTCCGCGAGACATCACCCGCTTTCTGCGCGTAGACCCAGAACAAAATGTCGTCTTTGTCCACCGCGTGCGCTATGCCGAAGACCACCCCATTGCCATCGAGCGCATGTATTTCCCCATGGTAGTGGGAAAGCACATCCTAGACTTCGATGCGGATGCCGGATCCATTCATGCGCACCTGCGCGATTGCGGCGTGGACTTTGATAATGTGCGCCGCGAACTCACGTTGGAGGAAGCCAATGCCGAGGATGCTGAAGCGCTTAGCGTGGCTACGGGTACCCCGCTGTGGCGGCTACAGATGGAGATTTCCAACCACTCCGGCGAGCCGGTGGAATTGGCGGTCTACCTCTACCGCGCGGACCGCATGAAGCTGGCAATGAATAGCGTGCGCGGGGGTGTTTCACCCCTAGAAGTTATCCCCACACCTGGAAATTTTGCATAAGTTTCACGGCAGCTATACCCACCGGCTACCCTGCTTTCTATGAGAAGATTTCGCGCCGGCAGGGCGCTGGGCAGCCTCGCCATGGCGGCCGCTGTAGGAACCCTCTCGGCATGTTCCGCGGGCCATACCGCGGTGGTTGATACCACCCAGACAGGCAGCGACGCCGCACCTTCTGCCCTCACCGTGGCCTCCACATCGGCCGCCACCTCGCTGGATTTCACCACCACCGGTGGCGCCGCCATCCCCGCCGTGCTTATGGACAACGTGTACGAGACCCTCGTGCGCATCGATGAAGACGGCTCCATTACCCCAGGACTTGCCACTTCGTGGAATATTAGTGACGATGCCCGCACCTATACTTTCCACCTGCGCAAGGGCGTCACCTTTTCCAATGGCGATGCCTTTAACGCTGAGACCGCCGCCTTTTCCATTAACTACGTGCGCGAGAAGTGGACCAACGGCATCGCCGCCGCCATGGATCCGGTGGACAAGGTCACCGCAACCGAGGATCGCACGCTAAAAGTGCACCTCAAGCAGCCGTCAAATGGCTGGCTGTGGTCCATGGGAACGGCCACCGGCGCGATGATGACGCCACACGGCATGGATAACCTCGCCGCGCAGCCAGTGGGAACCGGCCCCTATGAGGTGTCCCGCTTTGCGCCCTCGGAATTCGTTGAGCTGCACGTTCGCGACGAATATTGGGGAAGGCCCGCCGCGCAGGATGTCACGGTGCGCTATTTCCCGGATACCATCTCCTCGGTCAATGCACTGCAGGCCGGCGGCGTGGACGTGGTCTGGGGCGTGCAAAACCCGGAGCTTCTCGACGACGTCAAGGAGGGCATCGCTACCGAGGTCGGCACCACCAATGGTGAGGTGCTGTTGTCTATGAATAATGCCCGCGCGCCTTTCGACGATCCACGGGTGCGCCAGGCCGTGGCCTATGCCGTGGACCGCTCGGCGGCCAATGACATTTTGTGGAATGGCATGGCCAAGGACACCGGCGGCGCACCGATCCCGCCCACGGATCCGTGGTTCGAGGGCAAGCACTACTACAACTACGACCCAGATAAGGCCCGCCAGCTGCTCACGGAGGCCGGCGCGGAAGGCGCCGAAATTACACTGACCACGCCGACGCTGCCCTACGCCCAGACCGTCGCCGAGCTGCTGTACTCGCAGCTTACTGAGGTTGGTTTTAAGGTGACGCTGGAATCCGCCGAATTCCCGGCCGTGTGGCTAGGCCAGGTGATGGGGGCTAAGGACTATCAGATGTCGCTCATCTCCCACGTGGAGCCGCGCGATGTGCCTACCTTGTTCGGCGATCCGGATTATTACCTCAACTACGATTCCCCGCGCACCCGCGAGCTTTTGGCCCAGGCCGATTCCGCACCCGAGAAGGACTACCCCAAGCTCATGGCGCAGGCCGTGGATCAAATCATGGCGGATGCTGGCGCGCTGACACTGATGAATATGCCCAATATCGTGCTCACCCGCGCCGGCGTGCGCGGATTGCATCCGGATCAGGTCACCGACGCGCTCATCCTGCGCGACCTGACTTCTGCCGACACCGATACTGACGCGGGCACGGGCGCGGACGCGGACGCCAAAGCTGCCGCCGCAGATAACACCGAAAAGGAGGCCCGATGAGTTCCCTTCGCACTACGGGGCGCGCCATCGTGCGCCCTCTGCTGCGCTTTGCGTTGACGCTCTTTGTAGCCTCCATCATCATTTTTGCGCTCATGCGCGCGGTGCCGGGCAACCCGGCGCGGGTGGCGCTGGGGGTGAATGCGACAGAAGAGGCCGTCGGCAAGCTCAGCTCTGAGTTGGGCCTGGATCGCCCGCTGCTTACGCAATATTGGGAGTGGGTAAAGGGCTTATTTACCGGCAACTTTGGGCAGTCTTTGTCCTCGCAGCAGGATATTACGCCGCTGGTATTGGACCGCGCCCAAGTCACGCTCATCCTCATTGGCCTGGCGATGCTGCTGGCGCTGGCCGGAGCTATCCCGGTGGGCATGTGGCTGGCGCTGCGCAACCGTAGCCGCGGCGCGGATGTGGTGTCGGCCGGCACGCAGCTGGGCATTGCGGTGCCAAGCTTCCTCCTCGGCATCATTCTGGTGGCTATCTTTGCCGTCCATCTGGGCTGGCTGCCCGCCAATGGTTGGGTGCCGCCCAACCAGGGCGCGGGCGAGTTTATTCGCCACCTCATCTTGCCGGTCATTGCACTGGCCCTGGTGCAAGGCGCAATGCTGACGCGCTACGTGCGCTCGGCGGTGCTTGATGTACTGAATCAAGACTATATCCGCACCGCCCGTGCGCTCGGCCAGTCCCCGTGGGAGGCACTAAAGCGCCATGGCCTGCGCAATGCGGCGCTGCCGGTGCTTACCGTAGCCGGCGTGCAACTAACCACAATGGTCGTGGGTGCCGTGGTGATCGAATCCGTCTTTGTCATCCCCGGTATTGGTTCCATGCTCTTGGACGCGGTATCGGTGCGCGATCTGACCACGGTGCAAACCCTGGTCATGCTGCTCGTCGCCTTCGCCTTGGTGGTTAATGCCTTAACGGATGTGGCCTACCGATTCATCGATCCGCGCATCACGGCAGGTGAGAAGTAATGAAGCTGCGATTTTCTGGCTGGCTGGGCGCCTTCCTCGTTGCCGCCACGGTGCTGGTGGCGCTACTTTCGCTGGTGTGGACCCCCTATGACCCGACGCTGGCGCACCCGGATGTGCGCCTTGCCGGTCCCAGCGCCGAGCACCTCCTGGGTACGGACCGCTTTGGGCGCGATACCGCCTCCCGCATCATGGCGGGCGCCCAGATTACGGTCTTTGTCGGTCTGGTGGCGGTGGGCATCGCCGCCCTCGTGGGCGTGCCCTTGGGCATCCTGGCCGGCATGCGCCGCGGCACATGGGTAGATGCCCTGGTGATGCGCGGCGCGGATCTGTTGCTTGCCTTCCCCGCGCTGTTGTTGGCGATTATTGCCGGCGCGGTGTGGGGCCCTTCGACGCTGACTGCCATGGTTGCCATCGGCATCGCCGGCATTCCCTCCTTCGCCCGCGTGGCGCGTTCAGGCACGCTGCAGGTTATCACGCAGGACTTTATTTCCTCCGCGCGCATTTCCGCGGTGCCGGGGTGGAAGGTGGCGCTGCGCCATATCCTTCCCAACCTCACCGGGCTGCTCATCGTGCAGGCCTCCGTCTATTTCGCCCTTGCCATCCTGGCCGAAGCCGGCCTGTCCTACCTCGGCCTGGGCACTGCCCCGCCGGCAGCCTCTTGGGGCCGCATGCTGCAAGATTCCCAGTCGCTGCTGGGCACCGCTCCCCTGCAGGCCGTCTGGCCTGGCCTTGCCATTGCTGCCACGGTGCTGGGCTTTAACCTGCTTGGCGACGCCCTCCGTGACCTCCTCGATCCCCGCCTGAAAGGATCCGCGCGATGAGCCTGCTCCACGTAGATGACCTGACGGTTACCGCCACCGGGTCCACCACTGCCTTACTGGGCCCCATCAATATCGAGCTCGCGGCCGGCGAGAAGCTCGGCATCATTGGTGAATCCGGCTCCGGCAAATCCCTCACGGCGCTATCCATCATGGGCCTTCTGCCCGATGGGGTGCGCGCCAACGGCTCCGTGACCGTGGATGGGACCGAGGTGATCGGCGCGCGCGATGCCCGCATCCGCCCCTTGCGCGGGTCCACCATGGCGATGGTCTTCCAAGAACCGATGAGCGCGCTAGATCCGCTCATGCGCATAGGCACCCAGCTCTCCCAGGCCGGGGTGCGCGATTGCGCGGCCGCGCTCGACGAGGTGGGCCTAGCCGCCGATGTCGCCTCCCGCTTCCCGCATCAGCTCTCCGGCGGGCAGCGCCAGCGCGTGCTCATCGCCATGGCCATGGCCGGGCGCCCCGACCTCCTCATCTGCGATGAACCAACCACCGCGCTGGATGCCACCACCCAGGACGGCGTGCTGCGCGTCATTGAGCGGGTCACCAAGGCCCACGGCACCGCTCTGATCTTTATCACCCATGACTTGGGCGTTATTCGCCGCATGTGCCCCAACGTCCTAGTCATGCAACAGGGCGCGGTGGTGGAATCCGGCCCCACCGAGCGCGTGCTTGTCCACCCCGAGCATCCCTATACCCGCACGCTCATCGCCTCCTCGCGGCCGCCGGAGCTGAGCCTTTCTCCTGCCACGGCGGAGGAGGATGCGCTGGTGACGCTACGCGGGGTCAGCAAGGTCCACGCCGCACATACCGCACTGGATGGCATCGACCTGCGCGTGCACCACGGCGAGCGCCTCGGCATCGTGGGCGGCTCCGGCTCGGGCAAGACCAGCCTGCTCAAGCTCATCGCCGGGCTCGACCAGCCCACGAGCGGTGACATCGACGTCCGCGGCCGCGTGCAGATGGTCTTCCAAGACCCGCAGGGCTCGCTTAACCCGCGGCTGAAAGTCTGGAAATCCATCGCAGAGGCCATCCCCGGCAGTCCCAGCAAGGCCGACAAGCGCGCTCGCGCCGCGGCCGCGCTTGAGGAGGTCGGCCTGCCGGCCGAGAGCCTCGACCGCTTCCCGCACGAGTTCTCCGGTGGCCAGCGCCAACGCATTTCCATCGCCCGCGCACTGTGCGGCGAGCCGGATATCTTGCTGGCCGATGAAGCCGTCTCCGCCCTCGATATGTCCGTGCGCGCGCAGGTGCTGGAGCTATTGGCGGGGGTCATCGCCAAGCGCAAGCTCACCCTGCTCTTTGTCACCCACGATCTCGCGGTGGTGCGCCACCTATGCGATAGCGTTGCGGTCCTTGACCGCGGCCGGCTCATCGAGCACGGAGCGACCGACTCCATATGGTCCTCGCCCGGCACGGACTACACGCGCCGGCTCATCGCGGCCGCCGACATGTAAAGCGGGCGGCTTCGGGCGTAAGGTAGTCGGGTCAGATAACTCCGCCGAGAAAGGATCCTGCTGCTCCGTGGCCACCCAGCTTGACTATCCCATCCCGCAGCGCCCCAGCACCACCCAGTTGCTCACCGCGTTTAATAGCGCCTCGGTGCGCTGGCCCAGTGCCCTGCGCGCGGGCTTGGCGATTCTCTTGCCCGGCGCCATCGCGCTGCTGACCGGCCACGACTACGCCATCCTGCTCATTTCCACCGGCGCGTTCACCGTCATCTTTGGCGAGGGCCACCCTTATCGCACCCGCCCGCGCGTCATGCTCACCGCCGGCACCGCACTCATTACCGTCGCGGCCGTGGGCGTGCTGGTAGGCCACCTCATCTTTGCGCCTGGCCACGGCCATTGGTGGCTGCTGCTGGCGGGCCTGTACACCACGGCGCTGGCCGCCGTGTGCGGCTTTGCCCAAAACGCCCTGCGCTTGCCGCCGCCGGGCACCTTCTTCTTGGTCATGGTTGGCGGCGGTTCGGTGATGCTCGCGCGCACCGATGTCACCGTGGGCCAGCTGCTCTTTTGGGCGCTGACGGGCATGGTGGCCAGCCTCGTGCTCGGCATGGCGCCGGCCCTGATTGATGCCCACGGCCCCGAGCGCCGCGCGGTCGCCGCACTGGAAAAGGCCGCGGCCGCATTCAAGGATGACCGCGACGATTCCTTGGCCCGCCACCACCAGGCGCAGACCGCACTCTTTGCTGCCTGGCAGGCGCTTTCCGACGCCCGCATTATCCGCGGCGGCCGCATCATCGACTCCCAGGGAGCCCACCTAGTAGAGCGCACCCTTGCTGCCCAGCACACCATCGTGGCGCATAACCGAGCTTTGGATTTGGGCGCCGATTCGGATCAGCTCACCGATAATGTCACCGACGTCGATCCAAATCGCACCGCTATCCCCCACACCCGGCCCACGGGCCGATACCGGCTTTACCGCGCCGCGGTCCGGGATTCCCATGCCATGGTCACCACCCAAAAGGTGGTTCTTTCGGCGATAATTACCGTACTCGTGGGTCTTAGCATCGGCTTTGACCGACCGGACTGGGGCGTGGTCTCTGCCTTCCTCATGCTGCAGTGGGGACCCGACCATGTACCGGGCACCGTCCGTGGTATCCACCGCATGATCGGCTCTGTCGTCGGCGTGCTGCTGTTTTCTATCCTCCATTACTTTGGCATCAGCGGCTGGACGCTCCTGCTTGCGCTGGCCGCGTGCCAGTTCTGCGCCGAAATCTTCGTGGCCAAGAACTACGCCATCTGCGTTATCTTCTCCACCCCACTTGCCCTCCTCATGGGCAACTCCGCCACCCGGCCCCTATTGCCCACCATCCAGGCTCGCTGCGGCGAGATCGTCCTATCCATCCTCATCGCCACCGCGGTGCTGTGGCTGTGGCAGCGCAGCGCCCCCGTGCGCAATCAGGCCCGTCTGCAGGTCCGCGCGATGGAGTCCATGGCCACCCTGCTCGGTCTGCTCTTTGTTAATACCCCAGATGCCGTACTGTCTGCGCGCCGCGACCTGCAATACGAGCTGCTCTCGGAGCGCCGCGCCATCCAGTCCCTCGCCGTGGATAACCGCGATGCCGTGCGCCAATTCTGGGCCCGCCACATTGCTGTACAGCACGCCGGCTACTTCCTGCTAGATTTCTGCACCACCCATCCGGACCGCACCGCCACCCGCGCGGAGCTCGATTCGCTCGTCCGCGAAATCCGCACCGCCCGCGCCGCTTAAAACAGCGGATATTCCTCCATCACCTCATAGCGTGGGCCACCGCCACGGCCCTCACCCAGGTGGGATTGCATCAAGCACAGGCGGTCGGCGCGAAAATCCGGTCCCCGATACACCGATAGCGCGCGCACATAATCCGCCAGCGCCCACGGCTCACGGGTCCGCCGGCCGGCACGCGCGACGGTGAGGTGGGGGCGGTGGTGGCTAAAGGGGACGTCGGCAAGCTGGCACTCCGCCATCAACTCCCGCACACCGCGCGCCTGCCCGCCGACGCCCACCCACAGCGTGCGCTGCTCAAAGCTCCCCGCACCGCTTAAACGCACATCCAACGCCGCGCGCCCTGCCACCGCGTGGGCTAGGTGCTCGCGCACCGCCGCGGCATCATTGGGCTGCTCGCCATAAAACGCCATGGTCAGATGCCAATTATCCGGATCCGTCCAGCGCAGCTCATTAGTAGTTGCCGCGTGGATGGGCCGCAGCGTATGCACCAAATGCTCGCGCGCGGCGGCCGAGGGTAATAGTGCAGCAAAGACGCGGATCATGGCCTAGCTGGCATAGACGTTGAGGCGCAGTTCCGCGTCCAGCACGTGTTCTTCCTCGCGCTCAAAGACGGCGAAGGCATGCAAAATATCCGCTACAGCGGTGGAATTATCATCAAACTCGGGCATGCGATAACTTCTTTCAAACCACAAAGGAGGCACAAGAATCACACTCGATTCTTCTGCCTCCACATAGTAGCTGACAATGATGTAATTATCCGCCCTTGACCACCGTGACCTGCCAACCAGCATCGCCCGAGCGATGGAAATCACGAATCTCATGGCCTTCATCGGCCGCCCACTGCGGAATGGATTCGGTGGCCTGGGTGCAGTCAAAGTCAATAACCAGCGCCTCGCCTGGCTCCAGTTCCGCCATGACCTGCTTGGCCTCGATCAACGGGAACGGGCACACCGCGCCGAGGGTATCGAGCACATAGCGCCCGCCGCCCAGCGCGCGGGCCTTGTCCTTCGCCTGCGGCTTAGTCTTGAGCGCTACCGCCCCGGTGGCAGTGGCAAAGCTCGGCAGCACCTTATCCTCGGCGGAGACCACCGAGTTATCCACGGATTCCTCGGTGGAGTAGGTCTGCGGCTGCTGCGGCTCACTCTTGGGCTTGAGCCAGAGGCGCGCGCCCGCGCCGACGCCCAGGGCCATAAAGAACAGCGATACCCAGCCCTGGAAGCTAAACAGGGAGGTCTCCACCATGCCATTGCCCACGGTGCAGCCGCCGGCCAGCGACGCGCCTACGCCCATCATGATGCCGCCCCAAATAGCGCGGGTGGCGGTCTGCGCATCGGGCACGCGCACGCGGAACTCACCGGCGGACTTGGCGGCGATAAACGCGCCCACCAACAGGCCGATGACCAACAGGGTGCCCCAGTTCATACGGGCGGAATCACCGGTGGCGGTCCAGCGGACTATGTCCGCAGTCGGCGTGGTGATGCCGAGGCCGCCATTGCGGCCAGCGTCGGCCGAAAGCACAAAGCCCACCGTGCCAATGACGCCTACAGCAACCGCCGCGATGTTCATGTTCAGCGGCTTGGCGTACCACGGCTGGCCCAAGTCCACCTTCGGGCGGCCGGCGTCCTTGGCGCGATAGTGGCGCCACAGCAGGAAGGTCACGACCCACAGGACCGCAACCAAGATCCACGGCGAGATATGCAGCGCGCCATGGATGGTGGTAACCGGGAGGCTCCACTGCTTGAACCAGTCATTGGCACCAGACAGCGGGCCGGATTTCATGGCCGCGGCCGAAAGCCCATAAAACAGCAGCGCAATCCACGAGCCGACCAGGCCCTCGGCCGAGCGGTACCACGTGCCGGAGGCACAACCGCCGGACAAGATGATGCCGAGGCCAAAGATGAAGCCGCCCACGATGACGGCTACCGGCTTGAAATCACTAATCTCCGGCGAAAGCACGCCCGTGCCAGTCAATAGCGTCAGTCCAAAGGCATGCACGGAAATCAAAATGAGCAGGGCGGTAAAGCCGCGCCAGGTCTTATTGAGGAAAATATCGCGCAGCATGCCGGTTACGCAGAAGCGCCCGCGCTGCAGCACGGCGCCGAAGACGATGCCGGTGAGAAGTCCGGTAATAATCACTATTTCTCCTTGTTTCGAGTTAAGGGCCTCAGCCTACGACACCTAAGACAGAATTGTCTATAATTGACGTACAACCCGGTTCTAGGGTGGCAGATTTCCGCGTTTCCGTCGGCCTTCCCTATGCCGCCTCGGGCACCCCAGCCGCTCCGGGCACAATTAAGGAGAATTAACCTATGGGAATCCCAGACGACGTAGTACTCGATGGATATACCCTCATCGAGCAACACGCAATCGACCACGAGTTCCTGCTGCGCGGCTCTCCGCTGGGCACCGAAACTCCCCTCCTATTCGCCCTGACCATCGCGGGCGTACTGCTGGTTGCGGCCAGCTTCTTCCTCCGCGGAGGAAGCCGTGTCGCCGCCGGCCTGGTGGGCGCCATCCTCACGCTAACCAAGCTGTGGTGGATGCCCTTCGCGCTATGGCAGCAATTCGATGACGGCCAAGTATTCGGCTACACGCTCAAGTACTTCCCGCAGTACTGGCCGGTGGCGTCCCTTATCGTCGGCGTCATCGCGCTGGTGGGCCTAGCCTCCGCCATTTTCCGCCGGCCCTAGTTACCCAGGCCAGCCCAGCCACGCCTAACCGCCGAGAACCGCAATCGCGATGTGCACCCGGTTGGTGCCATCGATCTTGGCCAGGATGTGCTTCATGTGCGTCTTGACCGTGGTCAGGGAAATGAATAGCTGCTCGGCAATCTCGGCGTTGCTCAGTCCTTGGGCCACCAGCTGGGCGATTTCATTTTCGCGCTCGCTCAGCTCGGCCAGCCCGCTGGGTTGAATCATCTCTTGTTCCGGCTGCGGCGGCGTGGCCGCCAGCCCCACCAGGTTTTCTAGCACCTTCGGGCTAAGCTGTTGCTGGCCTTGGGCCGCCGCTCTTACCGACGCCACCAGCGCCTCCGGCGCCGTCGTCTTCAACAAAAAGCCCACCGCCCCTGCGCGCAGGGCGTGCAGGATAAATTCGTCGGTATCAAAGGCAGTGAGCATCACCACCGGGATATCGCGCGCACCGGCGAGCGAATGCAGCTGCGCCGTCGCCTCGATGCCGTCCATGACCGGCATGCGGATATCCATCAGCACCACGTCCGGCTCCTCGGCCAGGATGAGCTCCACTCCCTCCTTGCCGTTTCCGGCCTCGCCAATGACGCTAATGCCCGGCGCGCCTTCCAAGATCATGCGCAGGCCGTGGCGCAGCAGCGGCTCATCATCGACGAGAACTACACGAATCTCACTCACTGTACTTCCTTCCTGGGCAGGCGCAGCGTCCACGAGAACCTATCTTCCTCGTCGTTTACCTGCAGCGATCCGCCCACCACACTAGCGCGCTCGCGCATGCCGACGATCCCGTACCCGCCACTGTTCCCACTCCCCTTTTCTTTGGCCTGGGCGGTGGGGTTGGACATGGTGATTAAGAGGGCGTCGGCAAGCGCGGCGATGGTGATGGTGACCGGCTCGCCCGGCGCGTGCTTGCGGGCGTTGGTCAAGCCCTCCTGGACCGCGCGATTGAGCGCGTGGCCAGCCATGGTGCTCAGCTCCTCCAGCGATTGCGGCCCCGCGCCCTCCTGGTAGCGCACCTCCACGTCCATGCCCGCCTGGCGGGAACGCTCCACCAGCGATTCCACGCCCTCGCGCGGATCGATACGCCCCTCGCTGCGCAGCGAGTGCAGCGCCTCACGCAGGTCCCCCACGGCGGCCTCGGCTTCATCGCGAATCGTGCGCGCGGATTGCCGCGTCTCTTCCGGATCTAGGTCCTTGCGGTAGGCCAACCCGCCGGCATAAACCGCAATCATGCTCAGCCGATGCGAGAGCGTATCGTGCATATCCCGCGCGATCCGGTCGCGTTCTTCCTGCCGCGCAAAGTTCTCCCGCGTGGCCATTTCCTCGTGTGTGAGCTCCGCCTGCGCCTGCAGCGCAATCGTGCGCTCTTTTTGGTTCGAGCGAACCAGTCCAACAACTAGTACGACCAGCGCGGGAATAAACGCTCCGCCGAAATAGCCCATCTGAAACGGAATACTTGCACCTTTAGCACCGGAAAAATCAGTGTCGACTAGTTTCGAGGCCACCATGGCCGTGCATACCAGCGCGATCCACAACCGGCTGCGGCGCGAGGCCGCAGAAAACGCCGCTATCATTACCGAAGGACGGTACTCAGCAATCGTCACCGTCGCCGAAATAATGGTTGCGGCTACCAACGCACTGCGCGGTCCGGCCTGCGCGCTGCGCGGGTCACGCTCCCGGGCGGCATGGCGCAAGGCGAAAGGCAGAAGCATCCAGGTGCCGACCATCACCGCGGCTGTAACAAGCATGCGATTTACTGAGGCATCAGTATCCGCTAGTCGCATCAACGTGACCAGCACATCGCCGACGACAACAATTACTGCGATGAGAATTTTCTGCCACAGCGGGCGCTTAAGCATCGCGTCGGATTTTCGGAACACCTTCATAACGCGCACCAGTCTAAGCCGACACGCCGCCGGCGCAGTATCCCCCGCAGGGAGGATTCTCCGACATTAGCCACGCGCCTCTAAGGCCATAATGGCGATGTGCACACGGCTGGTACCGCCGATCTTTTTCAAAATATGCTGCATATGCGACTTCACCGTCGCCAGGGACACCACCAATTGGTCGGCGATGTCTTGATTGTTCAAGCCCTGGGCCACCAGCCCGGCTATTTCGCGCTCGCGGGAGCTTAAAGTGGCAAGCCGGGTGCGAGCGGTGCGGGTGTGGTGTGATTGGGCGTCGGAAAGCGCGGGGCTTTGCATGCCCACCAGCTTGTCAACGACCTGCGGGCTCAACAACGGCTGCCCCGCCGCGGCCGCACGCACGGCCGCCATGAGCGATTCCGGCGGCGTCGACTTCAGCAGGAACCCAGCCGCCCCGGCACGCAGAGCCCGCAGGATGAAGGAATCGGTATCGAAGGCCGTGAGCATGATGATCGGCACTGCGTGAACGGACAGAATCTTCTCCACGGCCGCGATGCCATCCATGACCGGCATGCGAATATCCATCAGCACCACATCGGGCTGCGCGTCGAGCACCGTAGCCACCGCGTCCCGGCCATTGCTCGCCTCGGCCACGACCTCGATATCGGGCGCGTTGGATAGCAGCAGACGCAGGCCGCTGCGGACAAGTTCCTCGTCATCAACGAGCACTACGCGCAGGGCATCGGCCATCATGCTCCCTTTCCTACTGGTTGATTCCACCGCGCGCGCCACAACTGCGATGCGACGGGCGTATAAGCCACAGTAACCGCTACCACTGCCGCCAGCGCTACGGGCACGATTCCCGCGTGGCCCGCCACTACGCCATTGAGGAACGAGGGCACGAGAATATCGTTTAGCTTTTCGAAGAATTTGGGGAAAAATTCGATGACTAGTGTGGCCGCGATGAATGTCAGCGCAGCCTGCAGGAGCAACGTCCATAGGCTTACCCGATGCAGCCGCTTATCGACGTCCGGCTTCCCCACCGCCGCAAACAGCACCCTCGCGCCTTGCCCGCGAAACTCCGGCACGACATAACCGCGGCGCTCCACCAGCTCGATGCGGTCTGCGTCTTTGGGCGCGTTATCGTCGCTGTGCCCGCGCAGGAATTCCAGGCTATAGGCCGAGTCATCGGTATCGGTATAGCTGAGCTTGCGCGAGGTTCCGTTGACGGTGGAGATAAAAAGACTGCGCTTAAAGTCTAAGTACTTTCCCGTCCACCCCTCGCGGGCCGTGGTTTCTTCTAGGTCGATGCGCATGAGCCCGTATTCGGGATGGCGCAGTTGCCAGCTCATCTCGCTCATCGTGTGGCCTCCTTGTGCGCTAGCGGTAGCTGGATACTCCATCCGAATTCCTCGCCTCCCTTTCCTTCTGGGATTTCCTGGTTAGCCACGATGCTCATGCGCCCGCCGGAAAGCTCCACACGCTCGCGCAGTCCCACTAGACCGTAGCCACCTGTGGTGTCCGCGCCATTGCCCGTGTCGGTTCCTGCCTTCCCGCGCGGCACCGGGTTTCGCATCTCGATGTCTACCGCGCCGGCCACCTCGCGCACCGTGATACTTACCGGCTGACCGGGCGCGTGCTTGCGGGCGTTCGTCAAGCCTTCTTGTACTGCACGGTGCACGGCGTGTTGCGCCATCGTGGATAGTCCGGCGAAAACGTCCGGGTCGGTACCGTTCGCGTAGGCCACCGTTACCTCTGCGCCGGCCTCCCGTGCGCTCGCGACCAGCTCCTCGACACCGGTGCGCGGGTCCTGGGAGAGGTCTTCGCGCAAGGCGCTTAAGACGGTGCGCAAATCTTCCACCGCGTTTTGGGCTTCGGCACGGATGGTTCGCGCAGCCTCCGTAAACTCCTCCGGCACGCCCTCGCGCGGATAACTCAGTGCTCCCGCATGAATAGCCACAAGGCTCAGCCGATGCGAGAGTGAATCGTGCATATCCCGCGCGATGCTCTCGCGCTCCTCTCGCCGTGCATGCTCCACCTTGGCGCGCATCTCTTCGCGGTTCATCCGGGCTTGCTGCTCCACGCGCCACCGCTTTTCGCGCTGATTGCCGCGCTTTTGGCCTACCAGCAAGCCCGCGACCATCACGACCACGACGAAGATGGCCCCAACCCATCCGATCTCGTCCCAGCTTAGGTACGGGTTGAAGCTAGTATCTATCGCAAACGCCAGTACAAAGCATGCCACCGCGGCCACCGAGCGCGTAGTCGAGCGCCGCGAGACCATGGAAATAAAAGCCACAACTCCGCTGACCGCGCCGAAATAGGAACTAGACCCCAGCAGCACGATGCAACCGGCGATGAAGCTGCGGGTGGAGCCGGCATAGTCGACGTCGGAAAGCTCGCGCGGCTGGTGCTCCAGGGCAAAGGGCAGGGCGATAATACCCAGCACTCCCACCGCAAACCCGGTGCAGATATAGGGCCCGTACTCCTCAAATGTCGGCGAGTACTCCTCAATATCGAGGTTCATCAGCACCATGCCGACGAGCCAATTCGCCACCGCGCAGGCGGCAACAATGCCCGCCGTACTCCACTTCGTTCTGACCATGGCCCCAAGCTTAAGCCCGCGGCCATAGTCCCTAGGGATGATTTATTTCTGCACCCCGGCCGCATCGCGCATGGCCTTCGTCTGCGCGGACGGATGCTCGTTCTCGGTAGCCAGGCGCTCAAACGCCACGGCCGCCAGCGCGGCAGCCTGCATGCCGAGTACGGAATCATCAAAGCGCATCATCGGCGAGTGATTCCACTCGCGCTGATTTTCGGGCTTTTCCGGATTGGCCGTGCCCATCCACATAAACGTGCCCGGCACCTGGGAGAGGACGTAGCCGAAGTCCTCGGAGGCCATCATCGGGGCGTCGAAAGGCTGGACGTTCTCGGCGCCAAACATCTGGCCCCACAAGGTGGCGGCGAATTGGTTCTCGCGCGCATTGGTCTTGGTGGTCGGGTACAAAATCTCGAAATCCACCTGCGCGGTGCAGCGGTGCGAGGCGGCGACGGAGCTGGAGACCTCCGTAATCATCTGGCGCACGGCATCGATCTTCTCATCGCGCAGCACGCGCACCGTAGCGCCCAAGGCCGCGCGCTCCGGGATGGCGTTATAGGCGCCGTCGCCCGCCCACAGGTTGGTCACGGTAATCACGATGGGCTCCAGCGCATCAAAACGGCGGGTCAGCGCGGTCTGCAGCGACATCTGAATCTCCGCCAGCGCCGCCACCGGGTCGATGGCATCGTGCGGGCGGGAACCGTGCCCGCCCTTGCCCAACACCGTGATGGTCAGGTTGGAGGAGCTGGCCATCATCGGGCCTGGCACATAGTGGAAGGTGCCGCGATCCTGCGGGCCGACGTGCAGGCCGTAGGCGGCAATGGGGCGTCGGCCAGCGGCGTCGAGCACGCCCTCCTCAATCATCGGCAGCGCGCCGCCCGGGCCTTCCTCGCCGGGCTGGAACATGAAGGTGACATCGCCGTGCAGCTCCTCGCGGTGCTCGCACAGAATCCGCGCCGCGCCCACCAGGCCGGCGGTGTGCAAGTCGTGGCCGCAGGCGTGCATATAGCCATTCGTTGACGCAAACGGGCTACCGGTCTGCTCGCGCACCTCCAAGGCGTCCATGTCCGCGCGCAAAAGCACCGACACCGGCCGCTCGCCGCGCTGGCCGCCGCGCAACACAGCCACCACCGAGCTCAAATCCTGGCCCACGTGAATCTCCAGCGGCAAGCCTTCCAGCGCTTCTAGAACCTTTTTCTGCGTGCGCGGCAGGTCCAGGCCGATTTCCGGGTTGCGGTGCAGGTCGCGGCGGAAGTTCTGCAGCTCCTCGAGCATACCCTCGCCCATTTCCTGGAATACCTCGGTGGCTACCCGCTCACCAATGCGCGCCCGCGTCACCGGCAGGGGCGGCAGCTGCTGGGCCTGGCGCGGGGCAGCCAGGCGGCCAGGGTTGGTGGGGCGAATTCGCTTGGTCGGGTCAGTCATGGGGAGCTCCTTTTCTCGCTTTCGCATTCGAGGGTACCGCAGGTTATCCACAGGCCGCCCGGCGGGTTCGGGGTTGGTGTGACGGGTGGGGCGAGTTATCCACAGGCGGGCGCGGGTGGGCTACCGCGGGCTTGCGGGGTGCCTTAGGCTCACCGGCATGACCCGCTTGCAGGACTACGCCCGCCAACTTGCCTCGCCGATGGAGCTTCTCGGCGAGGTCTCTGGCGCGCGCGAGGCCGACCTGTGCCGGCTGGGGCTTCCCCGGCAGGAGGCCCGGAGCCTGCTTGCGCTTGCCGACGTCTACTTTGGCCCCACTCCCTTCACCCGCCGGCAGCGCTCATGCCGGGCGACCAAGCATTGCTTGGCGACGTTGAAGATCATCGAAAAGTACGTCTCGCGCACGAAATCCAAGCGGGATGCGTGGGCGCTGCGCGCTGAACTATGCGCGACCGACCAAGACGTGGAGCGGCTCGCGCGCACGCGATTGAAGGAGATGTATCCGCCGCGGCAGCCCAAGATAGAGCATAAAATAACATTTGCTAATTTGCCCCTATTAGCCTGAGTGGCACACTGAATAATATGCATTACCAGGACAGATACTAGTTTTGGCACCGAACATACTTCGATTTGTTGCGTTTTTCCTATAGCCCCAGCTCGTAAAATATACATACAACTACTATGTTATATTCTGATATACGCTCTCATCTGCAGAAATAGACCCTTGCATGGTGGATCATTGTCTGGTTATATGGAAGGTGCAGCAAAGAGAAAAGCACCGCAGAGACGGTCGCATATCTTCCACACTGCAGCATAAAATTAAATAGTGCCCTGTTGTTATCGAGATTGATTTTTTAAACAGCCGCGAGGCTGGTTTTTAAAGAAGATTCGGACAATTTTTAAAGTCTGAGTCTGACATAACCCCTTGTTAATTAAGAGAAAGAATATGAAAACCCTATTAGAGAAGAAAGAGCGCGGATTAAAGAGAAAAGAGCGCGCATCATTAGCAGACGTTAAAAGCTACGACATGAATAGTTACGTGGATGAGGTTATAAACCGCGCCCCACGACTGAGCGACGCACAACTTGACGCTGTCGCCGGAGCCCTAGACGCAAAGGAGGCCCGCAATGTCTAAAGATATTGTTTCCGCTATCTACGGCACTGACGGTGTCGACGCGGATAAAGTACCCAACACCCCGGCTGAACTGGAAGAAGCTAAGAAGACTAAGTCTGGAACAGCTAATGCTGATGTATCTAAGTCCATGTACCGCCCTACATCAATACTTGTTAATGCCGCAGCACTGCAGCATGTAGAGGAACCGGGCTTTTGCGACAACTCTTGCGAGATTATGGCGCAAGAAATGCTGACCATTATCCAAGGTGTCTACCAAGCAAAGGCCGAGATACTCAAAACCAAACTGGCCCCGCCTAAAGAACTGCCGCCTTTTGTTATTGCGATTATGGTGCTGAAGAAGTTTAACTTTGTCGCAATTATGCCGGACGATAGTAACACCCGGGAAAGCGGATTCTTAGCCTTTTATGACGGTAATAAGAAGTCCCACTCCTATGGTCTGTATGTCACCGATACCGTTCGTATGGATAAAATCTTCTCCTTCTTCCACGGCGACTTGAAGAAGCGTGACCGGGAAGAGATTATGAACTACATCCGAGGCGAGGCCCCCACCCGGCGAGTGGACACCACTCAAGACATTGCGCCTTTTGCTAACGGTGTCTACAACTACGACACCGGCGAGTTTAAACCTTATAGTCCAGACCAGACCCACCTGTTTAAATTCGCAACAAAGTGGAACCCCGATGCCGAGATGCCTGTTATTGAGCAGGAAGACGGTACAGTCTGGCGACCAGATGAGTGGCTCGAATCTTTATTCGGCGGCGATGAAGAATTGGCACTATCCATGTGGCAAGTAATTGGCGCGCACCTTCGCCCGTATAACAGCTTTGACCAAGCCGCTATCCTCATGTCTCCGAAGGGTAGCAACGGCAAGGGTACTCTTCTGCAGCTGATTGAGTCCTTAGTAGGTAGCCATAACACGGCGCACATCCCGCTCGACGCTATGGAACAGCGCTTCGGTATGCACCGGGTGATTGGTAAATGCGCCGTGATTGCCGACGAGAACAACGTGGGTGCATACCACACCAGCGCGAGGAACTTCAAGGCCTTAGTGACTGCCGACACACTGACTATCGACCGCAAGAACCGCTCAGTAGTAGACTACCGACCATTTGTGCAGGTAACGCAGTGTTTCAACGACAACCTTCGCGTTGCCGACGACTCTGACTCCCTCTTCCGGCGTCAACTGTTCATCCCGTTCCCTCAGACATTCTTAGACAGCAAGCGCAACCCAGCTATCCGAGAGGATTATGTTAAGCGCCCCGAGGTCTTGGAATGGGTGGCAAAGCATGTGCTATTGGAAATCCCCTCCTATAAGCGCTTCACCGAGTCCACTGCATCCAAAGAGCTCAAGATTGAGCAGAAACTTGTTAACTCGCCTATTAGGGAGTTTATCGACGAAAATTATGACAGCTTCGTACACGATTTCATACCGCTGAAATGCTTGTACCAGATATACAAGGCATGGTATGCGGATACCGTCTCTGACCGGGGTAAAGCAGCTTCGAAGAAGGCGTTTACGAATGAACTTCGACGCGTCATCGACGAAAACCCGGAGTATGGGTGGGAGGCACCAGCTAATAAAAGGATGCAAACTTCTAAGTTTAAATCTTTTGATGCTTCTAGTGAACCTTTGGTTGAGCAATATAAAGGTCAAGACAGAAAACTCCAGGATATGTACTGGCACACCAAAGGGCCTGGCAACCCACTCAAGGTGCCCGCATCGGGCCTAATAGAAGGCTTATGGGTGAACCACACCGGCCCCCGCTTTAGAAAAGCTAACCCAATGCCACCAATGCCACCAATACTACCCGCCAAACTAGACCCGGTTACCGGATGGCCCATAAGTTATCCCCCTGTAACTTTCGACCAACCTACAGGTACAGACGCGCCATCCACTACATAAGGAAAATCATGCGATACCTAGATATTTATCAAGACGATACGCTCATTATCACCTATCAGGGTGACCGCGTGGTTATTGAATGCAAGGACTATGGCGGTAAGATTCACGCGGCCCAGTGGGTACGCGAGGCTGCAGAAGAAGCCAAGAACGATAACGCCCGTGCAGGTCTGGCGGTAGTCAAGCGTCGCGGTGTTACTGACCCGGATAAGCAGTACGTACTTACGGAGCTTGGGCAGTTGCTTGCACTACTGAGGGGTCACCATAATGACTGAAACCTTTGACCCTAAAGTGATATGGCCCACATTCTACAAGAATGAGACCATCCAAGAGCTTGGTACTACACGCCGCTGGTCCATCTCCACCAAGGACAAAATGCCCATTGATGTACCACACCTTATTACTACTGGCATGGTGCGCGGCGCGGCTATCCGACAGGGCTGCGACCAAGTATGTGTGGACCTAGACACATTAGTAGATAGTATTCCGGAGGCCGCTAATCATGCGTACTACCTCGACTCTATCGTTGACCGGGTCATCATCGTGGATATTGAAAAGACATGCCCCAAAGATGTTGCCCTATCCCTGTTAGGTATGTTGCCGGACGCACTGTACTCGGAAACTTCTATGAGCGGCAAAGGCTACCACCTGGTTATGCCGTTACCAGAGAACTTTAATCAGTGGCCGGACGCGACAGCCAGGCCGGTACTCAAGCACCCTGAAGGTTGGTTCGAGCTTCTGCAGCGTCATTGGGTGACGTTCACCCGCAACCCCATACCGGATGACATCGTTGCCGAGTCTCGTGAGGTGATACGTGTGGAATGGGACACACTTTGGGCGTCATTAGCCGAAAAAGCACCAGGCCCGACCGCTGTTAACGGCTTAGTCATCACTGAAGAAGATCTGTTACCGGAGGACTACAACGACGAAGACGCTGAAGTAGAAAACCAGATAACAGAGGCCGTCTCCGAGAGCATGCAGTGGCTGGAAGAAGAAGGCCGACTACCGGACCGAGAGAACTACGGCGGCGATTGGAGCCGCTACGAGTTCGGGCGTATTGCCATCATTGTTCAGAAAGTTTTCAAAGATATTTTGTACCGCATCATCGCGAAAAAGGGAGCTGACTATGTACGACGGGCAGACCACGGTGGGGTTCACCCAGGGACCGTCATCAGGATATCTACCCGGGTGGCCCGGGAGGTACTTGACCATCGTGACAAGCACGAGCAAGAGCGCGACGGAATGAACTTCGTCATGTGGCGCGTAACACAAAATCTAGAGTTGCAGGACCTAGACGAGCTGATAGAGAAGGCCCTCGTCATGGAAGATGCAACTACCGTCCGTAGTGAGAACTACTAATCGAAAGGATATTCATACATCATGACCATCATTAACCAAAAGACCAAAGAGGCGAAAGTTATCTACCGTGAGGTTGATGGTATCAAGGTAGAGACCGAATCTAGTAACCCAGAATACAACAAGTTTATAAAAGAACTCGCTAAAACCACGCCGGACATTTTCCCGCACATCGTGGGGTGCAAAGTGAGTGCCACTTATGTTGCCCACCGTGTAGATAATTTGGGAATGGTCATAGCCACCGACATCGAATACGTCCACCCCTCTACGGCGAACATACACATATTCATGGTTCCCGTAGAAGATAACAGGATATCTATCATCATCGACCGAGGCGTGGACTGTGGTAGCAAACTAGATGCTGAAATGGGTAAGTCATCCACCCACGACCACGCAGCTACAGTCACTATCAAAACATGCGACAGCGCGGATCACCCGGCCGATAAGACCTACACGTCGGTTGTTCGCGAGGTGGGACACCAGCTTAGCGAGGCGGTGCGGACATCTTTTCCGATAACACTATACACTTATGATCGGAGTGATAGCGCCGACGGAAGAGCGGCCACTCTTGAGGCGGCCATTCTTGAGTTGGAAAATATTACCGCCGAGCTAGGTAACCGCCTGCACAAGATCTACGGCCACAAGCTAGAACCCAAGAAGTAGCCGCTAACCACCGAGGGGTGATACCACCACCGTCGCCCTTATCTAAATCGGGCCTGCCCCCGGACAGTGGACACGTCGGGGGTTAGGCCCCTGCTTCGACCATTCCTGTTGAGAAAGGGTACCTAGAGTTGGAAGACGATAAAAACGTAGAGAACTTTGTGGACTGCCGTGAAATCCGCACGGTTTTCAGACCAACTTGGGTGAGCTGGTGGTTCCACAAGATTTTTACGTTCCCGCGCGTTGAGTGCGATGGGATCGTAAGCAATTGTCACTGGGGAAGAGACAAAGCGTTAGTGAGGGATGGTGGGACGGTTACGGTTGGATTTAGTTATCGTATTTTCCATGATACGAAAATTAGATGTAAGAGCTCCCTTATCGAGGTTTCCCCTTCACATGCTGAGTTAGAAGCCAAGACAGCCATAATTAACAACTCCCCGATGACTGCCGTGCTCTACTAGCATTCGTCTCGAGCCTATCGATGGTTCGGGCGCGTACTTCCCCGCGACGTTGTGAACGCGTTGCATAGGGTTAACCCGCCGATAGCGGTATAAGACCAGTGAAAATTGTAGGGCCTGACCCCCGGACAGTGGACACGCCGGGGGTCAGGCCCATCGTTGCATACTGTCAACCCTGGTACGTGCCCGGAAGGGCATGAATTGCGGCGCAAGGATACGGTTAAAGAACTGTACTTCTGTCCGCAATGTCGTAGCGATAATAATAAACGCAATATTGATTTCGTTTCTAAAACGTTAGAACATTTCAATAATGTTTTAGTGTACACCCCGTACAGTGATCCACTCACTGAAGAGCAGGAACTGGCAGTTGCTGCATAGATTCTTAGCCGAATAGGCCACCGTAGACCTCACCCCGCTGGGTGGGGTCTTTTTAAATGGGGGATAAGAGAGGCGTCGGCTATGCCGACCACACGCAGGGGTTTTGCCCCAAGTGTGCCACTCTCTCTTATGCCCTTTTATCCCCTTGCGCCCTTAGACCGCCTACGGCGGTCGCCGGCGCGGTAAAAACGTACGATGACGTGGGAAAATGGGCAATAGCGTGCTATTTAAATGTGCCCGTTTTAACGCGTCTTCGTGTAATTTAAATTTAAAACGCAGTTTTAAAACCGCAGGTCAGGGGATTTTTAAAATTTACGAAATTTAAAATTCGTAGACTAACGTGGCACACGTTGAAATTTCGTCGGGTTTCAGCGGTCACGCTGCAAGATAATTTAAAATTTCCCCACCCCTCGGGGGTATAGCCTCGCAGTTGACACATTCCGGCGACCAGAGACATCCCAGCCTGTTATAGTGCAAAGGTACGGAGCATAGCCTGAGGGTATGTCTTCCTCTTGTGAAAATATTGAATGAGTGCTGGGAGCCGATTGTTAAAATGCCGTTTATTTCTCGTAACAACAAAAAGTTTAAACTTGCCGCTTTAGCTAGCGTTGGTGTTCTTGCCGTCACGGGTTTAAGCGCATGTGGTAATGATGACAGCTCGGATGAACCCAACTTTGGGCAGAAAGCATCAGACTCTGATGGCGGTATGTCTATCGAGGAGGCTTATGATGTGTATGACAATGCTTACGAGGAAGGCGATCCTAATCGGTGGTGTACTTTACAAAACCTAGCCATATCAGTTGGCGAATATGACGAATCTAATATCCACTACCTTACTCCAAACGCTAAACACGTTGCTGAGAGTATGGTAGACAAGTACGGTCGCGAGGGTTGTGCTCACGCCCTTATCGTTGCGAATAAACGCAATCAGCAGACCGGCGAAGCATACATGTCAATGAAGTATTCGTTATTGACTAAAGATATCAATAATACTGACTATGTAAAAAAGTATGCAAAGAAGATCTACCCTGATGCTGATGTTGATTTAGCATTTGAAGAGTTGAACAAAGACAAAGACAAAGTCTTTGAGCGTGTAGACGAAAAGGCTTTTGATCAGGCTGCAAAGCTATACAAAATGTCTATCACCCCGGCACGTCTGGATGAGGCTTTGCGGACGTATGATGTAGATACTGATGGTGATGTAGCAGTCCCTGGTTCTTACCCTTATGAGTTATCAGCAGATCAATACCGTAAGGCTTTCGATGAAGCTGGGGTTGATATGTCCGACTTTGCGGCTTATGTCATCGCTAGTGAGATTGATGAGCGTTTGAGCGCTGCTATTGATAGTGAAAAATCCAGCCACCATCCTTTTGATGTTGACGTGCATGAGACATATTATCTTGAGCAACCGCCCGCTGAGTGGATGGATCGTCTTGTTGATGAATTTAAATTCACTGAGTCCGAAGCGCGCAGTGGTGCTGAGTATGCTCTAGACTATGCTGCTAACCGTGAAGGTCGTCAGCCACATTTGCTAGTACCGTATCTTTTCAGTAAGTATGTCAGCGGTCCTGACCACACACCAGAAACCGCTACTCTCCCCAATGGTGAAAAGGCAGAGTTTACTGAGGATGTTTATAACAAAGCCGAAGTTGTTGGCGATTTAAGTGACTGGGAACAAGGCTACCTACCTGCAGGCGTAACTAATCGCGAAGCGAAAGAGAAGTACAGTGAAGAGCAGATACGTCAGTGGCAAGAAGACGGTACGCCGCTGGATTAAATTACCTCGTACCTGACACGCCCCGACGACATTCTTGGCGTCTCGTGGCGTGTCAAAAAAAATAAGCCACCCGAAGGTGGCTACATAGTACCGCCCCCGCTTGGTCGGTATGTGGTTAGTATTTGGTTGCTAATTGGTAGCAACCATACATGGTCATTCTCTGGTCAGTATCTGGTCGCTAAGTGGTAGCAACCATACACGGACAGTATTTGGTCAGTATATGGTCGCTGTATGGTCGCTACCGTATACAAACCATATGTGGTCGCTGTTTGGTTACTAGATGGCAGCAACCATACACGGACATCCTATAGTTAGTATCTGGTCGCCAGATGGTAAAAAAAATAAACCCCGTTACTGCACACAAAGCAGCAACGGGGTTGTAGTGTTTAGAAATTCCGGTAGATAAACACTCCACCCTCGCGGGCGTCGGTAGTGGTGACGGTGTAATCGTAAGCTAGGTCACTCACCCAGGAGTCCCAATCAAAGTAGGTCCGTAACGGAGAGTCGGGGTCAGTATCCTCCATCAACCCAGTGTCTTCGGCGAGATTTAGTGCATACTCATAAAAGCTCGGCCACCATCCACAAAATTGCTCTTCAAAGGTAGCAACATCAGGAACATTGTCCATATCTTCAATGACAACTCCCTCTTCCGCCCAACGACAAAAAGCGGGCCATAGGGTGTAGCCAATCTGGTCATATGCTCCGGTCCATGCTTCAACGTTTCCAGGCTCAATCTCATAGCCTTCGGGCAATCCATAAGAACGGAATATTTTGGCGGTATCACACTTATTAGTTATTGGATATCCATTCCATTCATGTATCTCTTTAGCCGTAGGCATCTCTTCCCATTCAGATACTTTAATGAATTTGCCTTTATCAATGCCATCGACGGTATAGCAGTGCTCGCACATGACAATTACGCCAGGCTCGCGCTCTAGAACTGTATCGGGTGCTTCGCGTTGGGTGAACATAGTTAGGCCCTCGG
>NZ_ACVP01000002.1 GCF_000175635.1 Corynebacterium tuberculostearicum SK141 | reverse complement strand
GGGTTAAGGGTCAAAATGTGTGTCTGGCTCGGCGTGTCGCGGGGGTTAGATTTGGCCTTTTTGAATGCCGATTGAGTGGGTGTAGTCGGTGTCGATAGCGTTGTCGTAGAGGGCTGGGCGTCCTGTTTCGTGGTCGGCTTGGTTCTCGGTTTGGGTCAGGGTGGATACTTTGGCGAGTTGGCCCTGGCCCCAGTCGGACTGCCTGGCGATTCGTACTGGATCGTCAGGCAGTTCCGTTTTTAAGTAGAGCCACCAATCCAGCATGCGGCGTTGTCGTTCGCCTGATCTGCCGCGGTGGGTTCTGGCGAGCAGTTTGAGCTGGGCGTTGATGCCGCCTTCTAAGCTGTTGGTGGTGGATTTGATCCGCTCGGGCGCAAGGACTCCTGCTGGCGGGTTGAGGTAGACAAACAGCATCTCGGACCGCCAAAGATGGTTGAGGCTGTTGTAGGCCTTGCGCACGTTGTGGTGGGTCCACACGCGGGTCCATGCACCTGTTTTGGGGTCTTTGATCATGGTTTTCTCGTTCATCCATTCCCGGTAGATCGTTGAAAACTCGTGCAGTTGCACACCCCACGCGGCGGCTTCATCCAGTGTGGTGATCCGGGTCAGTTTCAGCGCAAGTCGGTAGATGGTGCGCCCGGCATCGGTGCGTGGGTTGGTGGTGGTGTAGCGGCGGACCACGCGTTGGGCGTGGACGAGGCAGCGTTGAATTTTCGTAGTCGGCCAGCACTTTTTGATTGCGCTGTATGCGCCTTGGCCGCCGTCGATGACGGCGATGAGTGGGGCTTCGATGCGTTCAAGCAGCAGTTGGTAGTCGCGGGTGGTTTCGTGTTTGCACCAGTGCCAGGCGATCACGTGGTCGATGGTCGCCGCGACGATCAGGCAGCCACCGGCGGTGTAGGTGCCATCGAGAAATACCTGGTCGTAGATCCGCTTGTGGTGGCCGGCGGTGGGGTCAGGCACATCAACGAGCCAGCACCACTTGAAGCGCCGCTTCATGGTGGCGCGGCTAACACCGTTTCGTTTGGCTAGGTCGTCGAGTGATATTGCGGTGGTGCAATGCTCGATGAACTGGGTGAACACTGCCGCGTTGGTGATGTCGTTTCGACGTTTGACGCTGGAGGCGCCGCATTGTTTGCAGCGCCATCTGGTGGTGCCTTTGCTGGTGGTGCCGTTGCGTTTCATTTCACCGCCGCAGTGGCAGCGTGGTTGGTTCTTCGACATTGCGACACCACACCACGCCGCGCATAGCACATCACGGCTGCCACACCGAGGATTTCCCGTCGGGGGCTAGATATATGCTTCCGGAGCATATACTTTCCGGAAACCTACAGGTCAATCCGTGAAAATCCGCGATTCCGGACACACTTTTTGACCCTTAACCC
>NZ_ACVP01000003.1 GCF_000175635.1 Corynebacterium tuberculostearicum SK141 | reverse complement strand
AGGATCCGCAGTTCATCCGTGATCAGCTAGCTCAGTTGTTGTTTCAATCTGACTCGGTTCATGCGTTGACAGGGACCCTCTCGGGAGGCGAAAGATTTAGGGCGGAATTCGCCAGAGTGCTCTTAGCGGATCCGGCGCCGCAATTGCTAATGCTCGATGAGCCGACTAACAACATTGATATTTCAACTGTTGATTGGTTGGTCTCAGTTTTGAAAAACTATCGGGGCGCATTGCTAGTGGTTAGCCATGATGAAGATTTCTGCTCGCGGATCAAACTTACGAGGCAAGTTTCTATAGAGGACATTGGATGAGCCGACTCCAAGGTGGAGGTATCGCGAGTCAGTGCGGCACACCTTGCCCGAATTCAGCCCAAGGGTGAGCAGTGGCACAATGGTGGGCATGCTGAAAACCACGATTGATCTCTCCGCCATTGCGCACAACGTCCGCCTCATCAAGGAAAAGGTGGGTCCGGAGGTCAAGCTGATGTGCGTGGTCAAGGCCGATGCTTATGGGCACGGCGCGGCCAAGGTTGTGCCGGTGATGGCGCGCGCCGGCGCGGATTGCTTTGGCGTGGCCACCCTGCGGGAAGCCGTGAACCTGCGCCGCGCGGGCGTGGATGCGCCCATCGTGGCGTGGATTTGGCAAACAGATGAAATCCTCGAAGAAGCCTTGGCCAATGGAATCGAGGTAGCGGTCAACTCCCTTGAGCAGGCGCATAAGCTGGTCAAGGCCGATTTTCCTGCCGAGGTATACGTCAAGGTGGAAACCGGCATGCACCGCTCCGGTGTGGACGAAGGGGATTGGGCAGAGACCTTTAAGGTGCTGCGCGATGCCCCACACATCAAGGTGCTTGGGCTCATGTCCCACTTTGCGTGCGCCGATGAGCCGGATAATCCGCACAATGACGCCCAAGAGGAAGCGTTCCGCACGGCCCTGCAGCTCGCGCGTGAGATTGGCTTGGAATGCCCGGTCAATCACCTGGCCAATTCGCCCGCAGTGCTGACACGTCCGTCCTCTTATTTCGAGCAGGTGCGCGTCGGCGCCGCTTGCTATGGCTTGGAGCCCATCGAGGGGCGCGAGCATGGCCTGCGCCCGGCCATGACCTGGTCCGGTCAGATTTTTAACGTCAAGCCCATTCAAGCGGGTGAGGGCACGTGCTATGGACTCACATGGAAGGCGGATAAGCCGGGATTTTTGGCCACGGTGGACTGTGGCTATGCCGATGGCCTGCCGCGCGGCTATCAGGGCGACTTGCACGTGGGCATTGGTGGGCACCTCTACCCGCAAGTAGGAAGAATCTGCATGGATCAGATCGTGGTGGACTTAGGTGAGAACCCGCATGGCGTGGACACGGGGCAAGACGCCGTGATCTTTGGCAACGGGGGAGTATCCGCCACGGATCTCGCCGCGGCAGCAGGCACCATCAACTATGAGGTGGTGTGCCTGCCCGATGGCCGCACCGAACGCGAATATATAGGAGAAGATGATGCGCAGTAGTTTCCCGGAATCCGGCAGCCGCGACCTATCCACGGTGGAAGACACCTATGCCTTTGGTGAAGAGCTGGGTGCGGCGCTTGAAGCCGGCGATGTAGTGATCCTGGATGGGCCGTTGGGGGCTGGAAAGACGACGCTGACGCAGGGCGTCGCCAAGGGCATGCAAGTTAAAGGTCGCGTTACCTCGCCAACCTTCGTTATCGCCCGCGTGCACCGCTCAACGGTGGGCGGGCCGGACCTTGTGCACGTGGATGCCTACCGCCTGCTCGATGAAGGCGGTGCTAATTCTGGGGACCCGCTAGGGGAGCTCGACGCGCTGGATCTGGACACGGAGCTAGAGGACGCCGTGGTTATTGCCGAATGGGGTGGGGGACTCGTGGAACAGATTGCGGAGCGCTACCTATTTATCAGCATTGACCGCGAGCCGGTGGACTATGCCGGCGCAGAAGAGGATGTTCGCCGCTTCACATGGTCTTGGCAAGGTGTTGTATAGCACATATCTTGACCTTAAGGGGGATTAAGTGATGAATATCCCAGAAAGCAAACTTGATCCGGGTATAACCACCACGTAATTCTATTAAGGTGTTGAATTTTCTCGCCTCAAGTCCTTTGCTATCTCTCTTCGTCATCATGGCGGTGGGTCTAGCGATTGGCAAGATCAAGATCTTCGGCATCTCTCTCGGTGCCGCGGCCGCGATGTTTGTGGCACTGGGTCTATCTACTGCCAATCCTGATATCCAAATTCCGCCGCTGGTCTATCAATTTGGCCTGGCGATCTTCGTTTATGCCATTGGCCTCAACTTCGGGCCTTCCTTCGTCCGTGAGTTTAAAACCCGCGGCTGGAAGCTCACCGTCTTTATGCTGGGCATGCTGGTTATTTTGGTCGCCGTTGGCTATGGCCTTATCCGTGCCTTTGGCATGAGCGTGCCAGAGGCCGTCGGTATGTTCGCCGGTTCGCTCTCCTCCACGCCGGGCATGGCTGCCGTGGTGGAAATGGTGGGCGATTCCACCCCGGTCGTCGGTTACTCCTTGGCCTACCCAGGCGCGGTGATTGGCGCGATTCTCGTTGCCGCCATTGGCGCCAAGGTTGTCAAAGCCAACCATGAGGAAGATGCCCGCGCAGAGGGCATGATTCCCGCCGAGCTCGTAGCCAAAGGCGTGCGCCTGACCAAGAACTTCAATGACACCGCTGGCCATATCTACCGCGTTACCGGCCAGACCGTAGTGGCTACTCGTATCATCTCCGATGAGGAGCGCCACCGCCTCGCCGTCCCGGAAATGCCACTGTGCGAGGGTGAAGCATACCTGCTCAACGGCTCCGAAGAGGCCGTCGATAAGGCCATTGAGGTCTTGGGTGAAGAACACCCAGTGGAGCTGACCGAGGACGCTGGTCTGAAATACACCCGCGTTACCGTGTCCAACCCGGAAATTGCCGGTAAGTCCATCCGCGAGATCAAGGCCCTCGACCACGGCTTTATCATCGCTCGTATCCGCAAGGGTGATAAGGACCTCGTGCCGCACCCGGACACTGTGCTCAACTACTCGGATCGCGTTCGCGTGGTCACCAGCCCGAGCCGCCTGCCGTACGTGCGCAAATACCTCGGTGACTCTGAGGCCGCATTGGGTAACGCGGACCTGCTGTCCATGGCCATCGGACTGACCTTGGGTATGCTGCTTGGCCTCATTCCGATTCCAATGCCGGGTGGTTCCACCCTGCAGCTGGGCTTCGGTGGCGGCCCCGTGGTCGTTGGCCTGCTCTTGGGCTACCTCAACCGTACCGGCCCGTTGAACTGGCAGATGCCATTCCACACCCGTGAGACCTTGTCCAATATGGGCCTTACCTTGTTCCTGGCCGGCGTGGGCACCTCGGCCGGCGCCTCCTTCCGCGATGCCCTGACGGATCCATCCTCCCTGACCATCATGGGCGTGGGCCTTATCATCACGCTGGTCTCCGCCATCTTGATCGGCGTCATCGGCATGCTGGTGCTCAAGCTGAAGTGGGACGAGGCCATGGGTTGTGCGGCCGGCATGACCACCAACCCCGCAGTCTTTGCCTACATTCGTGATCAAACCGGCACCGAGTTGGCCGGCCGCGGATGGGCCACGGTCTATCCCACCACAATTATCGGCAAGATTATTGCCTCGCAGGTATTGCTCTTGCTGTTGCTATAGCGGCAATATCTCGCGTTAATTACTCACCCACAGGGTCGCCCGCCTACACTGGCAGGCACTACCCTGTGGGTTTTGTGTTGCGGTGAACCAGGTAGCATCGGTTGCCAGAATTACCGCCGCCCGCCTGAAACTTAAACATTTTTCAAGGAGCCATACTCACCCCATGACTAAATTCGCTCGCAACCTCACTGCCGTCATCATCGCCATCTTTATCGTTGTCATGATGGTTCTTCTTGCCTCCTCCACGCTGCGCGAGGAAAACCACCTGGAGGGCAACCTCTCCTCCACGCTGGCCAAGGCGCCAAATAACTTGGAGGTCATGACCGTCATGCCTACCGATGTCTATGGCGAGGAGTACCCCGCCATTGGTTTCATCTGCCCGGGCATGCGCGAAGACAAGGTCAAAGAGGCACAGATCGATACCGAGAACATCACCTTTGAAGATGGTGCGGTGCCGGAAGGCAAGAGCTACGCGGTAGCCATTTCCCAGAGCGCTAAGCCCTTCATCGAAGAGCTGGATCCGAAAAAGGTGGAGGTGTGCGAGATGATTGACATGCAGGTCAAGGCCATGGAGCAGCAGGGCCAGAGCCTTGATGGCGGCGTTCCCATGATCCAGGGCACCCAGCCGCTGGGCTTCCAGCGCGAGGATGGCACCTGGAAGATGGTTGCCTAATGCGCGTCCTCGCGATCGACACGGCCACCACCGCCCTGGTTACCGGGGTGGTGGATACCGTCACCGGGCAGACCACCGGGCGCGTGTTGGAGGATACCCGCGCGCATAATGAGCTGCTCATTCCTACCATCACCGAGGTCCTCGCAGAGGCGGGCATGGAATATTCCGACCTCGATGCGGTGGTCACCGGCGTGGGCCCGGGACCATTTACCGGGTTGCGCGTGGGTATGGCGACGGCCTCCGCGCTTGCCGACGCCCTTTCTATCCCCCTCCACGGCATCTGTACCCACGATGCCATCGCGGCCGCCGCCGACCTCCACGTAGAACCTGCCGCCGCGGCCGACGAGGCGACCGCCTTGGTGGCTACCGACGCCCGCCGCAAAGAGATCTACTGGGCCACTTACCGCGCTACCGACTCCGGCGTGCAGCGCATTTCTGGTCCTGCGGTGACGAAACCGGCCGAACTCGAGGTGGAACTTGCCTCCACCGCCGAGGTCATCATTCCTGACCGCCTTGCTGGGCAACTTCCCGAGCGATTCGCCGCCCTCCCGCACCGCGCGGCCCATCCGACCGCGTCGGCCCTCGTTGCCGCGGCCGACCTCGAGGCAGAACCGGCTCCCGTCGTGCCGCTGTACCTGCGCCGCCCAGATGCGGTCCCGCCAAAGCAGCAACAGCTTTCTGCCGCCATCCCGAAGGTCGAGCTGTGAGGCTGCGCGAGCTAACCCCGGCCGATGCACCCCGGTGCGCCGAGCTGGAAGAGGTCCTTTTTCCAGGCGAAACTCCGTGGTCCAGCCGGATCTTCCGGGAAGAAATGGCCCAGCCCTTCAACTTCTATCTCGGGGTGGAAGGCGCGATCGAGGAACCAACGCCCGTAAAGCTGTTGGGCTATGCGGGCATCGGCATGATGGGCCCGGCCGCGGACCCGGAGTTTGAAATCCACACCATTGGCGTCGACCCCGCCGCGCAGCGCCGCGGCATCGCGCGGATGATGATGGACAATATCTGCCATATCGCGGATCTCAAGGACGCCCCGGTCTTCCTCGAGGTTCGCGTGGGCAATGATCCCGCTATTGGCCTGTATGAGCGCTACGGCTTTGCCAAGCAGGGGATCCGCAAGAACTATTACCAACCTTCCGGGGCGGATGCGCACGTGATGGTGCGCCCGCGTCAGTCCGATCGCCCAGAAGATTAAGGAGCAGTCATGAAGATCATGGGTATCGAGTCCTCCTGCGATGAAACCGGCGTGGGCATCGTCGAGCTGCGCGAGGACGGCCACATGGAGATCATCGCTAACGCCGTTGCTTCCTCCATGGAGCAGCATGCGCGTTTCGGCGGCGTCGTCCCGGAAATCGCCTCCCGTGCCCACCTTGAGGCCATGCCGCAGGTCATGCAAGCGGCGCTGAATGAGGCGGGCATCGAAAAGCCGGATGCCATCGCCGCCACCGTGGGACCTGGCCTGGCCGGTGCCTTGCTGGTGGGAGCCTCGGCCGCCAAGGCCTATGCCGCGGCCTGGGGCGTGCCTTTCTACGGCGTTAACCACCTCGGCGGCCACGTTGCGGTGGCCAACCTGGAAGGCGAAGAGCTGCCGCACTCGGTGGCCCTCTTGGTCTCGGGCGGGCATACGCAGCTGTTGGAGGTAGAGGCCGTCGGCAAGCCCATGCGCGAGTTGGGCTCTACGCTTGACGACGCCGCCGGTGAAGCCTACGACAAAGTCTCCCGCCTCCTTGGTTTGGGCTACCCGGGCGGCCCGGTGATTGATAAGCTCGCTGCCCGCGGCGAGGCCACCATCGACTTCCCACGCGGCATGTCCCGCGCCGAGGATCTGCGCGGCCCACACCGCCACGACTTTTCCTTCTCCGGGCTCAAGACCTCCGTGGCCCGCTACGTGGAACGCGCCGAAAAGGCAGGGGAGACCATCAGCGTGGAAGATGTATGCGCCAGTTTCCAAGAAGCCGTGGCCGATGTCCTGACTGCCAAGGCCGTGCGTGCCTGCGAGGACACCGGCGCCCGCGTGCTGTTATTGGGAGGCGGCGTGGCCGCTAATTCCCGCCTGCGCGAGCTGGCCGCCGAGCGCTGCGCCGCCGCCGGGGTGGAACTGCGCGTGCCGCGCTTTTCCCTGTGCACCGATAACGGCGTGATGATCGCGGCCATCGGCGCGCAGCTCATCCACGAAGGCGCCCAGCCCTCTGGTCTCGGCGTAGGCACCGATACCCAGCTGGATGTAGAAGAGCCGCAGTTAACCTAAAGTTCTTCTCGCTCGCGCTGCAGGCGGGGCAGTGGGCCGGTACTCTAAAGAGCGTTCATGCCCTCTTGGCTTTCTGAAGGAGCTTTCTCTCATGACCGTCGGTTTCCTTGTCAACCCTGATCTCACCCGCCGCAAGCTCGAGTTCGAGCTGGAGCACGCCAACCAGTTCCTGGGCGGCACCACCGAGGATCGCGTCTCCGTTGTTTTCCAGGAAGACGGCACCACCTACGCCGCACTCTACAACCCAGAAGCTAAGGCCGAAGGCGCCGAGCCGAACCCGGTAGCCTCCCTGGCACGCAACGCAGCCGCCACCGGCAACGCCGCCTTCCTGCAGGACCCCATCCGCTCCATCTGCGGCCCCGTCATTTTCGTTGATGCCGAGGGCGAAGACACCACCATCGATACCGTCATCGAATCCGTGGAACAGGGCATTCGCGCAGTGAAGAACTACCGCGAAGATAACCCGGAGGAATACACCCTCTGGCGCGCGGCCGTTATCAACTCCGATAAGAGCCTCTAAACCCCAGCCCCTCACAGGTAGGGTTCAAACGCTTTTCGCGCGCTCGTAATACGGTGTTCACATTCTTATGGTGTCCTAGGGAGCCGTACTGCTTTTTCTAAGACTCCAAAAGGTGAAAACTGTATGCTTCGATCATCGCGCTTCGTCGCCTCCTTCGTTACCGCCCTTGCCGTGGGCGGTGCCGCCACCATCGTGCCCGCCACCCCGGCGCTGGCCGCTGATTCGCCCATCTACCGCACCATCCTGCAGCCGGGCGAGGATGAATCCCAGGTCATGGTCACTTGGCGCACCAAGTCCAAGGCAGACGAGGTCCTCGAGGTTACCGGCCCAGAAGGCACCACGACCTTCCAAGCCGACGAGCGCGACTTTGGCGCCTTGCTGTACAAGTCCCAGTTCGCCACCGCTACCAACCTGCAGCCGGATACTGAGTACTCCTACCGCGTCGGCTCCGAGGAAGGCGGCTGGTCCGAACCAGAGACCTTCAACACCGGCTCCAACGGCGATGACTGGTCCTTCCTTACCGTCGCCGACCCGCAGATCGGCGTGGACCTCAAGGTGGATGACCAAGCCGAACAGTGGCGCAAGACCATTGGTCACGCGGCCTCCCACGTGCCGAATGCCAGCATGATCTGGTCCCTGGGTGACCAGGTTGAGGGCTGGGGTGCGCAGGTACCGCAGTACGATGCGTACTTCTCCGCCCCGGAGATCCGTCACATCCCCACCAACACGGTCCCGGGCAATCACGAGACTTATAACCTCACCATGAAGCATCATGATGAGCATTTCTCCAACCCGCATCAGGCGGACGATATCCGCGACCACTACTTCGAGCGCAATAACGTACTCTTTATCGGCCTGGACTCCAATGCTTCTTCCGACGCCGATATCGCCCGCCACGAGCAGTTCCTGCGCGAGGCCATCGAATCCCGCGGCGCGGATAATGACTGGATCGTCGTCGGCATGCACCACGGCCCGTACTCCCAGGGCTCGCATCACTTTGATAAGGACGTCACCAACCTGCGCGAGAAGCTCACCCCGGTGCTGTCTGAACTCAATGTCGATGCCGTGCTCTCCGGCCACGACCACATCTACACCCGCAGCCACCTGATGAAGAACAATAAGCCGGTCCTGCCTGAAAAGAAGCCGCAGCGCGGCGACGTTCTCGAGCCCAAGGATGGCGAGGCGCTGTACTTGACCACCACCACCGCGGGCGGTGGCAAGTACTACGACTTCACCGACGTGAATAACAAAAAGCACAAGGGCGCGCGCATGGAGACCATCGATCCAAAGCTTGCCCACGAGTCCACCGCCATGTGGCGCCAGGACTACACCGAGGACTACATGCGCGTGGACGTCTCCGATGACAAGCTCACCTTCACCACCTTCAACGAAGGCGATAACACGCTGGTGGACAAGGTTTCCCTCAAGAAGAAGGATCGCGGCGCTGCGCCTGCCGACGACGCCACCGACCCCGCAGACTCCACCGAGTCCACCGGATCCGCCGACCCGGATACCCCTGAGACGCCCAAGGATCCGGAGGGCGGCAGCTCCCTGAGTTCCAGCGATATTTTCGGCGGGCTCAGCTCGAAGAAGTAGCTAGCGTCGCCCCATTGGCTAGCGCTCTGTATGGCGCAGCCACGCTAATACGGCCTTGACCCGCCGGTTGGAATCCTCGGGCCGAAACCCGAGCTTCATAAACACATTGGAGACATGCTTGCTTACCGCTCCGGCGGTAAGAACGAGCGTGTCTTCAATTTCTTTATTGCTCAATCCTTGGGCCATAAGCCCCAGCACCTCCCGCTCGCGGGCGGTGAGCTGGGATAGGCCGGTACGCCGCGCCGACAGCAGCGCAGTTACGACCTCTGGGTCCACCACGGTGCCGCCGCGGGCGACCTCGTCTAGCGTGCGCACGAATTCTTCTACATCAGAAACACGCTCCTTGAGCAGGTAGCCAAAGCCGCCGTGTTCCAAGAGTCGGTCGAGGTAGCTTGCCGCTACGTATTGGCTCAACACCACCACCGGCTGGGTGGGATTGGCGGCACGCAGGTCATGCACGGCGCGCAGACCATCGTCGGTCATGGTCGGTGGCATGCGCACATCGCTGATAATCAGGTCAAAATCTTCCTGCCCGGCAATAGCGCGCAGTTCTTCGGCATCCGTGGCCGCCGTAACGCTGTGGCCCAAGGCGCTAAGTAGCTGCTCGAGCCCCGCGCGCAATAGCGCGGAATCTTCCGCCAGTAGTAGTTTCATTCCGCCTCCTTCAGCGGTAATTCGACCTGCAGTCGGCCACCGCGTTCGCGCGCAGCCGCGTCATCTGCTGCCGAAAAGTTCACCGTTCCGCCCAGTGCGGCGGCGCGCTCGCGCAGCCCGGCGAGACCGGTGCCCGGCTCACCTGGCTTCTTGGCTGCGGGGCCGAAGTCAGCTCCGGGGCCGGGGCAGGGTCCGGTGCCATTATCAACGATGTCTAGGCGCAACGTCTGCCCGAAAGCAACCGTTACCGTCGCCTGGGTGGCCGCGCCATGCTTGGAAGCATTGGTAAGCGCCTCGGCCACCGCGTGGTAAGCCAGCAGGGCAGTGGTTTCATCCACTGAGCGCTCGGCGCCTTCGACGTGTAGTTCTGCCTCCAGTCCGGAGTGGGCGAGGAGTTCGTCGAGGGCGGGGATAAGTCCGGCGTCAAAAAGCACCTGCGGGGCAATGCCGCGCACCGTCGCCCGCAGGGAGGCCAAGGCCAATGAGGCATTATGTTCCGCATCGGCCAGGGCCGGTTGCGCCTCGGGAGGGGCCTGCAATTTCGCCGCGGCCAGGTTGAGCTTGAGTGCGGTGAGGTACTGCTGTGGGCCATCGTGCAGCTCGCGTTCGATGCGGCGGCGCTCGCCGGAAAAGGCATCGATAAGCGTGGCGCGCGAGGCCGACAACTCCTCGGCCGAAGGGCTCAACGCCAGCCGGGTTAGCGAGGTTGACGCCAAGACCAAGAGGCGGTTAAGTCCTACCAATAAAGCCACCAGCAGCGCCGCGGTGAGCCAGCAGGTAAAGAAAATGAGCGGCCGGTTGGAGGTAGACCACCCACCAAAGAAGAATTCGGTATTTGGCACGAACGGCGCAATTGCCAGCACGCCCGCCGAAAAGCCCACGGCAGTCCACGCGGCAAAGCAGGCAGCCGAAATCAATAGCTGCACAATAAGGTGATAAAACTGCTGCCAATCAAACCACCGGCCTGCGCGCCGAGGTGGGATCTCCACGCCCATCCACCGCGCACCCAACCGGCCGACAAATTCCGCGGCGCGTCCCACCAGCGGAATCCACGGCAGCATCAGCACCGAAACCACCAACGCCGGGATAAATAGCGCGCCGAGGACGAGGCTCCACGCGCAGGCTTTGAGGGTTCGCATAACCCATGAGCCTAGCCGCCTTACCCAGGGTGGGGCAGTAGAGCTAGCTCTACCATTTTCTGGGCGGCCCACTCCATGTCTTTCTTCTGCGCGGCCGAGTGGAATCAAAGGCATGTTAAAAGCAGATAACCTCAGCAAGCGCTACGGCCGCCGCACTGTGCTCAATCGCGTCACTGTGTCCATCGCCCCGAGCGAATTCGTCGCCATCATGGGACCTTCCGGCAGCGGAAAAACCACGCTGTTGAACCTGCTATCCGGGCTCGATAAGCCCACCTCCGGCCGAGTCAATGCGCCGGGGCGCAAGCAGCGAGCCTTTGTTTTCCAGGACTATAACCTGCTGGAATCCCTCAACGCCCAGCGCAATGCCACCTTGACCGCGCGCTTTTCCGGCCGGCGCCCTACACGCGGCAAGGTGGCGGAGGTCTTTGACTCGCTCGGCCTTAGCGGGTTGGAGCGCCGCCTGCCCGCGCAGCTTTCCGGCGGGCAGCAGCAACGTGTGGCCGTCGCCCGGGCACTGCTGGCCCAGGCGCCCTATATCTTCGCCGACGAGCCTACGGGCGCGCTTGACGACGCCACCGCATCCACCGTCCTTTCCCACCTGCGCGCCGCCGCCCGCGATGGCGCCAGCGTGGTCATGGTGACCCACTCGCACCTCGCCGCTGAGGCGGCCGACAGGATCATCTCCTTAGAGGAGGTGGCCCATGCTGGTGTGGCTTAAGGACTTACAGTCCAATTGGCTATCGTGGCTGGCCGTGGCGCTGACCCTGGTGGTGTCTTCCACCTCGTGCACCCTGGCGCTGGCCATGCTGGTTGCCTCCTCCGGGGCCGAAGAAAATCCCGCCGGCCCGCTGGGTGGCACGGTGCTGGGCATGGCCCTGTGCGTGGTGGTGTTGGTGACACTATCGCAGATGCGCCTTATCATCGCCGAGCGCGAGCCGGTCTACCGTTCTTGGCGCATGGTGGGCATGCCCGGGTGGATGATTGTTGCCTTCATTCTGGGCCAAGTCGCAGCGGTCAGCGCGGCTGCCGGATTTCTCGGCGTGCTGCCGGCCCGACCTCTGCTTGACCCGTGCGTGCGCGCCCTGCGCAGCGACGGCATCCCCATGCCGGATATCGCCGTTACCGGCCAGGTCACCGCCATTGCGGTATCCGTCTGCACGTCCGCGGCCCTGGTTGGTGCGCTGCCTCCGCTGCGCCGCGTGTTCCGGCCGCGTACTCCCGCACACCCGATGTGGCTTCTGGTGAAATTCCTGCTTGCGGCCGCGGCTATCGGCGGCACGGTCTACGGGTGCCTGCACATCGATGACCCGGGTGACCTCTTGTCGGCCGAGATGGGGCTCGTCATCCTCGTCGCCCTCTTCTTACCTTGGCTCATGCCCGGTATCGACCAATGGACCCGCGCGGCCGGCATCGCTGGGGCCAACGTGCGGGTGCGCCGGCACTTTTCCACCCCACACATCGTGCCGTGGGTGCTCCTCGGCGGCTTTATCGTCGCCGTCGGCTCGGGCCTGCGCTTTGGAAACGATGCAGGCGTCGGCGGCACCTTGTCCTCGTGGCAGGTCTTTGTCGCCCTTTTAGGGCCGGTCTTTGCCCCCAGCATCGTGGGCGCCGTGCTTACCTCACTGCTCATGCGCGGGCGCATCGCCTCCGATATCCGCGGCCTCACGCTGGCTGGCGCCACTCCCTCGGCCTGGGCGCGCGTGCAAGTAGGGGAGGCGGCGTGCCTCACCCTGACTGCGGCCGGCGTGGTCTGGGCGCTGTGCTTGGCGACGCTCCTCCCACTCCACCACCTGCTCACCCCACAGGTTTCCTTCGGCCGAACGCTGGTAGACGAGCTGTGGTGGCCGGCCTTCGCCGTGATTTTTGGTGCCATGTTTATCGCCGTGGGCGTCGTCAAGCTGGCGCTGGCCGGCTTTGTCCGCGCCGGGCAACGAGAGGGCTGAAGGGATCGCTGAGGGTGTCGGAATGTGGGCCGGGTCATTGTTGAGGGTTAGCAGTCACGAGGGTAGAGTGCTAATCAGGTTGTTTGACCCACAGTTGTTCACCCGCGACGACGGCTGTGCTGGACATCCACAACCGGCACGCGCGCGCCATACCGGCGCGCAGACGAACACTACGGAGGAAACATCATGGCAAACATCAAGCCTCTCGAGGACCGCGTCCTCGTACAGATCGTAGAAGCTGAAACCACCACCGCTTCCGGCCTGGTTATCCCGGATTCCGCCAAGGAAAAGCCGCAGGAAGCTACCGTCGTTGCAGTAGGCCCAGGCCGCACCAACGACAAGGGTGAGGTCACCCCGGTAGGCGTCAACGAGGGCGATACCGTTGTCTTTTCCAAGTACGGCGGCACCGAGCTGAAGTACAACGGTGAGGAGTACCTGCTGCTGTCCTCCCGTGACCTGCTCGCCGTCATCGAGAAGTAGGCCCACTTATGGCAAAGCTTATTGCATTCGACCAAGAAGCCCGCGAGGGAATCCAGCGCGGCGTCGATACGCTGGCTGATGCCGTCAAGGTTACTCTCGGCCCGCGCGGCCGCAACGTCGTGCTGTCCAAGGCTTTCGGTGGCCCCACCGTCACCAATGACGGCGTGACCATCGCCCGCGATATTGACATCGAGGAGCCCTTCGAGAACCTCGGCGCGCAGCTGGTCAAGTCCGTTGCGGTCAAGACCAATGACACCGCAGGTGATGGCACCACCACCGCTACCTTGCTGGCCCAGGCGCTCATCTTCGAGGGCCTGCGCAACGTAGCGGCCGGCGCCAACCCCATCGAGCTCAACCGCGGCATCGCGGCGGCGGCCGAAAAGGCCGTCGAGGAGCTCAAGGCCCGCGCTACCGCGGTCAACTCCTCCTCTGAAATCGCCCAGGTAGCCACCGTCTCCTCCCGCGACCCGGAGGTTGGCGAGATGGTTGCCGGCGCCATGGACAAGGTGGGCAAGGACGGCGTTGTCACCGTCGAGGAATCCCAGACCATCGACTCCGCCGTCGACGTCACCGAGGGTATTTCCTTTGACAAGGGCTACCTTTCCCCGTACTTCGCTACGGAGGAAGAGACCTACCACGCCGTGCTGGACGACGCCGCAGTATTGCTCGTCCGCAACAAGATCTCCTCCCTGCCGGACTTCCTGCCGCTGCTGGAGAAGATCGCCGAGACCAATCGCCCGACCCTCATCATCGCGGAGGACATCGAGGGCGAGCCGCTGCAGGCGCTCGTCGTCAACTCCATCCGCAAGGTGCTCAAGGTCGCGGCCGTTAAGGCTCCGTACTTTGGCGAGCGCCGCAAGGGGTTCATGGATGACCTGGCCGTCGTTACCGGCGCCACCGTCATCGACCCAGAGGTGGGCGTCAACCTCAACGAGGCTGGCCTCGACGTGCTCGGTTCCGCTCGCCGCGTGACCATCACCAAGGATGACACCGTCATCGTCGATGGCGGCGGCACCGCTGAAGCAGTAGAGGAGCGCCGCGAGCACATTCGCCGCGACATCGAGCGCACCGATTCCACCTGGGATAAGGAAAAGCTCGAGGAGCGCCTGGCTAAGCTCTCCGGCGGCGTGGCCGTCATCCGCGTCGGTGCGGCTACCGAGACCGAGGTCAACGAGCGCAAGCTGCGCGTCGAAGACGCCATCAACGCGGCCCGCGCGGCCGTCGAAGAGGGCGTCATCGCCGGCGGCGGCTCCGTGCTGGTCCAGATCTCCAAGGAACTCGAGTCCTTCGCCGAGGGCTTCGAGGGCGAGGCTAAGGTCGGCGTTCTCGCCGTCGCCCGCGCCCTGACCCGCCCGGCGTTCTGGATCGCCGAAAACGCTGGCCTCGACGGCGCCGTCGTCGTCTCCCGCGTCGCCGAGATGTCCAACGGTGAGGGCTTCAACGCCAATACTCTCGAGTACGGCAACCTCATCGATAACGGCATCATCGACCCGGTGAAGGTCACCCACTCCGCCGTGGTCAACGCCACCTCCGTGGCCCGCATGGTTCTGACCACCGAGGCCTCCGTGGTGGAAAAGCCACAGGAAGAGCAGCCTGCTGACGCCGGTCACGGCCACCAGCACTAAACCTTCCCAGCATCGCCCGCCCCGCTTGCCGCGCGGCGGGTTTTGTTGTGCCTAGACTAGGCCCGTGGAATACATCAAGGTCACCGGCGCACGCGAAAACAACCTGCGCGATATCTCGCTGTCCATCCCTAAGCGACAGCTCACCGTCTTTACCGGTGTGTCCGGTTCCGGCAAATCCTCCCTGGTCTTCGACACCATCGCGGCCGAGTCTCAGCGGCTTATTAACGAGACCTACCCAGGATTCGTGCAGGGGTTTATGCCGTCGTTGGCCCGGCCGGACGTCGATAAGCTAGAGCATCTTACGGCCGCCATCGTGGTGGGCCAGGAGCCCATGGCCGCCTCCTCTCGCTCCACCTTTGGCACCGCCACCGATATCACTGCCATGCTGCGCGTGCTGTACTCGCGTATGGCCACCCCGCGCGCCGGTGGCTCGGCGGCCTATTCTTTTAATGTGCCCTCCGCCTCCGGCCAGGGCGCCATCGAGGTCAACGGCACCAAGGAGGTGCGCCGGTTCGAGCGCACCGGCGGCATGTGTCCCGAATGCGAGGGCACCGGCCGCGGCGAAAATCTGCGATACCCTGTGCACCGTCGGCCTGGGGTATGTCACCCTAGGCCAGCCGCTGTCCACCTTGTCCGGCGGCGAGCGCCAGCGCCTCAAGCTCGCAGCGCACCTGAGCGATAAGAAATCCACCGCTGATGTGCTGGTCCTCGATGAGCCCACGACCGGCCTGCACCCGGCAGATACCGCCCGGATTCTGGCGCTGCTGGATGAGTTGGTGGACTCCGGGCACACCGTCATCTGCATCGACCACAATCTGGCCGTTCTCGCGCATGCGGATCACGCCATCGACTTGGGCCCCGGCGCCGGTTCGGCCGGCGGCCAGCTGGTCTTTAGCGGCACCCCGGCCGATTTAGCCGAGCAGCAAGACTCGGTGACGGGGCGCTTTCTTGCCGACGCCCTCGTCTCCCCCTAATCTTCTGCCTTAAGCGTTGACCGGCGCGGCGGCGCGGCGGCGTTGGCGCAGCGCAACGACGCGCTCGGATTCGCTCATTCCGCCCCAGACGCCGTAAGGCTCGGCGGATTGCAGGGCATGCTCGCGGCACAGATCAATGACCGGGCAGGAATTGCAGATGGCCTTGGCGCGGTTTTCGCGCTGGGCGCGGGCACGGCCGCGCTCGCCATCTGGGTGATAAAACACGTCCGAGTTTTCTCCGCGGCAGGCGCCTTGTAGCTGCCAATCCCACAGGTCAGCGGTGGGACCGGGAAGCAAATGAGGCTGAGACACGTTACTTAGCTCCTTTGTAAGGGCGAGAATTCTTGTGTGGCTTCCGCAGTGTTACGGCAAGCAACCTCACGTAGTGTTTCGCGCGTGGGTTAACGATGGGTTACCTATTTTTGACTTTTAGGTATTCTTCCCCAGTTCACCCCTCCGGCACTACGGTTTACCAGCGGAAACAACGAAGGTTAACGGTTTGTGAATTTTCTGCCGCTCGGGTTGCGCACGCGCTGGGGCCGCGCGTTGCCTTTGCATAATCTTCCCGTGTGCCAATATGGTTAGTTACCGGTTTAAAACATGTCAGAGGGTGCATACGTGAGTGATAAGGAACAGGAGCTAGCGGATCTCGTCCCGCATGCCGTCGACGGCAGCCGTCGAGCGCTGCAAGAAGTTCTGCGGATCATTCACCCGCAGGTGCTGCGCTACTGCCGCGCCCGCATCGGTGGCGGCCGCCAACCCACCGCGGAGGATGTAGCCCAAGAGATCTGTCTTGCAGTGGCCACCTCCATTGGCTCCTACGAGGACAAGGGCCGCCCGTTTATGGCCTATGTCTACGGCATTGCGTTCAACAAGGTCACCGATGCCCACCGCGCCATGGGGCGCGATAAGTCCACCCCTACCGAAGAAATTCCAGAAGACTCCGCGCACGAAGCTACCCCAGAAGAGTGGGCGCTAGAGGCCGACGGTAGTAACAGAATGCGCGCCTTGCTCGATACGTTAAGTGACAAGGCGAAAAACATCGTGATTCTGCGCGTGTTCAACGGTTTGTCGGCAGAAGAGACCGCGGAAATTGTGGGTTCCACCCCAGGCGCGGTTCGTGTCGCACAACACCGAGCACTCGCTCAATTGCGAAAGACCCTCCAAGCTGCCCAGGAAACTGCGCGCTAAGGGCCTAGCGGCCGACTCTTACAGCAGATATCTCTTAACAGAAAGGAAGGGGGAGAGACACCATCATGGCACCGAAGCACCACGGCGAAAATGACGGCCTGGCGGACCAGCTCCAGCCCTTGATAGATGATGATGCATTCCTCACCGAGCTTTCGAAGGGAACTAACCCTTCCGACGGCCAGGATGACCTGGCGGAGCTGCTGCTGGAGTTAAAGGGGGACGTCGATAAGCAGATGCCTCCAGCCCCGCTGGTAGAAGGCGCCGAAGCTGAGCCTGAGGTCATCGACCTAGGCCAGGCCCGCAAGCGCCGCCGCGGCGGCCCGTTCGTACATGGGCTCATCGGTGCGGCGGCCGCAACGCTAGTCATCGCTGGAGCCGGTGGAGCCATGCTGCACGCCGGAACCTTTGATAAGGGCGATAAGACCCGCAACGTAGAGCTGGCCGGCACGCTGGAAGAGATGGAATCTCGCGCGGCCGAAGGTGATATTGAAGGCGCTCGCGAACTGATGAAGGACGCCCGCGCCAAGCTGGATGAGGCCGAAGGCAAAGAAGAAAAGGCCATCGCCGCCAACCGTGAGGCCGATCAAAAACGCTCTGCGCACCCGAAGCCCACCCCGCACACCGTGACGGAGACTGCCACCGAAACCGTGGCGGAAGAAGCTTCGCAACCGGAGCAACAGCCGGAGCAGGTCACCGTGACCGAAACTCAATACGCCACCGAAACCGTGGTGGTCACGGAACAAGTGCAGCCAAACCCGCAGCCCAACCCCAACGTTGAGGATGAGCCGACGACCACCATCGAGTTGGGCCAGCAGCAGTAGAGGCTAGCGGCCCTCTAGGCCATCCAAGTAACCCAAGGCGTAGTCCCAAGGCACGTAGCGGGAGGGATCTGGTTCGGCGCCTGGCTCATGTACCGGCGCTAGCTCGCCTTCAAGGGTGGCGCGCATATTAGCGGCCATAATGTCCCACTCATAAAAGTGGTTTTCCTGGCAATCCTCGCACAAGAAGAAGATGCCATCGATGCCGCGCGGGCCGAGGATGGACGCGAATTTCTGCACCAGCGCGAGGTCGTGGATGATGGCGATCCGGTCATCGTCGGTAAGCGGCATGACCTGCTCGTCCTCCTCCAGGAAGGAGGCGGGGTCATTCGGATCATCGGCGAAAGGATCGCGGGGCATATTGGCGAAGAAGTTCACGTCTGCGAGCCTATTGAACTTACCCTCCCGAGGCAATTTACCCCCTGCCCAAATGGTGTCGTCGGCCGGCAACGCACTACAGTTAGGTTAGCCGCTAAACCTGTTAAGGAGAGACCTCGATGAGCGAGAACCGTATTCATACTGGTGGAGATGACCCGAACAAGGTAGCCCTGCGCGGCCTGACCTTTGATGATGTGCTCCTTTTGCCCGCCGAATCCAATATCGTGCCCTCCGAGGTCGATACCGGCGCGCAGTTTACCCGCAATATCCGCCTCGGCGTTCCGCTTGCCTCGGCCGCCATGGATACCGTGACCGAGGCCCGCATGGCCATTGCCATGGCCCGTCAGGGTGGTATCGGTGTGCTGCACCGCAACCTTTCCACCGAGGACCAGGCCGAGCAGGTAGAGATTGTGAAGCGCTCCGAGTCCGGCATGGTCACCGACCCCATCACCGCCCGCCCGGATATGACCATCGGGGAAGTAGACGCGTTGTGTGCCCGCTTCCGTATTTCTGGCCTGCCGGTGGTAGACGAGGATGGCACCCTGGTGGGTATTTGCACCAACCGCGATATGCGCTTCGAGCCTGACTTTGACCGCAAGGTCAGCGAGGTCATGACGGCCATGCCGCTCGTCGTTGCGCGCGAGGGCGTATCTAAGAAGGAAGCCCTCGAACTGCTTTCGGCCAATAAGGTGGAAAAGCTGCCCATCGTCGATGCGGATAATAAGCTCACCGGCCTGATTACCGTCAAGGACTTTGTCAAGACCGAGCAGTACCCTAACGCGTCCAAGGACTCGGCCGGCCGCCTGTTGGTTGCGGCCGGCATCGGTACCGGGGAAGAGTCCTACCAGCGCGCCGCCGCGCTTGTCGACGCCGGCGTGGACGCCCTCGTCGTCGACTCCGCCCACGCCCACAACAACCGCGTGCTGGAAATGGTCGCCCGCGTCCAAAAGGATTTCGGTTCCAAGGTCGATGTCATCGGCGGTAACCTTGCCACCCGCGAGGCCGCCCAGGCGATGATCGATGCCGGCGCCGACGCCATCAAGGTCGGCATCGGCCCGGGCTCCATCTGCACCACCCGCGTCGTCGCCGGTGTGGGCGCGCCGCAGATTACGGCCCTGATGGAGGCCGCCGCAGTAGCTGGCCCGGCCGGTGTGCCGGTTATCGGCGATGGTGGCATGCAGTACTCCGGCGACGTCGCCAAGGCCCTGGCGGCCGGCGCCGATACCGTCATGCTGGGCTCCATGTTTGCCGGCACCACCGAAGCCCCCGGTGACATCGTGGTCTACCAGGGCAAGCAGTACAAGCGCTACCGCGGCATGGGCTCCATGGGCGCCATGCAGGGCCGCGGCCTCTCCGGTGAGAAGCGCTCCTACTCCAAGGACCGCTATTTCCAGGCCGATGTCCGCAGCGAAGACAAGCTGGTTCCGGAAGGCGTCGAGGGCCGCGTGCCCTTCCGCGGCGATATCGATGCCATCGTGCACCAGATTATCGGCGGCCTGCGCGCTTCCATGGGCTATACCGGCTCCGCCACCCTGGCCGAGCTGAAGACCAAGCGCTTCGTCCAAATCACCGCCGCGGGCTTGAAGGAATCCCACCCGCACCACCTGCAGCAAATCGCAGAAGCACCAAACTACCGCTAGGAATATCATGCGTGAATACGCCGAAATTGGCATCGGCCGCGAGGCCCGCCGCACCTTCGATCTAGAGCAACTATCCATCGTGCCGCAGCGTCGTACCCGTTCTTCCAAGGACGTGGACACCACCTGGCACATCGACGCCTATACCTTCGACATCCCCTTCGTTTCCCACCCCACCGATGCGCTCGCCACCCCCGAGTTCATCATCGAGATGGGCAAGCAGGGCGGCCTGGGCGTCATTAATGCCGAGGGCCTGTGGGGTCGCCACAAGGACCTCGAGGGCGCCCTGGCCCGCATTTACTCGCAGCCGGGCGATAACTCCATCATCCAGGAGCTGCACGCCGCCCCGCTTGACGACGCCCTCCTTACCGAGCGCATCTCCCAAGTCCGCGACTCCGGAGTTACCGTTGCTGTGCGCGTTTCTCCGCAAAATGCTCGCGAGATGGCCCCGAAGGTCATCGCGGCCGGTGCCGAGTTGCTGTTTATCCAGGGCACCCTGGTCTCGGCCGAGCACGTGGCTACCGGCGGTGAGCCGCTGAACCTCAAGGAGTTCATTGGCTCCCTTGACGTTCCCGTCATCGCCGGCGGAGTTACCGACTACACCACTGCGCTACACCTGATGCGCACCGGTGCTGCCGGCGTCATCGTTGGCGCAGGCGTGACCACTAACGCCGAGACCGTAGGCATTGACTCGGCCATGGGCACCGCGATTGCCGACGCCGCCGCAGCCCGCCGCGACTACCTCGACGAGACCGGCGGCCGCTACGTACACATCATCGCCGATACCGAGTTTGAAAACTCCGGCAATATTGCCAAGGCTTTCGCCTGCGGCGCTGACGGTGTTGCTCTCGGCCCACTGCTTGCCCAGGCCCGCGAGGCCGGCGGCAAGGGCTGGTACTGGCCCGCCACGGCCGGCCACCCGCGTTTCCCACGCGGCTTCGTCCAGTTCTCCGGGGCCGATACCGACTTGGACGTCGATTTCCTCACCACCGGTACCCCGGCCGAAGCCACAGAAGAATCGGCCGCCCCGTCGCTGGAAACCGTGCTGCACGGTCCCTCCAGCGAGCCCTTCGGCCGCACCAACCTGGTCGGCGCGCTGCGCCGTTCCATGGCCAAGTGCGGCTACACCGACCTGAAGTCCTTCCAGAAGGTCGAACTCGCCGTCCGCTACTAATCCGCGCGAGAGTCCTGACGCGGCTGTGCCTTCTTGGCGCAGCCGCGTTTCTTTGTCTCAGGGCTTCCTTCGCCGCCGAACAGATACCAGTTGGCGAGGTAGGAGAGTGGTTTAGGAAACCAATTGCCAGCCGCCCTCACGCCTCCACGTGGTCTTGCCTGTCATCGGCCGCCATTGCCCTGCGTTGTGGACCGGGCACACGCGTACTCCCGAGGGATTGAGCTCTACAACCTTTTCTTCACCGCTCGCGCGTAGAACCACCGAATTATGCGCAACTTCTGGATGACCCACACGCTCTGCCTGTCGAGTGCCACACAAGGGAACCCACTCATCCCACTCGCTTCCAAAGACTTCCGCGGCCGGAAGTGTCACCTGTTGCGGGCCTTGTTCATCCAGCGCAGACGTCACCTCGGCCGTAGTCGGGGTGGTGTCACAACCGCACAACAGCAGGCTCGCGGCGAGCACAATAGCCAAGCGCTTCATAAGCTATCAGTTTAGTGGGTTAGACTATGGGGCGTGACTAAGCCAAATACTACCCCGCGCCCCGTCCTCGTTGTGGACTTTGGCGCTCAGTACGCGCAGCTTATTGCCCGCCGCGTGCGCGAGGCCAAGATTTACTCCGAGGTTGTCCCCAACTCCGCGTCTGTGGAGGAAATCAAAGCTAAAGATCCCGCCGCGCTTATTCTGACGGGCGGTCCGTCTTCCGTTTATGCCGACGGCGCCCCGGCCCTGAAGCCGGAGCTGCTTGAGCTCGGCATCCCAGTCTTCGGAATCTGCTACGGCTTCCAGGCCATGAACCATGCGCTTGGTGGCACCGTGTCGTCGACTGGCGAGCGTGAGTACGGCCGTACCGATATGAATGTCAAGGGCGGCGTACTTCACGAAGGCCTGGAGGCTACCCACAAGGTGTGGATGTCTCACGGCGATGCCGTATCTGCCGCTCCTGAAGGTTTTGAGGTTACGGCCACGTCGGCCGGTGCTCCGGTTGCAGCGATGGAGTGCCTAGACAAGAAGATGGCCGGCGTGCAGTACCACCCTGAGGTACAGCACTCGCCGCACGGCCAGGAGGTTCTTACCCGCTTCCTTATTGAGGTTGCTGGCCTAGAACAGAACTGGACGGCCGATAATATCGCCGAGCAGCTCATCGCGGATGTCCGCGCACAGGTGGGCGAGGAAGGCCGCGCTATTTGTGGCCTGTCCGGCGGTGTAGATTCCGCTGTAGCGGCCGCACTGGTGCAGCGCGCCATTGGCGATCGCCTCACCTGTGTCTTTGTTGACCACGGCTTGCTGCGTGCCGGCGAGCGCGAGCAGGTAGAAAAGGACTTTGTCGCCTCCACCGGTGCGAAGCTGGTGACTGCGGATGAGCGTGCCGCCTTCCTGGAAAAGCTGGCAGGAGTTAGCGACCCAGAAGCCAAGCGCAAGGCCATCGGCGCGGAGTTTATCCGTTCCTTTGAGCGCGCGGTTGCAGGCGTGCTTGACGACGCCCCCGCAGGCTCCACCGTCGACTACCTCGTCCAGGGCACTCTGTACCCGGACGTAGTCGAGTCTGGCGGCGGCGATGGCACGGCGAATATTAAGTCTCACCACAATGTCGGCGGTTTGCCAGATGACGTGGAGTTCAAGCTGGTCGAGCCGCTGCGCCTGCTGTTTAAGGATGAGGTGCGTGCCGTCGGCCGCGAGCTGGGCTTGCCAGAAGAGATCGTTAGCCGCCAGCCATTCCCGGGCCCGGGCTTGGGTATCCGCATCATCGGTGAGGTAACCGAGGAGCGCTTGGAGACGCTACGCGAGGCAGACCTCATTGCCCGCACCGAGCTGACCAATGCCGGCCTAGATGACCAGATTTGGCAGTGCCCGGTAGTACTGCTGGCCGATGTCCGCTCCGTTGGCGTGCAGGGCGACGGCCGCACCTATGGCCACCCGATTGTGCTGCGCCCGGTGTCTTCGGAAGACGCCATGACCGCAGACTGGACCCGTTTGCCTTACGAGGTGCTGGAGAAGATTTCTACCCGCATCACCAACGAGGTGAAGGACGTCAACCGCGTGGTCTTGGACTGCACCTCCAAGCCACCAGGAACCATCGAGTGGGAGTAAAACGGCATGCGTAGAAGGCGCTCAGTTTAGTGCTGAGCGCCTTCTCGCTCGTTTTAGCGGGCGGCGCTTACTCGCGTGGGGTAAACGGTGGCCGCCACACAATGCGCCCGCCCACCCGCTCGAGGCGGCCGCGCCGAGGTGGGGCGTTGGGGTCATCGTCGTTGACGCCATTATGGTAAGCGCAGCACATGACCAGGTTTTTCATATTCGTCTCCCCGCCATTGCTCCACGCCTTGAGGTGGTGGACTTGGGAGAGGTCGGCCGGTTGGTTGCAGCCCGGCCAGGCGCAGCGTGGGTTTTCTGCGGCGGCCATAATGCGCTGCTTGTCATTGGCCACGCGCGCCGTGCGGTAGAGATTGACTGGACCTTCTTCGGGGTGCACGAGCGTGACGTAGCCGGTTTCTTTGTCGCCAGCAAAGCCGACGTCGTTGAGCACGCGGCGCAGATATTCGGTGCCGGTGATGGTGGCGCCATTGGTCAGATCGAGCTCGATATCATCGCCGCGGCCGTCGCGGATGCGGATGAATTTGTCTAACGGCACGATGGCATTGGTCACCACTTCTGCCCGCGCGGCCGCAGCTTGGTCAAAGAAGATCTTTTCTACCGCCTCGAGCGATTGCTTTCCGGTCGCGGCCAGTGCGGCGTTGAGATCCGCGATGAAACTAGAGGTTCCGGTGATAGCAAGCGTCCAGTAATCATTGGGGCGTCGGTAAGTGCGCACGCCTGGGCTTACGGTGTCGTCTTTCATCTCCCGCAGGCGCCGTCGGGCGTGTTTAAGGATGTGGCTCATCGAGCCGGCCATCGCACAGCATTCCGCGCGCAGCTGCCAGGCCTGCTTCTTGCTGGGCGCGCGGTTAACAATGCGTTCTAGGGCGGTAAGGGTGGCGATGGAGTGGGTGTTGCGGCGGGCGTCGGCAATAGCGCGGCGCTGCAGGCGCGTAAATTTGGTGCGGCCGAAGTAGCTTTCGCACAAAAGCAGCAGATCGGCGGCGATGGCATCGGGCGCGCCGCGGTCCATGAGCTCGGACCCAGACATGCCTTGGCACCCGGCGATGATGTCCATGCCAGGGCCCAAGGCGGTGAGGTAGGTCTCGAGTGCGTTCATGCCTGCAACGCTACGGCGCGCACCCACACCGGCGCACGGCCGGCGCAACCGCTACGGCCGATTCTGTGGATAACCCGGCCCGCACACCCGCCGCGGGCCGAAAAAGCTGTGGATAACCCCGAAAAGCGTCGTATAGATTAGGCAAACGCGAGCCGGCGCGTGCCATCCACGTGGGGGAAGGCGAAAAAGCTCAGCCCAAAGACCACTAGCCACACCAGCCCGGCGCCCCACGCGGGCAGGGCCACGATGGGCGCGAGCATCACCATAAGCCACAGAATCATCAGTGGCACGAGCTGTGCGATGGTAGGAACCAGAGCGACATTGCGCTTGTCGGCATAGGCACGCATCGCGCGGCGGTAGGGGTGGGCAAAGACGAGAACGAAGGCCGCCACGAGGCATACGAGTGCCCCAACCAGTGCGGCAAAGATATGTGCGCGGCTAGCCAAGAGCGCCACGGCCGCACCGATGAGGATGGACGAGCCCAAGCGCACCCAAGGTGGAGTAGGGATGGGAGTGGTGTGCTCGCGCATGGCGCCGTAGGCAGCGTTGAAGTTCATGCCGCTAAGGATACCATTCGAACATACACTTGCATGTGTCCGGGTGAGGGTTCATACTATTCGGGTGAGTCAAACGAGCGTTCGCCTAGAAAAAGCGGTGGCCGGGCTAAGTAGGTCGGACCGCGTGGCGATGCTGCGTACCCGCATGCGCGCTATGGAGCGCGGCCCGGAAGAAGAGCTGGTAGATACGCTCCCTGGCCTGGCGCGCTTGCTTCCCGCAGGTGGGTTGGCGCGCCGACAGGTGGTGCACTGTGCGAGCTGCCCAGCGCTGGTGGTGGAGCTTATCTGTCACCTCACCGCCCGTGGCGGGTATGTGGGAGTGGTGGGGTGGCCGGATTTGCTACTCGCACAAGTGGCCGAGGAAGGCGCTATCGAACGCGTGGTAACCGTGCCGGATCCGGGCTTGGAATCCTGGATGGTGGCAGGAGTATTGGCGGAAGGGTTGGACCTTGTTATCCACCATGGGCCGCCCGGCGAGGTGAGCCCCACCAAGGCGCGGCCGGTGCTGGCGAAGGTGCGCAGCGGGCGCGCGGCGGTGCTTACGGTGGGCACGCGCCTGCCCGGCACGGCGGTGGGGATAGGGGCGCGGGTGAGTGCCTATCGGGGCGTCGGCAAGGGCAGCGGGCGCATTCGCGGCGTGGACATGGACGTGGAGGTGACCTCGAAGCAGGCTACCTCGCGCGGGGTGCTCACGGTGGGTGAGCGTCGCCGGTTGGAGGCCGTATGAGGGTAGCGGCCGTGTGGTTTCCGGATTGGCCCATCCAGGCCGCCGGCGGGCAGGGCCCTATGGTTATTGCGCGCAATCACGCGGTGGCGGTGTGCGATAGGGCCGCGCGCCGGGCGGGCGTGCGGCGCGGGATGCGCCTGCGCCAGGCCCAAGCGCTGTGCCCCGAGGCCGCAGTGGTGGAGGCCAATCCGGACCGGGATGGTGCGGCGTTTGCGGAGGTTGCGGCCGGCTTGGATGCGGTGGCGTCCTCGGTGGAGGTGCTGCGCCCGGGCCTGGCGATTGTGGATGCGGGCGCGGCGCTGCGCTACCACGGGGAGAAAGCACTAGAGATGCTTGTCGACGCCTCATCGTACGCCGGCTTCGACTCCACCCTCGGCGTCGCCGATGAGATTGCCACGGCCGTCATCGCAGCCCGGTACTGCGGCGTGGGCGCGGTGGTGCCAGAGGGCGGCTCGCGGGAGTTTTTGGCTACCCAGCCCATAGGCGTGCTGGCGGCCGATGAGGCCTTGGGCTTTGAGGCTGGGTTTATCGCACAGCTGGACAAGCTGGGCGTGCGACGCCTGGGCGACTTAGCCGCGCTGCCGTTTAAGCAGGTAGCCACCCGGTTTGGCGAGCCTGGCCGGCGCGCCCACGAACTGGCCCAGGCCCGTGCGGATAGGCGCGTGGCCCCAGAGCTGGCGCGCCCGGATCTGGCGGTGGAGATGGAAGAGCGCATCGAGCGTGTGGACGCGGCCGCCTTCGCGGCCCGCCAACTCGCGGCCCGGCTGCATGCCCGCTTGGAAGAGGCCGGCAAGGTGTGCCTGCGGCTGCGCGTGGTGGCGGAGTTTGGCACCGGTGAGGAGCTGGCGCGGGTATGGCGCACACAGGAAGCGCTGACGGAACAGGCCACCGCGGACCGCGTGCGTTGGCAGCTCGATGGCTGGCTCACGCGCGCTACTGGTGAGGGCGCGGCCATTCGCCGCCTAGCGCTGGAGCCGGTGGAGGTCGCCGCCCCGTCCGCTGCAGGTCTCTGGGGCGGGGAGAGCTCGCAGGAGCAGGTCAAGCGCGTGATCGCCCGCGTGCAATCGCAGCTGGGGGTGGATCGCGTGCTGCAGCCGCGGGCGGTGGGCGGCCGTGGGGTGGCCGAGCGCATCGAGTACGTGCCTTATGGCGAGCAGCGCGACGCCCCGCCGGACGGCGAGTGGCCCGGCCGCATTCCCGCACCCTTGCCTGCACGGCTGGGCGGTGGGCCGAACCACCCGGCCGCGCGCATTCGGCTTATCGACGCCGCCGAGCGACCCGTCTTCGTCACCGCCGAAGCCCTCTTGTCCGGGGTGCCGGTGGCCTTGAGCTGGGGCGCGCATCGTTTCCGCGTGCTGGGCTGGGCCGGGCCGTGGCCGGTGGATACGCAGTGGTGGACCGATACCCCGCAACACGTAGCGCGCCTGCAGGTGGTGGGCCAATCCGACCACGAAGAGCATCAGCGGGCCTGGCTGTTGGTATGGTCCGGCGGTCGCTGGCGGGTTGAGGCGACCTATTAATCGCGAATATCGACCACGAGGCGGGTGGGGTTATCGAGCACCTGCACGGAATAAGGCTTGCGGGAGGTCATGCCGATGACAAATTGGCAGCGGCCCTCGTAAGTGCCGCCATTGACCACTTGGGTGACAATTCCTTCCGTAGGGGCATCCACCACGCCGATGCGAGGATCATCTTTGCCGGCCTCGAAGGGATAGACCACGCCGTCGATATTGACATTGAGTGCGGTCTCGCCGGAGTGGTCAATGGTCTTGCCGGAGCCCTGCTGCGTGGGCGTGTCGGCATAGTCCACGAACCAGCCGGGAGTGCCGCCGCCGTCGAGCTCGAAGACGACGCGCTCAAAACCCTCGTGCCGGCCGATGCGCACGTCGGTCACCGTGAGCTCGGAGGGCGCCTGCGGCCGGAGGGTTTTCATCTCCATATTGGCCTGGCCTAGCGGATTGAGCTGGGAGTTATCCGCAGACGCGGCCATGGTGGTGCGGTCCGTCTCGTGGGCGGCGCAGCCGCTGAGAGAAGCAGCGACGAGAAGCGTTGCGGCGAGACGGACTTTCAACATGTCCCCTAGGTTATATTTTCGGCCGTGAACTGTATAGCTGAGGGGGTACTTCGTGGCCGAATTGTTGCCAAGGGTGTGAGCTGGAATGCAGAAAGGTTAGGCTTAGGTATATGACCGAGTTCTGTTCAGATATCCAGGTAGAGCCGCTGCCGGGCACGGCGAAGAAGGAATCCGTCTATGTGCTTTTCGAGTGGCCGGGTGGATGGTCGCGAGACGTGCTTGATGGCGATACCTTTGGGCCGGAGCTCACAGCGCAGCTTAAGTCCAAGCTGAAGGGCGCGGCGGGGCTGCAGCTTATTCGCCGGCCGGGCCGCAACGGTCGCCAGGTGGGCAAGATGCACCGCTGCTACCTGGTGTGGGCCGAACAGGGCGTGATGGAACTCGTGCTGCTGACGGGCCCAGAGAAAATCCTCGATCTGGATCTGACCGGGCCTGGCCGCAATGGGGGCGGCTCTTTGGATACGCCGCTAGTGCTGGTGTGTACGCATGCGAAGCGCGATACGTGCTGTGCGGTCAAGGGCCGGCCGCTGGCTGCGGAGCTGGTGGCGGATTATCCGGATATGGTGTGGGAGACCTCGCACACGAAGGGGCACCGGTTCGCGCCGTCGGTCATGCTTATGCCATGGGCCTATTCCTTTGGCCGCATGAATAAAGAAGCCGCCGCGCAGATGATTGCGGCGGCGGCGAAGGGGAAGTATTTCTACCCGGTAAATCGCGGGCGCGGTATTTTCGGCCCGCGCGGCCAGGTGGCGGAGTTGGCGGTGGCCCGCTCGCTTATCGACGCCGGCGAGGACCTCTCCTATGGCCAGCTCACCGCCACCGACGGCGGCGAGGTCAGCCACACTGACGGCCGGCGCTGGCGCGTGGCGCTCGAGGAGCGCGAGGTAGAAGGCGTGGTCTCCTCCTGCGGCGATGCGCCGAAGAAAGGCCAAGCCATCGTAGCGACCGGCGTGGAGCCGGTCGCGGAGTAGGCTGCGCGGGGCGGGGGCGGCGTCGGCAAGCGGGGGCTAGCGGCGCATGACCTTGGAAGAGAGCCAGTTGCCGAGGAACTGGGCGGCCTGCACCAGCACGATGATGATGAGCGTAGCCACGACGGTGACTTCCCACTCGAAGGCGCGGTAGCCGTAGACGATGGCAAAGTCACCCAAGCCGCCGCCGCCGACGTAGCCGGCCATGGCGGACATATCCACGATGGCGATGAACAGGAAGGTGTAGCCCAGAATCAGCGGGCCGAGGGCCTCCGGAACGATGACGGAGGTAATGATCTTCCACGGCGAGGCACCCATGGAGCGGGCGGCCTCGATAACACCGGGATCGATGGCCACGAGGTTTTGCTCCACCACGCGGGCCACGGAGAAGGTTGCGGCGATCACCATAACGAAGGTGGCCGGGCCGCGGCCGATGGAGCCGCCCATTACAGCGACGGTCAACGGCTGGGCAAAGGCCAGCAAGATGATGAACGGGATGGGGCGGACGAAGTTCACCAGCAGGTTCACAATGACGTAGACAAACCTGTTTTGCAGGATGCCGCCCGTGCGGGTGGTGTAGAGCAGCATGCCCAGGCCAAGGCCGAGGATGCCGGAGACGATGAGGGTGGTCGAGACCATGATGAGGGTATCGACGATGGCCTCGGCTAGTGAAGGGCCGAGGCGGTCCCAGTTGGCTTGGGCGAGGTTGGTGACGGTCATCGTGCAATCTCCTCAATCTGGGTGGTGGTAGAAAGCGTGCGGTAGAACTCTTCAATGGCGTTATTATCGCCGCTAAGCCGCACGGTCAGCTTGCCAAAGGAATGCTGCTGCAACGTGGTGATACCGCCGTGGACAACGGCGATGGACACGCCGGCTTCCTTGAGCCGAGCGGCGGCGGTGAAGAAGCCAGATTCCTCGGTCAGGTTGATGGTAAACAGGCGGCCTTCGTGCGCAAGCAGGTCGTCGGTTTCGACGACGTCGGGTTCGTTGCGCAGCGAGGTGGCCACGAACTTGGCGGCCACGGAGGTCTGCGGGTTGGAGAAGACCTCATAGACGCTGCCTTGCTCTACTACGCGGCCGTTTTCCATCACGGCGACCTTATCGGCGATGGAGCGAACGACTTCCATCTCGTGGGTAATAACCACGATGGTGATGCCGAATTCCTTGTTCACCCGGCGCAGGAGGTCGAGGACTTCCTGTGTGGTGGTGGGGTCGAGGGCGGAAGTGGCTTCGTCGGCAAGCAGCAGCGAAGGGTTAGTGGCCAGCGCACGGGCAATGCCAACGCGCTGCTTCTGGCCGCCGGAAAGCTGCTCCGGGTAGCTCTTGCCTTTGTCTCCTAGGCCGACGAAGTCCAGCAGCTCTTGCACGCGCTTGGCGCGCTCTTGCTTGCCGACGCCCTGCAGCTGCAGCGGGTATTCAATATTGCCGGCCGCGGTGCGCGAGCTCATCAGGTTGAACTGCTGGAAGATCATGCCGATATTGCGGCGAATGCCACGCAGTTTCCGCTCGGACATGCCAACGATATTGGTCTCGTCGAGCAGTAGCTCGCCAGAGGATGGGGTGTCCAGGCCGTTGATCATGCGCACGAGGGTGGACTTGCCGGCGCCGGAATAACCAATGATGCCGACGATTTCGCCAGGCTCGATGGTCATGGAGACATGGTCGAGCGCCTTAATTCGCGCTTTTTTCTGCTTAAAGATCTTGGTGATCTCGCGGAACTCAATGCGGGTGCCGCGGTGGGTGGAATCTGCCACGTGTTTGCGTCCTTAGCTAGGAAAGTGCCAAACCCCGCCGGGGTCTCCGGCGGGGTAAAAGCAAGGGTGATTAGTCCAGATCTGCTTCGAGCTTATCCAGGATCTTCTGCAGATCCTCCTGGCTGCGCTCCACCTCGACGGAGGTGCCGGCGGAGTCTTCGTCAACGCCCTCCTGGACGGCGTCGCTGTGCCATAGCTCGGCGAGCTTCTTGATGTCCTCGTTATCGGCATCTTCCTCGCGGACGGCGAAGACGTTGATGTACGGCTCTGCCTCTTCAGAGTTCGGGTCGTCCTGGAAGATGGCGGTGGCTGGGTCGATGCCGGCGCGCTCCAAGAAGGAGTTATTGATAATCGCCGGGGTGCCCTCGCCGTGTGCGGACGTGGTCTGTGCGGCATCTACCGGGGTGACCTTGACCTTGGACTTCTTCTCATCGATGTCCAGCGGGGTGGGCTCCAGGTTGTCCTTGTCCTTCAGGGTGAGAAGGCCGGCCTGAACCAACACGTTGATGGCGCGAGCCTGGTTGGTGGAGTCATTCGGGATGGCGACCTCTTCGCCCTCGATGCCGTCGAGGGAGTCGTGGTCCTTCCAGAACAGTGCCAGCGGCACGATCTCGGTAGCCACGATAGGCACCAGGTTGGTGCTGTTGCCGTGGTTATACTCCGCCAAGAACTTCAGGTGCTGGAAGTTATTGGTGTCCAGCTCGCCCTGGTCCAGAGCCTGGTTCGGGGTGTTGTAATCCGCGAAAGGCTGGATATCGATGTCATAGCCTGCGTTCTTTGCTTCCTGCTCGAACGCTACCCAAGCCTTCTTTGCGTCATCGGTGGTGCCGACTTTGATGGCCTTGGAGTCATCGGAGTCGGAAGAGCATGCCACCAGGCTGGTGGCGGCGATGGTTACGGCGGCGGTAGCAGCCACTACGCGACGGATCTGCATGGGGAATCCCCTTCTTGTAGGAGTTGAAATAATTTGCTTGTTTAGCAACTTAGCAATCAGCGAACCGCTTTGTCTATTGTGAACATCACGCCCCACCGGCTTGTATAGAACAATGATTCGATATTACGCTGTCTGGAGTGGAATTTAATGGCGGAAAAGCACTGTCGTGGTCGCGGGTGGAGCGCATTCTCTCTGGTCGCGAATCTACTGCGCCCGTGCCGGTTAATCACCTTCATGGGCCAGCGGATTCTGCTCGGCGTGGTCACTCCGCCGTCCCCTTCGCGGAGTTGCACGCGGTAAGTTCCTATAGCTTTCTTGACGGCGCCGCCGAGCCGGAGGAACTGGTGGCCCGAGCTGTAGAGCTGGGCCTTGAGGGGCTGGCCATTGTAGACTGCGATGGCTTTTATGGCCTGATGAAATTTGCTGAAGCCGCAGCTAAAGCAGGACTTCCCGCCGTATATGGTGCGGAGCTATCGCTTGCGGAGGCCCCGGTGACCGTGCTGGCACGCACTCCGGAGGGCTATCGCCGCCTGTCGCGCCTCATCGCGCGCGCCCGAATGGAGGCTGGGGAGAAGGATCGCGTAGCTTATCCGCCGTTAGATGAGGTGGCACGCGAACTGGAAGGGGAGTGCTTCTTTCTGGTGGGGCCGGAGGCGCTAGCGGAAATCGATAACCTGCTCGAAAGAATAAAAATAGACAGCATAGTTCTCGAATATTCGTGCAGCATGTCCCCCGAGGATGCGGATCAGCACCGTTTCCTCGATAAATACAATAACCTGCGGGCCATCGCAACCGCACGGCCCGCGGCCGCGACCCGCGACCAAGCTCGGCTCGCCGCCGCCAAGCGTGCCCTAGCCCGGCGCGAATCCCTTGCGGCCGCCGCGCCGCACGCCCACCCCATGGGTGCTGGCTGGCTGCGATCCGGCGAGCAGATGGCGCAACTCTTGCCGGATCGGCCGGAGCTCATCGCCGAAACCGTGGCGCTCGCCCGAGAGTGTTCCTTTACCTGGGACGCGCTCGCTCCCAACCTGCCGCATTTTCCGGTGCCGGAGGGGTATACCGAAATGAGCTGGCTGGAGCATGAGGTCTGGCGCCGCGCTAAGGACCGCTATGCTTCGCGCCCGGCCGAGATCAGGCAGGCGGCAAGGAAACAGATTCGGCATGAGCTGGGCGTCATCAAGCAGCTGGGCTTCCCCGGCTACTTCCTGATTGTGTGCGACCTGGTGGATTTTTGCCGCCGCGAGAATATTCTGTGCCAAGGCCGCGGCTCGGCCGCCAACTCCGCGGTGTGCTTTGCGCTGGGCATTACCAACGCCGAGCCCATCTCCGCGCAGCTGCTCTTCGAGCGCTTTCTCTCCCCGGACCGCGATGGCCCGCCCGATATTGATATCGACATCGAGTCCGGCCGCCGCGAGGAAGTTATTCAGTATGTCTACCGCACCCACGGCCGCGATCGCGCCGCGCAGGTGGCCAATGTCATTACCTATCGCCGCAAGGGAGCTACGCGCGATGCCGCCCGCGCGTTGGGCTACCCGCAGGGCTCGGCCGATGCGTGGTCGAAAGGTACCTCTGAGCCGCCTGCCGACGTCTCCTCATTAGCCGAGCAATTCCTCGGCCAGCCCCGCCACCTAGGCATCCACTCCGGTGGCATGGTGCTATGTGATCGGCCCATTGCGGACGTCGTTCCTATGGAATGGGCGCGCATGGAAAATCGTTCCGTATTGCAGTGGGATAAGGACGATTGCGCGGCCGCCGGCCTGGTGAAATTCGATCTCTTGGGCCTAGGCATGCTGGAGGCGCTGCACCATATGATCGATGCTGTGCGCGCCACCACCGGCCGCGAGGTGCACCTGTGGGAGCTCGACCTTGCCGAGCCGGAGGTCTATGACATGCTCTGCCGCGCCGATGCGGTGGGCGTCTTCCAAGTGGAATCCCGCGCGCAGCTGGCCACGCTACCGCGGCTGAAGCCGCGCCGCTTCTTTGACTTGGTGGTCGAGGTCGCGCTCATTCGCCCCGGCCCCATCCAGGGCGGGTCCGTGCACCCCTACCTTCGCCGCCGCGATGGATTGGAGGAGGTCACCTATGACCATCCCGTGTTGGAGAAATCCCTGGGCAAAACCCTGGGCATCCCGCTTTTCCAGGAACAGCTGATGCAGATTGCAGTCGATGCCGCCGGCTTTTCCGGCGCCGAGGCCGATGACCTACGCCGCGCCATGGGCTCGAAGCGCTCCCCGGAAAAGATGGCCGCGCTGCGCAGCCGCTTCTTTGCCGGCCTGCGCGAGACCAACGGTATCGAGGGCGAGGTGGCAGAAAAGCTGTGGGCAAAAATCGTGGCCTTCGCCGCCTATGGCTTCCCGGAATCGCACTCGCAGTCTTTTGCCTCGCTGGTGTATTTTTCCGCGTGGTTTAAATACCACTACCCGGCGGAATTCTGCGTGGGGTTGCTGCGCGCGCAGCCGATGGGTTTCTATTCCCCGCAGTCGCTCATCCAGGATGCTCGGCGCCACGGCGTGCGGGTGCTGCCGGTAAGCATTAATGACTCCGGCGCCCAGGCCCATGCGACGGGATCGGCGGAGATTCGCTTGGGCCTTAACCTCATCAAGGGGCTGGGGGAGTCCGCCGCCAAGCGCGTGGAGGCGGGCGCGCCTTTTACTAGCATGTCCGATCTTTCGCGCCGGGCGGATCTCAGCGTGGAGCAGGTGGAGGCGCTGGCTACGGCCGGGGCGTTGGAGTGCCTTGGGCTGGATCGTCGCCAAGCGCTGTGGCAGGCCGGCGTCGCCGCCACCGAGCGCGAGGGCATGCTGCCTGGTACGTCCGCCCTGGCTTCGCCGCACCTGCCCGGTATGTCCGCGTTTGAGCTCATGGCTACCGACGTCGCCGCGACCGGCGTGACCCATAATCAGCAGCCGATGGAGCTGGTGCGTGCCTCGCTTGCCGACGTCCTCCCTGCCTCCCATCTCCCCCATGTCCCCGATGGCACCCGCGTGCGCATCGCCGGCATCATTACTCACCGCCAGCGCCCACGTACTGCTTCTGGCCTGACCTTTTTGGGTGTGGAAGATGAAACCGGCCTGATGAACGTGATGGTCTCACCCGGATTGTGGTCGCGGCATAAAGTTCTGGCCCGCACCGCTCGCGCAATGATCATCCGCGGCATCGTACAAAATGCCACCGGAGCGGTCAGCGTGGTCGCGGATAAGCTCGAGCCGTTGGACTTTGGTAAATTCCTCTCCCGCGGCTCCCGTGACTTCCGCTAGTTGCCGCCGCTGCGCAGCTCGTCCGCGTTGAGCTTATTGGCCAATTCCTTGGCTACCGCAAACGGAATCCACAGCAGCTGGATATAGATGAGCTTGGCAAAGAAGATGGCGATATTAGCCCCGGAGGTCGCCTGCTCCACCGCAACCTGCTCCGCGCTGAAGAAGCGCAGCCCAAAGGCGGTGGCGCCGGCGACGAGGAAGAGCACTATGGCCGTGGCCAATGCGGTTTTCAGGCCCTTGTCGCGGGCGTTGGTATGCAGGCGCAGCTCGTACTCATCCATTTCCGTAGTGGGAACGTCGAGGTGCCGAATGGACTGGCGCAGCCACGTGGTGCACATGGTCGCCGCAATGCCAGCTATCGGCCACAGCAGATTAGACAAGCCAAGCGCGAAGAAGTGCAGGGCCGCCGCCACGATGGCCAGGCCGAGAAAAATGTCGCCGGCTAGGATCAAGCGCTTGCGGCGGGAAACAGAGGCGGGAATTGTGGTAGCCATTAGGAATTCTTCCTATAGATTTCAGTGGACATAGGGGCAAATTCCTGGCGGGAAAAGATAGCCTCCACCGGAAGGTCAAAGACTTCGCAGACGCGAAAGGCTAGGTCCAGGCTGGGGGAGTGGTCCCCGCGCTCGAGGGCTCCGACGGTCTGGGGATTGACGTCGATGGCCTCAGCCAGCTGCGCGCGCGACATGTCCCGCTCGGCGCGCAGCACGCGTACCCGGTTATAAATGGGTGCGGAGGGCTTCTTCTTTGGGGACATGAGTCAAAGTATTGCATAAACCCAACACCCTGGCAAGGGTTGTTACTCGACGCCGAAGATATCCCCCGGCTGACAATCCAATGCCGTGCACAGTGCTGCCAGGGTGCTAAAGCGTACGGCCTTGGCGCGATTATTCTTTAGGACGGAGAGGTTAACTGGGGTGATTCCTACTTCTCTAGCGAGCCCCGCGCCGGTAACGCCGCGCTCTTCCATGATGCGGTCGAGGTGGCAAACCACCTGGGGTTCTTGTGTTTCAGACAAGGCCTTCGACCTCCTCTTCCAGCTTGCAGCCGCGCTTGATGGCGGCCGAGAAGAGCTGCAAGGTGCAGACGAAGAGGTAGGGCAGGGCGAGCTCGCCAAGGGATGTTCCGTCCTGGCTGGCCCACCAGTCGATTCCAAGCTGTGAGGAGGCCCAGTTATTGCCCAGGCCTTCGAGTGCGAACCGTCCGATAAACCAGACGAGGATGCCGGCGGTCATTCCGTTCAGGAGGCGGATATTTTTCGTATTAAAAACCTGCCCGCGAAGCATTGGCCTGACCAGACGGTAGGCAAAGAACGCGATGATTAAGATTGCCGCGATTTTGGTAACGAGCGCCGCAGTGAGTATCCAGAATGGTCCGCCGTCGAGGTTGTGTTTGCTTAGGCCTTCTGGGATGGCTGCGCTCAGTGCGGTGGAAAAGCGGCCGGTGGCAAGGTCGCGCAGGTAGGTGGGGCCGAGGATGATGATGGTGAGGAGGGCGAGACCGGCTGCCGCATTAATTTCGCGGCGCTCGGCCTTGGGGGCGGGTTGTGGGGTGGTCATGACAATCCTTTCCGTCGATAACTTATCGACTTTCGATGTTGTCGTAATTCGATAATATCGATTAGCGATAAGTGACGCAAGAGCTGGACCCGATTGATACTGTCAATAACTATGAGCGAAGAAATGAATCCCGTCTCGCCGCGCCTGGTTACCTCGCGCTATATCCACCACCTGAGCTGGATGTTTCTGCTTGCCGCGGCCGCCGCTGCTGCAGGCTTCTGGTGGACCCCGTGGTTTTATTGGGCGGCCGGAATTTTCGTCGCCCTTTTCTTCTGGCTGCTCTGGCTCATCCCGGCCCAAGTGCGCAACATGGGCTGGCTCGAAACCGACGATGAGCTACTTATCACCCGCGGCAAGCTCTGGCATTCCTTCACCGTGGTGCCCTATGGCCGCATCCAATTCGTCGACGTGACCTCCGGGCCTATCGACCGCGCGCTCGGGTTGAAAAAGTTGCAGCTCCATACGGCCTCGGCCAGCACGGACGCCACCATTAAGGGCCTAGAAGCCCCGCTTGCCGACGCCCTCCGCACCCGCCTTGCCCACCAAGCCCGCGAACGGATGAGCGGACTATGAGTGATCAGTCCAGCACCACACCGCAGTATCAACACGTCCACCGGCTCACCCCGCTGCTGCGCCTGTGGTCGGTAATCCTGGCGCTTATCGCGGCCTTCGCCCTCAACGTCAACATGGCGGCCCTGCGCGATATCTTCGCCTTCATCACCGGCGAACACCGCGGCGAGGCCTTGCGTGATACCGCCCTCGCCCTCGCCGGTTTCATCGCGGTCTGCGCGGTGGTGTGGCTCGTCTCCGGCCTATGGTGGCGCCGCATGGGCTATCGGCTCGGCGCAGAAGAGCTTTCTCTGCGCCGCGGCCTATTATCTGTCCAGCTGCGCACCGCACGCTATGACCGCACGCAGGCCGTTGACGTCGTCGAGCCCGTCATCGCCCGACTCTTTCGCCTCGCGGCCGTGCGCGTGGAAACCGCAGGTGGTCAATCTTCTGTCATCGAAATCGCCTACCTAAAAAAGTCCGACGCCGAGGCCCTACGCGATGACATCCTCGCCCGCGTCCATGGTGCTCCCGCACCCACACCGGCCGCCACCGACACTGACATCGACGCAACCTCCGCCGACGCGATCGGCGCCCACACACCCGCCGCGACGGTCGAAGAACCGGCCCTCGTGCCCGAAATCCCGATCGCGCGCTCCCTTATGGCGGCCGCGCTGCGCGCCTCCACGCTTTTCCTCGTCGGCTTCCTCATCGTCGTCGTGGTCACCCGGCTGCCGCTGTCGACCGCGCTGCCCATCCTCGTCGGCGCGATCCCCAACGCCTGGAACGTGCTCGATTCCTCCTGGCGCTACACCGCCCGCACCGACGGCGAGGTCCTCAACATCACCTACGGCCTGGCCGATCGCCGCCGCCAAAGCATCCGCCTTGACCGCATCCACGCCGTGCAAATTACCCAGCCGTTTCTCTGGCGGCCGTTGGGCTGGTATGAGGTGAGGGTTTCGGTGGCGGGATATGGGGCGTCGGCAAGCGGCAAGGCTTCTGGCTCCACCCGCATCCTGCCGGTGGGCACCCTCGTCCAAGCCCGGCAATTCCTCCCGGCCGATGCCGCCCCCACCTACGCCTCGCCGGCCCGCGCCAAATGGGTCTCCCCGCTGGATTACCGCCAGCAAACCGTCGCGCTCACCGGCGAGTATGTCATCGTGCGCAACGGCCGGCTCAACCGCCGCGTCAAGGCCATCCACACCTCCCATATCCAGGAGCTCACCTACCGCCGCGGGCCGATTTCCCAGGCGCTCGGCCTGGCCACCGTCGACCTCGACCTAGTCCAAGGGCCCGTGCGCATGGCCGCGCGCAACCTCACGCTTGCCGACGCCACCGCACTCCTTGCCCGCCTGCGCTCCCGCCAGCTGCCAGGACTTAAACCGCCCCGTTAAATCCCAGCTGGCGCCACGCCTCGAATACGGCCGTCGACGCCGAATTCGACAGGTTCATCGAGCGCCTGGCCGGCACCATCGGAATGCGCACGCGGTCCGTCACGCGCGGATGGTTAATATGCTCCTCCGGCAGGCCAGTCGGCTCCGTGCCGAAGAGCAAGACATCGCCTTCCTGGTATTCGATATCCGTAAACCACTTATCCGTATGCGTGGTAAACGCGAATACGCGCGCCCCCGGCAGTGCATCCATGCAGGCCTGAAAATCCTTGTGAATCTGCACATCAGCCAGATCGTGATAATCCAGTCCGGCGCGCTTTAAGTGCTTATCGTCGAAATTAAAGCCCAGCGGCTCAATCAGGTGCAGGCTCGCGCCTGTTACCGCGGCCGTGCGGATGGCGTTGCCCGTATTTGTAGGAATGACCGGGTTATCAAAGACAATGTGCAGCTGGCTCATGCCTTCAGTCTAGGATGGTGGCTATGAGCGCTACCAAACTAGATGGCACACTGTACCGCGACGAGATTTTTTCCGACCTTGCCCAGCGCGTGGCCGCGCTGAAGGAGAAGGGGATTACCCCCGGCCTCGCCACCGTCCTCGTGGGCGAGGACCCCGGCTCCCAGTCCTATGTGAAGATGAAGCACCGCGACTGTGAAAAGCTCGGCATCAACTCCATCCGCAAGGACCTGTCGGCCGATATCACGCAGGAAGAACTTGAGGCCGTTATCGATGAGCTCAACGCTGATGATGCCTGCACCGGCTACATCGTCCAGCTCCCGCTGCCGAAGCACCTAGATGAAAACGCCATCCTCGAGCGAATCGACCCCGCCAAGGATGCCGATGGCCTGCACCCGGTTAACCTGGGCAAGCTCGTGCTCAACGAGGACGCACCCCTGCCGTGTACCCCGAATGGCTGCCTGCACCTTTTGCGCCGCTTCGGCGTTGAGCTCAACGGCGCCAAGACCGTGGTCATCGGCCGCGGTGTGACCGTTGGCCGCCCTATTGGCCTGATGCTTACCCGCCGCAGCGAGAACTCCACCGTCACCCTCTGCCACACCGGCACCAAGGACCTGGCCGCCGAGACCCGCGAGGCCGATATCGTCATCGCCGCCGCCGGCCAGCCCCACATGCTCACTGCGGACATGATTAAGGAAGGCGCCGCGCTTCTCGACGTCGGAGTCTCCCGCGTCGACGGCAAGCTCACCGGCGACATCCACCCAGACTGCTGGGACAAGGCCGGATTCGTCTCGCCGAACCCGGGCGGCGTCGGCCCGCTGACCCGTGCCTTCTTGGTGCGCAATATCGTCGAGCGCGCGGAAAAGTTGGCGTGAATCTAGACAACCCGCACGACGCCGGCCTCGCGCCCTCCCCGCTGCCTCCCGCCGCGCAGTGGGCGGCTATCGGCATGTTCGTGGCCGGCGTGGTCGTCTCTGGCGGCTATGCCGTCTTCGAATACTGGCGCCGGGCCACGTTCCTCCTCGGCCTGGCCTTGCTGTGGCTCACCGTGGTCCGCCTGACGTGTGATTCCAGTCGCGTCGGCGTGCTGGCAGTGCGCTCGCGCCGCTTCGATGCCTGCTTTACCGGCCTGCTCGGCGCCACGATGGCCTTTCTGGCCTTCTCGGTGGACTCGCTCGGCAGCTAGTTGTCCACAGGTTTTTGTAGAGCCATCACCCAACTCGGCCCTAAATGGTGTAGTTCGGGCGGTTATCCACAGGTCACCGCCCGCCACCGCGCGTCGGCATGCGCGGCCGGCTTAGGCTCGGGGCCATGATTTCGAACTACCTGGCTGCCGTGAACTCCCCGATGGTGCTCATCGAGGAGTGCGCTGGGCTGTCGGTAGAAGAGCTCGTCGATAAGGGCTTTAGCGATCGCGAGGCCGCCGAGTTTGCCCGCCTTGCTGATACCTACTTCGGCCGCACCTCCTTTCGCGCCAAGCAGCGCACCGCCCGCCGCACTACGCTGCCGCTCGACGCGCTAAAAATCATCGAGCACTACGCGCAGAAGATGAAAACCCAGCGCGCGGCCTGGGCACTGCGCGAGGAACTCTGCGCCCTGCGCGTTGCTACCAGCGAGATTGAAAAGCGCGCCCGCCGCCTGGTGCGCGAGGAGCGTACCACCAAGCGCTCTGAGGGCGTGCGCCTGACCCGCCGCCGCGATGACCTGTGGACGCTGACCATTACCGCCGAGTCCGAACTGGTGGCAGAGATTAACAACCATGTCTCCACCGTCGCCGATGCCCGCCGCGTCTTTTCCCAGGGTGCCGCCGCCTCCACAATCACCACCAATGTGGTGCTTACCCTCAATGAGATGGTCAAGGTCATCCACGGCGAGGACGTTACCCTGCAGCTGACCAATGGCGCGCAAATCTCCGGTGCGGATCTTGCCCGCCGCGCGCTTGCCGACGTCGGCCTTATCACCCTCATCCACCCCGTCACCGGCCCCGTAAACCTCTATCAATCGCGGCGCCGGGCTACATGGAAGCAACGCCAGATGGCGATGGCGGAAAACCCTGTGTGCCCGTGGCCCGACTGCCATACGCCAGCGGATGAATGCCAGGTCCACCACCTCACCCCGTGGCTGCTCGGTGGGGACACAAATCCCGAGAACCTCACCATGGCCTGCAAATATCACAACGGGGTCAATGATGATGACCCCAATGCGCCGCCGCGCCGCGGTCGGCTCGAGCGCCGCCCCGGCGAAGGTATCGTCTGGCGTCCGCCCTGGGCCACACCGCCCGAAGACGGCTGAGCCCCGTTCCGCCTCTGCTCGCCACGACTGGCCTTAGGACCAGCGCAGCGTGCCGCACCGCTTATAGCTAGTGCGCGCTGCGCAGCTTTGGCGATCGCAGATGCAGCGAGGCGTTAAATCGAGTACTCGGTGGGATCACCTGCCGCAGAATCGATGCTCGGGTCCGGTTGGGAAAGCGTGAGGAAGTTTCGCAAGATGCGATCCATCTGGCGTGACTCGGTAAGGAAAGCGTCGTGGCCTACCGGGGAGACAACCTTCGCCATCGCCAGCAGGTTGCCGAGGTTGCGCGAGATGTGTTCTTGCTGGTGATACGGGTACAAGATATCCGTGTCTACGCCGACGACCATGGTCGGCACCTCTGATGTGCCCAGCGCGCGGTTAAGGCCGCCGCGGCCGCGGCCGATATCGTGGCGGTTGAGAGCTTCGGTGAGGGTGACGTAGGAGCCGGCATCGAAGCGGTCGGCCAGCTTGGTGCCCTGGTAGTCCAGGTAGGAATTGACCGCGAAGCGCTCATTGCGGCGGCGGTAGGGCCCGAGCGGGTTCTCGCCGGTCTGGGCCTGGACGCCGAAGCGCTCGTCGATTTCCTGCTCGCCGCGATACGTCAGGTGCGCAATGCGACGCGCGGCCGCCAGCCCCTCGCGCGGGCGCTGCGCGGAGGCGTAGTAATCGCCGCCGTGCCAGAAGGAATCCTGCTCAATGGCCGCGATTTGCGCCGACTGGATGCCAATCTGCCAGGCGGAAGCGCGGGCTGATACGGCAATGACGCAGGCCGCATCAATGGCCTCGGGGTGCATCAGCGTCCACTCCAGTGTGCGCGCGCCACCCATCGAGCCGCCGATGACAGCGTGGACGTGGGTGATGCCGAGCTCGCGGAGCGCGGCGCGCTCGGCCGCAACGAGGTCGCGCACGGACAGTGCGGGGAAGCGCGAGCCCCAGGCGCGGCCGTCGTCCGGGTGCGGGGAGGCGGGGCCGGTGGAGCCGCCGCAGCCGCCCAGTGCGTTGGTGGCGATAACGCACCACTTCGTCGTATCTAGCGCCTTGCCGGGGCCGACCAGATCGGCCCACCATTCGGCCACATTCGAGTCACCGGTCAGGGCGTGTTCAACCACAATGACGTTATTGCGGCCGTGGGGATCGCCGAGGAGGTGGCCGAAGCGGTGGTAGGCAATGTGGGCGTCGGCAAGCGTGGCGCCGGCTTCGGTGTGGAAGTCGCCGATGCTAACTAGCTTCATGCCAGCGCGTTAAAGCCCAGCTCGAGGTCCGCGATGATGTCATCGATGTGCTCGATGCCCACGGACAGGCGGATGGTGGACTGGGTGATGCCGGCCGCGGCGAGCGCAGGCTCGTCGGACTGGGAGTGCGTGGTGGTTGCCGGGTGCACGGCCAGAGAGCGGGTGTCGCCGATATTGGCGAGGTTGGAGTGGAGCTTGAGGGCGTCGATAAACGCCCAGGCTTCCTCGCGGCCGCCGTCGATGTCGAAGGAGAGCACGGAGCCGGTGTAGGCGTAGCCGAGCTTTTCCTTGGTGGCCTTATACGGCGAGGAGTTCAAGCCGGCGTAGTTGACCTTGGCGACCTTGGCGTGGCCTTCCAGGTACTCGGCGACGGCCTGGGCGTTGGCATTGTGCTTTTCGACGCGCAGTCCCACCGTCTCAATTCCATTCAGCGTCAGCCAGGCGTTGAAGGGGGAGATGGCGGCGCCAGTATCGCGCAGCAGGCCGGCGCGGGCCTTGAGTGCGAAGGCTGGGGCGCCAAGATCGGCGTACTTCAGGCCGTGGTAGGCCTCGTCTGGGGTGACGAAGTAGGGAAAGACGGGCTCGCCGTTGCGGGTAACGGTCCAGTCGAAGGAGCCGCCGTCGATAATCGCGCCGCCGATGGCCGAGCCATTGCCGGTGTAGAACTTGGTGGTGGACACAACGACGATGTCCGCGCCGAGGTCCAACGGCCGGGCGAGGGCGGCGGTGGCGATGGTGTTATCCACGATGAGCGGGACCTGGTTGTTGTGGGCGACCTCGGCGATGGCCGGGATATCGAGGACATCGGCCACGGGGTTGCCGAAGGTCTCGCCGTAGAAGGCCTTCGTATTCGGCTGGACGGCGTCCTGCCAGGATTGCGGATCATCCGGGTTCTCGACGAGGGTAACGTCGATGCCCAGGCGCTTGAGCGTGACGGTAAAGAGGGTGGAGGTGCCGCCGTAGAGGCGCGGAGAGGTCACGATGTGGTCGCCGGCCGAGGCGAGATTCAGAATAGCCGCGGTTTCGGCGGCCTGGCCGGAAGCGAAGGCGACGGCCGCGACGCCGCCCTCGAGGGAGGCGAGGCGCTCTTCCAACGCGTCCTGGGTGGGGTTGGTCAGGCGGGTGTAGATGGGGCCCGCGTCCGAGAGGTTGAAGCGGTTGGCCGCGTGCTCGGCGTCGTTAAAGACGTAGGAGGTGGTCTGGTAAATCGGCACGTTGCGGGCATTGTGGTGCCCATCGAGGTTTTGGCCGGCGTGGAGGGAGCGGGTGGCGAAGGACCAGTTGGAATTGGAGTTATCGTATTTCGTCGTCATGCTTGGCAAGACTAGACCAAGCGGTATATATAGCGAACGATTTTGTGGAAACGCACTGGCAGCCGCGAGAATAAAAATAGACCAAGCGGTCGGTGTGGCGCTTGGTCTGGTGGGGTGTCTTTCTTAGCTGCGGCGGTCGTGCTCCTCGAGCTGATTAGCAATGCGGCTAGTATTCGCGCAGGTGTCATTGCTATTGTGCACGAGCTTGACTACGAGGGCGATAATTCCAGCGAGGATAAGGACGAAAACGAGGATGAGAAGGAGCTCAATCGGACCTAAAGACATCTATTACCTTTCGTTTATAAACGTGGGCTTTACGGTATCACCCCTGTAAAGCGGCCGCGACTGCAGAAAGGCTTTCGCGTAGCTCGGTATCGCTGAGGTGGCCGAAGCCGAGTACGACGCCGTCTTCAGCTTCGGCCCCGCCCCAATAATCGCGCAGCGGGGTGAGTTTGATGCCGCGGGCGGCGGCGCGGGGGACCACGGCCGAGTCGCACAGCAATACCGCGTGGAGGCCACCGTGGATGGGGAGAAGTTGGGCGCCATCGATGGAGCCCAGCGTTTCGGCCACTAGGTTGCGGCGGCGTTTATAGGTGCGGCGCATGCGGCCGGTGTGGCGTCGTAAAGCGCCGCTGGCAAGGTAGTGGGCGAGCGCGGCCTGGGGGATGGAGCCGACGGGTTGGCCGAAGACCTCGCGCACGTGGTCCACGGCCGGGCGCAGGCGCGGTGGAACGACGAGGTAGCCGCAGGCAATCGAGGGGGAGATGACCGAGGAGAAGGTACCCAGCAGCACGGTGTGTTCCGGGGCGAGTGCGGCCAGGGCGGGCAGCGGCTGGCCGACGTAGCGCAGTTCGGAGTCGAAGTCATCCTCGATAAGCAGGGCGTCGTGTGCGCGGGCCCATTCGACGAGTTCGGCGCGCCGGGCTGCGGGCAGCGAGCCGCCGTAGGGATATTGGTGGCTGGGGGTGACGATGAGGGCGTCGAGATCGGCCGTGGGGACGGTGACGCCTTCGGGGCCGGTGGGGATTTCCACCAACGTGTGGCCGAGGGCGTGGGGCACGCGGCGCAGGCTGGGGTAACCGGGGGATTCCACGCCCACGCGCAGCTGTCGGCCGAGGGCGCGCAGGAGTACGGAGAGGCCGTCGCGGGCGCCGGCCGTGATTAGCACGCAGGCCGGGTCCACGGTGAGCCCGCGCATGTGGCGCAGGTGTGCTGCGACCTCGTGGGGCAGATTGCCGGAGGGGTCGACGGCCGCTGCACGCCACGCGGCCCTCCATTCAGGGGTGAGGATGCCGGCGGTGTCGGGAAGGCCGGGGGTCAGTGACACCAGCTCGGGCTCGGCGGCGGGTGCGGGGGCCGGCTCCGGCCGTGGGGCACGCGCATGGGGAAGCAGCGGGTTGATGACGGTGCCGGAACCAACCTCGGCGGTGAGGTAGCCCTCGGCTGTGAGTTGGTCGTAGGCGGTGACCACGCTGCCTCGGGAAATGCCGAGCTGCGAAGCCAAGTGGCGGGTGGAAGGGACGCGCTCGCCGGGCAGGAGGACGCCGGCGGCAACCTGGGTGCGGAGGGCCGCGGCGATTTGCACGGGCAGCGGCCGCGTATCAGAGGGATCGAGGCGAAGGGGCACGGGCCCATCATAAGTGGTCTAATCCAACACGCTGAAAATGGCTCTTGTCTTGTACCACTTGTGTGGGCCACTATGGCACCTATGACTGAACAGGTAAATGCACAAGGACGCGCTACCACGCGCGTGAAGCGAGGACTGGCTGATATGTTGAAGGGCGGCGTCATCATGGACGTCGTGACTCCGGAGCAGGCGCGCATTGCGGAGGACGCGGGCGCGTCGGCCGTGATGGCGCTGGAGCGCGTGCCGGCCGATATCCGCGCGCAGGGCGGCGTGGCCCGCATGTCTGACCCGGAGCTTATCGAGGGCATCGTCGAAGCGGTGGACATCCCGGTCATGGCCAAGGCCCGCATCGGCCACTTTGTAGAGGCGCAGATCCTGGGCGAGCTGGGTGTGGACTTTATCGACGAGTCCGAGGTGCTTAGCCCGGCCGATTACGTCAACCACATCAATAAGTGGGATTTCGACGTGCCGTTCGTGTGTGGTGCGACCAACCTGGGCGAGGCGCTGCGCCGCATCACCGAAGGCGCGGCCATGATTCGTTCCAAGGGCGAGGCCGGCACCGGCGACGTCTCCGAGGCCGTGAAGCACCTGCGCACCATTAAGGCCGAGATCGCGCGCCTGCGCCACCTGGATCGAGACGAGCTCTACGTCGCGGCCAAGGAACTGCAGGCACCGTACGACCTGGTTGCAGAGGTGGCGGAGACCGGCAAGCTCCCGGTCGTGCTCTTCGTTGCCGGTGGCGTGGCTACGCCTGCCGACGCCGCCCTTGTCCGCCAGATGGGCGCCGAAGGCGTCTTTGTTGGCTCCGGCATCTTCAAGTCCGGCAACCCGGCGGCGCGCGCGGAGGCCATCGTGAAGGCTGCCACGCTGTACGACGACCCCGCTGAGCTCGCCAAGCTTTCCCGCGGCCTGGGCGAGGCCATGGTGGGTATTAACGTCAACGACGTGCCTGCACCGCACCGCCTGGCTGAGCGTGGCTGGTAGGACCTGTGTGCGCAGTGAAGAAATCGGCGGACACGACGCGACCGCTCGTCGGCGTGCTCGCGCTGCAAGGCGGAGTGGAAGAGCACATCGCGGTGCTGGAGAGCCTCGGCGCTGAAACGCGCCGGGTGCGCCTGCCGCAGGATCTCGACGGGCTGGACGGAATCATTCTGCCGGGCGGCGAGTCGAGCACCATCGATAAGCTGGCGCGCTCTTTTGGCGTCGCTGAGCCGCTGCGCCGCGCCGTCGAAAATGGGCTGCCGGTCCTGGCTACCTGCGCGGGTCTCATCTACAGTGCCCGCGAGCTGGAAAACCCCGCGCCGGGCCAGCAGACGCTGGGGCTTATCGACGTCACCGTGCGCCGCAACGCCTTCGGCAACCAGCGCTTCTCCGAGGAGCGCACCGTGCCCGTCGCGATGGAAGGCCAGAGGTCCGGCGTAGGAGCCTCAGGGGTAGGTGAGCCTCTAGCCATCGAGGCGAGCTTCATCCGCGCGCCCATCGTTACCCGCGCGGGCGAGGGCGTTGAGGTCATCGCCACCGTTCCCCTCCCTGCCCACGACATTGTTTCCGGTGGTGAGGAAAGTTGCGCCGGGACACGAACTCGTCCTGCTACGAGGCACGAGGCGATTGTGGGCGTGCGCCAAGGATGCGTCACGGCGTTGAGCTTCCATCCGGAAGAAAACGGCGACTCGCGCCTCCACGCAGCGTGGCTCGCTTCCTTTGACCATTAGTTCTTCCGGCAAATAACTATCGCCCAATAGTGATCTGGGTGACATTGAGGTGTGTTAGCTGAGCACATCACGCCCAGAAAGGCACTTCGCCGTGAGCACACCCGCTCCAGAGCAAGTCCGCGAAGATATCCGCTTCCTCGGCCGAGCCATCGCGTAGCGGGGAGGCGAGGACGTCTTCGACCTCGTCTCCATATTCCGCGATCTCGACATCACCATCAGCTATTTCGCGCTCAAAGCCAGCCTCGTAGAGGAACTGGATGAAGAGTCCGTTGAAGCGCCCGTCTCCCTGCGCAAAACAGTCGCCAAGCTTAAGGAAGAAGGCGTCACGCCAACCGACGTCTCTTCCGTGATCCGCGGCGCGCACGTCGCCCCCGTTCTCACTGCGCACCCCACCGAAACCCGCCGCCGCACCGTCTTTGATACTCAGACCCGCATCAAGACTCTCCTCAAGGAATCACACCGCGGCGGCGACATGGCGGCAATCGAGAAGGAAATGTATCTGCGCATGACGCTGCTCTGGCAGTCAGCGCTGATTCGCCTCGTCCGCCCCGGCTCCTGGATTGGCGGCGACCATGACGGCAACCCGTACGCCGACTAGCTCGGCGAGCTGGAGCGCGCTCTTCCTATCAGACCGCTCGCTGCGCCAGTTCAATGACGACATCATCGCCGTCCTTCTCCGGATTGCCTTTGAGTAGCTCGGCATAGACATCGAGCTGCAAGGTCACCAGCCCGTGCCCGCGCCGGCGCGCGGCTTCGACCGCTGTGCGCAGCTTTTTCGTCGAGGAGGTGTGCCCGAAGTAGGTGTGGTGGGGGGAGGAACGCGGTGGCGGTGGCAGGCGCGGCGCCGAGGGCGACTAGGTCAGATTCAGACAGGCCCGCGCACTCGGCCGCCAAGCCACCAACTAGCCATCTGACGAAATCTGTGGATAACTAGTCGGCACTAGACGCCGGCGAGGCCGCGGCGCTTGAGCAGCGGTGCGACGTCCTTATCGCGGCCGCGGAATTCGCGGTAGGCCTCCGTGAAGTCGCGCGACGCGCCCTTCGACAGGATCACGTCGCGGAACTTCTGGCCAGCCGCGCGCAGGTCGGTCTGGTCCTTGAACCACTCGAAGCCATCGGCATCGAGGGCCTCGGCCCACAGGTAGGAGTAGTAGCCCGCCGAGTAGCCACCGGCGAAGATGTGGTTGAAGTAGGTCGACCGGTAGCGAGGCGCGATGAGCTCGTTGTCCAGCCCGGCTGCGCGCAGGGCCTCAGTCTCAAACTCGGCGACGGCCTCCGGCGTGGCCTCCAACTTGGCGGCGTCTGCGGCGCTGAGAGAATGCCACGCCAAGTCGATGATCGATGCCCCCAGATACTCCGAGGTGGCGAAACCCTGGCCGAATTCGGAAGCCGAGGTGATGGCATCGAGCAGCTCATCCGGGATTGGTTCGCCGGTTTCCACGTGGCGCGCGTATTCCTTGACCAGTCTCTTGTCGAGCGCCCAGTTCTCGTTGATCTGAGAGGGGAACTCCACCCAGTCGCGTGGGACGTTAGTGCCGGCGAAGGTGGGGTAGCGGACGTCGGAAAGCAGGCCGTGCAGGGCGTGGCCGAATTCGTGGAAGATGGTGCGGACCTCGTCCATGCTGAGCAGCGGCTGCGAACCGTCGGTGGGCTTGGTGATGCCCATGACGTTGACGATGACCGGCTTGCGCTCCAGCAGCCGGGATTGGCCCACGAACCCGCTCATCCACGCGCCACCACGCTTGGTGGGGCGCCCGAAGTAGTCGGTAAGGAGGAGACCAATCCCTTTGTCCCCGTGATTGGCGTCTCCGTCAATCACCTCCCAGACGCGAACGCCCTCCGCGTAGCCCTCCAGGTCATCGCGTGGGGTCACGGTGATGCCGTAGAGGCGCTCGGCGGCGGCGAAGACGCCCTTTTGCAGGACCTGGTCCAGCGGGAAGTACTTGCGTAGTTCCTCCTCGTCGAGGGAGAAGTCGCGGGCGCGGACCTTGGACTCCCAGTAGGGCCAGTCCGCGGCGCTAAAGCCTTGGCCGTTGAGCTCGGCTTCTTCGGCGAGGAGCTTCTGCTCACCGGCGGCGTTGGCTGCGGCGGCGGGGGCGAGGTCGAAGAGCATGGTGCGGGCGGCGTCGGCAGTCGCGGCGGTTTCCTCGGCGATGACGTAGTCGGCATGCGTGGCAAAGCCCAGTAGCTCGGCGCGCAGCTGGACGGCCTCGATGAGTCCCGGGATGTTGTTCTCGGAGCCCCTGCTTGCCGACGCCCCATACAACCTTTGCCTCGCATCCTCCCGCACCAGACGGCTCAGCTCCGACTGCACGGTCGGCAGCTCCAGCGGGATGACGAAGCCCTCGCGGCCGAGCGCCTCGGCGTCGGCTCGGGCGGAGGCGATGCGCTCGGCGGGAAGGCCCTCAAGTTCTTCTTCGGTGAAGGACACCGCGCGCTCGCGGGTAGACGCCATGAGGTTGCGGCCGAATTCTTCAGAGAGCGCGGAGAGGCGCTGGTTGATCTCGGAGAGGCGGGCCTTGCCGGCTGCGTCGAGGTCGGCGCCCTTGCGGGCAAAGGTGCGCAGGAGGTGGTCGTGGAGGCGCTGGCCTTCTTTGTCGTCGGCAGGGGGCGTGGCCTCCTTGGTTCGCGCGTAGAGTACCTCGTTCTGGTACATCGCGTCATAGTGCGCGGACAGTCGCGGGTAGATGTCGGCGGCGATCTCCTCCATCTCCTCGGTGACGTCCGTGCCGGAGAGGTTGCCAAAGACCGCCATGACGCGGTCGAGGTCCTGGCCGGAGCGCTCGAGCGCCTCCACCGTGTTTTCCCACGTCGGGGCGGCGGGGTTGTCGGTGATGGAGGCGATTTCGGCGTCGTGAAGCGCGAGTGCTTGGTCGAAGGCGGGGCGGTAGTGCTTCACCTTGATCTCCGCGAACGGCGGGAGCTGGTAGGGCAGCGAGGAGGGAGTCAGCAGTGGGTTAGTCATAAGAAACTACCGTACCTATGCCTCCTGCTCTATGTGATGGCATTCACTAGTTTCTTCTGTCGTGGTGTGTGGATGAGGATGACATCGAGAATCAAGAACGCCGCAAGCGTAATGCCCAGTAGCGTGACCTGCAGCGGAAGGCCGATCATTATGCCCATGTGCAGGTCGGTGCCCCAGCTGCTCAGCTTGCTAAGCAGAGGCTGGCGGTCCATGACCTCCCCGGCGGCGCCATCTTCCGAAATCGCATCGGAGGTGGTGCGCCATTCCGCCCAGCGTTCGCTGACCTGCCAGGCGGAGTGGGCGTCCTCCGGCGGGTACAGGCGCAGCGGTCCGGTCAGTCCCTCGGTGCGGCCGGTGGTGAGGACGCGCTTGACTACGCCCCATGTCCTTCGCTGTCAGAGTTTTCAATCAACCGAGTGGTGATTTTCCTAACGCTAGGTCTTCCCATTCGTGTAAGGGGTAGCCCCGAAGAAAAACAAAGTATTAGCAAATCAGTCGAGATAAGCGCGGTCCCTCCAATGTTAATGGCCGGCCGGTAACGGCAATGCTGACCACAAACGGTCGAGGGCGTGGTTAGCGATTGGGTAAAAGTGGAACGGTCGACGATTGGTCCATCGAGATCTGCATAGTCTTCTAGAGCATCTGAATAGTAAATCGGCGGAGAACCTTTTCCGAGAAGATTTAATTTGCCTTGGAGAGCTTGTTTATGACCCACAGGGAGGGATGCCGCAACCTAGTAAACGTGCAAACCATCGATGGTTCTAGAAGTTAGTAAAGAGGCTCTCCGCAGCTTTCACAATACGTTTCGCCCTCTTCGTAGATGTTTCCGCAGCAATACGACGGACCACCGCTCACTTCGAAGCAATCTTGATGCCAAGGTTCGCCGTTGAAATCGATTCCACCAGTGGTGATTCTTTCACCGCACCCTTCACATCGTGGAGTGGACTCACACGTCCGGGAATTGTGCCCAATAGCACCACAAACGCTACATGCCATGTCTAAACATTATTGTCCGTGTGAAAGCTAAGCAACCTACTTTCGCTGCTCTGTGGCTATGTCCCAATACTCACTCCTTCGATTGAGGCGATGATTGCGCCGCTTTTGGTCTCAAAGTCAAAGTACTGAACCATCGCGTCATCGAGTGCGTACATGGCACTCTCATCGGCATCGTCGTCTGTCATCACACTAATCACGCAGTTCATCTTCAGGAGGGGCCTCGTCGCACTGTGGAAACCAGCATCGATGCTTTAATGGGCTCGTTGTCATCGCGGTACGCTACGTGAGCGAATACCTTTCTGCGGTAGGGACAAGGCGGTAGCGCAGTTGCCTTCGACGTACTGTCTAGCCATTAAGACTATGGTTTTGCGTATGGAGACCGCGACTAATGAATTGGCTTTCTTGGCAGACAGCAACGGTTTGCTGATCCTTAGCGAGGAAGACAACTTCCCAGCCAGCACCACGTCTATGTTTGAGCCCATGTCCCCGCAAGTGCTTTTCCGCGCAAACTCTGTGCTGCGCACGATCTCGGACCGTCAGTTCAAATCAGGAAAGTACTACAAGGCAACTGAGGAAACTGCTGCGCTGCTCCAGCGTCGCACTACAAAGGGACCGGTTCCCGGAGTCCTGCGTCGGGAGGATCTTGGGCTCGCTGGCAATCCCAGTCTGTTTTTCAAGCACACTTCTTTTCAAGAGGTGAAGTTTTCGCCAGTCATGGCCTCAGGTGCTGCCGGTATCGCTGCACAAGCTGCAATTGAGGCAGCCATCGCGGAAATCAAGGAATATTTGGAGGTTATCGATGAGAAGCTCGATGACCTCCTCCGGCAGTGTAAGGTTGATGCACTAGCCCAGCTTGGCGGTATCCAGTACACGATTGAAGAAGCTGACGAAATCTACCGGCGGAGCAACAGCGTTTCCGCAACCACCTGGTCAAAGGTTGACCACCTCGGATCAGCACTCAACGGCATCGAGTCTTATGCTGTCGAGCACCTCGATGATGCCGTTGATCAGCTGGGGAAGCAGAAGTACAGTTCCAAGAAGCTTGAAAGCCGTCTTGCAGAGTTGAGCGGAAACCTGCCGCTTTGGCTCGGCGTAGTTGCTCGGAGCATCTATCTCCACGATCGGATGTATGTCCTTGAGATTGCCCATGTGAATGAGTTTGAGCCCACCCAATTGGACTCTCACAGAGAGGCGATCGTCGAAGCGCGTAAGGATCGATTGGAATCGACAACTCGCCGTCTGCTGGAAATGGATTCGGCCATCCGTGATGCCGCCAAGCTGAGTAATCAGGTCTGGGTGACCAACCCGATTCGTGCCCGGCGCATAACTGCACACGCGAACAGTATTCACGACATTATTGGTGAGTTCGCGCAGTATTTGTGGATGAGCGTGGAGAATGCGAAACGCCTCGAGGTCCAAGGGTGGCCCCAATCTGTGAAGTCTCTAGCTGGCGACACGGTCGATGCTACGAATCGCGCAGGTCAGTCTGTGGTGGAACATGCACGAAAGACCATTGAGAAAACCCGTGACATGAATGATGACCGGCTGCTTGCGAAGGCAGCTGAAATTGAAGCGCGACGGGAGAAGAAGGCACAACAAGCACTCGAGTTGGCTGACAACGAAGATCAGGTTGAGGTGGAATCCGATCCGGCGTGACGCGGTTATAGTTTTCGCCGCGACGAAGCACTGAAGTTGTTCGGAGCTGCGGGCCGGATTGGTTGCTACAAGTGAAGCAAGAAAAGGCTCGACCCACTCATCGTGGATCGAGCCTCTGTGGTGACCTAGCTCTGGCCTAAGACACCGGGGCTAGAGAAGAAGCGCAGAACTACTTCTTCAGGCCATCAATGATCTCGTTGAACTGAGCAACTGGGCGCATGACGGCAGAGGTCTTCTCGTCATTCGGCCAGTAGTAGCCGCCGAGGTCGGCGGGGTTGCCCTGGGCGTCGACAAGCGCCTGGGCAATCTCGTCTGCCTGGGAGGACAGCTGGGAAGCTACGTCCTTGAACGCAGCGGCGAGATCGGCATCATCGGTCTGGTTAGCCAGCTCCTCGGCCCAGAAGGTAGCCAGGAAGAAGTGGGAACCGCGGTTGTCGATTTCGCCAGCCTTGCGGGACGGGGACTTGCCCTCATTGAGCAGGCGCTCGGTGGCCTTGTCCAAGGTGGCGGCCAGGACGCCGGCCTTCTCGTTGCCGTTGGTCTGCTTCTCGTGGCGGAAGGACTCGGCCAGGGCCAGGAACTCGCCGAGGGAATCCCAGCGCAGGTGGTTTTCTTCCTCGACCTGCTGGACGTGCTTCGGGGCGGAGCCGCCCGCACCGGTCTCGAAGAGGCCGCCGCCAGCCATGAGCGGAACCACAGACAGCATCTTGGCGGAGGTACCCAGCTCGAGGATGGGGAAGAGGTCCGTGTTGTAGTCACGCAGCACGTTGCCGGTCACGGAGATGGTGTCCTCGCCGCGGCGGATGCGCTCGATGGAGGTCTTGGTAGCGGTGACCGGATCCTCGATGGAGATATCTAGGCCCTCGGTGTCGTGGTCCTTAAGGTACTTCTCCACCAGGGACTTGATATTGCGGTCGTGGCCGCGCTCTGGGTCGAGCCAGAAGATGGTCTTCATGCCGGATAGGCGAGCGCGGTTGACGGCGAGCTTGACCCAGTCCTGGATCGGGGCGTCCTTGGTCTGGCAGGCGCGCCAGATATCGCCTTCCTCCACGTCGTGGGAGATGAGGACCTCGCCCTGGGAGTTGCGAACCTCAACAGTGCCCGCGGCCGGGATCTTGAAGGTCTTATTGTGGGAGCCGTACTCCTCGGCCTTCTGCGCCATCAGGCCAACGTTCGGCACGGTACCCATGGTGGTCGGGTCGAAGGCGCCGTTTTCCTTGCAGTCCTCGATAACGGCCTGGTAGACGCCAGCGTAGGAGGAATCCGGAATGACGGCGAGGGTGTCCTGCTCCTCGTCGTTCTTATTCCACATGTGGCCGGAGGTACGGATCATGGCGGGCATGGAGGCGTCAATAATGACGTCGGAAGGCACGTGCAGGTTGGTGATGCCCTTGTGGGAGTTGACCATGGCGAGGTCGGGGCCGTCGGAAAGCGCGGCGTCGAAAGCAGCCTTGATTTCCTCGCCATTGTCCAGGTTCTTCAGGCCCTCGTAGATAGCGCCCAGGCCGTTCTCGCCGTTGAGGCCGGCAGCCAGCAGCTCCTCGCCGTACTTGTCATAGACATCGGCGAAGAAGGCGCGGACGACGTGGCCGAAGAGGATGGGGTCAGAGACCTTCATCATGGTGGCCTTCAGGTGGGTGGAGAAGAGCACGCCCTCTTCCTGAGCGCGCTTGACCTGTGCGAGGAGGAACTCATCCAGGGCCTTGGCGGACATGAAGGTGCCGTCGATGACCTCACCCTTGAGAACCGGCAGCTCCGGCAGCAGGGTCTGCTCGCCATCGGCGGTCTTGAGGACGATGGACAGGGTGTCCTCGTTGTCCAGGATGACGGACTTCTCATTGTGGCGGAAGTCGTTGTCCGCCATGGTGGCAACGTTGGTCTTGGAGTCCTTGGACCACTCGCCCATGCGGTGCGGGTGCTTCTTCACAAAGTTCTTCACGGCTTCCGGGGCGCGGCGGTCGGAGTTGCCCTCGCGCAGCACCGGGTTAACAGCGGAGCCCTTGACGGAGTCATAGCGGGCGGCGATGTCCTTTTCTTCCTCGGTGGAAGGATTATCCGGGTAATCAGGCAGATCGTAACCTGCGGCCTGCAGCTCGGCGATGGCCTTCTTCAGCTGCACCAGGGAAGCAGAAATATTCGGCAGTTTGATGATATTTGCTTCCGGGGTCTTAGCCATCTTGCCCAGCTCTGCCAGGGCGTCCTCGACCTTCTGCTCCTCGGTCAGGCGCTCCGGGAACTGCGCGGCGATGCGGGCGGCCAGCGAGATATCGCGGGTTTCCACGTCGATGCCAGCGGTGGAAGCGAAGGCCTCCACAATGGGCTTGAGGGAGTAGGTCGCCAGCAGCGGCGCCTCATCGGTACGGGTCCACGTAATCTTTGCCATGATTCTCCTAATTAACGTTGGAAAATTGTTCAAGTGCCCAGATTACCGATTTTGTGGGCGGCATGTGGGCCAGTTTGCTGATAGTGATCCCCCATTTGCCGCCCCTTGAAAAGGGTTGCGTGGCCGCTGTCACCCATGCGCGGGAGGGGTGGAGATATTCACGAGCCCCCGCTGCGGGCATGCTGCAGGCGCAGACGGGGTGTACCCTCACTCTCCATGAAAATCATCGATGAGCTAAGCCCGCGCAGCGCACACGAACACCGCGTTCGCCGCCGCCCGCTGCCGCTGCAAACGGAGATTACCACCCGCCGCCGCGCCATCGTCATGGTGGCCATGGCCCTGGGCGCGTTTGCCATCGGCACGACGGAGTTCGTGTCTATGGGCCTGCTGCCGCTTATTGCAGATGATTTTGGCGTTTCGGAAGAAAACGCCTCCACACTCATCACCATCTATGCCATGGGCGTGGTGGTCGGTGCCCCGCTGATTGCGGCCTTTACCGGCAAGCTGCCGCGCCGCCGGCTCATCCTGCTGCTCATCGGCTTCCTCGTGGTGGGCAACCTCCTCTCGGTCTTGGCACCGAATTACGCCATCCTCATGGTCGCGCGCTTTATTGCGGGCATGCCGCACGGCGCTTATTTCTCCGTGGCTAATCTCTCGGCCGCATCCATGGCGCCCCCAGGCGGCCGCGGCAAGGCCATGGCTTATGTGGGCATGGGCCTGGCCATCGCCACGGTTATTGGTGTACCAGCCGCCCAAGCCCTCGGCTCCGCGCTGGGCTGGCAGGCGGCCTACCTAGTGGTCGTGGCTTTGGGTATCGTCACCGCCATTGCGTTGTTCTTCCTGATGCCGCACATGACGGAGATGAAGCAGACCGATATCCGCACCGAATTTGGTGCGTTCAAAAACAGTCAGGTGTGGTTCACCGTCATCATGGGCGTGGTCGGCTTTGGCGGCATGTTCTCCGTCTATACCTATATTTCGTGGACCATGACCGAGGTCGCCGGCATGGACCAGAGCCTCATCTGGGTGGTGCTCATGGCCTATGGCATCGGCATGACCATCGGCAATGCCTTTGGCGGTTGGCTGGCTGACCGCAACCTGGAGTTTGGCATTATCTTTGCCTTGGCTTGCCTCATCGTTATCCTGACGGCCTTCTACTTCCTTTCTAGCCATGCCATTCCCGCCACTTTGTGCTTTGGCTGCGTGGCATTTATGGGCTCCACCTTGGTTCCTTCGCTGCAGCTGCGCTTGGTGCATGTGGCTGGCGACGCCCAGACTTTGGCCGCAGCCCTTAACCAGTCCGCGCTGAACATCGCAAACGCGGCCGGTGCGACCATTGGCGGCGCCGTGGTGGGTGCCGGCTTGGGCTACTCCGCCCCGGCGCTGGCCGGTGCGGCCCTGGCGGCTGCGGGCTGCCTGGTATGGGCTGCGACGATGTGGGATAAAAAGCGCCTTTCTCGCCGCGCCTAGGCTTACCGATATGCTGTTGGCATGACCCTTACCATCGCGAGCGTTAATGTCAACGGAATCCGCGCTGCGTGCAAGCAGCGCAATGAAAATAACCCCGGTATGAACGCCTGGCTAGAGGAGACTCCGGCCGATATCGTGCTCATGCAGGAGGTGCGCGCAACCCCGGAGCAGGCCGAAAAGGCCCTGGCCCCAGCCCTAGAGGCGGGGTGGCACTTAGCTCTTGCCGACGCCGCCGCAAAGGGCCGCGCCGGCGTGGGTATCCTGTCTCGCACCCCGCTTGCCGACGTCGAAGTGGGCTTCGGCTCCTTTACCGACGCCGGCCGCTGGATTGCGGCTACCACCCGCGATATTCGCGTCGCCTCGCTGTACCTGCCTTCCGGCGATACTGGTTCGCCGAAGTTGGATGAAAAGTACCGCTTCTTGGATGAATTCCAGGAGGTGCTGGCGGAGAACGCGGCGCGCACGAATTCTGATGGCAGCCCGGCCGACATGGTCATCGGCGGCGACTGGAATATCTGCCACCGCGCCCAGGACCTGAAAAATAATAAGGCCAACGAAAAGAAGGCTGGCCACCTGCCGGAAGAGCGCGCCTTTATGGACCATGTCTTTGGCGCGTTCCCGGATGACAAGCCGCAGGAGAAGAAGAACCTGGGGCAGTGGCAGGGAGTGGTCGAGTACGCCGGCGGCGAGCCGTGGGCCCCAGCGGCAGAACCGCAGTGGTTCGACGTCGCCCGCCGCCTGCACCCAGAAGAAGATGGTCCTTATACCTGGTGGACCTACCGCGGCCAGGCGTTTAATAACAACGCCGGGTGGCGCATCGATTACCAGGCGGCCACCCGCCCGATGCTAGAGCGCGCGCAGCGCACCTGGGTGGATAAGGCTCCTACCGTGGAGCAGCGCTGGTCCGACCATTCCCCACTGCTGGTGGAGTACCGCTGATGACGCCACTATTTAGCGTCCTGTATGTAGTTGGTATTACGGCCGAGTCCATGACCGCCGCATTGTCCGCCGGCCGCCAAAAGCTCGATCTTTTTGGCGTCACCATGATTGCCTCCATGACGGCGCTGGGCGGCGGCACGGTGCGCGATATGATCCTCGATGACCCTCCCTTTACCTGGGTTGAGCACCCCATCTATTTGGTAATCGTCATCGTGGCGGCCGTGGTGACGGTGGGCATGTCATTCCTCATGCACTACTTCCGCCACCTCTTCCTCATCTTGGATGCGCTGGGGCTTGCGGTCTTTTCGGTGCTCGGCACCCAAATCGCGGTCCATCTGGGCCACGGGTTCATTATTGCCTCGGTCTCTGCGGTGATTTCCGGCGTCTTTGGAGGAGTGCTGCGTGACCTGCTTTCGGATCGCATCCCGTTGGTCTTTTCCGGCGAGTTCTACGCCGCTATCTCGCTGCTCGCCGCGGCGCTATTTATGGCGCTGTACCACAGTGGCCTGGCCGAGGAACCGACCGCGATTATCACCGCCTCCGTGTGCTTTATTGCTCGCTTGGCCGCGATCTACTTCAAGAAGGGCCTGCCCGTCTTCGAATACCGCGACGCCGAGCAGCAGATGGACCCGCGCCTGCGTTTGTCTGCGCGCATTGTGCGCGATGGCGCCCGCAAGGCCAAGCGCAAGGCAGGCGCGGCCACGCGCTATGCCAGCCCCATCACACGCCCGCTGACTAGGCCTTTAAGTCGCCCGTTTAAGAACAAGACACGAGCTTTTTCTACTGCGGCAGAGGGGGCAGACTACGACGATATGTCGAGCAACCGCATTGCGCGCCGGCCGAAGCAGCAGTCGATTACGCGGCCGAGCGGCCGGCACTCGCCAGGGGCAAGGGGAGTAAACGTGGAGCAGCAGTGGAGCTTTAATAAGGGGGACGTCGGCAAGCGCAAGGCGCCCAAACACAAGCAGTAGTGCTACTATAGGTAGGTCAAAAAATTCAGTAATCTGCAACGGAGAAAGTTCATGGCTCGCGCAATTATTTCTTTCGTCCTCGGCGCTGTAATCCTCGGCCTGAGCATCTGGTGGTGGACCGTTGTTGGTCCGTCCTTCGCTTTCCTCGGCCCCATCGTGCTCATGGGCGTGGGCGGCGCGCTGATGGTATCCGGTTGGGCCATCCTGATGGACGTGGTCAGCCCGACCTCCCGCAAGCTCTAACATCCTTGCGCCGCATCCCCTGCCTAATCGGGCAGGGGATTTTTCGATCCTTCGCTCAGGCGGCGCCGGGGAAGGATGTGAACCGCGCGGCGAGGCTAGGGGGTAGGATAAGGCACCATGACTGCAGACAATTCCACCGTTTCCCGCGTCCTGTCCGGTATCCAACCCACCGCTGATTCCTATCACCTGGGTAATTACCTGGGAGCGCTGAAGCAGTGGATTGACCTGCAGGACGGCTATGACGCCTTCTACTTCATCCCTGACCTGCACGCGATCACCGTGGAGCAAAATCCGGAGGAGCTGCGCAACCGCACCATCGCGGGTGCCGCACAGCTCATTGCCTTGGGCATTGATCCGGAAAAGTCCACGCTCTTCGTGCAGTCGCACGTGCCCGCCCACGCGGAGCTGACCTGGGTACTGCAGTGCCTTACCGGTTTTGGCGAGGCCTCCCGTATGACCCAGTTCAAGGATAAATCTGCCAAGCAGGGCTCGGACCGCACCTCGGTGGGCCTATTTACCTACCCGATCCTCATGGCCTCCGATATCTTGCTCTACTCGCCGGATTATGTGCCGGTGGGCGAGGACCAGCGCCAGCACCTGGAGCTGACCCGCAATCTTGCCGAGCGTTTCAACAATAAGTATGGCGAGACCTTCAAGGTGCCGGAGCCGTTCATCCCGGAGGGTGCGGCAAAGATTTATGACCTGCAAGAGCCGACGTCCAAGATGTCTAAGTCCGGCGCCAACCCGAAGGGCCTGGTCAACCTGCTTGATGCACCGAAGACCTCGGCTAAGCGCATCAAGTCCGCCGTGACGGATGACTTGGGCTCGGTGGCTTTTGACCGCGACAACCAGCCGGGTGTGTCCAACCTGCTGGTCATCCAGTCTGCGCTCACCGGTGAATCCATCGATTCCTTGGTGGAAAAGTACGCCGGCCAGGGCTACGGCCACCTCAAGGTCGATACCGCCGACGCGCTGCAGGAATTTACCACTCCGCTCAAGGCGCGCTATGACGAGTTGATGGCGGACCGCGGCGAGCTCGAGCGCATCCTGGCGCAGGGCGCGGAGACGGCGCAGGAGATTGCCCAGCCGCTTGTCGACGCCGTCTATGAAAAGGTCGGCTTCCTTCCCCGCCTGCGCAAGTAGTAAGCGGCCGCTTCCCCCGTGCCCCACCCCGCAAAGGGACAAGTGGGCATCTGCCAGTTACTCTAGGTGAGATAAAAACTGTGCGAGCAAGAAGGGAAGCACGTGCCTACCACCACGCAATCCTCCTCGAAGAAGACGGACCACTACGGCATCGAACGCGCCAATGCCGACGATCCCGGTGCGGTAGATAAGATTCGCTCCAAGTCCGGATTCGTTGACCACCTCATGCGCATGAACGAGCGCTACGGTGCCGAAGGCGGCAACCAGTTTGCCGCCGGCATCACCTATTATTCGGTGCTCTCCATCTTCCCGCTTGCCATGCTGGTCGTGGCCACCGTCGCCGCCGTCTTGGCTAACCGCGAGGACCTGCTCAATGATCTGCAATCCCATATCACCAGTTCTATCGATGGCGATATGGGAGATACGGTCAATGAGATCTTGGATACCGCCATTGACCAACGCGGCGCCATGTTCGGTATCGGTGGTTTGACCACTCTGTGGTCCGGCCTAGGCTGGATGAACAACCTGCGCATCGGTATCTCGGCCATGTGGGGCATCGATGCCAACGAGGGCGGTTCCTTCTTGAAGAAGAAGTTGTCTGACCTGGTGGGCCTCATTGGCCTTATCGTGGCATTCCTCATCGCCTTTGGCGTCACCGCCGCCGGGTCCTCCGGCCTTACCCAGAAAATCTTTGAGCGCGTAGGAATCGAGTCCTTCCCGGGCATGGACTCGGTTATTTTCTTTGTCGGCTTGGCAGTGGGCCTTCTGGCCAACCTCATCGTCATGTGGTGGCTGATTATGATCCTGCCGCGCACCAAGGTGCCGAAGAAGTCCGGCCTTATCGGCGCGGCCATTGGTGCCGTGGCTTTTGAGCTGCTCAAGCAGCTGTCCACGCTCATCATGTCCTCTGCTACCGGCAGCCCTGCCGGCGCGGTCTTCGGCCCCGTCATCGTGCTCATGGTGGTCATGTATCTGATTTGGCGCGTGGTGCTGTACGTCTCCGCGTGGACCGCCACCACCGCCGAGTCCCTGAAGTACGCTCACCCGCCGGTCCCAGAGCCGGCCGTTATTCGCGTCCGCAACGAGGTCAAGGAAGGCGCGCCTGCAGGTGCGACCTTCGGCGTTGGCGCCGCTGTAGGCGCCGCGGCCGTGGGCGCATGGAGCTTGTTGCGCCGTAAGTAAAATCTCCTCCTTAGGGGTGAGGCCGCCGCTGCCGTTGGGCTTTAAGATGGAGCATTATGAACGCCAATGACATCGCACCGAATCTTTATGAGGAATGGGGACTAGATCGCCGCGATGGCGAGCACGAGCTCTTAGTCTTGCTGGAGTCCAAGGATGTGCTGCTACAGCAGCAAGGCCACGACATTGAAGATCCGCGGCGCGCGCAGCTGCGCATCGCTGCCAGCGTCTTGGGCTCTGCTGCAAAGCGGGCCGAATACGATAAGGCGTGCGCGGCGGGAGTGCGCCCCACCTGGGGAGACCTCGGACAGCTGGGCGCGGTAGGGCAGTGGAACCCGCGGCCACTGCAAGCCCAGCAGCAAGCTCAGTCCTTCCAGCCCGGTCAGGCGGCCGGGCCGGGGCGTCACGCTCAGCAGGAACCACGATTTGCGCAGACCTCGAGCCCCTATGGGTCGCCGTATGCGCGCAATCCCTTTGCCCCGCAGCACAATCCATTCCCGCCGGCAACGGCGAACGCGGCTGTACCCGCGCCGTTGGTACAACAACCAGCGGCCGAAATTAGCCAGCGCGCCGGTCAAGATGCGCGCATCGGCATGGCCATTTTGGACCTCATCTTCTTTTCGCTCATTAGCGGCAGCTTCGGCGGCGCGCTGCTGTCCGGCGGCGTGGATGAGCTCTCGACGTTCATTGGCGGCGCCATCATCTTGCTGCTCTACACCTTGGGCACCGAATGTTGGCTCGGCGCCAGCCCGGCCAAGCTGCTGATGGGCTACACGGTGCGCGATGTCGACACCAAAGAGCGGCTCACCCTCACCCAGTCCGCTAAGCGCCAGTGGTGGCGCCTAGTCAATATCGTGCCGGGCCCCGGTACGTTCGCCAGCTGGGTGGGCGCCGGCGTGCATACCTTCACCATTTCGGAGAAGAATAACCGCCGCGGCTCCCACGATGAGTGGGCTAACGCCGAAGTAGTGAAAAAGCACCCACGCAAATAGCCAGCAACACTACGGCGCCGGCGATAACCCAGCCGAGCCACCCCTGCACCCCGGCCAAGGAGGAGTTGGCCGATTGTGCCTGGGCATCGGGGGCCGGGGAGGCAGTGGAGTCGGCGTCGGAATGGACGTCGGCAAGCAACTGCCCTACACCGTCACCGGGATGCACCTTGTAGGCCTCGTGCAGCAGCTTCTGGGCCTGCTCCCACGCGCGCGGGCCGTGCTCCACGGTGGTATCGAGCAGCACCGCCTGCAGCCGTCGGCCATGGCGGTCGAGCGCGCCGACGAAGGTATGGTGCGCGTCATCGGTAAAGCCCGTCTTGCCACCAATGCCGTCCGGATCATTGAGGAAGAGCCCGTTATCGTTGCCTAATTGGTAACCGTCAAGGTCGCCCCAGCCGGGAAAGTCCACGGACTCCGTATCCACAATCCGCGCGAAGGTCGGGTTATGGAAGGCCGCGCGGTAAATGCGGGAAATATCCTCGGCCGAGGTAGACATGCCCGGGGCATCGAGCCCAGAGTAGCTGGCCGCGTAGGTGGAATTTGTGCCGATCTCGGCCGCCTTCTCATTGACCTTGCGCAGCGTGGCCTCGTCGCCGCCCAATTCCTGTGCCAGGGCGTGCGCGGCATCGTTGCCAGAGGCCATGAGCAAGCCCTGCAAAAGCTGTTCCACCGTGTACGTGCCGCCTGGGCCGATGCCGACCGCTGAGCCGTCAATCTGTGCCGATTCTTCGCCCACCTCGACCTTCTGGTGCAGATCCAGTTCGTCGATAACCACCAGCGCCAGCAGTGCCTTGATGATGGAGGCCGGCCGGTAGCGGCCGTTAGGGTCCTTCATTGCGATGATTTCGCCGGAATCGATATCGGAGACCATCCACGCCGCGGCCACCACATCCTTATCCACCTTGAACCCTTCGGGCAGGGTGGTGCCACAGGCCTCATTGCTTTCCACCGGCGGCAGCGGGGTGGGTGAGGCCTGCCCAGGAGCGAGGCGCTCCGAGGTGGTGGTGGCCTTTTCCGGGCGCTCGGCGTGCGGGCACTTATCGGTATCCGGGGCGGTGGTGCGCATGGTGGTAGGAGTTTCCGGCTCTTCCGCCAGCGCGAGCGGTGCGCCGCTGAGCAGGACGGTAACGAGGGAACTAGCTATAATTCTTTTCATGACATGACACATCTTAGGCCCGTGCCTACGATGGGACGCATGCATGACGCGCCTTTGATTAGCCCTGAAAACAAGGACTCCGCCGCCGACGTGGTGGCCAAGCTGCCTAAGGTCTCCCTCTTTGAGCCCATTAACTCCACGGCCGCTACGCCGGAGGAACTCACCGCGACCATCCGTGAGCGCTACGAAGCCCTAGCCGCAGACGGCGTGGTCTACGCGGAACTGCACTTGGATCCAGCAGCGATTGGCCTGGACGCTGCCGCGGTTGTTGAAGCCGCCGTTGCAGCCCGCATTCCTTCCCTGGACTCCCGCCTCGTCCTGGCCGGCACGGCCCCTGAGGCAGCAGTGCCTGACGACGCCCCCGTGGTGGGCTATAACCTCCCGCAGGACGAGGCGGGCGCGGCCGCGGACTTCCGCGCCGCCTACCTACCCACCCAGATTCACGTGGGCGAGGACTTCGCGGAAGTTGAGCGCGCCGCCCAGGCCGGCGTGAATCGCCTTATCCACCCGGTGAATATGATCGATGACTTCACTGCGAATATCGAAGGCATCGTGCCGGGCAAGGCCTCTGGCTACATCCGCGACCGCCATATTCCCCTGGTCTTTACCCCACTGGAGGAAGCCGAGGAGCTGACCGACCACCCACTGCCACTGCTGCAGCAGCTGGGCTTTACCTGCACCATTTCCTCGGGCGAGACCACCTTGACCAAGCAGTTCCTCGCGCTGAGTGAGACCTTTGGCTACGGGCTGGAGGAATTTTTCGACCTCACCGTCAAAGCGGTGGAGAATTCCTTTGCTGACCAGGAATTACGGCAGCATCTGCTAGAAACGGTTATCCTGCCAGCATACGAGGAACTTTCAGACCCCGAGCTGGCAGGCCCAGACACTGAAGAGTCTTTGGCAGACGCTGCTGAAGAAACTACTGACTAAAGGAGAATTACATGCCTTCCGTACTTTTTGTTGTTACTGCCGCTGAGGAATGGACCCTGGCCGATGGCACCAAGCGCCCCACCGGTTACTGGGCCGAGGAGCTTATTGCCCCGCACCGCGCCTTCCAGGGCGCAGGCTGGGATATCCACTTCGCCACCCCCGGGGCAAAGGCTCCCGTGGTAGATGAGTACAGCCTGGAGGTGCTGCCAGATAACGTGCGCATGGCGCAGGAAAACTACCTGGCAGAGTTGGGCGTAGCGCTCGAGCACCCGATGAACCTGGCCGATGTCAATGAGGAAGACTATGACCTCATTTTCTACCCAGGCGGCCATGGCCCGATGGAGGATCTGGCCTATGACCAGGATTCCGCTAAGCTTCTGCAGGCTCGCATGGATTCTGGCCGCAAGCTTGCTTTGCTCTGCCACGCCCCAGCGGCGATGCTGGCTGTAGATAACGAGAACTGGCCGTTCAAGGGCTACAAGATGACTGCTTTCAGCAATGCTGAGGAGGGCGAGGACGTCATCGCCGCCGCTAAGTGGGCGCTGGAGACCCGCCTGCGCGAGCTCGGCGCGGATTACCAGGAGACCGATCCGATGTCCCCGAACGTCATTGTGGATCGCAACCTGTACACCGGCCAGAACCCGGCTTCCTCTGAGCCGCTGGCACAGCGTATTCTGCGCGATTTCTAAATGAGCGTTTCGCGAGTTCTCAAGGCCGGGGCTGCCCTGACCGGTGTGGTCGGGGTAGCGGGCATGGCGGCGTATGCGCTCAGCCGCCGGCCGTACCTGCGCGAGGTGGCACCGGGCCTTCGCAGCCCGATTTTGTACCTGCCTATGCACCTGCTTGCCGACGCCACCTTTGCCCGCGCCAGCCGCTTCTTTGCCAGCATCGACTTCTCCCGTCCGGTGCGGCACGCGGTGGATATTACGGAGTTTTCCGCTTCCTTCGATGGCCACGCCTTTAGTGCCCGCGTGCTTACCCCACGCGGCGATGCCCAGGGCGCAGCCACCGCTGGGCCGCGCCCCGTGGTCGTATGGACGCACGGCGGCGGCCATCTCATCGGTGGCCCGGCCATGTATGACCCGCAGAATGCCCGCATGGCGTCCGAGCTCGGTGCCATCGTGGTAGCCCCGCGCTACCACAAATCCACCCAAGAGCCGTTCCCCGCGGACCATGATGAGTGCTACGCCGCGCTGCGCTGGGTGCAAAAACACGGCGATAAGCTGGGCGGGGATACCTCGCGCATCGCCGTCGCCGGCGATAGCGCCGGCGGTGGCTTGGCCGCGGGCTTGGTCCAGCGGGCCTTTGATGAGGGCCATCCGGTCCGCGCGCTCGGCTTGGTCTATCCCATGCTGGATCACCGCACCACGGATAAGTCCGGTGCGGTGGGCCAATTCATCTGGACGGCGGGCCCGAACCGCGGCGCGTGGTCCATGTACCTGGGAGATGACCACCTGGATGTTGACTTGCCGCCCTATGCTTCGCCGGCCACGCGCAGTGATCTTTCCGGCCTGCCGCCAACGTGGATCGGGGTAGGTGGGATCGACCTCTTCTGCGATGAATCCGTGGCCTTTGCCCAAGCCCTCGATGCGGCCGGCGTGGACACCACCCTCGACGTGTGGGCCGGCGCCTATCACGGGTTTGACCAGATTAAACCCAAGGCGCCGCAATCGCGCGAGCTTATCGACGCCCTCATTGACCACCTCCGCCGTCACCTCTAAGGTCACGTACTAAGGGAGGACGAGCGATGAAATACAACACGCACGTGTCGTGGGTCGTAACTTTCGCCAGCGTGATTGTTCTCGGTCTGATTCTGGGCGGAGTCTTTGGAATAGGGACTCTAGGCCGCTCCATTATTGGACTCAGTTTGGCGATAGTGTGGCTGATTTTCGATAAATACATGCGCGACCGGACCCGACGCCAAGAGGAAGAAGCGCCGGGCCGCTAGACGCAAAAAGCCGCCCCCTCTCCGTCCAGCTGCTGTGCAGTGGGGCAGAGGCTAGGGCGGCTGATGCCACGCGCGGCCGGGGCCGCGCGACCTGGTACGGGTTTAGAACTTAGAGAAGCGCTTGATGAGCATATCTTCCAAGCCCTTCCACGACTCAGCGTGCTCGTTATATGGCTTGGACGGTACGTAGCCGGCGTGCTCGGTGGAGCCGAGCATGTAGCCCAAGTAGTCCTGCAGGCGCGGGTGAGCCAGCATATAGGAGTTAATGGAATCGTCGCCGGCCCAGTCAGCGGCATCGGCGCATACCTCATAGCAGCGCGCCATCTGATCGGAATCGACGGCCTCTGGGCCCTTTTCGATATCGCGCACGATGCCGTTGAAGGAGTACTGGTTATCCGGGTGGACCTGAATTTCTAGCTCGCCGGCATTAGCGGCGGCGACAACCTCTTCCCAGGTGGATACGCGTGCCAGGTCGTGGTCATCGTTGTCCATAATCCAGCGCACGAGGGTCTTCGGGGAGTCGAAGGTGAAGATTTCGCCCCACTTGCCCAAGAAGATGGGCTTGCCGTCCAAGTAGGTGCGCAGGGTGTAGACGGACTTGGACTGCGCGGTGATCTTGATGGGATCGATGCCAGCGGCGGCCCACGGGGAGTTATCGTACGGGTCAGCGGCCTCGGCGGCGGCCTTGCGCTTTTCCTCGGCTTCCTTGGCCGCAGCGGCGGAGGCGGCGGCAGCAGAAGAGATGCGCTCCTTGGCATCGGAAACCTTGGCCGCATCAAAGTCATCGCTGGAGACCACGCGGACGTGCTCATCCAGGTCCTCGATGACCTTCTTCCAGTTGCCGGCGATGACGTGGCCCACGCCGGACCACTCGCTCATGCCCTGTTCGCCGGAGTAGTGGTCGGCGCCGCGGGAGACGTTGCGCAGGATGGAGTGGGAGGCGAAGAAGATGGTGGTGTGCTCTGCACCGGCGACGTCGGCAAGCGCGGAGGCCATCTCCAGGTTGCGGGCCACCGTGGATACGTTCCGGTGGCTCGGGCGACCAGCCAGCGCCTCCGGCATGCCGATGAGGTCATACTCATCGCGCTCCGCCGGGGTAACGCGGTCCGCATCGCGGCCGGCAAACTGGTCCCAGTGCGGGTGGTCCAGCAAATCATGCTTAGTGCCAGACTCCACGAAGCACAGCAGCTCGGCGGGTGAGTTAAAGGCTAGGACGGCCTCGTCATCGCCCAGAAAGGCCTGCCACTCGGAGCCATGTTGGCGCCACTTGGGTGCCCAGAGGGTATAAAAATCGCCCTCGGTCAGCGAGAGCTTTACAGGTACAATTGCGCGGGTGCTCATGGCGTTTTAGTCTACCCAACGCCCTAAGCAGCGCGCGAGGCCGCACCGGCCTTAGGCCGTGGGCCGCCAAAAGCCTTTGAATTGCATACCCATATTTGTGGTGCGCAGCGGGTTGGTTTGCACCGGGTCTCCGGCCTCCACGATTTCGCCATTGCCGGAATACATTGCCACGTGCCCGTCCCATACCACCAGGTCACCGGGCTGCAATTGATCCGCGCTAACCTGCTGACCAACCGTCTGCTGGTCCGCCGTGCGGGGCAAGTCCACTCCGGCCTGTGAATAAGCCCATTGGGTAAGGCCCGAGCAATCAAAGCCACCGTTTCCGGTGCCGCCCCATACGTAGGGCTGGCCCACTTGGCTCTTCGCCGCGGCGACCGCGGCCTGCCCGGCGGCCGAACCGCCCTCGGCAGAAGGCTTTGGTGCGGGCGGGGGAGAAGATACCTCGTGTGCGGTGGCGTCGGCGCCAGCATCAGCGCCCGCGGCGGATTGTTCTGGAAGAGCGGTGGAGTGCTGGGCACCGGTGGGGCTTACGGGGGCGTCGGCAAGCGCGGAGTGCACCGGCCGCTGCGCTACCGGCTGCAAGGACTGAGCGGCCGCGCTGAGATCACCCATCAAGCGCTGCACGCGGGCAGTGGCCATGCCCAAGTGCTGGGAGATAAGCGCGCGAAGCTGAGCCAGAGCGGCGGCACGCGCCGATGGATCCAGCGATAGGAAACCCAGCGCGGTGGGCAGGGCCTGGCGCACCAGCTGCGTGGCGATGCCCACCAGGTCCCGGATGGTGCCCGCCACCAAGGTGCGAGCCTGGCTGAGCGCGGCAGAGATGGTTGCATTATCGAGATCGATATTTTTCGCCGATTCAAGTAGGGGAGCGGGGTTGCCATGGGCGATGGCGGCCAAAGGCTCGGCGGCGGAGAGATCCGGCACGCGGGGAAGCTCAACCTCCGGAAGCTGCGCCGGTTGCATGGTGGCAATCTGCTTGAGCGCGGTATCGAGCATCTACATCGCCGCCCCAAGGTGCTGGCCTAGCGAGGCATCGGTGTCTTCTGCCTCGCGCGACATCTGGAAACCGGAGTGGGCAACCTGTCCCATATCGTTGCGCAGCACGCTCATGCGCGCGCCCACATTATCGAGCGCGGCATGCACCGCCTCATTGAAAGCGGTGAATGCGGAATCTTCAGGCAAAACGGGGTGGGGCGGATTCTCCCCTTGGGACTGGGCGTGCAGGTCGCGGGCGAGGTGGCGGGCATAGTCAGTATCGATCGTGAAAGGTCTCATGCCCTATTGGACTGCCCGATGGCCCATTTGGTTCCCAAAAAGTTTAAAGTGGTGGTCATGGACATCCACGTAGTAGACCACCCGCTTGCTGCCTCCCGCCTTACCCTCATGCGCGATGCGCGCAGCGATAACTCCGCGTTCCGCGCCGCCCTGAAAGACTTGGGCGCCATGCTTGTCTATGAAGCATCTCGCGACCTTGCCGTGGAGAACTTCGACTGCGCCACCCCGGTTTCTACCGCACAGGGCACCCGCCTGCAGGACCCGCCCATCATCGTGCCGATCATCCGCGCTGGGCTGGGCATGGTGGACCCGGCCCTGTCTATGATTCCGGATGCACAGGTCGGCTTCATTGGCATGGCGCGCAACGAAGAAACGCACGAGCCAGTGCCATACCTGGAGGCACTGCCGGAGGACCTGACCGGCCGCACGGTGTTCGTGGTGGATCCGATGCTGGCCACCGGTGGTTCCCTGCTCCACGCATTGCGCCTGCTTGCCGATCGTGGCGCCACCGATATCACCGCCATCTGCATGGTCTCGGCGCAGCCGGGTGTGGATGCGCTGGCTGACTCCGATCTGCCGGTGCGCCTAGTCACCGCCGCTATCGATCCTTCGCTCAACGAGGATGCTTATATCGTGCCGGGCTTGGGCGATGCCGGCGACCGCCTCTACGGTCCGCGCAATATCGACCTTTAAGGTAATCTTCTCCCTGGAAAGGCGACCGCACTTTCCAGGGGGAGAATATGAGTTTCATTCATCTAATGTGGTCGAGCTACGGCCGCGGATTTTCGCAACAATTGCGGCGGGTGCGACAGCGTCGGGGGATTTCGCAGCAGGCGCTGGCGGAGATTTCTGGGGTATCTCGCAGCCAAATTTCCAATCTGGAGCGCAACGAGAATGGCGTGCACGCCATGGCCGATCCGCAGCTGTCTACGGTATATAAGCTGGCCTTGGCCCTAGAAATTCCGCCGGCGGTGCTGCTGCCGGCCGGCGGGGACGTGGTGGAAGGGCATTTGACCGATTCCGCGGTGGCCGTTGCCGAGGACGTTGCGCCCTTCCCGCAAGGCTATGTGGACCGGCGTCGGTTTGCCGCCACGTGGAATGGCGCCTTGAGCTAGAGCACCCCGCATCACCACCTGAGTTACTGAACCGCATGGTCTAGTTGTAGACTTTGCACCCAGACGTATTTCAACGACAGGGAAGGCACGCGGATGATCTCGGAATTCATCAACGAGTGGTTCAATGCCCACCGTGCGGAGGTCATCGCGTGGCGGCGCCATATCCACCGTCACCCGGAAACCGCGAACCAAGAGGTGGAGACCACTAACTTCCTGGCCTCCATCCTGCAGGACTATGGCTTGGAGCCACAGCGCTTCCCACAGACCGGTCTCATGGTAGATATTGGCCCCGATACGGAACTAGGCCGGCTGGCCTTCCGCGCCGATATCGACGCCCTGCCGGTCACCGAGGTCACCGGCTTGGAATATACCTCCGAGGTTCCCGGCAAAATGCATGCCTGCGGCCACGACGTGCACACCACCGTGGCGCTCGGTCTGGCCTGTGCATTGGCGGATTTCCAGCGCGTCCATGATCTGCCGCTGGGCATTCGCGTCATCTTCCAGCCGGCCGAAGAGGTCTGGGTCGGCGGTGCGACCGACGTCATTGAATGGGGCGCGCTGGAGGGAGTGCATTCCATTTTTGCCATCCACGCCGAGCCCAAGCTGCGCGTGGGGCGCATCGGTATCCGCGCTGGGGCGATCACCTCTGCTACCGACGTGGTGGAGCTTAATATCAAGGGCCCAGGCGGGCATACCTCTCGGCCGCACCTTTCGGCCGACGTTGTGTATGCCCTCGGAAAGGTAATCACCGAACTGCCCGCGCTGCTCTCGCGCCGCGTTGACCCGCGCACCGGCACCGTTTTGGTCTTTGGCCAGGTCAATTCCGGCTATGCCCCGAACGCCATTCCAGAGACCGGCAGCCTGACCGGCACCATGCGCACGGCCGATATCGGCATCTGGCGCGATATGCAAAGCCTCTTTACCGAGCTGGTGGAACAGATTCTCGCGCCGGTGGGCGTAGAACATGAGCTGACCTATAACCGCGGTGTTCCGCCGGTGCTTAACGACGACGTCGCCACCGCCCTGCTTGCCTCCGCCGCCCAATCCATCGACCCGCAGGCCGTCGTGCAAGCCCCGCAGTCCTCCGGCGGCGAGGACTTTTCCTGGTACCTAGAAAAGGTTCCCGGTTCCATGGCGCGGCTTGGCTGCTGGTCCGGCGAGGGCGAGCAGCATGACCTGCACATGGGCGATCTCATCGTGGACGAGCGGGCTATTGGTGTGGGCATCAAACTCTTTGGCGCCGTGGTTGAGCAGTTCATAGGGGAGAATGCGGAGACAGACTAACGCGCTGAAAGGTTCTACACGTTAAACTCGTAGGCGACTTTTAAAGTGGAGCCGATAAAGGAGCAAGTGCGTGTTGAACCAGACCAAGCGAATCGTCATCATCGGCGGTGGCCCGGCAGGCTATGAGGCCGCGTTGGCAGGCGCCAAATATGGTGCAGAAATCACCATTATTGAAGACCAAGGCATGGGCGGTAACAGCGTTATCTTGGACTGTGTTCCCTCCAAGTCCTTTATCGCCGGCGCCAATATTAAGACCGACCTGCGCCGCGCCGAGGATATGAAGCTCAACGAGGGCATTGGCCAAGCCGACCTATCGCTCACCGCGCTGAATAAGCGTGTGCAGGACCTAGCAAGCAACCAGTCCTCCGATATCCGCGCCACGGTGGAATCCCTAGGAGCCCGCGTTATCGACGGCCGCGGCTACTTCCCAGAGGATCAGGAAGCCGATGCCTTCGGCGGCCACAAGGTTACCGCCGTATTTAACGAGGACGGCCACGAGGAAACCATCGACGCTGACCTCGTCCTGGTAGCTACCGGCGCGACCCCACGCATTCTGCCGGGCGCGCAGCCAGACGGCGAGCGCATCCTCACCTGGCAGCAGGTATACAACCTCACCGAGCTTCCCGAGCACCTCATCGTCGTCGGCTCCGGCGTGACCGGCGCCGAGTTCGTCTCCGCCTTCGCCGAGCTGGGCGTGAAGGTCACCATGGTTGCCTCCCGTGACCGCATCTTGCCGCATGACGACGCCGACGCGGCCGACGTCCTCGAGACGGTGCTGAGCGAGCGCGGTGTGGAACTGGAAAAGAACTGCCGCGTGGAAACCGTCAACCGCACCGAGGATGGCAACGTGCTGGTGACCACTCAGGACGGCCGCGAGATTACCGGTTCCCATGTCATTATGTCTATCGGCTCCATCCCGAATACTCAGGACTTGAAGCTGGAGAACGTGGGCGTAGAAACCGCCAAGTCCGGCCACATTCAGGTCGACCGCGTCTCCCGCACCAATATCGCCGGCATCTACGCCGCGGGCGACTGCTCTGACCTCTTCCCGCTGGCATCTGTCGCCGCAATGCAGGGCCGCGTAGCCATGTACCACGCACTTGGCGAGGGCGTGTCCCCGCTGCGCTTGAAGACCGTGGCCAACGCCGTCTTCACCCGCCCAGAAATCGCCGCCGTCGGTTTCACCCAGGCAGAAATTGAGGCCGGCGAAGTCGCCGCCCGCACCATCACCATGCCGCTCAATACCAACCCGCGCGCCAAGATGCGCTCGCTGCAGCACGGCTTTGTCAAGCTCTTCTGCCGCGCCACCTCCGGACGAGTTATTGGCGGCGTCATCGTCGCGCCGACCGCCTCCGAGCTCATCCTGCCCATCGCCATGGCCGTGACCAATCAGCTCACCGTGAACCAGCTGGCCGACTCCTTCGCCGTATACCCGTCCCTGTCGGGCACCATCACCGAGGCTGCTCGACGCCTCGTTGCCCACGACGATCTGGAGTAAACCACACCGTTTCCGCCACTAGTACAGCAGCAGCGTATGACAAGAATTCCCCCGGCTCAAGAGACTGCAGTCTTCTTGGAGGCCGGGGGAATTGGTGCATTTAACACCGGGGCAGGTTAAGGCTGGATGCGCCGCGCGAGCAGGTGAATTGCTGCGGTGCAGATCAGGGCAGCTAAACCAGCGAAGAAGAACATGCCGGGCCAGGGTGCGCCGATTTCTGCAGCTCCAAATGATTCTACGAGCGTGATGAGAATGCCATCCGCTAGGAATAGACCAATGATGATGCCGGCGATAAGTAGCAGCCGAACAAACAGGGAGCTTTGGTTTGCGCTACTGACCACCACACCGATGAGTGCGCCAACGTATCCGGTTATGAGGTGGCCACAGGCGAAGCTACCGAAGGTTGCCGCGTAGCAAAACGGAAGGCTGGCTTCGACTGTGCCGGGGGTGATTGCCCACGAAGAATTCGCGTACGCACCCGATTGCAGCGCGATGTAGTAAGCGGTCCAAGCGACGGCACCAAAAATGAGCGCGGCTAACCACAGAGTCGCGTGCATGCTGGTAAGCCATTGCCGGGGGTGCATCCCTAGGCCGCGCAAGGAACGGTATTCGGTTGCGGCGAAGGCACAGTAGAGTCCCCACATGAAGACTGCGAATATTCCCCAGCCGGTCGGATTGGCACCGAGGGTAGAAGGATCACTGGGGACGGCATACGGGAGAACCCACAGCAACACGACGATGATGCTTATGACGGTGAGCGCCTTGGTGGCGTTGAGATTAAAGGTCTTGAGTGTCTGCATGGCTAGGACTCCTCTTGTGGGGTGCGGGCGGATTCGTGGGCGCGGGAGACAAGGGAATCAATGAGTTGGCCGTCGTCGAGGTAGGAGACGGTGACCTGGGCGGCGCCTGCGGTATCGGCAGGGAACGGGGCCGGGCACCAGGCGTGCACCTTGGAGGTGGAGCCAAGGGAGGAATGGTGGAGGGGGAGGGCGTCGGCAAGCGCGAGTGCTTGCTCCACGTCCTTGGTACTGCCGCTAATGACGGGGTAGTGCGGCCGTTGGGATTCCAGGTCGGTGGGCTTATTGACCGTGCCGTCGTGCACGGTAATGACGTGGTCAACCAGGCCGACGAGGTCTTCGGCGCGGTGAGAAGAAAGCACCAGCAGCCAGTCCGGGGTGCCGGAGGCGTGGGCGATAATGAGCTCGCGCAGGCGCGTGCGCGTCGGCGCGTCCAGGCCGTTGAAAGGCTCATCGAGGAGGGTGACCGGCGTGCGCGCAGCCAGGGCAGTGGCACAGGCAACCAGTTGGCGCTGGCCGGTGCTCAAGGCGCGGTTCTTGCTGCGCTTATCGACGCCCACCTTATCCAACAACTCCCCCGCATACCCCACGTCGAATCCCGCGCGCACATGCTGTGCGGCGCGCAAGTGCTGGGCCACGGTGGAACCGGCGAGCAAGATATCGGCGCCGGTGCGCGCAATCGCCACCTGCGAGCTATCGATGCTGCCCTTTGCGGGCAGGAACCCGGCCACGGTGCGCAGGAGCGTGGTCTTGCCAGCGCCATTGGGTCCGATTAGCCCATACATGCCGGCGGTGAGCTCTAGGTGTGGTACGTGCAGGCGGCGCTTGCAGCTGACATTGTGCATCTTAAGGTGCGTCATGGTGGTCTCCTTCGGCTTCGATGAGGTCGGCGATATCGCTGGCGCTTAAGCCCAGCGCGGCTCCTTCCTTGAGAAGCGGAACGATGAAATCTTCCCTAAGGGCTTCTTGGCGTTGGTGGCGGACGTTGTCGCGCGCGCCTTCGCGCACAAACATGCCCAAACCGCGCCGCTTTTCCAGCAGGCCCTCCTCGAAGAGGACGGTTAGAGCCTTTGCGGAGGTAGTTGGGTTAACGGAGTGGAAAGCCGAAAGCTCATTGGTGCTGGGGGCGCGTTCGCCCTCGGCGAGCTCACCGGAAATAATCATGTCCCTGATTCCTCCTGCTAGTTGCTGATAAATGGGCCGGGTATCGCTCATGGTGCGGCCTCTCGTACATGCGGCATATGATTCCTTCCGTGGTGTATGGGTTTACCACCTATGTGGGTAACCATATAGCCGGGAAGGCGTTCGGTCAACAACGGTTTACTTGGGCACGCAGGTGTCCCCGCTGCATATTTTGTTGAGGTAGAAATTTGCAGGATTTACAGACCGGCTAACCCTGTTATTACTGGTCGGGCGGCAGAAATTTCCCTTGCAACGGGTTAAGTGCTGGATAGTGTGGCAAAATCCGCTTGAAAATGGGCAGACAAGAAAGGTTTCGATCTCTAAACTGAGATACGGATCACCCAAGAGGAGGTGCTGTATCGCAGTACCTTCCGAGTTGAAAGGAACACCGAAGTGGCTAATCCCGCGCTTCCATCGTTCAAAAAGATTCTGGTAGCCAACCGCGGCGAAATCGCCGTGCGTGCATTCCGTGCTGCCTTTGAGACCGGGGCAAAGACCGTCGCGGTCTATCCTCGCGAAGACCGAAACTCCTTCCACCGCGCCTTCGCGGATGAGGCCGTCCGCATCGGCGCCGAGGGGCAGCCGGTCAAGGCATATTTGGACATTGATGAGATTATCCGCGCCGCCAAGAAGGCCGAAGCGGATGCCATTTACCCCGGCTACGGATTCCTTTCGGAGCGCGCGGATCTTGCTCGTGCGTGTGAGGACAATGGCATTAAGTTCATTGGTCCGACCCCAAGCACGTTGGACCTGACCGGTGATAAGGCTGCGGCAGTTAGTGCGGCGAAGGAAGCTGGGCTGCCGACGTTGCAGGACTCGGAGCCATCGACGGACGTCGATAAGCTGGTGGAATACTCCAAGGACTTTAACTTCCCCGTATTCGTTAAGGCTGTCGCCGGTGGCGGCGGGCGTGGCATGCGCTTCGTGGAATCCGAGGATCAGCTGCGCGAAAAGGCGGCCGAGGCTTCGCGCGAGGCGGAGGCGGCGTTCGGTGACGGCAGCGTGTACCTGGAAACCGCGGTCATCAACCCGCAGCACATCGAGGTGCAGATTCTCGCCGATAGCCAGGGCAACGTGGTGCACCTCTTCGAGCGCGACTGTTCGGTGCAGCGCCGCCACCAGAAGGTGGTAGAGATTGCGCCGGCTCCGTCGCTGGATTCTGAGCTGCGTGACCGCATTTGCCAGGATGCGGTGAAGTTCTGTGAGCACATCAATTACGAGGGTGCGGGCACCGTGGAATTCCTCGTCGATGAGCGCGGCAATCACGTCTTCATCGAGATGAACCCGCGTGTGCAGGTGGAGCACACCGTGACCGAGGAAATCACCGGCGTAGACATCGTCAAGGCCCAGATGAATATCGCGGCCGGCGCATCGCTGGAAGATATTCACCTCGCCCAAGACAAGATTTCCATCACCGGTTCTGCCCTGCAGTGTCGCATCACCACCGAGGACCCGAATAACGGCTTCCGTCCCGATACCGGCACGCTGACCGCGTATCGTTCGCCGGGCGGCGCCGGCGTGCGCCTGGACGGTGCAACTTCCGTGGGCGCAGAGGTTTCGCCCAACTTCGACTCTCTGCTGGTGAAGATGACCTGCCGTGGAGTCACTTTCGAGCAGGCCGTGCAGCGCGCCCAGCGTGCGCTCAACGAGTTCACCGTCTCCGGCGTGGCCACCAATATCGGCTTCCTGCGCGCCCTGCTGCGCGAACCGGACTTCACTCAGACCCGCGTGGACACCGGATTCATCAACGCACACCCGCACCTGCTCAAGGCTCCGCCGGCAGTCGACGAATCTGGTCGCATCCTCGAGTACATCGCAGAGACCACCGTTAATAAGCCCAACGGTAAGCGTCCGACGGCTCTGCGTCCGTTTGATAAGCTCCCTGAGCTGGACCTTTCCGAGCCGCTCCCGCGCGGTTCCCGCGATGACCTGCTCGAGTTTGGCCCGCAAAAGTGGGCGGAGAAGATCCGCCAGCAGAATGCGCTGATGGTTACGGATACCACCTTCCGCGACGCTCACCAGTCCCTGCTTGCTACCCGCGTGCGTAGTACCGCCCTGGTTTCTGCAGCCGAAGCCGTAGCCCGCATGACCCCGAACCTGTTCTCGGTCGAGGCTTGGGGTGGTGCGACTTATGACGTCGCCATGCGCTTCCTCCACGAGGACCCTTGGGTCCGCCTGGATATGCTGCGCGAGGCTATGCCGAACCAGAACATCCAGATGCTCCTGCGCGGACGCAATACCGTGGGCTATACCCCGTACCCAGACTCGGTCTGCCGCGGCTTTGTCCAGGAAGCAGCCAAGTCCGGCGTGGACGTCTTCCGTATTTTCGATGCACTTAACGACGTCTCCCAGATGCGCCCCGCCATCGATGCCGTCCTCGAGACCAATACCACCGTTGCTGAGGTGGCCATGGCGTACTCCGGTGACCTTTCCTCTCCGAGCGAGAACCTGTACACGCTGGATTACTACCTCAAGCTGGCCGAGCAGATTGTAGAGTCCGGAGCCCATATCCTTGCCATCAAGGATATGGCTGGTCTGCTCCGCCCTGAGGCTGCTTCCAAGCTGGTTATGGCGCTGCGCAAGGAATTCGACCTGCCGGTGCACGTGCACACGCACGATACCGCGGGCGGCCAGATGGCAACCTACTATGCGGCCGCCTTGTCCGGTGCCGACATCGTCGACGGCGCCTCCGCGCCGCTGGCTGGTACCACCTCGCAGCCGTCGCTGTCCGCTCTTATTGCAGCATTCTCTCAGTCCAAGCGCGATACCGGCATCGACCTGCAGGCCGTATCCGATCTCGAGCCCTACTGGGAGGCTGTGCGTCAGCTCTACGCCCCGTTTGAAAACGGTATCCCTGGCCCGACCGGTCGCGTGTACAAGCACGAGATTCCAGGCGGCCAGCTGTCCAACCTGCGTGCCCAAGCCGATGCCCTTGGCTTGGCGGACCGCTTCGAGGTCATCGAGGACACCTACGCAGCAGTCAATGAGATGCTGGGCCGTCCGACCAAGGTCACCCCATCCTCCAAGGTCGTGGGCGACCTCGCCCTTCATCTTGTCGGTGCAGGCGTCGACCCTGCGGACTTCGCTGCCAACCCCACCAAGTTCGATATTCCGGACTCGGTCAACCAGTTCCTCCGCGGCCAGCTCGGTACTCCTCCGGGCGGTTGGCCGGAGCTGCGCGATAAGGTACTCGATGGCCGGGAGGAAACCGGCGCCAAGGTGAGCGAGGTTCCTGCGGAAGAACAGCCGCATCTGGAATCCGATAATTCCGATGAGCGCCGCGCCAGCCTGAACCGCCTGCTATTCCCGAAGCAGTTCGAGGAATTCAACGAGTTCCGCCGCAAGTACGGCAACACTGAGGCGCTGACGGATACCACCTTCTTCTACGGTCTTACCGAAGGCGAAGAAAAGGTCGTCCACTACTTCCCAGAGGACTCCACCGATCGCGCCGACCTCAAGCAGGTCGTGGTGCGTCTCGACGCCGTGGGTGAGCCGGACGAAAAGGGCATGCGCAACGTGGTTCTCAACGTCAACGGCCAGATTCGCCCGATGAAGGTCCGCGATGAGAACGCCGAATCCACGGTCGCTACCGTAGAAAAGGCCGACCCCTCCAACGAGGGACACGTCGCCGCACCATTCGCCGGCGTGGTCAACCCCACCGCCAAGCCTGGCGACGAGGTTAAGGCCGGCGACCAAATCGCCGTCATCGAAGCAATGAAGATGGAAGCCTCCATCTCCGCCACCAAGGATGGTGTGGTCGAGCGCGTGGCCATCGGCCAGGCCACCAAGGTGGAAGGCGGCGACCTCATCGCCGTCATCAACTAACTGACGCACGCCAGCGCCCCGCTTCCTAAACCTCTAGGAAGCGGGGCGCTGTGCTGTCTGCAGGCGGCTTTCGCGACTTTCGTCCATATAAACCACCGATTTCGTCGACGGTTTTGGTGGTTTATATGGACGAAAATCGTGATTCAGCGTGGAGGGCCAGGATTTTCAGCCCAGTAGTAAAGGCAGCGCTATCGAGCCGACCAGAACCAGAAGCGCGATGGCGAGGAATGCCTTGGCCTGCCAGCGGGCGAAATTAAACGACATGCCGGTGCCGAAGCGCTTATCCACTAGTACCGCCGGATCCTCTGGGTTGTAGTACATCACGCCCCATTTATAGAGATGGTCATTGTCCGGTGATTCTTTGTCTTCATCGGGAAAGCGGATTCCACGCAGTTGCTCGGATAATTGAGATTGTTTGTAGAGAAGTAACGCAACCAGTCCGATGCTGCCACCGATGGTAAGAACCAACATCGTGATAATGGCGGCTCCATTGAACCGTTGAAATTGCGGTACAGGGCCGGTTACTTGCATGAAGGCCATGCCCACACACATGAGCAGGGTGAGAACTCCCATTCCGGTGTTTGTGAAGGCGAGGTTGGCCTCGTTGCGCAGTCGAGCTTTAATGCTGCGTTCTGAACGTGGGAATACCTCACTATGTGCGATACAAGAGCAGATGACGGCGAAAAGCAAGAGCATTCCTAAGGCGATGAAAGAGGTAGAAAATACGCTGCCGATATTCTTTTCGCTCCAATTATCTGCCTCCATGGAAGAATTCCAGTGCACTGGAACGGGGTCAGGAATATCGGACCAGTGGGAAGAGACGATGATGGCACCGGCCGCGATGCACAACAGGGAGGCGAGCATTGTTACCCACGGAAAAGTCGGCGTGGGGATGCCTGCGAATTCGGGTGTGCCAATGGCGTTGGTGGAAACACGAGCAGCGATGTTGGTTTCAATGTTGTCGAACCAACCGCCGGCCTTTTTCGCAGCGATGATGCGGCGGCGTTGAGAGACGTAGGCCCACAAGCCGTCGAGCGTTACCAAGAGGGACGGTACGGCGGCGAGGAGTGGCAACTTCCAGGCAAAGAGGGACAGAATTGTTGCCGCGATGCCGCAGCCCCAAGTACGGACCTTGTATCCAGCAAGCGCAGAGGTAACTGCACTATCGGAAAGGTAGGCCTTTGGGACGCGCACACCGAGCGGTGTGCCGGGCGAGGCAAGGGAGGGGGCTTTGGCCATAATCCAAGTAATTGCGAGAGTTGTGGCGGCCATTAAGAGGGCGAAAATCATGACGATACTTCCAAGTGTTTAAGAGTGGAGCTGAGGTGGGTGTGGAGCTCATCTGGGCTAAAGCCTTGGGCGCGAGCGAGCGCGATTACACGGCCTAATTGCTCAGCTAGTTGTCTTTCCTGAGCCTCGGTGTGAGCGCCGGGTCTGACGATGGAGCCGGAGCGGCCGGCGGTTTCAATGAGGCCGTCAGAGACCAAGAGGTCGTACGCCTTCTTTACGGTGGCTGGGTTGATGCCTATGTCTTTGGCGACGCGGCGGACAGGGTCTAGCTTGTCGCCATCAGAGAGCTGGCCGCGAGCTATGGCCAGTACTAATTCATCGTGGATTTGTTGGAAGACGGGGACATCTGAATCGGGGTTGAGGTTAATGAACATCTGTCACCTCCAATCTTTATTCTGTATTACTTATAGTAACACAAACTGTGTTATGTGAAGTAATACAGAATAAAGCTCAAAAGAAATCCCCAGGTATGTGCAACTTATTGAAGTGGCGTACCTGGGGAAGCGCAGGGCGACTAGAAAAAGAGGATTACAGCTATGGCCGCAATGCCGTAGCCACCGCGCAGGAAGTACCCGAAGACTTCGGGGGAGAACGAAGCACCGAAGCCACCGGTGTCGATGATGTTCATGGTGGTCACCCGCGCCGGGCGGGAGCGCTTGAAGGAGGCGTAGGTAAGTCCTAAACAGCACGCGGCGAGTACGAGTACAGGCAGCTTCCACACGGCGGCGATGAAGGTGGTACCGAGAACGGCGGCACCGGCTGTCGCGGTCAATGGAAGACCCCAGTCAGGCCAGGTTCCGTCGATGATGCGGCCAAAGGATGCGGCGCGGCCGGTGGCGGCGCCGACGATGGTCCATGCGGCAGCGAATCCTATGAGCGCCAGGCTGCCGAGTTGTGGGACGAGGCCTAGGGTGAGGCCGATGACAGCTACCGCGCCGAGCGGGATGTACCAGCGGCGGTATAGGCGTCGGAAAAAGAGACGGCCGGGCGATGTTGTGGCGCGCGAGCTGGGGCGCAGGCGCGCCGACTGGGAGGCAATGGCATCGGCAGAAACCTCAGAATCCAGCAGTCCAAAGGAGGACGAGCCGACGGCACGGGTGCGGCCCGCGCGAAGAAGTGAGGCGAGGTCGAAGGAACGCCAGCCGAGCGCTATGCGCAGCAAGGGGAGGGCCATCGCCGCATAGAGCGGAAGGCGCAGCGACGTACACAGGGCGAGGCCGAGGAGGCTCACGCCGGCGAGCTGGGCAATGGACAGCTTATCGACGCCCCGCATACGCCCCCGCGGCCTATTCACATAGACCCACCGGCTGAGCGAAAGGCTGCGCAGCGGATAGAGCGCTTCAAGAAGAACGATGAGGGCGAGGGAGCCGACCCCAGCGCCGATGGTCGCGGTGGCGGGCAGAGCCGCGGCTGTGCGCTGCGCGAGCGAGGGCAAAACCTCGGCGGCATTCTGCCAAGCGTAGACACTGACGCTCGCAATGAGCGCCGCTATAAAGGCGTAATAGATGGCTGAGGAGGCGTGGGATAGAAGTTTCATGAAATTTCCACCACCTCGTCGCAGGCATCGAAGATGGCCGGGGAGTGGGAGGCCAGCACTACACAACGGCCCTCGGCGGCGAGGTGGCGCAGCTCCTCGGCCAAGAAGGCGGTCCAGGTGTGGTCAAGGTGGCGCTCGGGTTCGTCGATAAGCAGGGCCTTAGCCGGCTGATAGAGCTGGGCGGCGAGGTAGACGCGCTGGCGCTGACCAGAAGAAAGGTCGCTGACCGCGGAGTTCCGGATGGCGTCGTCGATAGCCCAGAGCTCATGGACCTCGGCAAAGTCCACGCCGGAGCGGCGCGAAAGCAGGGTGAAGTGTTCGCCGACGGTGAGGTCGGGCAAGAAGACCGGATCCGCGACTGCGATGACGGAGCCGGCGGCCTCTGCGTTGCCGGGGGCGGCACCGTCGATGGAGACAGTGCCCTCGAGTGGGGCAATTTCGCCGCTCAAGGTCTGCAGCAGCGTAGATTTACCCGCACCATTGGGACCCTTCAAGCCGTATACGCGACCGGCGTCGAAGGTGCGATTCAGGCGCCCTAAAGCGGTGGAATGTCCATAAGTTGCATCTATTTTCAGCATCGTAGCTAGGTTAGCAGGAGGGCGGCCGGAGCTAGGGGCGAGCTAGAAGCGGCGGAAGAACTTACCGGGTGCGAGCTCTTCAAATCCGGGCAAGGGCTCAGCGGAAGAGATGCCGGGGGCAGTCTGCTCGGCCGCGAGGTCGATGGCGTTGGCAATAAGCAACTCGCGGGCGGCGGGGTCATCGCTGGAGACGATGAGCTCGGGAATGTCTTCGGGGTCGAAGGGGGTAAGCCAGGTGGCGTCGTCAAGCGGGTGCGCCGAGGGATCGCCCAAGAAAGCTGGGCCCTTGTCGGCGGCGGGGTAGTAGCGCAGGAGCGCGGCGCCGCGGGGAGCAACGGTGGGGTCCTCGTTGGCGGCCATGGGCAGGGCGATGACCCCGCCGTCCACAATGGGGGACCAGTCCGCAATAGAAGAAGGGAAGAGGCCCGCAAGATAGTCGCGGTCCTCTTCCTTGGCCAAGCGCACGCCGAGGGAAGAATCAGTCATTCTTCCAAGGCTAGCGGGGTAGGCTACTTGATTTCCAGCAGTACGCTGCCCTTGGTGGTAGAAGCGCCTGCTTCCACGGCCAAGCCGGTAACGGTGCCGGCCTTATGGGCCTTGACGGGGTTTTCCATCTTCATGGCCTCGAGCACGAGGAGGACCTCGCCCTCGGCGACCTCTTGGCCCTCTTCCACATTGACCTTGATGACCGTGCCCTGCATTGGGGAGGTAACGGCATCGCCGGATACGGCGGCCTTGGCGCCGGAGCCCTTGCGCTTCTTTTTCTTGTGTGGGGTTCCATTGGCGCCGAAGGAGGCGGGGAGAGCCACCTCGATGCGGCGGCCGTCGATTTCCACGGTGTGCACCTGGGAAGGCTCTGCGTCGGCGGCTTCGGCATCGGTGGACTCATCGTGGGCGGGCAGTTGGTTATCCCATTCCTCTTCGATCCACTTGGTGTAGACACGGAAGTTGCCGTCTTCTGCAGCGAAGGCGGGGTCAGCAACGACAGCCTGGTCAAACGGGATAACGGTGGGCAGGCCCTCCACCGTGTACTCGGACAGGGCGCGGGCGGAGCGACGCAGCGCGGTCTCGCGGTCTGGGCCCCAAACGATGAGCTTGGCCAGCATGGAATCGAATTGGCCGCCAATAACGGAGCCCTGGACGACGCCGGAATCAACGCGCACGCCCGGACCTGCTGGCTCGGAGTACTTCACGATGGTGCCAGGGGCTGGCATGAAGTTCGCCGCGGCATCCTCGCCGTTGATGCGGAACTCGAAGGCGTGGCCACGCGGGGTGGGGTCTTCCTTGAGCGAGAGCTCGTGGCCCTCAGCGATACGGAATTGCTCGCGCACGAGATCGAGGCCCGTAGTTTCCTCGGAAACTGGGTGCTCCACCTGCAGGCGGGTATTGACCTCTAGGAAGGAAATGAGGCCATCAGCGCCCACCAGGTATTCCACGGTGCCTGCGCCGTAGTAACCGGCCTCGCGGCAGATGCGCTTGGCGGACTCGTGGATGGAGGCGCGCTGCTCCTCGGTGAGGAAAGGGGCCGGGGCTTCTTCGACCAGCTTTTGGAAGCGGCGCTGCAGGGAGCAATCGCGCGTGCCGACGACGACTACGTTGCCGTGCTTATCCGCCAGCACCTGGGCCTCGACGTGGCGGGCTCGGTCCAGGTAACGCTCTACGAAGCACTCGCCGCGACCGAAGGCGGAGGTTGCCTCACGGGTAGCGGATTCAAAAAGTTCGGGGATCTCCTCTGCGGAGTAGGCCACCTTCATGCCGCGGCCGCCGCCGCCAAAGGCAGCCTTGATGGCTACGGGCAGGCCGTATTCCATGGCGAAGGACTGCACCTCATCGGCGCCGGCTACCGGATCCTTGGTGCCTGGGGCCATGGGGGCTTCGGCACGCTCGGCGATGTGCCGCGCGGTGACCTTATCTCCCAAATCACGGATGGACTCGGGGGAAGGGCCAATCCAAGTCAGACCGGCGTCGATGACGGCCTGGGCAAAGTCGGCGTTTTCAGACAAGAAGCCATAGCCGGGGTGGATGGCATCGGCGCCGGATTTTTCTGCGGCGTCCAGAATCTTGTCAAAGACGAGGTAGGACTCGGCAGAAGTGGTGCCGCCGAGGGCAAAGGCTTCGTCGGCAAGCGAGGCAAAAGGTGCCTTGGCGTCTGGCTCGGCGTAGACGGCGACGGAGGCAATGCCAGCGTCGCGGGCCGCGCGGATCACGCGAACGGCGATCTCACCGCGGTTCGCCACGAGAACCTTAGAGATCTTTTTGGTTTCTACTGCCACGGCAGCAACCTCCTGAACACATTAGGTTGAATACGCAATCTATTCTTGCACACAAAAACATGAGTTAATTTTCACGCACGCGAGTGGGGATGTTTTTGAACAAAAATAAACCCACATCCCTGCCGGATATGGGTTTATGTGGCGAAACCGAAAAAGTTAACGCTCAATCGGCATTTTCACCATATTGCCCCACTCAGACCACGAACCATCGTAGACCTGCGTCTTTGTGAATCCCAAAAGATGCGTCAACACAAACCAGGTGTGTGCGGCCTGTGCGCCCACGTGGGAGTAGAGAATCGTTGTAGATTCAGGCTCCAACATTCCGTAACTAACTTTGAGCTCCTCGGCCGAGCGGAAGCAGGAGTTGGGATAGTTGGAACGGTCCCACTCGAGGTTGATGGCGCCCGGGATATGGCCGTGGCGCATGGTAGTGCCGTAGGCGGAATCGCCATTGGGATCGTGCTCGGTGGCCTCGCCCGCAAACTCCTCTGGGGAGCGGGTATCTACGAGCGCTCCCTCGGACTCGCGCACCTGGTCTACGAAGGCACGTAGGACGGAATCATCGCGGCTTACCTCGGGGTATTCGGATACGGGGAAGTCCGGCACCATGAAGGAAGTATCGCGTTCCTCGGCCATCCAGGCATTGCGGCCGCCATCGAGCAGGCGAACATCCTTGTGGCCAAAGAGGGTAAATACCCACAGGGCGTAGGCGGCCCACCAATTGGACTTATCGCCATAAAGGACAATCGTATCGTCGGCATTAATGCCCTTGTCTCGCATCAAGGCAGTGAACTCTTTGCCATCGATGAAATCGCGAGTAAGTGGGCTCAGCAGTTCCGTGCGGAAGTTGATGCGGGTGGCGGTGGGGATATGGCCAATGTCATAGAGAAGCGAGTCTTCATCGACCTCAATGACGCGCAGGCCCTTGATGCCTAGGCGTGCGGACAGCCACGGTGCAGACACGAGGCGCTCGGGGTGTGCGTATTCCTGAAATGGAGGATAGGGATCAACGTCAGCCACTGTCCGCCTGCCTTTCCGATAAGGGTTAGTATTTCGCTCCCACCACTTTAACCCGAATTTTCCCGTGGTGATCACTCGGGGATCATTCCTGTGGTGTGCGATACAGGGCTCGGCCGGGAAATAGGGGCGCCGGCCGGCGGGGTTAGGCAGAGGGGGCAGTTGGCCGCGCGGGGGAGGAAAAGCTGGGATAAACTATGGATATGGTGCGACAACGTGCTATGAACACCACCTAAGAAGGGAATTGCTAGTGCACAAGGCAATCGTTGTATTTGAGGTAGAGGGCGGCTCCGATAAAGGCGCAGATGGTCACCGTAAGGACACCATGCCGATCGTCAACGCGATCAAGGAACAAGGCTGGGATGCGGAGGTCATCTACTTCCACCCAGACAAGGCAGAAGAGATCTACGCCCAGGTTTCTGAAAACTTTGATGCTTATATCTCTCGCGTGAACCCAGGCAATATCCCCGGTGGCGAAAAGGGCTATTTCGAATTGCTCACCAAGCTGGCAGATGCCGGCCTGGTAGGCATGTCCACTCCGGCGGACATGATGGCCTACGGCGCCAAGGATGCACTGGTCAAGCTCAATGACACCCCGCTGGTGCCGGACGATACTGCCGCGTACTACGAGGTAGAAGAGCTGCACAATACTTTCCCCACCTCGCTGTCTTATGGCGAGCGTGTACTCAAGCAAAACCGCGGTTCCACCGGTGAGGGCATCTGGCGCGTGCGCCTCGCGGACCAGGAGCTTGCCCAGTCCGTAGAACCGGGCACCGCGCTCCCGCTCGATACCGCCCTGAAGTGCACCGAAGCAGTAGACAATCAGACCCACGACTACAAGCTGGGCGCCTTCATGGACTTCTGTGACCAGTACATTGAGGGCGATAACGGCATGCTGGTGGACATGCGTTTTATGCCGCGCATTGTGGAAGGTGAAATCCGCATTCTCCTCGTGGGAGATGAGCCGGTATTCATCGTGCACAAGAAGCCAGCGGAAGGCGGCGACAACTTCTCTGCCACGCTCTTCTCCGGCGCAAAGTACACCTACGATAAGCCGGAATCTTGGCCGGAGTTGCTCGAGATGTTCGAGAAGGCTCGCCCCGTTATCGCAGAGAAGCTCGGCGATACCAAGGACGTTCCGCTGATTTGGACCGCGGACTTCATGCTTGACGATGCCCCGGATGGCACCGACACCTATGTCCTCGGCGAGATCAACTGTTCCTGTGTTGGCTTCACTTCTGAGCTAGACATGGGCATCCAAGAAAAGGTTGCCGCCGAGGCAATTCGTCGCGTTCAGGACGCGAACGCCTAGCGCACGCTGTATTCTGCCAAGTGGCCCCACGGGTGACCGTGGGGCATTTTCCTACCATCCCCTAAAGCATTTTCGAAGGACCAGATCATGGCTGATAATGATTTCAACTCCGACGGGTTTCCGAAGGATTTTTCTCCGCGCGATTTTTCTGAAACCCCGCGTCACCGCGCCGAGGACGCTGTGAAAAGCGCGGAAGGCACCGGCGCCTCCGAGGCGAATGAGACTAAGGAATTCGGCTCTACCGATGCCAAGGAGACGAAGTCTTTCGGCCACACCGATAAGCCTGGTGAGTCTGGAAATTCGAGTGACCTTTCCTCCCCGAAGCCGAGCGCGGAGGGCAACTCCTCTGACTTCTGGGCCTCCTCGAGGCCCTCCACCCCAAGCGAGGGCGCTGCCTCCCGTGCGCATAACCCATTTACGGATTCGGCATCGTCGGACGCTGCTGCGAACGGCAACCAATTCGGTTCCGCCCAGTCCGCTAGCGATCAGCCGGTTTTCGGCGGTTACACCCAGCAGCAGGGCACGAGCCAGGGATTCGGACAGTTCCCGCAAGCAGGCGATGCTCCTGCCGATTCCGGCCAGACTCTCGGTGATAAGAAGAGCCAGATGAGTGACACCCTCAAGGGCTTGGGCAAGAAGGACGGCCTCTTGGGCGGGCTCTTTGAGTTCGAGTTCAAGCACTTCCTGACACTTACCCACGTGAAGGAAATCTACAAGGTTTCCATGATCCTTGGTGGCATCATGTGGATACTTCACCTTCTCGGTGCCTTCTTTTTCGCCACCGGCATGGGCATTTATGGCATTCAGGAAGATTCCGCGTCCGCCATCTTCGGAAGCATCTTTGCCTTCATCTTCCTGGCGGTACTGAGCACTGTCATCTACTACGCAATCATGGTCGCCATCAGGCTATTCCTGGAAGCCATGGTGGCTAACGTGCGCATCGCCCAAAACTCCGGCGATATCCTGGACAAGATGGACTAGCGCTGTAATGAGCTGCTTGCGCAATTAAGCGAGCAACGACATGCGCCCCAGCGGGATTTGAACTGGCCCCCGAAAGTTGGACTGGTTTAATTCTAGGCGGTTAGGGCTTCAAGGGTCTGATTCCGATATTGCATCGGGGTCAGACCCTTGAGTCGTTGTTGGATGCGTTCGGTGTTGTACCACTGGATGTACTCGTCGATGGCCTGGTTGAACTCTGCGACGGTGTCGAAGACTTCTCCGTGGTACATCTCGGTTTTTAAGTGCCCGAAGAAATTCTCCATGACCGCGTTGTCGTAACAGTTGGCTTTACGCGACATTGACTGAACACCACCGTTGTCATGAATCAGGTTGCGCCAGGACGAATGCTGGTATTGGAAACCTTGATCGGTATGCATCATCCACCCAGGCTCAGGCGCACACGTTTTAATCGTCTTAGTTAAAGAATCGGCGGTAAACGCTGTCGACGGCGATGTAGCCACGGTGTGGGCAACGATTGAACGGTCGAACAGATCCATCACCGGTGACAGGTAGACCTTGCGGCCTGCGACCCTGAACTCGGTGACGTCGCTAACAAAGACGGTATTTGGCTTATCTGGAGTGAACTTGCGGTCAAGTGTGTTGTCGGCAATGTGGCTGATCGTCCCGTTATAAGAAACATATCGCCTGCGCTGGCGGATCTTGGCCCGAAGCCCCATCTCGCGCATGAGTTTGTAGACGAGCTTGTGATTGACCACCCACCCCTGGTTGCGCAGGTCAAGTAGCACTCGTCGGTAGCCGTAGCGATACTTGTTGCGCTCGAAGCTTCCCCGGATCGCGTCTTTGAGCGCAGCGTGCTTATCCGGATCGCTGAGTCGTTTCTGGTGATAGAAGAACGTCGACCGTGCCATGCCGGCCGCATCCAAAAGGTATTGCAGACGATGCCGTGACTTGAGGATGACAATCGCCTGGACCTTCAGGCGTGTCCCTGATTCCTCAAGTCCCGCAATTCTTTTAGATATGCGTTTTCCGCTTCCAACCGCGCGATCTGGCGACGCAGCTTCGCTTCCTCCGAAAGCGGCTTCGGCGTGCCCGAACCCTTGGGCCTGCCCTTCGGCTTCGGTTTTAGTGCCTCATCGCCACCTTTACGCCATTTCCTCGACCATCCGCCGACCAAGTGCTCTGATGACAGGCCAAACTCGCGCGCAAGATCCATCGCTGTCTCACCAGAAAGGTGGCGTTGGACAACTTCCTTCTTGATTTCGAACGAATACTGCTGCTTAGTCGGTTTTTCCACAAGACATAGTCTGCCATGCAGCTTAAACCGACGACAGAGCATACGGGCGGCGTATTGGGAGACACCAACAGCAGTAGCAGCGGCACGATAGCCCACGCCTTGCTCAAATAGTTCAACCAACTGCTCCCGCTGATGCTCACTCACCAAACTTCGAGCTCTCAATGAAAACTACTCCCCACTAATCGGAAACTGATTCCTCAGTCCAACTAATGGGGAGCAGTTCAGATTCCGCTGGGGCGCATTGTATTGCCGGCATAGGCGAATTAAGTGGCGGCCGCAAAGTTAGTCGTAGGTGCCAAGCTGGTAGCTGGGAAGGTCAACCCACATCTTGTTGAATTCCGCGACTTCACCGGATACCGGTTCGAGGGAATCGCCCTGTGCCCGCAGGCGCACGGTGTGGTGGGTGGTAATACCCTCTGCGGTGGTGCGGCTGCGCTCTCCCCACGTGAAATCGACCTCGTTGTCTGAGACCGGGGTGATGCTCTCTACCTTGTGGAAGATGGACATGTCCTTGGCCGGAGCGCCATTGACGTAGAAAGCTATGCCATCAGCAATAGAGGCGCCGGTGCCCGCCGGACCGTGCAAGTCACCCATTGAGCCGCGGAAGGTGATCCAGCTAATCGTGGCGCACGGGTCATAGGAGTTCTCAATATCGGCGATCCAGTAATTGAAATCGCTGCCGTCATCGGCGGGCATGCGCCCGGGGGCCGTGCCAGAGGCGTAGACCTTGCGCGGGTCGTTGGGCAGCTCCGCGCACTCGGTGTCCTCGCCCTTATCCTGCTGCTGCGTGGTTTCCTCCTCGCCCCCGTCGGTGGACTCAGATGGGGAGGGTGCTGCTGCGGAATCCGCATTCTCCCCGCTGGAGGACTCGTCCTCGGCAGGTGCTTGGCTGGAAAAGACCGGCTCTGGCGAGGAAGAAGAATCCTCCTGAGGGCCGCAGGCGCTCAGCGCGAGCGGCACGGCAGCGGTGAGTAATGCGACGGCGGAGAAGCGGCGTAGGCAGCGCGGTGTCACGGCAGGCATGCGGGAACTCCAGGATTAGTCGAGGAGGGTGGCGACGGAGTCCGGGTCGGCGTCGGAAAGCATCTGGCGAATGCGGTCGTATTCGTCGTCCTCGCCGATGGCCTTGGCGGCGTGGCCGAGCGCGGCGATGGCGCGCAGGACACCCTGGTTCGGTTCATGGGAGAAGGGGACAGGGCCCCAACCCTTCCAACCATTGCCACGCAGGCGGTCGAGGCTGCGGTGGTAGCCCGTGCGCGCGTAGGCGTAGGCGGTGATGAAAGCGGCCGGCTCGGAGCCTTCCTGCTCCTTGAGCTCCTGCTCCGCTAGGAGCGCCCATAGCAGCGGGGAATCGGGGTGGGCAACAATGCCGGCGGCGAGATCCGAGGTGGACTCTGCGCCGGGATCGGCCGGCAGCTCAATGGGTTTCGGGGCAAGCATGTCTTTCATTTCCATGCCACCCCACTGTAGCGACGCCGGCGCGCGGCTACCAGAAATCGGAGACGTTCAGATCAAAGGCATAGAGCGCGCGGCGCACCACCGGCAGCGATAGCCCGATAACGGAGGAGGGATCGCCCTCGATGCGGTCAATGAACCAGCCGCCCATGGCTTCCAAGGTGAAGGCGCCGGCGCAGTGGAGAGGCTCGCCGGAGTGGGCATATGCTGCGATATCGGCCTCGCTGGCCTGAGCAAAGTGCACCGTGGTGGTGGACGTTTCCACATGGCGCTTATCGCCAAAGATGAGGCAGTGGCCGGTAAGCAGCTCGGCCGTGCGGCCGGCTTGCTGGTGCCAGCGCTCGATGGTGGCTTCCTCGGTAAGGGGCTTGCCTTGTAGCTCGCCGTCGAGCAGCAGCATGGAATCGCCGCCGATGACAGGCTCGGTGGGGTAGCGTTCGGCCACCTTTTCGGCCTTGGCGGTGGCGAGGGCCGCCACGATATCGGCCGGCGGGTGGCCTGCGAGCGAGGCTTCGAGGGAGCGCTCGTCAATATCGGCCGGCTCCAATACGGGCTCCACGCCCGCGCCGCGCAGGATAGACGCGCGTGAGGGCGATTGGGAGGCAAGGATAAGTCGCATTAGAAGTACCGCACGGTATGGAAGGCGGAGGGGTTGTAGACGCGCTGCGTGCCAAAGCGCTCGAAGCGCTCGGCCGGGTTGCCCCATTCATTGCGTTCTCCGGTAGCGCCCGAGTGCTTGGCGCTCATCTGCGCCAATACCGTGCGCAGGGCCGCGAGCTCATCCTCGGTGGGATTGCCCTTGACTACCTTGATTTCCGGCGTAGACATTTCCCCTCCTAAACGGTTCCGTGCTTCTTCGGTACCTGGGCCACGGCCTTGCGCTCGAGCAGACGCAGGCCTTCTACCAGGTAGTGGCGGGTTGCAGTTGGCTCGATAACATTATCGGCCAGCCCGCGCTCTGCTGCGGCATACGGGTGCAAGAAGAGCTCGTCCATCTCCTCTTCCTTGTCCTCCGAGCCATAAATGGCCAGGGAAGCTTGGGAGGCCTGGGTGACGGCAATTTCCGCGGTGGGCCATGCGTAGACCAAGTCTGCACCGAGGTCCTTGGCGCCCATAAATACGTAGGCCGGGCCAATGGCCTTGCGGGTGATCACAGTGAGCTTGCCGACGCTCGCTTCAGCCTGCGCATAGGCAAACTTCGACGCCCTGCGCAGCAGTCCGGCCTTTTCCTCTTCCGGGGTAGGCACAAAGCCCGGGGAGTCCACGAATTCCACAATGGGGGTATTGAAGGCATCGCAGGTACGCACGAAGCGTGCGGCCTTTTCTGCGGCGGCGGAATCTAGGGCGCCGGCCAGTGCCAGCGGCTGGTTGGCAACGATGCCGACGGCGCGGCCATCGATGTAGGCAAAGCCGGTAAGGATGTTTTGTGCTGCCTCGGCAGAAAGCTCGAAGAAGGAGCCTTCATCGACGACAGCCTTGATGACATCGCTCATGTCATAGGCCTGCGCGGCGGTATCTGGGATGATGCTATTGAGATCAAAGTCTGCGACGCTACCGGCTTCCACTCGCGGCGCCTCGGCGCGGTTATTGGCGGGGAAGTAGGCCAGAACGTCGCGCACCAGGGACAAAGCCTGCTTGTCGTCGCTGGCCACCAGGTGAGCGGTGCCAGACTCTGCGTGGGCTGCGGCACCGCCGAAGGTTTCCGGCTCCGCGCCGGCCACGTGGCTGGCGGCCTGGTGGAGGGCGGTGCCTTGGGTGACTATGAGGACATCAGCAAACGTCGGCGCGAACGCCGCAATGCCGCTGGTATTGCCCGCGACAACGGAAATCTGCGGGATAAGGCCCGAAGCCTGGGAGACACGCGCCATGAGGCGGGCGTATCCGGCCATGGTGACGATGCCTTCTTGTACACGCGGGCCGGTGGATTCATAGATGCCGATGATGGGCACGCCGGTCTTGATGGCGAGGTCATATATCTTGGTGAGCTTTTCGGCATAAACCTCACCCATCGTGCCATCGAAGATTTCGCCGTCCTGGCTAAAGACGCACACGCGGCGGCCGTCGATAGTGCCGTAGCCGGTGACCACGCCATCGGTATAAGGGCGGTCATGCTCGCGACCGAAGTCGGTAGAGCGGTGGCGGGCTAGCGCGTCCGTTTCCACGAAGGAGCCCTCATCGAGCAGCTGCGTCACGCGGGTGCGGGCGGCCGGCTCGCCTTCTCCCAGCGGCGCGCGGGACTCGGCGAGCTTGGCGTCCAGGTCCTCGATCTTGCCGGCGGTGGTTTTCAGGTCAGTCATAGGCCCCCACATTACTAGCGCACCCCGGTCAATGCGGAATGGAACGCTGCGGGGACGCGGTGCGGAAAATGATTGGGTGGCAAATGCCACCACAGTGTGGGCGGTGCATAAAACCTGGGAATTCCTTGGGTGGCACTAGGCCAAAGGGCCCTAATCTGGGGGTGGTTCCCACTGTAAACATTTAACGGTGCTGGGCAGGTGAGTGCCCATTATTGCACCTCAAGGTGGATAAAAGCATTAGAAAGATTTTCATTCAACTATTGATGTGTGCCCCGTAAGCCCTTATGATTGCCTGAGTCTTCATGAATGTTTCCCCTGATTTTAACGATCTATTAAGGACGGTCTTCTGGTGATTAAAAAGGGACTGCGTTTGCTCGCACCGCTCGCCGTAGCGGCTCTCTTCACGCCAGTGGCACACGCGGGAGATGTTCCCCCGATGCCGCAGGCATATCCCATTTCCAACCTCTACAAGAGCTGCAGTGCCGCCGGCGATAATGCAGAGCGCGAATGGCGCTTTGCAGAAACCGGCCGCCGCTACATGAGCGACGGCACCCTGCAGTTTAAAAACACCACCAACCAAGAAGTGCCCTACACCGCCGAGGTAGAAACTGGTACCAATCACGAGATTGAAGCCAATTCCAAGGCCAAGCTGCCTTCCGGTTGGGACACCACCGCTAAGTCCGATATCGGTCTGAAGATGACCAACGGCTGGCGCGATAAAGAAACCTTCGGCCCAGTGAAGCTGAAGCCGGGTGAGTCCTTCCGCGTCGAGTACGGCGTGATTGAAAAGGACTTCATCTCCATGTTCGTAGGCTGCAACGATGACCGCTTGGAAAATATCCCAGGCTCTAACGTCATCCGCGGTAAGGGCCCGGCCGAGCGCTACGCCTTTGCCTACATCATCAAGGCGGACGGCTCCGTGTCTGATCTGGCCATGGAAATTCCATCCCGTTCCCCGGGTGCAAACTCCAAGCCCATCGAGGGCAACTACACCTCCGTATCCGGCCCGAGCCTAGAGAAGATCGCCGATCCGAAGAAGGATGAGATCATGCAGCCTTCTGCGGATCTGCAGCGCGATCCCTCCTGGCCTAAGGAAGGCGATAAGTGTGAAGCCGGCGATAGCTCCTGGTACCCGCTGGACATCACCGCTGTAAAGCCGACCTACCGCAAGGCTGGTTACTCCACGGACTTCCTCAACTGGTCCAAGGGTGACTACGAGTTTGCACCGGTAACTGACTTCGTCGTTGGCGCCGAGCACGCCCCATACACCAACTGGCAGGGCAACCGCGGCGATATTCCGAAGGGCTGGCTGGAGTCCGTCGGTGCCGTAAAGCGCGCCTACATGCCGGTCGGCACCGAGCTCAAGCACGTCGACCTCAAGCCAGGCGAGCGCGTGCGTGTGGAGTATGGCACCACCATGACCCGCATTAACTACCGCGAGATTCACTGCGGCAAGAGCGGAGACTACGACCTCACCTCTAACTACAAGCAGACCTCCGCCCCGAGCGGCTTCTGGGCAGAGGCCAAGATCACCGATAAGGCCGGCAATACCCGCACCGAGGACGTCACTCCGGACGACTTCCGTGACCTGCCGGTTTCCACCCAAACCATCTACTAAACCCCACCACACCTACACAAGGAGAAAGTTCCATGTTCAAGTCCAAGATTGCTTCTACCACCGCGGCTCTTGCCGTTGCTTCCGGCCTCATCTTCGCTCCGGCCGCTAACGCCCTGCCGCAGCGCGACCTCGGCCCGGCCAACCCGACCACCATCGGTGAGCGTTGCTCCAACCCGGGTGATACCGGCCAGACCGTTGACATCAAGCGCACCTACTTCGATGGCTCCGCCGGTTCCTGGACCGTGTCCAACTACAACGATGAGCCGCTGCCCGTTACCCGTTCTATCAAGGAAACCAAAACCAAGACCTGGAATGTTTCCGCCGGCGTTGACTTCAAGCTGATGGACCTCATCAACTTCACCTTCTCCTCCAGCTACACCGATAGCCAGTCCTACGAGGTAGGCGAGCAGGTTGGTCCGTACAACATTGCTCCGGGCAAGACCGCCGTCCTGCGCGCCGGCTGGGTTGTCTCTGACTTCGAAGGCCAGAAGACCGTGTGCGGCTCCGACCACAAGTGGCAGGCCAACGGCGGCACCTTCACCGCCACCCTGCCGAAGGAGCGCCACATCGAGGTCTCCACCCGCGATAACAACGATTGGGGCTAAACGTGAGCAAGACGTCCATCGCTAGCGCCCTCGCGGCGCTGAGCCTGGTGGCCGCTCCTGTTGCCCACGCCGCTGATTTCGGTGGGGACTTTGAGCTGCCCCAGCGCTGGAACGACGACTACAAGCCAGGCACGCATTGCTCGACGCCAGGTGAAAACGGCACCTACGTCACCGCAAAGCGCCGCTGGTTCAAGCAGACCGACGCTACTAGCGTGGCAAACCGCAACGCCGAGGAAGTACCGGTCAAGCACACTGTTACCCAGGCTCGCACGCAGACCATCGAGGTCTCCGGATCCGTTGAGGGCACCGGCGAGCTGGCCAAGGTGCTGACCAAGACCTATGGCTTCAACTACGTCAGCGAGCAGCACTGGAAGCTAAACCAGGTGGTTGGCCCGTACACCTTGCCTGCGAACTCGCAGGGCAAGCTGGTATGGGGCTTTACCATGCTCGACACTGACGGTCAGGACGTGCGCTGCAACTCCGACCAGCAGTGGGAAGCCCAGGGCAAGCCGTATTCGGCTTCTGTGCCAGAAGCGCGCTACTCCGAGCTGCGCCTCGAAGACGCGCCTGAGTGGAACTAGGCCACCACAACTATTAAGCGCCCTGTCGGCCCATAAGGACCGACAGGGCGCTTTTCTCTGTGGGTTGCGCAGTGCGCCAGTAGGAGAGGAGGCTGCAGCTGCGCGCTCAGGCTTAGGCTGGCAGCCAGGCGTAGCCGTACGGCCCGAGCTCTACTGGGCCCAGGTCGATGGAGCGATCGCTGAAGTTGTGCAGGCACAGCAGATCGCCGCGTTGATAGCCAAGGACGGCTTCCTCGCCCGTCTCGACCGGCTCGCACGGAGCGGTGCCGAGATCCGGATGGGCATGGCGCTCGGCAATCATGGAGCGAACGGTGTTGAGCAACGAGGTGGCGTCATCAAGCTGGGCGGCCACGGAGGTACCTCCCACAACCGGAAGGCGGGAAGGTGCTTTGGTGCTGAAACCAGAGTGCTCGGAATCGTCCCACTGCATTGGGGTGCGCACCGCATAGCGGTCTGGGAGCGTGGTGTCATCGAGCATGCCAATCTCATCGCCGTAGTAGATAAACGGTGCGCCCGGCAGGGTCATCAGCAGCGAGAACATGAGCTCCACCTTGCGGCGATCACCGTTCATCAGCGGCATCAGCCGGCGGGCAATGCCCACATGGGCGCGCATTTCATCATCGGGGAGGAAAGCCTCATACATTAGCTCGCGCACGTCATCGTCCACCATCTCCAGGGTGAGCTCATCGTGGTTGCGCAGGAAGGTACCCCATTGGCAGCCATCCGGCAGGGCGGGTAGTTCGTCGAGGATGGAGTAGACCGGGGTGGCGTCGGCAAGCGCCAATGCTTGGTACAACCGCGGCATAACCGGGAAGTTGAAGACCATGTGGAAGCGCTCGCCCTTGCCATAGAACTGCATGGTCTCGGCCGGAGGCTGGTTGGCCTCCGCGATGAGCACCGCGTCCGGGTAGTGGGTGTCCATGAAGGAGCGAATCTTCTCCACAAACTCGATGGTCTCCGGCAGGGACTCGCCACCCAGACCATCGCGTTCAAAGAGGTAAGCAATAGCATCAAGGCGCAGGCCGTCCAACCCCTTGTCCATCCAGAAGGACAAGATCTTGAACACTTCCTCCTGCACGGCCGGGTTATCGTAGTTCAAATCCGGCTGGTGGGAGTAGAAGCGGTGGAAGTAGTACTGGCCGCGCTGGTCATCCCATGTCCAATTGGAGGTTTCCACGTCGGTGAAAATGACACGGATTTCGGGGTAGCGCTCTGGGTCATCGCCCCAAACATAGAAATCGCCATAGGGGCCGGTGGGAGCCGTGCGGGAGGCCTGGAACCACGGGTGGTCGGAGCTGGTGTGATTGAGCGCCAGATCCGTCATAATGCGCATGCCGCGGCGGTGCAGCTGCGCAATGAGCTCTTCAAAGTCCTCCATCGTGCCGTAATCCGGATGGATGGAGTAGTAGTCCGCGATATCGTAGCCATCATCGCGCAAGGGGCTGGCATAAAACGGCGAGAGCCACAGGCAGTCCACGCCGAGCCACTGCAGGTAATCCAGCTTATCGATGACCCCGCGCAGCGTGCCTACCTCCTTATCCCCATCGGCCTTGAAGGAGCCGACGAGGGCCTGGTAGAAGACGGCATTGTGGTACCAGCTCATGAAAGGTCCTTTCTTTTCGCCCGCCAGGTCAGGTAGGTAAGGAGGCACAAGACGCCGGCGAGGAGGCCGGGCCATAAGGCGGGGGAGTCGTGGAAGAGATTGAGTACAGCTTGGATAACCGCGAGGAGGCTAAAGAAACCGAGGAAACCTAAGGCGGTATCCCACAGCATGGCCCGGCGCATTAGGCCTTGACACCACCTGCGGTGAGACCGGCGACGATGCGGTGCTGGAAGATGAGCACCATGATGACCAATGGGATGGTCACCAATGCGCCGGCGGCCATGGTTGCAGCATACGGGTACTCGAAAGCGGACGGGCCGGAAAAGCGTGCAATGGCTACGGTCACCGGCTCGGTATCGGTGGTGGACAGCTGCTTGGCCAGCATGAACTCATTCCACGTGGTGATAAAGGCGATGATCGCGGTGGTAAATAGCGCCGGTGCTGCCAGAGGCAGGAGGATGAGGCGGAAAGCCTGGGAGCGCGAGGCACCATCCACCCGGGCTGCTTCTTCTAGTTCCCAAGGCAGCTGGCGGAAGAAGCTCAGCAGCGTATAAACCGTCAGCGGAAGCGCGAAGGAAATATTGGGGATGATCATCGCGCGGTAAGTACCAATCCATTCCAGGTTGCCAAAGAGCTGGAAGAGCGGGGTGACCAAGGCAATGGCCGGGAACATCGAGGCGGCCAGGATAATGCCGGTCACGATTCCTTTGCCCGGGAAGTCATATCGGGAGAGTGCATAGGCGGTAAAGACGCCGATGAGCACGGCCACAGCGGTGGTAACCAGGGAGATAAGCAGCGAGTTACCGAGCGCGGCTAGGAAGTCATTTCCCTTATCGGTAGCCAGGGCATCGCGGAAATTATCCAGCGTGACGTGGGTGGGCCACGGGGTGGTGTCGAAGGTGAACCGCTGATCCCGCAGCGCCGTCACCAGCATCCAGTAGAAGGGCGCTAGGCCCCAGAACATGATGAAAATGATGCCGGCGTAGTGTCCGAATTTACGCATTATTTAGCTGCCTTCCTGCCGGAGACATCCGCGCCAAGGAAGCGGATGAGGATAAAGGCGACGACGAAGATGAGAAGGAAAATCAGGGTGGAGAGCGCAGAGGCGGAGTTGAAGTTACCCTGGCGCATATCCTCTACCACTAGCTGGGAGATGGTCGCAGTGGGGGAGTTGGAGGAGCTGGAAATCATGATGACCGGTAGGTCATACATGCGCAGCGCATCCAGGGTGCGGAAGAGCACGGCCACCATGAGCGCCGGGCGCACCAGCGGGAGGGTGATACGGAAGAAGGTCTGGATACGGTTGGCGCCGTCCACGCGAGCGGCATCGTAAACGTCCTTGGGAATCATCTGCAGGCCGGCCAGGATGAGCAGCGCCATGAATGGTGCTGTCTTCCATACGTCCGCGATGATGACAGCCAGGCGAGCGTAGAACGGGTCCGTGGTCCAAGCAATGTTCGCACCAAGCAGCGAGTTAACGATGCCATCTGGGGCGAACATGAACTGCCACAGCTTGGCTGTGACGGCCGTAGGAATAGCCCAGGGGATAAGCACCGCCGCGCGCACCAGCCCGCGGCCGCGGTACTCACCATTCATAATGAGCGCCATCAGCATGCCCAGGATGGTTTCCAGCAGCACGGTAACGATGGTGAAAAAGAGCGTAATCTTTACCGCCGGCCAAAAGTCCGTGGCGATAACGCCCGGCGGGCAGGTAGAAATCTGACCAGTGCCGGAAACACACCGGTTATTAATCCAGTACAGATAATTTTCCAGCCCGGCGAAGCCGCCCTCCTCAAAAAGCCCCGTTTGCGGGTTGAGCTGCCTATTGCCTTGGAAGGACAGGACAATGGCGCGGATGATGGGGTAGCCGATGATGACGGCGAGCACGATGAGCGCCGGAGCAATCAGCCCGGTCACGCGCCCATAATTCTTGCGCTGGGGCTTCGGCGCGCTTGCCGACGCCCCCTTCGGCGCCCCCTTGGACGCAGTCGGCGAAGCTATAGCCACGCTGGACCGCCTTTCTGTTCAAGAAATGCTAAGTATTGGCTAGATTCTATCCCCATTAGGGGAGTGAAAACCACAAAGGGTGAGGCGGCGGGGTGTCCGCCTACCTCACCCGGATTGGGCGTTTAGCCCTGGGAAGCCGATTCGATGGCCGCTTTCATATCGGCGGTAGCATCATCCACCGACTTGCCATCCGTCAATGCAGCGTAGGCATTGTCTTGGATGGCCTTGGAAATGGCCGAGTAGAACGGGGAAACCGGGCGCGGTACCGCGTTCTCCAGAGATTCCTTCAGCGCCGGCAGGTACGGGAATTCCTGCTGCAGCTGCGGGTCATCGTAGATGGAAGCCAAGACCGGCGGGAAGGACTGCTCCGCGAAGGACTTCTGGTTGTCCTCGTTGATGATGAACTTCATGAAGTCGAGCGCGGTGCCCTTATTCTTGGAATTGATATTGATGCCGTTGTTATAGCCGCCCAGTGTGGACACGCCTACGCCGTCCTTGCCCAGCGGGGCCTGGACCTCGACGTCAACGCCGGCATCCACCGCGTTGGAGTACATATATGGCCAGTTCATGGCGAAGGCGGTCTTGCCCTCAGTAAAGGCCATATTGGTTTCTTCCTCGGTAGCGGCGGTGGAGTCCTTGGAAATGGTCTCCTCCTTGTAGGCATCCACCATGGCCTGCAGGCCGTCCTTGGCCTCCTTGGAATCCACGGTCACGTTGCCGTCCTTATCCAAGACGGAGCCGCCCCAGCCTTCCATAAAGTCAGCGGTGTTGAGTGCCAAGCCCTCGTACTGCTTGAACTGGGTGGTCAGGCAGTCCTTGCCCTTGTCCAGTGCCTTGCACGCGGACTTAAGATCTGCAAACTTCTCTGGTGCCTTATCTGCGAGCTCGGTATTGCGGAAAAGTAGCTGTCCGTTGGTGTTTTGTGGCAGTGCGTAGAGCACGTCGTTATAGGTGGCGGACTCCACGGTGGCCGGCAAAAGCTCATCCGTATTGGTTTCAAAGTCACCATTGAGCGGCTGGAGCCACTGGTTGGCGGCGAACTCCGCGGTCCACACCACGTCGAGGGCCATGACATCGTAGTCATCGCTGCCCGCCTGCAAGGACTGCACCAGGGTTTCGCGCTGGGCGTCGGCCTCACCGGCCAGCTCCTTGAGGGTGACCTTCTCGTCTGGGTGCTGCTCGTTCCATTTCTCGATGATGGGGGTCACCTTGTCCGTGTCATTTTTGCCCATGGCAAAAGTGATGGGGCCGCGCGCATCCGCACCGCCCTCAGAGGAACCGCCCGCCGCGGAATCGGAGGAGGAAGAAGAGCAGCCGGCCAGTGCCAAAACTGCGGTTGTCGCAACGGTGGTGCGAAGCAGGAATTTCTTCATGGAATTCACCTTTCGGAAAACTTTCGGTTCTTTAAACCTAAAATACGGAAACCAAAAGGTGGATAATTTTGGCCTATTTAACTCTAAACGGGGGTAGAAAAGGGGCTATAGGTGACGGGGACGCGTACCTGCGTCCCAGCCTTCTTCGCCGCTTAGCCGCCGCTAGAACTAGTCCTGCGCGATGCGGCGGCCCGTTTCCGGATCGAAGCGGTGCGCCTCGCGCGGGTTGAAGGTCAGCACTACCTCCTCGCCGCGCTGCGGTGGGGTGCCTTCGGCGCGAGCAACAAAGCGGTTTTCGCCCACGGTGACGTAGACAAAAGACTCAGCACCGAGTTCTTCCACGATGTCTACGACGCCCTGGAAGCCCACTGGGCCCTTATTGATGAACATCTTTTCCGGGCGCACGCCCACGCGGGAACCGTTGTAATCAAAGATATTCATCGCCGGCGAGCCGATGAAACCGGCAACGAATTCGTTCGCGGGGGCGTCGTAAAGCTCGCGCGGCGGGGCTACCTGCTGCAGCTCGCCGTCCTTGAGGACCGCCACGCGGTCGCCCATGGTCATAGCTTCCACCTGGTCGTGGGTGACATACACGGTCGTCGTGCCCAAGCGCTGCTGCAAGCTGGCCAGCTCCGCACGGGTCTGCACGCGCAACTTGGCATCCAGGTTGGACAGCGGCTCATCCATGAGGAAGGCCTTCGGCTCGCGGACAATGGCCCGGCCCATGGCCACGCGCTGGCGCTGACCGCCGGATAGATCCTTGGGCTTGCGTTTGAGATACTCGGTCAGGCCGAGCGTTTCCGCCGCCTCGTGCACCTTGGCCTTGATCTCGGCCTTGGGGAGCTTCGCCAGCTTCAGGGCAAAGCCCATGTTTTCCTCCACCGTCAGGTGCGGGTAGAGGGCATAGTTCTGGAAGACCATGGCGATATCGCGATCGCCTGGCTCCAGGTTGGTCACGTCCTTGCCATCGATGGTGATGCGGCCGCTGGAGGTAGGTTCCAGGCCCGCCAGTGCGCGTAGCGTTGTGGACTTGCCGCAGCCCGATGGGCCAACGAGGACTAGGAATTCGCCGTCTGCGATATCGAGGTCCAATTCTTTTACCGTGGGCGCGCTCGCGCCGGGGTAGGTGATGTTGACCTTTTCAAAAGTGACCTTTGCCATGCGCAACACACTAGCACCATTGGCGGCCGGTATCCTTGAAGCTTATGACTGCACTTGATTTGGAACGCATTCGCACCGCGCTGGCGGACAATTTCACCACCATCGATTTCGTGGAAAAGACCGGCTCCACCAATACCGATTTGATGCAGGCCACCAACGTTGCGGATGGCACCGTGCTGCTTGCCGACGAACAACTTTCCGGCAAGGGCCGCCTCGGCCGCACTTGGACCGCGCCGGCCGGCTCCCAGGTCATCTTCTCCGTGCTCTTGCTGCCGGAATCCCTCGAGCACCTGGGCACCCTGCCGCTGGCCGCGGGCCTTGCAGTGACCGATTCGATCGAGGGCACCGTGCTGAAGTGGCCAAACGACGTGCATATCGACGGCAATAAACTGTGCGGCATCCTTGCCGAGGCCGGTCCCGTGGGCCAGGCCTTCAAGGCCGCGCCAAAGACCGAGCTCACCAAGGTGGAGGTAGGCAAGGCCGAAGTTAACAAGGCCGAAGTAAATAAGGCTGAAGTCAATAAAACAGAGGTTAATAAGGCAGTAGGTGGCGCCGCACCATCCGCGCGCGTCGTCGTGGGCATGGGCATCAACGTCACCCTGACTCGTGAGGAGCTACCGATTGAAAAGGCCACCTCGCTCGCGCTCGAGGGTCGCGATACGGACCGCACCGAGCTGGCCATTACCGTGTTGAAGAACCTGCGCCGTCGCATCGTGCAGTGGGAGAACCAAGATCCGCAGCTCTTGCGTGACTACCGTGCGGTCTGCTCCTCGCTGGGCCAGGAGGTACGCTTAGAGACCCCGTCCGGCGATGTCACCGGCCACGTCGATGAAATTGGCGAGGACGGCCGCATCATGGTCGCCGGCGAGTACTATTCCGCAGGTGATGTCACGCACCTGCGTCCACGGAAGTAGACACGCGAGGTAGCATCCATAGCTATGGGACTAATGAAGATGGGCCAAGGTGAGGTCAAGCGCGCGGATGTCTCCGCGCCGTTTCGCGCGCTGATTTTCCCCTTCCTCGAGCTCATCCTTATCACCGGCCTGCTGTGGATCGCCATCGGTTGGTGCGATGTCCAAGCAGTAGACCCGATGCTGCGCAACGGACTCGTCGCGGTATGGGCCCTGCTAGGAATCTGGCGCTTTGTCATTCCCCTTTATAAGGCTCGCCGCAAGCGCTTCATCGTGACTAATAGGCGCGTCATCGCGCGCGAGGGCCGAAATATTGATTCGATTCCGTTGCAGGATATCCGCGGCGCCCGCAAGCGCCGGGGTGGGGTGTCCCTAGCCATTCACGGCTGGGACCGGGCCATGTATTTTCCCAACGTGGCCAAGCCCAAGCGCGTGGCCGAGATTATTAATGATCGCCCTTGGTTTTAACCTCGGTGGTGTGCAGCTGGCTATCCAGATCCTCGGGGGAGAGGTTGGCTCGGCTGAATTCTTGCGTCAGCGGCAGGCGCAGCTCTAGATCGGAAGCGGGGCAGAGCTCAACCGTTGCCTTATCCACTACGTAGTCCAGCACGTGGCCACCGGAGGTGCGGGCGGCGTCGATAAAGTGCACGTGGCAGCCCGGTACCGAGATTCCCTTTTCATAGACAGGGGTGCGGAAGACGCCGATAACGCCCTCGACGTCCTTAAAGTGCAGCTCCTTATCGCCGCCCACGGCCTCAGACATTGGTGGGTAGGGCTTTTCTTGTTTGACCACCGTGCGGGTGGTCACCTCCTTGAACGTGCCCACGATGCGCACCGCGTACATGTAGTTAGCGGAAGGCTCGAGCTTATCGATGAACGCAGAGAGCTGATCGCGGCGCAGGCCCGCGGGGGCGTCGGCAGTAATGCGCGGGACAAAGTTCGTGGCCACCGCGTAGGGGGTGCGCTGGTCCAGGTCTGCAATCTGCGCGGAGCCATCGCCGCGCAGCTGGTAGCAGGTGCCATCCAAAATGATCATCTCTCCGTCGAGGCCATCAAAGGTGCCGAGGCCAAAATTGCCCTTACCAAGCAGTTCCGAAATGGTCATTTCGCCGTCATAAATGCCGTCGAGCAAAGCGGTCATGAGGGAATTTTGGAAGATGGTATGACGAGTGAACATAGTATCCAGGCTAGTATTGGGGGACGTGAGTGACTTAAAGCCTATTGTAACTGTTTGTGGCGACGGCCAGCTGGCTCGCATGATGCAGCCGGCCGCCGCGGAACTCGATATTCACCTGCGGATTCTGGCCAGCAAGCCGGACTCCTCCGCAGCGCAGGTCACCCCGGACGTGGTGCTGGGGGATTACACCTCCTTGGAGGAGCTGCGCGGTGTGGCAGAGGGCGCGGATGCCATTACCTTCGAGCATGAGCATGTGCCCAACGAGCACTCCGCCGCGCTTATCGACGCCGGATTTAACGTCCAGCCCCAGCCCACCGCCCTTATCTATGCGCAAGATAAGCTCAAGATGCGCGAAAAGCTCGCCGCGCTGGGCGCTCCCGTGCCGCGCTTTGCCGCCATCGACTCGGTGGCCGATGCCCGCGCCTTTTTCGACGCCGTCGATGGCCGCGTGTGCCTCAAGGCCCGCCGCGGTGGTTATGACGGCAAGGGCGTATGGTTCCCCACCGCTGAGAATTGCTTTGAGCTGGTCTCCGAGCTGCTCGAGGCCGGAACCCCGCTGATGGCAGAGGAAAAGGTGGAACTTACCCGCGAGCTTTCCATCTTGGTCGCCCGCCGTCCTTCCGGCGAGGCCAAGGTGTGGCCGATTACCCAGTCCCGCCAGGAAAACGGCATCTGCGCCGAGGCCATTGCTCCCGCCCCTGGCCTTACACCGGAACTTTCCCAGCGCGCCTCCGAGCTGGGCCTGTCCATCGCTGAATCCCTCGGCGTGACCGGCGTGCTGGCCGTCGAACTCTTTGCCTTCGACGGCCCCGAAGGCGAGGATATCTCCGTCAACGAACTGGCCATGCGCCCGCATAACACCGGCCACTGGACCCAGGATGGCTGCGTGACCTCCCAATTTGAGCAGCACCTGCGCGCCGTGCTCGACCTCCCCTTGGGCGCAGTCGACGCGCTCGCCCCCGTCACCGTGATGGCCAATGTTTTGGGCGCTGACGAAGATCCCGCCATGCCTATGCCGGAGCGCGTCCGCGAGGTCATGCAGCGCTACCCGCAGGCCAAGATTCACCTTTACGGCAAGGACCACCGCCCAGGCCGCAAGATTGGCCACGTCAACGTCACCGGTGAAGATACCGACGAGACCCTGACCATCGCCCGCCAGGCCGCGCACTTCCTCGTGCACGCCGAATGGGCTTAAATTCCTTCCTGTAGAAAGGACACTATGCAACCGCACGTAGGCATCATCATGGGCTCCGATTCCGATTGGCCCACCGTTGAACCCGCCGCTCAGGTCCTCGCGGACTTTGGCATCCCCTTCGAGGTCGGCGTGGTCAGCGCCCACCGCACCCCGGAAAAGATGCTGGCCTATGCCAAGGAAGCCCATACCCGCGGGTTGAAGGCGATTATCGCTTGCGCCGGCGGTGCCGCGCACCTTCCCGGCATGGTCGCCGCGGCCACGCCGCTGCCGGTCATCGGTATCCCCCGCGCACTAAAGGATCTCGATGGCCTCGACTCCCTCCTGTCCATCGTGCAGATGCCCAGCGGCGTGCCGGTAGCCACCGTCTCCATCGGCGGTGCGAAGAACGCCGGCCTGCTCGCCGCCCGCATCCTCGGCGCTGACGACCCCGCCATCCAAGACAAGATGGTGGACTACCAAAAGCAGATGGCCGAGGAAGTCGAGCAGAAGGATAAGAACCTGCGCGACAAGCTGCTGGGAGAGTAGCTCTCCGGTCGAAGACCGAACAAAGCAAGCACGTTTTAGCCAAAACCACGTAGTTTTTCGGCAAAACGTGCTTGTTTTGTCTCCTAATCTCTAGCGAAGTTCTCATCGCCCCTTGCCAACATGCAAAACAAGCACGATCGGGCAAAATTCGCGGAGGAAAAGGGCAAAACGTGCTTGCTGTGCATCGTTGTAGCCTGCGGCGTGAGGAAGCGTGCTTTAAGCTTTCGGGCAGGGGAATAATGCTCAAAGGGGGAAGCATGGAAGAAGTACTGGTTTCAGGCCTAAGCAGGGGAGAGCTTAAAACTCATGTAGCGAATGGAAAGATAATCCGAATCGGCCGCGGGATCTATACGTGGCGGGAACCGACTCCCATGGAAGTAGCTCGCATCCTGCACAAGCGGTGGCCTGGGATCATGCTTGCAGGAAGCTCTGCGGTGCAGCTGTACTCCAAGAAGGAGATGACCTTTCCTCTGAAATTTGCCTACAAGCATGTCGTGAGTGGTTCGCAGTGGTTTGAAGCCGAGCCAATTTACGGCTAGCGCCCTTCAATTTCTTCCGTGACCTGCTCAAAAGAGAAGCGTTCGCCGGTATCGACGGCGCGGGCTTGGCGGAGGGCTTCAGCATCTGCGGCGGCTTCGAGGCGGTCAAGGAATGCTAGTTCTTGAGGCGAAATGATAACTGCGGCTTCCTTACCGTTGCGGGTGACAACGGTGCGGGTGCCTGCGTAGTGGGCTTGGTCAATGACCTGGCCTAAGCGGGTGCGGAGTTCGGAAAGGGGCAAAGACAATGAAAGCTCCTAAAACATCAAAGTACTACTAGTACTAAGTTAGCAAAGAGTACAACTTTTTAAGAGGTCATGGACTACAACATCGCGTTGACGCGGCAGGCTAAGCGGGAGTTACAGAAAATCCATCAGGGAAACCGAAAGCAATATCAACGGATTAAGCGCGCGATCGGTGGACTGGCTAAAGACCCATATCCACCGGGATCTATCGCTTTGTCCGGCAGGAGTGGCCGAAGAATAAGGGTGGGAAATTACCGTGTGCTGTACTCCGTAGAGGAGCAAGAAGTGCTGGTGGAAGTGTTTACCGTAGGGGCACGCGGAAGCGTTTATAAGCGCTAGAAGGGGACGCCGGAGCGCAGGATGACATTGGCAAACGGCGTGGTGGAGCCGGTGCGCACGACGAAGGAGGCGCGGGCGACCTCGCGCTTGAGGTCGTCATGGGAGACCTCGGTAAGCGGTACTGCGGGAAGCAGGGAGCGCACCTCGGGCGGGGTGGTATCGGCGATGGTGGCGGCTTCGACCACGACCTCATCGAGGAGGGCCGCCAGGGTATCGGCAAAGGTGGGGATGCCGAAGGTCAGCGTGAGGTCGATGACGGGCACAGCGTGGGGGATGGGCAGGCCGCAATCGGCGATAACGAAGGTATCGGTGTGGCCCAAGCGGGCGACGGCGCTGGTGAGCGCGGGATTGAGCAGGCCGGACCTACGCATCGGTGACCTCCGGCAGGGCGGATTCGGTGGTGGGGTAGGACGGCTGTGCGCCGTTGCCGGTGGCGGCGAGGGCGCCGACGCGGGCGGCGAAAGTGGCGGCATCGACAAGCGAGGCACCGGTGAGCAGCTGGGCGCAGAAGGCACCCGCGAAGGCATCGCCGGCGCCGGTGGTATCCACGGCGGTCACGCGCGGGGTGGGGATGTCCGTGCCGCCTTCCGGGGTGGCCACGTAGGCGCCGTGGGCGCCGAGGGTCAGCACGACGGACCGGAAGCCGGCCTCTACTAGGCGGTGGGCGAGCTCGCGCGGGGCGCCCTGTGCAGGTAGGCCGAATTGGTCCAGGATGAGCCCTGCTTCATGTTCATTGGCCAGCAGGGGATCGGCCTGCAGGAGCGAATCGCGGTCGACCTCGACCACGGGCGCGAGGTTAACCACCACTCGGCCTTGGGCCGCCTCGACCGCGGCCTGGAAACCGGAGGCGGGGATTTCACCTTGGAGGAGGACCACGTCGGCGTCGGCGATGGTGGATGCACGGGAAGAGACAAAGGGGGCGTCGACAAGCGCGTTGGCGCCGGGGGAGATGACGATGGTGTTCTCGCCATCGGCCGAGACAGTAATGACGGCGAGGCCGGTGTTGGTATCGGCCTGCTCCACGGCGCTCAGATCGATGCCGGAGGTGCGCATGTAGTGCATGGCGGGCTCGGCATAGGGATCGGAGCCGACCGCGCCCACGAAGGCCACGGTAGCGCCCAGCTGTGCGGCCGCGACAGCCTGGTTAGCGCCCTTGCCCCCGGCCAAGATGTCGCCGCCAGAGCCCAGGAGGGTCTCGCCGGGCTGCGGGTGGCGCTCGGCGTGCACGATGAGATCGGCATTGATGGAACCGACGACGGTTAGCTTGCTCATTGGAAATCCTCCACATTGTCGCGGGTGACGGTGATGACCTCGACGGGAACGCTTTTCTCCGCCGCGCCACCGTGCAGGAGCGCTGCGGCTTGTTCGATGGCGCGGGCACCGAGCTCTGCGGGCTGCTGGGCGATGGTAGCTTCCAGCTTGCCATCTTTGACCGCTTTGAGGCCATCGAAGGTGCCATCAAATGCCACCACCTTGACCTCAGATCCAGCGCGCGAGCCCAAAGCTTCGACCGCGCCGAGCGCCATTTCATCGTTCTCTGCAAAGATGGCCTTGATATCCGGGTTGGCCTGCAGCAAGTTGGTGGCGACGTTGAGTCCTTCCGTGCGGTCGAAATTCGCCGATTGCTTGCCGACGACCCGAATGTCCCCGTACTTCGCAATCTGCTCTTCAAAGCCCTTGCCGCGCTCGCGCGAGGCGGAGGTACCAGCGGTGCCCTGCAGGATGAGGATATCGCCCTTTTCCCCGATGGCTTCAGCGAGCTTATCCGCCGCTTGCGCGCCACCGGCGACGTTATCGGACGCCACCATGGAATCCAGCTCTACGCCGTTGACATCGCGATCCACGCCGATGACGGGCACGCCGTCATTTTTGATGCCGCGAACCGCTGGGGCAACGGCATCGGAATCGGTGGGGTTGACCACGACGACCTTGGCGCCCATGGAGGTGGCATTGCCCAGCTGATTGACCTGTTGGGCGGGGTCATCGGAGGCGTCTTGGATGTCTAGCGGAACGCCGAGTTCCTTGGCCTTATCCTGTGCGCCGTGGCGCAGTTCGACGAAGAAGGGGTTGGTCTGCGTCGATAGCGCTAGGGTGATGCGGTTGCGGTCTTCTTCCGAGCGATTGCAGGAGGCAAGGCCCAGCGCGAGGGCAGGTACGAGGAGGGTGGCGATGAGTTTTTTCATGGCGGGTGCTCCTTAGTTGGCCGTCTTATTGCGGATGACGTCGAAGCCGACGGCCAGCGCGATGACCAGGCCGATGACGATCTGCTGCCAAAAAGAGGAGACGTTGAGCAGGTTTAAGCCATTGCGGATGACCGCTAGCAAGATCGCGCCGACCAGGGTGCCGGTGGCCTTGCCTTGGCCACCGGAGAGCGAGGCGCCGCCGATGACGACGGCCGCGATGGCATCGAGCTCATAGCCGGTGCCGGCCTGCGGCTGTGCGGATTCGAGGCGGCCGGCCATGACCATGCCGGCCCAGGCGGCGAAGAAACCGGAGAGTGCGAAGACGGCGATCTGGATGCGCTTGACCGGCAGGCCCGAGAGGCGGGCGGCCTCCAGGTTGCCACCGATGGCGTACATGGAACGGCCGAGCACCGTGCGCTCCAGGATGAACCAGCAGATGAGCCCGGCGATGACCATCATGATGATGGGCACGGGGAAGCCGGCGATATCGCCGCCAAAGGCATTGACGGACGGGGCGGTTTCAATCGGCGAGCCCTGGGAGATGACCAGGGTGAGGCCACGGGCGATGGACATCATGGCTAGCGTCGCGATGAAGGAGGGGATCTTGCCCCACGCGGTGGCCATTCCGCAGATGGCGCCGGCCAGCGCGCCGACGACCAGGCCGAGGAGCAGGGTGAGCCAGCCAGGCAGCCCCGCGGTGGAGAACATATAGGCAGAGACCATGGCGCCGAGCGCGGCGACCGAGCCCACCGAGAGGTCGATACCGGCGGTGACGATGACAAAGGTCATGCCGAAGGCCAAGATGGCCACCGTGGCGGCCTGGATGCCGATATTGAGCAGGTTCGCCACGGTGAGGAAGTACGGCGTAGCGATAAACAGCGCGATGCACAGGGCAATGAGGCCGACGAGCGCGCCATTATTCATGGCCCAGTTAACTACTCGATTCTTGGTCATGCTTCATCCTTGGGGTTAGTGCCGGCAGGCGCGGCAGCAGAGGCAGAGGTAGCGGAGGTCACATTGGATACGGCAAAGGCCATGACCTCGTCTTGGGTGGAGTCCTTAGGGAGCTGGCCGGCGAGTTGGCCGCCGGACATGACGAGGATGCGGTCGGACATGCCGAGCACCTCGGGCAGATCGGAAGAGGCCATAAGCACGGCGCCCCCGGCAGCGGTGACCTCATTGATGATGTTGTAAATCTCCACCTTGGCGCCAACATCGACGCCGCGGGTGGGCTCATCGAGGAGGAGGACCTTGGAGCCGGCCAGTACCCAGCGGCCAAAGACCGCCTTTTGTTGGTTGCCGCCGGATAGGTTCCGGATGGGCTGGGAGAGATCGGCCATGCGGATGCGCAGCTTCTCCGCTACGTCACCGGCGCGGCGGCGTTGGCCGCTGCGGTCTGCCAGCCCTGCCTTAGCGGTGGGGTAGAGGGTGGCGAATCCGAGGTTATCGCCCACCGAGGCGTCCAGAACTAGTGCTTGGGATTTGCGGTCTTCGGGGATATGGCCCACGCCGGCACGGATGGCGGCGCGAATATCGCCGCTGCGCAGCTGGGTGCCGCCAACGCGAATGGTGCCGGAATCGTATGGGTCAGCGCCCGCGATGGCGCGAATGATTTCGGTGCGGCCGGCGCCCACGAGCCCGGCGAGGCCGACGACTTCGCCGGCATGGACGGTGAAGGTGACGTCGTGAAAGGCGCCGTCGGCAGTCAGCTCGGAGACCTCCAGCAGGGCCTCACCGTGCTCGGGAGGAACCTCGCGCGGGTACTGGTTTTCAATCTCGCGGCCGACCATGAGGCGCACCAGCTCGTCTTCGTCCGTATCGGCCGGGACCTCGGCGATGAAAGAGCCATCGCGCAGCACGCTGATGGTCTCTGCAATGCGCGCCAGCTCTTCCAGGTGGTGGCTGATAAAGACCATGGCCACGCCCTTGGCCTTGAGTTCCTCGAGCACGGCAAAGAGTGCATCAACCTCCTTGCCGGTGAGCGCGGCCGTGGGCTCATCCAAGATGAGGATGCGCGCGTTCATGGACAGCGCCTTGGCGATTTCTACGAGCTGCTGTTTGGCCACACCCAGCTCACCCACCGGCATGTCTAGGTCCACGTCCAAGCCAATAAGGTGCAGTGCCGCTTGGGCTTGTGCCTTGAGGTGCTTGCGATTGACCAATCCAAAGCGGCGTGGGGTGCGCCCAAGCATGATGTTCTCGGCCACGGACATGGTGGGCACAAGGTTGAGCTCTTGGTGGATGGTGGCGATTCCCAGCGCCTCAGAGGCCTTGGTATCTGGGATCTTCACCTCTGTGCCATCTACCAGGATGCGGCCGGAATCTGGTTCGTGCACTCCGGCAATCATCTTGATGAGGGTGGACTTGCCGGCGCCATTTTCACCCAACAAGGCCTGCACCTGGCCGCGGCGGACGGTGAGGTCTACCCCCTTAATGACCTCCACCGGGCCGAAGGATTTGGTGACATTGTCCAGGCGCAACACGCAGTCACTCATGGCGTGGCTCCATCGAGTTGGTGGGCGGTGGACATGCGCGGGATGTAGCGGGTTTCTAGCACCTCGCCTTCCGGTTGGTGCTTTTCATTGATGGCCGCGATGAGCTTGGCCGTGGCGGTCTCGCCCATTCTGGCAACATCCTGGTCCACCACTGAGATAGGGGAAGGTTGGAAGCGCAGGTAGATGAAGTCATCGAAGCCGACGAGCGCGATTTCTTCTCCGATGCGCTTGCCCGCATTATGGCAGGCCTCCAGCGCGCCGGCCGTCATCATGGAATCGCCGGCAATGAGCGCGGTGACGCCTTCTTGCAGGAGTGCGAGGGCTCCTTTATAGCCCTCGCGGTGGCGGTAGCTGCCGTGGTGGATATGGGTAGGCATGCCGCGGGTGGCGGTCTTGAAGGCTTGGAGGCGCTGGCGGCCGGTGGAGGTTTCCTGCGGCCCGGAAAGGTAGCCGATGTGCGTGTGCCCCTTCTCTTTGAGCTGTTCCACGGCTTGTTTTATGCCCGTGTGGGGGTCCGATAACACTGCTGGAATCTGGCCCAGGGTGCGGTCAATGAGCACGAGCGGGCGGTAAGCGCGCGCCTGCTCCAGCGCTTCTTCGGCGCCTTCGAGCGGTACCGCGATAATGCCGTCTACCTGGCGTTCCATCAGGGCATCGAGGGACTTGACTAGCCGCTGCGGATCCTCGCCGCAACTGGTAATCATCGTGGCGAGTCCCTGCTTATCGGCGGCCTCTTCAATGGCTGCGGCCATTGCGGCGAAGTAGGCATTATCTAGGCTGGGGATGACCAAGCCGATGGCGTTAGATCGGGAGCTGCGCAATGCTCGGGCTTGGGCATTGGGCCTATAGTTGAGCTTGATGGCCGTGTCCTTGACGCGTTGGCGCGTGGGCTCCGAGATGGCTGGGTTCCCCGAGAGCGAACGGGACGCGGTGGAAATGGATACTCCAGCAGCAGCGGCCACGTCCTTGAGGGTGGTTCCGGCCATGCTGTCCTCCTTGGTTTAGGCGTGTGGGCCGGCTTCTGGCCCTCCTGGGTGCAATCGATTGCATATTTGAGTTAAAGGTACGGCTATTTCCGTCTTTCTGTCAAGGGTGGGCGAGTCTATGCTGGTATCCATGTCTGACCCGCTCCTTGTTTTGGGCTCCCGCGTAACTCACGGCTACCCCGGCGCCATGCTGCGCTCGCGCCTAGACAAGGCGTTGGCGCTCTATAGCGGTCAGCAGATTATTGTCTCCGGCCGTGGTGAGGCGGGGCCCATGGCTACCTACCTCATCGAACGCGGTGTGCCGGCCGAGCGCGTAGTGGTGGAACCGGAAGCCACGAGCACCAATGAAAATCTAGAAAATGCCCATCGCTTGGCTCCGGATGCCGTGTTGCAGGTAGTGACCAATGATTTTCATGTCCTGCGCACCGCGTTGTGGGCCTGGCACCTCGGCATTGCCGTGCGCCTGCATCCCGCGCGCACCCCGTGGCGGTTGATGCCGCGCAATTACCTGCGCGAAGTCCTGGCCACTCCTCACTCCGCGGCGCGCATAGTGTGGCGGCGGATGCGGGGATAGCGCTCCTGCCCGGTGTGGCGGCTCGCGGCCCATAGGTGCCTCCAGCCCCGAAAGAGGTTAACAAGCGGTTAACTCTACTGCGATGAGCAGCTGAAATAGAAGGTATTCGCGGGCGGTTATGCAAACGATTGACCTGTGCTTTGCCGTACTCCTAGGCTAAATCCAACGAAAGTTATAGCCAGAAAGGTCTTTGTTATGACCAGTGGAGGAGCGGCTGGCCCTGACGCCGACTACCCCAGCGTCGCACTTGCCCACGGCGATTATGCAGCCGAGATTGGTCTATTCGGCGGTGCACTCAAGGCGCTGACCTATCGCGGCGCACCCTTGGTAGAAAGCTACGAGGGCAAGCCGCCACTGATGGCTGGAGTGGTGCTGGCGCCGTGGCCGAATCGCACCGAGGATGGCTGGTTTGAATGGCAGGGGACAGCCCACCAGTTAGGCATCACGGAGCTGGAGCGCAATAACGCCATCCATGGATTCGCGGTGGATTGGTGGCACGTCAAGGAACGCTCGGACAACCGGGTGGCTCTTGCCTTTGATATTGAGCCGCGCCAGGGCTGGCCGTGGGCGATTCAACTAGAGGCCACCTATACCCTCGATGAGCAGGGATTGCACCACCAGCTCACCGCCCGCACCGCGGAACCCGGCGAGGTTCCCTTCGCCTATGGGCTGCACCTTTACCTCTCCCCACAGGGAGCTGGGGCGGAGGAAGCGGTGCTCAGTGTGGACGTCGGCAAGCGCTATCTGCTCGACGCCCGCAACCTGCCTACGGGAAAGACGGAGCAGGTGCGCATTGTTAATCAACCTATCGCCGAGGTGGACTGGGACGATTGCTTCCACGGCGAAGGCCCACTGATGGCCGTGTATTCGGCCGGTGGAAAGGGCGTGCGCTTGGAGATGGGCGAAGGCCTGAACTGGGTGCAGATGTTTACCCCGGCCGATTTCCCGCGGGCAGGCGGCCCCGGCAAGGCATTGGCCGTGGAGCCGATGAGCGCGCCGCCGAATGCGCTGCGCAGCGGGGAAGACCTCGTGCGCCTGAGCGCTCAGAACCCGCAGAGATTCACGCTGCGCCTTGCAGCAGAGAACAATAACTAGAAAGGTCAGCCATGGAGACTGCTGAATCCGTATTGAGGCTCGATGCCTCCTGGGTGGACTACTTCTTGGTAGCCATCTACTTCCTCTTCGTACTAGGCATCGGCTGGGCCGCCAAGGCCCGAGTGTCTAGCTCCATCGACTTCTTCCTCTCCGGCCGCGGATTGCCCGCCTGGGTGACCGGACTGGCTTTCGTCTCGGCCAACCTGGGCGCGGTGGAAATCATCGGTATGTCCGCCAATGGCGTGGAGTACGGCTTCCAAACAATGCACTACTTCTGGATCGGCGCCATCCCGGCAATGGTCTTTTTGGGCATTGTGATGATGCCGTTCTACTACGGCTCCAAGGTGCGCTCGGTGCCGGAGTTCATGCGCAAGCGCTTTGGCAATGCCGCGCACCTGGTCAATGCGATTTCCTTCGCTGTGGCCCAGCTGCTTATTGCCGGCGTGAACCTGTACTTGCTGGCCACCATCGTGGAGGCCCTGCTGGGCTGGCAGATGTGGGTATCGCTGCTCGTGGCCGGTCTCATCGTGCTGTCCTATATCACCCTGGGCGGACTTTCGGCCGCCATCTATAACGAGGTGCTGCAGTTCTTCGTCATCATCGCCGCACTCGCCCCGCTGACCATCATTGGTTTGAACCGCGTTGGTGGTTGGAGCGGGCTGAAGGACGCGGTGGCCCAGGAATCGCACTTCCACACTTGGCCGGGCACGGATATCTCCGGTTTTGAGAATCCCGTGTGGTCCGTCATCGGCATCGTGCTGGGCCTCGGCTTCGTGCTTTCCTTTGGTTACTGGACCACCAACTTCGTGGAAGTTCAGCGCGCCATGGCCTCCGATTCCATTTCCGCCGCCCGTAAGACGCCGATTATCGGCGCCTTCCCCAAGATGTTCGTGCCCTTCCTCGTGGTCATTCCAGGCATGGTTGCCTCCGTTTCCGTGGCCGACTTGATGGAGGAGCGCGCGGAGCCGAATGACGCCATCCTGCTGCTCATGCGCGACCTTTTGCCTAATGGCCTGCTGGGCGTGGCGATCGCCGGCCTGCTCGCTTCCTTCATGGCCGGCATGGCCGCGAATATCTCGGCCTTTAATACCGTCATCTCCTATGACATCTGGCAGACCTATGTGGTCAAGGACCGCGAGGATGACTACTACCTGAAGTTCGGCCGCATAGCCACGATTATCGCCACCGCTATTGCCATCTTTACCGCACTGCTCGCGCAAAACTTTGGCAATATCATGGACTACCTGCAAACCCTGTTTGGCTTCTTCAATGCGCCGCTGTTTGCCACCTTCATTCTGGGCATGTTCTGGAAGCGCATGACCCCGCACGCCGGTTGGTCCGGACTCGTAGCCGGTACCGGTTCTGCTATCGCTTTCTGGTACGTCGCATCCTTCACGGACATGATCAACCTGCCCGGCCAAGGCACGGCCTTTGTGGCGGCTGGTGTGGCCTTCGTGGTGGATATCTTGGTCTCCATCGTGGTCACCCTGTTCACCCAGCCCAAGCCGGATAGCGAGCTGGTTGGCTTCGTCTCTTCCGTGACCCCCAAGGACCACTTTGAGGACTACACCGAAAAGTCCTTGCCGTGGTACCAGCAGACCGTCCCGCTGGGCATCATTTGCCTGGTGATGGCCGTAGCCCTCAACGTCATCTTCGCCTAAGGAGCCCAACATGTCTGAGAAAAAGCGCGCGGGCGCATTCGACCTGCGCAACGTCATCGCCGCACTCCTCGGCCTCTACGGCCTGATTTTGCTCGGCTGCTATTTCTTCCTCGACCCAGGCATCAACCCGGATACCGGGCAGGCTAAGAACGCCAGCGATAACCTATGGGCAAGCCTTGCTTTGCTGGCCGTGGCCGCTGCCTTTGTGCTGTGGGCACGCCTGAAGCCCATCACCATCCCAGGAGAAAACTAATGGTTGAGATTACCTCTGCCACGCTTGCCGACGGCCGCGAGATCCTCTACTTCGACGACCAGCCCCATCCCGACCGCGTGCTTGTCGACGCCCGCGATATCCCCACCGTCGCCCCCGCTTCCGAAATGCGCCGGGATCCCCTAACGGGGGATTGGGTGGCCTTTGCCGCCCACCGCATGAACCGCACCTTCTTGCCACCGGCCAACGAGAACCCGCTGGCGCCTACGCGCGAAGGCCAGCTGCCCACGGAGATCCCCAGCCCCAGCTATGACGTGGTGGTCTTTGAAAACCGCTTCCCGTCCTTTGCCACCACCGCGGACATCGAGCATCCGGAGGACGATAACCTGCTCGGCATGGTGCCGCGCCTTCCTGCCCGCGCCCGCTGCGAGGTGGTCTGCTTTACCGAGGACCCAGCCCTATCCTTCAAGGACCTGCCGGAATCGCGCATCCGCACCGTCATCGAGGCCTGGGCTCACCGCACCGCCGCACTATCCCAGATCGACGGCGTGGAGCAGGTATTCCCCTTTGAAAACCGCGGCGAAGAAATAGGCGTGACCCTCCAGCACCCGCACGGCCAGATCTACTCCTATCCATTCCTCTCGCCCCGCCTGCGGTCCATTGTGGATTCCGCCCGCGCCTATGACGGCGACCTCTTCCAGGATCTCCTCGATCGTGAGCGCGCCGCCGGTACCCGCATCATTGCTGAGACCGAGCACTTCACCGTCTTTGTTCCCGCCGCCGCCAAATGGCCGCTGGAAGCCATGGTCATGCCCAATGAGGAGGTTCCCGATTTCGCCGCGCTTTCCGGCGCCCAACGTGCCGACCTCGCGCCCCTCCTCAAGAAGCTGTACTCCGCCGTGGACCGCTTCTTCGATGGCGTGGACAAGACCCCGTATATCGCCGGCTGGACCCAGGCGCCGGTGGATCCGGACCTGCGCCCCGGCATCCGCATGCACCTGCAGCTCTTTTCGCTCATGCGATCGCCCGGCCGCATGAAGTACCTTGCCGGTTCCGAGTCCTCGCAGGCCGTGTGGATCAATGACACCACCCCGGAGCGCATCGCCGCCCGCTTCAAGGAGATCTGGGATGCTTAACTGGATTGACACCCGCAGCGATGACGAGCTTGCCGCCGCAGCCCGCGACCTCTTCGCCGCTTCCTTTCCGGACGCGCCCGAGCCCGCCGGCGTGTGGGCCGCTCCCGGCCGCGTCAACCTCATCGGCGAGCACATCGATTACGCCGGCGGCGCCTCCATTCCCTTTGCGCTGGAACAAAACACCGCCGTCGCCGTCGCACCCCGCACCGATGGCCTTCTCCGGATAGCCTCCGAATACGACGGCAGCGTTGCCCAGGCCAGCCTCCCACTCTCCGAAGTCCGCCCTGGCCACCCTTCCGACTGGTCCGGCTACGTTGCCGGCACCGTCTGGGCCGCCACTGCCGCGGACGTTCTGACCTGCACCGGCCTCGATATTGCCATCGTCTCCGACGTCCCCGTCGGCTCTGGCCTGTCCAGCTCCGCCGCCCTCGAATGCTCCGTGGCCGTGGCCGCCTACGAGCTCTGCCACGGCAACGCCCCCGATGACGCCGCCCGCGCGCAGCTGGCCCAGGCCTGCATCCGCGCCGAGAACGAAGTGGTCGGCGCCTCTACCGGCGGCTTGGATCAAAACGCCAGCCTCTTCGGCCAGCGCGGCAAGGCCCTCTTCCTGGATTTTGCCACCGGCGCCGTCGAGCGCGTGCCGTTCAATATCGAGGCCCAGGACATGGTGCTGCTCATCGCGGACACCAATGCCCCGCACACGCTTTCCGACGGCCAATACGCCTCCCGCCGCGGAATCATCGACGCCGTCCAGTCCGCCGCCGGCCGCTCCATCCGCGACATCCCGGATGCCGTCGCCTTTGCCGCCACCGTCAACCCCGCCGACGCGGAACTCTACCGCTGCCGCGTGCGCCACGTGGTGGACGAAACCGCTCGCACCCTCGACGCCGCCACCGCGCTCACCTCTTCCGACCTGGCAAAGTTCCGCCGCCTCATGCGCGAAAGCCACCTTTCCCTGCGCGACCTGTACGAAGTCACCACTCCGGAACTCGACTCCGCCTTCACCGCGGCCGGTGAACTCGGTGCCCGCATGACTGGTGGCGGCTTCGGCGGCGCCGTCATCGCGCTCATCCCGCGCTCCGCCGTCGAGTCCACCGCCGAAGCCATCCACGACGCCGCGGCATCCCGCGGCTTTCCAGGACCCACCTTCTTGGTGGCCCGCCCGGGAGACGGCGCCCGCCGCCTGGCTTAAGCTCCGCAGGCCGGCTCGGCTCAGTCGCGCCCCTCCCAGCGCGCCTATTGTCGTTAGGTCCATACTGATCAGGCTGATCTGAAGGCTGGGCCGCCTCAGATCGGCCCTAACTCCCTCAATTCGGCCTGATCAGATCAGCCCTAAGCCTGTCCCAAAGCCCTAAGCGTTCGAATCACAACGCCGAGAGAGCTTTCTGAATCCCCTCGCGCAGCGTCTCGCGAGACTGCTTCATTGGATGCGCAATCGCGCGCAACCCCATGTACGCAATCTGGTCGGCCGCCCGATTCAGCGGATCGCCCGCATGCCCGAGCACACGGCGAATGTCAACCTCGCATTGGCCCTGGATATCGCCCCAAGCTTGCTGGAATCGGGACCGCGCACCCGAAGACACCCCTCGCCACGTGCGCCCCGGCCGCGATGCTTTAGAGCCGCGCTTATGCACAATCTGCTCGACCGCCTCCAAAGCGGCTACGGAATCGGACTCAATAACCGCCTTGCGCGCACCCACCTTGAGCAGGTATTTCAGCGCGAGCGTCAGTGCTTCGAGCTCGAGCTCATCCGTACTCGCCTTGGTTTCTCGAGTCCGTAACCGGTAGTCGCCGTTTCCCGCAACGAAGCACATCGACCCCTTGAATACAGTATCCGAGGAAGCATCGGTGGCTATGCGCACCACCTCGCCCTCGGCCCACGAGGAGGCGCGCGAGAAGTTCGGCCACCAGTACGCTTTCGGCGTCTCTACCTGTGCCGCTTGCTTCTTTTTCGGCGCCTCACCCATCTTGCGCGCCTTGCGAGCGGTCAGGCCGGCTTGTTTTCTGCGCACAGAGCTCGCGCTTTTCGACGCCCTATTTTCTCCCGCAAAGCTTCCCGTCACCGTGAAACCGTCAGCCGTGAGTGCCGCTCGCAACGCGTTCTGCCTGCGACCAGTGACAATCCACACTCGTCCGTCGAGTCCCTTGAGCGCGCGTTTGACCTCGCGCACGGCGATATCAACGATATCGCCCTTCTTCGTTTGGCCGCGGCGCACAAAACGCGTCTGCTTAGTATTGACTGCGATGACCCAGCCTTCGATGGTGCCGTTGGGGGCGGAATCCCAACGCTCGTCCCAGAGCGCGACCGCAACATGGATTGGTGCCGAGACCATATCCGAGGTGATCTTGCGGGTGCCGTAGGTGCGCGATTGCGTACCGGTTAGTTCTGAGAGCTCGATGGGTTCCATTATCTCTAGTAAAGCACGGTTAACCGCGCTGCTGAATTATCCCCCACACCGCCGCTGTGAACTAATTCTCCTTAGGTCGAATGTGATCGAGCCGATCTGAGCACAACCCGCCCTCAAATCAGCCTCAACGCCCTCAATTCGGCCCGATCACCTTGGACCTAATATTCCGACCCTCACTCAAGGTCCTCGGAAATTCACCTTCCTGAGCCTCATGACGCGTGCCCCGCCCCGCCAGCCGCGAAGATGAAACCATGATTACAGATCACTTCATCAACCTTCGTTACGCCGGAGCCGAAAGTCCGCACCATTTAGCCCTCCAACGCGGTGAGCTCACCCAGATAGCGCCCTGGGTCGCCGTTCCCACGGCCACCTGGAGGCAATGGGTTCGCCATAAACAACAATTCGCCAAAGTAGTCGCTGCCGGGTGGAGCACCCACCGCGCCGTCCTCATCGGCAAATCGGCCGCGCGGCTGTGGGGAATGTGGGTAATTTCCGGGGAAGGGGAGGAGGTGGAGCTAGCGGTGCCTTCGGGAAGCGTTCCCCCACGCAGGCTCACCCCGAAAGGCTACCGGTACCGCCGAGTAAAGTCCCTTCAAGAATCCACGGTGTCGATAGCGGGTGTGCGCGCCACGAATCCCGCCCGCACCTGCCTCGAAATCGCCCGGCTACACGGCTTCCCAGATGGCCTGGTAGCTACTGATTCTGCCCTCGGCCGACACGACGTCACTACATACGACCTGCGCGAAGAACTGGCAAAAATGCAGCGCACGAGGGGACAAGCAGCCATGCGTAAGGTTATCGAGCACGCGTATGGCGGATCGGAATCGCCCTATGAGTCCTATCTGCGAGCACTTATTATTGAGCGTTTGCCGCAGGTGAAAATTGAGCCGCAGAAGCCGCTGCTCGGGAAATATCGGGCGGATCTTTGTCTCGATGGCTGGCTGGTTGTCGAGGTCGATGGCGATGCCAAATATGACGGTACCTATGGCGAGGCGCCCGCTCACGTGGTCAAGCAGCAGGTAAAGAGGCAGCGAGCGCTAGAAAACCGCGGATACGTGGTGCTGTGCTTTGGCCCCAGCGATATGAAAGCGCCGGACGAGGCTTTGCGGATAATCGCCAGCCACCTGGGAAAACGAACGAGAAAAGTAGCCTAGATCACCCCCGCGCCACCCCACAACGCATAAAAGTTGTTGAACAAAAGGCATAGCAACCTTTAAGATGATGCGCATCACAAATTAATGCGACCTGCATCACGAAAGGTGAAATCTAGTGAGTGCTGAGACATCACACGCCACTCCGGCGCAGGCGGGGGACAAGACCCCGCCCAAAGGCCTCGGCGCCATGGCCGGTGCCATGTTCCTTATGGCCACCTCCGCCATCGGTCCGGGATTTTTGACCCAGACCTCGGTCTTTACCGTGCAGATGGGCGCATCCTTCGCGTTTGCGATTATGCTGTCCATCCTCGTGGACATCGCTATCCAGCTCAATGTGTGGCGAGTTCTCTGCGTGACCGGCATGCGCGCCAATACCTTGGGCAATACCGTGCTCCCCGGCCTGGGCTGGGTGCTCGCCGTATTCGTGTTCATCGGCGGCGCAGTCTTTAATATCGGCAATATCGCCGGTTCTGGCCTGGGCATTAACGCGATGCTGGGCATCGACTCGCGCATCGGTGGCGTCATCGCCGCGGCCATCGCGATCTTTATCTTCCTCTCCAAGAAGGCGGGCATGGCGCTTGATCGGCTCGTCGCGGTTCTGGGCGCGGTCATGATCTTGCTGATGCTCTACGTTGCGGTGGTCAGCCAGCCACCGGTGGGGGAGGCGCTCAAGAATACCGTCGCTCCGGGCGAGATCGACTTCTTCGTCATCACCACCATCATCGGCGGCACCGTGGGCGGCTATATCACCTTTGCCGGCGCGCACCGCCTCATCGATTCCGGCCACACCGGCGTGGAAAACGTCAAGAACATTACCTATACCTCGGTAAGCGGCATCGTGGTAACCGGCATCATGCGCATGCTCCTCTTCTTGGCGGTCCTCGGTGTGGTGGCCACCGGCGTGGCGCTCTCGGACGACAACACCGCGGCCGATGCTTTCTACAATGCCGCCGGCGAGTTTGGCCTGCGTGCCTTCGGTGTGGTCCTCTTCGCGGCCGGTTTGTCCTCGGTTATCGGCGCCGCCTATACCTCGGTATCCTTCGTGACCTCCCAGGACACCTCGACGCGCACCCGCAATATTCTCACCATCGTCTTCATTGCGGTGTGCACGGTAGTCTTTGTGGCCATCAACTCCGCGCCACAGAAGTTGCTCATCTTCGCCGGCGCCATCAATGGCCTGATCCTGCCCATCGGTTTCGCCCTCGTGATGTGGGTGGCCTGGTTCCGCCGCGACCTCCTGCAGGGCTATAAGTATCCCAAGTGGTTGCTGGTTATCGGCGCCCTGGCGTGGGTACTTACCATCTTCATCGGCTTCAAGGCTTTCTCCGGCATTACCGAACTGTGGGCATAATGCAGGCCCCAGAGCAGGTGCGCGAGTATGCACGCAGCCATGACATGGCCACCACCGCCGGGCATGCCCGCGGCTTCATGCAGGCTAACCTGCTGGCCGTGCCGCAAGAATACGCCTTCGACTTCTTGCTCTTTGCCCAGCGCAATCCCAAGCCATGTCCGATTGTGGGCGTCCTGGAAGCCGGTCAGTACACCTCCGAGCTGCTGCCGGGCGGGGACATCCGCACCGATATTCCGGCCTACCGCGTCTTTGAAAACGGCGAGCACACAGCCACGCTTGCCGACGTCACCTCCTACTACACCCCAGACATGGTCAGCTTCCTCATCGGTTGCTCTTTTACCTTTGAGACTGCGCTGCAGGATAACGGCATTGAGGTCGCGCACATTGCCCAGCAGCGCAACGTGCCGATGTTTAAAACCACGATTCCCACCACCCCGGCCGGTGTCTTTTCCGGGCCCATGGTAGTCTCCATGCGCCCTATTCCGGCCGCGCAGGTCTCCGATGCCGTGCGGATTACCTCCCGTTACCCATCAGTTCACGGCGCCCCGGTTCACGTGGGTGACCCGGCGGCCATTGGCATTGAGAACTTGAACCGCCCGGACTTTGGTGATCCGGGCGAAGTGCCGGAGGGCTGCCTGCCGGTCTTTTGGGCCTGTGGTGTGACCCCGCAGGCCATCGTGATGGAATCTAAGCCGCGCTTAGCTATTACGCACGCACCGGGCCAGATGCTCGTGACCAACGCCCGCGATCAAGATTTTCTCATTCCTTAATCGTCCAGCACGGCGAGGATCTTCTCGCAGGTATTCATGAGGCTGTCATGCGAAAGCGTGGCGGCCTCGAGGCGTTTTCCATCTGCGATGAGCGTGGCCAAGGTGATATTGCCTTGAATGTGGTCCGCATGCAGCTGCGGGTAGCGCGGGATTGCTAGCAAGAAGGTGAGCCGCATGCGGGCGAGCAGGTTATCCATCTGCTCATTAAGGGTGGGCGAGCCCAGCGCGGCCACCAGCGTGCGGTGGAAGCGTTGGTTGATGGCGGAGACTTCTTGGTGCTCGCCGCGTGCCGCGTAGTCGAAGGCGGAGGAAGTGAGGGTAACGAGCGAGGGGGCATCAGCAAACTCGCCCCAGCGCACCGCCGCGGGCTCGATGGCTGCGCGGGCGGCAAAGAGGTCGCGGATATAGTCTGCATCGGGCGTCGCAAGGAAAACACCCCGGTTAGGGATGCGTTCCACAATGCGTTCCGCGGCCAGCCTAGTGAAGGACTCGCGGAGGGTATTGCGCGAGCAGTGAAAGCGCTCGGCCGCCTTGACCTCGCTGAGCTGCTCGCCCGGCTGAAACTCGCCGGCGGAGATGGCCTCGCGCAACTCGGAGGCGACAGACTGGGAAAGCATGACCACAACTGTACTAAAAAGTTATGCACCTCACATTGAAGATGGGGTGCATAACGATGGCGCGAGCGCTAATCGATGGTCGCGATGACCTTGGAGGAATCCAGACGGTCACCTTCTGCGGCCAGGAGCTTGATGGTACCGCCGCGCGGAGCCTTGATGGCCGATTCCATCTTCATGGCCTCGACGGTGGCGATGGCATCGCCCTCGGCCACGGTATCGCCGTCCGCAACGTTCCAGGCCACGAGGTTGGCCTCGAACGGGGAGGTGACCGCATTGTCATCGGTGGACTGCGCGCCGGCCGAAGACGGCGCGGTGGAGGCAGAACCACCAGCTGAGGCGGCGCCCGGCGCAGCGAGGAAGTCCACGGGGACGCCGACGTTGACCAGCTTGCCGTCGATTTCTACGGCCACATTGCGGCGCTGGGTGTAGATGGCCTCGACCTTTTCCACCTGGTTGGTGGCAGACGGGCGGTAGTTGTGATCCACCCAGTCAGTAAATACGCCAATCTCGGAGGCGCCGGCGGCAGCGGCATCGTCTGCCGGGGCGGCGGTGCCGATGAGTGCAGGCTCATCCATCATGTCGCGGTGGAACGGCAGCACGGTGCGCACGCCGGTGACGGTGAACTCGCGCAGGGCAAAGCGGGCGCGAGCCAGAGCGATCTCGCGGGTTGGGCCCCACACCACGAGCTTGGCAATCAGGGAGTCATAGTACGGCGGGATGATAGAGCCAGAGCGCACCGCGGAATCCACGCGGATGCCCGGGCCGGTGGGCGGCTCGAAGGAGACGATGGTGCCGGGGCACGGGGCGAAGCCATTGAGGATGTCCTCGGCATTGATACGGAACTCAAAAGCGTGACCGTGGGACTGCGGATCCTCATCGAAGGACAGCGGCTCGCCGGCCGCGATGCGGAACTGCTCGGCGATGATATCGGTGCCGGTGACTACCTCGGTAACTGGGTGTTCGACCTGGACGCGGGTATTGACCTCGAGGAAGGAAATGGTGCCGTCCTCGGAAACGATGTATTCCACGGTGCCGGCGCCGGTGTAGCCCACCTTGGAGCAAATGGAGCGCGCGCCTTCGATGATGCCGTTGCGTTGGGCGTCGGAAAGCGCGGGCGCTGGAGCCTCCTCAATGAGCTTTTGGAAGCGGCGCTGGGTGGAGCAATCGCGGGTGCCGAGCACGCGCACATTGCCGTGCGTATCGGCCAGCACCTGGGCCTCGACGTGGCGTGGGTGGGTGAGGAACTTCTCCACGTAGCACTCGGCGCGGCCGAAAGCCTCCATGGCCTCGCGGCCGGCGGAGTTGAACGCGCCCTCAATTTCTTCCATATTGTCCACGACCTTCAAGCCGCGTCCGCCGCCGCCATAAGCGGCCTTGATGGCAATGGGCAGGCCATGCTCTTCGGCGAAGGCGCGGGCCTCCTGCCAGTCATCGATGGGATCGGAGGTACCCGGTGCCAGCGGCGCGCCGACCTCCTCGGCCACGCGGCGCGCAGCGATCTTGTCACCGAGCAACTCGATGGACTCCGGGGAAGGGCCAATCCAGATCATGCCGGCCTCGGTAACCGTGCGGGCAAAGTCGGCGTTTTCGGACAAGAAGCCGTAGCCCGGGTGGATGGCATCGGCACCGGCGCGCACCGCGATATCGAGTAGCGCGGGCACGTTCATGTAGGTATCGGCCGCGGTATTGCCCGGCAGCGCATAAGCTTCATCGGCTACCTGGGTATGCAGGGCACCTGCGTCCGCTTCGGAGTAAATGGCGATGGACTTAATGCCCAGGTCGCGGGCGACGCGGGCGATACGCACGGCAATCTCGCCGCGGTTAGCAATGAGGACGGTCTTAATCTGCATTCTTATCTCCAGTGTTCAAGGCTTGGGGTGCTACGAGTTCAAAGTTCACGCGCGCGCCGGGTGGCAGCTGCGCGGCGATATCAATATCTTCTTCCAAGACGGTAGCGATAACGGGGTAGCCGCCGGTCACGGCATGATCGCGCAGGAAGACTACGGGCTTGCCATTGGGCGGGATTTGGATCGATCCGGCGACCATGCCCTCAGAGGGGAGCTCGCCGTCTTTAACGCGTTCAATCGGCTCTTCGCCATCGAGGCGCAGGCCCACGCGGTTGGAGTCCGAGGTGACGGTCCATTCGGTATCTAGGAAGGCGGAGACATTATCGCCAAACCAGTCATCACGGGGTCCGAGCACGCAGCGCAAGGTGGCGCGGGTCTTGCCGTCGGAGCTTTCACGCACGCGCAGTGGGTTAGCCAGCTGGGCGTCGGTCATGCCGGTAGAGCGCGGTAGCACGCCGATGACATCGCCGGTGGTGACCGGGTCCGGGCCAAGGCCAGAAAGGACGTCGGTGGCCGCGGAGCCAAGCTCGGATTCGGCGATGATGCCGCCGCGGATGGCCACGTAATTGCGCATGCCTACCGTTGCAGGATCCACCGAGACGGTGTGCCCGGCCGTGACCAGCACTGGGCGGGCGAGGTGAACCGGCATCTCGCCGAGGCGCACACGCGCGGTAGCGCCGGTGACGCAAATGACGGTATCGGTGAGCGCGTGGAGCTTAATGCCGCCGATATTCTCCAGCACCGTTGCCCCGCGCGGGTTGCCCACGGCCACATTGGCGGTCGCGGCGGCGGCGCGGTCGGCAGCACCGGAGGGAGTCACGCCGAGATCGCCCACACCGGGGCGGCCCAGGTCTTGGTAGAGGGTGAGCAGGCCGGCATCGATAACCTCCATGCGCGGCAAGCGGGCAGGGGCGCGCTTCGAGCGGGCAGAGTGATCAACAAGCTCAGGCAGCTTATCCACGCTGCGATAGCGCACGCGGTCGCCCGGCTGTACCAGCGCCGGCGGGTTGGCATTGGAATCCCACATCGGCGTATTGGTGGTGCCCAAAAGCTGCCAGCCGCCCGGGGAAACGCGCGGGTACACCGCGGAAAACTCACCCGCGATACCTACAGCACCGGCCGGCACCGCGGTACGGGGACTGGAGCGGCGGGGCACCGCTCGCGCCTGGGAGGGCTCCGACGGCGCACAGTAGGTAAAGCCCGGGGCAAAGCCACCGAAAGCCGCGGTCCACTCGGTAGAGGTATGCCAGTCAATGAGCGCCTCGCGCGAAAGGCCCAGCAGGTCCGCGGCCTCGTCCACATCCTCGCCGTCATAGAGCACATCGATTTCTACCGTTCGGGCCTCCGCAGCCGTCGCGGCGGCAGGGGAGAAGTCCTGCAGGAATTCCGCTGCATCGCGCGCCGAATCCGGCGCTTCAAACGTCAGCAGCAGGGTGGTGGCGGCCGCGATGCAGTCCACCTGATTCTTCAACGGCTTGGCAGAAAGCGCCGCGTGCCAATCCATCACCTGGTTCAATCCATCCAGGTCAATGAGCAACGCGCGCGTGCCCACAAAATTAATGTGCATTAGATAAAGCTCCGAATCTCGATGCCTTCTTCCCGCAGGCGCTCCACCACGCCGCGCAGCAGCTTCACCGCGCCGGGCGAATCGCCGTGGGTGCATACGGATTGCGCATCCACCTCTAACTTCGTGCCATCCACGGCCGTAATCGACCCGGTCTGCGCCACCTCAAGAACTCGCTGCACCACCTCATCGGCACTGCCAAGCACCGCATTGGCTTCCTTGCGCGAGACCAGCGTGCCATCGGGGTTGTAGTTGCGGTCCGCAAAAGCCTCACGGATGACGTTAAGCCCGCTGCGCTTGGCGACGTCCACCGCTACACCCCCTGGCAGTAACATCACCGGCAAGCCTCCGAAGGTCTTAATGCCCTTGATGACGGCTTCTGCTTGCGCCTCATCTTTCACGATTGCGTTATACATCGCACCGTGTGGCTTCACATAGGAAACCTTGGTGCCATTGGCGCGGGCCAAAGCGTCGAGCGCGCCAATTTGGTAGGTCACCTCGTCTGCAAGCTCGTCCGGGTTGTAATCGATAAAACGGCGGCCGAAACCCGCGGCGTCGTTATAACCCACGTGCGCGCCTACGGTCACGCCTGCTTCTGCTGCCGCCTTGAGGGTGCAGGCAATCGAGTGCGGGTCGCCCGCATGGAAGCCGGTGGCCACGTTTGCGGAGGACACCATCTCCAGCATTGCCGCGTCATCTGCGACCGGGTTGCCTGCAGTAGTCTCTCCCAAATCCGCATTGAGATCGATATGGAGCGAGGACATTCAACACCGTCCTTAAGATTGTTGAACAATTCGAATGTCATTAAGTGTAACCCTCGCCACTGCCATTTGTGAAGGCGGTTACGTTTCATTTACCCGCGTGCGCACCCCCACCTAGGTACGAGAAAACCGCCCCGCCCCGGGTAAGAGGTCCGGGAGGAGGCGGCGTGGCCCGCTAGAGCCCAAGGGCCCGAAGGCCCTAGCTTGTGAAATCTTTAGCGGCCGTAGTTCTGGACAGCGTAGAGCTTGCCCTCAGAGTTGACGGCAACACCAACGCCGATGGTCTTGGCACGCGGGTCGAGCATGATCTTGCGGTGGCCCGGGGATTCGTACCAGAGCTTAACCAGCTGTGCATCGGAGTAGTCGCTCCATGCCTGCAGTACGTTCTCGCCGCCGGCCGGGATATTGGAAGGGTAGTAGTTCCAGTGCTGTGGGCGGTGGCTGAGCTTATTGGCGCGAACCAGCTGGTTGGCCCAATCCTGAGCCAGTCCATTGAGTGCGGCGTTGGCGCGAACCGGGCGCAGGCCGTGTGCCCGGCGGTAAGCGTTGGTGTGATTGATGATGCTCTGTACGCGGTTGGAGGCCGGAGCAACTGGCTTTGCAGCGGCAGCCGGAGCGGCAGGCAGGTTGACGGAGGGTACCGGAAGGTTCACGCGACCGAAGCTGCTCAAAGAGCTCGATGCCTCTGCAGGGGCTACGCCAACACCGAGTGCGACGGCTGCTGCGAGTGCAGGAGCGACGAACTTCTTGGCGGAGAAGTGAACTTTGGGGGTAAACATGAACGGTACCTTTCTACTGGGACCTAGCGGGAATCTATAGGGCGGGGATCTTGGAGTGTTAACGGCTAACTTCCGTTCCCCTTCACTTAAAAGTTAATCAATTCCACCCGGGAAAAAGCCAGTTGACCAGCAAATATTAGGATTCATGAAGTTGATTTCGCGCAAAACTAATTGCCTCTTAGTTATTTCTCGATTTGAGTTAGGAAACCCCTAAATTCCCTTAGTGATGGCGCTCAGCCCCCCGCCCCCACGGGGGTAGATTTCAACCAATATCTCAGGTTCCCAGAGAAATGAGATTGTTTTAAGGTATACGGCCCTTGTTTTAAGTTCGTTGCTGGCAAAGCTAGCCATTTTCTTGATAGAGCCTATGAGAAACCTTGTGTATTTCTGGCTGTCTAAGGATCGTAAGAGAGCATCAAGGTGATGCCGGGTCTCGCTTGAACCTGCCGCGCTACCGCTGCCCCTCCCGCGACACCGCCCGATCCGCCCCATTCCTGCGCGGTGTTGGCAAAAGAAAAGCGCCCAGCGGGGATAACCGCTGAGCGCTAGTAGCTACAAGACAATTTAGGCCGGGGTGGTTGAGGCCGCCTTGTCAGTGGATGGTGCAGGGGAGAGCACCTTTGAAATGATGTCTGCGGCTTCCTTGCGCGTCTTCGCACCGTGGAGCTGAGCGCGGAAGTCCTCCTTCATGATGTTGCGCGCCAGCTTGGACAGCAGCTTGAGGTGCTGCTTTCCAGCGTTATCCGGAACAGCAATAAGGAAGGCCAAGGTGGTCGGGTCCTCACCCTCTGCCCACGTGACGCCGTGCGGCAGGCGGGCGAAGGCGAGCGTTGGTACCTTCACTCCGGCAGACCGAGCGTGCGGAATGGCCACGCCGTGACCCACACCAGTGGAACGGGTAGATTCGCGCTTCAATGCGGCGCTAGCGACCGCCTCGGCATCAGACATGCGCGCGGAGGTGAGCTTCACCATGGAGCGAATGACCTCTTCGCTAGAAGAACCCAAATCTTTATCGAGGCTAATCGTATCGACTGCAACAAGTGGCTTATCCTTGCGCTGCGTCAATCCCACCAGCAGGAGAATAAGTCCAGCGCAAACAACGATGCCGGCAAGCATGGCGATAAAGAAGCCAACGACGTTATCTACCGCGCCGAGCACCGCGACGATCGGGCCGCCGTGCATGACGTGGTCTTGTGCACCGAAAAGACCGGCGAGCGCACCGGCTACGGCACCACCGGCAACATTGGCGGGGATGACCTGTAGCGGGCGTGCAGCCGCGAGCGGAATGGCGCCCTCGGTAATGCCGAAGAATCCCATGAACAATGCGGCGATGCCCGCATCATTTTCGGCCTTGGTAAACCAGCGGCGGCGCAGGAGCGTCGCTACGCCCACGGCGAGGGGAGGTACGGCAATCGCACATGCCGCCATGCCCATCGGCGCCGCATTGCCGGCCGCGATCATGCCGCCGCCGAAGAGGAAGGCCGTTTTATTGAAAGGACCACCCATATCGAAAGCGATCATGGCGCCCAGGATAAGGCCCAGCACGATGACGGAGGAGCCCTGCATTCCAGCGAGATAGTCGGTCATTGCCTCGAACGCGGCCGAGACCGGCGCGCCAATGAGCAAAATGAAGATGAGGCCCACGATGAGCGTGGTGAAAATCGGGATGACGATGATGGGCCAAATCGGTGCGATGAACTTGTGCACCGGAATCTTCTTAATAGCAAGAGCCACATAGCCGGACAAAATACCGGTGACAATGCCGCCCAAGAATCCGGCGCCCGCCTCAGAACCGTAAAGCGAGCCGGTGGTGGCAATGAGGCCGGTGATAAGGCCAGGGGCAAGGCCCGGGCGATCCGCGATGCCCACCGCAATGTAGCCGGAGAGGACTGGGACCATCAGTGAGAACGCCAGGGCGCCCAGCTCATTGACCGTGTTCCAGAAGCTATCTTCCGGAATCGCCATGCCCTCAGGCGTGGGCGTGCCGCCGATGGAGAGGGCGACCGCAATGAGCAGACCACCGGTCACCACGAACGGGATCATGTGCGAGACGCCGTTCATCAGTGCTTTGTACAAGGTTTGACCCACGCTATTCTTGCGAGGCGTCTCTTCCTCCGTCTTCTCGGAAGAGCCCTCCCAGCGCGAGGCGCTCAAGGACCTGCTGAGCAGTTCCTTCGGGTGTTTGATGGCCTCGTCCACACCGGTGGCCTCGAGGCGCTTGCCATGGAAGCGGTCCTTGGAAATGACCGTATCGGCACCAATGACAATGGCGTCGGCTTCCTCGATGTCTTGCTTGCTAAAGGCTCCCTCGACGCCGATGGAACCATGAGTTTCAATCTTGATGCGGTAGCCCAGTTCTTGGGCTGCGGCCTCGAGGTTCTCGGCCGCCATATAGGTATGCGCGATGCCCGTCGGACACGCCGTGATGGCGAGGATGAGGGGCGATGACTCTGTAGTGCTCATGGTTCTCATTAAACGGCAATCGTTTGCGTTGGCACAAGAGCCGGTGCGTCTATTCTCTGCGGATCTGGTAAGTCGTGCGTTGCGAGCCACGCTGGCCCCGCATGACAATCCAGCCCTTCCTCTCCAAGGCCTTGAGTGCGTAGCGCGCTTGCCCGGTACTGAGTTGGGTGCGTTCCGCGATCTCGTGAAGGCTTAAGGCGGGAGCATAGTCCGCCTCTGCGCCTAGCTGCATACTGTGAAAAACTTGCGGAACGTTTTTGCCCAGCTGGCGAAGCTCGTCCTCTACGTTGGCTTCCACTGCTCTAACCGTGGGACGGGCAGAAACTCGATGCGGGCTATCAGGCCTGGTGCGGGGGAAGATGACACGAAACTCGGTGCCAGTATCTATAAGGCGCGGCGCAGCTAGGCCTGCATCTAAACAGGCACGAATCATCTCTCGGATGCCTCCGCCTTCGCCTTCAATGACCGGGTGTCCTTCGCTGGTGCGAACTAGTTTGGCAAGCTCATAAAGGCGCTGATTTACTGCAGCTTTGGATAGGGTGGTGCTGGTCAATTGGGAGACCGAGACCCCTCGCAGCCCACCAGGGCTAGTAATGATCACTGCCTGCCGGGTGATGCGAACCTCAATTCTTTTTCCCACGCCTCGCGTGTGTGGTCCTAAATCGCGGTGCACTAACGCGTTGGCTACAGCCTCCCGAAGGGCGGCCGGCGGAATTTCCGGGATCTCTTCCATATGACCGCTTTCCGCATAGCGCAGGTCGGCCTGCAGATTGGCACGTAGCCAATCCACCACATCATCGAGGAGAGCGGGTAGAGGGCCGTCGAAATGGGTGAGATTCCGCGTGCGCGCGGCGTGCTCCCGCGGAAGCTGCACCGCCGCGGTTACCCCGAGGGCAGGTATTTTTCCCTGTGGCAAGAAGCCGAGAGCATAATTTCCGGCTACGGTCAGTTGCCCGTTTACGGTTGCGCCAAGTACCTCGAGGAGGCGCTTGTCCTCCGCGATGGTGGATAGGCGCCTACTGCGTGAGCGGGCTGCGCGTAGCGTCTCTGCCGTAATGCTTTCATCCATGTCCCGCAGGCCGCTGCCAGGCACTGGCTGCTGGTCATAAAATTCTTGCTCAGATGCGTGGAGTGCCGCTACCTCGAGGATGCGCAAATCGTTAGGACCCATCACATAATTGTCATCCGCTTGCCGTAGGTAGGCCTCTCCTTTGATGCGGGCTGGTTTAAGCATGGGTGAAAGGGGCGCTACCGTCACTGCGATTACTACCGCTTCATCGATGCTGATGTGGGTAAAAGAGAGCTGGGGCGCAGGTTCTATTAGCGTTCTTGCTTGGTCCGCCACAGCCTTTTCTACCTGTGCAGGGTGTGCGACGCCGGTGGCGGCAAAGTTGAGGCTCTGATCGACACCCAAAAGGATGTCACCGCCCATTGGCATGTTTGCAAAAGCACATATGGTGCGAGCCAAATCATGCGGTGCGCGAAGGAAGGAGCGCTTACATTCCAGCATCGTGCGGTCATCGCCAAAAAGCCGCAGCTGCTCAAGTGCCTCACGGAGGCTAATTGCATCCCAACCCATGGCGTCATTATAAAACCCTCATTGCAAAGTGGCAATGATTTTTTAATGAGGGGGAAGGGGCTTCTCGCTCATTGTGATGAACGGTACGCTGGAGGCACTCCGCAATAGAAAGGGGAACGCTCGCTCGTGAGTAAAGCATCGCCGGATAATATCTTGCTCTACCTGCCGCAAAAGCAGGAAGATCAGGTGCGTGACATCTTTGCCGGCCTTGCTGAGCGCGGCTTTCCCGTCCAGCAGCAACGCCCGCACATTACGGTCACCTTTTCGCCGCACATGCAGCCGGAAGTGGTGGACTTGGCGGCCCAGCTGCTGCCGGCCGTTATCCCCGCGGATTTCCGGCGGGTAGGAAACGTTATTTTTGGCACCAAGCGTAAACAGACGGTGGCCTGGCTGCTGGAAACTACCGACGAGTTAGAAATCGCCGCGCGCAAAATCAGCGCCGCAAACCCGGACGGGCGCGGGCCGCGCTGGACTCCGCACCTGACCATGGGGTTGCGCCTGCCGCGCGAAGAGGTTCCCGGCTATATCCAAGCGATGGACGAGCTCACCTCAGCGCACTTCAAGGAACTTACCGCCGTCGAGGCCGCCTATTGGCGGCCGCGCACGCAGGAAAAGACCCTTCTAGCAGGGGCTTAGAGTAAAGCGCGTAGGGCCCGGGCAACGCGCAGGACGGTCAGGTCCTCGCCCGGCTTGCCGACGACCTGCACCGCATCACCCACGCCTTCTTCCTCTTCGCCGCGCAGCGGCACCGTAATGGCTGGCCAGCCGAGCACATTGAACGGCTCGGTCCACCGCCGCAGGCTCGCGGCCGACTCCGCGGTATTGTCCGGGGTGATATCGGACCACTTGAGGGGGCCGGAGTCGAGGGTAGGGGTGAGGATAATGGGGGCGTCGGCAAGCAGGGCAAGGGCGTCTTCGCGCAGCTTCTCTACGCCCCGTGCGGCCGCGTCGTAATCTTCCTGGCTGATATTTTCCCCGCCCAGGACGCGCTGCAGGATGACGTCCTGGTACTTATCGCGCTGGTCCAGCAGCGGCCGGTGGACGTCGTAGACCTCCTTCAAGCGCATCGGCTCGTAGAGCTCGGCCGTGGCGGCGATGGTCTCTTCCAAGTCCGCGCCTTCGGTGAGCTCAAAGTCCGATCGCTCCAGCGCCGCCAACAGATTAGCGAAGCGCTCGCCCTTGGCCTTAAGCGCCGTGACATCAACAGCAGAAACGTCCTGCGCTGCGGCCGGTTCCTCCTCCGCAGTGGCAATAAAAGCCTGCTCAATCAGGTCAATCGAGCTGGCAAAGAAACCAATGCAATCAAAGCTCGGGGCAAAGGGGAAGACACCTTCGACCGGAATCACCCCAAAGGTGGGCTTGAACCCCAGCACGCCTTGGCATGCGGCCGGCACGCGCACCGAGCCGGCGCTATCGGAGCCCACCGTAAGCTGCAGCGCCCCGCAAGCTACCAGCGCCGCCGAACCGGAGCTCGATCCGCCGCCGCACACCTCCGGATCGCGCGGATTGATCACGCGACCATAAGCCGAGGCATCGCCCAAAATGCCATAGGAAAACTCCTGCAGGTTCGCCTTTGCCACCGGCAGGGCACCCTTCGCCGTCAAGCGCTGCACCACCGGCGCATCCTCGATTGGGGTGCGGCCCACATCCACATTGGTGCCGCAGGTGGTAGGCACGAACGCCACATCCACGATGTCCTTGAACGCCACCGGCTGTCCATTAAGCGTGGGCGATTCCTCCACCGCGTGCTCATCAAACGGGATGACGGCAATCACCGCGTTAAATTCCTGCTGGGCGTGGTGCAGGCGATCAGAAACAGTAGACATAACGGGAGCTAAGTCCTTTCAACCTCGGCGTCCTAGGACGCTCACGATGTATTAGAAGAACGCAGATGTTACTACCGTACATCAGAGGAACGTTCTAGCAGCAAAGTCTGGAAGTGCGTGGGTTATGTGCCAAACGGTAACGGTGACCAGAGGCCTTATCCCCTTTACGTTGGGCTAGACGCATGCCATCCGGCGAACACAGCGGTTCCCATCGATTGCAACTCAAACCACTGCGCAACGCCAAGCAATTGAGCCACGCTCCCCACTATGGAGCGCAGGATTCATCAACTACATTTAAAGCCATGACTTCCACCACCTCCGAGCCGCCAAAGCTCCAGCCCAGCTCCTATATTCCATTGATGTTCGCACTGCTTGCGGCAGTGTTTGCCTTCCAGCTCAATGCGTCGATGCTCTCGCCTGCCTTGGCAACGATGGAGGATGAGCTGAGTGCCACCACCGCACAGATTGGCCTAACACAGACAGCCTTCTTTACGGCCGCGGCATTGTTCTCGCTCTTCCTACCGCGCTGGGGTGACCTTATCGGGCGCAGGAAGGTCCTCGTCGGCATGATGGCGGTTGCTGCGCTGGGCTGCGTGGCTTCCGCCGTCGCGCCCAACGTAGCCGTGCTGCTCATCGGCCGCATCATCCAGGGCGTGGCCGGGCCGACCGTCCCGCTCTGCCTCATCATGCTGCGCCAGCAGGTGCTCAATGAGAAGCAATATGCACTGCTGCTGGGCATTGTGACCTCGGTAAATGGTGGTATTGCGGGCGTGGACGCCCTGGCCGGCGGCTGGCTGGCGGGTAACTTTGGCTACCGCTCGGTCTTTTGGACCATGGCAGTACTCTGTGCCATCGCGGTAGTAGCAGTGCAGGTATTTACCAAGGAATCCACGGCCACCGAAACCCCGCGCATGGACTGGTCGGGTGTGCTGCCCCTGGCCGTGGCGCTGGGTTGCGTTCTCACCGCATTTAACGAGGCCGGCAAGCTTGCGGAGGCCAATTGGTTCCTCGTCATTATCCTTCTTCTCATCGGTGCCGCGGGCTTCTGGGCTTTCTGGAACGTGGAGAAGAAGGTCGCCGACCCGCTCGTGCCGGTGGCTTACCTCAAGCAGCGCCGCACCTGGGCACTGCTTTCCACCACGCTGCTTACCATGACCGGCGTCTTTGCCGTAATGAACGGCCTCATTCCGAACCTCGGCCAGGACACGGACGCCGGCGCCGGCATTTCCGCCAGCACCATTTCCTGGGTCACCCTTACCCCGTACGCCCTCGCCGGCCTGGTCTTCGGCCCGATTGCCGGTTGGATGGCCTCCAAGCTGGGCTACAAGTACGTCCTGCAGACCGGCCTCATCGGCACCGTCGTTGGCCTGATTATTTCCATCTTCGTGGTCGGCGCCCCGAACGCATGGACCCTGCTCTTCGTCTCCATTTTCTTGGGCGTAACCTACGCCGGCATTGCCAACATCATGCTCAACGGCCTGGGCATTGTGCTCTCGCCGGCCGATAACCAGGGCTACCTTCCCGGCATGAACGCCGGCGCCTTCAACCTCGGCGCGGGCCTGTCCTTCGCCGTGCTCTTTGCGGTTTCCGGTTCCTTCGAGCACGGCTACCGCGCGGGCATGATCGCCGGCGTCATTATTCTCCTTGCGGCTCTTGCCCTGTCCTTCCTCATTCCTCGCCCAGAGTCCATCGATGACACCGTGGCGGCCGTCAACGCCCGAAAGTAGGCTCGTGGCATGACGCGAAAAATCATTCTGGACTGCGACCCCGGCCACGATGACGCAGTGGCCCTGCTCCTAGCGATGGGCAACCCCACCATCGACCTGCTGGGCATTACCACCGTCGGCGGCAATCAGACCTTGGATAAGGTCTCCCACAATGCCCTGGTGGTCAAGGAAATCGCCGGGCACCCGGAGGTTCCGGTTTATGCCGGCTGCGATCGCCCGCTCGTGCGCCCCGTCGAGGTTGCCGAGGCTATCCACGGCTCCACCGGCATGGACGTCGAGGGCGTCCAACTTCCGGAGCCAAGCACGGCGCTTGCCGACGCCCACGCTATCGACTTCATCATCGACACCGTCATGTCCCATGAGCCCGACACCATCACCCTGGTGCCCACCGGCCCGCTTACCAATATCGCGATGGCCGCGCGCAAGGAGCCGCGCATCGTCGAGCGCGTCAAGGAAGTCGTCCTCATGGGCGGCGGTTATCACGAGGGCAATTGGTCCCCAGTCGCCGAATTCAATATCAAGATCGATCCTGAGGCCGCCCACATCGTCTTCGAAGAGCCCTGGCCCGTCACCATGGTGGGCCTCGATCTCACTCACCAGGCGCTTGCCACCCCAGAGGTCGAAGCCGAGATCCAGGCATTAAATACTCCTGTCTCGGAGTTCGTCGTGGGCCTCTTCGGTTTCTTCCGCAAGGCCTACCAGGCCAACCAGGGCTTCGATAACCCACCGGTTCACGACCCGTGCACCATCGCCTACCTCATCGATCCGGACATCGTCCAGACCCGCAAGGCACCCGTCCACGTCGAGCTCGCCGGCGCCCTTACCACCGGCATGACCGTCACCGATCTACGCGAGCCCGCCGACGCCTCATGCCACACCCAAGTCGCCACCACCCTCGACCACGCCGGTTTCTGGCGGCTGGTTACCGACGCCCTCAAGAACCTCGTCTAGGTCACATCTTTGCCGCGCCCCCGCTGCGTGGGAACCCAACTTTCAGCCACGTTATCGCCCTTGAACCACCAGTTAGAGGAGGCAACGTGGCTGCTTTGGCCCTTATGTTTCACCTCTTCTAGGCTTGCGTACCTTGGAGATTCTTTAAGGAATATCGTGAGGTTCTTTCTGGGGAAATTCGAGATTCGGGGCCACAAGATGAAGCACTTTCTGGCGAAACTCGCGAATTGAGGTCTCGAGACCGACGCTAGCGAAAGCTACAGGGTGTCCGTCGAGAAGGAATGAGATCGTCTCATCCTGTTGGTTTCGGCCCGAAGAAGCATAGAGCATGATGCCCTTAGCGGTTTTCCATTCTTCGCCGAGAGTTTCTTGGCTGCGTAAGTAAGCGTAAAGCTGATAAAGGTGCGGGCTTTTTAAGGATTCGTTTCCTACTCGGTTCTCAATGAGCATATGCGTGAACTTGGCATCGATAACGGAAATTTCACCTACTGGTGATTGCAAAATGATATCCGTTTGCATGCTCGGTAATTCTTTGGGCACCTGTTGAGCATTCCAGTACAGCCATTCGCCGCTACTTACTTTCCAACCTAAAGGGCAGAGATGGTGTTGGAACAGACCAAATAGAGCTTTTTCGAAAAGCTTGCGGATCTCGTGCTGCGTGAAGTGCTTTCTGCTGAACTGAGAAAGGGCATCGTCCCCGCGCGTGGGGACGGCAAATTCTAAAAGCAATCTAGCTACGGCAACTGGTTTCTTGTCTGCAGGGGATAGCTTGGAGTGAGGAAATACCGTCGACTTTGGTTCGGAAATTCCCATTTGAGAAAGCCTTTGAGAAAGCACCTTACACCGTCGGGCACTGGCGTCACTGTCCACGCTGGACAGTAGTTGCGCTGCGTATTCGAGGGCGTATCGAAGGAATTGGTTAACTTCGCTGTTGATGGTGAGCTCATTGAACTCACAGGCAATAAGCCCCTTCTCAAGGAGTTGGCGGCGGGCAGTTTCGTACATGTTAATTCGGCCTCGCACCCGAGTTATATTTCGTTCGGTCAGCGTAAATCCGATGCTTAATTCTCTCCGGAAACGCTTTTCTACAGCGTCACACAGCATTGTTCCAATGAGCTCTGGAAGCTCAACGCTTGCGTCTTCCACCGCGGAATTAGATATATGCCCATCAACGAAAGACTGCGAGGCGTATAACTGGAGCATCCATACACTACGGATAGGAACGTATATGTCTTCCGGTTGTAGCGAATTAGCCGATGAGGACATTGAGAGCCTGCTCTCGCTTCGCAGGATTGTCGAACCAGTACTCTCCTATGAGCGGCTTGAGATCCGAGGCTACTACCTGGTTAAACCATTCCATAGTTGCATCGAAAGAACTGTCTGCTAGCTTTCGGCGTGGAGTAACAAAGCTGTGTCCGATTAGGTAGTCATCACCGAGATTGAAATCGTCTCGAATTAATTGATTAACCTCTTCGATTCTTCGCGCGATTTCACTGAGAGCTTGGTCATTGCGGTTACGTTGGGCAACACAGAAATTTCGCCAAGTAGAACCCAACTGCGGTTCGAGATTTATGAAGGCAAACCTGCGTCGTAAAGCCATATCTACCATGGCGAGGGATCGGTCTGCCTGGTTCATCGTACCGATAACAAAGAAGTTATCAGGTAAGAAAACTGCTTCCCCTTCCTGGCTATATAGCGTGGTGAGTGCATTTTCTGGATTTCTCTTGTCAGCTTCTAAGAGGGTGAGCATCTCGCCAAAAATTTGCGCGGGATTGCCGCGGTTAATCTCTTCAATCACTACTACGTGTGGATTGGAGTCCTCTTTAGCCTTTTCCACAGCTTGGAGAAACGGTCCATCTTTCAATTCCAGCTTTCCATTACTGCTGGGGCGAAAGCCCTGAACGAAGTCCTCATAAGACGTAGATGGATGGAATTGAACGGAGGTGACGACATCTTCCGCATCTGATTTACACAAGACATAAGCTAAGCGGCGAGCAAGCCAAGTCTTGCCTGTACCTGGTGGGCCTTGGAGAATTAGGTTCTTCTTCTCCTTCAGGCGTTCCAGCATTAGTTCGATATAGTCTTTTGAGATAAAGCAGCCGTCTTCGATAAGTCCGGAAATGGTATACAGGTCTTCTTCCGACGAGGACTCTACGGTTTGGGCAGTAGCATCCGTTGGTTCTTGGTTAAAACCCCAAGCTTCATATGACAATCTCGGAAAATTAGCCGGTTCGATCTCGGCGGTAGTAAGCCAGTCTCGGATTTCATCGAGCGTAAGCAAATAATCTTTACCCGTCGAAACATTTTTCTGAATATTGATTCCAAGCGCGGAGTCTTGGGCAAGATACTTGGTGATGACCGAATCGAAAGTGAGGAAATACCGGGGACGTGCCCAGAACAATGCCATGGTGTATGCCGTGATCTGGCGGTCTTTGGTCATCACGTCGAAATCGTGTATAAACTGAGCTCGATTTTCGGGCGTATCTGATTGGCTCACCGCGAGGGCCGAAGCGAAAAGACTCCAGCTATTCTCCCAAAAATCTAGATTAATAACATCTGACGGCTTCGTAGCAAAGCACGAGCGTAAGTTGTTGAGTTGGGGCAGTCCCGAAAAATCCGTTGGTGCTGGGGCTTCAATTCCGAAGACGGTTTTAAAGGCTTGGCAAATTGCCACCTTATTAGATGCCGAAATTTGCCGGTTAGCAACGCCGAGGATGGTAAAAGGATCCATATCAGTAGCGGGCACTTCTTTATCATCTATGTGCCAATTCCATAGGTGCTTGAACCGGAGCGGGCGTCCTGAGATTTCAGCGGTCTCTTTTAGCTTTTCGAGTAGCTCCGCGCGGTTATTTTTGAATGCGAGTAGCTTGGTGGCGAGTTCTTCGAAAAACTCCGGCCAGTCAAACGACGGTGACAATGGAGTCTCAGAGGAAAATTCAGGATCTCCCATGCCTTGGATGACGGATTCTACTCGGTCGTAAGCATGATTGCGTGAAACCTGGCAGATAGTAAGCAGTGAAGTTAGAGATCGTTGGAGGTCTATTCCTAGGTCATCGCGATTGAAGAAATCGCTTGACCAGTTGATCGGTCGGACGTGCCGCATTTCTTTCGGCTCATGAGGGCGGTACTCGTAATCGCCGGAGACGTAGCCAAAATAAACTCGCCCTTTGTGCAACTTGCTCGGCATCAGAACCAGGTCGCCTACCTGCATTTGGTTTTTAAACCGGTTGAGTTGAGAAGCGTAGCTTGTGGATGTTTGTGCTTTGAGATCTGGGTGCTCTCGCACCATCGCAGCCTTGATAGAGTCCAAGGTATTTTGCTTATTCACCTCCGGGCCGTAGTCCATACCTGGGATGCCTAAGTTGGACTCCAGAGCTTGTTTTTCGCGTTCACCATTACGGCCCGCGCGAAGTACCCAGAAAAAATCCGCACTAGATTCTTCAGGAAGTTCTTCTTGTGGGCCCGAATCGACTTCTCGCTGCTTATACGCCTTAGAAATAAGCTCGTCGATTTCTCGGATCTGATGTTTTTCTAAAGGGTATGGGTTGGAAGCAAGCCAATTGGCGCCTTCGGCGGTCAAGGAAAAGGATCCCGGCTTAGAGGAACTGACAAACCCTATTTTCCTTGCGTAGAACACCGCCCATCGGGTTCGGTCTTCCACAACTGATCGGCTTTTGAGCTGGCGGTGAGCTTGTCCTGGAAAGTCCGCTTCAGCAATTTCTTGAACGTGTTCAAAGAGTTCAGGGTAAGCGACCTCTGACGTACCCCGCATCGTTTCTAAGACGACGGGAAGAACGGTTCTCCAGGAAAAAGATTGCTGTCGGTTACTCATCAAAGCATCCTTAGAAGTCAAAGCAGGGGCGTTCTCATAATAGTAGGAGAACGATTCACAGGGGATGGGCGCATCTCAATTGGGAACCTCAGGAGGATAAACTCGAGGGGAAGAACCCCAACCCAAGGAGCCACCATGGACCAGCACTGTTTCCGCCACATCGTAGTGATGGGAGTATCCGGCTCGGGAAAGACAACGGTGGGGGAGGCGCTGTCGCCGTTGATAGGTCTGGAGTACCGCGATGGCGACGATATGCACCCGCAGGCCAATATCGACAAGATGGCTGCGGGTACACCGCTCAATGATGCGGACCGGGAGCCGTGGTTGAAGCAGATTGGTCAGTGGCTGGCGGATAGGCCAGAAGGTGCAATGGTGGGGTGCAGCGCGCTGAAGCGGAAGTACCGGGATTTGATTCGCGAGTACTGCCCAGCCGTGGCGTTCGTTCATGTGCACGGTGACTTTGATGTGCTGCATGAGCGGATGCAGCACCGGTCGGGGCACTTTATGCCGGCGTCGCTCTTGCAGTCGCAGTTCGATACCTTGGAGCCGCTGGAAGAAGACGAAACTGGCCGCGTCTTTGAGGTGACGCGGCCAGTCGAGGAGATTGCCCAAGAGGCTGCTGCTTGGATTAAGGCTGGTGCCTAAAAGAGCGCTGCTACTGCGTAGAGCACCAAGACCAAGGCAAAGCCGATGACGGAAATCAGAATTTGGTTGACCGTCCAGGTCTTCAGGGTGGTGACCGTATCCATGCCCATCAGGCGGCCGACGAGCCAGAAGCCGGAGTCGTTGACGTGAGAGCCGAAGACGGAACCGGCGGCGGTGGCCACGACGATGAGGGCGAGCTGCAGCTCATTGAATCCGCCGGCTTCCACGGCGGGAACCATGAGGGCGGCGGCTGTGGTTAGCGCCACGGTGGCCGAACCTTGGGCTAGGCGCAGCGCCACTGCGATGAGGTAGCAGGCAAGGATAACGGGGATGCCGAGGCCGGAAAGCGAATCGGCCAGGGCGTCGCCAATGCCGGAAGTGCGCAGAACGCCGCCGAACATGCCGCCGGCACCGGTGATGAGAACGACGGAACAGATGGGGCCAAGCGAGGAATCAATGAGCTTTTCCAGCGCGGTCTTGTCCACGCCGCGGCGCAGGCCCAGGACCACGAGCGCGACCAGCACCGTGATGAGCAGTGCGATAGGAGTCTGGCCGAGCATGACAAAGAACCGTACCCACGCGGCGTCGGCATCGATGGTGCCATAGGACGCCAGGGCATTGAGGCCGGTGTTGAAGAAGATGAGGACCATCGGGATGAGCAGGAGGCAAATCACCGTTGGGGCAGAGGCCGGCTTAAGCGGCTGTTCTTCCTCAGAAAGCACCGGGCCGGCGATGGCATCAGTAACTTTGAGGGGGAATTTCTTGCCGGAAAGCAGGCCGAAGCGGTAGCCGGAGATATACCAGGTAGGAAGCGCAAGCAGCAGGCCGACGAGCAGAACGAGGCCGAGGTCAGCGCCGTAGAACTCGCTCGCCGCCACAGGACCTGGGTGCGGCGGCAGGTAGACGTGCATGACAGAAAACGCGCCGGCGGCCGGCAGACCAAACGCTAGGACCGGACCGTCCAAGCGGCGGGCAACGGCGAAGATAACCGGAAGCATCACAATCAGGCCGGCGTCGAAGAAGATGGGAAAGCCCATAATCAGCGAAGCCAGGCCGAGTGCAAGGGGCGCCTTGGATTCGCCGAAGCGGTGAACCATGGCGTCGGCAAGCGATTTGGCGCCACCGGAGGCTTCCACCAACCGGCCGATCATGGCGCCCAAGCCTACGAGCAGTGCCACCGAGCCCAGAGTGGAGCTAAAGCTTTCTGTCATGGTGGGCACGATGCCTTCGAGCGGAATGCCCGCAGCGAGCGCCGTGAGCGCCGAGACCACCAGTAGCGTGAGGAAGGCGTGGAGCTTGAAATAGATGACCAGCACCAAAATTACGGCGATGGCGGCCACCGCAATGCCCAGCAGCGGGCCGGTGGATAGTGTAGGTTCCCATGTTTCCATAGAGAGTTCCTTTTCCTTTGCAAACCTTTGAATAATGGAAACGTTAGCAGTGGTCCTGTGCGCTGCCTAAAGCAATCGGCTAAATGCGACCTACCCAACACGTAGCCGGGTGAAGACAGAAAAATCCCCTAGGCACCGTACTGGGCCTAGGGGAGGGGCAGGCAGTTTAGTCGAACTGGCCCTGGATGATAGCCGCCGCATCCAGCGGGGTCACGTGGTAGGAGATGGGGTTCTGGTTAGCGCCGGCCATGAGCGCGCCGGCGCAAGAGTGACCTGCGCCCATCATGTGGCCCAGCTCGTGGGCGATGGTGCCCTGGACTGCCTCTGGGTACTGGGCATTAGGAATCTTGATGAAGACCATCTTGTGATCCGGGTAGGCGGCGCCCTGGACGTAGCCATTTGGGTCCGGCTTGTAGATGATGGCGACGGTGTCATCGTCAGCCTCGGAAGGCTTTACTTCCTTCAGGGAAGCCTTGCCCTTGAGAGCCTTGTTCCACTCGGCTACCGCGGCATCCAGCTGCTTGCGGTACGGGAAGTCGCCGACCACCTTGTACTCCAGTACGCCGTCCTGGAAGTAGGGCTTTACGGAGTCCTCATCGTGGAGGATGGAGGGATCCGGGACCGGCTTGCCATCGTTAGCCAGCTTGGTGATGGTCTTGCAGGTGCTCGGGGAGATGAGGGAGCGAACTGGGTCGCTCTTAGCGCTAGCGGCCGGTGCGGCGACGGTGCCAAGGATGGCGGAAGCGGCCAGGGTGGCGGCAGAAAGCTTCTTGAAAGAAGGCATAGGCAGTGAGTTACCTTTCGGTTGATTTTAAGGTTCGCAGAGTGCATGTTTCCCAGCAATATCCGTGGTAAACGGTATTATGCGGGTCTCTTATGCGTGCGAGCATATATCAGTTTCTTATTGTCTGCAAAGGGAAAAATAAGAAACTGAGGAACTTACTGCCTCTTTACCGCCTTCTAGTTCAATCGCTGCCCAGTGGTGGTGCTAAACAAATGCACGCGGTCTGGGTCGGGGGAAACGTAGAAAGTATCGCCCACCGCATAGCGGCCGCGGGCATCAACCAGGATGCCGGTCTGGCCGCCCATCCGGGTCGAGGATTTGAGGACGCCGTCGGTGGAGCTGTTGCCGGCGGCGTCGTTAAGCTCGCCATAGACATAGGTCTGGTTGCCCAGCTCCTCGACGTGCGCGACGGTGAACTTTGCCCCGCCGTTGCCGGTATCGCTTAGCTGCCAGTCTTCCGGGCGGATGCCCACGGTAACGGTCTCCACGCCCTCAAAGTTGTAGTTGGCCAGATTGATGCGGGTAGAGCCGATGGTGAGCTCAGAGGAGTTATGGGTGAGGTCATAGATATTCATCGCCGGGGAGCCAATGAAACCGGCGACGAAGACGTTCTGCGGGCGGTCATAAATGGTGCGGGTGGTATCCACCTGCTGCAAGACTCCGGCATTGAGAACGGCGACGCGGTCACCCATGGTCATCGCCTCGGTCTGGTCGTGGGTGACATATACGGTGGTGGTACCAAGGCGGCGCTGCAGGTTAGAGATCTGCGCGCGGGTGGAAACGCGCAACTTGGCATCCAGGTTGGACAGCGGCTCGTCCATGCAGAATACGGCCGGTTCTCGGACGATGGCGCGGCCCATGGCCACGCGCTGGCGCTGGCCGCCGGAGAGGTTGGCCGGCTTGCGGTCCAACAGGTCTTCCATCTGCAGGATCTTCGCCGCCTCGTGCACGCGTGATTGAATCTCGTCCTTGGGGACCTTGCGGTTTTCTAGCGCGAAGGACATATTCTGCGCCACGGACATATTGGGGTAGAGGGCATAGTTCTGAAAGACCATGGCCACGTCGCGGTCCGATGGGCTGACCCCGGTGACATCCTTGCCGCCGATGCGGATGGAGCCGCGGTCGGTGGGCTCAAGACCTGCCAGCATGCGCAGGCTGGTGGACTTGCCGCAGCCGGATGGGCCAACGAGGACCAAGAATTCGCCATCGGCAATATCCAGGTTGAGGCGGTCAACGGCGGGGCGTTCCGCGTCCTTGGAGTAGATGCGGCTTGCGCCATCGAAGGTGACAGTAGCCATGGTTACCTTTCAGAAACTAGTGGGGGAAGGGGAGTGGCTGCGAGAGCCTACTTATTGATGACGGTCTTGACCTGGTTGTCATAAATGGACTGCAGGGTCTTCTGCAGATCGGTCAGCACCTTGGTCACGTCATCGCGGTTGGTGACGATCTTTTCAAAGGCACCGCCGATTTCCTGGTCCGCGCCGGGCAGGAAGACGCGGGCATTATCCTGCGGGCGGGTCTCCGGCAGCTGCTTGATAGCGGTTTCGAAGTTCGGGTTGTCCTTCATGAACTTCTTCTGGTCCTCGTTGTCCACCGCGGTGGAGCGCACCGGCATGTAGCCCACGTTCTGGGACCAGTAGCAGGTGTTTTCCTCATTGGTGATGAAGTCAATGAGTTTGATAGCGGCCAGCTGGCGGTTCTTGCTGATACCAGCCGGGATGGCCAGGCCGGCACCACCGGTGGGGCAGGCGCCGTCGCCAGTCGGGTTAGGCAAGAAGGCGGTGCCGAGCTCGAACTTGGCGGTATCGGTCAGACCCGCCAGGTCGCCGGTGGACAGGACGGTGGCGGCGGCGCGGCCGGTGCCGAACTCCATGGCCATGTCATTGCCCACGTAGGAGTAACCGTTCTTCTCATCCGTGATGTCCTTGAGCCACTCGACGGCCTTGATGGTCTTGTCATCGGTGAACTTCAGGTCCCACTCATCGGAGTAGGCGCCACCCTTGGACCACAGCGGGCCCTGGAAGATCCAGCCCAGGTAGTCCACGGCATCGCCCCAGCCAAAAGGCTTCATTTTGGAATCGGCCTCGGCCAGCTTCTTAGACCACTCATCCATCTCATCCCAGGACTTGGGGCCACGGTCTGGTAGGCCGGCCTTCTTCCACGCGTCCTTGTTGTAGAAGAACAGCGGCGTGGAGCGGGCGAAGGGGAGGGCAAAGTGGCCGCCGTCGTAGTTGTAGTCCTCGTAGAGCGGCTGCACGTAGGTGGACAGGTCGATGTCTGCTTCCTTGGCAAGGTCGTCCACATTGGCGATCTGGCCGTTGATGGCAAAGTTGTACCACCAGACGTCAGACAGCACCACGATGTCCGGCAGGTCCTGGCCGGTGAGTGCGGCGTTGAACTTCTGTGCCGCTTCTTCGTAGTTCTTGCCGGCGTCAACGAGGTTGACCTTGATGTCCGGGTTTTCCTTTTCAAAGCGGGAGATGATCTCCTTCTCAATGTCCTTGGAGGTGCCCGGGTGGTTGGACCACCAGGTCAGTTCGGTGACTTCACCGTCGCCGCCCTTGTCGTTGCCGCCCTGAGGGTTGGTGGACGAGGTGCCGGCACAAGCGGCGAGAGCGGTGGCAGAAGCGGCCGTGGAGGCCAGGGCGAGGAATTTGCGGCGTAGCATGTAGTTCTCCTTAAAAAGCGTGGTTAAGGGGTGGAAAATAAAGCAAGCGGAAACGGCGAGCGTGGGTGGGGAAGAAGCCTTCTAACCCTTCACGGCGCCAGTGGTGAGGCCTTGAATCATGTACTTTTGCAAGGCTAGGAAGATGATGACCATCGGGATGATGGTGAGGATGGTGGCGGCCATGACCGGGCCCCAGTTGGTCACGCCATCGTTGTTTTGCAGCATGGTCAGGCCCACCTGCAGCGGGGCGACGTCCTCTGTATCCGCCATGAGGAAGGGCCACAGGTAGGTATTCCATTCATTGACCATGGTGATGACGGAAAATGCGGTCAGCGTGGGCCACGAGACCGGCAGGAGCACCTTGGTCAGCAGGCGGATGGGACCAGCACCGTCCATGCGGGCGGCTTCCACCAGCTCATAGGGCAGGGACAAAAAGTGGTTGCGCATCAAGAAGGTACCGAAGGCCACACCGGCCAGCGGCACGATAATGCCCACGAAGGTATTGCGCCAGCCCAAGGAATTGACCAGGGCGTAGTTGGAAATGACGGTGATTTCACTCGGCACCATGAGCGAGGAAATGACCAGCAGGAATACCAGGTGGCGACCCGGGAAGCGCAGGATAGCCAGCGCATAGGCGGAGATGACACCCAGCACAATCTTGATGATGGACAGCACCGCGGTAATGAACACCGAGTTGCGCAGGTAGGTCCAGAACGGCACACGGGTGGTGGCATCGGAGTAGTTCTCGGTCTCCCACACCGGCGGAAGCCAATTGACCGGGTCGGTATAAATATCGCCCTTGGCCTTAAACGAGGTCATCAGGATCCAAAACAGCGGCAGGCCAATGAGCAGCAGGACCGCTAGGATGCCCAGGTAGCCGCCGATGAGCTTAGCGCGGCGGGCGGTGGGAGATTCATCCGTGACCATGTGAAGGGTAGAAGTAGCCATGTTGGGTTAACCTCGCTTATCCATGATGCGGACCTGGATCAGGGTGATGATGAGCAGGATGAGGAACAAGATGGTGGCGGCAGTCGCACCGTAGCCGGCGCGGAAGTTGACGAAGGTCTCGTTGTAGATCTGAAAGACCAGCGTCTGCGTGCCATTGCCCTGCGGGCCGCCGCGGGTCATGACGTTGATGATGTCGAAGACCTGCACGGAATTAAGCAGCACCGTAATGGACAGGAAGAAGGTGGTATTGCGCAGCTGCGGCATGGTCACGCGCCAGAATTTGCGCCAGCGGCCGGTGCCGTCGATAGCGGCAGCTTCATCCAATTCCTTGTCCAGGCCCTGCAGCGCCGCCAAGTAGATGACGAAGGTATAACCCAGGTTTTTCCACACAAAGGTAAAGGTCACCATGAACATGGCCCAGCCCGGTACGGCGTAGAAGTTGGGGGAGTCCACACCGAACCAGCCCAGGATTTCCTGGATGAGGCCAAAGTTGGGGTCGAAGACGAATTGGAAGGCAATGCCAATGGCCGCGCCGGAGATGGCATAGGGGGCAAAGACCACCGAGCGCGCAAAGTTGCGGCCCTTAATGTTTTGGTTCAGCAGCAAGGCCAGCGCTAGGCCGATAACCATGGAGCCAATCACCGCAAAGAAGGTAAAGACCAGGGTGTTGAGCACGATGGTCTTCGTGTCATCGCGGCTAAACCACTCCACATAGTTATCCAAGCCCACGAAGGTGGAGTTGGGGCTGGAGATATTCCAATTGAAAAAGGAAAGGCGGATATTGTCCAGCAGCGGCCGGTAGGTAAAGACGGCCAGCAAGATAAGGTTCGGCGCTAAGAGCGCCGCGGCCAGCAACCATTCTTTATGGCGGTTGCGCTTGGCCTTGCGGACAAGCGCCGCGGAATCACCGGGGCTTTCCGCGCGTGCGGGAGATGCGGTTGTAGTGCCGGCGCCACCGGCACCGGGAGAGTCTTCCTGAAAAGTCACTCGGTCAATCTAGGGCGGTTAGGTGACACCCAGCTACACAGAAAACAAACTTCTGATGAATAATAAGAAGCCGATGAGTTAAAGGTGGACGCGTCATCAAAGATTCTATAAAGCCGCAGCGCAACACACTATGGCGCTGGTCGCTCCACCGCCAAACTATGTCCGGCATTACAAAGATGCCCCGCTTGCCGACGCCCACCTTCCTCCCACCCCACTACACTGGCCCCCACAATCCACCGCGACCCCACTAGGAGGAAGCAATGTCTGTCCGTACCGTTTGCAGCAACTATGACTCCGTCAAGGATTGGCAGGAGCCGCTGTATAAGGATCTGCACCAGCACCCGGAGCTATCCATGCAGGAGGAGCGCACGCTGGGCGTTATCAAGGACAAACTTGCCGATCTCGGCTTCCACCACATTGAAGTAGGCGGCGGCGTGGTCGGAGTCTTGGAAAACGGTGCCGGGCCTACCGTCATGCTGCGCGCGGATTTCGATGGCCTACCGGTTAAGGAGGACACCGGCCTGGATTACGCCTCTACCGATAGCGCCGTTGACCAGGAAGGAAACACGGTCCCCGTCATGCACGCCTGCGGCCACGATTCCCACGTGGCCAGCCTGCTGGGCATGGGCGCGCTCATGGGGCAGGCCACTGACCAGTGGTCCGGCACCCTACAGCTCATTTTCCAGCCGGGCGAGGAGATTGCCGCCGGTGCCCAGTCCATGGTGGATGACGGACTTGTGGACAAGGTCGCCACGCCCGACGTAGTACTTGGGCAACACGTCTTTGCCAGCAACTTTCCCGCCGGCACCGTGGCGCTGGCCTCCGGTCCTTTCATGTCCACCGCAGTCAGCATGGACGTCAAGGTTTATGGCCAAGGCTCGCATGGCTCCATGCCGCACCTCAGCGTTGACCCCGTGGTACTGGCCAGCGCCATCGTCATGCGTTTACAGACGGTCATCTCCCGCGAACTCAACCCATCCGAATTCGGCGTGCTGACCGTGGGAGCCATCAACGCCGGCTCGAAGGCCAATATCATCCCCTTCGAGGCCAACCTGAAAATCAATGTGCGCGCTTATAGCGAGCAGGTACGCGATAAAATCACCGGCGCCATCGAGCGCATTGTCAATGCCGAGTGTCAGGCTGCCGGCAGTCCGCAGCCGGCCGAGTTCACTTATCACGATTCCTACCCGCTTACCAGCAACGATGAGGACACCACGGAACGCCTTAAGGAAGCCTTTGTGTCCTACTTCGGCACCGACCGCGTCCTTGATGCCGAGCCCCTCACCGCCTCGGAGGATTTTTCCACCATTGCCCGCGCCTTCGGCGTTCCCTACTGCTTCTGGGTATTTTCCGGCCGCGAAGAAGAAAAGGATATCCCCAGCCACAGCCCTCACTTCGCCCCGCTACTCCAGCCCACCCTGCTCACCGGCACCGAAGCCCTTATCGCTGCTGCGATGAGCTACCTAGGAAACAGCTAACCGATACGCAGCATTCGGCCGCACGGTCCCATGGTGCGTGCGGCCATTCCTTTTGGCATGCGCGCTGTATGAGGTGGCGGGGGAGTAGTCCGCAGGATCAATAACCGCGAATCTGAGGCATGCACCGCTTTCCGACGTCTTCTCCTTCCTCCACGCCCCAACCTGCAGACCCCTAAAACAGCTCCAACGCCCGGGCCTCGCTTGGGGCCACAGGGCGCTGGAACTGGTTCTCTCTATCTCTCTTGCGTTCTCTCGAACACGTAAATTAAAGATAACGCGCTAGGCTGCCATAGGTCTGGTATTTGTCTGTGAATATTGTGGCAATCATTTGGCGGAGGGTAAAAATGGCTCAATCAGCTTACGGGTATAAAGGTGGAGGCTTTTGGATTGCTGAACATGATTCACAAGAGGCTTCTTTTGCGTAAGATTCTAGGAATGCTACAAGCGCGCTATCGGGTTGGGGTCGATAAGTCTTTAATTGTGCGCCAAGAGCAATGTCAGAGGAGGAGATATGGCACAACAATTTGATCCAGAGATGCATCGGCAAATGGGCGTCGAGGCGGACGTTGTATTGCGGGTGGGAATGCTCCTAATGGGTGCCGGCACCTCTGGTTATCGCGTACTTAGAGGGATGAAACGGAGTGCGCGAGCATTGGGGTTTGACCATCTAGATGCCACAGTGGGTCTGACGCAGATTACCTGTACGTTTCACCGCGGCGAATACTTCCGGACGGTCATTGCTCGGCAACATTCGCCTGCAGTTGATGCCTCTCGGATTGAAGCTTTGGAAGATTTAACCCACAATCGCCTCTACGCAGGGATCACCGCTCAGGAATTAGCGGCGATGCTGGATACTATTGAGCATAATGTCAAAAAGCGCTGGGGCGGTCTAACTCTTTCTTTCGCTGCCGCGATCGCATGTGCGGCGTTTGCGTATCTTAATTTTTTCCCGCTGGAAGCAGTGGGGTTGGTTGCTTTGGCGGCGTTTGCCGGCCAGTTTGTTCGTTATACAGTTCTCCACCGTCACGTTCATCAAATTGGAGGAGTGATTGCTGGTGGTGCGACGGCAAGCATAGTTTTCTTCTTGTTGACGGAATTTTTCGGGGCTATAGGCTCGGTGGAACCGAGTGAACTGTCCTCGGGTTTTGTGGCGGCCGTTTTATTCCTGATTCCCGGGTTTCCACTTTTCTCTGCTTTGATTGACATAGCGCGATTTGATCTTGATGCGGGTATTGTCAGGCTGGGGTATGCTTTTACCGTTATATTTACGGCCGCTTTCACGGTCTCTATGGTTAGCTGGCTGACTAAACTTAGCCCCGACCCGCCTGCACCTGCACAGGATATGCAATGGTTTCTGTTGGCGCCGCTGGCAAGTTTTCTGGGCATTGCTGGGTTTGCTTTTCTTTTTAACTCTTCTCGCCGCATGGTCTTAGTAGCGGCGTGCGTTGGAACCGTGGCAAATGAGCTTCGTTTGATTCTAATTCACGCGGGAACAACCATTTTCTTTGCAGCCTTTGTGGGTGGATTAATCATCGGGTTGCTGGGGGCAGTAGCTTCTAAAAGGGCGCGTCTTCCTCGTATTACAACCACCGTTCCGGCCGCGGTGATTATGATCCCAGGGGTGACAATGTTCCGGGCGGTGTTTTATTTGAACGATGGTCAGATGGATCAAGCGTTGGCCAATGTGGCAACTGGAATGATGGTAGTTGGATCTATTGGTGCCGGTTTGGTGTTTTCTCGCTTGCTTACTGATAAGGATTGGGCCTTGGGGCGCCTCATTGATTTTGATAAAAAGCTTCCGCAACGGCCTTCTTCCACATGATGCCTAGACTCTAGCTAGGGAAACGCCTGTGGCCCCCGGTTCCTTTCGGAGCTGGGGGCCACAGGCGTCTCTCATGTCGTTTCCATGTATCGGCAGCTGCCGCCCTGTGGAAACTGCAGGGGTTCTCTCTATCTCTCTCATATGCGCTCTCTCAAACGCACAATCTCAGTATGGGGCACTGGGCTGTAGCGGCCATGGGGTCCGGCTGTTGGGTTGCTGTTAGTGGCTGGGAATTGGGTGGGGAGGGCGTCGGAAAGCGGGGCAGTGGTAGAGGTGTGCAACATTGAAGCGCGCAAGTGACGTAGAACATAGTGTGTTTCTGTAGGGTGGAAGATATGTGCGCAGTCAGGCTGCGCCGTTTCACCTGCTTGTAGAGCTACAGAATCGAGGTGAGGAGCATGTCTCCTCTCACAGCCCAACCCCCAGCCAGTGACGCCGCGGCGGCGCAGGTCGAGGATACGGGGGAAACCAGGCACCAACATCGCTCGGCCATTAAGGCGGCGTTTATTGGCACCTTCATCGAGTGGTTCGACTATGCGGCCTATATTTACATGTCCGCGATTATCTCCCGGGTGTTCTTTCCAGAGATGGAAGGACGCCGCGCGCTGATTATGACGTTTGCGCTCTTCGCGCTGTCGTTCCTGGTGCGGCCGGTGGGTGGCATCGTGTGGGGCCACTTTGGTGATAAATACGGGCGCATCCATACACTGACGGTGTCTATTGTGATGATGTCGGTGGCAACAGCGTGCATTGGTTTCCTGCCGGGCTATGCCACCATCGGCTTTGCCGCCTCCATCTTGCTATTGCTGTGCCGCATGGTGCAGGGCTTTTCCGCAGCCGGTGAGTATGCGGGCGCGGCCACGCACCTGGCTGAGATTGCCCCGGCCGGCAAGCGTGGCATCTATTCGGCGGTGGTGCCGTCCGCGACGGCCTCGGGCTTGCTCTTGGGCTCGCTCATTGCGGCATTGCTGACGGGTGTGCTTGATGATGCCGCCCTGGATTCCTGGGGCTGGCGCGTGCCATTCCTGATTGCGCTGCCTTTGGGTCTATACGGCCTGTGGATTCGCCGCAACACGGAAGAGTCCTCCCACTTTGAGGACCAGGACGAGCCAGAGGAGTCCCCGCTGCGCGAGGTTCTGAAGTACCCCAAAGCCCTGGCCATTGCCTTTGCGGGTGCGGTGCTCAATGCCATTGGCTTCTACGTCATTTTGACCTACCTGCCCACTTACCTGTCGGAGGAGCTGGGCATGGCCGCGACGCCGGCGTTTATTGCGTCCTCGGTGGCGTCCGCATTCTATGTGGGCTTTGCCTTGCTCACCGGCATGCTTTCGGATCGTCTTGGTCGCCGCACGACGATGCTGTGCGCGGCCGCCTTCATGGGCGCGACCATCATTCCGGCCTTCATGCTTCTCGATGGCGCCGGGCTCTTCCTCGTCATTATCATCCAGGTCTGCCTGGGTGGGGTGCTGGCGCTTAACGACGGCGTCCTGCCCTCCTTCCTTTCCGAGCAATTCCCCACGCATGTGCGGCTGTCTGGCTTCGCGCTGACGTTTAATACCGCCAACGCCGTATTCGGTGGTACCGCACCGATGATTGCCACGTGGCTTATTGACGTCACTGGGCTGCAGCTCGCCCCCGCTTTCTACTTGGTGGCCGCAGCACTGGTGACCGGCATCGCGGTTCTCTTCGCCTCAAAGAAGAATAAGTTGCATGAGTAGCACCGTGGAACCGTGTAAAACGCCTGCGGCCCTCGGAACCTAAATGGTTCCGAGGGCCGCAGGCGTCTCTCTCTACAAGGTGTTTCCATGTATCGGCTTAAAGCCGCCCTCTGGAAACTGAGGGGTTCTCTCTATCTCTCTCGTATGCGCTCTCTCAAACGCATGATTTAAGTATGGGGTACGGGGCTGCTACTGCAATGGATTGCGCCTGATAGGTCGCTGCCAGTTGCTGAAAGTTTACTGTTAGCCGCGTCTGCCCATTGTTCCTAGTAGTCGTAGCTTTCGGCGGTATTGGCATCCGCCCCAATGCGCTGCAGGTGCGTGCGGCGCTTCAGGCGGATGGCCGGGCGGGCTGCCATGCCCAAGCTGCCGAGAAGGTAGAAGACGGTGGCGACCATTGACATGCCGGCAAGTGTTAGCACCGAGCCAAGGATGAAGACCACGGAGATGGCGATGTCATTGGCGATGGAAAACGTCTCGTATTTGTTTTTAATTTTGATTTCGTTGTTCTGTCCGAGCTTAATTTTTAGGTCGGGGTCCTTTTCCTGTTCTGACTTGATGTCTCCCACCCTGCCAGAGAGGAAAAGGCCTTGTTGAACCATGTTTTTGTGGGATTATTGGAACATTCCCCAGATGGTGGCGAAGAGTACGATAAGCCCCATGATTGCCACGAAATAGTTGGTCTTGTTGCTGCGGAAGCGCGCCAGTGCCTCCACGCGGTAGATGACCCAGATGGGCAGCAGGTAGGTCATGAAGGCGAAGAAGACGCCGCCCACGACGGAAATCATATCCAGGATGGAGGGGTTGAAAATGCCCACCAGGGAGGTTGAAACAAAGATGAAGAGGTAGGTCCACAGGTCGAGCGTGCGCGTAGACATCTTCTTCGTGGCCTTTGGCGCGGCCAGGTTGAAGAGGTACTGGGTGCCCTCGATGGTGCCAAGGGCGTGGCCGAAGTAGGAGGACGCCACCGCACAGATCACGACAATGGGCGCCATGTAGGCCATAAACGGGGTGCCGGTTTCGTTGGCGAAGTAGGAGAGTACCGGCAGGTTCTTGTCATTAGCCTCCTGCATGCCGTCCGCGCCCATGGCCAGGGCGCAGGACCAGACGAAGAACATGGTGAAAATGGTCAGCAGGATGGCTGCATTGCGGATGATCTTATCGGACTGGGCGTGGTGGTCATCGCCGTATTCTTTTTCCATACCCAGGGAGAATTGGGAGATGGCGGCAACGAAGGAGAAGGAGAAGACCAAGACTGGAAGGATGAGGATGATGGCCTTGAGGACGCCGCCGGCGCTGTGGTCGCCAGCTTCCAGGAAGGAGCCCAAGTCCCATTGCGGGATGAGGTAGAGCGATACTGCTGCGAGCGCCACGATGAGTGGGTAGACCACGAACTGTGCAATCTTGAGCATGATGGCGTTGCCAAAGGCGAGCGCGAGTGTCATGAGGCCCACGCACAGTGGCGCCAGGATGTAGCGGGAGATTTCCGGGCCGCCCAGCTGGTTGACGATGAAGCTATCGACCGTATTCGTAATCGATACGCCGTAGATTAGCACCACCGGGAAGATGGTGAACCAGTAGATGATGGCGAGGATGATGCCATTGCCGCGGCCGAAGAAGTGGGTGAGTACCGCGAGGACATCTTCGCCGTGTAGCGGCGAGTAGCTGATGATCCAAGAAAACGCGCGGTGGGCCAGGTAGGTCATCGGGAAGATGAGCAGGGTGGCCACCAGCAGCGGGATGAAACCGAAGCTACCGGCCGAAATCGGCAGGAAGAGGATGCCTGCGCCCACGGCGGTGCCGAAGAGCGTGATGGTCCATTGGCTATTGACGGCCTTATTAGTGGTCACTTGGCCGCTGGGTGAAGTACCTGCGCCGTCAGTGGTGGGTGGGCTGGCTGGTGAAGCAGGCGCATTCGCAGTCGTGTGAGACATAGAATTCATCCTCCAGTTTTTGTGAACGAGACAACATACACAATCTATCTGAAGGTTATGGAGAACGAAAGCAAATTTGTGATCTAAGTTAAATAAATGTAAAAGACCGCCGCACCAAGGGTGGTGCAGCGGTCTTTGGGAATCTTGTTAACCTGCCGCAGCTAGTCCGCGATCAGGTTTTCTTCCTGCAAGAAATCCTGCGCCACGGTGGTGTAGTCCTCGCCGTCGACGTCGACGCGGGCGTTGAGTTCCTGCATCTTTTCGTCAGTAAGCAACTGCGAAAGGGGAGCGAAGAGCTCTTCAATCTCTGGGTGCTCGTCCAAGACTTCGGTGGGAACATCTGAAGCGGAGTTGTGACGCGTATGGGTGGGCGAGGGTAAAAAGAAGGCCGCCGCACCGTTTGATGGTGCAGCGGCCTTTTGGATGAGACTGGCTAGGAAACTATGTCCCTAGGGCAGAAGTGGGGTGTTCTTAGAACAGGCCCTCAGCCTTCTTGCCGGTGTCCTTCAGGGTGTGCTCGCGGGAGTCAACGTTCTGGTCGTTGTGCTTGGAGTCATCACCCTTGATGCGGGAGGTCTGGGTTACCTCGATGTTGTTGATGAGGCGGCCTTCCTTGGTCTTGCCGTCGCCGAAGTCCAGGTTAGCGATGCGGGCCTCTTCGCCAGCGTTAATCGGGTTAGCCAGGGTTACCTCGAAGGAGCGGGTGGAGGTCTTCTCGTTGAAGCCCAGGTCACGGATGTGAGCGCCGTTGGAGGAACGCGGGGTGATGAGGCGGTCAACGCCCTTCGGGCCCTTAGCGGTCTTCACGTCAACGCGGAACTGGGTAGCTGGGAACTCGCCGTAGTAGCGCTCGGAGCCAACGTTCTTAGCGCGCAGAGCAACGGTGCCTGCGAAACCAGCGTGCTTAGCGCCGGAAACGGTCAGGTAAGGCTCGAGGTCGAGCTTGTGCTTGGAGTCCTTCTTGTCCTCCTTGGCATCAACCTCTTCCTGCTTCTTCTTGTCAGCAGCCTCTTCGTTCTTGCCCTCCGCCTCAGAGACCTTTTCGGTTGCTTCCTTGGCGTTGCCCTCGGAGTCCTTGATTACCTCTGCGTCAGCCTCGAGGTTCTTGTCCTCTTCAACAACCTTCGGGTCATTGACGTCGGTGGTGTTCTGAGCGTCCTTGTTAGGAGCGTAAGAGTCAGACAGCTTGTCGTACAGCTTGACGCGAACCTCGTTCTTTACCGGCTGCATTGCGTTCCATGCGGTCGGGGTGGACCAGGTGCCGTTTGGCTTGCAGTACTGCTGGGTGCCGGTCATGTTCAGCACGCGGAAGCCGTAGGTAGCTTCACCGGTGTGGTTTGGCGGAACATCGTATGGTCCGATGGACTGGCCAGCATCCCAAGACAGGGAGTAGGAAGCGCTAGCGCCAATCTTGGTGGCGATCTCGTGGGAGATGCCGAAGGAACCTTCTGCACCCTTCTTGGAGCCCTTGCCGCCCAGGTTCATGGACGTGGTCTCGGTGCGGTCACCGTTGACGGAAAGGGAGATGGACTGAGACTTGGACAGATCCTGCTGCAGCGGGATGTCCTTCTTGGTCTGGTTGGTGGTGGAGATGGTGCCGGCCGGCAGGAAGCGGTCGGAGACCTTGTAGACCACGGTGCGGTGGTCCTCCCACGGGTTACATACCGGGCGAGGGTTCAGGATGTTCGCCTTCATGTGGTCGGAACCGTGGGTGGTGTGGATGATTGGCAGATCCGGGTTCAGGGCCGGGGTCTCCGGGTAGGACTCGGTCTGGGTAGCTGCGCCAGCCAGCGGTGCCGCGAATGCGGTGCCGGCGACGATGAGGCCGGCGGTCAGGCCGGTCATGCGACGACGAATCGACATATAGAACTTCTCCTAGGCAGGTAGAAAATGAATGAACTTATGAATGAAATCCAGCAACTCTCAATGTTGCGCTAAGAAAACGCTAAAACAGGCTCAGAATTAATTCATCTCTTAGATGTCTATATATTTGCCACCCCGGCGGGTGGGTAGTTTTTATATAGACCAACCTGTTTATTGGTGTTTGTTCCCGCTAAGCGGCTGATAGTACGTGCAAAAATATTGATGGATGATTGTCTATACAATCGAGAATCGGCACGAAGGGAGTGGGCCCCTATATGGGGGTGTTTTGGCGGCCTCTGGAAGGCGTTTGGGGTCCCGTTAAAAGGTTGTGGACACGTCACAATATGCGTCGTACGCTGCATTTAAGCGGGGTAGGGAAGGGTTATAAAATGCCCGCTAGTGAATGTTACGTGTCGTAAGTTATGGGCGTTTACATGGCAGAGGTTGGTGTATTTTGCAACAGGAACCTGCCGGGGCCTTCCGCTGAGGGGTGGCGAGTAGGGCTAGAAAAGGGCGGCTTCGGCAATAAGCATGAGCGCCGCGCAGATGGCCACGATGATGACGATGCGGTTGAGGAGGTGCCTATCTATAAATCGGTTGAGGTAGTTGGCGGCAATGAGACCCACGACAACAAGGGGGAAATAGGCCGCCGCTGCGGTCACCTGGGTGCCGCTGATCTGCCCATTGAACGTCAGAATTATAAGAGAAATTAAGGTTCCGAGGACAAAGGTGCCCGCTAAGGTGCCGCGTGTGCGGTTGGGATCAAAACGCTTCATGATCAGCGCCATGGGCGGGCCGCCGATGGAGGTCGAGGTGCCCAGGATGCCGGAGGCTACGCCAGCGATGAGCGTATTGGCGGTGGTGGGGCGAGGGCGCCATCCCAAGCTGGATAGCGTCATAGCAAGGAGTACAGCACAACCGATAAAGATGGACAGCCCATCGGGGGAGAGGCTGGCAATTGCCCAAGCGCCCACCAGGGAACCGGGAATGCGGGCTAGGGAGGAAATGCCCACAACGCGCCAGGACGTCTCGCGGTAGGTGCGCGCGAGCGTATAGCTGGAAATGCACAGCGCGAGCAGCAGAATGAGCGTGGGCACGAGCTCAGGTCGAATGAGCGCGATGATGGGCGTGGCAATGGTGCCTAAGCCAAAACCGATGGTGCCCTGAGTAATGGTGCCAGCGAGGATGAGGACGCCGATGAAGATAGAAGACCATGTGTCTACAGAGATTCCCAGAAACATAACGAGGGCTAAGTGTATCTGGGCCCAGTCTGCATTCTGAAACTATTAGAGGCGGGCGGTGGCCTTTTCATTGGCGGCGATTTCCTCCAAGCGTTCGGCCGGGCACATGCCGGCAACGATAACCGCGGAACCGCCAGCGGCTAGGGGTTCGAGCACGGCGCGGGAGAAAGACTCATTATCGGACCAGCCGGTAGAAAGCAGGCGCTCGGCGGTAGCGGGGGCATCGACAAGCTGGGGCAGTGGTTGGGTTTCGCCGAAGTACTGATCACCGTAGAAGCGCACGGTGGGTCCAAAATCGATGGCGCCGGTGGGCAGCTCCCCGCCGGACTCGACGACGCCGCGGCCAAAGGGGTCCTCGCTAATGAGCACGATGTCGGCCTGGGGCTGGCGCTCATGGGCGGCCGCGTAGCGGGAGGGGGAGGTAAAGACGACGTCGGCAAGCGCGGCAGACTCGCCAAAGCTATAGGAAGGGCCAGCAGCAAGGGCACCTAAGGCTACAACGGCCGCCTGCCACGAGGAAGGAAGATCGATAGCGATGGTGGAATCTTCCTCTAAGTCGAGTTCTTCTTCCAGCATATTGGCGATCTTGGCTACCCAATTGTCGAGCGTTTGCGCGGAAAAATCCATGCGCGCACCGGTGGACTCGTTATATACGGTTAGCCGCGGGGAGGCGGCGTCGGCACGCAAAAGATGGGCGAGTAGTTCCATACCCGCCCATCGTAGGGGAGAAGTGCTAGTTCACGCAGCGCGGGCCGTCGCCACCAGCGTCAATCTCCGGGGAAACCTTGGCGGTACCGAAATCATTGCCCGGGGTGCCAACCGGCTGGCTGGAGGTGTCTTCTTCCGGCTGCTCGTCGCTGGCTTCCTTATCGGAAGGTCCCTGGTAATCATCGGTAGCAACCACGATGAGGGTGTCATCGTCGAGCTGCGGATTCTCTGCCACCGGCAACCCGCCCAGCTTCTTGGCCAGGGCCTTAGCATCCTCGCTCGTCGGATCGGCGGCGACGACCTGCGACTCGCTGTAGATGCCCGGCTGTGCGTTCGCGGAGCGCTCCACCGTGTAGCCCTTGCCTTCCAGCCAAGAGCCGATGCCTGATGCCAAGCCATCAATATTGCCGGCGTTGAGGACGTGAATATTGATATTCGGATCGACGTCCTTGTCCGCCTTGTCCTGCTTGTCCTTATCCTCGGCCTTGGACTCATCGGTGGCTTCATCGTGGGTCTTGGCCAGGTCATCCATGAAGCGGTGGACTTCGGCGGCATCGATCGTGACGATGGATTCGCCATAATCGCCCTGGCCGTCGATGGAGGTTACCGGGATGGTGGTGAAGGTGACATTGCCGCCGGCAAGGCCGGCCAGCTGGGTGACAAAGCCCATGATGTCCCAGCCGTCATCGATGACCACGGAGCGCTCTACCGCCTTGGCAATCTTGGACAGCTTGGAAGGATTAGCCAGGGTGTCATTGTCCAGGATCTTATTGACCAGGGACGCCATGAAGGCCTGCTGGCGCACGATGCGGTCGAGGTCGCCGCGCGGGAGGTTATAGCGCTGGCGCACGAAAGCTAGGGCCTTGGCGCCGTCGAGGGTCTGCTTGCCCTTGCTGAACTTAGCGCCAGACATGTCATCATCAACATCATCGTTGAGGCAGACATCTACGCCATCGACGGCGTCGGTGAGCAGGGTAAAGCCCAGTAGGCCCACCTCGGCGTAGTGATCAATAGACACACCGGTCAGGGTGCGCACCATCGCCAGCAATCCTTCGCGCCCGGCTTCGACGCCCTGCTTTTCGATGTCCTTATCCGAGTGCGGCTTCTTTTTACCCTTAGCCTCCGCCTCGGCATTTTCTTGCTCGAGCTCTTCCACCTTGGCGTTCTTATGGGAGGCGAAGACGGCATTCATCTTCATATTGCCGTAGTCCGGATCCTTGACATAGGTATCGCGCGGAATGGATACGGCGGTAGCGCGGGAACCGTCCTCCGGGACGCGGATGAGCATCATGGTGTCGGTATTTTCCTCACCATCGGCCACGCCGGCGTGCAGGTCCGCCAATTCCTTCTCAGAGAGGGGATCGCCCTTGGCATCGGTACGCGAATCCTTGCCCACCAGCAAGATATCCACCGCGCCATCGAGCGAGTCACCGGACAAGCCTTGGCCGTCCAGGGACAAGTCCGTGGCCGAAGACATGCCATTATCCAGCCGACCTACGGTGGCATAACCCACGCCAGATACCACCAGGATCAAGGCAGACACGAGTGCCACGATCGCCTTGATGGCCGTGGAACCTTTTTGCTTTAGGGCACTAGCGGCAGAGGGGGCCGGTTGGATGGTGCGTGCCCGGCGAGTGTTCTCAGAAGTCACAAGTGGAGGCTTTCTAGATTGGTGGGGATCTGGAGACAGTTTAGGGCAGAAAAGCCAAAAATTAGTGATCCGCGTCCGATTTCGCGTGTTCGGGCAGTGTTCCTGCCCAGTGCGAGGAGCGCCTGTGACTAAGCTCGGGGCCATTGTGACTACACCAAATCAATCCCCGCTGGCCGTGATCACCGTGACCTATAGTCCCGGTGAATACCTCGGTAGTTTTTTGGACTCCCTGCCGGGCGCCTGCGCTCGCGGCACCAAGGTCGTGCTTGCGGATAATGGCTCCACCGACGGCGTGCCCGAGGCCGCCGCCCGCGAATGCGCCGGGGTGGACTTTCTCGATACCGGCGGAAATATCGGCTACGGCGCTGGCATGAACGCGGGTGCCCGCTTCGCCCGCGAGCACGGTGGCGTGGATGAGGAATTTTTCCTTATCTCTAATCCCGATGTCACCTTTACCCCGGGATCTATTGACCAGCTCATCGAGTGCGCCCGCCAGTGGCCGGATGCTGCGGCCGTGGGCCCGCGCATCGTGGAACCGGATGGTAGCAATTATCCCTCGGCCCGCGCCGTGCCCACCGTGGCTACCGGCATTGGGCACGCACTCTTTTCTTCGATCTGGCCGTCCAATCCATGGTCGCGCGCCTACCGCGATGAATCCGATATGACCGCCCAGCGCCCAGCCGGATGGTTATCCGGCTCCTGCCTTCTTGTGCGATGGGAGGCCTTCGAGGCCATTGGCGGGTTTGATGAGCGCTATTTCATGTACCTCGAAGATGTGGATCTAGGAGATCGCTTCACGCGCGCCGGCTACCAGAACATCTTTTGCCCAGAGGCCGTCATCAGCCACGCTAAGGGGCATTCCACCCAAGCGCACGCCGGAGCGATGCTGCGCGCCCACCACAACTCCGCCTATCGCTTCCAAGCAGACCGCCACCCCGCATGGTGGCAGGCCCCGCTGCGTGGCGCGTTGTGGCTGGGACTGCGAGTCCGCGGGCTGATTGCCTCAGCCTCGGCACGTTCTTAACGTCCAGTGCGCGTGCCGTTGACCTGGATTGCGCTCCCTACGCTCTACACTGTCCCTCAGAAAATCACAGAATAAAACTGTCCGCATACATAAGGAAGACTATGACTGAAGCAGCCACCACCCACGGTGCCAGCACGGATGCAGTGATTCTCGTCGGCGGCCGCGGCACCCGCCTGCGCCCTCTAACCATCGGTACGCCGAAGCCGATGCTGCCGACGGCAAATTACCCGTTCCTGCAGCACCTGCTCGCCCGCATCAAGGCCGCCGGCATTGAGCACGTCGTCATGTCTACCTCCTATAAGGCCGAGGTCTTTGAGGAGTACTTCGGTGATGGCTCCGAGCTGGGCCTGGAGATCGAGTACGTAGTGGAAGAGACTGCGCTGGGCACCGGCGGCGGCATCCGCAACGTCTACGACAAACTGCGCAATGACACGGTCATGGTCTTCAATGGCGATGTGCTCTCCGGCATGGATCTGGAAGGCATCCTCACCACGCACCATGACAAGGATGCCGATGTCACGATGCACCTGCTCAACGTGGCCGACCCGCGTGCGTTTGGTTGCGTGCCGACCGACTCCAACGGCCGAGTAACCGCGTTCCTAGAAAAGACCGAGGATCCGCCAACCAACCAGATCAACGCCGGTTGCTATGTATTCAAGCGTTCCGTCATCGAGTCCATTCCGGCCAACCGCGTTGTTTCCGTGGAACGCGAAACCTTTCCAGGGCTCCTGGAGGAAGGCCGCCTGGTTGTCGGCCACGTAGACAATTCCTACTGGCGCGATATGGGCCGCCCGGATGACTTCACCCGCGGTTCCTCCGACTTGGTACGCGGCATCGCGCCGTCCCCGCTGATTGAGGGCAAGACCGGTGAATCCTTGGTGGATCCCTCCGCCGGCATCGCCGGGGGCGTGCTGCTGCTGTCCGGTACTGCCGTGGGCCGTGGCTCCGAGGTGGGCGCGGGCTCCCGCCTGGAGGGCACCGTTGTCTTCGACGGCGTGCGCATTGAGCCAGGCGCCATCATCCACAACTCGATCATTGCCTCCGGTGCCCACATTGGCGCCAACGCGGTCATTGAGAACTGCGTCATTGGTGAAGGCGCCCACATCGGTGCACGCTGCGAGCTTCTCGACGGCATGCGTGTCTTCCCTGGCGTTTCCATCCCCGATGCCGGCGTGCGTTTTAGCTCCGATGCTTAACGCTTCCGCCGTGGTCTGGGCACTGCACTAGGCCCAGATGGGATAGGCCGAACTGAGGAAAATAGAGCCTCGGTTCGGCCTTTCTTTTATGGGGCCAGTCGCTGCGCCTAGGCGAACCGGCCGACATGGTGCGGAATCTTCATAGATGTGAAGCGCATGGATCCCTTCTTTGCGGGGTTGTGCGCGCGACACGCCGGGATTTCCTGAAAATTGTTGACAGAAAAACGGGGTACCACTACATGTAGTACCCCCTACCTATACCCCCACAGGGGATCAGTTGTTACGGATGTGACGGATGGGGATCGTGTGCTGCGTTTTTGCCGGAAAGCGCGAAGAAGCCGCCAATTCGGGTTGACGATATTTAGTGATCCGGTGTGAAATTACATCAGTGAAAGAAACAGCGGCCGGCGCCGTTACTTCCACACCATCCCGGCGGGGTTACCCAAGGGGAATGTGGTGTACAGTCGGTCGCACTGATGAGAATTACCCAACCTCGGAGAAAGGAAAAGGCGTGGACAAAATGGCTAATAACAACGCCATTCTCCGTGGCGGTGCTGCTGCAGAGATGTCGCTCGATGAACTCTTCGGTGCCGTCGAGCAGGAGTGGCAGGACCAGGCGCTGTGTGCGCAGACCGACCCTGAAGCATTCTTCCCTGAAAAGGGAGGCTCTACCCGTGAGGCCAAGCGCATTTGCCAGGCCTGCGCGGTGCGCGATGAATGCTTGGAGTACGCGCTGGAGCACGATGAGCGCTTCGGTATTTGGGGCGGGCTATCTGACCGTGAGCGCCGCCGCCTCAAGCGCGAGATTGGATAATTAAGGTGTCCAGTAAGGCCCCTGGCTAACACGCAATGTGCGGCCAGGGGCTTTTCTGCTGCGCCGCGAAATTTACCGGGGCTACCAGCTATAGCGCGGGTCCACTTCTTCTGGATCCAAGTTGAGGTAGTTGGCCACCAGCGCGGTAATAACGGTGCCTAGGAGCTCGGAGCGCTCGGACGGGGTAGAAGCACGTTGCTCAATGGGCATGCGGAAGATGACCAAGCGTGCGCGGGTGGGCTGGCCCTCGGAATCTACGCCGGCAGGAACCACGCGGCCGAGGGGGACTGGGCCATCGGCGATAATCTCATCCGGTAGCACGGTCATATCGGGCGAAAGCCGCATGCGCGGGATGGTGTCTACGGCCAAGTCGAGGCCCCGCAATTGTGGCGCGAAGGCGTTTTGGATGGGGGCATAGGCCTCCAATACGGCCATGTCGAAGTGCTCGCGCGCGCTGCGGTAGCGCGGGGTCTGCTGGGGGAGGAGTGGTCCGCGCATGCCGTGGCCGTGGCGGTCGCGGGCAGGGCGGATATGCGGGCGAGCGGCGGTCATGACCCTGATTCTAAGGTGCTGGCAGGCCGGATTTAGCGGAGCCACGCCGGGGCGAAGACTATCTAAATCTCAACCAAGGGTTTAGACTTATGCGCTGTGACTATTTCTCGCCATTGCTCCCGCCCAGGCTGCGGCCGCCCCGCCGTGGCGACATTGACCTACGCTTACGCGGACCAGACGGCCGTCGTCGGACCGCTGGCGGAAGAGGAGAACCCACACAGCTGGGATCTGTGCGCCACCCACCGCGACCGCATTTCCGCCCCGGTGGGCTGGGAGCTGGTGCGCGTGGATCGCATCGAGCTGGACGAAGAAGATGACCTGATGGCCTTGGCGGAGGCGGTCAAGGAAGACGGTCGCGTGACTACCGGCTTGGTCGATGACCGCAGCGCCGGCTCCGGTGCAGACCCTATCGACTACTCCGCCACCTTTGATGGGGCAGACCCTGCCAATTCGAATCACCCGGTCTTTCGCACCCGTCGCGTGGCCTATGCCAAAAAGGCGCGCCGCGCGCACCTTTCCGTCGTGCCCGATGAATCGGCGCCAGTGGAACCGGAACAGGACTGACACGAACCCAGTGGTGCGGTAGTTTCCCAGCGGGCGGGAGTACTATTGCAGGTTATGCGAACTCGTGAGCATCTTGATGCAGTAATTAAGGCCTATGACGTCCGTGGCGTGGTGGGCGAAGATATCGATGAGAACTTCGTGCGCGATACGGGCGCCGCGTTTGCCGCCATCCTGCGGGAAGAAGGCGAAAATACCGTGGCAGTCGGCCACGATATGCGCCCGTCCTCGCCGTCTCTGGCGCGCGCTTTTGCTGAGGGTGTCACCTCGCAGGGCCTCAACGTGACCCTGCTGGGGCTAACCTCTACCGACGAGCTTTATTACGCCGCCGGTTCCCTGGAGTGTGCGGGCGCTATGTTTACCGCCTCCCATAACCCAGCCAAGTACAACGGCATTAAGCTCTGCCGCGCCGGCGCGGTACCGGTGGGCCAGGAGACCGGCTTGGAGCAGATTAAGCAGATGCTTATCGACGGCACCCCGGAGTTCACTGGCACCGAGGGTGCAATTGCCGAACAGGAGATTCTGGCCGGCTACGCCGACTTCCTGCGCAAGCTGGTACCGCTAGAGGATTCCAAGCCGCTCGTCGTAGCTGTCGATGCCGCCAATGGCATGGGTGGCCACACCGTGCCGGCCGTCTTCAATGGCTTGCCTTTCGACGTCCGCGATTTGTACTTCGAGCTCGATGGCACTTTCCCGAACCACGAGGCTAACCCCTTGGACCCGAAGAACCTCGTAGACCTGCAGAAGTTCACCGTGGATCAGAAGGCCGATATTGGCTTGGCCTTCGACGGCGATGCGGACCGCTGCTTCGTGGTGGATGAAAAGGGCCAGCCGGTTTCTCCTTCTGCCATCTGTGCGCTGGTGGCTGAGCGTTACCTGGAGAAGTTCCCCGGCGCTACCATCATCCACAACCTGATTACCTCCAAGACCGTGCCGGAGCTCATTAAGGAAAAGGGCGGTACCCCGGTGCGCACCCGTGTGGGCCACTCCTTCATCAAGGCGCAGATGGCCGAGCACAAGGCTGCCTTCGGTGGCGAGCACTCCGCGCACTACTACTTCCAGGAATTCTGGAACGCTGATTCCGGCATGCTTGCTGCGATGCACGTGCTGGCCGCACTGGGCCAGTCCGACAAGCCGCTGAGCGAGCTCATGGCGGAATACTCCCGCTACGAGGCCTCCGGCGAGATTAACTCCACCGTGGAGGACCAGAAGGCCGCTACCCAGGCAGTACTGGATGAGCTGGCGGATAAGATTGAGTCCGTCGATGAACTCGATGGCGTGACCGTCGAGCTCAAGGGAACCGAGGCATGGTTCAACGTGCGCGCGTCCAATACGGAGCCGCTGCTGCGCCTTAACGTAGAGGCAAAGACCACCGACGAGGTGCAGTCCATCGTCGACGAGGTCCTTGCCATCATTCGCCGCTAATTTTCGGCGCGCGAGTGGGAGACCATGTCCTCCCACTCCACAAACTTCTTACGCTCGCGGCCCTCGCGCTCGCCTAGGGCGCGCTCGGCCGCGTCCAAGCGCTGCCAATCCTGCCACGTCAGATAATCGATACCGCGCTCGGCAAAGACTTCGGTGATATCCGCGGCGCTGGAGGGGGAGGGGAGGGTGCCAGAAGCGGCGTCGGCAAGCAGCATGCCAATCGTCTCCGTGGCATCGGACTTGGTATTGCCAATCAGGCCCACCGGGCCGCGCTTAATCCACCCGGTGGTGTAGAGGCCCGGTACCACTGCGCCGGCCGCATCGATAACATGGCCGCCATCGTTATTGATGACGTTCTTGTCCTGATTAAAGGGCACGCCATCGACCGCATCGGAGCGGTAGCCGGTGGCGAAGTAAACCGCCTGCACCGGCCATTCCGTGAACTTTCCGGTGCCGTGCACGCTGCCATCGCCGTTGAGCGCGGTGCGCTCGGTCTTGATGCCGCTGACCTTGCCGTCCTCGCCCAAGATCTCTACCGGCTGCTCAAAGAGGTGGATCTGCAGCGTGTGTGGCGCTTCTTTTGGATCGCGAATCGCGTACTGCTCTAGCACCTGGCACACCAAGTCGGTGGACTTGCTCTCCTGGCGCGCGGCCAGCGAGGCCTCGTCATAGTCGATGTCCTCGGGGGAGACCACAACATTAATGGACTCGGAATGGTCCAGTTCCTTGAGCTCCTGCGGGGTGAACTTGGCCTGCGCCGGGCCGCGGCGGCCGAAGACGCGCACGGTCTCAGCCTGGTTCTTGGCTAGGGACTCGTAGACATTATCGGGGATCTCGGTGACCTTGAGCTCATCGCCGGTCTTGGCCAAGATGCGGGAGACGTCAAGGCCCACATTGCCTACGCCAATGACTGCCACCTCCTTGGCGGAGAGATCCCAGTCGCGCTCAAAGTGCGGGTTGCCATCGTAGAAGCCGACGAACTCGCCGGCGCCATGCACGCCGTCCAAGTCCGCGCCAGGGATATCGCGGTGGCGGTCGCCCACGGCGCCGGTGGCAAAGACCACGGCATCGTAGTGCTGCTGCAGTTCGTCGACGGTGATGTCACGCCCGATGTGCACGCTGGTCAACAGGCGAATCTGCTCGGTATCGAGCACGCGGTGCAGGGACTTGATAATGCCCTTAATGCGCGGGTGGTCCGGCGCTACGCCGTAGCGGATGAGGCCGAAGGGCGCGGGCATCTGTTCGATGAGGTCAATCTGTACCTCGCCGCCGGTCTTTTTTACCAAGATATCGGAGGCATAGATGCCGGCCGGACCTGCGCCGATGACGGCTACCTTCAAGGACTGATTCATACTGCGTGAATGCCTTTCTCTTAATCGCGGGGGTCTAGACCGTTAGGTTCATTTTTTGTGGCTTATCTTTCTGGCAATTGAACCGTTTAGTCTAGTTTGCGGCAAGGAGTTGAATTAGATTCTAAAAATATTCTCCCTTCTGGCCAGTTCAGGGCGATTTTTGACTTGAAAATAAAAAAGACCGCTTTGTCTGCTCATTTTAGACGGGTAGGTTGTCTTCCAATACTTAGGAAAGGCAGGTTGAGATCTACACCATGACCACCGCGACTAATACCAAGCGCACACCCCGCGCCAAAAAGCCCGAAGGCCAATGGAAGATTGACGGCACCGATCCCCTCAATAACGATGAGGTAATTAAGCAGGAAGACGGCGGGCTTTCTGCCAAGCAGCGCGTCATCGATATCTATTCCAAGCAGGGATTTTCCTCCATTCCGGCCGATGACCTAGCCCCTCGCTTCAAGTGGCTGGGCCTTTATACTCAGCGCAACCAGAACTTGGGCGGCGAGATGACCTCCAAGCTGTCCAACGCCGAGCTGCAGGACGAGTACTTTATGATGCGCGTGCGCTTCGACGGCGGCCGTGCCGATCCTGCCAAGCTGCGCGCCGTGGGTGAGATTTCGCGCGATTATGCCCGCTCCACGGCGGACTTTACGGACCGCCAGAATATCCAGCTGCACTGGATTCAAATCGAGGATGTGCCCACCATCTGGGACAAGCTCGAGTCAGTGGGGCTGAGCACGCTCATGGGCTGCGGCGATGTGCCGCGCGTCATTTTGGGCTCTCCAGTTGCCGGCGTGGCCGAGGACGAGATTATCGATGCCACCCCAGCCATCGAAGAAATCAAGAATAACTACCTGCCGCGCGAGGAATTCCATAACCTGCCGCGCAAATTCAAGACCGCTATCTCCGGCAACTCCCGCCAGGACGTCACGCACGAGATTCAAGACGTTGCCTTCGTGGGTGTGAACCACCCCGAATACGGCCCGGGATTCGATTGCTTCGTTGGCGGCGGCCTGTCCACCAACCCGATGCTCTCGCAGTCCCTCGGCGCCTGGGTTCCCCTCGAGCGCGTGCCGGAGGTCTGGGCCGGTGTGGTCGGCATCTTCCGAGACTACGGCTTCCGCCGCAATCGCAACCGTGCCCGCCTGAAGTTCTTGGTAGCCAAGTGGGGCATCGAAAAGTTCCGCCAAGTGCTGGAGGAGGAATACCTGGACAAGCCGCTGTTGGATGGTATCCCTCTGGAGGTCGAGCCTGGCTCCCGCGATCATCTTGGCGTGCACCGCCAGAAGGATGGCAAGTTCTACGTCGGCGTAAAACCCACCGTGGGCCACGCCACCGGCGAGCAGCTCATCGCCATCGCGGACGTGGCCGAGAAGTTCGGTATCAGCCGCATCCGCACCACCCCGATGAAGGAATTGCTCTTCCTCGATGTGGAGGAAGAAGACATTCCGGCGCTCTCCCGCGCGCTCGATGAGACCGGTCTATACTCCCAGCCGTCCGAATTCCGCCGCGGCGTCATTTCCTGCACCGGCCTGGAGTTCTGCAAGCTCGCGCACGTGACCACGAAGGCCCGCGCCATCGAGTTGGTGGACATCCTGGAAGACACCTTGGGCGATCTGGACGTGCCGATCTCCATCGCGCTCAACGGCTGCCCCAACGCCTGTGCGCGTTCGCAGGTATCGGACATCGGCCTGAAGGGCCAGATTGTTACCGATTCCGAGGGCAACCGCGTCGAGGGTTTCCAGGTCCACCTGGGTGGCGCCCTTGGCCTGTCCCCGGACTGGGGCCGCAAACTGCGCGGCCACAAGGTCGTCGCCGATGAGGTGCCCGAATATGTCATTCGCTTGGTCAATAAGTACAAAGAGCAGCGCGAGGACGGCGAGCAATTCCGCCACTGGGTCTTGCGTGCCAAGGAGGAGGACTTGCAGTGAATTTTCGCCGCCAGCCCAATCCCAACCGCAATCATCCCAGCTTCTGCCCGTATTGCGCCGGCACCGATCTCTTCCCGGATGAGGAAGATGACTTTGCCTGGAAGTGCCAGGAATGCCTGCGGATTTTCTCCGTGCGCTTTCACGGCCAAGACGATGCCCCGGTAGCCCCCGCACCGGCCGTGTCTTCCAACGAGGCCCTTAAGCGCTCGCTTGCCCGCCGCGGACACTCCACGGCACCGCAGGCTTAAGGATTCGCCCCATGCCCGCACTTATTACCCTGTCCCACGGTTCGCGGCATCCGGGTGCCGCGGCCGGCATTGAGCGCCTGACCCAGGCCACGGGTCTGCGCCCAGCCCGCGCGGCGCACCTGGAATTCAACGAGCCCGACCTCACCACGGCCGCGCTCGAGCTCGTCCAGCTAGGGGAGACCGAGGCCGTTGTAGTTCCGCTGCTTTTTACCCAGGGCTACCACCAGCGCGTGGACGTCCCGCGCGCGCTTGCCGACGCCGCCCAAACCTCCCACCTTTCCCTCCACCTTGCCCCTGGGCTCGGCACCGGCGAGGACCTCGCCCGCGTGCTCGCCTCCCGTACTCGGCCTGGCGATACCCATGTGGTCATCTACTCCGTCGGTTCCTCCGATACCGCGGCTAACGATGCCATCCGTGAGCTCGCCCACCGCACCTTCGCGCTCACCGGCGTGCCTACGACGGTGGAATTTGCCACCCGCGGTGGTCGCGAAGGGATCGTGTCCCTGTGCCGCGAGCATCAAGACCCCGCTCGCGTACGCGTTATTCCGCTCTTCGTGACCGAGGGCCTGCTCTTAGACCGGCTGGCGGGCGTTCCCGCAACCGTCGACCGCCCGCTAGGAACCGACCTCGCGGGCCTCGTCGCAGATCGCTTTCACCACGCCCGCCGCACCACACAGGAGGTGTTCGCGCCATGCTAACCCTCATCCTCATCGCGCTCGCCGGTGCGGCCGCCAACCTCGTGGACGGTGGCATCGGCATGGGCTTTGGCGTCACCTCCACCACGATGTTGTTGCTGGCGGGCCTCGGTCCCGCGCAGGCCTCGGCCGTCGTTCATACCGCCGAGCTTGGTACCACGGCCATTTCTGGATTGAGCCACGCGCGCTTTGGCAACGTGGATTGGAAAACCGTGGTCCGTCTCGGCGTGCCGGGCGGGATCGCCGCCTTTTTGGGCGCTACGTTGTTGTCGAATATCTCCACCGCGGCGGCCGCGCCGGTGACCGCACTCATCCTGGTGGGCATCGGCGCCAACCTCATTTGGCGTTTCTCCCAACCACGCCGCCGTGGCTCCGCCTATAAGCGCACTCACTCCACGCCGTTTCTGGCCGGACTGGGCCTTGTGGGCGGATTCGTCGATTCCACCGGTGGCGGCGGTTGGGGCCCGGTGTCGACTTCCACGCTCATGGCCATCGGCCGCGAGCAGCCGCGCCGCATCGTGGGTACGGTCAACGCCGCCGAGTTCCTGGTGACCTTCGGCGCCACCGCAGGCTTTATCGTCGGTCTCTGGCACGATATCGTCGCCAACTTGGCCGCAGTCATTGCCCTGCTCATCGGCGGTGCCATCACCGCGCCCATCGCCGCGTGGCTCATCTCCCGCATCAACCCGATCCTACTCGGCGGACTGGTGGGCACCGCCATCGTTGGCCTGAACATCAGCAAGGTGATCGGCGGTGCCGAGACGTACTTTGGCTGGGCAGTGCCTGCAGCAGTTACCCCGGTTGTCATCGCGGTCGTGGTCGCGGCCGGCGTAGCCGCCACCATCCGTGGCGCGTTGCGCACCAGGCGTGCGCGTGCGGCGGAATTGGAAGCCGAAAACGCCGAGGAAGCCGCCCATGCGGATTTCCATGCCCCGGATTATCCGGAGCGCGTCGCGGCCGCCTACCGCGTCCACGGTTCGCGCAAGTCTGGCGTAACCATCGTGCAGGATAAGGCGCCCGAAAGCCCCGCCGCTGACCGCGCGTAGCCCTTCCGCCGCGACTTGTGGCCACGATACGGGCCAAATCCCAACTGCGGTGGGGTAGAGCGCGGCCACAAGTTGGCCTCGCGGACCCTGAGGGCCTCGAGGGGTGCTATAGCCCGGCCACCTCGCCGATGACGTAGACCGCCGGCGCGGAGATCTCATGCTCGGCCATCGTCTGCGCCAAGGTACCCAAGGTGCAGCGATAGGCGCGCTCGGTAGAAAGCGTGCCCTCTTGGATGATGGCGCAAGGAGTGGAGGGGGAGAGGGAGGCGTCGATAAGAGCATTGGCAATCGCCGGGGCATTCTTCACACCCATGATGACCGCGAGCGTAGCGCCAGAGCGGGCGAGCGCTGCCCAGTCCACCAAGGACTTTTCATGGCCGGGCGGCAGGTGGCCGGAGACCACCGTGAATCCGTGGACAATGCCGCGCTGGGTTACCGGGATGCCGACGACCGCAGGAACGGAAATGGCTGAGGTCACGCCCGGAATGACCGCGGTGGGAATAGACGCTTCCGCCAGCGCTTGCACCTCTTCAAAGCCGCGCCCAAAGACGAAGGGATCGCCCCCCTTAAGGCGGGCCACCTTGCGGCCGGCACGGGCGTGCTCGATGAGCAGCTCGTTGATCTTTTCCTGCGAGATTGACTTCTTATAGGGGAGCTTAGAGACGTCAATAAGCTCTTTGGAAGAAATATCACACAGCTTATCGAGCTGCGCCGTAGGTCCCAGGTGATCGGCAAGAATAACCTCTGCATCCTGCAGGGCGCGCATGCCGCGCACGGTAATGAGGTCCCATGCGCCGGGGCCGCCGCCAATCAGGGTTACGGGATGAATCTGTGCGGAAGTCATAGGACTTCATCTTAGTGGGCGCCCGACTATGCTTGGGCCACATGGATACCGGTAATTACGATGCCGAAACCGTGCGCTTTTTCGATGTGGCGCACGAAGGCGCCCAAATCCGCCTAGTGGCCGGAGAAGTGGAGCGCTGGGGCGAGGCGCTCAGCGGGCTCAATCCCCGCTCGCTTGTCATTATTCCCACCGACGCGATTGCCCGCCAGGCCGCCCACCTGGGCGTTGGCCTAGCCGAACCGCTGCGAATCCCGATTGTGGTGACCGAATCGCTCCCGCGTTACGTGGGGGCGCTGGACGTGGTCGTGGTCGTCGGCGAACCCGGCGAGTGCGACTGGGCGTCGCGCGCCCTCGTTACCGCCAGCCAGCGCGGTGCCACCACCGTGCTCATCGGGCCGGCCAAGGGATCGCTGGTGGAGGACTGCCCGGAAGACACGCTCGTCGCCTCTTGCTTGCCGACGGCCGAGGGCAGCTCGCCCGCGCGCAGCATTGCCGCCCTGCATGCGCTGTGCCGCCTGCTCTATCAGGGACCGACCGCGGTGAAGGAGACCCTCGAGGACCTCGCTGCGGCCGTGGACCGCGAGCTTGCACAGCTGTCGCCCGAGCGCGATGCCACTACCAATCCGGGCCGCCAATTGCGCGAGTTTATTGACGGCGCCCGCGTCATCCATTCCTGCGTGCTCGACCCGTATTCCTATTCCGAGCGTCGCGAACACGTGCAGCTCGACGCCCTCGTGGCCCGCATGGCCGCGACCATCTGGGCTGTACACGGCCTGCCGAGCGCTTATGTGGACCCAGCCGAATTGCGCCGCGCGCTCGACCGGGATTCTGATAGTTCCCCGGCCACTGATCTCTTCTTTGACCCGTTCATTGATGGCGATGGTGCCGGGGGCGCTTTGGTACCCTTGAAGGTGATTTTCTGGGGGCAGGAAGAGGCGAACCTGCCCAACTCGCTTGCAGTCCGCAGCATCGACCCGGAACCGGGCCTGGGGCATCTTGCCCGCTCACTGCAGCTTATTACGCGGAGTTTTGCCGCGACCGCCTACGAGATTTCTAAAGGATAGAAACACATGCAGCTGTTGCACAGCGCCACTCGCAATTATTCCTGGGGCTCGCGTACCCTTATCCCGCACCTGCAGGGCCAGCCCGATTCCGACAAGCCCGTCGCAGAGCTGTGGTTCGGCGCCCACCCCGGCGACCCTTCCACGGTGGATGGCCGCCTGCTCAATGAGGTCATTGCAGAGGATCCGGCAGGGCAGCTAGGCAGCCGCGTATCTGCCGAGTACGGTGAGCGCCTGCCCTTCCTGCTCAAGGTGCTTGCGGCCGAGGAGCCGCTGTCCTTGCAGGCTCACCCGTCAAAGACGCAGGCGGAAGAGGGCTTTGCCCGCGAAAACGCCGCCGGTATCGAGCTCACCGCGTCCAATCGCAATTACAAGGACGATAACCACAAGCCCGAGCTCATCGTCGCGCTCACGGATTTCTATGCCATGGCCGGCTTCCGCCCCTTGGCGCGCACCCGCGAGCTTTTTGCCGCCCTCGAGTGCCCTGAGCTGGATCACTACGTTGCCATGCTTGACGACGACCCCTCGGCAACCACCGAGTCCGCCAACCTGCGCGTCCTTTTCACCACGTGGATTACCATTCCGTCTGCCAAGCGCAAGGAGCTCATTTCCGCCATTGTGGCCGCCGGCGAGCGCCTGATCGCCGCCGACCCGGCCGATTGGAAGTCCCGCGTCATGTCCACGGTGCTGGATCTTAACCAGCGCTACCCAGGCGATATTGGTGTGCTGGGCGCATTGCTACTCAACCACATCGAGCTCTCGCCCGGTGAGGCCGTCTACTTGGATGCCGGTCAGCTTCACGCCTATGTCTCTGGCCTCGGCGTGGAGATCATGGCGAACTCCGATAACGTGTTGCGCGGTGGTCTGACGCCTAAGTTCGTGGACGTTCCAGAGCTGGTCAAGGTATTGACTTATGGCGCTGCCGACGAGCCGCGTGTGCAACAACAAGATAAGTCCGCCCAAGACAATGTGCACGATGCCGCAGCATGGTCCTACCCGGTACCCATCGAGGAATTCCTGCTTGACCGCGTGGAGCTTACCGGTTCGTCTTCGGTGGATCTTGATTACGATGGCCCGACCATCGCCCTGTGCACCGCAGGTTCCATAACCTTCACCGATGCTGCAGGCAAGACCCTCACCGCGACCCCAGGCCAGGCCGTCTGGCTGCCAGCCTCCGAGGGCCTCGTTACCGCTACCGCGGAATCCGACGCCGCCGACCTCTTCGTCGCCCGCGCCTAGTCCGCGATTAGCCCACACAAGCACGCTTCGCTGCCACCCTCCGGTTTCAAGCGAAGCGTGCTTTTCAGTTTCTATTGCGGCCGCGTTGTGGCTTGCTCCGCTCAATTCTTGGCGCACATTGTGGCTGCTTCGTAGCTTCCGCGTGCCAGCACATGCAAAACAAGCACGTTTCCCCGATTTCTGCCTTTAAAATCGAGGAAACGTGCTTGTTTTGTTCGTCTACGCCGAGAACCGGCTCCGAATTAGCGCGTAGGCGCCGCTTCGCTCGGAGCCTGCTGGGCCGTGACCGGTGCCTGCTTGGTTGGTACCAGGTCGGTAGGCTCCTGGTTCTGATCGGCGGAGGGTCGCTCTGCAGCGGCATGGCCGGTGAGCTGTTCCTGCTCCGCCTTCTCGGCCTCGGGTCGCTCCGTACCAGCTGGTTCCTGGGCCGGTGCGTCGGAAGCCTTGCCCGAGTTATCTTGCGCGGCAGGTGCCTCAGGTGAGGGCTGTGGAGTGGACGGACCAGAGGTGGCCGGCGGGGTGGTGCCGCCCTGGTTGTTCTGTGGAGCGCCAGTAGACTGCGAGCCGTTCTGGTTGCTCGGGTAATCGGGTGTCAGACGCTGATTGCCCTGGCCGGTACCTTGACCACCTTGGGTGGTGGTATTGCCCTGCGAGGCGGTGCCCTGCGGGGAGATGTTTTCTGGACGGTAGACCTTGGTGGGCTGGGTTGCTGCCTGTGGGCGCACTACCGCATTAGGGGCGAGAAACGGATCGTTGTTGTGCGGCTGCTGGTGCTTGGCATCGCCGGACGAGGCGGTAGAACTCGTGGTGCGCGAGGAGTGCTTCTTCGAGGGGGAATGGTCCGTGGAAGAAGTGGTGGTCTCCTCGGCTGCGGTGTGGGTCGGGGAGACGGAGGTGGTCGCGGACTGATCCGCGGCATTGGAATAGTTGGCGCTCGGCGAGCTCATGCGCCAGACGGCGACTCCGACGACGACCGCGGCGATCAGTCCGGCCACAATGAACACGTAGACGCGGCGCGAATCTGGCTTCATCGTGGCTGTCCTTTCTATGAGGCGGGCGGTTTCAGCCCAAGGGGGAGGGCGATACAGTGCCCCGGTAACAAGTTGGTAACGAGGCTATCATGTTTAGGAAACATTGCGACGGCGTCGCGTTTCTGTGATAAGTAAACAAAAAGGCAGTTCACGGGCGTAGAAGGCCATGCAAACCTTTTCATCGTCTGCTTTCTTTCATCAAGAAAGCGTGTATAAATGGCGCTGAAAGCACCGAAGGAGTCAAAAGTGAGTACTTGGGACGAAAATATTTTCAGCACGGACCTCAACATCGATTTCTTGGATGAGATGGCAAACCTCGATGAAGAAGGGGTAATTCGCGCCGTCGAGGATGCCTGCGAGGTCGCACACAGCAAGCCAAAACTCAGCGAAGAAGAAGAGCAGAATGCTCAAGCGGCGGCCACCATTGCTGCCATTTGGGCTGGTGCGCCGTTTAGCGCGGGCGAAGTTGTCGAAGACTACCCCTATATTAGGGAACTGGTGGGCTCTGGCAGCGAGACCTTGACGGAAAATGCGCTCGAGGTGCTCGAAAACGTCGAGGAAGAATATGACCTCGAACCATTCATTGAGGCCCTGTCCTAAGCCGAACCTGCTGCCCGCGGCAGCGGCCGCGCGAGAGCGGCCCCGCGGGTGAAATAACAGAAGGGAAGATAGCCCACACCTATGCTGATCAGCATTGAAGGCATCGACGGTGCCGGTAAAAATACGTTGGTCTCCGCACTCAAGGAGTCGTTTGACCGGCCCGTGGAGGTTATTGCCTTTCCGCGCTATGCAGATTCGATTCACGCGCAACTAGCGCAAAAGGCGCTCTACGGAAAGATGGGCGACCTCACGGATTCGGCTTATGCCATGGCGACGCTATTCGCGTTGGATCGCTATGGCGTAAAGGATCAGCTGCAGCGCGCCAAGGAATCCGACACCGTGGTGCTACTGGATCGTTACGTGGCCTCCAATGCGGCGTATTCGGCGGCGCGGCTCGAAGACGATGCGGTGATGGAGTGGGTGCACGATCTGGAATTTGGCACCCTCTGCCTGCCGCAGGCAGACCTGCAGGTGTATTTGGATACTGCGGTAGAGGTGGCGTCGGAAAGAGCGCAGGCACGAGCCCAGGCAGACGCCAGCCGGGAACGCGACCGCTACGAACGCGATGGCGGGTTGCAAGAACGCACCGCCGCAGCCTACCGGCGCCTAGCAGATGCGGGCTGGGGTGGACGCTGGATCGCTACCGCCGATGCGGATACTATTATTTCAGCGATAAAAGACCTTGTAGGAGAATAAAACGTGGCGCCCAAGATTTTGGTTGTCGATGACGATCCGGCTATCTCAGAGATGCTGACCATTGTGCTCGAGTCCGAGGGGCTCAAGCCCATTCCGGTCATGGACGGCAATGACGCCGTGCCTGCCTTTGAGCAGCACGAGCCGGACCTCATCCTGCTGGACCTCATGCTCCCGGGCATGAATGGCGTAGATATTTGCCGTGCCATCCGCCGTGAATCCTCCGTGCCCATCGTTATGCTGACCGCCAAGACCGATACGGTTGATGTGGTGCTCGGCCTTGAATCCGGCGCGGATGATTACATCACTAAGCCATTCAAACCCAAGGAGCTCATCGCCCGCATCCGTGCGCGCCTGCGCCGCACCGATTCTGCGGAATCTGAAATCCTGGAGGTTGCGGACCTTGTCATTGATGTGCCGGAGCATACCGTGCGCCGCACCGATGGCACCGAGCTGAACCTGACCCCGCTGGAGTTCGACCTGCTGCTGGAAATGGCGCGCCGCCCCGGCCAGGTGCATACGCGTGAATCGCTGCTGGACTCCGTGTGGGGATATCGCAATGCTTCTGATACCCGCCTGGTTAACGTTCACGTCCAGCGCCTGCGCGCCAAGATCGAGCACGATCCGGAAGACCCGCAGATCGTGCTGACCGTGCGCGGCGTGGGCTATAAGACCGGCAAGGCCGGCGCCGGGGAGTAAGGACCATCGGCATCATTGAGCGTCTAAGGCGCATTCGAGACGCCTTCATTACAACGTGGCGCACCTCTTTGCAGGCGCGCGTCATTGGCATGATTTTGGTCGCCTCCTCGGTGGTCATGATCATCTTGGCCTACGCGCTGGTGTCCGTGCTTACCCAGCGCCTGGTCAGCCAGAAGGAAGACGTGGCCCAACAGGAGCTGGAGCGTGCCCGCACGGCCGTGGAACAGCAGATCGATGCCACCAGTTCTGCTAACTCCGTCCAGGTGCGAATCAACTCTGCGCGTGCTGCGTTGGGCCAGCTCTCCGCCCAACAGGGCGATGCCCAGGCGGTCTATGAGCCGGTCATCGTGGTGGAAAACCAGGATGGCTCTGTTACCACTTCGCCCGAGGATTTCCCCGTGCCGGATCAGCTACGGGAGATGGTGGATCAAGGCCAGATTGCGCAGCAGTATTTCCCGGCGCCGCGCGAAAATGGCGAATACTACAACGCCCTGCTCGTAGGCACGCCTACCGATACCGATATTCCCCATACCCAGGTCTACCTGGCGCTGTCCATGGAATCGGAAGAATCCACCATGGCGTTGATGCGCGGCCTGCTCTCAGCGGCCGGCGTAGTGGTCGTGGTGTTGCTGGTGGGCATTGCCTGGCTGGCCACCCAGCAGGTTATTACGCCGATTCGCTCGGCCTCTCGAATTGCACAGCGCTTGGCGGCGGGTCATTTGAAGGAGCGCATGGCAGTCGATAGCGATGATGAGATGGGTCGCTTGGCCGCGTCCTTCAATAACATGGCCGATAAGCTTTCCTCCCAAATTGCACAGCTGGAGGAGTACGGCGATTTGCAGCGGCAGTTTACTTCTGACGTCTCCCATGAGCTGCGCACCCCATTGACCACCGTGCGCATGGCCGCGGACATGATTGAGGCTGAGAGCGATAGCCTGCCGCACGGCGCCCAGCGCGCTTCCCGCTTGATGTCGAGCGAGCTCGACCGTTTCGAGGAATTGCTCGCGGACTTGCTGGAGATTTCTCGCCACGATGCTGGTGTGGCGGATTTGTCTACGGCAGCCATTGATCTGCGCTCGTGTGTGGAGGCGGCCTACGGGCAGGTGGAGCATTTGGCCCGCGAGCTCGACGTGGAGGTCCAGCTCAACCTGCCGGAGGAGCGCATCGGAGTCGAGGCCGATTCCCGCCGCCTCGAGCGCATCTTGCGCAACCTGCTGGCCAATGCCATTGACCACTCGGAAGGCAATCCGGTGGCAGTCGACGTTGCTGCCACGGACACTGCGGTGGGCGTTACCGTTACGGACCACGGTGTGGGCTTAAAACCTGGCCAGGAGGAGCTGGTATTCAACCGCTTCTGGCGTGCGGATTCTTCCCGTAAGCGCCATTCCGGCGGCACCGGTTTGGGCCTGGCTATCGCCCGCGAGGACGCCGTCCTGCATGGCGGCACGCTAGATGCTACCGGCTACGAGGGCTTTGGTTCTCGCTTCCGCCTCATTATTCCGCGCACCCCGAATACCGAGGTGGGCGAGGCTCCCATCGCCGTGGAGATTCCCGGCGCCCCAGTCACCAGCACTGCAGACGGTAGCGAGCTGGCAGAACCCGAAGCTGAAGCTCCAGAAGCACAGGATACTGGCGCCGCCGCGCCGGATGCCGGGCCTGCCTCTGCAACGCCGGCCATTTCCTCGGGCATGAGCTCGCCGCACGTCGACAAGAGCGAAAAGGGCACCGATGGCGAGGCGGAGGGCGATGGCATCCTCTGGCCTTCGGAACGCGAACTTAACCGCGGCGCGGCCGCCCCAGACAGGCGCGCCTATAAGGCCCCGGACTTTGAGGGTAGGAGGAAGTAAGCGTGTTGAGAGCGAACTATCGCAAGACCGCGGTTGTCGGCACCGCAGCGGCCGTGCTTTTCGTCAGCGGTTGTTCCACGCTGCCGAATAACACCGGCCCGCAAGTAGTCGGAACCTACCAACAGCAAGAGAATGGCCCTGAGGAAGTCATTGCACCGCAACCGGGCGATGATCCTGACTTGACGTTGCGTGATTTCTACCAGGCTTCCGCCGTGCCGGGAAACGACCATGAGGTCGCGCGCGGCTTCCTAACCGATAACGCCCGCGAAGCCTGGGACGCCAGCGGCGATGTGATGGTGGTCGATAGCCTGGACATCGTTACCGCGCCCGCAAGTAAGCAAAGCTCGAGGGATAATGAGCGCGCCTTCACGGTGCGCGGCACCATCATCGGCCGCCTGAAATCCGGCGGTGCGTACGTGCCGGAAAACGAGGGCTACGAGGCCGTCATCTACATGAAGATGCAAGACGATAGGTGGCGCGTCGATGGCTTGCCGGCCGGAGTAGTAATGGAGCGCAATGAAATGCGCAATCACTACACCCCACAATCGCTGTACTTCTTTAAGCAGAGCAACGATGTGCTGGTTCCAGACCGCCGCTGGCTGTACAAGGGCGGCGAACAATCGGAGTCGACGCTCCTTACGCTGTTGATGGAGGGACCTTCATCTAGCATTGCTCCCGCTACCCGCCGGGCAGCGGGGGAGAATGTCACCTTCGCCGGCTACGATCGCGAACAGGGCTACCAATTCGAGGGCCTTGCTGACCTAGACGCCCAAGATCGCACCCTCTTTGCAGCCCAGCTAGTGTGGACGCTCACGGAAGCCGGCCATACCGGCCCCTTCAAGGTCAAGGCCGATGGCGGTGACTTGGTGGAGGGCATGGATAGCCTGAGCGTGGATGACTTCGCGGACTATAACCCAGAGGAAAGCAGCACCTCTTTGTCTAAGCTCTACGCCCTCAATGAGGGCAACCTGCTCGAGGTGGACGATGGCGTGGCCGAGCCCGTGAAATCCACGCTGGGCAGCAGCGGTGACGTGCAATCCGTAGATGTTGCCGAAAGCGGCCTCGTTGCGGCCGTGCGCCGCAAGTCCAATAATGACTTCTCGCTGCAGATAGGCGAGCTTGACGGCCAGCTGCAAGATTCGGTGGAGGGTCCCACACTGGCACGGCCGACCTTCGAGTACAACGGGCAAGCCGCATGGACCGTGGTCGATGGCGATCGCATCGTGCGCGTGGTGCGCTCTAAAACCACAGGCCGCATCTCCGAATCCGAGGTGGATGCCCGCAGCATCGACGATATTGAGGGCGAAATCTCCGTTATCCGCTTGTCCCATAGCGGTGCGCGCGTGGCCATGATTATTGATGGCCACGTGTATATCGCGGCCGTTGCCCAATCTAGCAGCGGCGATAAGCGGATCGTCAACGCCCGCGAGGTGGGCCCCGAAGTATCCGGCTCGGCCCTTTCGCTGGACTGGAATGCGGATGGCTCGCTTATCGTGGGTACTTCCTCGAGCCAGTCGCCCGTATGGCGCATCGAGCAGGATGGTTCCTCGGCCTCGACCATGCCTACCGGCAATATCACCGCCCCCGTGGTGGCCGTGGCAACCTCGCCCACCAAGCTCTTTATAACTGATTCGCACGCCATGCTTGAGCTTCCTTCCACCGTCATGGATGAAACCAACTGGCGCGAGGTCTCCGGCCTGCAGGGTCGGCGTTCTTCCCCTATCGTTTCTAATTAGCCGCCAGAGGGCCTGCGCGGCTGGGGAGAGGCGATTATGGGCTTGGGGGAGCTTATTTTTCCGCGTGCGTGCGCTGGGTGCGGCGCGCCGGGCGAGGTTTTGTGCCCACAGTGCCGCGATCACTTGCGGCAGCCGCCCTACATGGTGGCGCGGCCCCGGCCGCTCGGCGCGCCCGTCTATGCTCTCGGCCCCTATTCCGATATTCGCCGCCGCATCATCATTGGCATGAAGGAGCGAGGCAATCAGCCGGTTCGCGAGTATGTGGGGGCCGTCTTCGCGGCCGGGCTGGCCCATCTGAGCGCCCGCGGCGATATCCCGCGCGAGTTCACCCTTGTGCCCGCGCCTACTCGGCCGCGTTCGGCGCGGGCACGCGGCGGAGATCCGGTGTCCGCTGTGTGTCACGCCGCGGCGCAGCACCAGCGCGTGGGCGTGTGCGCGGCGCTTACTATGGGCCAGTCCACCGCGGACCAGTCCGAGCTCAATGCCCAGGATAGGTGGGCAAATCTGCAGGGCCGAGTCCGCGTGCGCGTGCCCAGTGCTCAGGCGCCTGCGCTGCTTGCCGACGACGTCATTACCACCGGTGCCACCCTCGCCGCGAGCATCGCCGCCCTGCAGGCCGCGGGTGTGGAAGTCTGCGGGGCATTGGTCTTTGCGGATGCCTAGATAGGGGTGGCGCCCACCCTCGAGGTAGGGGAGTTGCTTAAAAATTTCCCGCAAAGGTCATAACCAGTGCTACCATGAGGAGTGTCACAGAGAGATAGTTACTGTGATTGATTCTAGTCCCCACTACTCAAGGGAGGCATCTCAATGTCCCAGCCAAACAAAGCTCAGGTAACGATTACGGGCCGCAATGTCGAGGTCCCCGAGCACTTCCAAGAGCGAGTTAATGACAAGCTGGCCAAGATTGAACGCCTTGACCCCACCCTGACCTTCTTCCACGTGGAGCTGCAGCACGAACCAAACCCGCGCCGTGACTCCGAAGCGGAGCGTCTTCAGATCACCGCTACGGGCAAGGGACATATCGCCCGCGCTGAAGCCAAGGAAGATTCCTTCTACGCAGCGCTCGAAACCGCCTTGGGCAAGATGGAGCGTTCCCTGCGCAAGGTGAAGGTGCGCCGCGAAAACGTCAAGGGCGGTCACCGTGCACAAAAGGGTACCGGCGAGATTGCCGCTGAGATGGTGGCCCAAGCTGAAGCGGAGCGCGCCAAGGAAGAGCGCTACGTTGACCCCTATGCTGAGACCGTGGAGGACGTTCGCCCCGGCCAGATCGTGCGTACCAAGGAGCACCCGGCTACCCCGATGAGCGTGGATGATGCCTTGAGCGAGATGGAGCTGGTGGGCCACGACTTCTTCCTCTTTGTCAACGAGGAGAACAATAAGCCGTCCGTGGTCTACCGCCGCCACGCCTACGACTACGGCATTATCTCCCTGTCGGAAGACGCTGAAGCTTAAAGGAGCTCATACATCTCTTAGCTAACGACCCTGCTGCGAGTATGCAGCGGGGTCGAATGTGTGGTTAGGGGAGGGGGCGTCGGCAAGCAGGTTGCGGGGGATATACAGGCTGAACGGAGGCTGTCCGCCTGCCCTTTGTGCTAGGCGGGAGATGCTTTGTGAAAGCGAGTGAGTACAATAGCGACGAGTTAACTTTATTGTCGCGACTAGAAGGACTAACTAACCGTGTTTGGACTTTCCAAGCTGCTGCGCGCGGGCGAGGGCCGTACGGTCAAGCGCCTGGGCAAAATGGCAGACGATGTAATTGCCCTTGAGGATAAGTACGCGGAGCTTTCGGACGACGAGCTTAAGGCGAAGACCGACGAGTTCAAGACTCGCCTGCGAGACGGCGAAGAGATGAATGACATCTTGCTCGAGGCCTTTGCCACCGTCCGTGAGGCTGCCTGGCGCGTCCTCGATCAGAAGCACTACCGCGTGCAGATCATGGGCGGTGCGGCCCTGCACTTCGGCAACGTCGCCGAGATGCGCACCGGTGAGGGCAAGACCCTGACCTCGCTGCTGCCGGCCTACCTCAATGCCCTTGACGGCAAGGGCGTCCACATCGTGACCGTTAACGATTACCTGGCAAAGCGCGACGCCGAGATGATGGGCCGTGTCCACCGCTGGCTCGGCCTGTCCGTGGGCGTCATCCTGTCCGAGATGCGCCCGCCAGAGCGCAAGGCCGCCTACGATTGCGACATTACCTACGGCACCAATAACGAGCTGGGCTTTGACTACCTGCGCGATAACATGGTCCGCTCCCTCAATGATGTGGTGCAGCGCGGCCACAACTTCTGCATCGTGGACGAGGTCGACTCGATTCTTATCGATGAAGCCCGTACCCCGCTCATCATCTCCGGCCCGGTAGATGGTTCCTCCCAGTTCTACAGCGTCTTCGCGCAGCTGGCCCCGCGCATGCGCGAGGGTATCCACTACGAGGTGGACCACAAGAAGCGCACCATCGGCGTGCTGGAAGAGGGCGTGGAATACGTCGAGGATCAGCTCGGCATCGATAACCTCTACGCCCCCGAGCACTCCCAGCTGGTGTCCTACCTGAACAATGCCTTGAAGGCTAAGGAGCTTTTCACCCGCGATAAGGACTACATCGTCCGCAATGGTGAAGTCATGATCGTGGACGGCTTCACAGGCCGCGTGCTGGCCGGCCGCCGCTACAACGAGGGCATGCACCAGGCCATTGAGGCCAAGGAGCAGGTGGAGATCAAGAACGAGAACCAGACCCTGGCTACCGTTACCCTGCAGAACTACTTCCGCCTGTACGAGAAGATCTCCGGCATGACCGGTACGGCAGAAACCGAGGCCGCCGAGCTGCACTCCATCTATGACTTGGATGTGGTGCCGATTCCTACCAATAAGCCGAATCAGCGTGCCGACCACTCTGACCGCATCTACAAGACGCAGGAAGCTAAGTTCGCTGCCGTAGTGGACGATATTGCCGAGCACGTCGAGTCCGGCCAGCCGGTTCTGGTCGGTACCACCTCCGTGGAGCGCTCCGAGTACCTGTCCCAGCTGCTGTCTAAGCGCGGCATCAAGCACAACGTGCTTAACGCTAAGCACCACGAGGAAGAGGGCCAGATCATCGCCCGTGCGGGACGCCCCGGCACCGTCACCGTGGCTACCAACATGGCCGGCCGTGGTACCGATATCGTGCTCGGTGGCAACCCCGAGGTCATCCTCGATGAGAAGCTGCGCGAGCGCGGCCTAGACCCATTCGAGGATGAAGAGAAGTACCAGGAGGCCTGGGAAGCAGAAATCGATTCCGAGAGGGAGCGCTCCAAGAAGCTGGGTGACCAGGTGCGCGAGGCCGGTGGCCTCTACGTGCTGGGCACTGAGCGTCACGAGTCCCGCCGCATTGATAACCAGCTGCGTGGTCGTACCGGCCGCCAGGGTGACCCGGGTGAGACCCGCTTCTACCTGTCCATGCGCGATGAGTTGATGGTGCGCTTTGTGGGCCAGTCCATGGAAAACATGATGAACCGCCTCAACGTGCCGGACGATGTCCCCATCGAGGCCAAGATGGTTTCCAACTCCATCAAGGGTGCCCAGGCGCAGGTGGAGAACCAGAACTTTGAGATGCGCAAAAACGTCCTCAAGTACGACGAGGTGCTCAACGAGCAGCGCAAGGTGGTCTACGCTACCCGTCACGACATCCTTGATGCCGGAGATATTCAGGACAATATCCGCGGCATGATCGATGACACCGTGTCCGCGTATGTCGCTGGCGCTACCGCCACCGGTTACGTGGAGGACTGGGATTTGGACGCGCTGTGGAATGCGCTGGATTCCCTCTACGGCCCCACCATTTCCCATGAGGAGCTGGTGGAAGGCTCCGAGTATGGTTCCCCAGGCGAGCTCTCTGCTGAGCAGCTTCGCGACGCCCTGGTGCAGGACGCCAATAATGAGTACGACAAGCTCGAAGAGTCTGTGACCGCCATCGGCGGCGAGCAGCAGATGCGCAATACCGAGCGCATGGTCATCCTGCCTATCATCGACCAGAAGTGGCGCGAGCACCTCTATGAGATGGACTACCTCAAGGAGGGCATCGGCCTGCGCGCGATGGCGCAGCGCGATCCGCTGGTGGAGTACCAGAAGGAGGGCGGCGAGATGTTCAACGCCATGAACGATGGCGTGAAGGAAGAGACCGTCCGCCAGCTGTTTATGCTGCGCAAGCAGTTCAAGCAGCAGGAAGAGGAGCAGGCCGGCGAATCCGCTGCTACCGCTTCCGGCAACGGTGAGGGCACCGTAGAGGCCTAGGCCTCGGCGCCCTTCGTCCAATCCCGCCCCAACCCCGCCCCGCCCCCGCTCGTGATAGTGGGCGCGGGGCAGGTTTCTTTTCAGGACAAAATGAGTAGAATATAAGAAACCCGTCCATTCTGCTTATTTCCTGTGAGGATCTTCACTGACGATGCGCCGCCGCTCTTTGCGTCTCGGTATTACGACGCTCCTGTCTGCCACCTTGCTCGGTGGCGCCACCCCGGCCGTGGCCTATGAGATGCAGCGTGATTCTGCCACCTCGTTGCGCATCATTTTGGATTCGGGCGAAAAGATTGAGCAGGATAACGCGGCTGCCGCCATCCTGGCTATTGCTACCCAGCGCAAGGAAGCATTGGTGGCCGATGGAATTTTGCACCAGGACAAAGCGGACGCCGCCTTCGAGTACTACTTTGGCAAAGCCCGGCTCAATACCGCGCGCACCGATGGCAATATCTATTCCACCCCGCTGGACTTCCCGTGGGAGCCAGAGGAGCGGACGCAATCCCTAGACGGCAAGCAGTACACCGAAGCGGCCGTATTGGATTACCTCGACATGCTGGGCGCCAACTATGCCCAGGCGGTAATTCGTGCCGAACTGGGTGAGTTTACCAAGGACTTGCCACAGGCCCCCGCCGGCAACGCGGCTACCTCTCCGCGTGCCCAGCTGCCGACCATCGGGGAAACCGGCTCCGCGTTCCCAGATGAGTTTCCTGCCTACGCGGCGGCGTTGCGCGATATTGTCACCATCACCAAGCAGGTCAATGCACCCTTGGAGCAGGCCGCCGCGTCGCACCATGCTGCGGGAACCGTGCCTGAGGATGCGGCGGCGGACGAGCATTCCGGTCTATCCGCCTTTGAAGGCGGCCTCCTAGCCACCGGTTTGGCGGCGCTGACCAGCGCCGTCGGATTCGGATGGTCCGCACTCGACTGGTCCGAGATCCTTTCTCACCTGGGCCAGTTCTTTTCCTAGGCGTTAAGCCCTGCCCGCTGAGTTAGAGCAAGCGGAATGACGTTAAACCGGTGGGGCTCGCCGAGCCCGTAAATGCATGCTGCTGTTGGCCTATGTAGGCGGAGCCAAAGTACTCGCCATTGGGCCGCGCGTGCAGGCTGGTCAATTGCAGTCTGTCCGTGGCATAGGGGCTTGTGCGTCGGCGTACCCACGATCCAATGTGCAGGCGGATGGCATCCGAATAGCGCGGGGAATTGAGATGGGCTAGCGGGCGATAGCCGGCGGCTACCTCCAGCGCGAAGACTACCCAGCCTTGGATGCGGTGCTGGGCGGCGACTTCCGCGGACGTCGGCAAGCGGCCATAGTGCACGCGGTGGGGTGCAATGAAGAGTTTGAGGTGCGAGTAGCCAGGAATGGGCTCGTACATGGTGGGGAAGTAGTGCTCCTGAATAAGGGCAGGAGGCGGACGCGTGATAATTGTCTCATGCCCGCCCCAACCCCGCCATTTCTGAGGGTTTCCTGAAAGGGATGGGCGCGAATGAGCGCGCGGTTCGCTATACTCTCGGGGAGTTAAAGAGAATCGTAACCAAAGGATTTAAGTACATGCGTGGTCTAATCGTTGACTATGTCGGCGTCCTTGACGGCACCGAAGAAGACAACCGCCGCTGGAAAGCGCTGCTGGCCGCCGCCAAGGCAAATGGCGCAGCAACCGCCATCCTGTCCAATGACCCAGGCGGACCAGGCGCGGAGCACATCCGCGAGTGGGGGTACCGCGGAAACGTCGACGCAGTCGTTCTCTCCGGAGAGGTGGGGGCGGAAAAGCCTGAGTCCGCTGCTTTCCAGGCGGCCGCAGATGCCCTAGAACTGCCACTCAATGACTGTGTCATGGTTGATGATTCCATCCTCAACGTGCGTGCCGCCGTGGAATCCGGCATGGTGGGCTTTTTGTACACCAGCTTTGACCGCGTCTCCGTTGAAATCCAGGCAGTCTTCGATATTGAAGGTGAGTTTTAGTGGCTAAAGCCCGCGTCTACATCCCTGCGACCTACGCCATGCTGGCGGAGCTGGAAGAAACCGGCTCGCTGTCCGCGCGCTCCGGCTGGGGCTTTATGGTGACCCCTGCACTGCAGGAGTTCTATACCGAGGGCGATGAAGAAGAAATTGCCTACTCGGCCTTCCTCGAGGCCTCTATGGCCTCCATGCGCCTATTGGCCATCGGCGATGAAGAGAAGTTCCCGCACCGCCGCGTGGTTATCTCGGTAGACTTGGATGATTCTGTCCTCACCCCGCGCCCGGATATGGGCGAGCCGGTGGTAGAGCTCAAGCCGGCGCAGTTCAGCAAGGATGACCTAGCAGCCATCCACGTGGATATTGCGGAGTCCGAGGAAACCACCGCAAAGGCCATCGAGGCTATCGATACCGCAGACCTGGGCGATGAAGACGCGGAGCTGGCCGTGGGCGATGCACTGGATAAGTTCATGGCCTTTTATCACCCCACCGAACTCCCTTTCCTCGTAGAATTGCTCTAAAACTCAAGGAGAAAACATGACTCAGCGTTTCAAGAACCTCGCTGCGGCCACCGTTACCGCAGGCGCAGCCCTCATCGCCGCGCCGGCCGCCCTGGCAGATACCACCCCAGCTGCAGATGCGGCTGCCGACGCCGTGCCCACCACCCCGTGGCTGGCGCTGCTAGAGACCTCGTCCCAGGGCACCTGGGGCCAGATCCTCGATGTATTCTTCGGCATCGTGGATGGCATTTTGGGTGTTATGGCCGATACCGGCTTCCACCTCTAATTTTCCCACTCCACGTTGGTGCGCAGGGCCTCGAGTAGGCCGCGCACCGCGTCGCGCCGCCGCGCACTGGCGGTATCAGGGGAGATAAGCGCAGGATCATCGAGGCCGCATTCTGGGTCCGCAGGCGGGCCCATGTGCGTACAACCGCGGGGGCAGTCCTCGATGGCTGCGGCAAGGTCTTCAAAGACGCCCAGCACGTCATCGGCATCCACGTGTGCGAGGCCAAAGGAACGGATGCCTGGGGTATCGATAATCCAGCCGCCGGTGAAGGCATCCTCGGCGGGGAGGGGGAGCGCCACCGATTGGGTGGAGGTATGCCTGCCTTTGCCGACGCCCGATACTTCCCCTGTCTCCCTATCCGCATCCGGTACCAGCCGGTTGACCAGGGTGGATTTGCCCACGCCGGAATGCCCGATGAGCGCGGTGACGTGGCCGTCGATGTGGTGGCGTACCGCCTCGAGCCCGTCGTCGACGCCGGCTTCCACCACCGTGACATCGAGATCGGCGAACTCCGCCGCGAAGGGAGCAGGGTCCGTGAGATCGGTCTTGGTCAAGCACAGGATGGGGTGGATATTGCCCACAAACGCAGCGATGAGGGCGCGCTCGACAAATCCGGAGCGCGGCGGCGGATCGGCCACGGCGGTGACGATGAGCATCTGGTCCGCATTCGCCACCACGATGCGCTCATAAGGGTCGGTGTCATCCGCCGTGCGCCGGAGGACGGAGGTGCGTTCCTCCAGCTTCACAATGCGCGCTAGGGTGTCTTTCTTGCCGGAGGTATCGCCCACGACGCCCACGCGGTCGCCTACCTCGATGGCGGTGCGGCCCAGCTCGCGGGCGCGCATGGCGGTGACCCGCGGGCCGTCGTCTAGCGCTACGCCCCAGCGCCCGCGGTCCTTGGTGATGACCATGCCGAACTTGGCATCTTTGTGCTTGGGGCGGTCCTTAGTACGCGGCCGCGAGCCCTTGCCGGGGCGCACGCGCACATCGGATTCATCGAAAGAACCGAAACGCCTAGCCATTGCTCTCCTGTTGCTCGGGGTCCACCATCGTCTCCCACATGCGGTCGAAGCCGGGAAGGGTCTTCGCGGTGGTGGCAATGTCTTCTACCTCTACGCCCGGTACCCGCAGGCCGATAATCGCGCCCGCGGTGGCCATGCGGTGATCCGCGTAGCACGGCCACTCCCCGCCGTGGAGAGGGGCGGGGTCGATGTGTAGGCCGTCGGCAAGCTCGGTGACCTTGCCGCCGAGGGCGTTGATATTATCCGCCAGCGCCTTCAAACGGTCGGTCTCGTGCCCGCGCAGGTGCGCAATGCCGGTCAGGGTAGAGGGGGTGTCCGCCAGGGCGCACAATGCCGCGACGGTGGGGGTGAGCTCGCCAATATCGCCCATGTTGCGCTCGATCCCCTGCAGCGCGCCGTCTTTGGCGCCCTTGGCAGTAACAAAGCCCGGCTCTTGGGTGACCATGACACCCATATCCACCAAAATATGCCGAATGGCGTCGCCCGGCTGGGTGGTATTGGCAGGCCATCGCTTAATGGTCACGCGGCCGCCGGTGACGGCAGCGGCGGCAAGGAAGGGCGTGGCGTTGGAGAGATCCGGCTCGATTGCCCACTCCCGCCCGGCAATCGGGCCAGGGTGTACGGTCCAGGTATTCTCCCCGGAATCCACGCGTACGCCGGCTTGGCGCAGCATGCCTACGGTCATCTCCACGTGCGGCATAGACGGCAGGGGACCGCCCTCGTGGGTGACGGTGATGCCCTTGGCAAAGCGCGCGCCGGCCAGCAGGAGTCCGGAGACGAACTGCGAGGAGCCAGAGGCGTCGATAGTAACCTCGCCGCCTTCCGGTACCCCGTGCGAGCGGACGGTAAAGGGCAGGCTATCGCCGTCCACCTCGACGCCGAGCTGGCGCAGTGCATCTAGGGTGGTGGACATGGGGCGGGCGTAGGCCTGCTCGTCGCCGTCGACAAGCACGGCGCCGTCCGCCAGGGCCGCAACCGGCGGGATAAAGCGCATAACGGTGCCGGCTAGGCCGCAGTCCACCGTGGCACCCTTAAGCGGGCCTGGGGTGACGTGGATATCCTCGCCTTCGTGCTCGAAGCGCACGCCCATAGATTCCAGGGCCTTTTCCATCAGCTGCGAATCGCGCGAGACCAGCGGCGCGCGCAGGGTAGAGGGGCCATCGGCCAACGCCGCCAGAATGAAGGCGCGGTTGGTAATAGACTTCGAGCCCGGCACGTGCTGGGCCCACGTAATGGGGCCTGCCGCTTGCGGGGCGGACCAAGGTTGAGACATATCGTCCATAATAGAGGGCATGTGCGGAAGATTCGTTCTTTTTACCGAGTCCCTTCTCGATGAAGTGGGCGCACTGCCCGGAGTTACTGAGGTCCACGCCCCACAAGGCACCCCAGGCCCGCGCTACAATATTGCGCCCACCCAGCCGGTGGCGATAGTGCGCGTGCGCGAAAGCCTCGCCCAGGTCGACCCTGCGCGGTGGGCACTGCTGCCGCACTGGAAGAAGGACCTGGACGGCCCGCCGCTGTTTAACGCCCGGGCGGAGACGGTGGCCAGCAAGCCCTCCTTCCGGCATGCCTTTAAGGGGCAGCGCTGCCTTATCCCCATGAACGGCTACTACGAATGGCACCAAGAAGCAGGCGGCAAGCAGCCCTATTTCGTCCGCGCGGAAGAGGGCCTGTTGTGGGCGGCAGGCCTATGGGACACCGGCCTGGACCGCCTGTCTGCCACGATTGTTACCACTGCGGCGACGGAAGAAATGGAGTGGCTGCACCACCGCCTGCCTCGCTTCTTGGCGGCCGAAGAAATGCGTACCTGGCTGGAAGGCAGCCCCGAGGAAGCCGCTGAGCTGCTCTTGCCGACGCCCCTTCGTGGCTTCCACACCCACCCCGCCGACAAGGCTGTAGGCAGCGTATCCAACGATTATCCGGAGCTACTCGGCGAGTAGATCGGCAAAGCTGGCAGAGCACAGCTCTGCGAGGTCCTCCGCATTGAGCTCGATATCCAGCCCGCGGCGCCCGCCGGAGATGAAAACGGTATCGAAAAGCACGGCAGTTTCCTCAATCACCGTGGGCAGCGGGTTCTTCTGTCCCAGCGGGGAAATGCCGCCCGGGATGTATCCGGAGGACTTGGACGCGTCATGCGGATCCGCCATGGCGGCCTTAGAAACGCCGTGGGCGGCCGCGGCTTTCTTGAGACTCAGGTGGTGGGTGGTAGGGATGACGCACACCGCCAACTGCCGCTTGGACCCTTTGCCCGCCGTTAAATCGATGACCAGGGTTTTGAGCACGCGTTCCGGCTCTACCTCGAGGGCCGCCGCGGCGTGATCGCCGAAGTGATCCTTGCCCGCCTCAAAGGTGTAGACGTGGTGGTCTACGCCGGCATCTTCCACGACTTTAAGCGCTGGGGTGGCTGCATGCGGGGACTTTTTAGACATGACTGGGATCCTAACGCGACGCGTTAGGATAGAAATTGTGGCTAAAGAAACAATCAGCGAAAAGGAGCTGCAGCGCCGCTTCGAAGCGGAAGCGCTGCCCCTGCTAGACCAGCTCTACGGCGGTGCCCTGCGCATGACGCGCAACCCGCAAGATGCTGAGGATCTCGTGCAGGAGACCTACCTCAAGGCCTATAAGTCCTTTCATTCCTTCAAGCAAGGTACAAACCTTAAGGCTTGGCTGTATCGCATCATGACCAATAACTACATCAACTCCTACCGCAAGGCGAAGCGCCGGCCCACGGAGTCCTCGGCCGATGACCTGAGCGATTTTCAGCTCTATACCACTGCGGGACACGATTCCACTGGCCTGGAATCCGCCGAGGTAGCTGCGCTTAAGGACATGCCAAACGCCACCATTTCAGAGGCCATGAATGACCTGCCCGATGACTACCGAATGGTGGTGTACTACGCGGATGTAGAGGGCTTGGCGTATAAAGAAATTGCAGAAATCATGGATACTCCACTGGGCACGGTGATGTCCCGGTTGCACCGGGGAAGAAAATTGCTCCGGAAAGCGTTGAAAGACGTGGCACGAGAACAAGGCATTGGATTAGAACACCCAGACATGGAGGAGAAGTAATGGACCGCGCAACGGAACACAACTGTGGTGCGTGTAGCTCCCCAGAGGTACAGGCCCTCCTATGCGAGCTTCTCGATGAATCGACCACCTATGCCCGCGCACTCGCTATCCGCGAGCACATCGCCCAGTGCGATTTCTGTCAGCAGCGCCTCGAGAGCGAGGAGATTATCCGCTCCCTGGTGCGCAACTGCTGTAACGGCCAGGCCAAGGCGCCGCAGGCGCTGCGCCGCCGCATTTCTGTAGAAATCACCCGCATCGACACGGCGTGGTAGGCACTGTTGCTCATCCGCTGTGGTGGGGTCTGGTCTCATGATCTTCCAACTTTTTGCTTGAGTCCATACTGATCGGGCCGAATTGAGGGCGGAAGGGCCGAATTGAGACCCCAATGTGTTCAATTCGGCCCGATCACATTGGACTTAAGGCACGGAGAGGTCAAGCGGGGGCTAGGAGACGACATCGATGTGCGTCTGACATAGCAAAAGCCCGGTTCTACGGTCGAAGTGACCGAGGGAACCGGGCTTTGAGTAATGCTGTGCGTTATGCGCCAGGACGCTTGCCGTGATTAGCGGACTTCTTGCGGCGATCCTTGCGCTTGCGACCACGCTTGCTCATTGCGCACTCCTTCGTTGAGGGTATCTGAACTTTATTCAACTGTAGCGGCTAAGGGCGCCGAAACGAAAATTGGGGGCCGCTTATTAAGCGGAAACGCGGGCGCGGCCACGGCCGCGGTTGCGGCGACGCTTGAGGGCGCGGCGCTCCTCTTCAGACAGGCCGCCCCAGACACCGGCGTCCAGGCCGGATTCCAGCGCCCACTTCAGGCAGGAAGAGGCAACGGGGCAGCGGTTGCAGACCAGCTTGGCCTTAGCGATTTGGGTAAGTGCAGGACCAGAATTGCCTACTGGGAAGAACAGCTCGGGGTCTTCGTCGCGGCAAACAGCTTCGTGGCGCCAATCCATGATTGATATCTCCTAACAAAAATTCGACAGCAGTAAGCACAAGCACTTTTCACGAAAATGAAAAGCAACCAATGCCAGGGTGGGTGGTTGTGTGAACTGGTCTGCGTGCAGTGGGGCCCGGTCTCGAGGTCGGGCCAGCGTCGCCGCCGCCAATGGTTCACAGTGTGGTTACTTGAAGTTTCCTTCAAGTTAAGAAGAGGTTTACGTCCTCTTTCTTTTTGCTACCCCAGAATCATGACATGTTTACTCAGACTCCGCTAGGGGTAGAGGCGAAATTGTGGTCAACCTCACGTGAATGAAACTAGTGTGGGGGTCATTTAGGTCGACGTGTGAGTTGAAAGAAGCCTGTGAGAAACGCGCTGAACTGGCGTATTGCCCAAAAATCATTGAGTGCGGTGACTGAAGAAGCGTCAAATCTGCCCGGCTAGCCCCTGCCCCTGCGAAACCTGAGTGGCGCACAAGGAAATGGCGTTGACCGGTGAGTAGACTGTGGGTTTGTGTCTAAGCAGAAGAAAAAGCAGGTAAACAAAAAGCAAAGTGCGGCCTCAGCGCAGCCGGCGCGTGAGGCGAAGCCCCAACAGGGCGCGCCACAGCCGGTCCTCGTGGCCGCAGCGCTCGCCGTGGTTCAGTCCATCGCCGTCATCTGCTTCGGTATCTTTCTGATTGTGCGCGAGGTGACCGGCGCAGAAAATGGTTCCATGGTCTCGGACTCTGGCTCCGGGAGCTTTGTGGGGCTGGGCACCGCACTATTTATCTTTATTGTCTTTGGCTTTGTCATTGTCGGTGCTTGGGCCATGGTCAAGGGAAAGCGCTGGGGTAGGGGAGCCATTATTTTGGTGGAGCTCATCTTGGCAGCGAGCTCCTTCCAGATGTTTAGCGGCGGATCGCCGCTACTTGGTGCGGTGACCTTGGCGAGCGCCGCCGTAGTCATCTTCCTGCTCATGTTCGTCCGCGCTTCCACCGAGTGGGCGGCAGCAAACTTCTAAATTCGTTGCCACGCACAAGGGCCGCGCCCCGGGTAAATCCGGAAGGCGCGGCCCTTTCTGTAGTGGAGGGTGTTAATCGGCGCTTAGGCCCACGACCTGATCGCCGCGGGTTTCCACGATGGTGTCGCCCGCCAAGGTGAGGTAGACGGGGCCGTGGTAGCTGCCGCGATCAACCGGGATGGTTCGCAGGGTTTTGCCGGTGGACCAATCCATGACAGCAATGCCTTCTTGGGTAGGCACCAACATGTGCTCGTCGACGGCGATGGGGGTGCCGATGGCATCTTCTACTACGTGATCCACTGCGAGGTCGCTCGGCTTGAAGAGATAGAGCCGGGAGCCATCAAACCACGTCATATGGTGCGGAAGATCCGCGGTTGCCGGGGCGAACGGCGAGGCGCCTGCGTCAATGTCTGGAGAGGGCTCTGCCGAAGTAGAGTCCAGCTTTTCGCCCTTATTGTTATAGGACTCGATCGTGGGGTGCGGTCCTGGGCGGTAGACGGCGGCGGCCTTTTGTCCCACAGCGACAAGCCGGGCGCCGTCGGTGGCTATGTCCACATCGGCAGCGATATCGGGCTCACGGGAATCATCAGGGGTGGTGTTTTGGAAACGCAACCAGGTGGTGCCCGGTTTATCGGGGCAGGACTCGGTCAGCGCCAAATTCTCGGTACGGGTGAGGGCGGAGCTAATGGTGCAGTCCTCATGTGGTTGCTTGTCCGGCTCCTGCTTTGCTTCCACGTCACCGTATTCCACGGTGCGCACCATATCGGAGCGCCACAGATCAATCCGGTCGGTGGAGACCGTTCCTACCCGGTCATTGGAGGAAACGGGTACTACCTCTTCCGAGTTGACGGCGCTGCGGGTGCTGTCATACTCACCAGTTGCGGCATCAATCGCCACGGTATCCCCGCAGCCCACACCGGTCTTATACGACGCCACGATCTTGCCCCATGCAGTAGACAGCGAGCACAGATCCGCGTCCGTGCGCTCATAAGTCCACGCCTCGGAGCCGTCCGGGTTAGTGGCGGTGAGCGTGTGATCGGCGTGCGTGATGGTCAGGCCGTGCGCCGAAACCGCCCGGTATTGGCCAGGAACCGGTGCGTTGGGGAGGCTGAAGGACTCGTGGAGGGCCTCGGGGACGTCGGCAAGCGCGGGTGCATCCTTATCCCCAGGAACTGCCGCTTGGCTAAGATGCGCCTGATTAATATTGGCAGTAATAGCCGCCCCGCCGACCGCGATGGCGCAGACCACGGCAATAATGCCGGTGGCCTTCCAATCGGCGGGCGTCGATCGCAAAATGGGAGCTTTAGTCATCGGCGGCCTCCTCGCCGGCGCCGAGAGCTGCCGCGGCGCGCGGTGGTACGGGTGGGGGATTTCTCGCGGACAGGCACCTGGCCCACGACCTTGGTCTCAGGGCCGACAGTTTCGTCTACCTCCGCGGGGATGTCTAGCGCTTGGGCCAGCTCCGGAGACGTGGAGAACCACTGCGGCGGATTCGGCTCACCCAAATCCAGCTCATCATTAATAACCTGCCATTTGCCCAGCTCATCGTAGCCCACCATGGTGATAGCGGTGCCCGTATGGCCGGCGCGCCCCGTGCGGCCAATGCGATGGACAAAGGTCATCGGATCATCCGGAACCTGATAGTTGATGACGTGGGTGACATCATCAACGTCGATGCCGCGGGCAGCAATATCAGTGGCGACCAAGATATCCACCTGGCCGGTGCGGAAGGCATGGAGCGACTTCTCGCGCGACTTTTGCCCCAGATCGCCGTGGACCGCGCCCACGTGGAAGCCGCGCCGGGCAAGATCATCGGCCAACTGGGCGGCCGCGCGCTTGGTGCGAGCGAAGATGATGGTGCGCCCGCGGCCGGAGCCCTGCAGGGCGTGGGCGACGACGGCAACCTTATCCATGCGGTGGGCCTGGAAGGTGACCTTGCGAGTGGAGGAATGGGTGAAATCCTGCTCGCCGGATTCGGCGCGGATATGGATGGGCTTTTCCATAAACCGGCGGGCGAGCGTCAAAATTGCGCCCGGCATCGTGGCGGAAAAGAGCATGGTCTGGTGGGCATTGCCATCGAGTGCCTTGAGGATAGCCTCCACCGAGGGTAAAAAGCCCAAGTCCAGCATCTCGTCGGCCTCATCGAGCACCAAGATAGCCACGCGATCTAGTTGCAGATTGCCGCGCTCGTGGAGATCGATCAATCGGCCGGGCGTGCCAATGATGACGTCGACGCCCTTGTTGAGCTTTTTGATCTGTTCCTCGTAGGGACGGCCGCCGTAAATGGAGGCAAGGCGCACGGGCAGGTGGGCGGCAGCCACCTGCAGGTCCTCGGTGACCTGCTGGGCAAGCTCGCGGGTGGGGACCACCACGAGGGCGCGCGGGGTGCCATCGAGCTCGTCGATATCGGCATCATCAAAGACGCGGTCCAAAAGCGGCACGCCAAAGCCATAGGTCTTGCCCATGCCGGTGCGCGCTTGGCCAATCAAGTCCTGGCCGGATAGCGCGATGGGCAGGGTTAATTCCTGGATTGCAAAAGTACGCGTGATGCCACGAGTGGCGAGACCATCGCAGATTTCGGCCGCAACGCCGAGTTCCGCGAAGCTCGGTGGCTGGGATTTTATGTCAGACACACCTTGATAGTAGCCGGGATGGTTATAGTGGGGCCATTGACAATAAAACTCTAGTTAGAGGAGGAATCTTCATGGATATCAAGTTTGGCTTCGCGGATACCGCTCGCGAGCTGGTCATTAGCGCTGCAGGTGACCAGGCCGAGCTGACGCAGAAGATCAACAGTGCCCTGGCGGATAACTCCACCCTGGAATTGGAAGATGACAAGGGCCGCAAGTACCTCGTGCGCACTGACCGCGTGGTCTACGTCGAGGTCGGCATTGCAAAGAAGCACGCCGTGGGATTCGCCGGCGCCTAAGGCGAGCGCATAGGGCTGTTGATTCAGCTTTTTTGAATACAAACGGGTAACCTAAGGCCCCATGGAAAAAAGGGAGAATCGCCACGCTCACCGGAGCCAGGGCCATGCGCCGGACCACCCCAATGCGGTGGTCCGGTTTGCGCGTCAATACGGCTGGTGGCGCGTGGTGGCTATCCCCCTCATGATCGCGCTGACCATTTGGTTCATCGTCGATATCGCCACCGCCTCTTCCTCTGAAGAAAAGGAGGAAGCCACTAGCGAGGCTGCCCCAACGAGTACGGAGAAGATGGGCCCTGATCCTGCCGATGCTGCAGCGGTCAAGCGGGAAATCAGCGAGATGCCGCCCGGTGGCTCCTATACCAAGCAGGGCAAGGGCACCTTCCACGAGGTAGGCGAGCCTGGCGCCGTTGCGGGTAAGGGCGGCGAGCAAAAGGTGCGCTATTCCATCGAGGTAGAAGATGGCCTTAACACCGCACCGTATGGAGGCGATGAGTCTTTTGCCGCCATGGTGGAGGCCACCTTGTCTGACCCGCGTGGCTGGACCGCGCAAAAGGACTTTGAGTTCGAGCACGTGGCCGCTGATGCGGAACCGGATACCCGCATCCAGCTGACTTCGCTCGGCACCGCCGCAGAGCGCTGTGGCGAGAAGATTGAAACGGAAACCTCCTGCCACACCACCATTACGGGCGAGTCCACCACGATTATCAATGAGGCCCGCTGGGTGCGCGGTGCGACGCCGTTTGAGGGGGATATGGGCAATTACCGCCAGTACGTCATCAACCACGAGTTGGGCCATGCCATTGGCTATGCGGACCACCAGCCGTGTGGCGGCCAGGGCAAGCTAGCGCCGGTCATGATGCAGCAGACCTTGGACCTTAACAACAAGAAATTGCACGATCGCAATCCCAGCGAGGTCTATCCTGATGAGGACGTGACCTGCTCACCAAACCCGTGGCCTTATCCGAATCCGGATAATAAGGATCCCCACCAACCCGAATAGGAGTTAAGGATGCCGCTTCCCCCAGAGCATGTGTTAAGCGCCTTCCACGCGGAAACCGGTGCCACTGGTACCCGCCGCGCGCAGGGCGATCAATTGGGCCCGGTGTGGGATAACGGCATCAAGGTGGGCGACGTGGTCTATTCCCAGGCCGGTCCGTTTGCCGCCTGGTCCGCTAAGGTGCGCGAGCGCCTCAGCGTGCAGGGGGCCCGCGTTTCCCGGCCGGTACTGTCTAGCGATGGCCGGCACACGGCCGCTGGGTGGAAGGCTACCCAGTTTATTCCGGGCCAAGTACGCGGGCGAATTGATGAAACCGCACAGATGGCGTTGCGCTTGGATGCGGCTATAGCCGAGGTACCCCTTCCCAACGGGCAGCGCAGCGATGCCTTCGCTCGCGCAGAGCGCGCCGCCTGGGAGGAAACGGGCGAGGCTTATCGCCCAGCCCTGCTTGCCGACGTCCCCCTTATCCCCGCCCACACCGCTCTTCTCACCACCACGGTTTACCACGGCTCCAACCCGCCGGGCATTGTGGACATTGTACCGAGCGAATCCCCGCGCCCAGCCGGCTGGACGGCCGCTTTGGTTATTGTGGATGGGCTCATTGGCCAAGCGGTCGATGATGGGATCTGTCAGCGCTTTAGTCATGTACCCGGTATGCCGGAATTGCTGTTGCGCGCGGTGTCGTATCGCCGTCATGTCAATGACCTGCACTCCGCGTCGCGTTCAAACACGCGTTCGCATATTGAACGGGTGGAGCAGCATCTGGTGTCGCGGGCATCTGCCATACTGGAGCGGTGAGTTACGACCCCCATTCCACCGCGCGTGCGGGAGTGGTCCTTCCACCGTCCCCGCAGGTGCGTCTCGTTCCCCGTACCCAGTCCGCCACGACCCGCAGCTGGCCTGTTGGCCTGCCCGAATCCGGTACCTGGAAGGTAACCGGTGCCGCCGGCACCGGTGTGTCCAGCTTCCTTATCGATACCGTCATTCATGCCTTGGATAAAGCCCGGGAGACCGGCGCGGATCCCTCCGGCATCCTGGTTATCGCTCCCTCGAAGGAATCCGGCGCCCGGCTGCGCCGCGAACTTTCTGAGCGCCTCGAGGATTACGCCGCCCAGACCTCCATGGTGCGTTCCGTACACTCCCTCGCATTTGCATTGCTGCGCACAGCGGCCGAGGAGGAGCTGCGACTTATTACCGGTGCGGAGCAGGACGCCGTCATCCGCGAGCTGCTCACTGGCCAAGCAGAAGACGGGCATGGCTCGTGGCCCGCGGAGATGCGGCCCGCGCTGGAATATGTGGGCTTCGCCCGGCAGCTGCGCGATTTCCTGTTGCGCTCCATTGAACGCGGCCTGGGCCCGGGCGACCTAGAGCGCCTCGGTGCCGAGCACGGCCGCCCCATGTGGTCCGCGGCGGGTGAATTCCTGCGCGAGTACGAACGCGTGCAGCTCCTTTCCCGCGCCCATTCCTATTCCGCTGCGGAATTGGTTACCGCGGTTCTTCAGCGCCCCCAGCTACTGCGCGAGCACCCCTTCCACACCATCATTGTCGATGATGCGCAATTGCTCGACCCCACCGCAGGCAAGCTCATTCGCGACATGGCCCCGCAGGCGGATCTCGTGGTGGTAGGCGGCGATGCCGATCAATCCGTCTTTGCCTTCCGCGGTGCTAGCTCGCGTTTCCTGCGGGATTTCCCAGCTGACCACGACATCGAGCTCACCGAGCCCCACCGCACACCCGCTCCGGCGTGCATCTCCATTGTGGATTCGGACGGCAGTCTGCGTGACGTCGTAGCCAATACCGTGCGGCGCCGTCACTTAGAAGACGGCGTGCCTTGGCGGGATATCGCCGTCATCGTTCGTTCAACCGGTGATATCGGGCAGATGCGCCGCACCCTTTTGGCCGCCGGCGTGCCCGTGCACATTAGCCCTACCGACGTCGTCTTGGCCGAACAGCGTTTGGTTTCCGCCGTGCTGCTCGCCCTGCGTGCCTTGGAGGAAGACCTATCAAACTCGGAGTTGGAAGAATTGCTCACCGGCCCCGTGGGTGGCGCCGATCCCGTCACCCTGCGCCGCCTTATCCGTGGTCTGCGCCGCTGGGATTCCACCACCCGGGGCATCGATAGCCTTCGCGGTCTTCTCTATGGCGAGCTCCCAGATTTTAATGGGCAACTTACTGAGCGCGAATACTCCATTCTGGAGCGTGTACGCGCGGTTCTAAGCGCCGGCCGGGACGCACTCGCCTCCGGGGACTCTGTGGAGGAGGTCCTCTGGGCTGTGTGGAGCGCAACTGAGCTAGATAACCGCCTGCAGGCTTCGGCGCTGCGCGGTGGTGCGACCGGCTCGCAGGCCGACCGCGACTTGGATGCAATGATGGCGCTTTTTGACGCCGCAGGCGACTACGTCGAGCGCCGCCCTGATTCCTCGCTGCGCGCCTTCCTGACGCATATCACCGAACAGGAACTTCCCACCGGTGTGCGTGACCGCCGCACCGCTATTCCGCAGGCAGTAGAGATCCTGACTGCACACGGCGCCGTGGGCCGTGAATGGGATACCGTCATTGTGGCCGGCGCACAGGAGGGAAGCTGGCCTTCGCTAGGGGAGACTGGCTCCATCTTTGGGCAGGAAGATCTCATCGATCTCCTCGACCACGATATTGATCCCGATACCCCCGTCAGCCACGTTGCCTCCCGTTTGGCAGAGGAGCGTCGACTCTTCCACGTCGCTACCACCCGCCACCGACAGCGCCTGCTTATTGCCGCTGTGGAAAACCCGGAGGGCGATACGGTCTCTGAGCCTTCGCGCTTCATTAGCGAATTCGCTGGCCGTGGCGTGGACGTGCCTGGTCAAGCTGCGCGTCGGCAAGCAAAGCGGGCGCTGCGCCGCACCCAACTCCCGCGCGAACTGGGCCTCGATGTGCCCGAACCCGCACCCGTGTCATTGCGCGATGGACTCGAGGTGGATCCCCTCGATGTGGCGGTGCTGTCCGTGCCAGCCTTTGTTGCACAATTGCGCCGCGTAGTTACCAATCCGGAATCCAGTGAGGTTGAGCGCAAACAAGCAGCGCGCCAGCTCGCCCGCTTAGCAGCAGCCGATATCCCTGGCGCCCACCCGGAGCAATGGTGGTCTGCGCGCTCCGTTGCGGCTGAAGTGCCGCTGCATACCAGCGGTAGCTTGTCGCCTTCCCGTGTGGAAGCATTGCTCAACTGTCCACTCAAGGCCGTGCTCGGCAATGTGGCTGAGGACCCAAGCACCGAGGAACACCTGCTCCGCGGTACTTTGGCGCACGCCTTCTTTGAAGCCCTTGGCCGCGGCATGGACGCGGAAAAGGCCAAGCTATTGGTGATGGAAGCCTTCGAGCGGATTCAGGACGTACCGCAGTGGCAATTGCGTTTCAAACTCGATGAGTTTTCCACCCTGTTGGACCGCGCCCGGGAATGGGCGTGCCAATCCGAGGTCAATCAAGAGCTTGCCGGTGTGGAAATCCCCGTAGGCGTACGTGTCAGCGAGGAGGTGCGCATCGGCGGCTATATGGACCGTCTGCTTCGCGATGAAGAGGGCAATTACCTGGTGGTGGACCTCAAGACGGGCAGAAGCAAGCCGGCTAAGAAAGAGGGCGAGGACCATGTGCAGCTGATGACCTATCAGCTGGCACTAGCCCACGGCGCATTCGACGGCCACCAGGTCCACGACGGTGAAGGCATGCCGCGCCAGGGTGGTGTGCTGGTGTATCCAGGTGCGACCACCAAAAAGATTGGTGAGATTTGGCAAAGCGATAAGTCACCTGAAGCCCTGGAAGAATTCGCCGCGCTTCTGCCCCCGCTGGTGGAGGAGATGCGTGGCCCGCGCATAACCGCACGCACCAACAAAGACTGCGATAAGTGCCCAATTCGCTCCATCTGCCCCGTGCAGGAAGAAGGAAGGATGACCACCGATGCCTAAGAGCAATTTTTCCCCACAGCAGATCGCTGCAGCCTTGGGCAAGGACTATCCGCCTACCGAGGAACAAGCCCACGTCATCGAAGGCCCATTTAGCCCCAAACTCGTGGTTGCCGGCGCTGGTGCCGGCAAGACAGAAACCATGGCCTCGCGCGTGGTGTACTTGGTGGCCAATGGCTATGTGCGCCCGGAGCAGGTTCTCGGCCTGACCTTCACCCGTAAGGCCGCGCAACAGCTGGAGCAGCGCATCCGGCGGCAGCTGATTAAATTGCGCGATTCCGGCCTCATCCCACCAGGCGGCGAGGTGGCAGAAGCGTTAGAAAACATTGCGCCGAAGGTAGCTACCTATGACTCCTATGCGGGAGAACTCGTTCGCGAATACGGGCTGTTGGTTCCAGTAGAGCCCACCGCACGCATCATCACCGAGGCCGAGCGCTATTCCTTGGCCTACGATGTGGTGCGCAATTACACCGGCCAGCTGGAAGACGATCGCGCCCTAGCCACGATTACCGAGACCCTGCTGAAATTCAGCCAAGATATCGATAATGGGCTCAAGGACACAAGTCACATCGCCGAGCATGCCCGCGACTTTCGGGCGGACATCGATAACCTCGATAAATCCCAAAAGAATGGCCCCGAATACTCGCAAAAGCTGCTGGAATATATCCACACACAGGAGCGCCGCGTGCAGTACGTGCCGCTACTGGAGGCCCTGAAAAAGGAACAATCTGAGCGACAAGTCATCACCTTTGGCGAGCAAATGGCCGTCGCCGCGCGCGTCGCGCGCGACCATCCTGTGGTGGGAAAGCAGCAGTCCCAGCGCTATAAGGTCGTCATGCTAGACGAGTACCAAGACACCTCCTATGCCCAGCGCGTGCTTCTACGCAGCCTGTTCGGAGGGGACCAAGAGGACCTGTCGGTTACGGCCGTGGGCGATCCAATGCAGGCCATCTACGGGTGGCGTGGTGCTACCTCTGAAAACCTCACTGCCTTCGTGGAAGACTTCCCGGTCGCGCCGGGCACACCCGCCCCGAAGGACCAGCTGACCATCTCTTGGCGCAACCCTTCAGGTGCGCTGGACTTGGCTAACTCAGTGGCGGAGGGCGTATTCGAAGGCGTTGAACGCCCCGTGGACGAGCTTTCTGCCGCCCCGCATAAGGGCGAAGGCGAAATCCAGTTGGCGTACTTCGACAGCGAGGCTCGCGAGCGTGAATTCGTTGCCGAGTACCTGAAAGACCAGTGGGACAAGCGCGAAGGAGATACTTTCAGCGCGGCGGTTTTGGTGCGTATAAATAGGCACTCCGCCCCCATCGCTGCGGCCCTAGATAAAGCGGGCGTACCCAATGAAATCATTGGTCTCGGTGGCCTGCTGTGGCAGCCAGAAATCCAGGACCTCGTAGCCATTGCCACCATGCTCGTGCGCCCAGAAGACTTGCCTGCGGCCGTGCGCGTTCTCGCGGGCCCCATTTGTGGCCTGGGAATTAGCGATATTCAAGCACTTGCTTCCCGCCTACGAAACCTGGCTGGCGCGAGGGAGGAGCGCTTGCGCTGGGAACCGGGAATGGACCCAGAAGAATACCTGCGCGCGCAGTTGGAAGATGTCACCGCTGAGGAGCCGGATCAGCGAGTCGGCCTTGCCGACGCCCTGGCAGATTTAGGTGAAAGAGACCGCTATACCCCGCAAGGCCTCGCCCGTATGGAAGAGGTTTCTGCCAAACTGCGACACCTGCGCACCTATTCTCTTTCCAAACCCCTAGTGGACATCTTCGCCGATATTGAAGCGTTATTTAATATCCGCACCGAAGTCCTAGCGCGTGGAAGCGCAGGGGGAGCAACACACCTGGATAAATTTGCCGATATCGTTGCGGGCTTCCATGGTGATTCCTTGTATGCGCTCTTGGATTACTTCGCGTTAGCGCTCGAGAAGGAAGATGGCCTAGACCTCGGCGAGGTTCCCGCCGCCACTGACCGCGTGCAGATTATGACCGCGCACAAGGCCAAGGGATTGGAATGGGAACACGTCTGCGTGGTTCATGCGGATTCGTCCAGCTATAGCGCAAAGGCAGAGACCTTCCTGTCCAGGATCGATAAGGTCCCGGGAGACGATGACTATATTGAGGTCCCGGAGGATGCCGAGAAGCGCTCGGATTTCCACAACGCCTGCGAGGAGTTTAAAAAGGCAGATAGCGCCATCAAGGCGGAAGAATCGGCGCGCCTTTTTTATGTGGCGCTGACGCGTACCGAATCCACCCTGACCGTTACCGGCTCGGGCACCAATAACCTCAATGGAAAGAATAAGAAGGCTCCCTATGAATACCTAGAGCGTCTGAAAGAGCAATTCCCGCAGTACGTGGTGGAGTGGTCCGTCCCCGACGAGCCTTCCGAGGACGATTATGGGGAGAGCGCCCAATTCCCAGCGCTACAGGCCAGCCCAGAGGCAGTTGCCGGTGCGGACATGGTGCTTGAAGCTATGGAAGAGCTCCCAGATTTGAGCCGCGGTGAAACCTTTGAGCTGTGGGAGCAGGAAGCTGGCGCTCTTATTGAGGAGTACAAGGCCTTACAACAGCCGGTGGTAGACGTTGAGCTCCCCAGCGAGCTGACCGCCTCTGACATGGTTGCGCTGCGGGCAGACCCGCTTCAGTTTGCCCGCAGGCAACGCCGCCCCGTGCCGTTTAAGCCGAATTCCTATGCCAAGCGCGGTACCGCCTTCCACGCGTGGTTGGAGGACCGCTTCGGCAGCCCAGCGCTATTGGGCGAGGAAGAACTTCCGGGAATCGATGAACCGGAGGACTTCGATTTGGAAGAGCTCAAGGAAGCCTTCCTGAATTCCGAGTGGGCCGAGCGGCAGCCGGAGCACGTGGAGGCGCCCTTTGAAATCACTATCGGTGAGGCCGTGGTGCGCGGGCGTATGGATGCGGTATTCCGCTTGGAGGATGGCACCTGGATGGTGGTGGACTGGAAGACCGGCCGCCCTCCCCAGGGAGAGGCTATGGATGCTGCCAAGATACAGCTAGCGGTGTACGCAGAGGCATGGCGCCGCATCCACGGCGGGGAAAAGATTCGTGCCGCGTTTTATTATGTGCACGATGGTTATACCTTCGAGCCTGCCCGCCTGCCGCGTGGGGAAGAGCTGAAGAAACTCCTTGAATCGTCAGTTGAGCACCACAAGGGCTAAGGTATGTGGGCGGTTGCGTAAGCACGCAATCTCTTGAGCAATCATTCGAGACCAGAAAAGAAGGCGGGGCTAGTGGCCAAAAAACGTGCGCAGGCAATGAAGTCACGCTTTAGAAGTCGTTTCTTGCCGCAGGTCGAGCTGTCCTCGCAGCCAGACCACGCGCTCATTGATGTCATTACGGTGCCGAGGGATGAAGATTCCAGCCCGTGGCGTCAGTTGGGCAAGCGTGTGCTGTGGGCTTTTGGCATTGTTGTCTTCGTGACCGCCGTGGTCTTTGTGGACGGCGGTGGGTATAGCGAGGACATGTCGCTATTGGACTCTGCCTACTATGCGGCGGTGTCGCTGACTACCGTGGGCTACGGCGATATCGTGCCCGTGTCCCCGCAGGCCAGGTTCATTAACTTAACGCTTATTACCCCCGCCCGCCTGATCTTCCTTGTTTTATTGGTTGGCGCGACCTTGTCCGTGCTGACGGATAAGGCCCGCCGTACTTTCCAAATCCAGAACTGGAGAAAGCAATTGCGTAACCACACCGTCGTTATCGGATATGGCACCAAGGGCGCCGGGGCCGTAGCCGCGCTGCTGGCCGATGATGTTCCGTCCTCCCAGATCGTGGTCATCGATACCAACCGTGCGTCCCTCGCTCACGCTGAGCACCATGGACTGGTCACCATCTTTGGTTCCGGCACCAAGCAGGATGTGCTGAAGATCGCTGGGGTAGAGCATGCCAGCTCCATCGTCGTTACCCCATCCACGGACGATACCGCGGTGCTGTGTTGCCTGTCCGTGCGAGAGCTTGCGCCCAAGGCCAAGATCGTGGCGTCGGTGCGCGAGTCTGAGAACCGTCACCTCTTACTTCAATCCGGTGCGGATTCCGTGGTCACCTCTGCGGAGACGGCTGGTCGACTGCTGGGCCTAGCCACCGTGACCCCGACGGTGGTGGAAATGATGGAAGACCTGCTCTCACCCAACGAGGGTTTCTCCGTAGCCGAGCGCGCTGTGCGCGAATTCGAGGTGGGCTCCAACCCACGCCACCTGGCAGATATCGTGCTGGCTGTCCTGCGCAATAACGAGCTGCACCGCGTGGATACTGCGGATGCCTCCGCGCTGAAGCCGGGCGACCGTCTGCTCTACATCAAGCATGAGATGGAGCAACCCATTGAGGTCATGGACGATGATGATGAGGATTAAGTGTTCCTCCCAGTAACCCCTCACGGCCAGGTACCGGTTACGGCAGCGGGGGAACCGGTGCTGGTGGAGAAGGTTCCCGGGGGCGTCGGCAAGCACGCAGTAGTGGACCTAGGTCCCCTGCAGGCGTGCGCGTATCCGGAAGACGGTGCTAGCGAGCTGGGCCGGCTAGAAAGCGCAACGTTCTTTGCGGACCAGCCGGTGATTTTGCAAGCCATTGCGCTCATCCGCAATCGGCGTGAGCAGCGCTTTGATCCGCGGACCGGCCACAAGCTCGACTACCCAGCACCGGGAATCGTGGGGCGCGATCCTGTGGACGAGTGCCAGATGGTTTTCCCACGCCTGGATCCTGCCGTCATCGGGCTTATTCGCCTCAGCGGAACCGACCGGATTTTGCTGGCGCGCAATCGCCGCCGTACTAGCTTCTTTTCTCTGATCGCCGGCTACGTTGAGCCGGGCGAGACCGCTGAAGCAGCTTTTGCGCGCGAGGCCCTAGAAGAAACCGGGCGCAGGGTGGATGATATTCGCTATTGGGGCTCGCAGGCGTGGCCACCGAGTGGTTCCCTTATGCTGGGCTTTTGCGCGCGCACGGCTGATGTCCACCCCACCTGCCATACTGATGGGGAATTGGAAGAAATCCGGTGGGTGGAGCGCGCCGAGCTGCCTGAGCTTCAGCTTCCACGTCCGGGTTCAATTGCACACACGATGATTATGGAGTGGTATCACGGTGACTAAGCCGGATTTGTCCCTGCTGGATGAAGATCAGCTGCGCGCGGCCACGGCGCCGCGCGGGCCCGTGTGCATCTTGGCCGGCGCGGGTACGGGCAAGACCCGCACTATTACCTATCGCATTGCCAACTTGGTCGACCAAGGCTTTGTCAGCCCGCAGCGCGTGCTTGCGGTGACCTTCACGGCGCGAGCGGCCGGAGAGATGCGCGATCGCCTGCGCACCATGGGCGTGGCCGGCGTGCAGGCGCAGACCTTCCACGCGGCGGCGCGCCGCCAGTTGAAGTATTTCTGGCCGCAGGTAGCAGGAGATCTTCCGTGGCAGCTGCTGGATAATAAATTCCCGCTGGTTGCCCGCGCGGTGCGCTCGGTGGGGCTGGATAATTCCAAGGACATGATTCGAGACGTCTTGGCGGAAATCGAGTGGGCTAAGTCCGCGCTGGTCAGTGCCGAAGATTATGAGTCCGTGATCGCCAATACGGACCGCAGTGCACCGGCCGATCCAGCCAAGGTGGCAGAGGCTTTCCGCCGCTACGAGCAGTCCAAGGCCACGCCGGACATGATGCACTTGGACTTCGATGACCTCCTCATGCACATTGCAGGTGCCATCGAGAATGTGCCGGCGATTGCGGAGACCTTCCGCGAGCAGTACCGGACCTTCGTCGTCGATGAGTACCAGGACGTTACCCCGCTGCAGCAGCGGGTGCTCAACGCTTGGTTGGGCGAGCGCGATGACCTTACCGTGGTGGGCGATGCTAACCAGACCATTTATTCCTTCAACGGTGCCTCCCCGGACTACCTGCTTAATTTCTCCCGCACGTATCCGGATGGCACCGTGGTCAAGCTGCAGCGCGACTACCGCTCCACGCCGCAGGTAACGGACCTGGCCAACCGGGTCATTGGCAAGGCCACCGGCCGCGCGGCGGGCACGCGCTTGGAGCTGCAGGGCATGCGCGAGCCCGGCCCAGAGCCCACCTTCAAGGCCTATGAGTCCGAAGAAATTGAGGCCCAAGAGGTGGCGGGCCAGGTCCTTACTCTGCTGGATCAGGGTGTGCCGGCCTCCGAGATTGCCATCCTTTACCGCATCAATGCCCAGTCGGAGCAGTTTGAGCAGGCGCTTGCCGACGCCGGAGTGGTCTACCAAGTCCGCGGCGGCGAGGGCTTTTTCCGCCGCCCGGAAATCCTGGAGGCCATCCGCGTGCTCATCGCCGCGACCCGCCGTGAGGACCTGCCGGATGACCCGGTGGCGATTGCCCGGGCCGCGTTTGTCGAGCTGGGTTTGAGCTCCACCGAGCCGCAGGGCGCCCAGGCCCGCGAGCGCTGGCAGTCCCTCAATGCACTGGTAGGGCTCATTGAAAAGATTGTGGAATCAACTCCTGGCATCGATCTCAACGGGGTGCTGGGGGAGTTGCGCCGGCGCTCTACCGATAAGCAGGCCCCGGCCATGGAGGGCGTGACGCTGGCTACCGTGCACGCCGCCAAGGGCTTGGAATGGGATGCGGTATTCCTCGTGGGGCTAACGGAAAAGCTCATGCCCATCAACCACGCCATCAAGGCTGGCGATGAACAGGTGGAAGAGGAGCGTCGTCTGTTTTACGTCGGCATTACCCGCGCTCGTGAGCACCTCGCGCTGTCGTGGGCGCTGGCGAAGACTACCGGCTCGCGTGCCTCGCGCGAGCGCACCCGCTTCCTCGATGGCATCGTCCCGGCGGCCGAAGATGCCGCCGGCGGTGGGTCTCGCTCGCGCCGCCCGAAGCGGTGCCGCGTGTGCTCTGGCCCGCTGGGAACACCGGCGGAAAAGGTCATAGGCCGCCATGAAGATTGCGAGGGCGGCGGCGATGAAGAGGTCTTTGCCGCCTTGCGCTCGTGGCGCTCCCAGGTAGCGCGTGAGGAAAAGGTGCCGGCTTATGTCATCTTTTCCGATGCCACCCTGCAGGCGATTTCGGAGGAATTGCCCTCCGATGAGGCAGAGATGCTCTCCATTTCCGGCGTGGGGCCTAGCAAGCTGGAGCGCTACGGTGCCCAGGTACTAGAGGTTATTCGTTCGGTTCGTAGCTAGCCAGGTTGGTCTTGCCGCCGAAGCACACCGGGCAGCGTGGATGCGCTATGACAGTGCGCTGCTGGTGGTGTCCGTAGACATCGACCTCCCATTGTTGTCCGGGGCGCGGCTTAGCGGTTGGCGCGCCTGGCGGCAGCGGCCGCCCCATGAGCCGCCGGATGATCACCTGCGTATGCGCCGCAACCGCATCGAGCACCACGTTTTCTGGCGTGCGGCGCACGCGGGTGAGCTGGGTGCTGATGATATTCCAAAGCGGGTCCATATCCACACGCGCCAAGTGCGCACACAATGGGCATGGGCCTTGGCCGCGGATACGTACCGGTCCGATGACGCCACGGTTGTCCAGCAAAGATACTGGAATCCACGTGGTTCCGGTGCCCGCGAGTGCATTCGCGCAATCCAGCGGGCAGTGCAGCTGGTCCACGGCGAGGACCGGATACATGCCGTCGAGGTCGTGGATATAGGAAAAGACATTGTCTTCCTCCAGCGGTATGCGCACTTGGAAGCCATCCGCCTCAAGGCGCGCGCGGAGCCTCTCCGCCAGGGTGGATTCTCCCATGAGGACAATGGTGTCTGCCGTGGCATCGGCCGCGTTGCGTGGCCAGAGGATGCCGTAGTCCAGCGCGTCTTCAATGAGGCTCAGCGCCGCCGCCTTCTCAAGCCCTGCGGCGCGTAGCCGGTGGGACAAGTCCTCCGGGGACACTGGCTCGCGAGCAGTGTTGAAAGCCGTCGCGACGGCGAGCGCGCTTCCAGTTTCCGCAACCCCGACGCGGGTAGCATCCATGCCGAATTGGATCACCGTTTCCTCACGGCAAAACACTGCGCTGCCTGGCGCCAAGACCACCTGGGTGGCAGAAATCCCCACGCTTTTAGCCCCTTCCCCCGAAGTATGTGGTCTCCATTGCACCACAGGTACAATCACCTGTCATGTCGAGCACGCAGCCTGTCGCACCGCAGTCCCCAGAGGTCAAAGTCATTCGCTCTGCCAAGCGGAAGAAAACCGTGCAGGCGCGCATGGTATCCGGGGTGCTCGAGGTACGCATTCCCGCGTGGATGTCCGCGCGCGATGAGCGCGAAGCTGTCGCGGATATGTTGGCGCGGGTGGAGAAGAAACAGGGCAGCGGCCGGCGCACGGACGCCCAGCTCGAAGAACATGCGCGGCGGCTCAACGCGGCGTATTTAGATGGCCGTGCAACCATCGGCTCTATTCGGTGGGTGAACAATCAAAATACGCGGTGGGGTAGCTGTACTACCTCCACCGCGGATATTCGGCTCAGTGACCGGCTGCAACACGTGCCGGACTATGTGCTGGATTCAGTGATTATTCACGAGCTCACCCACACTTTTATTCCGCGTCACGGGCGGGATTTTTGGCAGTGGGCGGACAGGGCGCCCCACGCTGAGCGGGCGAAGGGCTATCTTGAGGCCTATCAGCGCTGGGGCTGCTAGTTCTCCTCGTCCTCGTTGCCCTTGTCCTTCTTGTCGTCTTGGTCTTCCGGCTTCTCGGACTCCTTGGACTCGTCGCCCTGCGCCGCAGAGGTATCCTCGCCGTTCTTCAGCATTTCCTCCAGCTTGGCAAACTCTTCTTCAAAGCCCTCATCCGGGCCTTCGTCCAGCAGGGAGTCGATAAAGGCGGCCGGGTTATCGAGGTGCTCCGCAGTAGGCAGGAAGTCCGGGTGATCCCAAGCCTTATCGCGCTTTTCCGCGCCTACGGCGACGGTGGCGCGGCGCCATAGCTCAGCGGCCTCAGAGACCTTCGGGGCATTGAGCTCGATGCCGACCACCTTGCTGAAGGCGTTCTCGGCGGAACCGCCGGTGCTGCGGCGGTGCGCCCATGCCTGGGTCAGCTTCGAGGTCGACGGGATGCGCTCGCCCAGTGCCTCAGTAACGACGTGCTCGGCCCAGCCTTCCACCAGCGCCAAGAGGGTCTCGAGGCGGGATGCGGCCGCAGTGTTCTTCGACGTAATGCGCGGGGAGAGGTCCATGCCCTGCAACTTGCTCATTGCATCCTGGATTGCCTGTGGATCGCCGGACTCGAGGTTGAGTTCGCGGGTGACTTCCTCCAGGTGGGAGGTATCAATAACCAGGCCGATGGCATATTCCTCCACGGAGGAGACGATGCGCTCTACCAGCCACGGCACGTGCTTGAACAGGCGCTGGCGGGCAGCCTCGCGGGCGGCAATATAAACCAGTACCTCCTGGCCAGGAACATTGAGCTCGCGGGCGACCTTCTGGATGGTCTGTGGCAACAGTGCCACGGTATTGGCTGGGGCGATGGGCAGGCCGAAATCGGAGCCGGTCAGCGCCTGGGAAGCCAAATCGCCCAAGGCGTGGCCAAGCTGCATGCCAAAATTCATGCCAGACATCTGGTTCATCATCTTGGTCATGGGGCCCATCATCTCGCGGGCCTCTTCTGGCATGGAGTCCAGCTGAGCATCATTCATGTGCTCTGCCACCGGGGTGACCATGCGTTGCCACGCCGGCATGGTCTCTTCCAACCACTGCTTGGAATCCCAGGCTTTGGCCGTGCCAGAGGCGGTGGGCAAATAGGTGGCGTCATCAAGCCAGAGTTCCGCCAAGCGGACGGATTCCTCTACGGCCTTGGTATCGTCCGCGCTTACCGCCTTGGACTGCGAGATCTGCTGCAGGGCGATGCGCTTAGCCATGTCGTAATTGACTGGGCCGGAGTTTTCCGGCGAGTTCATGGAAGAGCCCATGCCGGACAGCATCTGACCGAACTGGTTCAGCATGTCACCCAGGCCGCCACCATTAGCGCCGCCGAATGCGCCGAACGGGTTCTGGTCACGACGTCCGTCATTATCGTCGTCATCGTTATTGGGGAAAGAAAAACCGAATCCGTTGCTCATGCGTCCTAATCTACCGGCACCATCCGGCTACTTTCCATGATCCCCGCTACGCTGACAGCGAACACTACGGCAAAGGTTGTAGGGTATTGATCCGTGAATTCTCCTGCTAGCCGTCGCGTCCGCACCATCGCCTGGGGCGCCATCCCCGTCGTCCTCACCGGTGCGTTGGTATCGCTTGACCATATCCCCGGCACCGATGTGTCTTTGACCGTGCCTTATGCCGCCGAGGGCCCAGGTCCCACGGTGGACACGTTGGGGGAGGTCGACGGCACCCAGGTCGTTGATGTTCAGGCGCCGAAAACCTATGACACCGACGGCCACCTCAACATGACCACGGTCTCCGTGCGCACCAATATGACCCTCGCACAGGCGCTGGGCCGCTGGATGATGACCGATGACACCATCGTGCCCATCGATACCGTCATTCCGCAGAATATGAGCGATAAAGAGGTAGAAGAGTCCAATAAGCAGGCCTTTACCCAGTCCGAGTCTGCAGCCACCGTGGCGGCCATGGATTACCTGCACCTGCCGGTAAAGATCACCATCGCGGAAGTTTTGGATGAGGGCGCGGCGCAGGGCACGCTGAAGAAGGACGATGTCATTACCGCAGTAGACGGCAAGGAGGTCTCGGAGCCGGGCGAGGTCCAAGACGTCATCAAGCAGAAAAGCCCTGGCGATAAGGTCACGCTGACCGTCCAGCGGGGCGGCAAGGAGCAAGAAGAAGAAATCGAGCTAGGGGAGAACCCCCACCAAAAGGGGCAGGCAATGCTGGGCATCGCCATGCTCTCGGTTCCGCAAGACGATATAAAGGTCAAATACAACCTGCAGGATATTGGCGGCCCCTCCGCCGGCATGATGTTCACCCTGGCGGTCATCGATAAGCTCAACGAGGAAGATCTCACCGGCGGCAAGTTCGTGGCCGGTACGGGCACAATTCAGGAAGATGGCAAAGTGGGCCCCATTGGCGGCATCCAACATAAAATCGCCGCGGCACACGAGGCGGGCGCGGAGCTCTTCCTCGCGCCGAAGGACAATTGCTCCGAGGCCGCCGCGAGCGACCACGGCGATATGCCCATCGCGGAAGTTTCCACCTTGGATGAGGCAGTGTCCACGATGAAGGACTTCGCGGACGGCAAGGAGATTAAAACCTGCCAGTAGCCGGCTTACTTAGCTAGGCCCAGCTCCTTGATCTTCTCTTCCGGGTCTTCCTGGTCGGAGGAGATCATCTGCTGCATAACCATGCCTTCTTTATTGTCCACCACGGTGATGACCGCGGTGGTTCCCAAGGTGGACCAGCCTACGACGCGGTCGCCGTCATCCTCAATGACCTGCGAGCTGCGCAGCTCGGTGAGCACCTGCGTGGTTTGCTTGGCCTTGGAGTGCGAGCGGAAGAACTGGAACTGGCCTACCTCCGGCCCAGAGCAATTATAGGAATCGTCCCCGCCCGTGGAATCGCAGCGGTCGAAGTGCGCGAAGAGCTCCTTGGGCGCTACCGGAGCAAAGATGTCATAGGCCTTGGCTACAGACTTTTCCAATTTTTCGTTGTCGGGCTCCTTGCTTGCCGACGCCCCCTCAGACGCCTCCGAGCTTTCCGCCGCGCTCGATTCCGCGCTGGACTCAACGGTGGAAGAGGAGCTAGAGGCGGTGCTGGTTTCCTCAGCGGTATCCGCCGCAGGGGCGGTGGACTCGGCACCTGCGGTGGTGGTCTCCACGGGGGCGTCGGCAGGCGCGGCATCGTCCGAGGAACAAGCGGCAGTGCTCACGCCTACACCCAGCAGAAGCGCTGCTGCGGTGGCGCGGGTGGAGGTCAGGCGAGTGAGAGTAATGCGTCGCACGGTAGGAAAATGCTCCTTAGTCGCAGGCGAGAATTGTCACTTCAGTCTAATCTAGCTCATCCGGGTCTTGGTTCAGCCCATAGCGCAAGGCCGCAATGACCCCCGGAGCTACCTGGGGGCCGCCGCGCAGCTGGATGTCATCTTCCGCGAACGGTCCGGCCGCTTCCAACTCCTCCTCGGTGGGGCGCAGCTGCAGCAACGTGGTTTCGATGCCTTCCTCGCGCAGCGCACCGGAATAAAGGCGCGCCGGGCGAGGGGAGGGGTCCTCGCTGGAGGTATCGCGGAACTTAATCTCTTGGGCCAAGATGACGCCGGCGACCTCGCGCGGCCAGGCCAGGCGGGAGACATAATCGGCCAGCTGCTCAGAACCAGGCTCAATGTTTTCGGGCACATTATCCTGCACGATGAGGGTAAGCGGCGCCGCGTCCTCTTCATCGAGCGCGGCAAGCTGATCGGCTACCAAGTGGGTGGGAACCAGCGCGAAGATGGTGGGGCGGGCGTCCCAGCCTTCGGCGTGGACGAATTCCACGGCTTCGGTCATCGCGCGGTTTAAAGCTGGCTGTGATAATTCGGGGGAACTCATGAACATCCTTATTCGTTATCTGTGTATTGCTTCCTTAAGCTGGAAGAAGTCTACAGGTTTTAAATTCGCACTAGTTGATTGGAGCTGGCGTTGTCCTTAGGGTCATCCACACCAGCCGCCCCGTTGAAGCGGCCCCCGCGGGTCGCGACAATCATTGCGGCCATCATTGCCGTCCTCTTGTTCTTCGGCCCCATGCTCGTGGGCATGTACACGGATTGGAGGTGGTTTGGTGCGATTGAATACCGGAACGTCTTCACCACCGCGATTATTGCGCGGATAGTCCTCTTTATCATCTTCGGTCTTGTGGCCGCTGCAGTGGTGTGGGCCGCCGGCTACTTTGCTTGGCGCGGGCGCCCGGATTCGCTCGACTTGGGAGACCTGAACTCGCCGGTGTATCAGTACCGCAAGTCCATTGAGAAGTCCATGGGTGTCTTCTTCAAGGTCATCCCCGCCGTCGTGGGCATCATCGCCGGTTTCATCGGCCAGTCCAATTGGCGCACGGTACTGCTCTTCCTCAACGGTCAGGAATTCGGCGAACAAGACGCCCAGTTCCACCACGATCTAGGTTTTTATGCCTTCACGTTGCCAGTTCTCAAGATGGTGGTTAGCACCCTGTCCATCTTGTTGATCCTGGCCTTCCTTATTGCGCTTTTCGGCCACTACGTGCTGGGCGGCATCCGCATTGGCAATAAGACCGCCGGTGTGCGCGGCTCGATCTCCCACCCCGCTCGCCTGCAGCTGGCGATTACCGCCGGCCTGTGGATGGTAGTCCAGGTCATCGGCTACTGGTTGGAGCGCTATGAGCTGCTTAATACCCAGCACGACCTCTTTACCGGTGGTTCCTATACCGATATTCACGCCTACCTGCCGGCGAAAATTATCTTGATGATCATTGGCATCTTCGTGGCCGTGGCCCTGTTTATGGCCGTTGTCATCAAGGACCTGCGCATCCCCGGCCTGGCCGTGGTGCTGATGCTGCTGTCCTCGCTGGTCATTGGCCAGGCATGGCCGCTGCTGATGGAACGCTTTTCCGTACAGCCCAACCGCCAGGCAAAGGAAGAAGAATCCATCGCCCGCAATATCGAGGCCACCCGCTATGCCTATGGGCTCACGGATGATCACGTCACCTATGAAGACAACTGGGGCGGGGATGATGTCTCCGATGACAAGGTGGCCTCTGATAACGCCACCATCAATAACCTCCGCCTGCTGGATCCGGAGATCCTTTCTCCTACCTTCACCCAGATGCAGCAGCTGAAGAACTTCTACGGCTTCCCAGAGACGCTGTCGATGGACCGCTACGAGATCGACGGCAAGAAGCGCGACTTCGTCGTCGCCGCCCGCGAGCTGGATCCGAACGAGCTGCGAGAGAATCAGTCGGACTGGATTAACCGCCACACCGTCTACACCCACGGCAATGGCTTCGTGGCAGCGCAGGCCAATAAGGTCGACGAGGTGGCCCGCGATGCAGGTTCTGCCCGCGGTGGTTTCCCCATCTTTACCGTGTCTGACCTACAGACTCAGGCCGGCGAGTCCGAGGGCGAAGGCGAGACCCAGGACGCAGAGAAGTCCCTTGGCATTAAGGTAGATCAGCCGCGCATCTACTACGGCCCGGTCATTGCCGGCGCGGCCGACGGCATGGATTATGCGATTACCGGCAAGACCGGCGATAACCCAGTCGAATACGACACCGATAGCTCCACCTACACCTATGACGGCAAGGGCGGCGTTGGCATCGGCAATATCTTTGACCGCACCATGTATGCCGCCAAGTATCGCGAGCTGAACTTCCTGCTCTCGGATCGCGTCGGCAGCGAGTCCAAGCTGCTATATGACCGCGATCCGCGCGAGCGCGTGGAAAAGGTTGCTCCGTGGCTGACCACCGATTCCGCTACCTACCCAGCCGTGGTTGATGGCCGCCTGAAGTGGATTGTGGATGGCTATACCACCTTGGAGTCCCTGCCTTACTCCCAGCGTGCCTCGCTTTCCGACGCCACCCAGGACACCCTCAATCCCGATGGCACCACCCAGCGCTTGGTCAATGACAAGGTCGGCTATATCCGGAACTCGGTCAAGGCCACCGTCGATGCCTATGACGGCACTGTGGACCTGTACGAGTTCGACAAGAATGACCCGGTGCTCAAGGCTTGGGAGGGTGTGTTCCCGGACGTCGTTAAGCCTGAGGCGGAGATCTCCGATGAGCTGCGCGAGCACTTCCGCTATCCGGAGGATATGTTCAAGGTGCAGCGTGACCTGTTAGCTCGCTACCACGTGGATGATCCAAATGTCTTCTTCAATAACGATGCCTTCTGGTCCGTGCCGAATGACCCCACCGCGGAGGAATCCCGCCAGCTCAATCAGCCGCCGTACTACGTGATGGCCGCTGACCCGGAGACCGGCAAGCCGACTTTCCAGCTGACCACCTCTTACCGTGGTCTTAACCGCGAGTTCCTGTCTGCGCACATGGCCGTATCCTCCGAACCGGAAAACTACGGTGATATCACCGTGCGCGTGCTGCCCACCAATACACAGACCCAGGGCCCGAAGCAGGCACAGGATGCGATGATGTCCTCCGACCAGGTCGCCCGCGACCGCACCCTGTGGGAGGGCACCAATGACCTGCACAACGGTAACCTGCTGGCACTGCCGGTAGGCGGCGGCGAAATCCTGTACCTCGAGCCGATCTACTCCCAGCGCAAGGACCAGGCTTCTGCCTTCCCGAAGCTGTTGCGCGTGCTCGTGTCCTATAAGGGCCGCGTGGGCTATGCTCCGACCATCGGCGATGCCCTCGAGCAGGTGGGAATCGACGCCAAGTCTGCCCAGAACATCGAGGAAGTCGACGGCGATTCCGAGGACAAGGGCGGCGCCAAGGATGAGGAGAACAAGAAGGAGTCTAAGGACGATAAGCCTTCGGCCCCGGCTTCCGCTCCGTCTTCTTCCGACGAGGCGGGTGCCATCGATGACATCAATAAGGCCCTGAAGGGGCTTGAAGATGCGCGCGATGGCTCCTTCGAGGAATACGGCCGCGCCCTGGATGAGCTCGACAAGGCTGTGGAGTCTTATCAGAAGACGGACAAGTAGTTCCGGCTTATAATCGCGATCGATTAGGCACCTGCCCAGCGGATTTGGGTAGGTGCCTTTCCCTATGTATAGTTACATGAGTCGCCGGGACAGAGCGAATACACTTTGTGTTAACGCACTGTTCAAGCGCAGATGATGGAAGTCATCTCGACGCGGGGTGGAGCAGCTCGGTAGCTCGCTGGGCTCATAACCCAGAGGTCGTAGGTTCGAATCCTGCCCCCGCTACCAACTTCCAGGCCCTCATCGGTTCGCCGGTGGGGGCCATTTTTATTTTTGCTTACGGCGGATTCTAGTGGACGTGCGGCCATAAGGTCTGTATCGGGGCAGTGGTAATCGAGCCCTAGACAGCAAACCCTTACCTAGGTAAGGTAAGCCTATGCAAAAGAAAGACTTCATGAATGTGCGTGCAGTTATCGCACTCGTAGCCACCTTAGCCCTAGGTGCAGGCCTTGTTGCGTGTTCTTCTGATTCTTCTTCCAAGGAAGGAAACGGTGAAAAGAAGATCGAGCGAGTTGTGGCGCTCGATTGGCGCTACGAGGAAATTCTCAAGGCCCTCGATGTGGACCCAGTGGGAATCGTGGAAATCGGTAAGTCGGAGGCACCGACCACTTTGAAAGGGCAGCTGGGTCAGGCGACCTCTGTGGGCCAGGCCAAGCAGCCGAATCTAGAGGTTATCCAGTCCTTGGAGCCGGACCTGATCCTGGCTAGCCCTACCCGTCAAGCGGATATCATGCCGCAGCTGGAAGAGATTGCGCAGACCGAATCCTACACAGATGAGACTTACTCGGACGTCCTGGACTCGATGGATGAGATCGCGGCCAAGCTAGGTAAAGAGGAAAAGGCCAAAGAAGTCCGTCAGCGCATCGAGGACAAGATTGCTCATACCAAGGACGCGGTAAAGCCGGGCAGCCGTGCTGTTGTGGCTGGGTGGTCCAGTGAGATGCTCTATACCTGGGTCAACCCTTCCTTCCCCCAGTCGCTACTGAGTGAGGTGGGCTATAATTATGCTTTCGAAGGTGAGAAGTCATCCATCGAATCTAAGACTGATGTAGCGGAACTGACCGGCGATAAGCTCCCTGGTATGAAGGCTGACCGAGTCTTTATGTACAAGGACGTCGATGCGTTTAAAAAGACGCCCTATGCCAAGGGCAGTGGCGACATCGTAGAAGTGGACCAAGATATCTGGTCGCGCGCCCGCGGGCCGCTTTCCGCCGAGCATATGCTCGATGACATGATCGCCGCTGAAAAGTAGTGGCACCACGAACTAAGGCCAGCGCCTGCCTGGTCCTTGCAACCGCTGCTGTCGCCTTCGTGTGGTGGTGGCGGCTTCGCCATGTTCAGGTGCCAGCTGATACCCCGTGGTTGGAAGAAGAGCTGCATAGCGTAGCCTCTGACCGTCTCTTTGCCGCCACGGTCGTCGGTATCGCATTAGGGGTAGGCGGGTTATTACTGCGTACGGCAACCGCGAATCCGCTAGCCGATCCGTCCATCACTGGTGTGAACTCCGGTGCGGCACTCGGCGCAGTCGCAACAGCAATGATTTTGGGAAGCGAAGCCTCGAGTGTTGACCAGTTGCCCGGTGCGCTGTTGGGTGCGGGGATTGCTGTGGGGGTGACGGTGGGCGTCGGTAAGAGCGGTGCGATCCAGCGCTTGGTACTCGTTGGCGTTGCTGTTTCCGCGCTGTGTAGCGCCTTGACCTCCATTTTCTTGGTGATAGATGAAGCTCAACTGGCTACGGTGATGTCATGGCTTTCTGGCCGGCTTGCCGGTGTGCGTTTGGACGATATTATACCGGCGCTGATTGCCGTGCTGGTCGTGGTTCCTTTGACCTTAGTAGGTGCAAAAACGCTGGACTTGCTCGTAGCAGGCGATGCCGTGGCCGGTGCTGTCGGCGCGAAGCCGGAGCGCACTCGGTTGGCTGCCATTGTGGCGGCGGTAGTGCTTATTGCTCCGGCCGTAGCTGCAACTGGGCCGATTGGCTTCTTGGGGTTGATGGCTGCGGCCGTAGCGTGGCGGGTGTGCGGCCCGCACCACCGCATGGGGCTGTGCGTGGCTGGAGTTGTTGGAGCAGCGGTGCTTTTGGTGGCTGATTCGGTGGGCCAGACAATCTGGGCGCCGGCCGAGACCCCAGTGGGCATCGTGACTTCTTTGGCTGGCATGCCATTAGTGTTGTGGTCCGTCCATGCGCTGGGGAGGAGGAAGCATGTGGCATAAGAGATTTGTTGGGGTGTTAGTAGGACTCATTCTGGCGTTGGCGTTGAGCGCAATCATCGGCATGGGCGTCGGTGCGGTGATGAAACCGCCGGGCGAGGTGATCACCGCCTTCGTTACCGGAGAGCCGCTCATCTGGAAGTACCGCGCCCCGCGGATCTTGGTGGGAATCTGCGCCGGTATTGCCATGGCCGTTTCGGGCTGTCTATTGCAGTCCGCGCTACGCAATCCTCTGGCCGCACCAGATACGGTGGGTATTACCTCCGGCGGCGGACTCGCGGCCGTTGCGGTACTCATGGGAGCAGGCGCCTTGTCGGCCCACCTGCTGACTTTGATTGCCTTTATTGGCGCGTTGGCGGGAACTGGGTTGGTTCTCCTTCTCGCCGGACGCGGGGCAAGTGACCCAGTGCGCCTACCGCTTACCGGGGTGGCGGTATCTTTTGGGCTGGGCGCCATCACCGAATTGCTCCTTGTGCGGGCTGCCCCAGAGGCAGGAGCGGCCATGACATGGCTGAAAGGTTCGCTTTACGCCCGCTCGCTTGGCGATGCTACCATTGTCGCCCCCTTTATCCTTCTCGCCCTAACCGTCGCGATGGTGGTGGCAAGTCACCTGGATATGCTCGCGCTGGATGATTCGACCATGGCCGGCATCGGCGTGAGCACCAAGATATGGCGCCTAATAGCAGTAGCCTTAGCCGTCCTCCTCGGGGCCGCAGGAGTCGCCGCGGCCGGGGTCCTGGGCTTCGCCGGACTCATCGTCCCACATGCTGCTCGCTTGGTTGTTGGCGCTAACCTGCGCCGGCAAATACCCGCGGCGGCCCTAGGCGGTGCGGTCCTTGTGACCGCATGCGATACGCTCGGGCGCTGGGCCTTCGCCCCCACGGAAATCCCCGTTGGCGCGCTAATCGCGCTGATCGGTGCACCGTATTTCATTTTCTTATTGACTCGGCTGACCCGAGTGCGAAACGGAGGCTAGACATGACACTGACGTGTAGCGGATTAACCGTGGGCTACGGTGGCCCCGATGTGGTCAAGGATGTAAATATTCACTTATCCAGCGGTCAAGTAACCGCTCTGATCGGGCCGAATGGCTGCGGCAAGTCGACGCTTCTCAGGACATTGGGCCGCCAGCTTACGCCCAGCGCAGGCGCGGTGTATCTCTCGGGCCAAAATATCAGCGGGTATTCCTCGCGTGCCTTTGCCCGTGAAGTTTCTTTTCTGCCACAACATCCCGTGGCACCGGAAGGGGTACTGGTGCGCGAGGTCATCGGTTACGGCCGCTATCCCTATACAGGGGCGCTAGCGACGATGCGGGCCGGAGATCATGCAGCGGTTGAGCGTGCTGCCTCGCGTGCTGGGGTGAGCGAGCTTCTCGACGCCCCCGCGGCAGACCTTTCCGGCGGTCAGCGCCAGCGCGTCTTCCTCGCCATGACGTTGGCCCAAGAAACGCCAATTACCTTGCTTGACGAGCCGACTACATACCTCGACCCGGCGCACCAATTATCCATCTTGGATCTCATCCGAGACCTTAACCGCGCTGGGACCACGGTGGTCATGGTGGTCCACGATATGGTCCATGCCGCGCGTTACGCCGATCGAATCGTAGCCATGCGTGAGGGACGCATTGTGACCGAAGGGGCCACCGAGGAGGTGATGACCGCTGAACTCGTACGCGAAACCTTCCATGTTGAGTGTTTAGAGATGACTGATCCCTCCACCGGTCGACGCTTTCCCATACCCATTTCCGTGCACGCTCCTGAATTTTCTGGAACCCTAGAAGGAAGAAGATAAATCTATTTAAAGGAGTACGTAGCAATGGCAAACGAACTAGGCCACGAGGTCGACTTGGACCGCAACGAATACAAGTACCTAGCATCTAAAGACACCGCGTCTTCGGAGGCTAAATCTGACAAGTCCTCGCAGTCCGCTGCAGCTGCAGCTGGTGCCGCAGGTGCAGCCGGCCTGTCCAAGCCGGTCGGAAAGCCGTCTGCGGACGGACATGAGTCCACCGCAAGTAAGTATGAACCGCAGAACCACGTTGTCGCTGGAGCGGAGGAAGAACATGTGGCTAAAGCTGCCGAGCAGCCAGATCTGCAAGAAAAGCTGGACGAGGATAACTCTGACTACGCGCCCAGCCAGCACATCGTAGGTGGCGCGAAGGAAGAGCACATTGGTTCCGCCCCGCAGCAGCCGGACCTGCAGGAGAAGTTGGATGAAGGTAACTCGGACTATGCGCCCAGCCAGCACATCGTAGGCGAAGCAAACGAAGAGCGTGTTGCTACTGCGCCGAACCAGGACAACGTCAACGGTCAGCAGTCCTCTGAGCGCCTGGATCAGCTAAAGGGCAAGGCATCCGAGGCTGGTAGCGCCGTCGGCGATGCGTTCCAGCGCGCTAAGGGCTTCGTGGAGGACAAGGCACACGAGTACCAAGAGGAGTCCACGAAGAAGGGTGGCTTCTTTGACCGAGTCAAGGGCGCTGTGCGCGATGCACGCGAGTCCATCGAGGACAAGCGCAAGAACTAACCAGCGCTGAGATTGAGCCGCTTTCCCGGGTTCGGGGAGGCGGCTTTTGTCGTATATACAATCCTGCTAATCGTCTAAAGCGTGAAGATAGAGCCGGCTAATCAGCAGGCGCCTTGGCACGTCCACGAGGGGGCGCAGGCAGGGGAGGAAGGGCTCTGAGGCGGCGTCTATAAGCAAAAGCGTTCGGCCGTCGCGTAGGCGCTCCAGAGTGAAAGTCTCCTCACCTCGCTCTAGGTGTCCGGGGAGGGTGCCATAGGTAAACCCGCAGCGGCCATCCTCGCGGAAGACCTCTATTACGCGGCAGCGGAAATCCCACGGCCCCAAGCCGAGGGTGACCTCTGCGCCGGGCTCGACTACGGGGTGGGTTGCCCGAACGCGGAATAGCCCGCTGCGTTGGATTGTCCAGCGGAAAAGACGGTGTGCGGCGGCGTCAAAGTCGGCATTGATAACCCGCGACATATGTAGCTGCGGAAAGCCAGAGGTATCGGAATAGGACAGCGGTGTGGGCATATTCTCAATGATAGGGGAGGGGTGATCACCCCCGAAGTCTGGAAGAAATATAACGGCTTGGACACAGTCACAAGAGTTTGCTGCTTCCACAATTCTTTCGTGCCAATATCGAGCTAGCAGGATGTTGACAACGGAAAGTAGGTACCTTGATGCTTCGCATACCGCACCTCAAGAAAGTCCTGGTGGGCTCGGCTTTCGCTGGTGCGTTTTTCCTGGGTTCCCCGGCCGCAGGCGCCCAGGAATTGCCCCAACCGGATTTTGACTCCGCAGGGATTATTAACCAGGTCCGAGATGGCCTGGCGGGGGTTGGTATCCAAACCCCGCAGGTGGACAAGAGCGTTACCGATGCTGTGGATTCTTCTGTACGCAATGCACACAACGCGGTGCAACAGAAAGCGCAGCAGGCTCAGTACGCAGAGCCAATGACTAACCCGAACCCTATTGGTCTGGCGGAGCAGGCCACACAACCGGAGTTTAAACCAAAGGGAACCAACCCAAACTACCAGTGGAAAAATGATGGGTTTTCCAAGGTAGCTGCGGGAAAACCACAGGCGGACTACGTATTGCACCGCGTTCCGGGCTCTATGTTTGATGCCCCACGCATCCCTGAAGAGTCCGTTGCCGCCATGAACCAAGGGGAGTCGCTCTACGGCCCAGGCACCCCGCTCTATGTCAATAAGGAAACGATGTGCACCTTGACCGTGGCGGGCAACGATAATGCTGGCCGCAAGGTGGGCCTGACCGCCGCGCACTGCGGCAATGTGGGAGACCCTGTTACCTCCGCTGATTCTGAGCAAATCGGCCCAACCGGCACTGTAGTGTCTAAGAACGAGGACTTGGATTACGCCGTTATCGAGTTCGGCTCCAAGGCTAAGGTTTCTCGTTCCTACAACGGTGTAACCGTCAATCAATTGGGTGGTGGCGTAAAGCCGGGTCAGCAGGTGTGCAAGCAGGGTGTTGCTACTGGCAAGACCTGCGGCATGACCTATCAGCAGGCCAAGAAGATTCAGATTAACCAAGTATGCGCCATGATGGGCGATTCCGGCGCTCCATTGTTGGTCGATGGCCGCCTAGTTGGCTCGATTACCGGTGGTTTCCTGCCGGTGAATTTCCCGTGCCGTACCCCACTGCAGGGGCCGGTCCATAACCCAACCGCCGCAACCACCATGGATGCGGTCTTGGAGGATATGAATCGCCGTGGCGGCGTAGGCGCTGGTTTCGCGCTACCGCAGGACTAACCTCGTCCCTGCTCTTCGCCCGCTCCCGTTGCTACTGGGAGCGGGCACTTTTATGTCTCTGTCTAGTGCCGATAATCACAACTAATCGGCGCTTGTGTGAAACCCTTTTGCGGACTAAGGTTAGGCTTATCTAGAAGCCACTTAGGTGTGGCTAACATCACCGGCGTGAGCCGGACTGAGAGAACCGAGGTGACCCGCGATGTTACAGCTGTCGTTATTGTCCCGCACTCGTACCCAGCAGACCTGCGAAAGGTCCGAATGTATGCGTGCCGATCAAGCCCCAGTGGACGCATTGGTAGAACTCCCTGAATGCTGCTTGCGGCATGCGATTGAGTCGCAGCCGGCGTTGGCACTGCGTATGCGTGAACTGGGATTCCGGCCAGGGGTGCGCGTGAAGATGGGGCGCAAGGTGGCCGGCGGGGCGCGCTTGGTTACTATCGGCAGCGCCCGGTATGCGGTAGACGCGCATACGCTGCGCCAGCTCGAAGTTATCCCGGTAGCAGCATAATGGCACGCAAAACCGCAGCGCCAAGCTGCCACTCCACATCCTCCATGCGTATCGCCGCGGAGGGAACACCTGTCCTCGCCTTGGTCGGGGCTCCAAATTCCGGCAAATCTACCTTGTTCAACGCGCTGACCGGAGCGAAAGTCCAGACCGGCAACTGGCCGGGTACTTCTGTAGAAGTCAGCCGTGGTTTGTGGAATGCGCAGCCAGAGGCCTTCGACATCATCGATCTGCCCGGTGCTTATTCCTTGGATCCAATGAGTCCGGACGAGGAATTCACCCGCGACATGCTCGTCGAAGGTCCGCCATGTGAGCGCCCGGATGTGGTTGTGGTGTTGGTGGATGCCACCGCACCGGCGCGCGGGCTGAACCTTGCGTTCCAGATCGCGGAGTACCCGTACCGGGTAGTGATTGGGGTGACCAAAGAGGACGTCGCCAAGCAGCAGGGCATAAGCATCGATATCGCCGCGCTATCGCGCGTCGTTGGCATGCCGGTGGTCAGCGTCAATGGTCGCCGCCGAGAAAACCTAGATGCGCTGGAGGGCGCCGTTGCAAAAGCAATGCAGACGGAGCCACAGACTATCCGGCCCAACGCCGATGTGGACCAACGTTTTGCGGATCTGGATGCGGCCGAGAAAGTTGCAGTCAGCCATGAAAATGTGGGGGAGCCACTTAGCCAGCGCGTGGACCGCTTGGTATTGCACCCAGTGCTCGGGCCCATTTTGTTTCTGGCCGTTATGTGGGCTGTGTTCTTCATTACCACTACGGTCGCAGGACCGCTGCAGGACGGATTGGAGGCGTTCATTACCGGCCCTGTATCCGATGCAGCGCGCAGCATCCTCCCAGACCATTGGTTGGTAACGGGCCTGCTGGTAGATGGGCTCATCGGTGGTGTGGGCATGGTGCTCACCTTTGCGCCGCTCCTTGCGCTGATGTTTCTGTGCTTGGCGGTGCTAGAGGATTCCGGTTATATGGCGCGCGCGGCGGTGGTCACTGACCGCGTCATGCGCGCCATCGGTCTGCCCGGCAAGGCCTTTATCCCCATTGTGGTGGGCTATGGCTGCAATGTCCCGGCGATTTCGGCTACGCGCGTGCTTGGCGACGTCCGCCATCGCATCCTTACCTGCCTGCTTATCCCCTTCACCTCATGTTCGGCCCGGCTCATCGTATTTATGATGCTGGCGCAGGTCTTTTTCCCCGCTCATGCTGGTTCCGCGGTATTCGCCATGTACGTGCTGTCTATCGCACTGGTGGTGTTGGTGGGCCTCGCTTTGCGCCGCACGGTGTGGCGGGCCATGCCGTCCGAAGCCCTCGTTATCGACCTTCCGGCTTATCAGCTGCCTACGTTTAAACTCACGGTGTCGGTCATGTGGGTAAGGCTCAAAGGATTTTTGCACACCGCCGGAGGCATCATTGTGGCTACGGTCGTAGTCATCTGGTTGCTGATGTCTATTCCGGTCACTGGTGGGCACTCCTTCAACGAAGAGGCGGTACCGCCGCAAGATTCCGCCTACGGTGCGGTGTCTAAAGCGATGTCCCCTGTCTTTGCGCCTGCTGGGTTTGATTCTTGGTCCCTAACCGGGCCGCTTGTCACCGGGTTCGTGGCGAAGGAGACTCTCATTTCCACTTGGGCCCAGACGTATGCGGTAGAAGACGTCACTGACGATGCACCAGAGGAGCAAGCAGAATCCCCGTTGGCTAGCCATATTCGCGCCGACTTTGATGCGGCCTCTGGTGGGCACGGGCTGGCTGCGGTGTGGGCGTATATGGTCTTCCTTCTGGCCTATACCCCTTGCGTGGCCACGGTGGCCGCACAGCGGCGAGAAATAGGTTGGAAGTGGACCCTCATCGGGTTTGCGCTGCAGCTAGCAACCGCCTGGATCCTTGCGGTAGGAGTATTTCAAATCCTCAAGGTCTTCCTATGAGCCCCACGGAGAAGGTCAAGGAGACCATCACACAGGGAAATTCCAATCCCGCCGACATAGCACAGGCGACGGGGTTGGGGCAGGGGACCGTGGAGGTAATCTTGGCTTACCTCGAGCGAAGTGAGGAACTAGTGAGAGAATCGCTGACCTCGTGCCCTAGCGGTGGCTGCGGGAGTTGCTCGCAGGCGGGTGGTTGCTCGGGTGCGGTTGCCGAGCGCCGCGGCCCAGTTCTGCTCCAGCTGCGGAGAAGACCCTAGCCCTGCAGTGCGGCTAGGGCGTGCTTGTGGAGCAGGCCGTTAGAGGCCACGCCGGATCCGCCGTGCGGGCCGGGGTTGCCGTCAAGATCAGTGAAAGTGCCACCGGCTTCGGTCACGATGAGCGATGGTGCGGCGAGGTCCCAGAGGGAAACCTCCGGTTCAGCGGCGATGTCCACCGCGCCTTCGGCCACGAGGCAATAGGACCAGAAGTCTCCGTAGCCGCGCAGGCGCCACGTCTTATCAGTAAGCGCGAGGAATCTATCGCGCAATCCGCGCTCCGCCCAGCCGGTCAGGGAACTCATGGCCAGTGAAGAATCGGCAAGCTTTTCTACGTGGGAAACGCCCAAGCGCTTCGGTTCGCCGCCGAAGACGCGATAAGCGCCGGCTCCCTTGGCCGCGTACCAGCGGCGGCGCAGGGCAGGAGCGGAGACGACGGAAACTACAGGCTCGCCGTCTTCTAATAGAGAAATCAGCGTGGCCCACACTGGAACGCCGCGCACAAAGTTCTTGGTGCCGTCGATCGGATCGATAACCCACTGGCGGCCCTTATAGCAGGCCTCCCCGCCGTATTCCTCCCCCAGCACCTCGTCGCGCGGGCGGGAACGCTTGAGGGATTCGCGGATATGCTTCTCACAGGTGAGATCCGCATCCGATACGGGAGACATATCCGGCTTTTCCTTGACGGAAAGATCCGAGGCCTCGAAACGATGCATGGTCACTACATCGGCATGGCCCGCCAGCTCGAGCGCGAGGCCCAAGTCTTCTTTAAACTTACCCACGGAGCCAATCCTCCATCTGATCCACTACCTGTTTATTGCCGGCCAGGCACCATTCGACGCCGCCGGCTTCTACCTTGCGGGCAGCACCGCCGGCTGCCTCCACGAGGGCTTTGCCGGGGAACCAATCCCAATCCGCTACCGAATGCTGCATCCATGCGCCCCATGTGCCATCGGCCACGGAGGACAGGTCAACAGAACCGGCACCGAGCATACGGACTGTAGCAAAGTTTTCTGCCACGCGCTGCCATGCCCCGCGGATATCCCCATCCGCCAGCGAGGTTGGGTGCAGATACGTGGATAGTGAAATCTGCTCGGCTGGCTTCTCCTGCAGGCGAGTTACTTCCTTGCCGTCGAGGGAAGTGGGGTAGTCCCGGCCACCGAACCAGGTGTACCCCATGGCGGGGCGGTGGACGGCGCCGAGGGTGATCCCCGTGGCGTCGGCAAGCGCGAGGGCAGAGCACCAATAATCGGATCCGGAGGAGAAATTATAAGTGCCATCGACTGGGTCAATGACCCAGGTGCGGCCGGACTGGGACTCGCGGGCCGCACCCTCTTCGCCGAGGATGCCGTCTTCCGGACGCACGGCCTCGAGCACGCCCGCAACGAAGCGCTCGGCCGCCCGGTCCGCATCCGTAACAACGTCCGAGATAGATGTCTTGTGCTCTACGTCGACGCCCATCTCGCGCAGGCGCCAGGCCAGGCGGCCGGCGTTATAGACAAGGGCCTGCGCTAGGTGCGCATCCCCGTCATCCGCGTGCGCGACAATGAAGGTCTTGATGACCGCGTCGATCATCTCCTGCAAGCTCGGCTTTTGATCCATGCCCACCATTGTCACCCTAAACGCGGCCGATGGCTAATTATGCCGGCCGGGTGGGTAGGATTGGGGCCTATGCGTCCCGAAGTAACAGCACGGCTCAAGCAATTGGAAACCACCCTGACCACCATCGAGAAGGTCATGGACCCGGAGGCTTTGGCTGCCCGCATTCGGGAACTAGAGGCCCAAGCCGGCGACCCGTCCCTGTGGGATGACCCCGCCCATGCGCAAAAGGTAACGTCCGAGCTTTCCGCAGCGCAGGCTAAGGTTCGCAAGCTGGAATCGCTGCGCGGGCGGCTGGAGGACATGCCCGTGATGTACGAACTCGCGGAAGAAGAGGGGGATACCTCCCTGGCGGATGATGAGCTCGATTCCCTGGAGTCTGCCATCGAATCGTTGGAGGTCACCACCATGCTTTCTGGTGAGTATGACCCGCGCGAGGCGGTTATCAATATCCGCTCCGGCGCCGGCGGTGTGGACGCGGCCGACTGGGCCGAGATGCTCATGCGCATGTACACGCGCTGGGCGGAAAAGCATGGCCACAAGGTCGACGTCTATGACATCTCTTATGCGGAGGAGGCCGGAATCAAGTCCGCGACCTTTGTCGTCCACGGTGAATACATGTACGGCCAGCTCTCCGTGGAGCAGGGTGCGCACCGCCTGGTGCGCATTTCGCCCTTCGATAACCAAGGCCGGCGCCAGACCTCCTTCGCCGAGGTCGAAGTTTTGCCGGTGGTGGAGCAGACCGACCACATCGATATCCCGGATAATGACGTGCGCGTCGATGTCTATCGGTCTTCTGGTCCGGGCGGCCAGTCCGTCAATACCACCGACTCGGCGGTGCGCTTGACTCACATTCCCACCGGCATTGTAGTGACCTGCCAGAACGAAAAGTCGCAGATTCAAAATAAGGCCTCGGCCATGCGCGTGCTGCAGGCGAAGCTGCTGGAGCGCAAGCGGCAGGAGGAACAAGCTGAGCTCGATGCGTTGGGCGCCGGTGGCAACGCCTCTTGGGGCAATCAGATGCGTTCCTATGTGCTGCACCCGTACCAGATGGTCAAAGACTTGCGCACCAATTTTGAGGTGGGCGATCCCTCCAAGGTGCTCGATGGCGATATCGATGGCTTCCTTGAATCCGGTATCCGCTGGCGCATGCAGCAACAAGAAGACCAAGCTTAGGTCCATACTGATCGGGCTGAATTGAACGCGAAAAGGCCGAACTGAGGGGAGAAAATCCTCAGTTCGGCCTGATCTCTATGGACTTAACCCGCGTAGTCCATCGGCGCGCCTGGTCCCAGCGGAATGCCGATGAGATACCAGATGACGAAGAAGGCGAACCAACCCACGATCATGCAGAGAGAATAGGGCAGCGCCAGTGACATCAAGGTACCCACACCTGCCGGCTTGTAATAGCGCTGCAAGAAGGTCAACGCCAGCGCGAAGTAGGGCGACATTGGGGTGATGATATTCGTTGGGGAGTCACCGATACGGAAGAGCATCTGGGAAACCTCAGGTGAGACGCCCACATACATCATCATCGGTACGATGACCGGGGCCATCAGCGCCCACTGGGCGGAACCGGAGGTGATGAAGAGGTTAAGCAGTGCGACCATGGCCACCAGTGCCGCAAACATGAGTAGCGGTGGCAATGACCAGTGTTGGAGCAGTTCGGAACCCTTGATGGCGGTCCATACGCCCAAGTTCGACCATTCGAACCAGGCGAGGAACTGTGCCACCGCGAAGAAGAGGACCAGCATGGGAACGAGGGTCTCGATGCCCTTGGCCATAAACTCCGGAACATCAGCAAAAGACTTCACGGTGCCTGCCACCAAGCCGTAGACGATGCCGCATACCAAGAACGCCAGGGCAATTGGCACCGCGATGGCGCTAATGAGCGGCGACTCCATGAAGCTATCCCCCTGGCTTGCCAGTGGGGAGCCGGGGATAAAGAGCAAGGCAAAGAAGGCAGCCAGGAAGAGCACCAGCGCGATGCCGGAAGCAATCAGACCGCGCTGCTCGTTGGGCTTGATGCGCATCGCCTCTTCATCATCGGTGAAGTCGTACTCCTCACCCTCCTCTGCATTCGCGCCGGCCCCACCGGCGGCCTTGGAAAAGGACACCTCTTCGTAATTGATGTGGTCGTGGTCCACCAGCTCGCGGGCCTTTTTGACCATGAGGAATTCCGTGACCGCGGTAATGATGAGGGAGAGCACCACGGCGGAAGGGATGACAAAGAAGATATTGGCCAGCGGGCTGACCTCATATTCTGGGTCCACAAACTGTGCGGCCGGGGTAGAAATACCCGCGAGCAGGAGGTCGGTGATATTGAGAATCAGCGAGGCATTAAAGCCGGCAGACGATGCCGCAAAGGCCACCATCGCGCCCACGATGGGGGAGCGGCCCACGGCGTGGAAGGCCATTGCGCCCAGCGGAATCAGAATGACGTAGATGGCGTCGGAGGCTACGGAGCCGGTCACGCCGGCCAGCGCCACAACGAAGGTCAGCATTTTGGCGCTGACCTTGGTCACCATCGCGCGCACCAACGCGGAAAGCAGGCCAGACTGCTCCGCCACGGCCACGCCGAGCATCACGGCAAGGATGACGCCGAGCGGCGGGAAGCTGGTGAAGTTCTCCACTGCATCAGTAACCATGCGCGAGATATTCTCGGTGGTCAGCAGGGACTCTACTTCGATGGTTTCGCCGGTCTTGGGGTCCTCTGCGGTCATGCCAATGAGGTGTCCTAGCCAAGAAGTCACAGCGACGATGGCTGCGAGGATAACGAAGAGCCAGAAGGGATCCGGCAGTTTATTGCCAATCTTTTCTACAGTGCCCAGGAAGCCGCTTGCAGAACGTGGCTTTTCTTTAGTTTCGGTTTCGGCCATTGTATCGGCACTTTCTGTCGATTGGGTCGGAACAAATTAGTGTCTTAGACCACATTACTTAAATATAGTTCACAGCGCGGTGTCAACTTTAGTTGCTACAGTGATTCGCGTGATTAGATTCGACAACGTGACTAAGGCCTACTCCGCCGCGTCTCGCCCAGCGCTCGACGGGGTGTCCTTCGAGATTGCGGATGGTGAATTCGCCTTCCTCATTGGTCCGTCCGGCTCCGGTAAGTCCACCTTCCTGGAGTTAATGGTGCGCTATAGCAACGTGACCAAGGGCGATATTTATTTCGATGATTTCCACGTCAACGAGCTTTCGGGCAAGCAGATTAACGCGCTGCGCCAGTCCATTGGTTATGTATTCCAGGACTTTCGCCTGCTTCCCAAGCTGACGGTATATCAAAATGTGGCCTTTGCGCTGGAGGTTATTGGCAAGAGCAAGTACCGGATCTCTACCTCGGTCCCGCAGGTTTTGGACCTGGTGGGCCTCGAGGATCGCCGCGATGCGTATCCGCACGAGCTTTCCGGTGGCGAGCAGCAGCGCGTGGCTATTGCGCGCGCGGTGGTCAATCGGCCGAAGCTCCTGCTTGCCGACGAACCCACGGGCAACCTCGATCCCTCCACCGCCGACGAGATCATGGACCTGCTGCTGGGCATCAACCGCCGCGGCACCACCGTGGTCATGTCCACCCACAATGCCCGCGCCGTCAATAGGGCACGCAAGCGTGTGCTGGAGCTGCGCAATGGAGTCCTCGTGCGCGACGAGCACGAGGCGATGTATGAGGGGGAAGCATGAAGCTAGGATTTATTTTCCGCGAGGCCACCAAGGGGCTCGGCCGCAACCTGACCATGACCATCGCCATGATCATTACCACCGCCATTGCGGTAGGCCTCGTTGTTGCCGGCATCATGGTGACCAACCTGACCAAGGACACCAAGGAGATCTACCTCGACCGCGTCGAGGTCATGGTCCAGCTCAATGAGGACATCTCCGCCGGCGACCCGGACTGCTTAACCCCGGCCTGCGCGGATCTCCAGGGCCAGCTCGACGCGGATGATTCCGTGGAGTCCGTGGAATACCGCAACCGTGCGGAATCCTATGAGCGGTTCAAGGAGCTTTTCCAAGACACCGACCCCGTCATGGTGGAACAAACCTCGCCCGACGCACTGCCGGCAGCGTTCCACGTGCGCTTGAAGGATCCAGAAGACGCTTCTGCGATCGATGCGATTAGGGATAACCCGGCGGTAGAGGACGTCGTCGACCAGCAGCAAGAAGTGCGCGATGCCGCAAGCAACCTGGATGCTATCCGCAATGCCACCTTTGTGCTGGCCATCGTGATGTCCGTGGCAGCCATCTTCTTGGTCGCCAATATGGTGCAGATCGCCGCGTTCCACCGCACCCGCGAAACGGAAATCATGCGCATGGTGGGCGCGAGCCGGTGGATGACGCAGGCGCCGTTCGTGGTGGAGGCCGTACTGGCCTCGCTCATCGGCGTGGTGCTCGGCGGTGCCGGAATCTTCTTGGGCAAGTCCCAGGTGGTGGACCCATCCCTGCAAGGCCTGTATGAATCCCAGCTGCTCGCCCCCATGAAGTCCGGTGATCTATGGATTGCCCTGCCTTTCGTTGGCCTCCTGGCACTGGTGGTCACCGCCGTCACGGCACATATCACCCTGCGGTCCTATGTGCGCAAATAGCCCGTTTGCCGGGCCGGCTAAAAGGGCACTACACTGCCATAATTATGGCTAAGAAGGGCAAGAAGAATAAGAAGGCGGCGTCCGGCGAAGCAACGCTCGCTACCAACCGCCGGGCCCGGCATGACTACAAGATCCTCGAGGAATACGAGTGCGGCATCGTCCTGCTCGGCACCGAGATCAAATCCCTGCGGGAGGGAAAAATCTCGCTCAATGATGCCTTCGCTACCATCGATGATGGCGAGGTATACCTGCGCAACCTGCACATCCCGGAATATTCCATGGGCTCGTGGACGAACCACAGCCCGCGGCGCACTCGCAAGCTTTTGCTGCACCGCCGCGAGATCGACAAGCTTTACGGGCAGGTGCGCAACGGCAATAAGACCTTGGTCCCGCTCAAGGTCTACCTCAAGAATGGCTACGCGAAGCTTTCGCTCGCGCTGGCCCAAGGTAAGCAGGACTACGACAAGCGAGAGGATATTAAGCGTCGCGACCAAGACCGCGAAATTTCCCGCGAGCTCGGCCGCCGCGTGAAGGGCATCAATGTTTAAGACGGCGAAGGTTCACGACGTAGTAAAGGGTGAGGACACCATCCATGGCACTGGGGTGCTGGTGGATCGGATGTGGCCCCGGGGCGTCGCCAAGAGCGACTTGGCCTACGACGAGTGGTTCAAGGACGTCGCGCCGAGCCCCGAGCTGCGCAAGTGGTGGAACCACGACGAGGATCGCTTCGACGAGTTTGCCCGCCGCTACAAGGCCGAGCTCGACGACAATGACTCCGACGAGCTCGCCCAGCTGCGTGCGCTTGCCGACGCCACCCTCCTCTTCGCCGCCGCCAACCGCACGGTCAACCATGCGGTAGTCCTCAAGGAATGGTTAGAGGAGCACTTGAGGAAATAAAAGCGGGTGGGGTAGTGTTGAACGAACCGTAGGGAAGATGCACTATCCCGTCCCTACAGCATGGGGTTGATTTGGTTTCGACTTCGTGCACTGCGCCAGGGGAAGCGTGCCGGTGCAGGCTAACGACCACCGTATAAGCGTCGTAGCAACCAATAAACGCAGAGAAGAACTCTCAGCGTGACTACGCCCTCGCTGCCTAATTACAGCGACGCGTGTCTGTCAGCCTAGGTTTCGTTCCTGACCTAGAACCTGGCATCGACTAAGGAACTAGCCGGCTGGCCGGGTCATCAGGACCAGTCGGGACTCTTACTGGTGACTGGGCCCATCATCCGGACGTGTTCGCCCGATCCGGAGGGCCGAGCAGAGATTCTGTGCGGACTGCGCACGGAGAAGCCCTGGCAAGGTGACGAAGGACCCGGGTTCAATTCCCGGCAGCTCCACTAACTGCATTTCCCCTAGTCGTAAATGACTAGGGGTTTTGCTTTATCTATGCAGGTTATCGCCTATCTAGTATCTTGCCACAGGTTGCCATAGAATGACACTAAAGGAACCCTGAACGGGAAAATAACGGGAACACTTTCCCGCTTCCCGCCCTATCCCTGGAGCACATTCATGGCACGAAAGAAAGCACAGCGCAGCTCGTTCGGGCGCGTCCGCCAAAAAGGAAAAAGATGGTACGCGGAATACACCGGCCCTGATGCCGCCATCCATACCCCCGGCCACTCATTCGCCAACAAAATTGATGCGGACGGTTGGATAGCCACAGAGCGCCGCCTAATCGACCTAGGCACGTGGGAGCCGCCAAAGGCGCGCCGGGCTAAAGAGGAAGTTTCAGGCGAAACGGTAGGGCAGTGGTTAGACCGCTTCCACGATCTGTTGGAACAGCGCCCCACCCCGCCCCAACCGTCCACTATGCAGAATTATCGCCGTGTGGCCCGCGTGCGTATCACAGAGCCTTATGGCCCTGGAGCTAATGACAAAGACGTATGCAGTTTGCGGGATATTGCGTTAGCGAAGCTGACTAAAGCGGACGTGTACCGCTGGTGGGATGGCGTACAGCGGTGCTATCCCAATGCCCACACGATTAATCAACAGGCGTATAAGCGCCTAAAGGCAGCGTGTGCTGGGGCGGTTGAACGCGAAATGATAGAAGGCAACCCCGTGGATATTAAGGAAGCGGGCAAGCGCGTAGAGACCAACGAAAAGTACCTGCCTACAGATGCGGAAATAGCCGCCATCTTAAACCACGTGCCTGCCCGCTATCGTGCTTTAACCTCACTCATGTTGCACCATGGCCTGCGTATTGGTGAAGCTATCGCCCTGGAGCGCGACGATGTACGGATAGAGCACCGCCCCGGCGCGCCTGTCCCCCGTGTAACTGTGCGAGTGAAGCAGAACGCGCAGCGCATTTCAGGCAGTGCCGGCACCTATATGTTGGTGCAGCCGCCTAAGACAAAGGCCGGTTATCGGGAGGTGCCGATTATGGCCGCGGATGTGCCTATCTTTCTGGAGCACTTAGAAAAGTATGCGCCCGGCGCGCCTACAGTCCTGCGCACTACGGAAGGTGCGCGCAGTGCCGTGCTTTTAACTTCTACGGCTAGCGGCAAGATGGTGATGGATACTAGTTATCGCAGTGTGCTTGCACGGGCGAAAGAGAAGGCGGGGGTGTGTGCCGATATTGATCCGCACTGTGGGCGCAATTGGTTGATTACCCGTCTAGCGGAACAGGGTGCGCACTTGAAAGAGATTGGCCGCCTGTTGGGGCAAGACGATGTGACCACGATCCTTAATGTCTATCTGAAGGTGCGAGCAGAGCGCACAACCTCGTTGATGGAGAAAGTTAACGCAACTCTGGAACCCGGCGCGCCGGGAGCCGGGCAGGAACCGCAGGAAGAAAAAGGGCAGTAATGCAGGTGAGTATGGAGCAGGCAGCGGAGTGGGTTAATGGCTCGGAGACGCTGCTAACAAACGCTTCTCAGGACTACATGGAGCTGCTGCGGTCGGTTGATGGGGATGAAGAACAAGCCCTGGAAAAAGCGGCCGTGCCGGGCATTTTTGACCTGTGGTTGCAGTCTGTGAAGTGGTATATGGCTTACGCCTATGAATGGGAAGTGGAAGTACCCGCGGTTGCAGGGCCTACAACTTATCAACTCGTGCAGGTGATGGAGGATAGGCCGGGGCGTAGCCCTGCTGTGCTGGGGTCGTTCTGGCTGTACTCCCTGGGGGGTGAGTTAGCAGGCGTGCTGTACGCCCGGGAGCGTAAGGGCGTGCCGCTATGCCCGTGGGTGGATATAACTATCGTTACAGAGCTGCAGCAGATGGGAACCCGGGGAGCGTTTAACTACGCGTTTAATCGGCGGCTAAATCGTAAAGTCTCTGGCAAGCGTCGTGGCTACAGGAAGCAGCGGGTGCATAGGGATGATTCGAGCGACTGGGGCGATCCGTTTGTGGCGTTTGATGTGGGCTATAAGGTGCGTGCCAGTAAGTTTGCGCGGGCGCTGTGGTTGATTCGGCAGAACATGCCGGGGAAGAAATGCCAGCCCACTATTGGGCAGGTGCGTGCGGTGGTGGAGCGGATGGCGCGGGAGGATTAGGCCCGCCCGGCGCGCCGGGGCAGGGCATTACAATTGCGGCCACCTGCGGCCACGTGGTACATCTAGAAGCATCACGGTGCGCTCCGTGTCCAGCAGTCCGCTAGCCGGGCGCTGGGGATGCTTAGACAACAGTCTTAAAGATGAACGCCCCCGGAAAGGCCGGGGTGCTGTTCCCAGTGTGGCAATTGGGCAAGTCAATTTTGGCGTGCCCACTTCTACTTTTCTCGTGGTGGGCACGGGAAAGGATTTAGCCCACAATGGCTAACACTGGAAAGACCACTGCAGCACAGTATGAGACGCTGCAGCAGGCGGCTAAGCGCGTGCAGCTGGGGGAGCGCACATTGCGCCGCTATATCGCAGAGGGCAAGCTCGTGGCCTATCGCGCTGGGCGTACCATTCGTCTAAAGCCTGAAGACGTAGATGCGCTGTTCACCCCCACCAACGCCTGGACGGGCGGTGCAGCTTAATGGCCGCGATTATCAACCGTCGTGATTCGTTCCCGCTGCATTGGCTCACCTCTGGAGTCCGCAGCGTAGAGGGAGAAATAGCCGTAAGCAACCTGGGCAAGAAAGCCGGCACGCCTGCGGAGGTTCTGCGCCTGGAGCTAACCGAACACAACAAAGGCCGGCGCGTAACCGTCAATGTTGATGCCGCTTCCCTGGCAGGGCTGGGCGCATGGCTCGTGGACAACTACGGGAAGCGGGGCGGTGCCGCCGATGCCCACTAACGACATAACCCCCACCCTGGGGACTAGGGCAGGGGCGATAGTAGATGCCGCTACTTACCCGCATAATACCCTGTATGCAGGCGTTCCCGCGCACCAATGGCGGGCAACTGCTGCGCACCGCTATGCCCGCCACGGGTTGAAAGTAGGCCCGCTGGAGGGCAAAGCACCGCTGGCTGCAGTTGTCCCCCATGGGTTTAAAGATTTCACCAGCGATGCGCGCCGGGTGCGGTCATGGTGGAGCACGTACCCCACGGCCAATATTGGTGCTAACCCGCCGCGTGGCGTGGTCGTGATTGATATTGACGTGAAGCATGGCGGCATAGAGTCCTGGGCGCAGCTCACCGCGGGGCATGTCGTGCCAGAAACGTTGACGGTGCTTACCGGCTCTGGAGGGTGGCACCTGTGGTTTCGTCTGCCCTACCAAGGGAAGCTGCGCGGGCAACTCGCCGCTACAGATTCGGGCATAGACGTGAAAACCCACACGGGCTATTTGGTCATGCCCCCTAGCGTGCATCCCGATACGGGCGGGCTGTACCTGCTGCACACCTGGGCACCTATCGCCCCACTTCCGCAATGGCTATACCGGCATGTCTACGCACCGCTGCGCGCTACCCGCCCGGCGCGCCCTGGCCTGTTGACTATCGCGCCGGGTGACGGTGCGGGGCTTATCCGTGTCGTGGCTGAAAGTGAAGAGGGGCAGCGCAACAAAGTGCTGTTCTGGGCGGCGTGTAGGGCCGCAGAGGATGGGCTGAACATAGATAGACAACTCATTGATGCGGGGACTGCAGCGGGGCTTCCAGAGTGGGAAGCGCGCCGCACAGTTGCCAGCGCACACAACAAAATTGCGGGAGGTGTAGCAGCGTGAGCGCACGTAAAGAGTTTGAGGATGTGGAGCTACCGGAAGCTCCGGCAGATGCACAGCGATTTCTCAATGGAGACGTGGACGCGCACGCCGGCGCTGTAGAGTACCCGGGGCCGTCGCAGCCGTACAAAGTGGCGCAGCAGGTCATGCGTGAACTGTATTCCGATACAGACGGCGTACCCACGTTGACCTATTGGCGTGGTGATTGGTGGATGTATAGCGGCACCCACTGGGAGGCCGTGTCAGGCTCTGCCAAGGATGCAGACCTCGTGATTGCAGGGCAGCTGCTGAAAGTTTTCGATTCTGCCGTGTACTCGAAGAAAGAGAGCAACACCGTTACCCTCGTGCCCTGGAGTCCGAACCGCAGCAAAATTTCCGAGATTATTTTCGCGCTAAAGCCCCTGGCCTATGCGGTCGTGTCCGATACGGACGATGCCCCGTGTTTCCTGCGTGACTGCGCACAGTTGCCCGGCGCGCCGGGAGAGTATGTGTCTATGTCCAATGGGCTGCTGCGGTGGTCTACGCGGGAACTCGTGGGGCATACCCCGCGAGTGTTTACAACGTACTCGTTGCCGTTTGCCTATGACCCGCAGGCTACAGCACCCGTGTGGGAGAAATTTCTGAAACAGATTTTTGCCCATGACACGGCAGCTATCGACACTCTCCAAGAGTATTTGGGATACGTCATTTCGGGTCGCACAGACCTGCATAAGGCGCTGCTGATTGTCGGGCCTACTCGTGCGGGTAAGGGCACTATTCTGCGTGTACTGCGGCAGCTCGTGGGGCAGCAGAACGTAACGGATACATCCCTGCATTCCCTGGGGTCTGATAGCGGCCCGGCTGAACTTATCGGCAAGCCGCTGGCAATTATTGGTGATGCGCGTGATGCGCGGGCTGGCAATTCCAACCGTGCCACAGAGTTGTTGCTCAATGTCATTGGTGAGGATGGAGTGAGTCTGCAGCGGAAGTACCTGGGGGACTGGGTGGGCCGTCTGCCTACTCGTTTCGCTCTGGCATCTAACGTGATTCCCCGGCTCATTGATAGCTCTGCAGCGGTCGTGGGCCGGTTCGTCATGATGCGCCTGGAGCAGAGTTTCGCCGGGCAGGAGGATGAAGAACTAGGCGCAAAGCTGGCTGCTGAATTGCCTGGCATTTTGAACTGGGCATTAGACGGGTTGGAGCGCCTGGAGCAGCAGGGCCGGTTTACGGAACCCGCCACGATGGCAGAGATGAAAGATGCCATGGAGGGATTATCTGCGCCTGTGCGGCGGTTCATTGAGGAGTACCTAGAGGTGACGGGCAACCCTGCGGATATCGTGCCGCGCCGGGATGTGTACAGCCACTGGAGAACCTGGCACGCGGACAACGGTTTCACCCCGTGTAATCAAGAGGAGATGTGCAACCGGCTTACCGCAACAGACGGGAGGATTAGGGCTAAGCAGTTGGATGTGCCGGGAGCTAAGCCTAAGCCGGGGCAGAAACGCCCGCCGCGTGAGCGCTACATCCTGGGTGTGAAGCTCGTAAAGAGTGCTTTCTAGAAACTTTTTTACTTGACACAAAGTTCCCGTGTTCCAACAGGTCAAAAGGTATTTTTGTACTGTGTCCGGCGTGTTCCAACGTGTTCCAAGGTTTTGACACAAACACGGACACAGACACGACACAGGCCAGAAACCCACCCTGAACTGCTGGAACGCTGACACACGGTTCCAAGCCAAAAGAGTTTCTGGGAAGATGGCGCGCCGGGCTAAGGGGAGTGGTTACACCCCGGCCTGGCCCGCTTCCCGGCGCAGCAGTTCCTGGAGAAGCACGCGGGTGGACACGCGGCGCAGGTTGGCTTCACCAGTTACAGGCCGCGCTTCCACGGGCGTAAGTAGCCCTGTGCGCGATAATGCTTCCACGGGGTTATAGCCATAGGCGCGGGCTACAGCAACCACGACAGCCGGCGGGGGAGTGGGGTTATCCGCGGCCCTGCTAATGGTGGTGTGGCTTAGGCCGGTTGCTTTAGCAATGGTGCGCGCACTGTCGGTGGTGATAGCGTCTAGCCATGTAGGCGTGTATTCTTCCATGTGGTGCAGTCTAGCAACACTGAAGGGAACATGACGGTAAGAAACGGACAACGATAATAGGCAATGTAATACACCGACTATGCAGGTATTTATGCAGGTAGTGACGGTGTATGCGAAGCGTTGAATTGTATGTTGTCCGATAATATATATTATGTCATATTGGTGCATAAAGTTTACAGTCTATGCACGGTGGCTGTGAGTGTCCCGCCGTGGGAGTAGGGGCCTGGTAAATCACCAGAGCTTTCGGCCCGGCCCATGTGCAGGCGGGTCTATGTCCTCTCTCCCCGCGCACTGCATACCCCATCGCGTGCGCGTGATACCACACCAGAGTTAGGGACGGTGGGGCCTAACCTCCGGTGGCTAGTAAACGCCCTCGGAAGGCTTAGGGTGGCGCAGTATGTACGGGTTCCAGAAATGCGGCCTGGACAATTCTTAGGCGGCTTCCTGGCCTGACTCCCGCCCCGTCACTGCGAGTCACGCCGTCTCTCTCCGCGCACCGTGTAAGTAGCAGGGTGCCTGAATTATCTGAAAATGGCCGGGCGACTCCCCAACTGGCCCGTGCTGTAGACACTTTCTTCAGGGTGCCGAAAAGTTACGGGGTCGCGTTTCAAACGCGAACCGGCAACCGTGTTCATACACGACACGGTTCAAACCAATCAGTTAGGGGCATGATCACCCCAACTGCGATGTGGGGTGATAAGCACCCCACGCGCCGCTTTGGCGGTTATGCGAAACTGTACCCGGCGAAATTGTTTGAGTGGTTGCTGTCCTGACCCTGCACCGTTTCGCCACGGTACGGAGATTTTTTACACACGGGCCAAAAGTTTGGGTGAGCTGGAGAAAGACTGTTGCATATCGTCCACCATTTCAGCGGCGTTGTGCGGGTATGGGGTGGCTTAAATATCTGACTAGACTCCGCCCTGACACCGCCCCGTCTCGTGCTGTCAGTGATTTTCTCTCTGTAGCCGATAGGGGGGGGTAGGCGGCGTTTTGCCTGTTCAATATCGCCGTTTAAGGCGTTTTATTTATTGGCTGGGGTGTCAGTACCCGCTAAAGCCTTTAGAAGGCGTTTAACAGGGTAGGCATTCTGCCCATTCATTTCCGCTGTCACCGCGGCCATGGTTAAACAGTCGGGGCACACGTCCGGCACCTGCCCGTGGTAGGTCATTGGCCTGAACTGGGCCATCTTGTGGGGCATGAAGATGGAGACTTCCGCGCCGTCCCGCGGCACAACGAGATAGCCGCCGTTGCGAAAGCGCAGCTTCACGCCCGCTAGGTCGATGCGGGCTAGTGGGTTCATGCGAGTGCAGTAAGTGCCCTGGTATTCATCACCTACCCCTAGGTGCCATAGGCCGGCTGCGGGGTCTACGTATAGGTAGCGCACGCGGTGGCGGTTCCACATGCCGGTGTAGTTATCGGGCTGGTCTGCTGGTGGTAGTTGCTGCTGGCTCATAGTCCTACCTCGTAGAGGATGCGGGCAGCGTCGCAGGCTGCGCATGGTTGCTTATCCATGTGGGGCGCTACCGTGGCACCACGGCTGGGGTACTTCCGTAAACCGCATAGTGTGTGGATGGTGCCGTTAGGTTCGATGTGGTGGATTAGGTGGCGCAGTGGTGGCCTGGAAGTGGTATCCCGGCGCGCCGGCGTGGTTGTTGTGCGGGTTGCGTGCATGGGTTAGTTACCTGTCTTTACGGGTAGAAACGGGAAAGTTACGGGAATTGATTCCTTTTACTTTCTTTAGAATGGGCGTTTACCAGCATGTATAGTGGTACAGGGTTCAGTTCCCGGCAGCTCCACCGGTAGGCCCCCGAGAAATCGGGGGCCTTTTTCCATGCAATGGCTTTTAGATCTGCGAACCCTCTCCTGCGGCATTAGGGGAAGGCAATCTCGCAGTGGAGTTGGGGCCTTCTATATGGCTTAGGCCGCTCACCGAATCCTGCCTTCTGGCGCGGAGTTGCTCTGGCATGTGGTGCGGGAAATCCGGAC
>NZ_ACVP01000004.1 GCF_000175635.1 Corynebacterium tuberculostearicum SK141 | reverse complement strand
GCACAATCACTTCGCAATCCATGCTGGCGTCCAAAAAATTACTACAAAGAAAAAATACAGTTCCCTCAACCCGACGGGGTCAAAAAGAGGAAACCAAAAAAGTTGAACACAATCACATGCCAACCAATCCATCTCAATGCAGCCGAAACACCAAACAGCATTCAAAAGAGTACGTGTTCCACATACCCAACCGGCACACACCAACCAACAAACCACTAAGCCTGCTGGCAGACAAACCAATCAACACACAACCATGCACACAAAAAATAAAAAGTACATTGGCACACTATTGAGTTCTCAAACATCATCACCACACAACAACCACACACACTTTGGCGTGTAGCTCATTGTGAGCAAAAAGAATTTTGTTTTGTCAGGGCCTGTTTTCCTATCGCCGCTTCAGCCAGGAACTTTTGTGTTCCTGTGGGGCGCTGTCGGTCGCGCTGACTCGTATTAAGTTACACAGCGACTTAAACAAACACAAATCCGCAGGCCAACGCTGTTTTCGAGTGGTTTAAGATATGCCCATCCAAGCACTCATTCCACCACGGTGAGCGTTCGCTCGGCGAATGTACGCGGGCAGCATCAAAGCCCAGACTGTATAGAAAGCCACCGCCAAGAAGAGCTGGGCAATCGCGGAGACCTGCACCAGAGTGCGCAGAAGTGCCATCCCGGCAATGAGGACCAGGTAGAGAGCGAATAGATGCCAGTTCTTCTTTCCCAGAAATTCCAGACTGACCACTACAGGGGCGCAGGTGGCACTAAGCAGCACGATGTCCGCTACAAGTTCACCGTCGTTTGCCAGTACTGCACTGGAGGTGGTCGCGACTAGGACAGGTATCAGGCCGAGCACGGCAGTGTGGCGGGCCCAGACGGTACGGCTACCACCAAGCACCGTGTATTCGCGCAGAGATACTCGCAAGCTGTGGAAAGCTGCGAAGAGCATCGCAATTGAAAGTGTCCAGATGAAGATGCCAAGGAAACCAAGCAACGGGATGTCCTCCTTATACCGGCTAAGTACAAACCCGATTGCTAGCGCCAGACACGCAGCACCCCATGCCTTGACCTGCCGGCGGTAAATGGTTTGCCCGGCCAAGGTGCGGGGGAACCATCCAAATCCGTTTGAGGGTTGGGAACCGGTCGTGGTGTACCCGACCCGTTTAGGAGTAGCCCTGCGGTACATGGCCCACGCCGCTGCGACGGCATAAATGGGCAATGCCCACCACAACTGCACGGTGAGGGCACCGATAGCTGCCGCTAGTGCGCACAGGGCAACGAGACAGCGGCGATGTTCATTCCAGATTTTCGAGCCTAGCCCCACCAACTGATACTTCTTAAAGTCTGGTGTCAGGGAAAGTATTAGTGACAAGGAAAAGATCACCGGGAGCACGTTCCACGTTCCCTGCGCCATGACGGGCATGAGGAGCAAAGCGAAAAGGAAAAAGGTCCAGCTCCACCAATCGCCTAGGTACCACAGGAGTTTCATGCTTTCTCCTCCAATGCCATAACCGCACGTTCCAAGGAAACTTCATTGATCCGCAGGCCATGGGCCTGGGCCGTGCGGAAGATAGGCTCGGTGGCGGCAGAGCGGGCGTCGGCAAGCAGGCGATCTCCTACAAGCGTGGTTTCTCTACTCAGCACTGGGAGATCGAGCTCTTCGACCGCTGCGTTGAGAGCCTCCGATGGGCCCGTGAGCTCAAGAATTCCCTCGATGAAGTCATCAATGGGGCCTGAAATTGGGCTGTCCCCCATCAAAGCGACGGTATCGAGAAGACCCGCTACCTCATTGAGGTGATGGGTGGAGATGACGATGGTACGGCCGTGTTCCTCACGAAGGACCTGATAGAAAAGCTCGCGGCGCTGTGTGTCGAGGCCCAGATAGGGCTCATCAAGAAGCATGACTTCACAGCCAGAAGCAACGGCGAAGATGAAGCCCACCGCAGACTTTTGCCCGCGGGAAAGGGCAGAGTAAGCCTTGGCCGGCACGTCAAAGCGAACCAGCAGCTCATTGAAGCGCTCCTCATCCCAGCGCGGCCAGCGCGCCTTACCAATAACGCCCAGCTTTCCGATGCCCCAGGAATCCGGCAACGGGTTATCAATACCCATCAAAATGACTCGGTTGAGAACCGATTGCTTGTCGAAGGGTTCCTCGCCGAAGACCGTAATACCGCCAGCTTGGATTTGTCCGGCAATCTTGCGCAGGAGCGTGGTTTTGCCAATGCCATTGGGGCCAACTAAGCCGTGCGTGAGGCCATCAGCAAAAGTGAAATCTCGTGTTGTAATCATGAGTACATTCCTCGGCTTTCTGCAACGCGATCAAATAGGTCGTGGAGTTGGGCGCGGTTGTAGCCCAGGCGAACGGCTTCGTCGACAAGCGGTGCCATGTATTCCGCCGCGAAGTCGGCGCGGCGGCGCTCGCGGATCGTTTTCAGGGCACCTTCTGCCACGAACATGCCGATGCCGCGGCGCTTATCCAGCACCCCGATATCCACCAACAGGCTTATGCCCTTGCGGGCAGTAGCTGGGTTGATGTTGTGAAAATCAGCAAGCTCATTAGTGGAAGGGGCCCTATCCCCTTCGCCCAAGGTGCCATCCACGATGGCGTCCTCCACCAGAGAAGCAATCTGGCGGAAGAGTGGTTGCGTGGAATTGTCCATTGCCCCTCGGTTCGTTGGTTAGTTACTTGTGTAACTAACCATATCGGCAACACCCCATCCCTGCAATACTTCCAGAGAGAAAACTTTTTTGCGGCCACTGCGCTGGGATTTTGTCCAAGGTTATCGACGTTTTGTGACTAATGGGGCACACTGGAAACCACAAAGAATTTTATTTAGAACAATTAGAACGGAACTTAGGAGCCATGCTTGAACGCACACTCGTCTTTGTCGATACCTCTTACTTGCTCGCTAGCTTTTATAACTCGTGGGAAACGGGTGCCCGCGCACAGCTAGAAATCGATCTGCCCGAGGTGGTCAGCACCATGGGCGGGATGATTGAGAACCAACTTGGGACCCCCATCCAGCGCCAATACTGGTATGACGGCATTCCCGATACTGGCCCGCACCGCTACCAGCGCGCCCTGCGTACCTGCGAAGGGGTCCAGCTGCGCACCGGTCAGCTCATCGAATGGGGTGAGCGCCGCACCCAAAAGGCCGTAGATACCCGCCTCGTAGCGGACATGGTCATCGCCGCCATGAAGGGACAATTCACCGACTTTGTCCTCGTCAGCGGCGATGCGGACATGATTCCCGGCGCACAAGCAGCCGTAGATAACGGCATCCGCGTACACCTCTATGGATTCGGCTGGGACTCCATGTCCTCCGCACTGCGCCATGCCTGCGATTCCACCACCATCTTGGACCCTCGCGAGGACTTCGCAGACGCTATGGAATTGCAGGTCCTAGAAGGCCCGCTTCCTCCAGTGGTGCGCGAAAATGCACATAAAGAGGGCGAGGAAATGCCCGAACCGGATGAATGCGGCGAGCCCTCAGAGGTGGAGGCAGCCTTCGGCGCCACAGAAAAGCCCACCCCGGCCCCGACGCCCAAGCCGGCTCCGCCCAAGGCGGATGCGGCAGAGGATTCCCCCGCCGAGGAGGACTCTCCCGCGGAGAAGCCGGCGCCCAAGCCATCCATGATGGCACCGCGCCGCAAACTGCGCTCTAAGTATGTACCGCTGCCGGAGGAAGTATGGAGCTCGGCTGGGTTCCAATCCCCCTTCGATGTGGGCCAGCAATACGCCTCGTGGTGGTTCGATAACGCTGCTAGCACCGAGCAGCGAGATCAGGCACATCTACTTTCAGGCGGCGGGCTTCCCCCAGAGATCGACCGCCCGCTGTTGCAGTTTGCCTGCGAAACCCTGCACGAATACACCCTGACCGAAACCCAGCGCGTGAACCTGCGCGATGGATTCCACTCAGGGATTCGTGGGGTTCTGATTAATGTTCGCCGGCAGAATTAATCGCCGGATTCGAGCTCTTTCTTCTTTTTAAGATCCGCCCGGATGGCATCAAGGCGCGCAGTCGCCTTCATGTCATTGCCGGCGGCTTGGATCTCATTAATGCGATCGCCGCCGGTGGCGTGCTGCAATTCTTGGGCACCAAGGGCATCGGCGTAGCGCTTTTCAATCTTGGCGCGCACAGAATCAAGAGTAGGTACGGAATCGTCCGGGTTGAGCTGATTCATGGAATCAATAGCCTGGGCGTTCTTTTCTTGCATAGCCGCCTGGTCCGCCTGGGCCTCCAGCTGGCTAACCTGGGCCAGCTGTTCCTTCAAGCGCGCCTCAGACTGCTGCTGCTGGCTCTTGGCCTGCGCGGCAGCCTGCTCTGCGGCGGCGTACTGCTGCTTAACGTCTTCCAGCTCCTGCTCCACCGCTACTAGTTGGGAGGCAACCACTTCCGCAGCCTGGTTATACTCGGAGGCCTTTTGCGGGTCCTCCGCAGAATCCGCCAGCTCCAATGCACGCTGGGTTTGAGACTGGTAGTCCTGCTGGGACTTAACCAGGCGGTTCATCTGCATCTCCAGCTGGGACTTATGGCCGATGATTTCTGCAGCGTGATCAGAAATCTGCTGGTGCTGCTCCTTGGCGGCCTGGACGGCCTGCTGGATCTGCACCTTCGGATCAGCGTTCTCATCAATCTTCTGATCGAAGGAACTCATCATGTACTTCCAGCCCTTGCTGAAGGGGTTAGCCATTATCTTCTCCTTTGGACATAAAAAGACGCTTTCTAGCGAGTTTAGCGATACTCACCAGAAAGCGCCTAGGAAGCTAGCGGGGATTAACCCTGCGCATTCTGCTCTTCTACCTGGCGGCGAACCTCCGCCATATCGAGTTCCTTGACCTGCTTCAGCAGGTCTTCCAATGCTGCAGGTGGCAGCGCGCCAGCCTCGCGGAAGACCAAGATGCCATCGCGGAAGATCATCAGCGTAGGAATGGACTGAATCTCCAGCGCGGATGCGAGACCCTGGTTAGCCTCGGTATCAAGCTTGGCAAAGGTTGCATCCGTGTGCTCTTCGGAGGCCTTTTCAAAAACCGGCGCAAAGCGCTTGCAGGGGCCGCACCAATCGGCCCACGCGTCTACGAGAGTAATGCCCTCGCCGGTAACGGTTTCTTCAAAGTTTTCTTCGGTGACATCGATAGTAGCCATGGTTGTTCTAACTCCTTTGCGGATTGCTTTATTCCCCAACGTACATGAAAAATCCTTGTCATATACCCCTAGGGGGTATAGAATGGGCCCAGAAACCAACTCTAAGAAAGGATCATCATGAGCACCAAGAACTACACCGTAGAGGGCATGACCTGCGGACATTGCGAAATGTCGGTAAAGGAAGAGGTCGGCGAAATTTCTGGCGTTAGCGAGGTCACTGCGGACCATACCACCGGCGCCGTCACGGTTACTGGCACCGATTTCACCGATGAACAGGTAGCGGCCGCCGTGGCTGAGGCCGGCTACACGCTGAAGTAGGAACCACCATGTCCCACTTGGACCTTGGCGTAACAGGAATGACGTGCACCTCCTGCTCCGCCCGCGTCGAGCGCAAGCTAAACAAGCTCGAGGGAGTAAGCGCCAGCGTCAATTTCGCTACCGAGGCGGCGGCCATCGAGTATGACTCCCAGTCGGTAAGTCCACAGGAGCTCATTTCGGTGGTAGAGAGCGCAGGATACGGCGCCTTCGATATGGCGGGGGCGAAGGCGGAGGAGCCCCAAGCCGAGAAGAGCAGTGACGGAGGGCTACTGCGCCGCACCATCATCTCTGGTGCCCTATCGCTACCGCTCATGGTGGTATCGATGTGGCCGGCACTGCAATTTCCCAATTGGCAGTGGGCCTGCGCCATCGTGGCCACCATCGTTTTTATCTTTGGTGGCGCGCCTTTCCACACCGCTACGTGGACAAACCTCAAGCACGGTTCTTTCACCATGGACACGCTTATCACCATGGGAACCTCAGCGGCCTACTTTTGGTCGCTATGGGCGCTGTTTTTCGGCAATGCAGGCGAACCGGGCATGAAGATGCACATGACGTTGGATGCGAACGCGGCGCAGATGGATCACATCTATTTCGAGTCCGTGGGCATGGTCGTTACCTTCCTCCTACTCGGCCGGTGGTTCGAGGCACGAGCCAAAGGCCAGTCCTCCGAGGCGCTGCGGGAGCTGCTCTCCTTAGGTGCTAAGGAAGCTTCGGTGCTGCGCGAGGGAGGCGAGCAGCGCATTCCCATTGCCCAGTTGCAGGTAGGCGATGTCTTCGTTGTACGCCCGGGCGAAAAGATCGCCACCGACGGCATCGTCGTTGCCGGCAACTCGGCGGTCGACGCCTCCATGATCACCGGCGAGCCCGTGCCCGTCGAGGTCGGCTCCGGCGATGCGGTGACCGGCGCAACCATTAACGCCTCCGGCAAGCTCGAGGTGCGCGCGACCAAGGTGGGCGAGGATACGGTACTGGCCCAAATGGCCCAGCTGGTCACGGACGCACAAACCTCCAAGGCGCCGGTACAGCGCCTCGTGGACCGCATTGCACAGGTCTTCGTCCCCGCGGTCATCGCCGTGGCAGCGCTGACACTCCTTGCCCATCTCTTCTTCGGCGGGGTGGCCCCAGCCTTTATCGCCGCGGTCTCCGTCCTCATTGTGGCCTGCCCTTGCGCTATGGGCTTGGCGACGCCCACCGCGATCCTCGTCGGCACCGGCCGAGGAGCGCAGCTGGGGCTTGTCATTAAAGGCCCGGAGATTCTGGAATCTACGCGGCAAATCGATACCATCGTCATGGATAAGACCGGCACGGTAACGGCCGGAGAGATGTCCGTTACCGCCGTGCACGGCGACGTCCTCGACTTGGCCGCGGCCGTGGAACACAATTCCGAGCACCCCATCGCTCGCGCTATCGCTAGCGAGCGCAGTGTAAAGCCGGCTACCGACTTCGCAGTGGTTCCGGGTGGCGTGGAAGGAACTGTGGAGGGGGTCCGGGTAGGCGTCGGCAAGCGGCAAGGCCCGTTGGGTGACCTGGAAGCGCCGTTCCGCGCCGCACAGGACGCTGGTGCCACGCCGGTGGTCGTCACCGTCAACGGACAGCCCGCAGGCGTCATTGAGGTGCGCGATACCATCAAGCCCAGCTCGGCCGCCGCCGTGGCGCAGATGAAGGAACTGGGGCTAACCCCTTACCTGCTGACCGGTGATAATGCCGGGGCCGCTCACGCCGTGGCCGCCGAGGTGGGAATCGATCACGTCAGCGCTGAGGTCCTGCCAGAGGACAAGGTGAACCACATCAAGGAGCTGCAGGCCGCAGGGCACACCGTGGCGATGGTGGGCGATGGCATTAACGACGCCGCCGCGCTGGCCCAAGCCGACCTCGGCCTGGCCATGGGCGCGGGTACCGATGTTGCCATTGAAGCCTCCGATATCACCCTGATGAACGGCGATTTACGCTGCGCCGCTGATGCCATTCGGCTCTCGCGCCGCACGCTAGCAATCATTAAGGGCAATCTCTTCTGGGCCTTCGCCTATAACGTCGTACTCATTCCCGTGGCCGCGCTCGGCTGGCTCAATCCCCTGCTGGCGGGCCTGGCCATGGCGCTGAGCTCGGTTTTCGTGGTTACTAACTCGCTGCGGCTGCGCGGCTTTTCCGTCCGTCGCTAAATAAGGCCGCCGAGCACCCCTGAGCAGGCTAGCATTGGCGGGGCGTACACTCCCCCGCCACGAAAGAAAGGACTAGCGCGTGCTCAGCAGGGTATCCCTCGCCGCGTGGACCGCGGTCATGGTCGCGTTAACCACGCTCAAGCCCTTCTACCAGATTGGCTATTTGTGGAAACCGGAAAATCAGCGCGCCCGGGATTTGCGCTGGGTTCCTTTCGATGAATTTTCCGGCGGCAGCTGGTTTGGCCCGCTATTTGAGTACGCGGGCAATACCGCATTCTTCATCCCCTTCGGCATGCTGGTCTTTAGCCTCTGCCGCTCCGTTAAGAAGACAGCTGCGTGGGGATTTGGTCTGAGCCTAGTGCTGGAGGTGTGCCAATATGCTTTCGCCCTGGGGCGCACGGATATCGATGATCTTCTCTTCAATACCCTGGGCGCGCTTATCGGTGCGGCGTTCGCCCGCCTGTGCGGCGAACGCCTTTTCCCCGTGTGGCGATGGCTGGCGATTGCCGCAGCTGCGGTTTTCTTGGTACTGGTCATCCTTGGCCCACGATTGGGAGACCCCAACGCGGTGGTAGACCTGTAATTTAACCGTGCGCCATATTGACGAACTTGGAGTAGTGCAGCTGGTGCGCCACCTGCACGGTATCGATCGGGCCGCCACGGTGCTTGGCTAGGATAATATCCGCCTCGCCGGCGCGCTCATTATCGCGGTCCTGGGAGTCGGGGCGGTAGAGCAGCATGACCATATCGGCGTCCTGCTCCAGCGAGCCAGACTCACGGAGGTCCGCAAGCTGCGGCTTTTTATCCGTACGCGCCTCAGGGCCACGGTTCAGCTGCGAGATAGCGATGAGAGGAACCTCCAGCTCCTTGGCCAAGAGCTTTAGCTGACGGGAGAACTCAGAGACCTCTTGCTGGCGGGACTCCACCTTTTTACCCGAAGACATCAGCTGCAGGTAGTCCAAGACAATGAGATCCAAACCGTGCTGCTGTTTGAGGCGGCGGGCCTTGGACCGAATTTCCATCATCGTGAGGTTCGGGGAGTCATCAATGAAGAGTGGGGCGTCTTGCACTCGGTTGAGGGTCTCATCGATTTTTGCCCAGTCCTCGGTGGAAACTCGGCCACCGCGCATATCGGCCAGCTTTACCTCTGACTCCGCCGAGAGCAGGCGCATGACGATTTCAGAAGCTGACATCTCGAGCGAGAAAATCACCGAGGACTTGCCGTGCTGCAAGGAGCAGGAACGCATAAAGTCCATGGCTAGGGTCGATTTACCCACACCAGGGCGGGCAGCAACGATGACCATCTGGCCCGCGTGAAGGCCATTGGTTAACTTATCGAGGTCGATGAAGCCAGTAGGCACACCTAGCTCCACGCCGCCGGCTTGCTGCAGGGCGGCGAGCTCATCAATGGTGGGGTCAATGAGATCCCCCAGGACTCGGTAATCTTCTGCCGTCTTGCGCTGGGCGACGGCGAAAACTTCCTGCTGCGCACGGTCCAGCACGGACTCGATTTCTGCATCTTCGGTGCCGGAAAATCCGAGCTGTACTACGCGCGTACCGGCATCAACAAGCTTGCGCAGCACTGCCTTTTCCGCGACGATTTCGGCGTAGTAGCGTGCGTTCGCAGCCGTGGGCACCGTGGCGAGCAGCGTGTGGAGATAGGGGGCGCCGCCGACGCGCTCGAGGTTATTAAAGCGGTCGAGCTGGGAGGCCAAAATGACGGCGTCGACGTCCTTGCCCTCGGAATATAGATCCAGCATGGCGCGGTAAATCAACGTGTGCGCCGGATAGTAGAAATCCTCCGGCTCTAGCTCCTCGATGACCTCCATCACCGTATGGGGGCTCAGCAACATTGCGCCCAGGACGCCCTGCTCCGCTTCGCGGTCTGCGGGAGGCTGGCGGAATTCGCCATAGCGCTTTGGCTCTTCCTGCTGATAGCGGCGGCGTGGGGCCGGTTCCTCCTCCGGCGGCGGCTCTGGTGGCAGGTGTTCATCATCAAAGCTGGCGTTGGTCATGACTTCTCCCCCTTGTGGCTATTTGAGCGTCCGAGCGTATCGGAATCTCAGTGTAGTCTAGTGCCCGGACACCACCCCCTGGGCATAACTTCCACAGTTATCCACAGGGTGCTGTGAAAATTGCAGGTCGCGAGAGCCTTTGCCCATATTTGCCCTGCATAGGCCTGTGGATAACTCCAAAAGCCCATGACCTGCACAAATCAAAATCCCAGTTCAGGGTATGTTTTTCCCGGTGTGAAAATAGGCACATCATCCGTGGATAAGGGGCCTGACCTGCGGGTTAATAAAGCGGCCTCCGCGTAAACAGAAAGTTAAACGGCCAAAGAGTTATCCACAGAATTCCACAGTTATCCACAGGCCGGTGAAAACGCGCTAAAGGCCCCAAGTTCCTGCCACCTCACATAGCAGGAACTTGAGGCCTAAAGCGTTGCTGTTGTCTTTGGGTCTATATGGACCGTCGTGCGCCTAGTTAGGCAGCAACGACCGAGAAGTTCACCTTGCCGATAACATCAGCGTGCAGCTTCAGCTCGACCTGGTAGTTGCCGGTCTTCTTGACCAGGCCCTTAGGAAGCACAACGATGCGCTTATCCAGCTTAGGGCCACCAGCCTTGGAGACGGCGTTGACAATGTCTTCTGCTTGAACGGAACCGAAGAGCTTACCGGATTCGGAGGTCTTAACCTCTACCTTGACATCCGTCAGCTGCTCGAGCTGGTTGCGGACCTCACGTGCGTGATCCAGGTCGCGAATCTCGCGAGCTTCCTGGGCGCGCTTGATGCCCTCAATCTGCTTCTCTGCGCCGCGGGTAGCCACGATGGCCAGGCCGCGAGGAAGCAGGTAGTTACGTCCGTAGCCGTCCTTAACCTCAACAATTTCGCCAGCGGCGCCGAGGTTCTCAACGGCAGCGGTGAGGATCAGCTTCATGATCCCTGCCTTTCAATTGAGTTAGTTGAATAGTTGCGGGTGACAGACTTAGAACGGAGGTTCAGAATCAGCGCCTCCGAAACCACCTGCAGGTGGTGCGGAGTTCCACGGATCCTCAGAAGGAGCCTGGTTCTGCTGTGGCTGCTGTTGCTGGCCGCCTCCAAAACCGCCCTGATTATTGTTATTCGAGCGCTGTTGGCCGCCGCCGCCAAAGTTATTGCCGCCCTCACGCGGATTGCGGTTTACCTGAGCGGTGGCGTAGCGCAGAGACGGACCGACTTCGTCGACGTCAATCTCGAATACGGTGCGGTTATCGCCCTCACGGGTCTGGAAGGAACGCTGCTTCAAGCGGCCGGTAACGATGACGCGCATGCCCTTAGACATGGTCTCGGCAACGTTTTCCGCTGCCTGACGCCATACGTTGCAGGTCAGGAACATAGCTTCGCCGTCTTCCCACTGATTCGTCTGCGAGTTATAGCGACGAGGGGTGGAGGCGACGCGGAAGTTAGCTACTGCCGCGCCCGCCGGGGTGAAGCGCAGCTCGGGGTCAGCAACGATGTTGCCTACCACCGTGATATTGGTATCTCCCTGTGCCATGTCTTTACTCCTTATCGGTTACGTGGATTGTGCTTGATCCCAGTATCCGCTACTTGCTGTCGGTGCGCAGAACCTTGGTACGCAGGATGGTGTCGTTCAGGTTCAGACGGCGGTCGAGCTCGGCAACCGAAGTGTGCTCGCACTCCAGGTTGACGACGGCATAAATGCCCTCTTCCTTCTTGTTGATGGGGTATGCAAGACGACGCTTGCCCCATACATCAAGGTTCTCAACCTTGCCGCCTTCCTGGCGGACGATTTCGAGGAACTTATCCAGGGACGGGGTTACGGTGCGCTCATCCTGATTAGGATCCAGAATGATCATGACTTCGTAGTGACGCACGGACCTCATCACCTCCTATGGTCTAGTAGTTTTCGGCTGCATCACCTTTGCGGATGCAGCAGGAGGGTACGTTGCGTCAAGCAACCCCACTACAGTACCGCAAATGACCGGCGAAAAGAAATCTAACCAGTGGTCGTTGCGGCGAAAAACACAGCAGCAGTCGCCGGAATGATGGTGAGGAAAAGAATGGCCAAAAGCCCCAGCACGATGGGCCCGCGGCGATCTTCACGATTGTGGAAGAGCCAGAAGGCCCCCATCACGCAGAGGAATCCCAAGATGATGGATGCCATTCCGATATAGGTAATGATCATGCGAATGCTCCTGCCAAGGGGTCGCGGCCGGCGTGCGCATCGCGCACCTTATCCGGGGTCTTTCCGCACATCTGGCGAATGACGAGGACAGCCATGGCGATAATGAGGGCGTCGCGGGAGATAATCGCAACGTCAAGCAGCTCGTGCGGAATACCCTTATTGTCTGTACCCAGCATGTGCCACATGAGTAGGGGCCACACGAGGGCGTCGACAAGCGCCCAGCTAAAGACCAAGCGCCAGCGTGGCAGGGCTAGGGCCGCGGGCACCAACAGCCACAACGAATACTGGGGCGACCACACCTTGTTGAACAGTAAGAAGGCTGCCACGATGAGGTAAACCAGCTCGGCCATGCGCGGCGTCCGCGCGCTGCGCAGGCCCAGCACCGCAATCGCCGCACAGAGAGCCAAAAACGCCACCAGGCTGAAGGTATTGAGGAACTCAGGGCTAAAGCTAATCCCAGTATTGCGGCTAAGCACCGAGTAAATGGTGGTCCACTCCGCACCGCGCTCTTGGTTGAGGCGGAAAAATTCGCGCCATGCCTCCGGGTACTTCAGGGCCACCGGAGCGTTGACCACGATCCAGGTCACGGCCGCGGCGAGCAAGGCGTAGAAAAATTGCGGCCAGCGGCGGTTGCGCACCGCCAAGACCAGGAATGCCCCCAAGAGAAAGAGCGGCCACAGCTTAAAGGAAGTGCCAAGGCCGATGAGGACACCCGCTACGGCAGGGCGCTTGCGCGCGGCGGCCAGGAGCGCACCTACGGCAAAGGCGATGGAGGGGATATCCCAGTTACTGAAGGCGTGGATGATGACAAGGGGGCTGGCGGCGACGAGGATGGTGTCCCAGGTACGGTTGCCCACCAGCAGGTAGACCATGTAGAGCACGCCTACCCAGATGCACGCCATGACAAAGGCGGTCAGGCCGAAGTACCATCCGGCCTCCGGGATGCCGACCCACTCAACCAGAGAGTACGTATTGCGGGCAATCCAGCCCATCAACCCCTGGAAAAGGCCCGCGAGGACTGGGTACTCCATATAGCGGGTCAGGTCACCCTCTTGCCAAGAATAGGCATAGGGGAAGCCGCCTTCATCGAGGCCGCGGCCACCGTAAAGCGGGATGATGTCGTTATAGCAAAAAGAGGTGTACTGGCGGTTGCCCGCCCAATTCAGGCTAATGACCCCGTCATCACCGCGGGTGCCGCCGGCGCAATTAGCCTTCGAGAGGAATCCGCACGCCAGGAAAACCCAGCCGACGGCGATTATGGCGCGCAGAGGGGTCCACCACTGGGTGCGGCGTACACCGGCAAAACGGCCCCTTGGCCCGCCGAGGAATTCAATTACCCCGCGGGCCAAGGGTTCTGAGGAGGCGGGAATGCGCTGGTGCGGATTCGCTGTCACTGCCGCCTACCCTAGAAGGTCTGCCAAGTCGCTATCGGGGCCGATGAGGTCATCCAAAGACGGCGCCTCTGGCTGGGCCGGTGCCTGGTTGCTATTACCGCTATTGCCACCATTGCCGCTATTGCCATTGCCGCGTTGCGGTTTCGGGGCAGGCTTCGGGCTCTCCGGCTTGTTCTCCGGCTGAGCCGGCTTGGTTTCCTCTTCCGGAGCTGCTTGCTCGGCAGGGGCCTCGTAGTCCTGGGTATCGCCAGCGCCGCTATCCCAGCTCGGGTCATAGGCCGGAGCGGCCGTTCCGGCGCCCATGTTGCCGAATCCCAGCGGATAGGCAGCCGGGAAGTTTTGGAATTCGGAGTTGGCCAGGGAGTTATCCAGCACGGCCTTCCAAATCTTGGTTGGCGCGCCGGCGCCGTACATGATGCCGCCGTACTGATCGAAGATAGCGGAGGTGTTATCCGCGGTACCTACCCACACGGCGGTAGCCAGCTGCGGGGTGGCACCGACCATCCAGGCATCCTTGTTATTGCCGGTATCGCCCATCTGAGTGGTACCGGTCTTGGAGGCGGAAACACGGCCACCGGCAAGAGCGCCATTAGACCATGCGGCCACCGGCTCCATGGCTTCGATGACGTTATTAGCCACGTTGGACGATACGCGGCGCTCGCCCTCGTCTTCGGGGTGCTCGTACAGCACTTCGCCGGCAGCGTTTTCTACGCGCTGCACAAAGTGCGGGTTATGCCACACGCCCTGGTTAGCCAGGGTGGACATTGCGGTGGCCATATCGAGCGGGCGGGACTGGTACTGGCCCAGAACAATGCCTTCGAATGGCTGCTTGCCGTTTTCCGTCAGCGTCTTTTCAATGCCCGGCAGGGACTTAGCCACGCCAAGGGCGTGCGCCATATCTGCGGTGTCCTGCGTGCCGTTCTTGAGGTCCTCCTGCAGGCGAAGGAAGGAGGTATTCAGGGATTGCTTGGTAGCCTCGCGCAGGTTGCATACGCCGCAGCCGCCGCCCACGTTGGTGACAACATCCGAGCCAGGCAGCTGGTACGGAGCGGACGAGTAATTGGTATCGAGGCTGATGCCCTGCTGCAAGGCGGCCGCAAGGGCCATGATCTTGAAAGTAGAACCGGTCTGCAGCGGGGAGTTGGCATAGTCCCAACCATTGGAATCGTGGCCGCCAAAGTATCCGCGGACCGCACCGGTCTTCGGATCGATGGTCACGGAAGCCGCACGCGCATCCTCTTGCAGCGGAGCCATCTGGTCATCAACTGCCTGAATGGTGTTGTTCTGCACATTCATGTCGATGGTGGTGGTGATGCGCAGGCCGCCGGTGGACACCTCGTTTTCGGTGATGCCTACCTCTTCCAATTCGCGGATGACCTGATCCTTGATGTGGCCATTGGCGCCGGGCGCCTCGGTGTAGGCGGAGTACTCAGCTGGGTCGCGGGTCTCCGGGAAGACCATGCCATCGCGCTGTTCCTGGGTGAGGTCACCCATTCCCACCAGGCCGTCAAGTACGTAGTTCCAGCGGTCCTCGGAGCCCTCCTGGTTCACGCGCGGGTCGAGGCCGGATGGGGACTGAATGAGGCCGGCGAGCATGGCGCCTTCCTCCGGAGTGAGGTCCTTGGCGTCCTTATCAAAGTAGGCGTTGGATGCCGCCTGGATGCCGTAGGCATTGCGGCCGAAATACACGGTGTTGAGGTAGGCGTTGAGAATATCCTTCTTATCCCACTCATTGGTCATCTTCACCGAGTAGATGAGCTCGCGAATCTTGCGCACGTAGGAGTATTCGTTGCCCACCAGCGTGTTTTTCACATACTGCTGGGTAATGGTGGAACCGCCGCCAGCATCTTCATTACCGGTTACCTTACCCACCACGGCGCGGCCGAGGCCGGTGAAGGAGAAGCCTGAGTTATCCCAGAAGTCACGGTCCTCCGCGGCCAGCACGGAGTCCTGCACGTATTCCGGGATTTCATCCAGCGTCACGTGGGTGCGGTTGCCTTCCGGCGGCACCAAGCGGGCGAGCTGGGTCTGATTATCACCCGCGTAGATGGTGGAGACCTGGTTATTGGCCAGGTCCTTGGGCTCCGGAACGGTGTATTGCGAGTATGCGTAGGCAAAAAGTCCTGCGGGCAGTGCTACAAAGACCAGTAGGAACGCCAAAACGACCCACGGCCAGATGCGGCGCTTCTTTGTCGCCTGCTTTTTGCTGGGGCGAGCCACCTTAGTGGACTTGCCGGTAGATTCCTTCTCGGTCACTGATTCGTGTCCTCATTCATCCCTGATCACAAACTAAATAATTGCAGCTTACTGCCTAAGGGGGTGCGCTGGAAACTAACACGCGTTAAATGCAGTAGCAGAACGCAACAAGTGGTTCCACCGGCACTGGCGGCATACCTCCACCTCGTGCACCGTAAACTCCAAGCCCTCGGCCACAAACTCCGCTATTTCTTTCTCACTGCGGGCGCTTCCGGCGCGGCGGCCGAGGTTCTCGCCATAGACCCAGCGCGTGAGCCGCAAAGGCTCGCCGCACACGGGGCATTCCTTATCCATGGTGCGCCCGTGGTGCTCAGCTGCGGCGCGCAGCAAAAAATCAGCATCGCACACGTCCTCCCGCGTGAGCTGCCCGGCGCGAAATTCGCGCAGGTGGTGGGCGCGCTCCCATTCATGAGAGAGCACGTGCTTATAGGCAACGGAATTCACCCGGATCATCCTAATTACCTCTTCTTGATCGATCCACATGGCGTTATGCCACCGTAGGGCATAGTTTTCGGCTTACTCTTGCGCAGTCACTGACAGCCACAACTCATGGAGTTAAAGGAGTAGACCGTGTCCGAAAAAGTAAAGGTCGCCATCGTGGGCGTCGGCAACTGCGCCACGTCCCTCATTGAAGGCGTGGAGTTTTATCGCAACGCCGCGGCCGATGCAGATATTCCCGGTTTGATGCACGCCCAGTTTGGCCCGTACCACGTAGGCGATGTGGAATTCGTTGCCGCCTTCGACGTAGATGCGGACAAGGTGGGCAAGGACCTAGCGGAGGCTACGCGCAGCTCCCGCAACTGCACCATTTCCATTACCGACGTCCCTGAGCTGGGCGTTACCGTGCAGCGCGGCCCTACCCTGGACGGCCTCGGCCGGTACTACCAAGAATCCATCGCGGAATCGGAAGCCCCGCTTGCCGACGTCCCCGCCATACTCCGCCAGTCCGGCGCCGACGTCGTAGTCTCCTACCTGCCGGTGGGCTCTGAGGAAGCGGATAAGTTCTACGCCCAGGCGGCCATCGATGCCGGCTGCGCCTTTGTCAATGCCTTGCCGGTCTTTATTGCCTCTGATCCGGTATGGGCGAAGAAGTTCGAAGACGCCGGGCTGCCCATCGTGGGCGATGATATTAAGTCCCAGGTGGGCGCCACCATTACCCACCGCGTCATGGCAAAGCTCTTTGAAGATCGCGGCGTGCGCTTGGAGCGCACCATGCAGCTCAATGTGGGCGGCAATATGGACTTTAAGAATATGCTCGAGCGCGAGCGCCTCGAATCCAAAAAGATCTCCAAGACGCAGGCCGTAACCTCTAACCTGCACAACTCGCCCATCGCCGGCAAGCGGGAGGACCGAAACGTCCACATCGGGCCTTCCGATTACGTGGAATGGCTCGATGACCGTAAGTGGGCCTATGTCCGCTTGGAGGGCTCCGCCTTTGGCGAAGTACCGCTGAACTTGGAGTACAAGCTGGAGGTCTGGGACTCGCCTAACTCCGCCGGCATCATCATTGACGCCGTACGCGCCGCCAAGATTGCCCTCGACCGCGGGGTGGCGGGCCCGGTACTGGCTGCCTCGTCCTACCTGATGAAATCCCCGCCGGTACAAAAGGCTGATGACGTGGCGCGCGCCGAGCTAGAAGACTTTATTGCCGGAAACTAATTTTTTAACTTCCGAACTACCGCGCAGGGAAAACGGGCTATACAATCGTTTTCTATGACGCAGCAACATGAGGAGAAGGGCCCCGCTCAATCCCCGTCTACGTACGAGGATGCCGTCGAGGTCGCGCGTTCCATCCAGCCGTCGCTCAATAAGCTCATTCTTATTTTCCAGCGCACGGCGGAAGGCTCTTCATTGACCACCTCGCAGGTGTCCATCATGAACCAGCTGCGTATGCGCGGACCGTCCCGCGTTTCCACCATCGCGCAGGCAGAACTTATCCGCATGCCCACCGCCTCCAACGCGCTCTATCAGCTAGAGCGCCGCGGATACGTGGAACGCCACCGCGATGAAGAGGATCGCCGCGGCGTCTTGGTAGCGCTGACGCAACTAGGCGAATCCGAACTAGCCATCGTCTCGCAGCAGCGCGCCTCCGCCCTAGCAGAGATCATGCGGTGGCTCGAGCCGAAGGATTTGGAGACCGCGAACGACGTTGCCACCGTCATCTCCAAGCTGGCTGATGTCTATCGCCCCACAATGAACGGCGAACAGCGCTAGTTTTGCCCGCGGTGATTTCATTTTTCTTGGGCTTAACGTGATAATTGAGAAAACGAAAACCGTAATCTCTCACTAGTTCACTCCGTATGGCAACTGATTCTTCCGATGGGCACCTGCCGGCCTTAAGCAAGGGCTCGGCCGATGAACCCCTTCGCATTCTTATTTCTTGGAGCCCTTCTTCCTCCGGCACCGAGGCTCTAGATTGCGCCGCGTGGCTTTCCCGTACCGCCACTACCCAGGTGCGGGTCATCTCTACCGTGTTCCAGCCGTGGACTACTACTTCCCTCAGCAAGCTGGGCGGAAAATATAAGAAATGGTTTAAAGCACAAAAGGAGGCCTGCGCGGCCGCTACCCATGCCGCCCTCGATGAAGCCGGTGTACCCCGCAGCTGCTGGGATGACAAGCCATCCCTTTTGGTGGACGGGCCATCGCGCCCCCACCTACTGACGGAGATGGCCAAGAAGTTCCAGGCAGACCTCATCATCTTAGGCCCCAACCAGGCGGCACCGAAGGGCCGTTTCTTTGCTGGTTCTACGGCCGATACCCTGCTGCATTATTCCCCTCAACCATTGGGCTTGGTTCCCCGCAAGGTGAAGCTGTCCAAGCATGGCGTCACCCGCTTCAACTTTGCCATCACCGAACGCAGCCCGCGCGAAGATCATGAGATGCTCGCCGCAGCGGAGCTCGCGAACCGCTGGAGCCTGCCGCTGCGCCTGCTTGCCTTCTCAGCAAAGGGGCTGCTCAATACGCCGTCCAAGGATAAGCACGATATGGCGCTTAAGCTGACGGCCGAGTGGCTCGAGGATTCCCTCGCCATGCTGGACCGCGCCCGCGATAGCATCCAAGAGAAATTCCCAGAGCTGGTTGTCACCTCTGAAATTGGTTCCGGCGCGGGCTGGGGCGGCGCGGTGGATTCGCTCAAATGGAAGAAGGGCGATCTCATGCTCATGGCCTCCACCCCGCAGGGCCCCATCGCCCGCGTGTTCTTGGGATCTACCGCCACGGAGCTGCTGCCGCATATTCGGGTGCCTATCTTGGTCCACCCATCCTGCGGTTAGGATTGGGGCATGAGCCAGCGACCAGAGCATCCCGAAAACGACCTGACTTCCGATGCGGACTATGCCAATCTGCGCCGCCCGGAACCGCGGAGCTTTGATGAGCTGGCCGATGAGCCGGACCCTTTAGAGATTGCCGCTGCTAACCGCCGCTCCACCCGCCAGGCCGTCTGGTACATGATCGGCGTTCTTGTGCTCTCCGCGCTTTATGGTTTCGCGGTCGCACTCGTCACTCGGCTCTCCGGCGGACCCTTGTGTGAGAATGGCACCGCCACGTGGCTCTGCACCGACGGGCAGCGCACCTTCTTTAGCCTGACCACCCCAATCATTCCGTTCTTCGGCATGATCGGCTGCGCCATCATCATGGTGCGCAAGCTGCACCGCTATCTGCGGTGGCGCAGTTGGATGGCCATTTTCTGGGTAATGGCCTGCAATTTCATGCTGTGGACCATTACCGATATCCAGCTGTTCCTCATGGACTCGGCCGCCGCATAGATACTTTCCGCCTCCCTATGATCCTCCTGCTTGATAATTACGATTCTTATACCTTCAACCTTGCCCACCTCATCGCGGAGGTAGCCGGACGCGAACCACTCGTCGTCGCCGCCGGGGAAGCGGAAGGGCTGGCCGAGCGCGTCCGTGCCGGCGAATTTTCGCATGTGGTGATTTCTCCTGGCCCGGGCACGCCGGAACGCGAGGAGGATTTCGGTGCTGCCCGGGGCATTATCGCCGCCGCAGCCGCGGCCGAGATTCCGGTACTGGGTGTATGCCTTGGTCACCAGGGGCTAGGTCTGCTGGCCGGTGCCCAGGTGTCGCGCGCGCCGCAGCCGCGCCACGGTTTTGTCTCTACCATCAGTCACTCGGGCGAAGGCATCTTCGCCGGAATCCCGCAAGACTTCGAAGTGGTGCGCTACCACTCCCTGCATATAGAGGAGACCCCCGGCATTACCGTGCATGCCCGCAGCGAGGATGGCGTCATCCAAGCGCTTAAGGTCGACGGCTTGCCGCACTGGGGCGTGCAATTTCACCCGGAGTCGGTGCTTACCCAGTACGGCCGGGAGATTATGCGCAACTTTCTGGGCGGGTTCCACCTGCTCCACCGCGAAGTCCCCGGCGCGGTGGACTGCCCACAGGTCTTTGCCACCCTGCGCGCCGAGGGCAACGATGCCTTCTTCCTCGACTCCGCAGATCCCCGCGGGCGCTATTCCATCCTCGGCGATACCGCCGGCGCATTGAGTCGCTCTTTCCGCTACCGGCTTGGCGACGCCCCCGATATCCTCACCCTCCTCGACCGCGAGCTCGCCACCCGCATCATCGACGCACCGGATCTCCCGTTTACCGGCGGGGTCATCGGGTATTTGGGCTACGAATGCGCCCAGCTCACCCTGCCCATTGAGCTACGCCATCGCTCCCCTTACCCAGATGCCTACTTTGTGCGGCCGCAGTCTTTCATCGTCTATGACCACCAGGCAAAAACCGCGCACCTGTGCTGCCTTGCCGGCGACGGCGCCGAGGATCTCCTGGACCGCCTGGAGACCGCCTTGGATGCAGAGGAACCACGGCCAACGGGGGAGGACGATGGGGCGTCGCTAAGCGCGGGCTCCTGGCGCAGCCCTGGCTACCTGGAGCGGATTAAGCGCGCCCAGGAATTCCTGCACGCCGGCGAGAGCTACGAGGTCTGCCTGACCGATACCTACACGGCCGCGTCCAAGGGCGAGCTCTATCCCCGACTGCGCTCGCACAATCCTGCACCCTATGCCGCACACCTCGTCTTCGACGGCGTGGAAGTCTGCAGCGCCTCGCCCGAGCGCTTCCTCACCGTGCGCGGCCGTGAGGTAGAGGCCAAACCGATTAAGGGCACCATCTCGGCCGACCAGGATCCGGCGCTGCTGACCACGGATCCGAAGACGCGGGCCGAAAACCTCATGATCGTTGATCTACTGCGCAATGATCTCTCCCGGGTATGCGAGCCCGGAAGCGTGCGCGTGCCGAAGTTGATGCAGGTAGAAAGCTATGCCACCGTCCATCAGTTGGTCTCCACCATTACCGGGCAGCTGCGCTCCAGTGCCACCGCGGTCGATGCCCTCCGCGCCACCTTTCCTCCCGGATCGATGACGGGCGCGCCGAAGCTGCGCACCTGCGAGATCATTGACCAACTCGAAACGGGACCGCGCGGCGTGTACTCCGGCGCGGTGGGCTACCTGGGGTTTGACGGACAATCCGATCTCAGCGTGGTCATCCGCACGGCCGTGCGGGCGGCCGGTGAGGTCACCATCGGCGCCGGCGGGGCCATCGTCCTAGATTCGGATCCGGCCGCCGAGTTAGAAGAGCGCAACCTCAAGGCCCAATCCGTGTTGGGGGCGTGGCAATGAGCACCTACCTCTGGCACCAGAGCAGCTTCATTCCAAGCCAGCCCTACCCCGGCCCCTTTGACGTGGCGGATTCTTGGCGGACGCTTGCCGACGCCCACTCCAACGCCCTCCCCCTGCACCTCCAGCGCTTCGAGTCGGTAGCCGGCCCACTTCCCGCCGGCTTCGTCCCCGCGATGCTGCAGCTTATGGGCCCCGGCGATCTCTTCCCCCGCATTTCGCTAGCCGGCGGACAGCTGCGCCTCGATATTCGCCCTGCACCCCCTGCGCGCCGAACCACCCGGCTGACCTATGTCCAAGCCCCCGACCCGCGCACGAAGCCTTTAGTCAAGGGCCCCGATTTTCCAGCGCTGGCACGTTACCGCGACGAGTATCAGGCAGACGGCACCGATGACACCGCCATCGTGGATTCCTCTGGTGCCATGGTGGAGACCACCACCGGCGCGCTCGTCGCCTGGGACGAGGAAACGCTCATCCTCCCCACCGGTCAGGCGCTACCCAGCATCACGCTGCGCCAAGTTGCCCGGCGCGCTGCGGACCTAGGAATTCACACCGAAACGCGCCCCATCACCGCCGAACTCGCCGCCGAGTGCCCCCTGTGGTTCCTCAACTCGCTCCACGGCATTAGCCCGGTCAGTAAGCTGCACACCTCTACCGGCATCATCTATCCGCCGAGCAGCCCGCTTATCACCGCGTGGCAGCACTGGTGGTGGGGCTGCTTCCGCAAGGAACCGGCGCGCGACTAGCTCTCCTGCTTGGCTAGCTGCGCTGCCACTTCGGCGCAATCCGGCCGGCCGCAGTGCTGGGTTTCTACGTGCTGGATGCAGTCATCACAGATGAGTACCTGCTGGCGGCAGGTATCTTCATTGATGCAATTGTGGAAGGTATTCGTGCCCTTGCCGCAGTGCACGCAGTGGCCCAGTTGGATGAAGCCGGGGTCTTGAAGTCCTTGGCCGAACTCGTGGTGCATGCGCTTGTCAAAGACATACATGGAGCCTTCCCACAGGCCATCGTTGCCGTACTTTTCGCCGTAGCGCACGATGCCGCCATCGATCTGGTAGACCTCTTTGAAGCCGCGGTTCTTCATCAACGAGGACAGGATCTCGCAGCGGATGCCACCGGTGCAGTAGGACACCACCGGCTTATCCTTCATCCAGTCATACTTGCCGGATTCGATTTCCTCGATGAAGTCATGCGTGGTTTTCACATCGGGCACGACGGCATTTTTGAACTTGCCAATCTCTGCCTCCATGGCGTTGCGGCCGTCAAAGAAGACGACCTCCTCGCCACGTTCTTCTACCAGCTTATTTACCTCTTCTGGCTTGAGGTGCACGCCGCCGCCAACGACGCCGTTTTCATCCACCTTCAGCTCACCCGGCGCACCAAAGGCCACGATTTCATCGCGCACCTTGACCGAAAGGCGCGGGAAGTCATCCGCGCCGCCCTCGGACCATTTAAACTGCATGCGCTTAAAGCCGGGGTATTCCTTGGTCTGGCGGACATAGCGCTTGCAGGCTTCCATATCGCCGCCAACGGTGCCGTTAATGCCGTGCTCGGAAATGAGGATGCGCCCCTTGAGCCCCAGGGACTCGCACAGGGTGCGCTGCCACAGCATGATCGCGGTGGGATCTTCGATGGGGGTAAAGCAGTAATACAGGAGAACTTTGCCAATAGTCACGCCCCAATCTTAGGCCCGCAGCTGCGCAGATCCCCAATCTTGTAGCTCTCCCTTATATGACTGCGGCCCCTCCAGTACAAGCTGAAAGGGCCGAATCTTGAGCATGCGAAAGTTAGCGCTTTTGGTACAGCGCCTTCTTGCGGGCAAAGACTGGGTCAGAGGTCACGAGCACGCCGAGGTTGCGGAAGATTCCCTCATCCACAGAACCCAGGATGGTGGTGGTGTGGACGTCGCAACCAGCAAGCTCCTTGATCTGCTCCAGCGCCTTGCGGGCATTGTCATCCTTCGCCGCAGACACGGACAAGGCGATCAGAACCTCGTCGGTATGCAGGCGTGGATTCTTGGAACCCAAATGCTTGGTCTTGAGCGTTTGAATCGGCTCGATGGACTCGGGCGACAGCAGGTGAATATCGTCGTCGATGCCCGCCAAGTGCTTCAGTGCATTGAGCAGCATCGCCGCCGAGCAGCCCAGCAGGGGCGCGGTGCGGCCGGTGATCATGGTGCCGTCGTGCAGCTGCATAGCGGAGGCGGGCTCGCCGGTTTCTTCCGCGCGCTGGCGCGCAGGTGCTACCACGGGGCGGTCTTCTACCTTGATGCCGGCCTTGGCCATGATGACCGCGGCGCGCTCGGATTGCTCGGTGCCCAAGCCCGCACGAGCCTCTTCCACCTGCGCCTTGAAGTAACGGCGGATGATTTCTTGCTGGGCGGCGGCGCGGCACACGGCGTCGTCAGTAATGCAGAAGCCCGCCATGTTTACGCCCATATCCGTCGGAGACTGGTACGGGGTGGTGCCGGTGAGCTTTTCCAAAAGCGTGCGCAGCAGCGGGAACGCTTCCACATCGCGGTTGTAGTTCACGGTGGATTCGCCGTGGGCGGACAGGTGGAAGTGGTCAATAATATTGGAATCGTTGAGGTCCACCGTGGCGGCCTCATAGGCCAGGTTCACGGGGTGTTCCAGGGGGAGATTCCAGATAGGGAAGGTTTCAAACTTGGCGTAGCCGGCATTATTGCCGCGCTGGTGTTCGTGGTAGACCTGCGAGAGCGCGGTGGCCAGCTTGCCGGAGCCAGGGCCCGGCGCGGTAACCACGACGAGGTCGCGGGAGGTTTCCGCAAATTCATTGCGCCCAAAGCCCTCTTCGGACACGATGAGGTCCGTATTGGTGGGGTAGCCAGGGATAACGCGGTGGCGCGCCACCTTGAGGCCGAGGCGCTCGACCTTTTCGATGAAGGCCTCCGCTTGGGAATTGCCTTCCTCCAACTGGGTCATGACGATGTTTTCTACCAAGAATCCGCGGCTGCGGAATACGTCCACCAGACGCAGCAGGTCATCTTCATAAAGAATGCCCAGGTCCGCGCGTACCTTCTGGCGGGAGATATCTTTCGCATTGATGCAGATGAGGATCTCTACGTCCTCTTTGATGCGCTCCAGCATCGCGATTTTATTGTCCGGGGTGAAGCCGGGCAGCACGCGGGAGGCGTGCATATCGTCAAAAAGTTTGCCGCCCATCTCTAGGTAGAGTTTGCCGCCGATTTCCTCGCGGCGGGCGTGGATGTGCTTCGACTGCAGCTCAATGTATTTCTCGCGGTCAAAGCCGATTTTTTGCGTCATGATTTGAAAGCCTTCCCCTGAGTTAAATCATTCCGCATTTCGAGTTTACGCTATTGCGGCTCTGCAAATAAGTGAGCTGGTTAGCGCCCGGTTTGGCCGAAAATTCTTCCCGATTAAACTGGATTTCATGCCTGAAGGTCACGTCATCCACCGCCTAGCTAATAAATTCAACGCCGATTTTCGCGGCATGCCGCTGCGCGTGACCAGTCCGCAGGGGCGCTTCGCGGCGGAGGCGGAGCTTCTCGATGGCGAGCGCATCGAGCTGGCAGAGACCTACGGCAAGCACCTTTTCGTGCACTTTAGCGCCCAGGATCCGCGCCATATCCTCTATATTCACTTAGGCCTGATTGGCAAGCTGCGCTTCGAGCCCCGCGAGGAAGTAGGCGGACAGATCCGGGTGCGCATTGATAATGGCGCCGAGGCCGCTAACCTGCGCGGACCGCAGTTTTGCCGCCTGCTCACCGAAGAGGAGTACCGCGCACAGCTAGCCAAGGTAGGCCAAGACCCGCTGCGCGCGGACGCCGACGTGGAGGCGCTCTGGGACACAGTGCATAAATCGCGCCGCAGCATCGGCTCCCTCATGATGGATCAGCACCTTTATGCCGGCGTGGGTAATATCTACCGGGCCGAGACCCTCTTTCGCCACGGCCTCTCCCCTTTCCTGCCAGGCCGGGATGTTTCCCGTGAAACCTTTGACGCCACGTGGGCAGACTTGGTGGATCTGATGGAGTACGGGGTGGAGCACGGCCGCATCGATACCGTGCGGCCCGAGCATTCCCCCGAGGCAATGGGCCGCGAACCGCGCAAGGACGACCACGGTGGCGAGGTCTACGTCTACCGCCGCGCCGGCCTACCTTGCTATATCTGCGGCACCCCAGTGGCAGAAAAGGTCATGGAGGGACGCAACCTATTTTGGTGCCCGACCTGCCAACCGGCACCTTAAAGGCCTATCCTGGCGGGCATGCGACATGCCTATAGCGTTGCCGCCGTCCGCGCGGCGGAGCATTCCCTTCTCGCCCAGCAGACCTTTGACGATGAGCTCATGCGCTTGGCCGCACGAGGCGTAGCAGCCACGGCTACAAGCATGCTCGACTCTGGACGGCACGTAACTATCCTTGCCGGGCCAGGCGGCAACGGTGGCGATGGCCTCTATGCCGGCGCTTTCCTGGCAGAAGAGGGCTACTCAGTGGAGGCCATCCTTGCAGCGGATAGCGCCCACGAACCCGCGCTGAAGGCATTTACCGCGGCCGGCGGAACCATTGCGCACGGCCTAGGAGACGCCGATCTGCTTATCGACGCCGTCGCCGGCCTCGCCTCCACCCGCGGCCTATCCGGTGCCCCACTGCGGGCCTATACCGAGGCCAAGGAGCGCGGGGTCCCGGTATTAGCGGTGGACATTCCTTCGGGCATTAACGCCGATACCGGCGTGACCGCAGCCGAAGCCGTAGAGGCAGACGTGACCATTAGCTTTGGCTGGGCCCGTGCCGGACATATCTTTGCCCCGGAATGCGGTGCGGTGATCCTCTGCGATCTGCGCCTGCCCGGCGCCCCGCGCTCCTTTGCAGAAGAGCTTTCCGCTACCGCGGAGCCGGTGGGCTATATCGCCAATGAACCCACTATTACCTTGCCCTACCAGTGGCCGACTGAGCCGGTGCTTTCGGGAGAACAAGGCCTGGTCACCGCCCCGAAGCCGGTGGGCTGCACTGGACCAATCCTGGATCCGACTCCGGGGGCGACAAGCACCAAGTACACCGGCGGGGTGACCGCGGTCTGTGCTGGCAGCAGCGCCTATCCCGGCGCGGGCATCCTCGCCGCCACGGGCGCGGTGCGCGCCACGCCGTCCATGGTTCGCGTCGTGGGCAGTGACTCCGTGGTCACGAGCCTGCCGGAGGTAGTGCCTCATGCCAGTGCCCAAGAAAAGGTCCACGCCCAAGCCTGGGTCGTAGGCCCAGGGCGGGGCACCGGACCGGAGGCGGCCGCGGAATTGCGCGCCGTGCTAGAACGCGGGCTGCCCACGATTACCGACGCCGATGCGCTGACCGTGCTCTCGACCGACGGCGATCTACGCGAACTCGTGCGCGATCATCCCTGCGCTGTCCTGACCCCGCATGCCGGGGAGTTTGCGCGGCTCTACGCGGCAACTCTCGGCCGCGAACCTGATCTTTCGGAGGGGCTCGGGGTGCGCCTGCGAGAGCTTTCCGATGCCCTCGACTGCTTCATCCTGCACAAGGGCCGGATCACCACGGTCACGGCCCCAGGCCAGAAAATTTATGGCATGAACGCAGGGCACTCCTACGCGGCCACCGCCGGTTCTGGTGACGTACTCTCTGGCATCCTCGGAGCCACGCTCGCGCAACTGGATGCCGCCGAGGCGGATGCGGAGGCGATAATTATGGAAATCCTGCACGCCGCGGCCATCCACCAACACGCGGCGGCCATTGCCGCCCACACCCCGGACGGCTTTGGCCTTTGCTCCGCCTCTCAGATTGCCGCGGCCGTGCCGCAGGCAATCGCACGGCTACTCCTCATGCAGCGCTAGCTAAGGCTAGCTGAGCGCAGAAACCTTCTCCTGCTCGGAGACGTGGCCATCCTTGACCTCCACCACGCGGTCAGCGAAGTTCAGCAGGGAGCGGTCGTGGGTCACCAGCACGGTGGCGGTGTTCATCTCCTGGGTGACATCGCGCAAGAGGCGGATGATTTCCTGCGAGAGGTGGGAATCGAGCGCGGAGGTGGGCTCATCGGCCAAGAGCAGGTCCGGCTGCTCCATGAGCGCTCGGGCGATATTGACGCGCTGGCGCTGGCCACCGGACAACTGACCCATGCGGCGATTGCCCATTCCTGCCAGGCCGACAAACTCCAATAGCTCATCGGCGCGCTGTGGGCGCAGCTTGCGGCCAGCGATATGGTCCATGATCACCAATTGGTCGCGCACATTGAGAGAGGACAGCAGGTTGGCCTGCTGGAAAATGATGGAGCGGGTACCGTCCACGTGCACGGACCCGGAGTCTGGGGTGATGAGGCCTGCGGCTACGGACAGCAACGTGGACTTGCCGGACCCGGACTCACCCACGATGGCGGTAAGGGTGTTGGATTCGGCGATGAGGGAGGCGTCGGCAAGCGCGGTGGTCGTGGTCTCACCGTCTTGGTAGGTCACGGTGGCGTTGCGGATATCAAGAATGGTGGACATGTTAAGCATTTCCTCCAAGAGCATCGAGTGGGTTGGCTTTAGCTACGCGGCGGGTAGCAATAAGGGCGCCGGCCATGCCGAGGGCCCAGATGCCAACCGCGGGAACGGCGATGGTGCGCAGGGAAACATCGAAGGGCACGGTGCCGGAAGCAAGCGTGCCGAGCACCCACCCAACGACGGCACCCGCAATGGTGCCGGCGGCCAAGATGATTGCGGCTTGTGCCAGGGCATCGCGCAAGAGGTAGCGCACGGTGGCGCCGAGCGCGCGCAGGATGGACAGGTCGCGGGTGCGCTGGATGGTCCATACGGTCAAGAAAGCGACGGTGACCAGCGCGGAGATGCCGTACAAGAAGCCCTGCATGGTAAGCAGCGAGCCGCGCTCAGACTGATAGGCCGCCAGGCCAGAGAAGGACTGGGAGACCTTCACGGAGCCAGGAACCTCCTGTTTATATAGCGCTGCCGTACCAATCACGCCCTGCGGAGCGTGGCTGATGCGCTGCCAGGTTTCGGTAGATGCCCATACCACCTCGGAATGTGCATACATCGTCTCTGGGACGGTGCCCTCCACCGAGAAGTCGGTGCCGCCCAAGGTGACTGAATCAGCCTCATCGATGGAATCCGACAGGAGCACGCCCTGCTCCGGGATGGTCTTATCGCTACCCGGAACCTGGGTGCCGGCCGGCAGGCTGAGGACGGCAACACCGCCGTGGCCCTCCAGCTTGGTCTGGGCCGCACCGAAGGGAATGCCATCGCTGGCGATATCGCCGGCGTACATCTCAGATTCGCTAAAGGAAGGGTCCTCGGTGGAAAAGTAGATATATGGGTACTCCTTTTCCAGGGACTCCAACGCGGAAGTATTTTGCTTGGACAGGCCCTCCGTGAGGCCGGAGAGCATCACGAGCAGAAGGGTAATGAGCGCAACCGTGCCGCCGATGAGCGCGAAGCGACCGCGCGCTGTGGTGATTTCTCTGATTGCTAGGAACATAGTTCTATATTCGCTTTATGCAGGTCAGCAGTAATCGGCCAGCTCGCTGAACCTCGAGTCAACCAAGTGGTTGATTCACGGTCCACCGGTGCGCGGATATCCTGGGTGGTTGTGTTTAAGGGACAAAAATTATGGGTTTATGGCCTGCACGCCATGTTCGCGTTTCTGCTAGTCTTCGGCGTGACGCGCGCCTATGTGGATGACCGGCTCGACGCCCGAGTGATCGGCTTAGCCATCGCCCTCGCCGTGGTGTATGCCGCACAGCGTTGGCTGCCCACATGGTTATGGCTGGGTGGGCTATGCCTCCTGTGGCTGGGCCTGATGGTGCATGCGCAGGATTTCATGTGGCTGGAATTCCCGCTCATTTTTGTCTTTCTGCGTGCTTTGCCCACCGTGCCTGGGTTGGTTTCCATCGCCGTGCTGTGGGCAGCAGCGGCATTCATTCCCGCCTGGCTGCACCCCGAGGGCTGGTCCATCGCTGCGGCCGTGGGACCGCTTATCGGTACCGCCTTTGCGGCCACGGTCTTTTTCATCCAGCGGCGGCTGCAGGCAGAGGCGGCGCACCACAGGGACATCGCCAAGCAGCTGCGCGAAACCCAAGCCGAGCTGGCCGCCAGCGAGCACCAAGCCGGCCGGCTGGAGGAGCGCGAGCGCCTCTCTCGCGAGATCCATGACACCGTCGCGCAAGGCCTCAGCTCCATCTTGTTGCTCTCCCGTGCGGCCCGCGGCACCGACGATCCAGCAACCAAAGAGGAGCAACTGGCGGTTATCGAAGACGTCGCGAGCGAAAACCTGGCCGAGGCCCGCCGCTTTGTCCGCGAACTAGCCGGCCCCGATGAGCGACTGGAAACCCAGCTCACTTCCCTGCTGTCCCAGATGCGCAGCCGGGTCAAGGCCTTAGGGGAAGGCCCCACCTTTGAGCTGGTGGTCTCCGGCAGCGGCAAGGTGCCCGGACGCATCAAAGAGGTCATCGTGCGCGCCGCGCAAGAGGGCCTGAATAACGTCATCAAACATGCCCACGCCTCGCGCGCGGTGGTCACGCTCGGGCTTTTCGAGGATGCGGTTACCCTGGACGTCGTTGATAATGGACGCGGACTATCCGCCTCCCCTCGCCCCAGCGGCAGGGACAATGGCTTTGGGCTCAGCGGCCTCCGCGGCCGCGTGGAGGGCGTAGGCGGCACCATGAGCCTGGAATCCGGCGAAGGCACCGCCCTGGCCGTCCGTATCCCGCTGAAGGAGAAAAGCAATGGTTAATGTCATGCTGATTGATGATCACCCCGTGGTTCGCGCCGGCCTGCGCGCCATCCTCAATGCCTTCTCCGATGTCGAGGTTGTCATGGAGGGCTCTACCGGCGCAGATGTGGATAAGCTTTTTACTGCGGATGCCCCGCAGGTAGACGCCGTGGTCTGCGATATCCAGATGCCTGACATGGATGGCATCGCGGCCACCAAACGGGTAGTGGAGGCCGGCGGCCCACCGGTACTCATCCTCACCACCTATGACACCCAGGCCGATATCCTTGCCGCCGTGGAGGCCGGCGCAATGGGCTACCTGCTCAAGGACTCCCCTGAGCAGGCGCTGCACGAGGCCGTGCTCAATACCGCCGCGCACCGCCGCACCTTGGCGCCGGAAGTGGTGGATCTCCTCGCCCAACGTGTGGGCCGGCCACAAGAATCGCTGTCCGCCCGCGAGCTAGAAATTCTTCGGGCGCTTTCCAGTGGTTCCTCCAATAAGGAGCTAGCCAAGCAGCTCTTCATCTCTGAGGCCACGGTCAAGACCCACCTCATTCACATTTTTCAGAAGCTGGGCGTGGAAACTCGCACCGCCGCGGTGACCGTGGCGCGGGAGAGGAAGCTCATTTAATGCTGGACTGCATAGTCATTGGCGCCGGTCAGGCGGGTCTTGCGGTGGGCTACTACCTGCGCAAGAAGGGGCTGGATTTTGTCATTCTGGACGCTGAACCCGGCCCCGGCGCGGCCTGGCGCCACACCTGGCCTTCGCTGACGCTCTTTAGCAATTCCGCCTCCTCTAACCTGCCGGGATGGCCCATGCCCCACCACGAGGGCTTTCCGCCGGCCAGCCACGTCATCGACTATTTTGCGCGCTACGAGCAGCGCTATGAACTGCCCATTCGCCGGCCAGTCAAAGTGGATGAGGTGACCCATGATGGCGCGTGCTTCCACGTCTTTGCCGGTACGGAGCATCTGACCGCGCGCACGGTCGTAGCTGCCACGGGCACGTGGTCTGCGCCCTTTATCCCCTACTACCCCGGCGACTTTGGCGGACAGCAATGGCATTCGGCTTTCTACCCGGGCCCGGAGGACTTTGTCGGGTCCAGCGTGGCGGTCGTAGGCGCGGCCAATTCCGGTGCCCAGATCGCGGCCGAGCTCCTGCTTTCCGGAGTGGAGACCACCTGGTATACCCGCAACTCCCCGCGGTGGATGCCCGATGATGTTGACGGCCGCGTACTCTTTCAGCGCAATCGCGCCCGCCTTAACGCCATGCTGCGCGGCGAGCCAGACCCCGGCGCGGATTCCAACCTGGGCGATATTGTGATGGTTCCGCCGGTCCTACGCGCACGGGATTCCGGACTTTTGCAGGCCACCCCCATGTTTTCTTCGCTTGAAGAAATCACCGCAGACCACCTCATCTGGTGCACCGGTTTCCGTCCTGCCCTCCGGCCCATCCGCGGGCTTCTTGATGGCACCTCCCCCACCGTCGACGGCCTCTTCCTCGTGGGTTACGGCACGTGGACCGGCCCCGGTTCCGCAACCATTACCGGGGTAAGCCCCTTTGCCAAGCAGACCGCGCACGACGTTGCGAATATATGTGACTAAAGCTATAGGTTAGTCTCAGCTAATTCGACTACACTGCCTTCACGCAAAGAGTGCAACACAATTTGGGAAAGCTGGTCTATACATGTCTGCCTGGGATCTCTACGATGACCTCATCGATGCCATTCCCCGTGACATAGTGGTCTCCCGCGCCGCCCAAGGCCCGCGATGGACCCGGGTATACACCGAAAGTCCTAGCTGCGGCATGGCTATGACCATGTCTGCCACCTCTCGCCCGGCCCAGATGCGCGCCGAGTACTCCGGCGTTCCTTTACGCGCCATCGCCCAGCTGGCCAAGAGCTGGAATTTCTCGGAGGCGTCCTTCGGCATGGCCGCGCTAAATTCCTACTACGCCACACCTTCCGTGGCCGACGAGCATGGCTTTGCGCTTGCCGACGCCCCCTGGCCCCACTTCTTCGATCCCTTCCGCAACGCCGTCGCCGGGAAGAAGGTAGCGGTAATCGGCCACTTCCCTTTTGCACCTAAAGCACTCAACCAGGCTGCGGATTTTTATATGCTGGAGCGCTCGCTCAATGAGGGCGACTACCCCGATTCCGCCGCCGAATACATCCTGCCCGAGTGCGATTATGTCTTCATTACCGGCTCCGCCTTTGTCAACAAGACCGCGCCCCGCCTGCTCGAGCTCTCTCGCGAGTCCTTCAATGTCGTCCTGGGCCCATCAACTCCCTTAGCCCCGGTTCTGCTTGAAGACTACGGCGTATCGCAGGTCACCGGAATGGTCCCCACCTCTCCCCTGGCTATGTTCGAGGGCTTAAGTGGCACTGATGCCGGCACCACCATGTTTGAATGGGGCCACCGAGTGGAATTATTCGCCTAAGGCCGCGCCCCCAAAATCGCCTCGCAGGCCGCTGCATAGATTTCTGCGAGCTCATCGATGGTTTTCTCCCACACATAGGGAACGAGAATCACGTTGCGCGTAGTCGCAACGCCAACCAGCCTAAGGCCCACCGCTCGAGGCCTAGTTTCTAGAGAACTACCCCGGCCATAACGGCAAGCAGTAATGCACCCAAGCTCAATGCCGTAAACCACCCGATGACGCGTACAGTCCGCAGCTGGACCTTCGCGCTACTGCGGCTTACCAAGAACGCGCCCACAGACGCACCGAGGGTGTTGAAAACGAGGTCATCGACGTCGCTAAATCCCAACGAGAATACGTATTGGGTAATTTCGATACCCAGGCTGAGCACCATTGCCAGGAGGATGGTTCCACCGCGGCCAAAGCGAATGCGCCGTGAATTCTGTCCCAGCACCACTAGGCACGCCCCGAGCGGCATAAACAGCGCGATATTGCCAAAGGTATTGGTCCACGGACCCCACCACGGATGAGGGTTATTAAAGCCGTTGAACATCTGCAGATCGAGGCTGCGGCGAGCATGCGCACTGGCATCGATCACGCCGGGGATATCAATAAATGGCTTACCCACCGTGGCTACGGCGATGGCCATCAAAACGACCACGCAGGCGATACCGGCATTGCGCCACAGGGTGGGCCGAGCGGGCACGCCCGGCGCCCCAACCTGACGCGAGATGCGGGTGGATGTCGTGGTCATCGTCATGTTGTTCAAGTTAACAAGCGAGCCTGAAAAATCGCCGTGAGATTCGCTGTTAAATCCCTGCATCACATTTAACGTACGATGGTGAGCATGAGCACGCTACTAGTAACTCGCAACGAAGATAAGTCCGTTACGACCTCCTTCGAAGAGGGAGAGTTCCTCGGCGAGGGCGACCTTACCGTTGATGTTTCTTATTCTTCCCTGAACTACAAAGACGCCATGGCTATCGCAGGTGACCGCGGCGTCATGCGCACCAGCCCGCTGGTTCCGGGCATCGACGTGGTCGGCACGGTTTCTGAATCTAGCGTCGAGCGCCTCCCAGTTGGCACCTTGGTAGCATCCTTCGGCGATGGCCTCGGTGAATTCCGCCACGGCGGCTACACCCCGAAGCAGCGCGTCAACTCCCAAGCAACCGTCGCCCTGCCCGCGGACTTCACCGCAGAGCAGGCCGCCGCTGTTGGCACCGCGGGCTACACTGCCGCACTGTGTGTTAATTCTCTGCGCGGGCTGCCCGATGGTCCGGTCTTGGTCACCGGCGCCACCGGTGGCGTAGGCTCCATCGCCGTGAACCTCCTTTCCAATGCTGGTTACGAGGTCCACGCGATGACCGGCCGCCCGGATGACTACTCCCAGTACCTCCACGAGCTTGGCGCCCACACCATTGTGGACCGCGCCGAGTTCGCCGAAGCCGGAAAGCCCCTGCAAAAGGCTAGCTACGCCGGTGCTGTTGATACCTCCGGCTCCCACGTCCTGGCCAATGTATTGGCCCGCACCGTATGGGGCGGCACCGTTGCCTCCACCGGTATGGCCGCCGGCCCAGACCTGCCCACCACCGTCTTGCCTTTCATTCTGCGCAACGTACACCTCGCCGGCGTTAACTCTGTCGACGCCCCGCTGCACTACCGCCAGAACGCATGGCAGCTGCTCGCACGCAAGCTGGACCGGTCCATCCTTGAGTCCCTGACCAATACGATTCCTCTGTCGGACGTTGTCGAGGAATCCAAGTCCCTCCTCGAGGGCACCCACCACGGACGCACCGTCCTCAAGATTTCCTAGGCCACTCCTAGACAATCTTTCGCGGCACCCGCCTTCTTGGCAGGTGCCTTTTTGTATGCACGGTTTACCAGCCGAGCGCTAGCTTTCCGACGTCCCCTCTTTAACTACCCCGCGTAGCAACGTGCGGGAAATCCTGCCCAAGGTTTGTAGGTCTTCATCACTAAGGGTGCCCACCACGATTTCCTCGACTGCGGCGGTATGTCGCACGATCGCTGCGTTGAAAGCGGCGCTTCCCTTTTCCGTCACAGTGACTTCAACTGCACGGGTTCCTAACTCCGGCGCCTCGCGCCTGGAAACCAATTTTCGGGACTCCATACGCACTAACTGCCGATGCAGCCGCGACTTCTCCCACCCGAGCTCGGCCGCCAATTCATGCGGGCGTGTAGGGATCTGTCGGCGCCGATATAGGACCGCCAAGACCGCGTAGTCCGCCTCGCTCAAACTAGAGCCACTTTGCAACTCCCCAGAAAGCCGCGCGTGGAGCGCTTCCTGCATGGCAACAAAGTCACCCCACGCCACGCTCTGCTCCACACGCATCGCATTCCTCCTTTGGTTTTCCTTCTTTCACCAGTCTATACTGCAGAGTTGATCTAGCAACTCATTGGCCTGCCGGGAGTTGATACACCAACTCCCACTACTGCACGGCGATGTGCGTATAGGAAACCTACAATTTCACAAACCAATGCCTTTGGTCTCGAAAGCACTTATGTTTTGCTTTTGAATACCTATCTGATGAATCTCACCATTGTTTGAGTAGGTATGTTCTTGACCGGAAAATTAAATAGTGAAGCAACTACTCGCGGCAAAGATGCGGCTGCGAACGCAATGACCGCTCCGGCAGAGAAGACTGCAGCGTTTAGAATGGCAAACATGGATAAGCTATTTAGCACGTGCGGTTTCGACTTCGCGGATACGGAAGAACTCATTGCGGAGCTGCCTACCGACCACGACCTGTGGGACGCGCCCGGATTTGATCGAGTGCTGTTCCACGCCGACCCGTCCGGCATGGCGGTTACAGCTATGGAGTACGAGGGGGAGTGGGCAGCGGTTCCTTCGTACCGGGGTGGAGAAGAGGCACCGGGGACGATATATCGCGCAACGCCCTATATCGGCATTGTGGAAACGGGGGATTTACGGTTCGCGGCGCTGGCGGATGCGCCCTTTGCCCTGCCAGCGGGCAACCCGGTCGGCGGAGAAAAGCTCCAGGGACAGGTGCGGCCGGCGGTTGTGGCATTGAAATACGAGGTAGGGGAGCCGGAAGAGTTTTCCTTGACTTCGCCTGCAACCGAGCGCTTCTACCGAAACTTCAAGCCCAGCATGCTTAACCCGCAGGTAGAGGTAGCGGGGACTATCGGAGGCGTCGCCAAGCACAGCAATGAACTGGGCATGGGGGAGTTTTGGGTATGCGACCTCGACGGCCTCCCGCTCATTGTGAACGAGAAGCTTGAGGTCGGCCAGGGGATCCGGACGCACGGCATTGCGCTGTGCGCCACGGAATTTTGGGAAGGGTAACTACTTGACCACGAGGTTGACCATGCGGCCCGGAACGTAGATTTTCTTCACCACGTTTTTTCCGCTGGTCAGATCGGCGATCTTTGCGTCGGCCAGGGCAGCGTCAAAGACCGCATCCTGGTCCGCATCAGCGGCCACGTTGATCCGGGCCTTGACCTTGCCATTGATCTGAACCGGCACCTCGATTTCATCGTCTACCAGGTACTTTTCCTCAAAAGTGGGGAAGGGCTGGTAGGTGATGGTCTCGTCATGGCCGAAGCGCTGCCACAATTCCTCCGCGATATGCGGGGCAATGGGGGAGACCAACTGTGCGATCGGCTCCACGGCGGCGCGCGGGGCCTCGGTGCGGTAGGTCTTGGTCAGGTAATTGACGTACTCGATAAGCTTGGCCACCACGGTATTGAGACGCAGGTTCTCGTAATCATCGCGCACGCCTGCGATGGTGCGGTGGAGCTGCTTGAGGTCATTCTCGCTCAGGGCGGCGTCGGTAGTCGCCAGCTCGCCGGTGTCCTCGTTGACGGCCAGGCGCCACAGGCGCTGCAAGAAGCGCTGGGAGCCTACGACATCCTTGGTAGCCCACGGGCGAGACGTATCCAGCGGACCCATGGACATCTCATAAACGCGCAGTGTATCGGCACCGAAGTCGCGGCAAATATCGTCCGGAGCAACGGCATTCTTCAGGGACTTGCCCATTTTGCCGTACTCCTGATTGACCTCTTCGCCGTTGTAGTAGAACTTGCCGTCCTTTTCCTCTACTTCAGCGGCCGGCACGTACACGCCGCGGGAATCCGTGTAGGCATAGGCCTGGATATAACCCTGGTTGTACAGGCGGCGGTAAGGCTCTTGGGAGCTAACAAAGCCCAGGTCAAAGAGCACCTTATGCCAGAAGCGGGAGTAGAGCAGGTGCAGCACCGCGTGCTCGACGCCGCCGACGTAGAGGTCCACGCCGCCCGGGTCCTGCGGGCCATGCTGCTCCGGACGCGGGCCGGTCCAGTAGCGCTCGTTCTCGATATCGCAGAATGCCTCATCATTGCGGGGATCGATATAGCGCAGCTGGTACCAGGAAGAACCCGCCCACTGCGGCATAACGTTGGTATCGCGGAAATAGGTCTGTGGGCCGTCGCCCAGATCCAGCTCGACCTCTACCCAATCGCGCACCTTTGCCAGCGGTGGTTGTGGCTCGGAGTCCTTGTCCTCTGGATCAAAGGAAACGGGCTTATAATCTTCTACCTCTGGCAGCTCTACCGGCAACATGGATTCCGGCAGGGCGTGGGCAAAACCGTCCTTGTCATAGACGATGGGGAAGGGCTCGCCCCAGTAACGCTGGCGGGCGAAGAGCCAATCGCGCAGCTTGTACTGCACCTTTTCGCGGCCGGAGCCGTCCTTTTCCAGCCATTCGATGGCCGTGGCAATGGCCTCAGCCTTGTTCAGGCCGTTGAGATCCAGGCCCTTGTCGTTGGAGGAATTAACCAGCGCGCCGTCCTCGGTCCAGGCTTCTTCCTCCACGTTTCCGCCAGAGACAACCTCCGTAATAGGTAGGCCGAAGGCCCGGGCAAACTCGTAGTCACGGGTGTCGTGCGCCGGAACTGCCATGATGGCGCCAGTGCCGTAGCCGGTCAGCACATAGTCCGCGATGAAGATCGGGACCTTCTTGCCAGAGACCGGGTTGGTGGCATAAGTACCCAGGAAGACGCCGGTCTTTTCCTTGTTCTCCTGGCGCTCTAGGTCGGACTTGGCGGCAATATCGGTGCGGTAGGACTCCACGGCCTCCTTCGGATCATCGTGGCCATAGGTCCAACGCTCATCCACGTCATCGTCATAAGGGATGGGGGAGAGGAGGGCGTCGACAAGCTCATGCTCTGGCGCCAGCACCACGTACTCGGCGCCGAAGAGGGTATCCGGGCGGGTGGTAAAGACCTCAATCTCGTAGCCCTCGGCGGGGAAGGAGACCTCTGCGCCGCGGGAACGACCGATCCAATTGCGCTGCATGGACTTAACCTTGTCCGGCCAATCCAAAAGCTCCAGGTCATCCAGCAAGCGATCGGAGTAGGCGGTAATGCGCATCATCCACTGCGAGAGGTTCTTGCGGAAGACCGGGAAATTGCCGCGCTCGGACTTACCCTCAGCGGTGACCTCCTCGTTTGCCAGCACGGTACCCAAGCCCGGGCACCAGTTCACCGTGGAATTAGACAGGTAGACCAAGCGGAATTCATCGATGGCCGCGGCCTTTTCCTCTTCGGTGAGGTCCTCGTAGTAGCGGCCGTCCTTAGTGGTGCGCTTATTGGCCTCTAGTTCCTTGATGAGCTCTGCAATGGGACGCGCCTTCTGCTGCTCCTCATCGAACCAAGAGTTATAAATCTGCAGGAAGATCCACTGCGTCCACTTGAAGAACTCCGGATCGGTTGATTCCACAGAGCGGCGCGGATCGTGGCCCAGGCCCAACATGTCCAGCTGGCGGCGCATGTTTTCAATATTCGCCTCGGTGGTGGTGCGCGGGTGGGTACCGGTCTGAATGGCGTACTGCTCGGCCGGCAGGCCGAAGGCGTCGTAGCCCAAGGTGTGCAGCACGTTCTTGCCCAGCATGCGGTTATAGCGGGCGTAAGTATCGGTGGCGATATATCCCAGTGGGTGTCCCACGTGCAGGCCCGCACCGGAAGGGTAGGGGAACATATCCTGCACATTGAGCTTTTCCTTAGGCAACTCGCCCGCATCGGTGGCGAGCTCGCCTACCGGGTTCGGGGCGTTAAAGGTGCCATTGTCTTTCCAGTACTGCTGCCAGGTCTTCTCGATCTGGTTCGCCAGCTCCGGGGTATAGCGGTACGAAGTGGAATCGCTCTGGGTAGTCATAATCACACAGTGTAATAGCCACATCCCGGCGCGGGGTAGTTCGCTATGCTTTCCGGCACGCACACCCAAAATCCTCGCCGTGATCGCCCCCGGTTTTCGCGTCATTTCCGCCGCTCGCAGCCAAAATGCAGATCTGCATGAAAATGATCTAGGCTGGGGTAAATGAGCCAGGAGAAGTTTCGCAGCCAGCTTTCATCTTTTGCAGACGCAGCGGTATTTCAGGGGATCCCGCACCTGCGCCTCTCTCCAGCTACCGACACATTGGAGCTGTACCTACCGGCCGTAACCGCAGGTTATGAGCCAGAAGATCCCCAGTGGACCGTGACCGCACAGCTGCTCGACGGCAGCGAGGACACCCGCAAGTTCTACTACGTGGAAGGCGAGGAGCCCGGCTTGTGGATCAGCATGCCGCGTGCCTTTAGCCACCTCAGCGTCTCCTTTGAGGAGCACACCGTGGAATTTGCCGGCGTGGCCAATGGCGGCCTGCTGCTGGATTCCACCCATCGCCCAATCGATACCACCACCGCGGTGGCTAAGGGTTCTTATACCTTTATCGCCCCGGCCGGCACGGAGCTGGCCAAGGCCAAGGTCGGCGAGTCCCGTCCCCACGGCGCATGGGAGGGCTGGACCATCACCCCAATAGAGGTCAGCCAGTCTTTCACCGTGGAGGTTCCGCGCCAAGAATCCGCGACCATCAAGGTGTCCGGCAGCCCTGATTTTGCCTGGGACATGGCCGTCAAGACGCTACCCAATGCCCATGGCCTCGATGGCGAACTGGTCTATACCCAGTCCCCGCGGGTCATCGCCAATACGGAACTCAGCATGGAGCTGGCCTATGTCCCCATTGGTGGGGAAGAGGAGGCCGTGCTGGAGGACGAGCTGCCGGAGGGTATTCACGAGGTGCTTCCCGCAGACGCCTTCGAGGATCCCTGGGTAGGCCGCTACCGCTTCACCCTGTACAAGGACGAGGAACTGGTGGATATCCAGTACCTCAATTTTGCGGAGTCGCTGCACATGCGTGCCAAGAACGAGGGCCCGCGCGGCACCAACTTCCGCTTTATCGATGCCCTGGGCAACCTTTCGCCGTTTAGCTATGCCTTGGCTTCTGCGCCGGGCAAGGCTATCCAGATGGAAAAGGGCCAGCGCGTCTTTGGCGAGGACGAAAGCGTGCGCGAGGAGACCGTCGGCAGTGAGGCCGGCTATGAGCTGACCTTCCAGGTGGAACCGGCGACGATTCGTACTCGCGTGAAGCGCACCGCGGCCGAGCCCGTGGATTACCTGGATAAGCAGGTCATCCTGGCGGACCAGCTCGATGCGGATGCACTTTTTACCATCCACTCACCGGAGCCACTGCCGCTGGCAAAGTTCGTGGTCATTGACAAGAACCAGAAGATTAGGGACCTGGTCACCGCCAATGGCTCGACGGAAGCGGCCACCAGCCTGTCCGTACCAAACCGCGCGCTGAAGTCGGCGCTGACGAAGAAGACCTCGCTGGAGCTCTACCTCCTGTGGTCCACGTTGTCCTATGAGGAATACCTCGAAGGACTGCCGGAAAAGGAGCGCGCAGCGCACCAAAAGCGCAGCTTTGAGCGTCGCGTCATGGAATATGAGGCCACCGCGGCCAGCGACCTCATTTATGCCGCCATCGCCACCGTGCGCAAGGCACCGTTGGTCGCCCGCGCAACCATTGAGGACGGCATCCTCATCCCCGAGCAGGCACACGAGGAAGAGGTAGAGCTATTGGCTTGGGCGTGGCCGCTGGGCAATCCTGCAGGTGAGCCGCTGCCGCTGGAGCCCACTGAGGAAGGCTTTGAGCTGCCCGAGGAGCTGCTGGACGCCGGCCACCTCATCGTGGACTTCCGCGAGGATGAGCCGGCCAGCGACTTGGCCGCGCCGCAGTACCCGCCGGCGAGCGCACTCATCATCTTCCACGACGGTGAAACCGAAAACACCGAGGGCCTGTGGCCTACCTACGCGGCCATGCGCCGCCTCGCGCCCAAGGCCAAGGAAACCTTCGAGGGAATCATCAAGGAGATTGAGGCCGATCCGCGCGCCAGCATGGATGCCCTTATGGCCGCGGACTTTGAGCCGGGGCAGCGCATGCGCGCCTTTGTCCGCACCGGCCTGGTCTCCCGCACCTTCCGCCGCGAGGAGCCGGCCGGCGAGCCTTCCTCGCTGTTGGCCGCGCTTGCCGACGCCGCCCAGGACTACGTCGAAGCCCACGGCTCCGCCTCCCTCGCGCGCGTGCCGTCCACCGGCGTCGACGATGTCACCCGCCCCATGCTGTTGATGAGCGCCACGGGCGAGGCACCTACGCCAGCAACGGACAGCGACCAGCTCTGCGATGATGCCCACCGCATCGCCGCACTGCGCGAGTGCTTTGCCAATGACCTTGCGCTCACCCGCTTGGGCACCATTTCCAACCTGCGTAGCACCGCAATGCAGCTGCGGGTAACGCTGCAACAGCTGGGCGTCGATAAGTCCGTCCTGCATACCCTGCTCGCGCTGGACGCCTTTGGCGATGGCAATTCGGAGCTCGGCGATTCCGCCTGGATGCCGTTTATTTCCTATGTCTTTGCCATCACGGCGCGCGGCGTGGCCAATGGCAAGCTGGCGGACCCTGCTTTCGCCGCCACGCTTGACGACGCCCTCCCACAGCTCGCCGAGGCCGTCTCCCTCGCCCCGCAGCTGTTCTACCGCGATATTCTCACCGCGGAGGCGCTCACGCTCAGCTAGGGTGGCAGGCATGCAGGTCATCTCTACCAATGTCGCCGTCCGCCGGCCGGACCCGAGCGGGCGGCATGAGTTCTCGGGCATCGACAAGCAGCCGCAGGACTTTATCGATCTGGCAGCGCCCGGACCCCATTACGGCGATGGGTCCGGCGTGCGCGGCGATATAATTGGTGACACCCAACATCACGGCGGCAACGATAAGGCCGTCTACGCTTACTCCCGCGAGGAACTGGATTACTGGCAATCTGAACTTTCCCGCCCGCTGGCCTCCGGCGGCTTTGGCGAAAATCTCACCACGCAGGGCATCGATCTGTCTGCTCTGCTCATCAATCAGCGCGTGTGCATTGGCACCGCCGTGCTTGAGGTATCCGTGCCCCGCCAACCGTGTGCCACCTTCGCCGGCTGGCTAGGGGAGCGCGGCTGGCTCAAGCGCTGGACCGCGCGTGGCGACTGCGGCACCTACCTGCGCATCATTTCCCCCGGCCGCATTCGCCCCGGCGACGCCATTGAGCTGGATACCCCACCCAGCCACGGCATCACCATGCGCATGGCCTTTGCCGCCAAGATGGGCGACCGCGCCCTTGCCAGGCGCGTTATCGATGCTGGCTGCCTGCCCACCCACCAACAGAACTCGCTTCGCACCTAGTTACACAAGCGCTCTTAGCCCGCTATGTCGAGCTCATCAATGTCCCGTTGTCGCACCCGCACTCGATGAGCCCAAACATCCAATAGGGGAATGGGACCGTTAATCAGCACATCCGTGCGCAGCGGATGTCGACGCATACTCTACTTCCGGAACCACAGGCGGTGTCAGCGCCTTTAGCTTACCGGCGAGGCCAGCACGCTCTTCTTGCCCGGAGTGCGCGCAAAACAAAAGCACGCCAGCGCTAAGCGCTGGCGTGCTCTTCATGCTGAGTGCGAAGGAGGGGCAGTGGCTGTGTTACTTGCCCGCTTCAAAGCTCAGATGGTGCCCCTTCGCCTTAGGGAAGCGGCCGTGCACGAAGAAGTAGTAGATAGCGGCGATGACCACGAGACTCGCGAGAATGAGATACATCGTGTCAAAGCCCGTTGCCCCGACAATGGGGCCCAGGCCGAACGGGGCCAGGCCAATGCCGAGGTCCATGAGCAGGAACATGGTGGAGATACCGGCGCCCAACTGCGCGGCAGACACCGAGCGCACGGAGATGGCTTGGCAGGCGGGGCTGAGGGTGCCGAAACCCAAGCCGGTGCAGGCGCCCGCGACTACCAGCATGACGTCATTGGTGGGGAAGCCCATGATCAGCAGGGCCACGACAAAGGCGGCCAAGCCGAGGTACATTACGGCATTATCACCCTTATGGTCCTGGATACGGCCCAAGAAGAAGCGCATGATGAGCATCGTGACCGCATAGCCGATAAAGAAGAGCCCTGCGCCGGTGGCCAGGTCTTCCTTGCGGGCGTAGGCGTTGAGGTAGGTCACCACGCCGGAGTAGGCGATGCCGACTAGGAGCATGAATAGACCGATAGGAACCACATTGGGATGCACGGCATTGCGCAGACTAAAGGCCGGCTTTTCGGAGGAAACCTCGGCCGGATAGCGCAGCACCAAGGCCAGGATCAGGGAAACAATATTTGCACCAAGGGCGACAGCAAAAAGCGTGGTGTAGCCGATGTTATTAGCCAATAACAGGCCGATAGCTGGACCAAACGCGGTTGCCAGGGTAGTGCCCAGGGCGAAGTATCCGGTGCCTTCCGCACGGCGTTCGTGTGGGATAACGGACTGCGCCACCGCCATAAGTGCGGTGGAGGTCAAGGCATAGGCCGCGCCGTGCACCATTCGCACGATAATCAAGACCGCAACATTATGCGCAAAAAAGTACGCCACAGCTACAAGTGTGACGAAGGCCAGGGAGGTCAAGGCCGCCTTCTTGTGGCCCACGCGGTCCACGATCCAGCCGGAGAACACGCGCATGCACGTCGCGCCCAGAACAAAGGCACTGGAGGCGAAACCGCCCACGGTATCCGATGCCCCGAAACTCTCTACCGCGTAGAGGGCCATGGTGGTTACGAACAGGTAAAAGACCAAGAACTGACAAAAATTAGCCACCCACGCGAGGACAAACGTAGGCGTAATCAGCGGCGGCTTAGCCGCTGCAGATTCTGTAGACGTCATATACTCACTCCAAATAACAAAAAGAAAATTCCTTCTCCACGCGCTGGCCATAAGGCCGCGCATCGCAGACGAAGGAAATAGAAATTGAATTATACGGAGAGGCACTATACGCCCCGCAGCCTGCAAAAGTTAATTGAAAAGCTTTCCAGACTCTTATCGACGCCGCCCTCGTGCAGATGGCTACCGGCAATCGCCGTAACTTGAGCCGGGTCGCGAAAAGGAGACCCGGCTGGTTCCCCCGCTTTGTTAAGCGCTCAAATCTCTAGGCACCGGCATAAGGATCACGGATACCCAAGTACTGCACCGAGGTATATTCCTCAATACCTTCGGCGCCGCCTTCGCGTCCTAAACCAGATTGCTTGACTCCACCGAATGGGGCAGCGGCATTGGAAATGACGCCGGCATTGAATCCCATCAAGCCAAACTCGAGGCCGTCGGCAACGCGCCAGAGGCGATCGGAATCCTCCGTATATACATAGGAGGCAAGTCCGTACTCCGTATCGTTTGCAATCTCTAGCGCTTCCGATTCATCCTTAAAGGTAAGGATAGGAGCAACCGGTCCAAAAATTTCTTCCTGAGCCACGCGAGTTTCACGTGAAACATTGCTCAGGATTGTGGGCGCATAGAAGTGGCCCGCGCCCTCGCCGCGAGAGCCGCCGGTGACAACGGTCGCGCCCTTGTCCACCGCATCCTCAACCAGGGCTGCGATATTGTCGAGTGCCTTAGCCTCAATCAGCGGACCACACGTCACACCTTCGTCCATGCCATTGCCGACGACGAGCTTCTCAAACTCTGTTGCCAGCTTCTGCGTAAACTCCTCCGCCACGGACTCGTGCACCACGAAGCGATTAGCCGCTGTGCAAGCCTCGCCAATATTGCGCATCTTCGCGCCCATGGCTCCCGCAACCGCTTGGTCGATATCCGCGTCCTCGAAAACAATGAACGGTGCATTACCGCCTAGCTCCATGGAGGTGCGCAAGACATTGTCCGCGGCACCCTTTAGAAGGGTTTTGCCCACTGGGGTAGAACCGGTGAAGGAGAGCTTGCGCAAGCGGGCGTCGGCAAGCAAGGGCTCCGAAATGGCCGAAGCGGAGCTGCCGGAGACAACATTGAGCACGCCCTGCGGCAGGCCGGCATCGAGCATGGTCTGCGCGAAGTACTGCGCGGTGAGCGGCGTCAGCTTGGCCGGCTTCAGGACCATGGTGCAGCCCGCGGCAACGGCCGGGGCAACCTTTCGGGTGGCCATGGCGAGGGGGAAGTTCCACGGAGTGATCAACAGGCACGGACCCACGGGCTTGCGGCGGGTAACCATGCGCAAGGTGCCTTCCGGGACAGGGGAGTAGCGGCCGTAATCACGCGTGGCTTCCTCACTAAACCACCGCAAATATTCCGCGCCATAGGTGACCTCACCTTGCGACTCGGCAAAGGGCTTTCCCATTTCAAGGGTCATCAGGGTGGCGAACTCATCGGCGCGCTCGTGTACCAATTCAAAGGCGCGGCGGAGAATATCGGCGCGCTCGCGCGGGGTGGTGCGCGCCCACTCATCTTGGACCGCACAGGCAGCATCAAGGGCAGCCACCGCATCGTCAGAATTAGCGGAAGACAGCGTGGCGATGGTCGCGCCCGTCGCCGGATTTTCTACGTCAAAAGTCTCGCCGGAAGACGCCTCGCGCCACTGCCCGCCAATCAAAAGCTGAGTGGGGACCTTCGCTAGTAGTTCCTTCTGGTCGATGCTCATATTCATCACCTTTCTCCATTGCGTGAATGCACCCCACAGTACCGCGAATCGATAGCCGGTCTTCTTGGTTTTGCGCCAGGCACGGCAGCACAGGAGAGTGGGCGAATATTTTTAACGATTATCTTCCAAGCTATAGAAATGTAGGTTAGTATGACCGATATGAAGAAGATGACTACTGCTTGGTGGTGGCGCGCGTAACCCGCGGGCCTTATTCCACCTCCCATTTTTAGGCTCGCATTCTGCGGGCCTTTTGGCGTTTTAGTGCCTCTGCTCGCGGAAGCCCATTATCCGTTTCCCCGTTCCCCACACCCATCGAAAGGGCACTGCAATGCCATACACCGCCACTCGCAACATCTCCTACGGCAACGATGCAGCCGCAATCTTTGACGCCCTCGCACAACCGCACGACTCTCTACTTCTTGAAAGCGCGGACATTGAGACCAAGAAGAATCTCAATTGCCTTGCCGTACTCAAGGCGGCCCTGAAAGTAACGTGCCACGGCCAGAGGGTCGAGGTACGCGCTCTCACGGAAGCGGGGGAGTCGCTCCTTCCTTCCCTGGAGGAGCGGTTCCACGATCGCCTAGTTTCACGTGAAACTACCACCGCGGTTTTCGAGTTCTCGCTGTCCACACAGCCCGACGAGCGGGAGCGGCTTCTTGCCGAATCTACCGCCGATATTTTGCGGTTCCTGCAATTAGAAGCCAACTATTCCTCTCCAATATTGCCGTTCCTTGGGGGCGGATTCGCTTATGACTACCTCGCTACTTTCGAGGAACTGCCCGAGGTTAAACCGGGGGCCAACACTTACCCGGACTATGAATTCTTGGTAGCCCAAACGGTCCTGGCAGTGGACCACCTGCAAGGGACTGCGCACCTAGAAGGCTGGGACATCGACGACGGGCGCCTGCGGGAAGAGTTGGATTCTCTTGCCTCACTGCCGGCCGCCGCTCGTCCCGCGGCGCCCCAAAAGGAAAAGATCCGGGCGGTGGCGGATGTGGATGATGCAGGGTTTCGGGCGGGCGTCGACAAGCTTAAAGGCAATATTCACGCCGGTGATATCTACCAAGTAGTGCCCGCGCGCGCCTTCACCGTGGAATGCCCCAACGCCCTGGCTACCTACCGGGCACTGCGCGAGACCAACCCCTCGCCCTATATGTTCTACCTCCGCGGTGCCGACTATGAGCTCTTCGGCGCCTCGCCGGAATCAAACCTCAAATTCGCGCCGAAAGATAGGCAGGTCCAGCTCTATCCCATCGCGGGGACGCGTCCGCGCGGGCTCAACCCGGATGGCAGCATCAACCATGAACTGGATATTCGCAACGAGCTGGACATGCGTATAGACCAGAAGGAGATTGCGGAACACACGATGCTGGTTGATCTTGCACGCAATGACCTTGCCCGCGTGGCCGTGCCCCGCAGCCGGCAGGTAGCAGAACTCCTGCACGTTGACCGCTACTCGCGGGTGATGCACTTGGTCTCCGGCGTCACGGCGACGCTCCACCCAGACTTCGATGCGCTCGATGCCTACCGTGCGTGCATGAATATGGGAACGCTTACGGGAGCACCCAAACTGCGCGCCACCGAACTGGTGCGCCGCACGGAGGGAAAGCGCCGCGGATCCTATGGCGGGGCGGTGGGATACCTGCGCGGCGATGGAGCCATGGATAACTGCATCGTCATCCGCTCGGCCTACGTCCAGGACGGCACCGCAGTGGTGCAGGCCGGCGCCGGCGTGGTCAAGGATTCCGTGCCGCAAGCCGAGGCCGATGAAACGGTGCACAAGGCCTACGCCGTGCTCCATGCCATCGCCATGGCACACGGAGCCGAACTGGAGGTGCAGCGATGAGCTCGCCGCATATTGTCCTTCTGGATAACCACGATTCTTTTGTCTACAACCTCGTCGATGCCCTCGCTGGGTTCGATACCAGCGTGTTTCGCAATACCGTAGCGGTGCACGACGTGCTGCGCGCGCAGCCCGACATTATTGTGCTTTCCCCGGGCCCCGGCCATCCACGGGACGCCGGCTGCATGATGGAGCTTATCGACGCCACCCTAGGCACCATCCCCATCCTCGGCGTGTGCCTCGGCTTCCAAGCGGTCCTCGAGCACCACGGCGGCGCGGTCGAACCGTGCGGCCCCGTGCACGGAAAGTCCCTCCCGATGACCCTGACCGAGGCCGGCGTTACGCACCCCGCCTTTCAGGGCCTTGCCACTGATACCGAGCCGGACCAACCGGGTCACCTTGGTACGCAAGTTCCGGTGGCGCGCTATCACTCCCTTGGCTGTACGGATCTCCCTCGGGGGATGCGGTGTCTCGCGCGTACATCCACGGACATCGGAGAGGTAGCCATGGCTGCCGAAACGGACGATGGTAGGGCCCTCGGCGTGCAGTTCCACCCCGAGTCCATCCTCACTCCCCGCGGCCCCCTCATGCTTGAGCGTTGCATTAATCAATTATATACGCACACCACTATGGATACGGAGCACTAAAATGAATCACACACCCCTACGTACCTTGCAGACCTTCCTGAATAACCCGCAGCCCACCATCGAAGAAGCCATGGAGGTATTTACCCCCTTGGCCGTGGGCGACTACGACGATATTCATATCGCGGCGCTGCTTACCCATATCCGCACCCGCGGCGAGACTTTCGCAGACATTGCCGGCGCGGCCAAAGCATTCTTAAAGGTGGGCTATCCATTCCCCATCACTGGAAACGGACTCATGGATTCGGCCGGCACTGGTGGCGATGGCGCGAATACCATCAATATCACTACGGGTGCCTCCCTCGTTGCCGCCGCCGGGGGAGTGAAGATGATCAAGCATGGCAACCGCTCGGTCTCTTCCAAGTCCGGGTCGGCCGATGTTCTCGAAGCCCTGAATATCCCACTGGACCTAGACGCCGCCCGAGCAGTGCGCCAATTTAAAGCTTCCAACTTCACGTTCCTATTCGCCCCGGCCTACAACCCAGCCGTCGCCCACGTACAACCGGTGCGAAAGGCGCTAGGTATCCCCACCATCTTCAATACGCTAGGACCGCTCCTGTCCCCAGGACGCCCGTCACTGCAAATCATGGGCATCGCCAACCCGGCCCAAGGCCAACTCATCGCGGAAGCATTCCGGAAGCTCGGCCGGGAGCGCGCCTTGGTCGTCCATGGTGCTGGCACCGATGAGATTGCTACCCACGGCACGACGCAGGCCTGGGAGCTCAACGACGGAGAGATTGTCACTTATGAGCTCACTCCAGAAGACCTCGGCATCGAGCGCCACGAGCTGAAGGACCTGACCGGAGGCGACGGAGCCGCGAATGCCCGAGCCCTTCGTGCGGTCTTTGCCGGCCGTGGCGAGCCTGCTCATTGTGACGCCATTGCCGCCACCGCCGGCGCCATGTTTTACCTCAACGGGACCACGGAGACTATCGCGGCGGGAGTCACTCATGCCAAGGAGCTGATCAGCAGCGGCACTGTTGAAGATTGGCTCGCGCTCCACGAGAACACCAACTATGCCGTAAGGGAGGAGAGTTGATGTCGGAGAATACTTTACCCACGGTGCTCGAGGAGATCGTCGCCCAGCGCCGCACTCACCTGCCCGCACTCCGGGAGCGACTGTCCCACGTGGACTTGGCTCGCGTACCACGCTCGGAGCGTTCGCTTGCCGACGCCCTCCGTGGAACCAACCGCTTCATCTTAGAGTGCAAGTCCGCCTCGCCGTCCCTCGGCATGATCCGTGAAGACTATCGGCCCGGTGATATCGCACGGATCTACTCCCGTTACGCCTCCGCCATCTCAGTGTTATGCGAGCCCGATCGGTTTGGCGGCGACTACGACCACTTGCAGACCGTCGCGCTATCAACGCATGTGCCGGTGCTGTGCAAGGACTTTATTGTCGATCCCATTCAGGTTTATGCCGCGCGCTATTACGGCGCCGATGCCATCTTGCTCATGATGTCTATCGTGGACGATAACACCTACGGTGAGCTCAAGGCACTGGCAGACGAACTCGGCCTAGACGTCTTGACCGAAGCCATCACCGAGGACGAGGTGGATCGCGCGGTGAATTTTGGCGTGGATATCATCGGCATCAACAACCGCAATCTCCACGATCTCAGCATTGATCTAGGCCGCACCGAACGTCTAGCCCGCCATGTTCCAGACGGAAAGGTGATCGTTTCCGAATCTGGGATCCGCGATAATGCCACCGTCCGCCGGTTAGGAGCCCACGCTCATGCCTTCCTTGTAGGCTCCCAGCTCACCTCCCAGGAGGACATCGATCGGGCGGCGCGCGACCTCGTCTATGGTGCCAACAAAGTATGCGGCCTTACCACCGCCTCCTCCGCACAAGCAGCGCGCGCTGCTGGAGCCCGATACGGGGGACTCATCTTCGCGCCGAATTCGCCCCGCAATGTTTCACGTGAAACCGCACAAAGCATTATCTCCGCGGAACCAGAGTTGGAGTACGTAGCCGTGACGCGGTCTACGGATTTGGAGACGCTAGGAAGCCTAGCCAGGATCCCCGGCCTCAAAGTTCTCCAGCTTCACGCCCCATTCCAAGGGAGTAGGGAAGCAGAGCTGGAATTCCTTCACGATGTTCGGGGCGTCGCTGACGGTCTTCACCTTTGGCGAGCCATCGACATGAATAACTCTGAATTCGCTGCCTTAACGCCGGACCTAGTACCAGAAGTAGAGGCCCTCGTCCTCGACTCCGGCAGTGGAGGGACGGGAACCACTTTTGAATGGCGGACGATCCCCGATGAAGTGAAGGAGAAATCCCTCCTCGCCGGAGGGCTCCGGCTTGACAACCTCGAAGAGGCACTGTCAATCGGCACGGCGGGACTCGACCTCAATTCAGGTCTGGAATATGCACCTGGGCGCAAGGACTCCTCACTGATCGCCCAAGCCTTTAGCACCATCCGGAACTACACACACCCATAGAAAGAAGAGAACGATGACAGTTTCACGTGAAACGCTCCTTCCGGCATACTTTGGCGAATTCGGCGGACAGTTCGTCCCCGAATCCCTCATCCCGGCGCTCGACCAACTTGAGGAGGCCTTTGTCGACGCACAAAACGACCCCGCATTTCGCAAAGAGCTAAGCACGCTATTGCGTGATTATCTCGGCCGTCCCACACCAATTACAGAGGCGAAGAACCTCGGGGGTAAAGCGCGCATTTTCCTCAAGCGTGAGGACCTCGTACACGGTGGGGCACACAAGACGAACCAGGTCCTTGGTCAGGCACTGCTAGCAAAGCGGATGGGGAAGACACGCATTATTGCGGAGACCGGAGCGGGCCAGCACGGCACCGCTACTGCACTTGCGTGCGCATTGCTGGATCTCGAGTGTGTGATCTACATGGGTGCGAAAGATGTGGCCCGACAGCAGCCAAACGTATTCCGTATGGAGCTGATGGGAGCGAAGGTCGTCGCCGTCGACACCGGATCCGGAACTCTTAAGGACGCGGTGAATGAAGCCCTCCGTGATTGGACCGCCACTTTCCATGAATCCCACTATCTCCTCGGTACCGCGGCCGGACCTCATCCATTCCCAACCATCGTCCGAGAGTTCCACAAGGTCATCTCCGAAGAGGCTAAAGCGCAAATGCTTGAGCGCACCGGTGGGCTACCGGATGTAGTCGTAGCGTGTGTCGGAGGCGGCTCCAATGCAATCGGCATGTTCGCAGACTTCATTGAGGAAGAGGAAGTGGAACTCGTCGGCGCCGAACCTGGCGGCGAAGGTCTAGACTCCGGCAAGCACGGTGCCACCATCAACAACGGTACGGTTGGCATCCTCCACGGCGCGCGCAGCTACCTCATGCGCAACGCGGACGGCCAAGTGGAAGAATCCTATTCTATTTCCGCCGGACTCGACTACCCAGATGTAGGACCACAGCACGCGCACTTACACGCCAGTGGCCGCGCGCAATATGTCGGCATTACTGACGTCGAAGCACTCGAAGCATTCCAGCTTCTTTCCACTAAGGAAGGCATCATTCCCGCTCTCGAATCCTCTCACGCGTTGGCCTACGCCTTGAAGCGGAAGGATGAGGACATCAACATCTTGGTCTCCCTTTCCGGCCGCGGCGATAAGGATATCGACCACGTTCGCCACACCCTTGAGAACCACCCAGAATTTAAGCTCCAGGAGAAGAACTAATGAGCACCCGATACGAAGACCTATTCCGCTCACTACGCAACAGGGGAGAGGGTGCTTTCGTCCCATTCCTCATGTTGGGCGATCCCACGCCAGAGCACACGCTGGCCATCGTGCGAACCGTCGTCGCGGCCGGAGCCGATGCATTGGAGCTCGGTGTTCCATTTTCTGACCCAGTGGCCGACGGCCCCACCATTCAGGCCTCCCACCTTCGCGCGATCGATGGCGGCGCCACCGTAGATTCCGCCTTGGAACAGGTGCGAACAATACGCGCGGAATTTCCCGAGCTTCCCATCGGCATGCTCATCTACGGCAATGTGGCGTTCACTCGCGGTTTCGACCGGTTCTACGCCGAGTTTGCAGAAGCGGGTGCGGACAGCATCTTGCTTCCCGACGTCCCTGTGCGCGAAGGCGCTCCATTTATCACCGCAGCAGAGAAAGCCGGTATTGACCCAATCTTTATCGCCCCGGCCCGCGCGACTGCGCACACCCTCGAGGGCGTCGCTCAAAGCTCACGCGGCTACATCTACGCAGTATCGAGAGATGGAGTTACCGGTGCCGAAAAGCAATCAGAAACAATTGGCCTCGAAGAAGTCGTCGCTAACATCAAGAAGTTTGACGGACCTCCGGTACTGCTCGGATTCGGCATTTCCGAGCCTGAACACGTGCGCGATGCCGTAGCCGCTGGGGCAGCGGGGGCCATTACAGGATCCGCAATCACCAAGATTATCGATCGCCACGTTTCACGTGAAACAGACGCGGAAGGCAGGCCAGTGGAAGGAACTCCAGGCCGCATTTCCGACGAGAGAGCATTGCATAAGGAACTCGCCGAGTATGTAACTCGCATGAAGGCAGCGACTCAAGAGTAGTCCTGAAGACGCGAAGAACCCTCCTCAGCTCTCGGCAGCTGAGGAGGGTTCCCTATAAAAAGCCTCTACGCGGTTGCTTCTGCAGATTCCTCTTCGGTGTGGTCCTTCTTGGAGCCCGCGAACTTATCCACGATCATCGCGATAGCGCCGTCGCCAGTAACGTTGGCAGCCGTGCCGACCGAGTCAATGGCGATGTAGGCCGCGATCATCAGCGCCACCATGCCATCGTCAAAGCCCATCATATCCGCCAGTAGTCCAGCTGCGACCATAACCGCGCCGCCAGGCACACCTGGTGCCGCAATCATCATGATTCCCAACAGGAAGATGAAACCAAGGCCGGTGCTCGTACTAATATCCAGGTTCGCCATGTACACAATCGCAAAGGCATAGAGCGTCAGCTTAATCATGGAACCAGAGAGGTGAATGGTCGCACACAGTGGGATAACGAAGCTTGCCACCGGCTTCGAAATGCCATTCTTCAAGGTGGACTCCATAGACACCGGGATGGTGGCGGCAGAAGAAGAGGTTCCCAGTGCGGTGAAATATGCCGGCACCATATTGCGCAATGCCTTGAAAGGATTCTTACCGGTGATGGCACCAGCGATGATGTACTGGAGCACCAGGTAAACCAGAGTCATGACAACCGCCAGGATCAGGACCTTCGCGAAGGCCGAGAGTACTGAGCCCAAATTGCCATTCATGCCCAAGCCCAAGAACATGCCGAAGATATAGAAGGGCAGAATTGGCACTACAAAGCCCCAAATGACCTTGACTACTACGCTCTCCAATTCCTTTGTGACCGCATACAAGGTATCGGACTTCACTGTAGTCATCGCTACACCGATGCAGAATGACAACAAGAGAGCCGTCATAACCTCAAAAGGCGGCGCCATTTCCACCTCGAAGTACGGAGTGAGTGCCCCCTCATCAATATCGGAGACATTTGTAATCAGATCCTGACCACTGAGTATGGTGGGGTAGAGCCAGTGCGCAAGTACGTAGGCAAGAAGACCCGCAACAATCGTTGAGCCGTAGGCAATGCCTGCAGTAATACCCAACCATTTTCCGGCCCCTCGTCCCAGACCAGCAATCGACGGGGCGATAAGCGCGAAGATGAGGACCGGAATAAAGAAATTGAGGAAGTTACTAAAGAGTCCATTGAAGGTGGCGAATACGCGGCCAAACCATTCTGGCGCGAATTGGCTCACCACCACGCCAAGGATGATGGCGACGATGATGCGGAACAACAGAGATTCCGAGAGTTTCTTGAAATTCATGTACTTACAATCAAATCGGGTGTTTCGCCCCTTGGTAAAAGTTCCAGAGTGAAACAGCGCGGTACAGAGGCAACGGCCGCTTCAATATCTATCGATCGACCTTAAAGGCATACTACCCGACTGGAGGCATAGTCAGAACACTCACCCCAGCGACGATTTTCATCTTGGCGCTACAAGGTTAAACTAAGTACATGATCGCTGTGGGAATCATCTTTTTAATCCTCGCCGTCTTTCTTATCGTCGTGGGAGCCTTGGCCTCAACCAAGCGCCTACCTGGAAACAGCTATATCGGCTTGCGCCTACAGGAAATTCGCAAGTCTCGTGAAGCATGGGACAATGCCCATCGCGTCGCCGGCCCATTCTGGATACTCAGCGGCGTCTGCCTAGTTTTTGGCGGCATCGTCGCGCTCCGCGCTGAGGGCTGGATGTGGCTCATCCCGGTTCTTACTTTTGTGGCCGCTGTTCTAGCCCTCTCCATCGGTTCTAACCTCGGCTCACGTGCCGCGTTCCTCTACGAACAAGCACACGCGGATGAGGAGGGTTGCGGAGAATCCTGTAATTGTGGTTCCGACGGTTGCGGTGGGGAAGAGGTCACCGCAGCATCCGCTCCCCAAGTTGATGTAGACGCGCTCCGTCACGCCGCTCGCGAATCCGACAGGTAGGCACGCACTGCTGCGCAACCAACCCCTTCTGGAAGAACATCACATTTCATCCAGAAGGGGAATTTTTGTAGCTATGCCTTTCGCATTGAATTATCGCCATGCACTTCAGACTAGTCACAGTGACGTTAATTTCCGGAGCAGTTGTTTACTCGATTTTAGTAACAGCCGATATTATAACTCTGGATATCTTCTGGCCCTAACCCATACTTGACCGCACCTACAGTAGGTCCATCGTCCCATTCTGTTCCTGCGAGGGAGGGTAGAGGTTGCGTAAAACTGCCATGGAACCCCGGCGGCCAAGGGCGTAATCAGTTCCCTAAAGGGCAGAATATAGTCCATGAAGAAAAGTACCGCCCTGGCGGCCATCGCCGCTTCAACTTTTGTTATCGGCGCTTACGCTGAGCAAGACCACAAGGTAACGACGTCCGTAGCAGAAGCACACGAACAGCAATCTGCACAGAGCATCGTAGATGATTTAGGCATCGAGTCTGGCACCTATGAACTTATCGCTACTTCCGAGGGCTCTCCGGAGACTTGGGAAGGACTCCTAGCTAACTAACTACAATGTTTCACGTGAAACTCTGATTGCAACCGGCCAAACGGGTATGGCACATTACGCAAGACCAACGGACTAGAGTAGAGACATGATTAAGTGCTCCCGTCGAATGTTCTTGCTTGGAACCGCCACCACATTTGCAGGCGCCTACGCCGCAGCCTGTGGCTCCTCTCCGTCCGCGGAAATTGCGGCTACCGAGATTCCAATTGGCTCCGCGAAGATTGTTGATGGCGTGATCTTCACCCAGCCCAAAGAAGGCGAGTTTAAGGCCTACTCCCAAACCTGTCCCCACCAGCACAATCCAATCACCGAGATCGATGGCATGACGGCCACCTGCACGGCGCACAACACCTCCTACAATCTCAGCGATGGAAGCGTAATCTCCGGCCCGGGGCGCGATCCATTGGAAGAATACGAAGTTAAACAAGACGGCTCTAACGTCACCACGGCCTAAAGAGCATTTCCCGTGTGGTTTCACGTGAAACTACACGGGTTGTGTTTTCTCGGCTCGAGTATCTGCAGCATGTGAATACGAACCGGGTTTAAACTCTTAGCATGCTGCAGCGTTTGAAAAAGCCCGACCCGCTTATTGTCCTCATTATCCTGGCGGTCATCATTGCGATAATCGCACCAGCCCGCGGGAACTTTGCCGACATTGTCGGCCAATTAACAAACGTGGCCATCGCGCTACTCTTCTTCTTGTATGGCGCGAGGCTTTCCACTCAAGAAGCCCTCAACGGGCTCAAGCACTGGCGGCTACACCTCACAATTCTCGCTTTCACCTTTGTGGTTTACCCGCTTATAGGCATAGCTCTGCGCCCACTCACCGCTGTCATATCGCACGACATGTACCTGGGCATCTTATTCCTCACGCTGGTTCCATCCACGGTGCAGTCGTCGGTTGCCTTCACCTCAATCGCGAAGGGAAACGTGGCGGGCGCAATCGTATCGGCTTCTGCCTCAAACTTAGTGGGAGTGATCATCACTCCATTGCTCGTCATGTTCCTCATGGGAACTGGGGGAGGAGTTCACATCGATACGTCAGTATTCGGCGAAATCGCCCTTCTATTGTTAGCGCCATTTGTTTTAGGTCAGCTTACTCGGCGCTGGGTAGGCAAGGTTGCACAAAGCAAGGCCACTAAAGTCGTGGACCGCGGCTCAATCGCGATGGTGGTGTATTCCGCTTTTTCTAAGGGTGTGGTGGACGGAATTTGGTCCTCTATTTCTCTGTGGGACCTGGCGTTCCTGGTCGTCTTCGCCGCAATCTTCGTTGCCTTCATGCTGTGGCTCACCAGAAAGGCGAGCCAAAAGATGGGATTCAACCGCGCCGATACCATCGCTATCGAGTTCTGTGGATCGAAAAAATCATTGGCCACGGGACTCCCCATGGCCTCGGTTATCTTTGCTTCTGGCGGCGCGTCTCTTGGTCTACTGATCCTCCCGTTGATGATTTACCACCAGGTTCAGTTGATGATGTGTTCGTGGCTAGCGGCCCGTTACGCGCAGCACCCCGGCACGTAACTACACTTAAGTGCCATGACGAATTACCTTTACGTACGAACCGAACTGAATGTGCCCGGCGTCGGCTCAGCAATTCACATGGCGGAAATGGAAGAGCGCGACGCAAGCAGCTGCCGCATGGTGCGCATGATTGCGCTTGATCCCTCGGATGCCATCGTCGGGGTAGCAACACCTACCAGTTCCACGGGAAACGTGGATCAGCCGCAAGAGGTTGTCCCTCACCCGGACACCTACGACGATTTTCCGGACATCAGCGCGCAGTACGTGGACCAGTCTCGGTTCGACGCCCTGTGGTCCGAAGCCACCGCCAAGTTCGGCCTATAAGAATCGCAAGGGCTAAAAGACTACGTTGACGAGGAGCATATAGAAGGCGGTTCCGCCGAAGATGGACAGCGCAGACTCCCGCTTCCACAGATGCAGCAGGAAAGTGACCACCACTCCGAGGAGAGCCGCCCAGATGCCACCGGGGGCGCTGGACTGCCCGTGGACGGTATACACCACCAAGATGGTCATCACTCCGACAGGCATCATCATGCCGAGCAAGGAAAAGAACTGACTATCCTTCATCCATTTCACAAAGGAGAAAGGAAGTTGGCGTAGTACAACGGTAATGAGGCCGACGGGAACTAGGACGGCCGCGATGGAAGCAAGGGTGATTCCAGCGGGCATTAGTACTCCTCACGGAATCTCTTAACGTCGCCTCGTCTACGCAAGGTAAAAGCCGCATCGACGCGTGGGGATAGGTACCGAATAATGAGCAGGATGAAGTAGGCGCTCAGGGCCACCATGAGGAGTTGTCCAGGGGCGAAGGCGGCCGCGAGGATCCGCACCATCGCCGCGCTTAGGGGTAAAGAAAGGTCCTGGTTATTGCGGAAGGAATCCATAGCCAGCACGACGAACAGCGCCACTAGGGCGAATTCCATGCCCTGCACGGTAGAGGGAATGACCTGGCCGGCGAGAGCACCGACAATGCCACCGCCTACCCACAGGGCCTGACAAAAAATTTGGATGGTGAGGATCCGGGCCCCGGTCGGACGGTCATCGGTGGGGAGGGAGGAGACGATGGCATAGGTTTCGTCGGTAAGCGCGTAGGTGGAATAAGCCCTGCCTAGGCGCGAGCGAATGCGGTGGCGGGGAAAGGTGAGGCCATAGAAAATATGGCGGAAGTTCACCATGAAACCGGTGACTAGAGAAGCCACGGCTGTGGCGCCGCCGGTGACCATGGAAATGGCGAGGAACTCCATCGAGCCGGCGTAAATGACGATGGAGAAAATAGGCGTCCACCACCAACTGAAGCCAGATTGGACCATGAGCAGGCCGAAGGCTAGGCCGAGGGGAATAAGGCCGATGGCGGCGGCCCAGGTATCCCGCAAGCCTTGTGCAATATCCTCACGCATGCGGGCTAGTGTAGCCCACTGCCTGCAGCTCGATAGGAATTAATTGTCTTCCACGTTGACAGGATAGGTGGAGTACAACGGCAACGGCATGGGTTGGCGCTTCATAACATCGGACCAGAGGTCGGCCGGGCCCGGCGTAATAACGTCTTGGGCCAGGGCAGGGGAGACGAACCATTCGCCGGCCTCGATTTCCTCTTCTAGCTGGCCCGGGCCCCACTCGGCGTAGCCGGCAAACATGCGCATACCCGAGACCAAGGGCTCTATCTCTTCCGGCTCCGCGCGCAGATCCACATGCGCGAGGCGCGGGGCGAGGCGGGTGAGTCGGTCGTGCTTGTCCGGATCGACGCCCTGGTTGGTCTGCGCGAGCCCTACGACGGATTGCTGATTGAGCGGGCCGCCGATGTACAGCGCCTGCGGCTTGGCCACAACGGGAAGCCATTCTGGCAGCACATTGAAAATCGCCACCTCGGAGCGCTTGGTCAGATCCACGCCGAAGGTCATCATGTCATTGTGCTCAATGACGAGAATGACGGAACGGGCGAATTCCGGCGAAAGCATGCCCGGAGCGGCGATGAGCAGCTGGCCGGGGGCGGGGTCATTGCGCTCGAGGGCGTTGAATAATCTATCGGCAAACATCACTGTTTAGAATCCCACCACTCGCGCAACTTCGCAATCGCGTCCTCGCGCTCGAGGGGTCCATGCTCGAGGCGCAGCTCCTTGAGATAGGACCACGCCTGGCCCACCTCAGGGCCGGGCTGGAGGCCTAAGATCTCCATGATCTCGTTGCCGTCGAGGTCTGGACGCACGCGCGCCAGGTCCTCCTTGCGGCCGATCTCTTCGATGCGCTCTTCCAGCTGATCGTAGGTGCGCTGGAGGCGACGGGCCTTCTTGGCATTGCGGGTGGTGCAATCGGCGCGCACCAGCTTGTGCAATCGGGGAAGGAGATCGCCGGCGTCGGTGACATAGCGGCGCACGGCGGAATCAGTCCACTGATTTTCCCCAAACCCATGGAAGCGCATGTGCAAATAAACCAACTGGCCGATGGACTCCGTGGTGGCCTTGGGGTATTTCAACTTCCGCAGGCGCTTGCGGGCGAGCTTGGCGCCCACCACCTCGTGGTGGTGGAAGGAGACCTTGCCATCGGTGTTATCAAAGGTATCCGGCTTGCCAATATCGTGCAGCAGCGCCGCCCAGCGCAGGACAAGATCAGGACCATCTTCCTCTTGATCCATGGCCTGGCTTAGCACCTTGAGCGAGTGGGCATAGACGTCCTTGTGCTGCGCGTGTTCGTCCGCGGTCATGCGTAGCGCGGGGATCTCCGGGAAGATATAGTCCGCGATTCCCGTAGATACCAGTAGATCAATGCCATCCCACGGGGCCGTGCCGCAGATGAGCTTATCCAGCTCCACCTGCACGCGCTCGACGGTGATGCGCTGGATCTCGCCAGCCATATCCCGCATGGCCTCCACGACGCGATCGGCCACGCGAAATTCTAGCTGAGAGGCAAACCGAGCCGCACGCAGCATGCGGAGCGGATCATCATGGAAGGAGATCTCCGGCTTATCCGGGGTATCGAGCACCCGGTCAGCTATGTCGTGGAGGCCGTGGAGGGGATCGTGGAACTTAAAGGAGGCGTCGGCAAGCAGCTCAATGGCCATCGCATTGGCCTTGAAGTCGCGCCGGACAAGATCACCTTCCAAGGTGTCACCGTAAACCACCTCAGGATTGCGGGACTGGCCGTCATAAGAATCGGAACGGAAGGTAGTGATCTCAATCTGCTGGCCCTTGTAGGCCGCGGAGACGGTACCGAAGTCTATGCCGGTATCCCACACGGTTTCGGCCCACTCATCGAGGATCTCCTTGACCACCTCGGGGCGGGCCGGGGTAGTAAAGTCCAGGTCATTTCCCAAGCGACCCAAAAGCGCATCGCGCACAGAGCCGCCCACGAGGTAGAGCGAGTAGCCCCGCGCGGCAAATTTCTCCACCAGTCCGCCCAGCAGGCTGCTGAGGGAGGAGACGGTGGATTCCGCGCGGGCAAGAACGCCGATTAGCTGAGTGTCCTGAAAATTCACGGGTGAGAGTCTACTACGATTGGCAGGGATGACTAACCAAGAACAGGGCCCCTCCAAGGGAGGCGGCCGCAACCGCAACCGGTCTCGGCGCAGGCGGCGCCGCCGGCCGGATAATCGCGCGCGCCGCACCACTCAGCAGCGCAAGCCCTACCGCGGTGGCAATGGCCAATCCACGGCCATGGAAACCCGCGATGAAACCTCCGCGGGCGGCCTCGTTGTCTCCGGCTTGGCGGAGTGCGTCGATGCCAATGGCAATGTCGACCTTTCCCGGCTCTATGTGGCGCTCATTGGCCGCCTTGACCGCCGCGGGCGCCTGCTGTGGTCCATGCCCAAGGGCCACGTGGAAAATGGCGAGGCCAAGGAGGTTACCGCTGAACGCGAGGTATGGGAAGAAACCGGCATTTCTGGTGAGGTTTTTGCGGACCTCGGCATGATTGATTACTGGTTCGTCTCTGATGGGGTGCGCATCCATAAGACCGTGCACCACCACTTGCTGCGTTTTGTAGACGGCATTATGAACGATGAGGATCCAGAGGTCACTGAGGTCTCGTGGATCCCCGTCTCTGAACTCATCGAGCACTTGGCCTACGCCGATGAGCGCAAGCTGGCGCGCATCGCGCATGATCTCCTTCCCGATCTCGCACGAAAGGAAGCCGCGGCGGGGAAAGTGACCCCACGGTAATGCGCCTACGCCTGAAGTCTTGGGCCGCCGTGGGCGGCTGCATGGCGGTAGCGGGGTGGGGCTTGTGCCTGCCGCTACCAGAAGCCGCCGCGCAGATGGACGCGGCCGCCGAAAAGCAGCAGGATATCCAGGCATGGTTGGGTGCGCGCGGGCCGGAGCGGGCCAACCTTGATCTCCTTGCGGCTGAGCCTTTTTCCGTGGGCAAGGACCTGAAACTGACCTTCCGGCTGCACAATCCTACCGATGAAGCCATGGAGGATCTCCAGCTCACGAGCCGCCGCGGCGATGCCGTGGAGGACACCGCGCAGGCACGCACGCAGCTGGCCACCGGCGAATTCCCGTATTACGGTCCCAGCACTTCCACCGCGCCCCTGCAGCCGGGCGAATCCCGGGAGGTCACCTTCCAGGTTCCTACCTCCCTGCACGGCGAGCAGACCCTGGCCATCGAAGAGCCTGGCTCCTATCCGCTGCTCTTTACCCTCACCGGCACCGTAGGCGGCGAGGCGGTCAGCTTTGCGGAGGAACGCCTCGTAGGCCAGGTGAAGGGGAAGGAGCAGGCGCTTGGCGATGCCCCCTCGGATCCCACACCCCACGATCTCACCGTGGTCTATCCCATCAGCGCCGATATTGACTCGGTACCAGGCGGCGCTGGGGGAGAGGACCTTATCCTCTCCTCTGATGAGCTGGCCGGTGAGCTGGCGGAGGGTGGCCGGCTCGATCGCTTGGTCAGCACGTATGCCAACCATGATCTGCGCGGGGCAGGCTGCGTAGCCATCGATCCCGCCCTTTTGGATACGGTCAACCGCATGGCGGAGGGCTATAAGGTAGGTTCGGCCCGCCCACCTCAAGCCGAGCGCCCTAAGCGCCTGCGCGATTCGTGGTTTACTAACGAGGACGATGTGCACCTCGAACCCGGCACGGGGAAAGAGGATGCTGCCCGCTGGCTCAAGCGCCTGCGCGAGCTCGATTGCTTTATGTCTATGCCGTGGGCGAACGCCAATGCTTCCTCCGTGGCCAAGGCGAATAATCCCTTCCTTACTTATGAGGGGCTACAACGCGGCAATCACACCATCGAGCGAATCCTCGGTGCCAAGCCGGCCACCACCGTGCTCGCGGTCGGCTCCGGCTATGTGGATCAGCAACTGCCCCTGCCCGCGTTGGTGGCGGATAATACTTCGTGGCCCGGCCGCGCCGTGACTTTCGACGCCTCCCTGGGCGCCCTCCTCGCCCAAACCGGCTCCAAGCCACAGACGGTGGGATATTCCAACCCGGAGTTGCGCTACGATTACTCGCTCGATTCCGATCTTTCTCGTGCCATCACCGGCGGCGCCGCGTTGAGCTTGGCCGCAAGCGATGACACCGTGGCGCGCTTGCCCAATTACTTGGATCCCAGCGCGGCCGAGTACGCACTCGACTCTGCCGAGGCGCTCATCGCTTCCGGTAAGTCCCATCCGCGCACCGTCGGCAGCCTGAAGCAGGAGACCGCGGAGCCCGGTTCACTACCTGGCAGCCCCTTTAGCGATCCCGCCGCCTTTGCCGAATCCGACATCGTCCGCGTGGAGCAGCAAGCCCGCTATACCGATGAGCTGATGAATATCATGGTCGATGATCCAGATATCGCACTCACTCGCTATGAATTTGTCTTGCCTTTGCGCCGGGATCTGCTCGCCGCCCTCTCGCTGACCAACCGCGATAGCTTGGGCGCCAATGCGGAGGCGCAGCGCCGGTTCACTGACACGATGGACGTGCATTCGGATACGCTGCGGGACCTGCGTTCTTCTGTGGCGCTTATCCCACCGGGCAATGTCTATACCCGCGTATCCGAGTCATCGCCGCTGCTCATCGTGGCAGAAAATGGCCTGCCACTACCGGTGGAGGCCAAGCTGCAATACGATGCCCCCGATGGCGCGCGCCTCAACACACCCAAGAGCGTCCGTATTCCGGCCAAGGGCTCTATTACTGTATCCATGACCGCCGATATGCCTAAGGACGCCGATCGCACGGACATTGGCCTATGGCTTGCTACCCCAGAAAAGCAAACCATCTCCGAGCCCATCAATATCGCTGTGCAAACGCGTGCCGGTATCGTAGGCGTGTATGGCGTCGGCATAGCCGGCGCCCTTGCGCTGGTCTTAGCCACGCTCTTCCGGCTAGGCCGCCATCGGCGCAAAAAATCACAAAGGCTTAAAAAGTAAGTTGAAGTTGTATCCTCTATGACTGATAAGACTGGCCGCGAGGCCGAACACGTGGAGAAGTCACCTGCGGGTGTAGTTGACCCGAAGGATGCCGCCGTGCCGGCAGAGCACCCCGCCCCGGCGGGTGCCCGCGGCCGCATCGTCCAGGCCTCTCCTCCCGCTCCGGTACCAGAAAAGCGCCCCACCCCAGCGGTGAAGGACACCACCGTTCCTCCTGAGGAGGATAAGTCCGCGCTCACTGGACGCAACGCGGACAATGAATCATCCAATCAGGATGTCATCCGCGCAACAGGCACGATGGCCATCGCGACGCTGCTGTCCCGCATCACTGGCTTCTTGCGCCAGATGCTCATCGGCGCCACGCTCGGCGCCACGGTGGGAACTGCGTTTAGTAGCGCCAACCAGATCCCCAACCTCGTCACCGAGATCGTTTTGGGTGCGGTGCTGACCTCTCTGGTCGTGCCCGTCCTCGTGCGGGCCGAAAAGGAAGACACGGACCGCGGTGAGACCTTTGTCCGGCGGCTATTTACCCTGGCCTTTTCCATCCTGGGCATAGTTACCATCGCCTCAGTGGTGCTAGCACCCTTCTTAACCAGGATGATGCTGCCGGAAGATTCCAAGGCCAATGCCGTACAGGCAACTTCCTTGGCCTTCTTGCTGCTGCCGCAGATTCTTTTCTACGGCCTCTTCGCCCTCTTCCAGGCCGTCCTTAATACCAAGAATGTCTTTGGTCCGGGCGCCTGGGCGCCGGTGATCAATAACTTCATCTCCATTAGCGTGCTGCTGGCTTATCGCTTCCTGCCAGGCGAGCTCGACCCGCATGAACCCACGCCGGTGGCCGATCCACACGTCATGCTCTTGGGCTTGGGCACCACCACAGCGGTCATGGTGCAGTGCCTCATCCTATTGCCGTATCTCAAGAAGGCCGGAATTAATCTGCGCCCTAAGTGGGGCTTGGATGCCCGCATCAAGCAATTCGGCGGCATGGCTTTGGCCATTATTACTTATGTGGCCATCTCCCAGCTGGGCTACGTGGTCACCTCTCGCGTGGCCGCCTATGCGGATGCCGGCGCCCCGCTGGTCTATCAGAATGCCTGGCTCATGCTGCAGGTGCCTTATGGCGTTATCGGCGTGACGCTCCTGACGGCGATTATGCCGCGCCTGTCCCGCAACGCCGCCGACGGCGATGTAGATGCCGTGGTCCGCGATCTCACCTTGGGCTCCAAGCTGACCTTCATCGCGCTTATCCCCATCGTCATCTTCATGACCGGCTTCGGCGTTCCTATCGCCCGCGCCCTCTTCCAGTACGGTGCCTACGGCGCCGAGAGCGCCGAGCAGCTCGGCCTGACCATCAGCTTCTCCGCCTTCACACTCATCCCGTATGCCTTGGTGCTGCTGCACCTGCGCGTGTTCTATGCCCGCGAGGAAGCCTGGACGCCAACCTTCATCATCGCCGGCATCACGCTGACCAAGATCGTCCTCACTCTCTTGGCACCATTGATGACGTCCAACCCGGACCGCGTGGTGATTCTGCTCGGTACGGCCAATGGCTTTGGCTTCGTCTCCGGTGCGGTCATTGGCGGCTTCCTACTCAAGCGCAAGCTCGGCAGCCTCGGCGGCAAGGCCGTCACGCAGACCGTGCTGTGGGCTTCCGGTTCCGGCCTAGTGGGCTTGGTTGTCTCCTGGGTGCTGTATTGGGGCGTGAATTACCTCCTCCCGGAGAATCTGCCGTCCATCGTCTCGCTGATCAAGGTCGCGGTGCTTGGCATCATCTTCCTCATCGCCACCGGCCTGGTGCTGTCCAAGTCCTCCTTGCCGGAGGTCCAGAACCTGGCCCGTGCCCTACAGCGCATCCCGGGCATGTCCCGCTTCATCAAGGTCGATTCTTCCAAGGCCATCGAGTTGGAAGAGCCCGACGTGCCGGAAATTCAACCGGTATTCTCCCAGGACGCCTTCAACGCCACCCTGGTACCGCCACCGATGTCCGCCGGTATCGTCCGCGGACCACGCCTCGTGCCGGGCGCCCCGGTATCGGATGGCCGCTTCCGCCTGCTCCAAGATCACGGTGCGGTCACTGGTGCGCAGTTCTGGCAGGCACGCGAACAGTCCACCGGCCGACTGGTCGCCTTGACGTTCGTCGATACCAATAGCCTGGCGCCAATTGCGCCGGCGACGCCAGGAGTTGCCGCCCGCCGCTCCGCAGAGATTTCGCGCAATACCCGCCGCCTTGCCGAGCTGGAGCTCGATACCGTGGCGGATAATATCCAAGTTCTGTCTTATCGCACTGGCTGCCTGGTAGTGGCGGATTGGTTTGAGGGCACCTCCCTTAAGCAGGTGGCTGAGGCCGATAACCTCGATCCCCATTCCGTGGCTCGTGCTACTGCACCGCTATTTGCTGACGCCGCCGCTGCCCACGATGCCGGCCTCATCCTCGGCGTGGAACACCGCGACCGTTTCCGCGTCTCTACCGATGGCGTGGTCAAGGTTGCCTTCCCCGCCGTGCTGGACGGCACCTCCGCAGCCACCGACCGCGAGGCTTTGAGCTCCGCCCTCGAGCTGCTTGTGGAGTCCACGGAACCTTCACCGAAGAAGCTGCGCGATATTTCTGAGGACGCCAACCTCCCCGCGGACGAGGCCGCCCAGCGCGTCGAAGATGCGCACTACGCGCTCGATAGTGCTGATGAGGACAGCCGCGAGGAAAAGATGGAGGAGCTGCAAGAGGCACAGGCGCTAACCTTGGCCGGCATCGCCCAGCGCCTGCGCGACTTCGCACCGGATGAACCAGAAGAAGCACCTGAAGCCCTGCCGGTGAAGGCACAGGTAGAACCGGACGAAGAGGATGACCCGGCGCAAGAACCCGGCTTCGGCGGCCGCGGTTATTCCGGTTCCGGCGTCATCGTCATCGGCATCTTCGCCACCATCTTCGTCGTCGCAATGGCCGCGCTCACCACCTGGATCATGTCCTTGCTCAGCAATGTGGAGGCATCCAACCCGGTCAGCGAGACCATCCACGGCAGCACGGACATTCCGGATACCCCGCCGGTGCGTCTCCAGCCTTCCTCTGCGGTTACCGTCCCTGATAACAAAGACTATGCAGCGCTTATCGACGGCAAAACGGCCACCACTTGGTCCACCGAAGAGGAGGACACCGGCGTCCTCGTCACCTTGGATACGCCAACGCACCTTGCGGTCCTGCCGGTGGTGCAGTCCAACTCCACTGGGGCGAAGTACGCCGTCTATGGCGTAAATCAGGACAGCTTCAATCCGGAGAATCCACAAGCTGGCTCCCTGCACCAACTGGCCAGGGGCAAGTTCGAAAGCGGCAAGGAAGATATCGAGCTGGAGGAAACCACCGAGCAATTCGACGGCCTCCTCCTCATGATCACCGAGCTGCCCAAGTCCGATAAGGCAACCATCGCAGACATTGGTCTCGTCGGGCAGCCCTAGGCACAACCCACACCGCTATCGGATTCGTCGCCAAGCATGCAATGGTCACCAAGGTTCGCGGTAACTTCGCAGACTTCGAAGGCACCATTACCGTGGCCGAGAACATCGCTGAGTCCGCTGCTAAGGCCACTATCCGCACCGCTTCCATCACCACCGGCAACGATGACCGCGATGCACACGTAAAGAACGAGGACTTCTTCGCAGTAGAGCAGTACCCGGAAATCACCTTCAAGGCCACCAACCTCAACGTTGATGAGAATGGCAACGGCACCGTCACCGGTGACCTCACCATTAAGGACACCACCAAGTCCGTTGACCTCGACGTTGAAGACGTTGCTACCGCTGAGGACCCCTTTGGCAATACCCGCTTGGGCTTCGAGGCAACCACCAAGATCAACCGCAAGGACTTCGGCATCGACTTCAACGCGCCGCTGAAGACCGGCGGCGTGCTGGTCTCCGAGGAGATCAAGATTGAGCTCGAGGTCTCCGCTATCAAGCAGTAGACCCATAACCCCAGACACACTAGAAGCATTGAGCTTCCCCAAGCCCGCAGCCACCTTTGGCTGTGGGCTTTTTCTTGGTGCTGTTGCAAAGTTGGGCGGAGAGCCGAGACGACCCAGTTTCTCATTTCCTGATGGCCGCTGCGTGCCGGCGTTCTCAGGCCGTCTCGAAGACCCGGTTGACGATCACCGCGTCCGGATTGGGGTGCCCATAAGCAAACATCGTGCCCTGACCTTTCCGTAATGAATGCATCGCTTCCATCCCTTTCAACGTCCGGTAGGCGGAAATTCGGTTTTTGAACGCCCCCTTCGGTCCCAGGATTCTTTTAAGTCGGCCATGATCTCCCTCGAGAACGTTGTTCAGGTATTTCACCTGCCGGTGCTCCACCGTCTGAGGGCAGATTCCCTCCGCCTTCAGCTCGGATATTGCCTTGGCCAGAGCTGGTGCCTTGTCGGTGTTGATGACCCGCGGGGACCCGGCTGTCGTATTCGATCGCAGCGTCTTGGCCAGGAAACGCTTGGCCGCAGCCACATTCCGTTTTGGTGAGAGGTAGAAGTCTAAGGTCTGCCCACCGGCGGTAATAGCCCGGTAGAGATAGCACCACGTGCCGCCGACCCGGATATAGGTCTCATCCACCCGCCAGGACCGGGCCTGCCAGTCGGGTACCTGCCGGTACCAGCGAGTGTGCTTATCCAGCTCAGGGGCGTATTTCTGCACCCAGCGGTAGATCGTGGTGTGATCGACTGGCACACCCCGCTCGGTCATCATTTCTTCGAGGTCGCGGTAGCTCACGCCGTAGCGGCAGTACCACCGCACTGCCCACAGGATGATGTCACGGGGGAAATGGCGACCGGAGAAGATGCCCATGGCTCTGATTATTTCACGCCGGTCTTTCTACTGCCCCAACTTTGCAACAGCACCTTATGTTTACAGAAAGTGGTGAGTGTGGTGTTATCGCCTGACGGTTTCCATAGGTTGCATCCCTCAGTGTGGTGTGACGCTTGCTGATGGTCACTGACATCTTGCGCCACTTGAAGAGTGTGAGACGGCAAAAACTAATCCAACTGGTCCACAGCGAGGTCCCAATACCCGCTGGGTAGTTTGCCTCTAAAAGGCAGCGGAACTTAGACCCCAACCCCGCACCCTACGTGACGGCGGTAACTATAGTTCGTAGACATGACCGCACCACAAAATAAGACGCAGCACGAGTTGCTCCAAGAACGCGCAGCGGCAGTGGACCTGCGCGCCTATCACCTCCACCTCGATCTCTCGGAGGTACTCGATAGCCCCACCTACCGCGTGACTACCCGCCTCGAGCTCAGCAGCAGCGAACCCGAGCTTTTCCTTGATTACCTGGGCGAATCCGTCGCGGAGGTCAAGGTCAATGGCACCCCGCAGGAGGTGGATTTTGATGGCAGCATCATCCGGCTGCACGGCCTGCCGGTAGGGGAGGAGCTCGCTATCGAGGTCACCAGCCACTCGCGCTATTCGCGCACCGGCCAGGGTCTGCATCGGATGCACGATCAGGCCGATGACGCGACCTACCTGTATTCACACCTCGAGCCTTCCGATGCCCGCCGCATCTTCCCCTGCCTAGAGCAGCCGGATCTCAAGGCCGTCTTCCACGTGCGCATGACCGCACCGAAAAAGTGGCAGATCCTTTCCAACCAACCGGAAGTCGAACGCCACGAGGAGGGGGAGCTCGCCACCGTTACTTTTGCGCCGACCCCGCCGCTGTCGACGTACCTGACTTCTTTCGCCGCCGGCCCCTACCAGTACCAAGAGCGCACCTGGACCTCCCCGGATGGCAGCCACTCGGCACAGCTGCGCGCCTTTGCGCGCGCGTCCATGTTTGAGCACCTGGACGAGGAAATCCTAGAACTTACCGCCCAAGGCATGGACTTTTTCCACCAGAACTTTGGCTATCCCTATCCGTGGGGCAAGTACGATTCCATCTTTGTACCCGAATACAACCTCGGCGCGATGGAAAATCCCGGCCTGGTGACGTTTACGGAGAACTACATCTTCCGCTCCCGCGCTACCCGCGCGCAGCATGCCGGCCGTGCAAATACCATCCTGCACGAGATGTCCCATATGTGGTTCGGTGATCTGGTCACTCCGCAGTGGTGGGATGACCTGTGGCTCAAGGAGTCCTTCGCGGAATTTATGGGCGCGGATTCTTCCGTCCACGGCACCGACTACGCCGCGGCCTGGGCCAATTTTGCCGGCGCCCGCAAGAACTGGGCCTACCTGCAGGATCAGCTGCCCACCACGCACCCAATTAAGGCGGAGATCCCGGACGTAGATGCCGCGCGCCAAAATTTCGACGGCATCACCTATGCCAAGGGCGCGGCGGTGCTCAAGCAACTGGTGCACTATGTCGGTCGCGATAATTTCTACGCCGGTGCGCGCGACTACTTCCAGGAACACGCCTTTGCCGCCGCCACCTTTGATGACCTCCTGCAGGCGCTCAAGAAGCACACGGACCGCGATCTTGATGCCTGGTCGCAGGCCTGGCTGCGCACCTGGGGCCCGGACACCCTCACCCCGGAGTTGCACACCGAAGGCGAGAAAATTGCGGAGCTGGCAATCAGTGCAGACGCCGAGGACGTCACCCGACCGCACCGCCTGACCGCTTCGCTCTTTGATGCATCCCTGCACAAGTACCGCGAGATCGACATCGATCTCCCCGCCGGCGATGGCACCACCCGCACCATCATCGATGAAGCGGCCGGTCTTCCGGCCCCGGCATTGCTGCTGCTTAACGACGCCGACCATACCTACGCCAAGATCCGCTTCGACGAGGCCTCCCTAGACACAGCGAGTGAGCGCCTGACCGACATCGAGGATGAATTGACCCGCGCGGTAATCTGGACCGCCCTGTGGAACCTCACCCGCGATGGGGAAATGTCGGCGATTGACTATGTGGGGGTCGTCGTCAAGCACGAAGCCTACGAGACCAACACGACGCTGCTGGCTGCTGCCTGCGCCAATGCCAACTTTGCGATTGCCCACTATGTTGCAGACGCCGACCGCGAGCAGGTCCGCACCGACTATGCCGAGGCGATCTGGGGCCACCTGGACGAGGCCGAACCAGCCTCGGACGCGCAGCTTGTGCTCGCTCGCGCCGCCATCCGCGCACTCGCCGCAACGCCGGAGGAATCAGGTACCGCGCGCCTTAAGGCCCTGCTCTCCGGTGGCATTGCCGGCCTTCGCGTGGACCCCGAAATCCGCTGGTCGATCTTGCGCGCCCTCGCGGCCCGCAATGCCGTAACCCCGGCCGAGCTCGAAGAGGAAAAGCAGCGCGATAATACGCTGACCGGCGCTACCGAATTCCTCGGCGCCAGCCACGCCTTCCCCACGCCGGAGACCAAGCGCTCCGCGTTCGATAAGGCACTTACGCCCGGCGCATATTCCAATGCCGAGGTGGACGCACTGGTCGCCGGTTTCAATGCCCCGCGCTCAGCTAGCCTGCAGGAGGCCTTTGCGGAGGAGTTCTTCTCCCGCGTGGAAGACATCTGGGCCGCGCACCCGATTGAGATTGCTAACCGCCTCATCCGCGGCTTCTACCCGGAGTTGCCGATGGCCGATGCCGCCACCACGCGCCTGCTGCACCGAAAGCTGCCAGGAGCGCTGCGCCGTATCCTGCTGGAATGCCGCGATAACCTGCGGCGCACCCTCCGCGTGCGGGCTGGTCAATAAACTGTACAGCCTAGCGCTCGCGCCCTAGTTCCCCTCGGGTCACACTGTGTATAACAGTTGTTGATCCGGGGGGAATCTACATATGACGCTCAGTCATGACCGCAGTGACGAAGAACTAGTTGATGCTTTTATTGAGGGGGACAATAAGGCCTTTTCCGCCATCGTGGAACGCCACCGCACGCGGCTGACCACGGTAGCGCGGCGCTACACCAGAAACGATCACGATGCCCAAGATGTGGTCCAGGAAGCCTTCCTGCGCGCCAGCTGCAACCTGCACTCCTATCGCCGCGAGTCTGCGCTATCGACCTGGCTGCACCGGCTGGTGAAAAACTCTGGCTATGACTACTTGAACCACCGTTCTAACAGGGAAAATGCTTCATTAGATGCGGAGGACTTTGATGACGATCGCAACCCGCTGCTCGCGCATAACCCTTCCGAAAACCTAGCGGAGCAGCTGGTGGTGCGCGAGGCAATGCAGTTGCTGCGGGAGGATCAGCGCGAGGCGCTGGTGCTTACCGACGTCGCCGGGTTCCGCGTCGGCGAAGTTGCCACCGCCCAAGGGGTAAAGCCCGGCACCATCAAATCCCGCCGCGCCCGAGCGAGGGAAGTCCTACGCGCCGCCATGGGGTGAGTTTGCTAATACCGACGTTTGTCAGCGCGGCGGGTAGACTCAGGGCGTTACGCGAAACCACACTCTGATTTAAGGGAGTTAGCAATGACCGTCCACGATGTTGCCATCGTAGGTTCCGGCCCTGCCGGTTACACCGCCGCGCTGTACGCGGCACGCGCCGAGCTCAACCCGATTGTCTTCGAGGGCTTCGAGTACGGCGGCGAGCTTATGAATACCACCGAGGTAGAAAACTACCCCGGCTTCCAAAAGGGCATCATGGGCCCAGAGCTCATGGAAGAAATGCGCGCCCAGGCCATCCGCTTCGGTGCGGATTTGCGCATGGAAGTCGTTGACTCCGTAGAGCTGGAAGGCGATATTAAAAAGCTGCACGTGGGTGACGAGCTCTTTGAGGCCCGCACCGTTATCCTCGCCACCGGTGCCGCCCCGCGCCACCTCGGCGTTCCCGGTGAGGAAGAACTCTCCGGCCGCGGTGTATCCACCTGCGCTACGTGCGATGGCTTCTTCTTCAAGGGCCACAATATTGCCGTTATCGGCGGCGGCGACTCTGCCATGGAGGAGGCTACCTTCCTCACCAAGTTCGCGGACTCTGTCACCATTGTGAACCGCTCCGAGAACTTCCGCGCCTCCAAGATCATGCTGGAGCGCGCCCAGGCCAACGAAAAGATCAAGTGGGAGACCAATAAGGTCGTCGAAGAAGTTATTGAAGCCGATGGCAAGGTCGGCGGACTCAAACTCAAGGACGTCACCAACGGCGAGACTTCCACTTTGGACGTCACTGCCATGTTCGTAGCAATTGGCCATGATCCGCGCTCTTCCTTCCTCAATGATCAGGTCAAGCTCAATGACAACGGCTATGTTGTAGTTGAACAACCCACCACCAAGACCTCCCTGCCAGGCGTTTTCGCCTGCGGTGACTTGGTGGATGACCACTACCAGCAGGCAATTACCGCGGCCGGCTCCGGTTGCCGTGCGGCAATTGATGCGGAACATTTCCTCGCAGAAAACCGTTAATTCAGTATGAGCAACGTCAAGAAAGTAACCACCGATACGTTCCGTAAGGACGTCATCGAGTCCGATAAGCCCGTCATCGTCGACTTCTGGGCCGAGTGGTGTGGCCCGTGCAAGAAGCTTTCCCCCATCCTGGAAGAGGTAGCGGAGGAGTTGGACGGCCAAGTCACCGTCGCCAAGGTTAACGTCGATGAAGAGCGCAACCTAGGCGCCATGTTCCAGATCATGTCCATCCCCAATGTGCTGATTTTCAACCACGGCGAGAAAGTGGACGAATTTGTGGGTCTGCGTTCTAAAGATGACATCGTGGCGCAAGTGAAAAAGCAGCTTTAACTGTTAATCTAATTCCTATTAGATTAAGCGTGTAGAAATTCTGGAATGCGGCCCTAACTAAAGCGGGCTGTGAAAGGGGTATAAGGCGTGAATCGCGTTCTTCGAGTCGGCGATACAAGCGTGCGTGTAGCTGAGGCTCGCGCTACCTTGGCCCGTCTCGGCCTCTTGTCAGATTTCAAGGGGGAACTTTCTGCGTGGAAGAAGCAGAAGTACTCCGAGAGCGACAAGAGCTTTGATGCCAATTTGTCTGAGGTCCTCAAGGCCTTCCAGCAATCCCGCGGTATCGTGCCCACGGGCGAAATCGACGATCTCACCCTGCGCGAACTGCGCCAAGCCTCATACACGCTCGGCAGCCGCGTCCTTAGCTACGAGCCTGCGAATGAGCTGGTGGGTGACGATATCTCGCAGCTCCAGCAACAACTGCAGGAGCTCGGCTTCTACCAGCAGCGCGTGGACGGCCACTTCGGTACTAATACCCACGCGGCCCTGAAGGAATATCAGCACAACTGCGGCCTGCAAGAAGATGGTGTGTGCGGCCCGGCCACCATCCGCGCCCTTGGACTGCTCGGCCGCCGTATTACCGGTGGTTCCGCGCACAATATCCAAGAGCGTGAGCGCGTCCGCAATGCCGGCCCTAAGCTGGCGGGCAAGCGCGTTGTCATCGATCCCGCCTTGAGCGGCGGCGAAGCCGGCCAGCTGGTCAAGGGTCGCTTCGGTGATATTTCCGAGCAGGAAATCCTGTGGGACCTCACCCAGCGCATCGAGGGGCGCATGATTGCCGCGGGCATGGAAACCATCATCTCCCGTCCTCGGACCTCCGATGCGGACGTCAAGTCCCGCGCCGAACTGGCAAACGCCTTCGATGCGGACATGGTCATTTCCCTAGCCTGCGATTCCTACCCCAATGAGAAGGCCAATGGTGTTGCCACCTTCTACTTCGGTTCCGAATCCGGCAACTCCTCACTCATTGGTGAGACCCTTTCCGGTTTCATCCAGCGCGAGATTGTCGCGCGCACTGAGCTGCTGGACTGCGGCAACCACGGCCGCACCTGGGACCTGCTGCGCTTGACCCAGATGCCGGTCATCCAGATCGTACTGGGCTACCTGACCAACCCAGAGGACATAAAGATCCTCACCAACCCGTCCCGCCGCGATGACATTGCGGAGGCGATCGTGATTGCCGTAAAGCGCATGTACCTCATGGAGCAGGACACCGCCGTAACCGGCACCTATAAGTTCTCCGAGCTGCTCCAGGCCGAACAGTCCTAGGCCTCGAATCTAGGCCAAAGCGCGGGCTAGGAGATCTTCGGCCGCTGCCGCGCTGAGCATATCGTGCTCGGGCGGCAGCTCGAGCCGCAAGCGGGGGAGTACTGGGTGATCAGCGGCTACCTCAAAGCCGGCGGAGCGCAAAGTCTCATAAGACATCAGCCCGATATAGGCCGGTTTGTGGCCCAAGAAATCCGCCGCTGCCGCTGGATCGCCGTAATAGCCAAAGGCCTCCACGGCGGTGCTGCCGCGGTTGGTGAGGTGCATAATGGCGGCGTCGACAAGCACTGCTTCAATGCCACGCCCCATTAAATGTGCTTTGACGAAGAGCGAGGTAATGATCTCCGCATCGTCTGAAATGGGGGCGGTGGGAAGCTTGGCGGCGCCGGCAGCATCCTCGCGGGAGCAAAAGAGAATGGTGGCGTCCTCACCCACAGTAAAGCCGCACTGACCAAAGGAGAGCAGGGTAGTGGCCAGCCACGCTTCCTTTTCAAAGGCGGGATCGACCACGGCGGCCTCCAGCTCCCAAAAGGTGCTGCGCGCGGCCTGGCGGTGAATGCGCGCGCCTTCGCGTACCGGCTCGAGGATCATCGCCCCGGTTTAGTGCTGGCCCTCAATGAGCGCCATGATGCGCTCGAAATCTTCTTGGTCACCAAATTCCACGACCATCTTGCCCTTGCGCTTGCCCATGGTCACGGTGACCTTGGTATCGAAACGATCAGACAGGCGCTCAGCGGAATCGGTAAAGTACTGCGGCTGCGGTGCCGGCTGCTTCTTCTTGGATTCGGCCGGCTTACCATCGCGCTTGTAGAGGGTGACTGCCTCCTCGGTCGCGCGTACGGACAGGCCCTCCGCGATGATGCGGTTGGCAATGTATTCCATGGCCTCGGTGTCATCCAAGGACAATAGGGCACGCGCGTGGCCGGCAGATAAGGTACCAGCAGCTACGCGCTTTTGTACCTCTACCGGCAGCTTGAGCAGGCGCAACATATTGGTCACCTGTGGGCGCGAACGGCCAATGCGGTCCGCCAGCTCGTTCTGGGTAACACCGAATTCTTCCAGCAGCTGCTGGTAGGCGTGCGCCTCTTCCAAGGGGTTGAGCTGTACGCGGTGGATGTTCTCCAGCAGGGCATCGCGCAACAGGTTGTCGTCCTTGGTATCGCGCACGATGGCCGGAATCGTGGCCAGGCCCGCCTTGGAGGAAGCGCGCCAACGACGCTCACCCATGATGAGCTCAAAGCCGCCTTCCTCGGAAGGACGAACGACCACAGGCTGCAACAGGCCAAACTCGCGGATCGAGTGGACGAGCTCGCCGAGTTCATCCTCGTCGAAGACCGTGCGCGGCTGCTTCGGGTTGGGGATGATATCCCCAATGGAAATCTCGCGGTAGGTCGCACCGATAGGAGCCGGGGTGGCCTGGCGCTTCTTGGAGGACTTAGAGCCAGAACCCTGCTGAATGGTGGGAGCGCCCTTTACGCGCTTGCCTTCGCCACCCTTCCGGCCCGGCTGCGGGGTGGAATTTCCCAAGATGATATCCGCGGCGGAATCGCCCAAGCGCGGCTTGCGGGTAGGGGCATCAGGACCGGACGGGATGAGTGCGGCTAGGCCTTTGCCAAGGCCGCCTTGCTTCTGTTCTGCCATGAGTTCCTATCCTTCCAATTCCGCGTAAATCTCTGGGCTCACGCCAATCGCCCCGGTGGTCGGGTGCGGGCGGTAATCGCCACGCCGGTTAAGTTCGCGCGCCGCCGCAAGGTACGCGCGGGCACCGGTGGACGAGGGAGCGTAATCAATAACCGTAGTACCGTACCCCGGTGCCTCGGAAACGCGCACGGAGCGCGGGATAACATTGGCCAGCACCACGGCTCCGAACTGTTCGCGGACGTTATCTGCCACATCCTCGGCCAAACGTGTACGAGCGTCATACATGGTCAGCAGCACGGCGGAAATATGCAGATCCTCGTTGAGATGCTCACGAATCATGGAGATATTGCCTAGCAGCTGGCCCACGCCTTCCAGCGCGTAATACTCGCATTGAATCGGGATGATGACCTCTTCAGCGCAGGTCATCGCATTGATGGTGAGCAAGCCAAGTGATGGCGGGCAATCAATGAAGACATATTCAAAACCATGCTCTTCAAGGAAGCCATTATGCAGGGCGTCATAGAGCCGAAATTCTCGGCGTACCAAGGAGACCATTTCAATCTCCGCACCAGCCAGATCAATGGTGGCGGGGATGCAAAAAAGATTCTCGTTGTGCGAGGAGGCCTGCATAGCCTTCTCGGCGGTGCAATCACCAAGGAGCACCTCATAGCTGGAATCGGTGCCGGAATTATGTTCCGCGCCCATGGCCGTGGAGGCGTTTCCCTGCGGGTCGAGGTCGATCACCAGCACTTTTTTGCCCTCTGTGGCTAGCGCTGCGGCCAAGTTGGCGGCGGAGGTGGTTTTGCCTACGCCGCCTTTCTGGTTAGCAATGGTGATAAGGCGCGGATTAGTCATGCCGTCTACTTTAGTTCACGCGCGGGACACGAATGATCGTGGTTCCCTCGATGGTGCTGACCTCGGCCTTTCCACCGCCGGCCTTCTTAATATCAGCGGCATCGCGTTCCAGTTCCTCGTGTACCGAAGAACCCTTCAGCGCGATCATTTCACCACCCTTGCGCACGAGCGGCAGCGACCATTTCGCCAGCTTGCCCAGGGGCGCGACGGCGCGGGAGGTGACCACGTCTGCTCCCGCCACGGCCTTTTTAATCGGGCCTTCCTCGGCACGGCCACGCAGGACCGTCACGTTGTCTAGGCCAAGCTCTTCTACGACTTCGTTGAGGTAGTTATAGCGCTTGAGCAGCGGCTCGATCAGGGTGATCTGCAGGTCCGGGCGCGCAATGGCCAGCGGAATGCCGGGCAATCCGGCCCCTGAGCCGACGTCGATAACCGTGGCGCCCTCCGGGATTGCTTGCTTGACGACGGCGCAGTTAATAATGTGCCTTTCCCACAAGCGTGGCACCTCGCGGGGGCCTATAAAACCACGAGTGGACCCGTCTGTAGCGAGCGAATCATGGTAAGCCTGCGCGAGGGGCAAGCGGGAGCCGAATACTACTGACGGGTCCATCTCGGACACGATGGGGTTCTCCTCCGTGTTTATTTGTTTTTGCGCTGTTTCTTGGTGCGGTTGTCCTTCTTGCGGGCACCCGGCTTAGGCGCGGAAGTGCGCTTGGCCTCAACCTTAGCGGCTTCCTCTTCTTCTTCCTCGCGGTCCATCTTGGCATAGACGATGCGGGTTTGGAAGAAGGTCCAGACCGTATTGGCCATCATGTAGAACAGCAAACCAATCGGCCAGATGGAGCCGGAGAAGACCAGCATGGCCGGCATGACCCACAGCATCATCTTGGACATCATGGCCATTTGCTGCTGCATCATTTCCGCGTTCTGGCCCTGCGGTGCTTGGGTCTTGCCAGCAGCGCGGCGCTTTTCCTGGCGGTTGAGGCTCATGCGGGCGTTGAAGTGCGTCATGACCGCAATGATGGCGATCATCGGAACGATGATGACGGCGGCCTGGCTGGTAGTAACACCCTCCACAATCGGCGAGTTCAAGCGCAGGTTGGTCACCAACGGGACATCGAAAATCTTGGCATCCAAGAACTGCTGGACCAGGTCCGGCTTAAAGATGTAGTTCGCGGTATTGGCGTTATCCTCAATGGACATTGGGTCACCACTGGGGTGGCCAATACCACCGGCTACCGCAACGGTGCGGTCGAAGGAGCGCAGCACGTGGAACAAACCAACGAACATTGGAATCTGCACGAAGACCGGCAGGCAGCCGGCCATCGGACGAACGCCGGACTCCTTGTAGACCTTCTGCATTTCCTGCGCGGCCTTGGTTTGGTCATTACCGTACTTCGCGCGGATTTCCTGCACCTTAGGCTGGATTTCCTGCATCTTGCGCGAGGAACGAATCTGGCTAATGGTCGGCTTGACCATTAGTGCCTTAAGCGTCCAGGTCAGCAGCACAATGGCCAGAATCCAGGTAATGCCCCAGGCAGGGTCCATTACGAGGGACAGCAGCCAGTGCCAGAACCACAAAACGGCCGAAATTGGCCAGTAAATGAAATTAAGCACGAGTGTTTAATCCTCAATTGTTGTTGGTACCCGGGACCGGATCGAATCCGCCCGGATGCCAGGGGCCGCATTTGCAGACCCTGGCTATTGCCATCGCCGTACCCTTGATTGCGCCGTGTTGAGAAAGCGCCTCTAGGGCATAAGCACTGCATGTCGGCTCGAACCGACAGGTCGATACCATTTTAAGGCCAGAGACATGTTTTTGGTAGAAACGAACCACTTTGACCATTGGTTTGGCCAATCCTCTGGCTGGGGGAATTTCCTCCCCGCGGGAATTTAGATATCCCATTGCTTGCGCAGTGCTTTGGCAAGATCTTTTTCTAATTGCTCACTGCTAGCAGTGGCGCTGGCGGGCAAGGCACGGATAACAACGTCCACGCTGGCGGGCAGCTTGGGAATGAATGTCATACACACATGGCGAAGCCGCCGGGAGGTGCGGTGGCGAACCACTGCATTCCCGACGGCTTTCGAAACAATCAGCCCAAATCGCGGCCCAGTGGCGGCGATATCGGCTGCTTTGTCCGTACCTGCGTTGTCGCGCGCATGCACGACGACCGTACGAGTGCCCGCCCGGCGACTACCCTTCATCGTGCGCCGAAATTGCGTCGGCGACGTGAGCTTGTGCTGGGCTGGAAGCATAACTTATGCAGTCAGCTTTGCGCGGCCCTTCTTGCGACGAGCTGCAACAATGGCGCGACCTGCACGGGTGCTCATGCGGGTGCGGAAGCCGTGCTTGCGAGCACGACGACGGTTGTTCGGCTGGAACGTGCGCTTACCCTTTGCCACGTTAATTCTCCTTGAAGTTGTGCGTAGGCACACCACCGCAATGCAGCGGCACGCCCACTGATGAATAGATTCCATGAACCTGACGCATCACAGTCTCTCCGGTGCACGGCGAGCCGACGGGCCCAGCCGGTGCGAGGTGACGCTGTCACTTTCACGCGCAACTCTTTGTTGCAATAGACCATGCCAGATTACGTGATTTCTGCCGCTGGGAACAAATCGACACCCGGGTACACCCGAAATTACATAAATGTTTTTTCCTGCAGCTAGAGGGCCAGATTCTGCGCTCTTACTGCACCTAATCCATCACGCAGTAAGACCCACCCCAACCCACACCCGAGTGGTGAATTTTTCTCGCTAGACACACCCGCCATTTCGGCGGTAGAACAGAAGAATCAAATTCCACAGCCCAACCGGTCATGTGGATAACTCTAAATCAACGCTTGAGACTTTTGCAGTTTCCGCAGCATAGGGCCATAAATTGACCAATGAAGAGTTATCCACAGTCATGAACTAAGCTGTGAATAACTATTTCATCCACACCTGTGGATAACTCTGTGGAGATCGAGGTGACTCGATAAAAACCGATGTGAAAACCACGGTGGAATCCGCAGTGAAAATTGTTATTCAATGTCCACCCGTCCCCGACTAAATTCCACAAAGGTAGCCTGTTGTGACTGACCCACAAGCGAACCTGCATGCCGTTTGGCGCGCGGTCGTTGATGACCTGCTCGCACAATCCGAGCAACCCAATTCCGAGGTCCCCAGTTTTTCGCACTCACAGCGCCTTTACCTCCAACTGGTTCGCCCCATCATGATGGTTGAGGGCTACACCCTCGTTGCCGCCGAAAACCTGGATGCCAAAAATGTGGTCGAAAATGAGTTGGGCGAGCACATTGCCAAGGCATTAACCCGCCACCTAGGCCGGCCGTGTTCCTTTGCTGTTACCCTTGCCACCCCGCAAGAGCCACAGCCGCCGGCCGCGGAGCCTGCACCACAGCCAACGCCCCCTCAACAACAGCAACCGCCTCAAGCGCAACCGCCGCAGAACACGGAAGCTACCCAGAACTACATTCCGCGCCCGCAGCAAACGGATGCCGCTGCACAGCAGGCCCCTTCCCAGAACAATTGGCAGTCGAGTCACGCCCCTGCAAGCCTGGATGAGCTGGCCCAGCACTATAACCAACAGCAGGCAGAATCCGCGGGAAATTTCTCCGGTGCTGCCACCAATTCTGCCCGCATCCCGCGCGAGGCCCCGGCGCACGATCCCAACCGTGAGACTTCCCTCAATCCGAAGCACACCTTCGATAGCTTCGTGATCGGTTCTTCGAATCGTTTTGCCAATGGTGCCGCCGTGGCTGTGGCCGAGAATCCCGCCCGTGCGTACAACCCACTATTTATCTGGGGTGGCTCTGGTCTGGGTAAAACGCATCTTTTGCATGCCGCCGGCAACTACGCCCAAGTACTGCATCCGGGTCTGCGCGTAAAGTATGTGTCTTCGGAAGAATTCACGAATGACTATATTAATTCCCTGCGCGATGACCGTCAGGAATCATTCAAGCGGCGCTACCGCAATCTCGACATTTTGATGGTCGATGACATCCAGTTCTTGGAAGGCAAAGAATCCACCCAGGAAGAGTTCTTCCATACTTTCAATGCGCTGCACCAAGCCAATAAGCAGATCATTTTGTCTTCGGACCGCCCACCGAAGCAGCTAACCACGCTGGAAGATCGCCTCCGCACCCGCTTTGAAGGCGGTCTTATCACCGATATTCAGCCGCCAGATCTAGAAACGCGTATCGCGATTTTGATGAAGAAGGCGGCCAATGACGGCACCGAAGTGGATCGCTCCGTGCTTGAGCTCATTGCCTCTCGTTTTGAGTCATCTATTCGTGAGCTCGAGGGCGCACTGATCCGCGTTTCGGCCTATTCCTCCTTGGTGAATGAGCCAATCAACGTGGAGATGGCAGAAATCGCGTTGCGCGATTTGGCCCCAGATTCCGCCGATAGGCAAATCACCGCTACCTCGATCATGGAGGTCACTGCAGAATTCTTCGATATTGATGTAGAGACTCTGCGCGGCGCTGGCAAAAAGCGTGCGGTGGCACATGCACGCCAGTTAGCTATGTATCTGTGCCGCGAGCTCACGGAGCTATCCCTTCCCAAGATCGGTGAACAGTTCGGCGGCAAAGACCACACCACCGTCATTTACGCGGATCGCAAGATCCGCAAAGAGATGACTGAAAAGCGCAATACCTACGACGAGATCCAGGCGCTTACCCAGCGCATCACGAATCGCGGCCGCGCCTAAATTTCTCTACCGCTGGTTCAGCGCCTTCCTTATATAAAGGAGGGCGCTTTTGTCTGACCTTTGTCACTTCGGGGATTCTGCTCGCACTACTTAAAGGTGAGACCAGAACTACCAGATCAGAGATTCTTGACTGAGACGCCGAAACCTGGTTCAAACCGTCCACACAGCCGCCTACACCTTCGTGTAATTCCACAAAGAACCCAGAAGGTCCGCGAAAAGTACTCTCTTAACTGCGAAAAGAGTTATCCACAGCGTTATTCACACTTGTGTAATTCCATCTTTGTAATTCGTAGATCTTACTCACAGTTTTAAATTCCACAGGCTCTATGCTGGGAGAACTACCCTGTGATCAGCACTGTGTGTAGATCGGTGATCAAATGACAAAACCTGTGGATAAACCGGCGATCCCGTTAGTTGTCCACATTTCGCCCCGATTGATCACAGCAAGATCACAAGAATTGGCACACCCCGGATCTGTGTCCTGAACTTGTCGTTTACCTAGTTACCCACAGATCCCACAGCGCTTATTACTACTACTAAATTATTTCTCTGATCTGTATAGAAGAAAGAGGGTGTGTGGAATTCGGCCCGGCCTGCCTTCGGCCAAGCGCGGATCGGACAGGCAAAGATGGAATTACACGTTGTGGCGCACCGTGCCCGATGCGGTAAGTTGGAAGCCAGTCTTTTGTAAGTAACAAATTTCCTACTTGCCCCAGAGGAGCTCTTCGCACCATGGATGAAGCCGTGTCATTTCGCGTGGCCAAAGATGACCTTGCCAACGCCGTAGCGTGGGTTGCTCGTAGCCTGCCGTCCAAGGTCACCCAGCCTGTGCTCCGCGCGATGCTGATCACCGCGGATGACAATGGTCTTGAGTTCACTGGCTTCGATTACGAGGTGTCCACCCGCGTCCGAATCGCCGGAATGGTGGATGAGCCCGGACAGATCGCGGTAGCCGGCAAGCTCCTCTCTGACATCGTCGCTTCCCTGCCCAACAAGGAAGTGGAGATCTCCCAGGTAGATTCCAAGGCTCTGGTTACTTGTGGTTCTTCCCGCTTTGAGCTGCCACTGATTCCTCTGGATGATTACCCGCAGCTCCCGGTCCTGCCGGAGGTTACCGGCACCATTCAGCCACAGCTATTCGTCGAGGCCATCCATCAGGTCGCCGCTGCGGCCGGCAAGGATGACACCTTGCCCATGCTCACCGGTGTGCACATGGATATCCGTGGCAAGGACATTGAGATGACGGCAACGGACCGCTTCCGCCTGGCCATGCGCACCTTGGAATGGGAGCCGAAGTCGCCGGATGTAGAAGCGAAACTCTTGGTGCCTGCGAAGACCCTGCAGGAAACTGGTCGTTCCTTGGATCCGCACCTGAATATCCCAGTCGAAATCGCTGTGGGAACCGATGACAATATTGGTGCCGATGGTCTCTTTGGCCTGCACGCGGATAATCGCGAGACCACCACGCGCATGCTGGATGCGGACTTCCCTAATGTGCAACCCCTGCTGCCGAAGAATCACACCAATATTGCCTCCATTGAGGTCGCCCCGCTGCAGGAAGCAATTCGCCGCGTGTCTTTGCTGACGGATCGCAACGCACAGATTCGGATGGAATTCGCCGATGGCCAGGTGACCCTTTCCGCCGGTGCGGATGCTGGTAACGCGACCGAGACCCTGCCGTGTGCGTTCCATGGCCGCGATGAATTCCTCATCGCCTTCAATCCGGGCTACCTCAAGGATGGCTTGGGCGTCATCAATACCGACCGCGTGGTCTTCGGCTTTACCGAGCCTTCGCGCCCAGCCATCATGATCCCAGAACCGGAAGAGCTGCCTGAGGCCGATGAAGATGGCAACTTCCCCACGCCGGAGACCAACTTCACCTACCTGCTCATGCCGGTTCGCCTGCCGGGCTAATGTACGTCAGGGATCTCGATGTTCGGGATTTTCGCTCGTGGCCCGAACTTAATGTGCAGCTAGGGCCGGGGATCACCCTTTTTGTCGGTCGCAATGGCTTTGGCAAGACCAATATCGTTGAGGCCATTGGCTATACCGCTCACCTTTCCTCCCACCGCGTTTCCTACGATGCACCGCTGGTGCGCCAAGGCGCGGATAGCGCGCGGGTATCCATTACCGCGGTGAACCAGGGCCGCGAGCTTACTACCCATTTGCTGATTAAGCCCCATGCGGCCAACCAGGCGCAGATTAATCGCACCCGCCTGCGCAGCCCTCGTGAGCTGCTGGGCGTGGTAAAAACTGTGCTCTTCTCCCCGGAGGACTTGGCCCTGGTGCGCGGGGAGCCGGCTGGGCGCCGCGCCTACCTCGATAGCATCATTGCCTCGCGGACTCCGCGCTTAGCGGGTGTGAAGGCCGACTACGACAAGGTGCTCAAGCAACGCAATGCCCTGCTGAAATCGGCCTCCGCCAGCCTGCGCCGCGGCTATTCCAATAGCGATGGCGCCGCTGCGTTGGCCACCTTGGATACCTGGGATGCGCAGCTTGCCCGGCTTGGCGCCCAGGTGATCGCCGCACGCCTTGCGCTTGTCGACGCCCTCTTGGACCACATCCCCGCCGCCTATTCCGGCCTGGCGCCAGAATCGCGACCAGCGCACGTGGAGTATAAGTCCACGATCGATACCTCCGATCGCGAGGTGCTAGAGGCCGTGCTGCTCACCGAGTTGGCCGCCGCCCGGCAGCGCGAGATCGAACGCGGCATTTCCCTGGTGGGTCCGCACCGCGATGATCTGGTGCTCAACCTGGGCGATCAGCCGGCCAAGGGCTTTGCTAGCCACGGCGAGACGTGGTCTTATGCCATCGCGCTGCGCCTGGCGGAATTCAACCTCCTGCGCCAGGAGGGAGGATCCGATCCGGTGCTCATCTTGGATGATGTCTTTGCCGAGCTCGATGCCAAGCGCCGCAAGCAGCTGGTCCACTTGGCCGCCGAGGCCGAACAGGTGCTCATTACGGCGGCCGTGGATGAGGATCTGCCCGGAAACTTGGAACCCATCGTGCGCTACCGCGTGAGCGTAGAAGATACCGAGACCGGCCGCATTTCCAAGCTCAGCGCCGAAGATTCTGCCGAAGATCGTGCTCAAGATGCCGCTGAGGAAGGTGAGGGGAATGAGTGAGGATCAAGGGGGCGTCGGCAAGCAGCGCATCGATCCCGTCACCCAGTACTTCAAGCTGGTTCGGTCCACCTCCAAAAACCCGCCGAAGCTGACCCGCCCGGTGCCGAAGATGCCGGTGCCTTCGCTGGAGAAGGCGCAAAAGCAGGGGTATATGGGCTATCAACGGGGCATTCCCACAGGACCAGATGGCAGGAAGAAACGGCGCACGCTGGCCGTGCCGAGCCTGGGGTCCCAAATTAACCGCGAGGTGGTCAATCGTGGGTGGGAGCATGATCTGGCTAATGGCTGGGTGATGGGCAATTGGGAGCATCTGGTGGGCGAGCGCATTGCCGCGCATACGCAGCCGCAGCGGATTAAGGACAAGATTGTCTATGTATCCTGCGATAACTCCACGTGGGCAACGGAGCTGCGCTACCTGCAGCGGCAAATCCTGCGCAAAATCTCTGACCGCCTAGGCCCCGATGTCATTGTGGAACTGCGGATTCACGGACCGAAGCAAAGGCGCAATTATGAGGGGCGGCAGTGGGTCAAACCGCAAGGATCACAAGATACCTACGGCTAATAGGCTGAGGTTTACTCAGACCTGCACAATGTAAATAACCTCAGAGCGCGCCAGATTCCTATCTCTCACGGGTGTGGGGTGTCTTTCAGTAGGGGGTATCCGTGTAGAATAGTCAAGGTCTTAGAATTAGCTATAGCCAAAAGGAGAGCACGAATCCGTGGCTGAAGAACACGCATATGATGCCGGGTCAATTACGATCCTGGAGGGCCTCGAGGCCGTTCGTAAGCGCCCCGGCATGTACATTGGTTCGACCGGTTCGCGCGGCCTGCACCACCTCATTTGGGAGATCGTTGATAACTCCGTCGATGAGGCCATGGCCGGCTACGCCGACAAGGTTACCGTCAAGCTGCTGGAAGATGGCGGCGTAGAGGTCATCGATAATGGCCGTGGCATCCCGGTAGAAATGCACGCCTCTGGCGCGCCTACCGTCCAGGTGGTCATGACCCAGCTGCACGCCGGCGGTAAGTTCGACTCCGACTCCTACGCCGTTTCCGGCGGCCTGCACGGCGTCGGCATTTCCGTGGTGAACGCGCTTTCTACCCGCGTGGAGGCGGAGATTAAGCGCGACGGCAAGCACTGGTACCAAAACTTCCAGAACGCCATCCCAGACGAGCTCGTTGAGGGTGGCAATGCCCGCGGCACGGGCACCAAGATTCGTTTCTGGGCGGACCCGGAAGTTTTTGAAACCACCGAGTACGATTACGACACCATCGCCCGCCGCCTGCAGGAAATGGCCTTCCTGAACAAGGGCCTGAGCATTGAGCTCATTGACGAGCGCGTCACCGAAGAGCAGATCGAGCTGGAGGAAATCGCCGATGCAGAATCCGGCGAGACCAGCGCGGATGAAACCTCCTTCGATGATGCCCCAGACGCCGGCGATACCTTCAACGAAGAATCCGGCGAGGCGGAGGACGCTGCGGCAGAGAAGAAGCGCCGCAAGAAGGTAACCTTCCACTACCCAGATGGCTTGACCGACTACGTCAAGTACCTCAATAAGTCCAAGACCGCGATCCACCCGACCATCGTTTCCTTCGATGCGAAGGGCGAGGATCACGAGGTAGAGGTAGCGCTGCAGTGGAACCAGGGCTATAAGCAGTCCGTTCACACCTTTGCCAATACCATCAACACCCACGAGGGCGGCACGCACGAAGAGGGTTTCCGTGCGGCCCTAACCTCCCTAATGAACCGCTACGCCAAGGAGCATAAGCTCCTCAAGGAAAAGGACGGCAATCTCTCCGGCGATGACTGCCGCGAAGGCTTGGCGGCCGTCATTTCCGTCAAGGTAGGCGATCCGCAGTTCGAGGGCCAGACCAAGACCAAGCTGGGCAATTCCGAGATCAAGGGCTTTGTCCAGCGCGCGGTTAACGAGCACGTCAATGACTGGTTCGATGCCAACCCGGCAGAGGCCAAGGCCATTATCAATAAGGCCGTGTCCTCCGCGCATGCTCGCATGGCAGCCCGCAAGGCTCGCGAGATGGTGCGCCGCAAGTCCGCCACCGACCTCGGCGGCCTGCCAGGCAAGCTCGCCGATTGCCGCTCGAAGGATCCGAAGATTTCCGAGCTCTACATCGTGGAGGGTGACTCTGCAGGTGGCTCCGCTAAGGGCGGCCGCGATTCCATGTTCCAGGCCATCCTGCCGCTGCGCGGCAAGATCCTGAACGTGGAGAAGGCCCGCATGGATAAGGTCCTCAAGAATGCCGAGGTCCAGGCGATCATTACCGCGCTGGGTACCGGCATTCACGAGGAATTCGATATCAAGAAGCTGCGCTACGACAAGATCGTGCTCATGGCCGATGCCGACGTGGACGGCCAGCACATTGCGACGCTGCTTCTGACCTTGCTCTTCCGCTTTATGCCGCAGCTGGTTGAGGACGGCCACGTGTTCCTGGCTAACCCGCCGCTGTACAAGCTCAAGTGGTCTAAGGGTACTCCGGGCTATGCTTTTTCCGACGCCGAGCGCGATAAGCTTCTGGCCGAGGGCCTGGAGCAAAACCGCAAGATCAACAAGGATGACGGCATCCAGCGCTACAAGGGTCTGGGCGAGATGAACGCCGCCGAGCTGTGGGAGACCACGCTTGACCCGAGCACCCGCATCCTGCGCCGTGTGGACTTGGAAGACGCGCAGCGCGCCGATGAGCTCTTCTCCATTCTCATGGGTGATGATGTCTCGGCTCGCCGCTCCTTCATTACCCGCCGCGCGAAGGACGTCCGCTTCCTGGATATCTAGAGCGCAGCATGAAGCCCACCGTGGAATTTACCGCGGTGGGCTTTAATTGTGGCGTCGGAAAGCGCCGGGCCTAGGCCTGGGATCTGTGCTGATCCGCTACGGCGAATCCTAGGGAAGCGAGGCACATGGCGAGGATGACGCCGAAGCCGGCAATGATGGACAGCGGCCAGTCCGCGCTTGTGCCGTGCAAGGTGGCAAAAACGATGGCCGTAATAACGGCAAGCCCAATGGCCGTACCGATGCGCTGGCCGGTTTGGAGGACGGCGCCGGACGATCCGGCGTAGGCCTGTGGAACATGCGCCAAGGTGAGCGTTTGGTTGGGGGAGATGACCGAGCCTTGGCCGCCGCCAACTAAGGCCAGCGAAAGGACCATCCACCATTCGCTGGCTCCCCACTGCTCGGTGGCCCAGATAAGCGCAATGGTGGCAATGAGGCCGGAGATGGTCACGAGCATGCCCAGCACCACGACTTTGCGGCCGTGGACGGATACGGATCGGCCGGCCAGCGTGGCAGATATGGAACTCAACAAGGCAGCCGGAATGCCTACGGAGCCGGCAGCCAGGGCGGAGTGTCCGAGCCCGCTTTGGAAGTAGAGCGCCACGAGCACCCAAATGCTGGTAATGCCCATAAACCACAAGGTGGCGATGATGGTGCCATTGCGAAAACTCGGGGTGGCGAAGATAGTGAGATCCACCATTGGCGGATGGCCGGTGGCCTTGTGGCGGCGCTCCCATAGCACCCAACCCACAAGGAGGACGGCGCCCAGCAGAAGGAGCCACCACACGGCCGGGGAGGCGGACGATTCCATGAAGGGGAAGAGGATGGCCCACACCGCAGCACCGAGAATCACCGCACCGATGGGATCCAGGGTGGCGAGGGCCTTGAAGATGCCCAGTTTATTGCCATTGTCATCGCGCACGCGGGAAAACAGCGGCCGCGGAAACCACAGCAATCCTAAGATGATGGCAATAAGGCCGACGGGGCAATTGACCAGTATGGTCAGCCGCCAGCCTAGGTCCGCGCCGCCGAGGCGAATGAGCAGGCCGCCCAGTACCGGACCGATGGCCACGGCGATGCCCACCGTGGAACCGAAGTAGCCGAAGGCGCGGGCGCGTTCCGGACCGCGGAAGTACTGCTGGATCATGCCCACGCCCTGCGGGTTGAGCAGGCCAGCGCCTATGCCTTGGATAAAGCGGGCGGCGTTGAGTGCTTCCGCGTTGGGGGCAAAGCCGGCGACCGCAGCACTGATGGAATAAATAGCGATGCCCGCTAGAAAAATGCCGCCGCGGCCGACGAGATCTCCCGCGCGGCCGGCCGCCACAAGGATGACGCCAAAGGTGAGCGCATAGCCGGAGAGCACCCATTGCACATCGGATTCAGAGGCTCCCAGGCCCGATTGAATCGAGGGCAGGGCTACGTTCACGATCGACACGCTCAGCAGGGACATGAAGAGTGCCGTGAGCAAAACGATAAGTACCCGCCAGCGGGCGGGATCCTGGCCGGCGGGGTACTCGGTTTGGTTAGCTGCGGAAGTAGTCACTTCCACACTTATACTCTGCGGTTTGTTCTAGGTTCAACCGCGTGGAAATTACATGTGTTTTTGCAGCACGCGGCCGAAATCCGGTACCGCAGGGGTGAGGAATTTCGAGGCCTTACCGCGCAAGGAGTTATAAGGCTTAGACAGCGCGGGGGAGTTAATCTGCTCGGCGTGCTTATCGGCCACCGACATGATGGAATCGCTCACCTGGGTGCTGCGGGGCTCGAGGAAGGAACCGAAATCCTGCTCGGAGCTGCGTGCAAACTCTTGCCAGTGCGGATCTAAAGCGTCGAGGATATCCGGCAACACGCGGCCTAGCGCCTTGGTGATGATGGCGGAGTCTACCTTCTTCGCGGCGGCGACGGCGCCCTTGAGCGCCATGCCGGTAATGCCCGATTGCTTGGCGACGACCCCCTCAACCAGCTCGCCGCAATCGTTAATCACCGCAGTGCGCTGCGGACCTGACATAAGTTCAGAAAGATGTGCCATGCTGCACCACCTTACGCGAGTTAGGCGGGCTGGCCCGGCAGGCCAGGGAGGTTGGCCTGAATGGCAGCAATCTGATCGGCGATCTGGCCCAAGCCGGCATCGCGGGCAGCTTTCTCCAGATCGACGTTAGGGGAGTACAGGGCCACGGCGCTGGCCAGCGCGGTGACGCCGGCGGCCGCTGCGGTGATAATCAGGGTGAGGTCCAGCTGGGAAGAACCGGTAGAGGAACCACCGGCCTCGCCTGGCTTAAAGTCCGGATTTACCGTTTCTTTCCAGGAATCGGCATCAGCGGCGGTAGCGGTAGGAGCAGTCACGGCGGTGATAGCTAGCGCTACGGCGGTCAGGCTCGAGGCGGCAATCTTCTTGCAGCGGGACATGGTGGTAGTTCCTTTCTTGGGTCACTATCCCCAGTAACTTAGGTAACTTCTTTAACACTAAGGTAGACGCGCGCGCTGAACTTTGCGAACTCTGCGTTATACCCGCTCAGCACCGGCACGCGGGCTAATACCTCTGCCATTGCGCGGGCGGCATCGCGGTGGTTGTCGTGAATGGCAATTCCTTCCACCTTGGCGGTACTGGCTGCCGCCGCGGCCGCCAGGGCGGCGAAGTTGGTGATGCGGACGTTAAAGCGAGCGCAAAACTCGCGGGCCAAGAGGTAGAGCTGTTCAGTAGTCATGCTTGCCTAAGACTGTGCGGGCCGGGCACGGCGGATTTCCGCCTCCAGCTCAGCGCGGCCGGGGAGGAGGGCGCGGGCGGTGGATTGCACGTGGGCGTCGGCAAGCGTGCGGGCTGCCGCCGCAACGATGGCGCGTACCACCGCCTCGTGCTTGGAGGTGCCCTGCGCGGAGGCCAGTAGCGTCAGCGCGTGATCCTGTTCGTCCGTAAGTCGCAATGTCATCGCCATGCCCCAAGTGATACCATGGTGATACCACCCGTGCGGCAATTCGAGTCCTGAAAAGCGCTAGAGGGTAGAATTTGGGGCTATGAGTGACAATAACGACGATCTTTTTGATCGCATATTTCCCATTGACATTAATGAGGAGATGGAGTCGAGCTACATCGACTACGCCATGTCCGTCATCGTCGGCCGCGCCCTGCCGGAGGTGCGCGATGGCCTGAAGCCGGTGCACCGCCGCATCCTCTACGCGATGTTCGATTCCGGTTACCGCCCGGAGCGCGGCTACGTGAAGTCCGCCCGCCCGGTCTCGGACACCATGGGTCAGTTCCACCCGCACGGTGACTCCGCCATCTATGACACCTTGGTGCGTCTGGCCCAGTCCTGGAACATGCGCTATCCGCTGGTGGATGGCCAGGGTAACTTCGGTTCCCGCGGCAACGACGGCCCGGCAGCAATGCGTTATACGGAGTGTAAGCTCACCCCGTTGGCCATGGAGATGGTGCGCGATATCCGCGAGAACACCGTGGACTTCTCGCCCAACTATGATGGCAAGACCAGCGAGCCAGACGTCCTGCCGTCCCGCGTTCCGAACCTGCTCATGAACGGCTCTGGCGGCATTGCCGTGGGTATGGCCACCAATATTCCGCCGCATAACCTCAACGAGCTGGCCGAGGCCATCTACTGGATGCTGGATAACCCAGACGCCGATGAAGAGGCTGCGCTGGAAGCCTGCATGGAACGCGTCAAGGGCCCGGATTTCCCCACCGCCGGCCTCATTGTGGGCGATCAGGGCATCAAGGATGCCTACACCACCGGCCGCGGCTCCATCCGCATGCGCGGTGTGACCTCCATCGAGGAGTCTGGCTCCCGTCAGACCATCGTCATTACCGAGCTGCCGTTCCAGGTCAACCCGGATAACCTCATCTCCAATATCGCGGAGTCCGTGGCCAGCGGCAAGATTGCGGGCATTTCCAAGATCGAGGATGAGTCCTCCGACCGCGTGGGCATGCGCATCGTGGTCACCCTGAAGCGCGACGCCGTGGCTCGCGTGGTGCTCAATAACCTCTACAAGCACTCCCAGCTGCAGACCTCCTTCGGCGCCAACATGCTCTCCATTGTTGACGGCGTGCCGCGCACCCTCCGCCTGGATCAAATGCTGCGCTACTACGTGGAGCACCAGATCGAGGTCATCGTTCGCCGTACCCAGTACCGCCTGAACGAGGCCGAGAAGCGCGCCCACATCTTGCGCGGTTTGGTTAAGGCCCTGGACATGCTGGATGAGGTCATTGCCCTTATCCGCCGTTCTCCCACCGTGGACGAGGCGCGCGAAGGCTTGAAGGAGCTTCTCGACGTCGACGATATCCAGGCTGATGCCATCCTGGCCATGCAGCTGCGCAAGCTGGCTGCACTGGAGCGCCAGAAGATTATCGACGAGTTGGCCGAGATCGAGCGCGAGATCGCCGACCTGAAGGACATCCTCGCCCGCGAGGAGCGCCAGCGCCAGATTGTTCACGATGAGCTGGCAGAGATCGTCGATAAGTATGGCGATGAACGCCGCACCGAGATCATCCCTGCCACCGGCGACGTCACCGATGAGGACCTCATCGCCCGCGAGAACGTCGTGGTCACCATTACCTCTACCGGCTACGCTAAGCGCACCAAGGTGGATTCCTATAAGGCGCAAAAGCGCGGTGGCAAGGGCGTGCGCGGCGCTGAGCTCAAGCAGGACGATATTGTGAAGAACTTCTTCGTCTGCTCCACGCACGACTGGATCTTGTTCTTTACCAACTTCGGCCGTGTCTACCGTCTTAAGGCCTATGAGCTGCCCGAGGGCGGTCGCGCCGCACGCGGCCAGCACGTGGCTAACCTGCTGGAATTCCAGCCGGAGGAAAAGATTGCCCAGGTCATCCAGATTCAGTCCTACGAGGACGCTCCTTACCTGGTCCTCGCCACCCAGCAGGGCCGCGTAAAGAAGTCCCGCCTGACCGATTATGAGTCCGCGCGTTCCGCTGGCCTTATCGCCATCAACCTCAACGAGGGCGATGCGCTCATCGGCGCACAGCTCGTCTCTGAGGGCGATGACATCCTGCTTACCTCCGAGCAGGGTCAAGCTATCCGCTTTACTGCCGACGACGACCAGCTGCGCCCCATGGGCCGCGCTACCGCCGGTGTGAAGGGCATGCGCTTCCGTGGCGATGACCAGCTGCTATCCATGTCCGTGGTCCACGATGGCGAGTTCCTTTTGGTAGCCACCTCTGGCGGCTACGGCAAGCGCACCGCCATCGAGGAATACACCCCGCAGGGCCGCGGTGGCTTGGGTGTTATGACCTTCAAGTACACCCCGAAGCGCGGCAAGCTCATCGGCGCCATCTCCGTCGATGAGGATGACGAGATCTTCGCCATCACCTCCGCCGGCGGCGTCATCCGCACCGAGGTGGACCAGATTCGTCCGTCCTCCCGTGCGACCATGGGTGTGCGCTTGGTGAACCTGGCCGACGACGTCGAACTGCTTGCCATCGACCGCAACGTCGAAGAAGATGGTGAGGAAGACGCTCAGGCTGTAGCCAAGGGTGAAAAGACCGTGGATGAGGTCCAGCAGGAGCACAAGGCTGGCGATGCTTCCAAGGATGAGGAGTAATTAATGGCACGACGAGACGTAACGATTACGCGAATCTCGCCCACCTCCGCGTTCCGCGTTGGTCTGGCCTTGTCACTCGTCGGACTCATTGCCTGGATGCTGGCCGTATGCCTGCTCTACATCGGCCTGAACCAGGTGGGCATCTGGGAATCGCTCAATAGCCTCGTCGGCGGCGTGGGCGGCGGATTCGAGGTCACCTTCGGTGTCGTCATCTCCGCCTCCGCGCTCATCGGCGTTATTTTCGCCGTTCTCCTTACGTTGCTGGCACCACTGATGGCGGTTATTTATAACGCCATAGTGGACGTCTTTGGCGGCCTGCGGGTCGACCTAGACAACCGCTAGCGCCTCTCTCGTTCTGGAAGGTGCCGGCACCTTCGGGTGTCGGCATTTTTCTTTCTTCCGTGCAAATCTTTCCCCTCTTTCGAGTTGCAAGAAATATTTGTTGAGCAGGCGATTTGTGTAAATCCGGGGATAGTATGTAGAGTTAATTCTCGTTCCGCACAAGGGCCTATAGCTCAGTCGGTTAGAGCGCATCGCTGATAACGATGAGGTCGCTGGTTCGATTCCAGCTAGGCCCACCACGGAACAATGGGGCATTAGCTCAATTGGTAGAGCATCTGCTTTGCAAGCAGAAGGTCAGGAGTTCGATTCTCCTATGCTCCACAGCATGAAGTCCGGCTTCCTCTTCGGAGGGGCCGGACATTTTTCATTTCTGCGCTCATTCCCAAGCGCTCTGAGAAGTGACTCAATGGCGAGCGCTCCACTCGGATCACCATTTTCGTCCATATAAACCGGCAAAACTGTCGACGAAAATTGAGGTTTGGATGGACGATATCGTTGAAGACAGCACTAAGGCAGTCTCGAAAAG
>NZ_ACVP01000005.1 GCF_000175635.1 Corynebacterium tuberculostearicum SK141 | reverse complement strand
GTCGTGGCGGCGGCCGGGGCCATCCTTGCCCGCGCGCCGTGGACATCAGGATCCTATGCGGGCGATTCGCTCCTGCTTAGCTGCTTGTGTGCCGCGGGCGTGGCCTGTCTTTTCGCCTCCGACCGAGGAGAAAATCCCGGCCGGGACGCTCAATGAGCGTATAGCTCGCGGCCGAGACCACCACGGTGGCCACCACCGTTACGGCCAGAATCACCCAAAAGTCCAGGGGCTTCCCGCTAAACAGCGGCACCCCGGTAAGCGGAAACGCCAGTCCCAGAATGGCCACATGCCATAAGAAGATGGAATAGGACCACGCGCCCAGTGCCTGCATGAGTGGGCTGGTCAGCCAGGACTTATCCCGTGGGGCAAGCGCTACCGGTATCACCACGACTGCGGCAAAGGCCGCTCCCGCAATGATGCGTCGGGAAAATTCGCCCGGTTCTGGATGCACCAGACCCTGCGGCCCAAACCACTCGCGGCTGGCAAGCCACAGCACCACCGCCGCCACGAGCCACCACGCCCAGCGCGCCCGCAACGCGCGATGCACGCGCGGGCTAACACCGATCTCTTCGCACTCCGCGGCCAGCATTCCCACGGCAAACCACGAAGCATACGCCGGCGGCCAAATCTGGGAATTGACCTGATCCTTGGTGTAATCGGCCACAAAGGGAACGAAGCCCCAAGCCCAACTAATCACGGCGCCCAGCACAATGGCCACTACCCGCCAGCGCCGCGGCAGTGCCCCAAGAAGCCACACCAACAAAGGCAGGGCAAGGTAGAAGAAGAACTCCACGCATAGCGACCACAGGTGGGTAAGCCCCGGCGCTAGCCCGTCCACCACATAAATCTGGGTGGAGGTGAGGTTGCTCAGCAGCTGGGTGAGGGTGAGCGAGTGGGCGTCGGGAAGCAGGAGCATCACCGCCACCACGCAGGCATAATAGGCCGGCAAAAGTCGCGCCACGCGCGAGCGCGCGTAGCCGGATAAGGTGTGCAAGCCACGGCGGCGCCACAGCAAGAAGGCGCTGAGTGCAAAGAAAACGGCAACGAAAAAATCGAAGCGCCCAGCAAACCCCCACCCGGTTCCGGTCTGAAAAGACACGTGGGTGACAATGATTCCAAGGGAGGCGACCGCGCGTAGACCGTCTAGCTCCGGCAGATGCTGGGGTACGCTTTTCACAGATGCCTGCGGCTGCACGCTTGCTCCTAACCCCGGATCGACCTGAAACTGATTGGACATACTACTGCAATGAAACGCTACCTTTGGCCACGCTCGCCACTGGCGTGGGTTGTCATTGCCGCCGTCATTTTCTTGGTGCTGGGTACCGTGGTGCCGCCGCTGTATAACAATCAGACCCGGCCGCTGGCCTTCGACCAAAACATCAACACCGTCACCGCGCCGTCGGCAGGCGTGTGGATGGAAGCGCCCGAGTTTATCGCCGGGGCCAAAGCCTCCGGCGATAGCAAGGACCCGCAGTGCCAGGAAAAGCAGGCCCCCATGTGGTGCTACCTGCACCACGACCTGCTCACTATCGAGCGCAATACCACCACCTCTGAGGTGGCAGAAGATGATGCGCTCGCTAACTCCGATTCGCTCTCTCGCCTGCTCGCCGGCGATACTCCCCTTGCCCAAATCACGGAGCATTCCGTGTTGAACCGCGAGTCCACCTACCCGGTTGCCGCGCCAAAGGATAAATGGAGATTTGTCCTACCGGCGCTGGATACCGGCATGGCCCGCACCGACTTCGAGCGCGATGGAATCAACTACTTCTTTCCCTCCGGTACCGAGCAGCGCTCCTATCCGTTTTTCGATCTAGCGACGCAATCCTCCACGGCGGTGGACTTCACCACGACGGAAAAGCTCGATGGTATCCCTACCTATTCTTTCCACCACGATATCCAGCCCATTTCCTTGGCTGATATGCGCAAAAGCATTACCACCGAGGTCGATACCGGCACCGGCGATAAGCAACTAGCGGCCGAGGATTTCCGTATCTCCGGGCCAGCGAAGCGGTTCTACGACGCCGAGTCGCGCGAGCTCCTCGGCTTGGATGCCACTGACCGGGTCACGGTGGAGCCCTTCTACACCATCGGCCGCGATATCTCCGTCGAACCCACCACCGGCACCATGGTGGACCTGCGCGAGAACATCAAGATCTTCTTCGCCGCAGACGAAAAGCAGGCCGGCACCATGGTGGCGAATGATGATACAGAGGACCGCTCCATCTTCGCCGCCGATTTGCGCTGGTCCGATGGGACCCGCGCGGAGCGCCTTGATGAGGTGCGTCCGGTCATTCGCACCATTCGCGCCTTGATGGTGATCGGCTGGGCCGGCAAGGCCATCGGCGTTGGTCTATTGCTTTGTGCCGCCTATATGTACATGCGCCGCCACCGTGAAGGCTAAGCGTCTTTTACTCCTTATCTGGGGCACCCTCCTCGTGGCCGCGGTGTGCTGGCCCTTTGCCTTACCCGGCGAGTTCTTGTGGCGCGATATGGCGTTGCTTGACCATCCGGCCCTTTCCCCTTCGGCCTTTGGTGGCGGCAGTTTGCCCGCCCGCAACGCACCGCAGGACGGTTTCCTCGCTCTCGTGGGCGGCGCGTGGGCCGCACGGGTGCTCATTTTTGCCGCCGCCGCGTCCTCCGCGCTCACCGCGGCGCGCTGGGCGCGCTCTACAGTCGCCGCGGTGAGCGCGATGGCGGTGGCGGTGGCCAATCCCTTCGTCATCGAGCGTCTCCTGCAGGGCCAGTGGTCGCTTGCGGTGGCTGCGTGGCTGCTGCCGGTCATCGCGTGGGCAGGAAGAAGGCACAGCTGGGTGGCGTGGCTGGCCATGTGGGGAGCATCGCTTACCCCTACGGGTGGTCTCTTTGCTGTGGTGACCGCGGCGGTGACCTGCCGCAAGAGGGTAGCCCTCGGCGGCGTGATTCTGTGCTTGCCGTGGGCCATTCCGGGCATGTTCAATCCCGCCGCGCCCGGCGATACCGCGGCGGCGGTGGCCGCGTTTGCCCCGCGGGCAGAAGACTACGTCGGCACCGCGGGCGCGCTGCTGCGGCTCGGCGGTATCTGGAATGCGGAGGCGGCCATCGGATTCGCCGTGTGCGGCGTCATCGTGGCGGTCATCGCCCTGCTCGGGGCGTGGCGGGTTCCCGCGCGGTTAAGCGTCCTCGCGGCGATGGGGCTCGGCGGAGCGATGTTCTTCTGGCTGGTTCCCGGTGCTCTGGTGTGGTCCATCGATCACGTACCGGGGGCGGCGCTGCTGCGCGATAACGGGAAACTGACCATGTTGGCGTTGCCGCTCTATGTGGCCTCACTAGGAGCGCTGCCGAATCTGCCGGCGGCACTGGCCACCGTGGCGGCGACCGTGCAGCTGCTGCCCGTTCCAGGACGCCTCGCGGTGCTCGCGCCGCGGGATACGGGGATAGATGAGCAGTTGGTGCGCGCGATTGACGGCCGCGTGGCCTTCTTCCCGGAGCGCGCCAATCTTGTGGAGGTACCCGGCGGCGTGGCCGTCGACCCCTATTCCAAGGCGGTGGCCATGGTGGAATCGGGGGAATTGAGCGTAGACGGCACGGTGGTGGACCAAGCCTCGCCGCACTACCGGGCGGCGCTGCAGGCGTGGGAAATGCAGGATATGAACCGGCTGGCCGAGATCGGCGTCGGTGTGGTCGTGGTGGACGGTGCCATAGCCGCGGAAACGAACGCGCCCCGGCCGCAGGTTCCGTGGGCGCTTACCGCTTTGTGGATGGCGTGTCCGCTACTAGCCCTTGCAGCAATTCCGCGAACTGCTCGCCGGTCTTCTTCCACGAGAAGCTAGCGGCAAAATCCCGCGCGTTGGAGCCGAGGGTGCGGCGAAGTGGGGCGTCGGCAAGCAGCTGCTTGGTGGCCGCCACGAAGTCCTCTTCGCGCTCTACTAAGATGCCGGTCTTGCCGTTGATAACGCTGTCACGCAGGCCAAATGTATAGCCAACGGTGGGCACCCCATGTTGGGCTGCCTCCATTACTGCCAAACCCCACCCCTCTTTGCGCGAGGGCATAAGCAAGGCATCGGCGCGGGCGAGCAGGGCGTGCTTATAGTCCTCGGTCACCTGGCCGCGAAAGCGCACGCGATCGCTTACGCCATGCTCCTCGGCATAGGCGCGCAGGTTAGCCTCCCACCAGCCGGAGCCGATGACGTCCAAGACCGCGCCCGGGGTCTGCGCCACCGTATCCATGGCATGCTCGATCTGCTTATGTGGCACAAGGCGCGAGAGCGTCACCAGGTGCACCTCGGCCTCTCGTTCCAGGGAAGGAACGTGATCCGGAACCGGGTCCAGGCCATTGGCGATGATGTGCGCGCCCTTAATGCCCAGCGCCTCTAAATCCTGGCGGGAGGCCTCAGACACGGTGACATAGGGAGCGCCGCGATACACGCGCGGGGCCACCCGGGACTCAAGGAACCAACCGAGCCGGCCCAGGAGAGGGCCTGCCACCGGCCACTGTTCGCGGTGGCAATGGTGAGTAAGCAGCACCGTCGGCGCACCGGACACCAGGCGGGCGAAGAATGGGATGCCGTTTTGGGTATCGATTACCGCATCCACGCCGCGCAGATCTCCCAGCCCCAGGCGGCCGGCCAGAATCGCCGCCCAAGCACGCGGATATACGCCGAATTTGGCGCCGCCGCGGCTATAGCGCACGCCGTCGCGCACCTCACGGTGGGCGGCATTCATGTGCTTGGAGGTGCGAAAGACCACCTCGTGGCCCTGGGACGCCAGGTACTCGCCCACGCGCTCCAAGTAGCGCTCCGAGCCACCGCCCTGCGGGTGGGTGGAATCGCGCCAGCATAGTAAAAGAATCTTCATCGTGAGGTATTAGCCTAGTGGGTTATGAGACATACCCGTGAGATGGCCACGCTGCGCCGCTCCTTTCAGCTGCTGCGTTCCTTCCGCTTCGAGCAGACGCGCCCGGAGATTTTCTACGGCGGGCTCGCGGAAGATACGGCCGCGCTGGTGGAGAACCTCGGCCGCGACCTAGGCGTGCCGCTTTCTGGGGCACGGGTGCTCGATGTCGGCGGTGGCCCGGGCTATTTTGCGGATGCCTTTGCCCGGCGCGGCGCCCGCTATGTGGGATTGGAGCCGGATGCCGGCGAAATGTCTGCGGCCGGCATCCACTTGAGCAATTCCGTGCGCGGCGATGGCACCAACCTGCCCTTTGCCGATAATTCCTTTGACGTGGTCTATTCCTCCAACGTGGCCGAGCACATCCCCAACCCCTGGGATATGGGCGAGGAGATGCTGCGCGTAACCCGCCCCGGTGGCCTCACCATCCTAAGCTACACGGTATGGCTCGGGCCCTTTGGCGGCCACGAAACCGGCCTGTGGGAGCACTACATTGGCGGCAAGTTTGCCCGCGACCGCTATACCCGCCGCCACGGACATCCACCCAAGAACGTCTTTGGCACCTCGCTTTTCGACGTCCCCTGCTCCGCCGGCCTTGCCTGGGCACAGCGCACCGGCGCGCTCAAACTCGCCTTCCCCCGCTATCATCCCAGCTGGGCTTGGTGGCTCACCCGCGTACCAGGGGTGCGGGAGTTTGCGGTGTCTAACCTGACGTTGGTGTTACAAAAGTAGCCCCCCCCAGCAACGCCGACGTCGCTGGGGGCTAGCAGAGTTTAGAGCTTAAGAGGCGTTCTCGACGCGCTCCTTCAGGGCGTGGAACTGGTCCCACACCTCGGACGGCACGCGGGAGCCCAGGAAGTTGAGGTAGCTAGCGTTATCTTGCATATCGCCTTCCCAGTCCTTCGGGTTGACGGCAAGAGCGGCACGAACGTCCTCGATATCGAAGTCGATGCCCTCGAGGTCGATATCCTCGGCGCGGGCGGTGTTGCCCACGACGGTTTCCTCGGCCTCAACATTGCCCTCAATGCGGTCAATGATCCACTTGAGCACTCGGGAGTTCTCGCCGAAGCCCGGCCACAGGAAGCGGCCGTCGTCGCCACGGCGGAACCAGTTAACTAGGAAGATAGACGGCATGCGGTCGCCGCCCTTTTCACCCATATCGATCCAGTGCTGCAGGTAGTCACCGGCGTTGTAACCGATGAACGGAAGCATAGCCATCGGATCGTGGCGCAGGGTGCCGACGCTGCCCTCTGCTGCAGCGGTCTGGCCGGAAGCCAGCAGGGCACCGATCATGGTGCCGTGGTTCCAGTCAAAGGCCTGGGTTACCAGCGGAACGGTGGTCTTGCGGCGGCCGCCGAAGAGGATGGCGTCGATCTTCACACCCTGCCAGTCGTCGTACTCCGGAGCGGCGCTCGGGCACTGGGAAATCGGCACGCAGTAACGGGAGTTCGGGTGCGCAGCCTTAGTGGAGGAGGACGGAGTCCAATCCTGACCGGTCCAGTCGATGAGGTGCTCCGGCGCCTCCTTGGACATCTCCTCCCACCAGACATCGCCGTCGTCGGTAAGCGCAACGTTGGTGAAGATGGTGTTGCCCGGCTCCATGGTCTGCATGGCAATCGGGTTGGAACCGTAGTTGGTGCCAGGGGCCACGCCGAAGAAGCCATTTTCCGGGTTAACTGCGTAAAGGCCGTCCTCGCGCAGGTGCAGCCAGGCAATATCGTCACCGACGACCTCGGCCTTCCAGCCCGGAATGGTCGGGGTAATCATAGCCAGGTTGGTCTTGCCGCATGCCGAAGGGAAGGCGGCCGCAACGTGGTACTTCTTGCCCTCTGGGTTGGTGAGCTTCAGGATGAGCATGTGCTCTGCCATCCAGCCCTCTTCCTTGGCCATGACAGAAGCGATGCGCAGCGCGTAGCACTTCTTTGCCAGGATAGCGTTGCCGCCGTAGCCAGAACCGTAGGACCAGATTTCCTTGGTCTCCGGGAACTGGGTGATGTACTTGGTGTCATTGCACGGCCACGCCACATCTTCCTGGCCCGGCTCCAGCGGAGCACCCACGGAGTGCAGGGCGTGGACGAAATCGCCGTCGGTACCAATCTTGTCCAAGGCTTCCGCACCCATACGGGTCATGATGCGCATGGAGAGCACCACATAAGCGGAGTCAGTCAGCTGCACGCCCAGCTTTGGTTCCGGATCGCTAATAGGTCCCATGCAGAAGGGAACCACGTACATGGTGCGACCCTTCATGGAACCACGGAATGCCTCCGTCATCTCTTCCTTCATCGCAGCTGGCGGCGCCCAGTTATTGGTCGGGCCGGCGCCTTCTTCATTCTCGGTACAGATGAAGGTGCGGGATTCCACACGGGCAACGTCGGAAGGATTGGAGCGAGCCAGGTAGGAATTAGGACGCTTTTCCTCATTCAGCTTGATAAGCGTGCCCTTTTCCACCAGCTCTGCGGCCAAACGGTCAGCCTCGTCCTGGGAGCCGTCTACAAAGACCACCTGGTCCGGCTGGAAAAGCTCAACATTCTCGCTGATCCAGCCGATAAGCTTTTCGTTTTTAGTCGGCAGCTCTCCGACGAGCCCTGGGATAGTGGCGGTCATTAGTAATTCTCCTGAGGGTGGGTGTGAAAATTGGGGAAATAAATCCCCAACTGTGCCTTCCACCTCAAGATTAACGTGCTTGTCCGAATAATTTGCGCAGATTTTGTCACACCGGTTATATCCACCGCGTTTACCAGAACTTCACCAAGCGCAACCACAGATACTGTGTTAAAAATCGCCTTTTCCCATCCCCCTGTCTGGGGGTCTATTCCCCTCCCTAGCGGCAACCAAAACGATAATCTTCCACCCCCAACCGGGCCCACTGGTTATACCAGGATTGGCTTCGCCACACGTGATCCCCGGCGCGGCGTATTGCTTGGCAAGGCTAAGCAGGGAAAAATAGGCCGCAATGAATAACACAGATAACTCTCAAAACACCCGCGCTGGAGAAATGCCTCCAGGGCGCCCGCCACAGACCGATTTCAATGCCGTATTCGACAACGAGCTTGACTACCCACGCCTGGGCAACGTCACCTTCCGCCGCGGCACGCTGACCGAAAATCAGCATGAGCTTTTTGAAAAGCGCTGGCCAGAACTAGGCCGCACGCTGGAAGACGAGGTCATTGACCTCGATGCCTGGTTTGGCCGCAGCGGCGCCAAGACCATCGTGGAAATCGGATCCGGTACCGGCACCTCTACCGCCGCCATGGCGCCGAAGGAGGCCGATACCAATATCATCGCCGTCGAGCTCTACAAGCCGGGCCTGGCCAAGCTACTGGGCCAGATCGAGCGCGAGGGCATCGACAATATCCGCATGATTCGCGGCGATGGCATCGAGGTCATGGTGCGCATGTTTGCGCCGGAATCCCTTGATGGCATCCGCGTCTTCTTCCCGGATCCCTGGCCAAAGGCCCGTCACCACAAGCGCCGCATCATCCAGTCGGGCACACTCAACCTTTTTGCGTCCCGCCTAAAGAAGGGCGGCGTGCTGCACGTTGCTACCGACCACGCCGGATACGCCGAGTGGATCAATGAGCTTGTTGAAGTAGAGCCGAGCCTGGATTACAAGGGCTGGCCATGGCCAGAGTGCCCGCAGTTGGTGGATCGTCAGGTCATCACCAAGTTTGAGGGCAAGGGCCTAGATAAAGAACACGTCATCACGGAGTATCTCTGGGAGAAGAAATAAATGAGCACCTACCTACTTGTCTGGGATGCGCCCAATATGGACATGGGCCTGGGCTCCCTGCTCGGCGGCCGCCCCACCGCCGCACACCGCCCGCGCTTCGACGCCATCGGCCGCTGGCTGGTACACCTTGCCCAGGACGTTGATGCGGAGCCGCGCGCCGATGTCTTTACTAATGTCACCCCGGGCGGCGCCGATGTCATCCGCCCATGGGTAGAAGCCATCCGCAACGTGGGCTTCGGCGTTTTTGCCAAGCCCAAGATCCACGAAGACGACGACGTGGATCCGGATATGCTCGACCACATCGAAAGCCTCCGTGAGGATCTAGCCGGCGTGATTGTTGCCTCCGCCGATGGCCAGAATTTCCAGGAACCATTGGAAGAGCTCATCGCAGAAGGCCTTCCGGTAACGGTCCTCGGTTTCCATGAGCATGCCGCCTGGGCCGTAGGCCACGCGGATATCAATTTTGTGGACCTGGAAGATATCGAGGGTGTATTCCGCGAGCCGCTACCGCGCGTGAACCTGGATAATCTGCCGGAGGGTGGTGCATGGCTGCAGCCATTCCGTCCCCTGGCTGCGCTGCTTAATAACCGCTAGGAGGCTGCCCCAATGTTTGAAAAATGGGGACGTTTTTCCTATGCGCACCGCCGGCTCATCCCCGCCATCATCGTCGCCGCTATCCTTGCGCTCTTCATCGGCTTTGGCTTGCAGCTCGAAGACCGCATGAGCCAGGAGGGCTGGGAGGATCCCAATGCGGCGTCGACAAGCGCGGCCCAGATCGAGCAGGAAGCATTCGGCCGCGATAACTCCGGCGATGTCATCTTGCTCTTCCACTCCCCCGATGAGAACTTCGACGCCGCCAAGCAGCACTTGGCCCAGTTGAAATCGGAGTATCCGGACCAGATTGACTCGGTGACCAGTTACTTCGACACGAAGAACCCGAACCTGGTCAATGCTGATCATTCGCTGGCCTTCGCCGCCATCGGGCTGAAAGGCGATGATGAGCAAACGCTGAAGGATTTCCGCGCCATCGAGGGCGCGCTTACGGATACCACCGCACCGGTGGAGATTGCGGGTGCCACCGCGGTTGCTGATGCCCTAGATGAGGGAATGTCGCACGATATTTCCCGCGCCGAAAAGGCCGCCCTGCCGCTGGTAGGCATCCTCCTGCTGGTGGTCTTCGGCTCGGTGGTTGCGGCCTGCATGCCGCTGGTGGTCGGTGGCCTCTCCATCTTGGGCTCTTTGGGAATCCTGTCCATCCTGGCCGGCTTCTCGCAGGTCAATGTCTTTGCCCAGGCCGTCGTCACGCTCCTGGGACTCGGCCTAGCCATCGATTACGGCCTCTTTATGGTTTCGCGCTTCCGCGAGGAGCTGGACAAGGGCCGCTCCACCGAGGAGGCCGTGGCCACCACCACCGCAACAGCCGGCCAAACCGTGGTTTTCTCCGCGGCCATGGTCGCCGTTGCGCTTTCCGGCCTCTTCCTCTTCCCCCAGGCCTTCCTGAAATCCGTGGCCTATGGTTCCATTTCTGCAGTCGGCTTGGCCGCGCTCCTTTCGGTCACCGTGCTGCCATCCATTTTTGGCATGCTCGGCCCCAAGATCGATACTTGGTCCGTACGCCGTACCTCGCGGACGGCTCGCACTATTCAGGACACCTGGTGGTATAAGCTTCCGCGCTGGGCCATGCGCCATGCCCGCGGGCTGACCATCGCCGTATGCGGCCTGCTCATCGCGCTTACCCTGCCCGTCATGAGCATCACCTTCGGCGGCATCAACGAGTCCTACCTGCCGCCTGACCAGGACACCCGCGTGGCCCAGGATAAATTTAACGAGGAGTTCCCCGCCTTCCGCACGGAGCCGGTCAAGCTCGTGGTGGAAGATGCCTCGAACCAGCAGCTTGTCGACGTCGTCATGCAAGTCCGCGGCCTCGACGGCCTCACCGAGCCCATGGCGCCGACGACCGCCACCAAGGACGGCACAACTGTCCTTTCCGCCGGCATTGAAGACCGCGATGATTACGCGAAGATCGTGCACGAGCTGGAAAAGGTCAAGGCCCCTGAGGGCGTGAACCTCTACGTGGGCGGTACTCCCGCCATGGAGGTGGAGTCCCTCGATGCGCTCTTCCACACGCTGCCGTGGATGGCGCTCTACGTGGTGCTGGCTACATTCCTGCTCATGGCTCTGGTCTTCGGCTCCTTTGTACTGCCGCTCAAGGCCATTGTGATGACGTTGCTGACCTTGGGCGCAACGCTGGGCATCCTGACGTTGATGTTTGTTGCCGGCTTGGGCTCGGACATCCTCAACTTCACGCCCGGCCCGCTCATGAGCCCGATTTTGGTGCTCATCATCGCCATTGTCTACGGCCTGTCCACCGATTACGAGGTCTTTTTGGTCTCCCGCATGGTAGAGGCCCGCCGGCGCGGCGCTTCCACCGACGAGTCCATTGCGGCCGGCACCGCGCATACCGGCGGCATTATTACCGCGGCGGCGCTCATCATGATCGTGGTCTCCGGCGCGTTCGGCTTCTCCGATATCGTGATGATGAAATACATTGCCTACGGCATGATTTTTGCCCTGCTTATCGACGCCACCATTGTCCGCATGCTCCTCGTCCCGGCCGTCATGCACTTGCTGCGCGAGGATAACTGGTGGGCCCCTAGCTGGCTGCGCCACGCCACCACCACCTTGACCGGCGGTACCACCCACCGCAGCAAAACCGTTCCCTTCAGTGAACTCAAACAACGCCTCGAAGGGAGTAAGTAAGTGAAGAATTGGCTGCGCCTCATCCTCTCGCTCATCGTCTTGCTGGTCTTGGTGTATGTCTTCCGCGATGAGCTAGACTTCCTGCGCGAAGGCTTCTCGCGGCTGTCCGATTCCAACCCGGTCGCGATAGCGCTAGTGATCATCGCCTCCGTCGTGGCGGTACTCGCCATGGGCGAGGTCATGCGCCTGCTCATTCGCGCCGGTGGCGTCAAGGTACCGGCCTCAGAAACCGCAGCACTGACGTTGGCCGCCAATGCCTGGTCCACCACTCTTCCGGCCGGCCCAGCTTTTTCCGCCATCCTCACCTTCTACGTACAGCGCACATGGGGCGCGTCCGTCATGTTGTGTGGCTGGTTCTTCGTGCTGTCCTCTGCGATTTCCACGATGTGGCTCGTGCTCATCGGCTTGGGCGGCGTGCTCTTCCTCAACGCGGATATGGCGCTCTGGTCCCTCATCGGCACCTTGGTGCTCATGCTGGCGCTTTCGGGCGGCCTGTTCTGGCTGACCAATCATCCGGATACCATCATGCGCTGGCTCAACCGCCAAAAGCTCATTAAGGGCTCCAAGCGCGAAGCCCTCTTGGACCAGGTCAAGAATCTGGAGGAAGTTCACCTTACCCGCCGCCAATTCGGTTGGGTCTCCTTCTACTCTTTGGCCAACCGCCTGATCGACATGGTCTCGCTATGGGGCTGCGTGTGGGCCGTTACCGGCCACCTGCCCGCCCTGCACGCTGGCGAGGACACCACGACGATGGCCGGCGTGGCGCTCGCCTATCTCACCGCTAAGCTTGCCGGCTCTGCTCAGGTCACGCCGGCCGGCCTCGGAACGGTGGAAGCCGCCATCATCGCCACTCTGGTGGCCACAGGCATGACCGCGGTGGACGCTACAGGCGCGGCCATCATCTACCGCCTTATCTCCTTCGCCTTGATCACCATCATTGGCTGGGTAATCTACTTCTGGCACTATGCCCGCAAGGGCATTACCTACGCCGCCTTGAACCGAAAGGAAAACGCATGAGAATCGCCCCCATTATCGATATCATCGCCCTGATGCTCTTCGCCGTGGCTGCCCGCCTCGCCCACGGCGGTTTGAGCTTTTCCACCTGGGTAGATGCCTTTTGGCCCTGGGCCGTAGGCGCGCTTATCGGCTGGGTCATCATCCTGGCTACCAAAGCGCACGGCAAGTGGAAGGAGGGCGGCATCGTCTGGCTGAGCACCGTCGTGGGCGGCATGGCCCTGTGGATGCTGGTCAACGGCCGCTTGCCGCACTGGAGCTTCCTCATTGTAGCGACGGTGATGTCCGCACTATTTTTCTTTGGCTGGCGGCTTTTCGCCCGCAAATAAAAAGAAGGAGGGTTTGACCCTCCTTCTTTTTTGCTCCATTTACTTGGAACTTACCTGAATGCCTGCCTGATTCAGGATATCGGCCACGAAGCCGATGATCTCGCTGACGATGTCCACAGCGCTAGACAGAATCATAGATAACTCCTTCACTAGGATTAGCTCTTTATATGCTATCCAAGCACAAGGCATTACATCGGGGCAATAGTGTGCTTCTTCGGCAGATCGCTTTCCTGCTTGGTGGCCAGTTGGCGCAGTGCCTGACGGAGCGCCAACCGGGACTGATTCGGCTGAATCATCGCGTCTAGATAGCCGCGCTCGGCCGCGACATAAGGAGCGGTCATGGTCTCATCGTAGAAGTCCATAAACATCTTCTTGGTCATTTCGCGCTGTTCCGGGGTCTCGGCGGCCTCGAGCTGCTTGCCGGCGATCATCACCACGGCAGCGGCCGCGCCCATCACGGCGATCTGCGCGGTCGGCCACGCCAGGTTGATATCGCCGGTCAGGTTCTTCGAGCCCATCACCGCATAGGCACCGCCGTAGGCTTTACGCACGATGAGCGAGACCTTCGGCACGGTGGCTTCCACCACGGCGAAGGCAAACTTGGCGCCGCGGTGGATAAGGCCCACCTTCTCCTGCTCCACGCCCGGCAGGTAGCCCGGGGTATCCACCACAAAGACCAGCGGAATATTGTAAGCATCGCAGATGCGGATGAAGCGCGCGCCCTTATCGGCGGCGTCGGCATCAATGCAGCCCGCAAGGTGCATGGGGTTATTGGCCACAAAGCCGACGGTCTTGCCATCGATGCGGCCGAAGGCGGTGATCATATTGGGCGCGAAGTTTTCTTGAATCTCAATGAGGTCCTCGTCATCGCCCAACTGGGTCAACAAGTCCATCATGTCGTAGCCAGCATTGGTGTCATCCGGCATGAAGGCATTGAGCTCTTCGTCTTCGGCCACTTCGGCGTCGGAAGGCGCAGCGAACTCCGGTGACTCATCAAAGCAGGTCAGCGGCAGGTGATCGAGGAGATCGCGGACCATATCAAAGGCGTCATCCTCGGAAGGGACGACCGCCGAGACGTTACCGTTGAGCTCTTGCTGGCGAGCACCGCCCAGCTCAGCGGAGGTAATATCCTCACCGGTAACCTCACGGATGACGTTCGGGCCGGTAACATACATTTCCGCTTCCTCGTCCACGGCAATGACAAAGTCCGTGGTCACGGGAGCATAGACGGCGCCACCGGCGGATTTGCCCATCATGATGGAAATCTGCGGGCTGCGGCCGGACAGCGGAAGCTGGCGGCGGGCGATCTCGGAGTACATGGCCAGCGAGGTCACCGCATCCTGGATGCGGGCGCCGCCGGAGTCCTGAATACCGATGACTGGGCAGCCAATCTTGATGGCCATGTCCATGACCTCGGTGACTTTCTTGCCAAAGGTCACGCCGACTGAGCCGCCGTAGACGGTTTTATCGTGGGCGTAGATACACACTGGGCGGCCAGAGATGCGGCCATAGCCGGTGACCACGCCATCGGAATAAATGGCATCAGGGTCACCTGGGGTCTTGCCCAAGGAGCCGGTTTCGACGAAGGAACCCTCATCTAGCAATTCATCGATGCGTTGACGAGGCGTGGTGCGCCCAGCCTCGTCGCGGCGCTTGCGGGAGCGCTCACTGCCTGGGTCCTGCGCCTTATCAAGGCGCTCGCGCAGGTCAGCGAGTTTCTCAGCGGTTGTCTGCTTGGCCGCCACGTATCTTCTCCTCGATCCATTCGTCCATATGCTTGCCCACGATGCCGATAGCCGGCTCGTCTGGCACTGCAAGGTGATCGCCTTGCAGCTGCACAATTTCTAGATCCTTAACGATAACTCCCCAACCGCCGTCGGGGTCAATCTCAGCGTAGCGCGGCTCCAGCTCAATCGCACCGTCGTGCATGCGCTCGGAACGGAAAAGCAGAACCGGCACGGTGACATCGGCCCAGCGGTGGAAGTCGATCTTGGCCAGAATCTGATTATCCACGAAGGAAGCGCGCTGGTGCTCCAGTACGCCGGCGGCAAGGCCGTGTTCGGAGGCATCGGTAGTAGCGAGGAACTCCGCCAGCATGGTCATGAGCGCATCCTCGCCCATGGTCTCAAGCATCTCGTACGGCGGCTCGAAGTCCAGGCCATAGGTCTTCTTGGCAAAGGCCGCGTAGCGCTCCCACCGGGCACGGGTTTCTTCCGGCGTATCCGGCGCCGGGTTCGACGGCTGAGTGGTATCCAGCAGCGCGATGAACGCCACGTCCGCCGAATCCTGTCCGCGCTGGGTGCGCTGATGCAGCTGATAGGCCACCTCATAGGCCAGCGCGCCACCGAAGGACCACCCGCCGAGCACGACCTTGCGGCCGCGAGCGTAGTGCAGGATGTCCTCGATATAAGCCTCGGCGCGCTCCTCCAGCGAGCCCTCGACGCGCTCTACGCCGTAGACTGCCACGTCCTCGGGCAGGCGGCGGGTCAGTGGCTGGTAGACCACAGTGGTGCCGCCGGCTGGGTGGAACATGAATACGGCCGGACCATCAGCCTCGCGCAGGACGCGGATATTGCCTTCTACCTCGGTCTCCAGTCCTTCGCGGACGAGGTCGGCCAAAGTCTCTAGCGCCTCGGCCTCGTGGACCTGCTGGGCGGTGACCTCGATGCCGGCACGCTCGGTGAGGCGCTCGGCGATCTGGGTGGCAACCTCGTCGCTCACCTCAGGCAGCGCCGAGGTAACGCCCGCCGCGACCTTTCCGGTGAAGGTGGCCCAGGTACCAAAGACCATGCGCTCCGAGGCATCGCGCGGGGCAACGCCGACGCCCTGGCCGGGCTCGTCTTCTTCTGGTGCAGGCGTATCCGCAGAAGCAATGTCGCTGGTATCCACGCTGCCGCCGGCTACGGCTTCTTCCACCATGGCAATGACGTCGGCCAAAGAGGCGTCGCGAAGCGCCTGCACCTGCAGCGGCGGAATCTGGAAGTCATTTTCCACGCGGTTCTTAATGCGCATGCCCATCAGGGAATCCAGGCCCAAGTCAATGAGCGGCAGCTCGCGCGGCAGGTCAGAGACGTCATAGCCCATGGATTCCGACACGATGAGTGCGAGGCGATCCTCCACGGTTTCCTCCGCGGGATCCCAGCGCACGGCATCAACTTCTGCGGTTGCTGCAGGCTCGCTTTCAGGCACATCGGCCACGCCCGGGATAGGCGCCGCGCCCAAGTCCAAGGCGGAGGCAAAGCCTTCCGCCAGGAGCTCCGTCTGTGCGCCACGGACGGCGTAGACGGCTACGGACATACCACCGATGGACTGGCTTACCACCGTGGTGACCTCACCGCGCGGTGGCAGGTCGGCATGTTCCTCGGTGGCGATGATGCGCGCCCCAGGCTTGACGGCCTCGGCCGCGGCCTCCACGATGGCCAGCGCGGATGGCGCCTGATCCGCATTGGTGGAGAAGGCCACCTTGCCCTCTGGCAGGTTGACGCGTGCGCCCGGCAGGCCGGATACGCCGGCCGACGGACGCGCGTTGGTCCAGAAGCGCTGGCGGTTGAACTGGGTATAGGGCGCCTCCACGCGCGCACCGGAGCCAAAGACCGCGCCAAAATCCACCGGCATGCCGGCGACATAGAGTTTGCTGAGCAGGTCCAGCAGCGATTCGGTGGGATCCACCTTGCGCTTCAGGGCATAGAGCAGCTGGGCATCGGCCTTGCCCACGGCGAAGGCGGTGGACATGAGGCCCATCAGCGCCACCGGGTTCGGCGAGATTTCTACCAGCTGGGTGTGGCCGGCGTTGAAGGCTGCCTCGGTGGCATCCTGCAGATAGACCGAGTGGCGGGTCATGCGCAGCCAATAGTCCTCATCGTGGACGGTGGTACCAGGGCGATAAACCTCGCCCTTATCCACGGAGGAAAACAGCGGGGTGTGCAGCGGCTTGGCCTCCATGCCGGCGATGGCTGCATGCAGCTCGCCCAGGATGGGGTCCACGGCCGAGGTATGCCCTGCTGCCTTCACATTGAGCGCACGGGCGAACTTGCCCTCACCGTCGAGCTTTTCCACCAGGTCCAGCACCTCTTGGCGAGGGCCGCCCACGGTGGTCATACCGGGTCCGGTATACACGGCGGGTTCGATATTGCCGTCGAGCGCGGCAATATCCTCGGCCGAGAGCTCTACGACGGCCATGGCTCCTTGCTCGGCATCGCTTAGCGACGCCTCACCCTCACCCATCAACCGCGCGCGGTGGCAGGCAATAACCATGGCGTCCTCTGCGGAGATGCCGCCTGCGGCATAGGCCGCGGCAATCTCGCCCATGGACATGCCCATCACGCCGGCCGGGCGCACGCCAAAGGAAGCGAACAGGTCCGTCAATGCAATCTGAATGGCGGTAATGGCCACCTGGGCGGTCTCGGTGTCATAGGTTTGGGCATCGTCGTTGACGATATCCAGGATGGACCAGCCGGACTCAAAGTCCACGATGGCATCCAGCTCTTCCAAGCGGGCCTTGAACTGCGGCGAGAGCGCAATCATGTCCTTCGCCATCTTGCGGTGCTGGGATCCGAAACCGGAGTAAACAAATACCGGGCCCGGAACCTGCGGGGAATCCGCAGCGGCGATGCCAACGGAAACCTTGCCCTCAGCCACCTGGCGCAGGCGCTTGACTGCTTCCTCGGTGGAGCTAGCCGTCACGACGGCACGGGAACGGGAGTGGTTGCGGCGGGCGACGGTGCGGGCGACGTCGACAAGCGCGGGCTTTTCCGCCTCAATGAAGTCTGCCAACAGGGCCGCAGCGCGTGCCCGGCGCGAAGGCAAGAGGCCAGAGACCGGCAACGCCACCGTGTCGGTGGAAAGCTGCGGCGCGCGTTCAGCCGGGGTGCCGCGGTAATCGGTGAGCACGACGTGCGCATTGGTGCCACCGAAACCAAAGCCGGATACGCCAGCGACCTTGTGGCCGGAGTACTCGGGCCACTCGCGCGGATCCTCGACTACCTCAAGGTGCTCGGCCTCGAAATCGATATAGCGATTCGGCGCTGAGTAATTGATATTGGCCGGAATCACGTCATTGCGCATGGCCTGGATGACCTTGATGAGGCCGACCACGCCCGCGGCGGATTCAGAGTGTCCGATATTGGTCTTGGCAGAGCCGAGCAAAATAGGAGTTTCGACCCCGCGGCCCGCACCGAGCACGCGGCCCAGGGCGGAGGCCTCGATCGGATCGCCCAGAATGGTGCCGGTGCCGTGGGCTTCGATATAGTCCACGTCCTGCGGATTTACGCCCGCATCAGCATAGGCGCGGCGCAGCACATCCTCCTGTGCCTCCGGGTTCGGGGCGGTCAGGCCATTAGAGTGGCCATCGGAGTTGACGGCCGAGCCCTTGATGACGGCCAGGATATCGTCGCCGTCCGCTTCCGCGTCCTCCAAGCGCTTGAGCACGAGGACGCCGGCGGCGTCGGCACGCACGATGCCATCGGCGTCGTCCGAAAAGGCGTGAATGGCGCTCGTTGGAGAGGTAACGCCCAACTCCGAGAACACCGTGGACGCATGCGGGGCGGCCAGAATATTCACGCCGCCGGCCAGCGCCACGTCTGCGCTCCCCGTGCGCAAATCCTTCATCGCCTGGTTCACCGCCACGAGGGAGGAGGAGCAAGCCGTATCCACGTTGATGGAAGGGCCGCGGAAATCCAGGGCGTAGGAAATGCGGTTGGCAACCACGGCGGAAGAAATGCCGGTCAGCGCATACGGGTGCATCTCGGCGGAATCGGCACCGATGAGCATGCCGTAGTCATTATTGGTCGAGCCCATGTACACGCCGGTCTGCGTGCCCCGCAGCTCATTGGCGGGAACACCAGCGTTTTCTAGCGCTTCCCACACCAGCTCGAGCAGGATGCGCTGCTGCGGATCCATATTGGCGGCCTCAAGTGGGGACAGGCCAAAAAATTCCGCATCAAAGGAGGCGATGTCTTCGATATAGCCGCCGTCGGTATTTTGCTGGGCAATCTTCTCGCTCATGACCGGATCGGCGGAGTACTCGGACCACCGGCCCACTGGCAACGGGCCGGTGCCCGCGCGGGATTCCGCCAACATGGACCAGAACTCTTGGGCATTCTTGGCGCCCGGGAAGCGGCCGGAAAGACCAATGACCGCAACGTCGGATCCCTGCGCGATCCGCGGCGCGTGTTCCTCGGGCTGGGGCGCCGCCGGTGTGTTCAGCAGGCGGTCCGCCAGCAGCTCGATGGTGGGATACTCATATGCCACGGTGGCATCGAGGCGGGTGCCCAGAAGGTTTTCCAGCTCGCCGGATAGCACTACAGCATCCCGCGAGGAGAGGCCATAATTTTCCAAAGGTTTGGAATCTAGGATCTCTTCGGCGGAAACACCGGTGGCCTGGGCGACCCAGTCACGCAGCCATGCTCGCAGTTGCTCGATGGTCATAAAAAGGTCTTTCGTTACGGAAAAATACTAAATGGCGTAGGGGTATATCGCTATATTTTGTCACTTTGTTAGCGACAAATCAGAATCCCACATAATTCTTCTTGGCTACGCGGCGCGCAATCTTGCCGGAGGACGTGCGGTTGATTTCGCCAGGTGCCTTCCACACGATGTCATCCGGAGTAATGCCATGGTGGGCAGTGACCGCGGTGCGAATGGCCTCGGTTGCCTCGGCATCGCCGGACGGCTGCGCATCATCGGCGCGCTCCACCAGCAGGACGAGGGACTCAGAATCATTGCCTTCCACGGAGAAGGCTGCAACGGAATCCGGGCGAACCTGTGCGGAAGCTGCTTGCACCGTGCCCTCAATATCCTGCGGATAATGGTTGCGCCCAGCAATAACGATGAGATCCTTCAGGCGGCCGGTGATATAAAGTTCCCCGTCCACGATGGTTGCCAAGTCTCCGGTGGCCATCCAATAATCGTCTTCCGGCAGGCCATCCTGCAGGCGCTCACCCAGCGTATTGCGGAAGGTCGCAGCAGTTTCCTCTGGGCGGTTGAGGTAGCCAGAAGCCATATTGGGACCGTGGACCCAGATTTCTCCGATAACGCCGTCCTTTACCTCGGCGCGAGTTTCCGGATCCACAATGGCGAGGTGCTGATGCGGCACGCACTGTCCATTGGAGGCGTAGGCAACGGTGTCTTCGGATTTATCCTCAATGACGGCGCGACCTGCGGCTAGCTCCGCGCGGTTAAAGTGCGCGATGACCGGGCGCTTGTCAGTTTGCGGGGTAGACACAATAAGCGCCGCCTCTGCCAGACCGTAGGCCGGGCGCAGTACGGAACGGTCCACGCTGAAGGCATCGAGGAAGGAGTCCACGGCCGATTCCGTCACCGGCTCGGAACCAATAATGATGCCGTCCACGTGGGAGAAATCCGCGTCCTTGGCGTGGCGCGCGGCAAGTTCCAAGGCAAAGTTCGGGATAGCGGTATAGGTGGCCTGTTTGCCGGCCGTCACGCGCCGGACCCAGCGATCCGGGTGCTGGATGAAATCGCGCGGGGTCATCATCTCGAAGTCGAGGCCCAGGATGGTGACAAATACGGCCAAGATGATGCCCATATCGTGGTGCATCGGCAGCCAAGAAACGATGCGGGCCGGCATCTGCAGCTGCAGGGCCTGGAAAATCTGCGCCACGTTGGTGATAATCGCGCGATTGGTGAGCTCCACGCCGGCCGGGGTACGGGTGGAACCGGAGGTGTACTGCAGGAACGCAGTATCCTCTGCGGTTCCCTCCACGGGAGTCCAGGAGGAAGCCAAAGAATCCGGCAGGACATCAAGGGAAATGATGCGCGGGCGCTCACGCTGAGCGGAAAAGTACGTGCGCACGGCCGCCGCCGATACGCGGTTAGTCACCACGATGGACGGGTCACAGTCACCAAATACGGCCTTGAGGTGGTCCGAGTGCCCCGGTTCGTTGGGGTCATACAGCGGAATCGGCACCATGCCCGCATAAAGAGCACCCAAGAAGCCGAAGACGTATTCCGGCGAATTACCAGCCAAGATGGCCACGCGGGTACCGGGCTCTGCCACCTGCTGCAGGCGCGCCGCCACCACCTTGATGCGGTTATTGACCTGTGCGCGGGTAAGCTCCCGGCAGGTTTCTTCCTCACCGTAGATCCACTGGCGCATGACCACGCGGTCTGGGTCGGTTTCCGCTTGGAAGAGCTTCTCTGCCAACTGGGCCAAGGTGAACTCGGGCGCTAAGAACTGCCCCATCTGCGCTTTTAGATCCATCGATTCTCCTTAGGTAAATGGTTTCGTTAATAAAACTATCGGAGTTGGGGGAATGGTTGTTACGCGGCGTCGATAAGCTGGCGGGCCCAGCCCACTACCCACTGGTTGGCAGTCGTGCCATCGATAACGCCACTATTGGAGGCGTACTGCGCATGCACGCCATTCGCGGCAATCAAACCCTGCGCGCGCTCTAGTGCATTGGTGACGTTTGGCGGGGCATCACACACCGAATCATTGGGCGCGCAAATTTGGAAGGTGCGATCCGCGAGGCTACCGAACCCATTCTGGCGCGCACCACGCATGGAGGCACCCGGCACAATGGGCTGAACCAATCCGGATACCGGCTGCAGCGCAATTTCAGCGCCGACGCCGCCCACCTTGCGGCCTGGGTTTTGCCCGACGCCATTTTGGCGGCGGCCATCTGCGATAAGGGCCACGCCTGCGATGGATTCCGCCGGAACCACGCCCTGGCCGCCACCAATCTCATCGGCAACGTCGCCGGCAATCACCGCGCCCTGAGAAAAGCCGCTCAGAATGAACTTGGTAGCTGGGCAGCTTTGATGAACGCTACGCAGCTCGTCATTCATCTTGCCGGTTCCCTCATTGCGGGAATCGTCGTAGCTCATTTCGTGCTGCGCATTAATGTTTTTAAATTGCGCGGTATAGGGAAGGGTCCAGACCTTCACGTCGTCCCCGTAGGCCTCCTGCAACGGCTTCGTAATAGACAGCATGAACGAGCGCGGGTTGGCAGAAGGATTAATGGGGTCGTCGTCAGCCGCGGACTCCCAAGTACCCGGGGCAGAAATGAACTCAACACGGGGGCACCACTCGGGCTGCTGCGGTTGCGGCGGCGCTGCCTGCTCCGTGGTGTGCGGAGCAGGGGAATCGGTGCCTTGGTTGAGGTAACGCGACGCGCCCACGCCGATGACAGCTAAAACGACGAGGGCCGCGACGACGGTAATAGTTTTTCGCATGGATTAGTTGTACCAGCTAAACCTAGCAAATCCCTGAACGCGCGGAATCCTTGATGAGCTGGGAAAGCTCCTCAAAACTCTGCGTGGTGCGCTGCTGCTCGATGAGCTGGCCGGCAACCGCAGAAATGGTGACCTCATTCTCGTCACAGGCCGCTTTGCCGGCTCCTAGGAGCTGATCCTCTACTCCATCGACGTTTACGCCGGCGTCCTTGAGCTTGTCCAAGTACTTGGCGTCCGGTTCCGGCACCTCAGCGGACGGGATTTCAGAGATCTCGCGCGCACCGCGATCTTCTTGCGACTTAGAGGTGGCACTCTCCGAAGAAGAAGGGGCATCGGACTCCCGCTCGAGGGGCGCGACCTCGGTCTCTTGCGGCGGTTCGCTATCCACCGTGGCGGAATCGCAGCCCGCAAGACCCAAGCACAGCGCCGCGCCCACAACTACTAGCTTGCGCATAGCTACTTCTTCTCGGTCCGAACCTGGCCGAGGACCTCGCTGATCTTGCCGTGCTGGAATTCCTGGCTCAGGCCGCCAGCGGCAATCTCGGAGTAGTCAGAAGTAGGCCAGCCGAACTCGCCCTGCTCCCAGCCAGCCTGGCCCCAGCGGTCCATGATCTTGCTCTTCAAAATGTAGTGCGCGCCAGTCTTCGGGGACCAGTAGATGCTGCCCTTCTCAAAGGTCTGGAAGAAGCCGCCATCGACGGCGTTCTCACCGGACGTCGGGAAGCCGAGCGCAGATTCAGCGCCGCCCATGTCCTTGTACTTAGCGCCGATAGCACCGTGGACTACCTGGTTGGAGCCATCCGGGTTACGGGTAAGGACGCCATCCTGGAATTCCTGCATGTAACCCTCGCCGACCTTCTTAACCGAGCCGGTCGGGTACTTCAGGTCGCCCTTTTCGTAGCCGTTTTTGCCCCAGGCCTGGAACATATCGCCGGTAATCTCCCAAGCACCGGTCTCCGGGGACCAGTAGATGGAGCCGTGCTCGAAGTGCACGAAGCGACCCTTGCCGTCCGGGGTCTTAGTCTCGCCGGTCTTAGGGAAGCCCAGCCAGGAGGTAGGTCCGCCGATTTCGGCGTAGCGGGCACCAATGCGGCCGAAGAGGGCGTGCGCACCGGTATCCGGGGACCAGTAAGCGGTACCGGACTCGAAGTCCTGGGCCTTGCCCTTCTTGGCGACGTCGTACTCGTTATTCAAGCAAGAGCCAATGACGCCGCTCTTGGTTTCCTTGGCGATGGCACCAATGGCCTCACAGTCCGCACCGCGATCAGCCTTGTCCATCTCGAGGGCATCTGCGATGTAGGGCCATGCCTGCTGCATCTCAAACTGCCAGTATTCCCAGCTGTGCACGCCGGATGGGCGGAACTTAATCACTGGGTTAATCTTGGCGCGCTTTGCGTAGTCCACATAGGTCTGGGTGGACATGCGGGAAATGACCTCCAAGCCCATACCGGCAAGGTTGGCCTGACCCTTGGCTACGGAGTTGGCGTTACCAAAGTCATCCTTGCCCGAACCTGCAGAGACATACACCTTCATGTCCTTCAGGTTTTCAATGCCCAGCTTCGGATCGTGGTCGATCCAGTTTTGGGAACCTGGCTCGCCCCACATCTTGCGGGAATCATAGCCGCCGGCATCTCGTTGCGCCGCCATGATGGCTTCCGGCATGCCGCGTGTAGTGGTGTCCAGGTAGCCGGAGAAGGAGCCTACGAAGTTAAACAGGTGCGGGTTACGCTCAGCCAAGTTCATCGCGGCGGTGCCGCCCATGGACAGGCCGGTGACCGCACGCTTGTGGTTCGAGCGGTACTCATTGTCCAAGATGGGGATCAATTCCTTGGTCAGGAAGGTCTCCCACATGTAGCGCTTACCGCGGTCTGCCTGCTCCCAGTCCGAGTAGAAGGAAGACTCGCCGCCTACCGGCATAACTAGGTTGACGTTACGGTCAGCGTACTGGTTCAAAATATTGGTCTCGATGGTCCAGCCGGACTCATCATCACGCGCACGCAGGCCGTCGAGTGCCCATACCTCTGGGAACTTCTTTTCTGGGTGGGAATACCAGTCACGAGCAAGCTGGATTTGTACCTTCTGCTCTTTGTCCGGCATAGCCGCGGACTTGATGTAGACCATCAGGTGGCGGTTGGTCAGGTACTCCACACGGTTGATCTTGACGCCCTCCGGCAGGCCCTTAACATCCGGGTATTCGGTGTTCAGCGGGGTGCGGGCGGGCGGATCCTTCGGTGCGAAGTGATCGGACAGGCTGGAATCGCCGCCGATTGCGGAAGAGAGATCGCCTACGGAAGATTGTGCGGTGGCGTTTGGCAGCAGAGCCAAACCCACGGCAATAGCGGTAGGTACTGCGGCCACTGCAAGGCCCTTGCGAGCTTTGCTCGGGGAAGTGCTTTTGCGCATAGGTAAACGTCCTTGAAGATTTGCCGCGGTACCTTCCGAGGGTTCCCCTCCCCCGGACCGATGCCTGCGGCGTGAGCTGTCTATCGTGTGCTCAAGTTTAAGTTGAACTTGAGACTTACGCTAGACTGACACGCCGCTACATTGCCGGGGAGTTACCCGGGTTATCCTGTCCGCTGACGCGGTACAGGTGCTCGTTAACAAACTCGCCGACGCCCCAGCGCGCCAGCTCACGGCCGTAGCCGGAGCGGTTCACGCCACCGAATGGCAGGCCTGCTGCGGTTACCGACGCCTCGTTGACAAACGTCATGCCATCGTTGAGCTGGTTTGCCACCTCGAACGCGGCATCCAGGTCGGTGCCCCACACGGAACTGGACAGACCATACTCCGAGTTATTGGCAATCTCGATAGCTTCTTCAACGTCCTTGGCCTTGTAGACAATGGCCACAGGGCCGAAGATCTCGTTGCAGCCAACGTCGGTGGATGAGTCGACGTCGGTAAGCAGCGCAGGCTCCATGTAGGCGCCCTCGCGGTCAATCTTCTTGCCGCCTACGCGGATCTTGGCGTCGCCGTTGGCCGCAGCCTTTTCCAGGCGCTCCACAATCTCATCGCGAGCACCAATGGAGGACAGCGGACCAATGTCGGCATTCTCGTCGTCATACGTGCCAACCTTCATGTCCCCAATCTTCTTCTCCAGGTACTCCACGGTGCGGTCGTAGAAGTCCTCCAGAACAATGAGGCGCTTTGGCGCGTTGCAGGCCTGGCCGGTGTTGTACATGCGGATCAGGTTGTACTGATCCAGTACCCACTCCAGGTTCTCGTCATCAATAACCAGGAACGGGTCGTTGCCGCCCAGCTCCAGTACGGACTTCTTGTAATTTTCACCGGCGGTCTTGGCCACGGCAGAGCCTGCAGCCTCCGAACCGGTCAGCGAAACACCCTTGATGCGCTTATCCGCTACAAAGGCATCCATCTGGGAACCGGAAGCGTAGATGTTGATGTACGCGTCCTTCGGTAGACCAGCCTCTTCCAGGATGTCCTGGCACGCCTGGGAAGACAGCGGGCAGATGGAAGCGTGCTTGAGCACAATGGTGTTACCCAGCAGCAAATTAGGCGCCGCGAAGCGGGCTACCTGGTAGTACGGGAAGTTCCACGGCATGATGCCGAGCAACGGGCCGATCGGCTCTTTGCGCACTACGGTCTTGTCGGCATTCTGTGCCGGCAGGTACTCGTCGGCAAGCAGCTCGTGCGCGTGCTCGGAGTAATAACGGTAAATATCGGCAACAATCTGTACCTCGGCCTTGGCCCAACGGGTCAGCTTGCCCATCTCGCGGCCGATATGATCGGCCAATTCATCAATGCGCTCTTCATAAAGGTCAGCTGCGCGGGACAAAACCGCAGCACGCTCCTCGATGCGTGTGCTACGCCATGCATCGTAGGCTGCGGTGGAGCGGTCTAGGATGTCATCGCGCTGCGAATCATCGATACGTTCAAACTGGTCTTCACTCTTGCCTGTGTTTGGGTTCTCAATAGCGAACATGCGCCCCTGTATAGTCCCAACTCACAAACCTTGCAATGTTCCCCTTCTCAGCTTGAGAAATCGCTCCCACGTCAGCTTCCAATGAATATTCCGGGGCGCCAGATGACCTGCAGCTCGGTCCACCTCATAGGTGCCATCCTCAAACATCCAGACAATATCTCCGGTAAACGGGTCCATGATGTATCGCACCCGACCATCCGTCTTCACGTTATGGTGATGCTGACACAAGCTCACCAGATTTCCCACACTGGTAGGCCCTTCGTCGCCGTACTCCACTCGGTGATCCAGTTGACAATAGTGCGCTGGCATTGAACACCCTGGCCACCGGCAGGTCGCGTCCCGCCCCTGCACCCAGGCACGGATTTCTTCTGAGGGGACATACTTTTTGACGTCCTCGGCGGTTAGAGTTCGCACCGCAGAGTCATGTGCTAAGTCCTCCCCCAGATCGCACCATCCCGCGCTAGGAATAAAGACGCGGGAAGGATCCTCGCCAGTGCGATAGGTGTTAATCACCACCTTGGTACTAGTGCGGTTGAAGATCAGACTTTCCAGCGCCTCCGCCTTTGAAACTCCCTCTTGTGCTGCCGCTTTATCAATATGTCTAGAAATTGCCGCCGCAGTGGCCTTATCCGTCTTCAACACGATCGTGGCTTGCCCACCCGAATAGGACACCGACACCGCGCGTTCGATTTGGGCCGACAAATCTGGCTTCAGCAGCCCATCAATGAATCCGCGCAGGAAATTTCGGATTTCCGGTTCCGTCGGCACGTGCTGTCCCGGGTCTTTGGGCGTGAGGAAATCTGCCAAGGCCGCATCAACCAGTTGGATCTGCGCTTCATCCTCGCCGAGGGGGCGCAATTCCACGTCAATAACTTGGAGTCGCGGAAGGTCCAAAATCCAGTGTTCCGTTTGCACTGCGGTAGTAAGCGGCAGTTCGCGCATCCGAAAGTGGGCTTGGATTGCACTTGATACCCGCCACCGCGAAAGACCGAGCCTCTTAGACAATACGGCCAGTGTGCAATCAACGTCGTCTTCTAACTGTGGCAGCACTGCCTGGAACAGTTGCCATGACTGAATTCTTTGCACCATGGCCATGACACACACGGTGTCTTCCATGTCATTGGTAGAAAAATACGCCTGTTTTGGTGGTGCGGTAGCAGTAGTCACGAAAGCTCCCCCTCAAAATAAATTCGCACACCCAATCGAACTGACACCCCTAGATTAGCGCAATGCCGAGACGCCCGCAATAGTTAGACGTATATTTGTTCGATACCCGTCGCAAAAGAAAATCCCCCTTCCATCAGGAAGGAGGATCAGGCCGCGAGAATTACCAGGCGTTCATGACGTTAAGTACCTGTGGCTTAGAGCGGTTGAGCTGGTAGCCGAACTGTTCCCAGTTGTGCAGCCCCTGTGCTGGGTAGTCCACGGTCGGGTTCAGGCCCTGCAAGCGAGCGGCACCCTCCCACACGCGGGTGGTGATATTGGAGCCGACCTCAAGTGCAGCACCGGCGGCTTGGTGCTCTGGCAGATAGTGAGCATCGCCAGCGCCTGGGACACCAGAGGCAGCGGAGATGTAAAGGTTGGTATTGCGCAACTGCGGAATAAGCAGCAGCGGATCGTTCTGGAAACGCTTCGGATTAAATAGCGATCCGTACATTGCATTGATATTAAAGCCGCCTGCATCCAACATAGCTAGACGCATGAATGTCTGTGCACCGGGGACAGTTGTAGTCAAGAAGCCAGAGAAGGACAACGCCTGACGGAACTGGTTCGGGTGCTTAGCAGCCAGGGTCAGGGCGGCACCGGCACCCATGGACAGGCCAGCAATGGAGTTATTGTTGCGGGCAACACCGAAGTTGCGCTCCAAGTAGCCAGGAAGCTCGCTGGTCAGGAAGGTCTCCCACTTGTAGTTGACCGGATTTTCTAGGTCGTAGGTAGCAGGACCCTGCCAGTCAGCGTAGAAGGAAGCAGCACCGCCCACGGGCATAGCGAGGGTAATGTTGTGCGGCTCGTAGGTCTTGGCAGCATTAACGTCATTTACCCATGCGTTAGTGCGCTCGGTAGCACGCAGGCCATCTAGCAGGTAGAGGGCAGCATTGCCGCCGCGCTTTGCCGGCTGAACCTGCACCGGGATGGTGCGGCCCATAGCCTGGGACCATACGTCGCAACGCTGGACCCACCAGCCAACCTTGTCCCACTCACACGTACCAGTGGCGTCACGGCGCAGCCAGTCGCGGTTGGCTGCCTCTGCCGGCTGGGACCCCGCCACGACGGCCAGGCCCAAAGCTACGGCAACTGCCATGATGACTGAAAGGACGCGACCCTTGATGGATGCAGTCATCTTTCTCCTTCAAACTACTCGGTGATTGTCACTAAGTTCTATCGTCCGGAACCTGTATACCGTTAACGTCACGGATCGATAACAATGTCACAGAATAGTGTAACTTAGGTTCCCCCTAAAGTCTGCATTTAAAGGGATTAATGCAGGTAGTCAGAGGGATTAGAAGAAAAAGTGAGGGTCCGGCCATCGGTCAGGGAGAATTTAATATTTTTCCAGAAACGGTCCCAAGTTAGGGGTTCCCTGTATGTGGCGAAGAGTTTCTGAAAATCGGCGTCGGCAAGCGCGGCGCGAGCCTTGGCCGCCTCGTACTTATCAATCCACGCCGGGATCTCGTCGATATCGGCCGCGGAATCTGCCACCTGCCACGACATATCCAAGCTCTTGTCGTGCCCAATGCGCCCGCCCACGATGCGCGGCTGGCGCGCCGCCAAAGGGTTGCTGAGGCCAATATTGTCCAGCACGCGAATATCCAGCGGCGCATTCATGGAAGACAGGCCCAAATTGAGCAGGTAAACGGTCGGCGGATCGGTGCGCGAAGGGTCCGCAGGCGTGGCCGTCCACGAGAACCTATCTTCGCCCTTGATATAGCGGAAGGTCATGGCGTCGCCGGCCTCTAGCTCGTCGATGCCCTCCTGGTAGTCCTCCATAAACTTGGCGCCGAGGAACTCTTCAGCGCGCATGGGCGGATCCTGGCGCTGGGTGGCATAGGTCCAGAAATCGCGCTCGTCCACGATGGAAATCTCATCCGCATAGATGCTGCGATCCACCGGATGTCCGCGTAGAACGATAACCAGCGCCCACACCGCGCAGAGGACGGAGACGATCCACATGCGTACGCTAACGACAAAGATCGGAAGCAGAAACGCAAAGAGCGGCAGCAGCAGCATGCGGCCGTGCATAAAATCTCCGCCCACGCGCAGGACGTAAAGCGTATGGATGAGCGCCGCGCCCACAAAAAGATACGTGGCAGTGGCGGTGGATCGCAGAGCCGTGGGGCGCAGGTCCGCCTTCCACAGACCCGCAATGGCAAGCACGATGAGCGGCAGGAAGAGCCAGTACGGCCCGGCAAAGTCCGCCAGGTAGGTAAAGCCCTTGCCCCATTCGGAACCGGCCGCGGACTTGGCCACGGCTGTGTGCGGGGTCAGCAGGCCGTAGTAGCCCATGCGGAAAATCTCATAGGCCAACGGCAGGGGCACTGCGACGGCAAGAATTTTCCACCAGCGGTGGGATACGAGCAGCACGATTCCCACCAGGCCGCCGTACAGGGCGAGCTCTGGGCGCACCAGCCAGGACAGCCCGGCCCAGAAGGCGAGCCAATAGGCGTCGCTATTGCTCCCGGAGTGGCGGCGCGGGCGCGACCACCGCAGCAACAGCCACCACAGCACCGCAAGGTAGAAGATGCACAGTCCCCATTCCAGGCCGGAGGTAAAGAAGTCGCGGGCCGGTGGCAAGGCCAAATACACAAGTGCGCCGGCCGGAAGGACCGCTCCAGAGCGCATGCTTGCCGACGCCCCCGTGCCCACAACCATCGCCGCTACCGCCAAGAAGAGGCCCAGGTAAATGGCGATGCCTTCCAGATTTGCGTGGGTTACCCAGCGCACAAGGAAGATGAGGTACTGCCACAGCGTGGAGGTATTGGCCTCCACGCGCTCGCCCATATTGAACACGGGCCCGTTTCCGGCTTCGAGGTTGCGCACGGTGCGCAGGACGATGAGGCCGTCATCGGAAATCCAGCGGCGAGCGAAGCCGCCCCAGAAAGATAAAACACCGATCACAAGAACGACCGCTGGGGTACTCCAGCGGGCGATACTCTTGTGGTCGGTGTTAAGCACGGGGAGAAAGTTTATCAGCCCCGCAGAAAATTTCTATATCGATTCCGCTGTGTCTAGAACAACGGCATGATATAAACCGCCATTGCGATGCAGGCGAGCCAGGCCAAGGCGAGAACCTGCAAAGTGCGGTCCTCCAGTGCAATCTCATCCGGTGCGCCGCCCTGGCCGCGGTCCACATCGGCCGCGTAGCGCAGGATGGCGATAGTAAACGGCACCATGGAAATCTGGTACCACACGCCACCGGTCTGGGCGTCGTTAGCGAGCTCGAAGCCCCACAAGGTGTAGCAGATGACCACCGCGGTGGCGGCTAGGGTCCACACGAAGCGCAGGTAGGTGGGCGTATAGCCCTCCAGGGACTTGCGGATTTTCGCGCCGGTCTGTTCTACCAACAGGATCTCCGAGTAGCGCTTGCCGGAGGCCATAAACAGCGAGCCGAAGGCCGCCACCAGCAGGAACCACTGGGAAAGCTCGATGCCTGCGGCTACGCCACCGGCCATGGTGCGCAGCATGAAGCCGGAGGACACCAGCGCAATATCGATCACCGGCATATGCTTCCAGCCAAAGCAATAGCCCAATTGCAGTGCGATATAAATCGCCATCACGATAGCCAGCTGCGGCCCGGCCGTAGCGAGGAAAGACAGGCCGATGGACAGGCAGATGAGCACCACGGCCATGACATAGGCAAGCTTGATCGGTAGCACGCCCGAGGCAATCGGGCGGAAGCGCTTGGTCGGATGCTCTTGGTCCTCTCGCCAATCCTTCGCATCGTTAATCAGGTAAATGGAGGAAGCGCCGAGACAGAAGACGACGAAGGCCAAAAGGACGTCGAGAAGCACGCGGCCATGGAACAGTGCATCGGCACCGGCCGCGGCGGGGGCGGCTAGCACCAGAACGTTTTTGACCCACTGCTTGGGGCGCAGGGCCTTAATCATGCCATCGACAAGATTCTTCGGCGGCTTACGCTTGCGGCCGGTATCTACGCCAGAGGTGTGCGGCTCCGAATGGAAAAAGTGCTGGTTTCCATCATCACTCATGCTTCATTCCTTTCATCACGACCTCCGCGGTAGCAGCGCCGATGGCCGCACCCACGGCCGTATCTGTTGGGTAGTGCACTCCGAGCACCATACGCGATGCCATCATTACCGGCACGCCGAGAAGGGGCGCCTTGCGGCCGGTAAGGCGAGCTACCGCCACCAGGAATGCGGTGGTCGAAGTAGCGTGCGAGCTGGGAAAGGAGAGCTTGGAGGGCGTTTTTACACCCACGCGCACGTAGGGATAATCCGGGCGCTTGCGGCGCACGATGCGCTTGAGCACCACGCTGGCGGCGTGCGCTAGAAAGGCGGCGGCTCCAACACGGATCCAGCCTTCGCGGCGGCGCTTGTCGATGCCCGCCCCTACCGCAGCGCTGCCCATCCAGCCCAAGGCATGCTCGCCCCAGTGGCTAAGCCCGCGGGCAGTGGGAAGCACACCGGGCACGTCGAAGGCCGCACCCTGGATGGATTCGAGGACGCGCGATTCTGCTACGGAAAGCTTATTGGGCATCGAAGACCTTCTTCCAGGACTCGCGCGAAGTCAGCTCCGGCTGTGCCGCGCGGTATTCGGCGCGCAGGTCGTCGAAGTTCTCCTCGATTTCCTTCAGCAGCTCGCGGGTCTGGGTCACGAGGTCCTTGGCTAGGTCGCGATCACGCTTGCGAAAGGCGACGCCGGTGCCACCCGCGGTGGAGACGGTGGCCGAATCTACGCGGGACAAGGTGAACCAGCGGGCCTCGTCCGGGGTGAGGTTGAGCTGCGGCGCCTCATGGTGCGCAGCGTCTTCCTTACTGACGAGGTGCTTGAGGCCCTTGATGGCCCACGGGATCTTCTTAATCTTGGCCAGGCGGCCGCCGATATTGCGGGTGGGAACGCCCGGCGCGCCGGTGGGAGCCGGCAGCTCATCGGCGGATTCCAGGATCACGGCATCGGAGTAGTTCTTGCGGATCTGCGCGATGCGCGGCAGCGAAGACTCCAAGATGTCGAAGAGATGGTCCGGTCCGGCCAGGAAGTCTCGCATGGCCTCAATCTGGATGGCCATGGTGGAATATTCCATGCACATGGTGTGCTTGAGGGTGGACTTAAAGATGGACTTGGTAATGCCCTTGGCCGGTCCCTCGTGGTACATCGCGGCAACGATGAGGCGGTTGCGCAGGTGGAAGTAGGCCTGCCAGTCAATGGCATCGTCCTTGTCGGCCCAGGCCATGTGCCAGATAGCGGCGCCCGGCCAGGTCACCGTGGGGAATCCGTTGCGCGCTGCGCGCAGGGAGTACTCGGTATCGTCCCACTTGATAAACAGCGGGAGCGGCTGGCCGTTGGTTTCTGCCACGATGCGCGGGAAGAGGCACATCCACCAGCCGTTGTACTCCACGTCGACGCGGCGGTGCAGCGCGCGGGAATCGTACTTCTTGGGATCCAGGTGGGTTTCGCGGGTGCCGATGGCGCGCAGCGGGTACTTGGCAAAGTCGTGGTCGTAGACGGCGTGCGGCGCCGCGCCCCACATGAAATCGGCACGGTTAACCTGCTCGCCGGTGGTGCGCAGCTGGGAGCGCTCCTGCAGATTGAGCATCTGGCCGCCGACGATGATGGGCTTGGCCGCGTAGCGGGCCGCTTGAACCGCGCGCAGCACGGAGTCCGGCTCGATGGCGATATCATCGTCCATGTACAGGATGAAGGGCGATTCGGTATTTTCCAGCGCCTCGTACATGATGCGGGAGTAGCCGCCGGAGCCGCCCAGGTTGCCCTGGCGGAACTCGCGGAAGCGCTCGCCAAAGTGGGCCACTGCCTCGTCGTAACCCGGCTCATCGGCGGGGTGTTGGTTGCCTTGATCCGGCATGAGGACGAAGTCGATGATCTCATCTACCACCGGGTCCTCAGCCAGTGCCTTGAGCGCTGCCACGGCATCGGTCGGGCGGTTAAAGGTGGGAATGCCAACCGCCACGCGTTTGTCCTGCGCCGGCTGCTCGGTGCCGTCCGGCAGCAGCTGTGGGCCAGGGGCGTGGGGGGAGCACCAGGCGGCGTCGGCAAGCGTGGTTTCCTGCTCGGCGGTGATATCGAACCACAGCCAGCCGCCATCCTCGAAGTTTTTAAGCGGCAGCTCAAACTCGTGGTGGCCGGTGCCTACCAGGTGGTTGGCCACGGAAATGCGCTGGCCATCCTGCTTGGAGCGGTAGAGGGAAATATTTGCTTGACCCTCAATGTCCAGGCTGAGGATTACGGAACGCAGCTGGGACCAGCGGCGCCAGTAGGAGGCTGGGAAGGCGTTGAAGTAGGTTTCAAAAGATGCTTCCTCGCCGGCCGGGATGGTGACGGAGGTGCGGTTAAACCAGCTGAGGCGTTCGCGGTTTTGCTCGGCTTCGATGAGGTAGAGCATCCGCACATCAAAGGGCTCGCCGCGCTTAGGCAGCAGGATGCGCTGCAGGGGCTCATGGGCCTGGGTGTTGTTGGCAGTCACGATAGCTTCGATTCTCCAAACGGTATAAACAGTAGTCAGCGATTTAGCGTAGTTGCTTTTGCATAAGTACTACGGTTTACACGCGGAGCCCGTATTATGGAACATCATGAGATGGGTTCCTTGCGCGGCGGCAGTAGGTCTTCTCGCTGTAGCCAGCGCACCCACCGCCCTCGCCGAGGAAAAGCCCGCGGTGGAGTTTCTGGACCACGCCCAAATCCTCAGCAATTCGGACGAAGAGGCCATCAAATCGCAAGCCCAGTCCATGCATTTGCCGGATTCTGTGCACGAGGTCGTCTACGCTACGTATCCGAATTCGGGCGAGGAATTTTCCCGCACTCTATTCCATGACTTGGAACGCGAGCATCCACATTTCATCAATGAAAGTGGGCTACAGAAAAATGTGCTCGCCATCGCGGTAGGTTTTGAGCCCAATAGTATGGCCGTGCACTGCGGCACAGAGGTGTGCCAGGACATCAAGATTTATGACGAGGGCCGCGTGGACGGCATCTTGGACCAAATGCGGCCGGCGCTGGCGGACGATGACTATACCGTCGGCATGATCCTGGCGACGCGCGCCGCCGCGGATACCACCGTGCACCGGCAATCTATGCAGGATGTGCCCACGTGGTCCGTATTCATCGCAGCGACTATGGTGCTCGTAGTTCTGGGCGCGGTTGGCCTCATTACCTACTTGTTCATCCGCCGCGCCCGGGTGCGCAAGCGCTTCGATTATATTAAGGGCGCTCGCGACGGGGCTGAGGAACTCATCAAGCACACGGAGGCACGGATTGACGCCCTGCATTCCCCCTTGGCTGGCGACTACCTGAAGGTGCAGTGGCGCTCCTTGGTCAACCAGTACACTGATGCGCGGCCGACGCTCAAGGCGCTGGAGAACATCCAGGACTATTCCCTGCACGCTGCCTCCATCAAGGAGGCATACAAAGCACTCAAGCAGATCAATACCGCGGCAGCACAGATAGATTCCTTGGAAGATTTCTGCGACGGCGATACAGCGGTGCGCGCGGGCGAGGTGCAATGGCTGCTTGGCGACGCCCAAGCGGCCCTCTCCCGCCAGCCCGACAACGCCAGCTTGCGCCAGATAACGCAGCGCATCAATGACCTGTCCCAGGAACTGTCGCGGGAAGACTTCGACTCCGCCTTCGCTCGCGTCCTCGAGGACTACCACCCCATGGTGGGCGCGCTGCCAGAACGGCTATATCCGCAGCGCGACCGCAAAACTCCCCCACTTTTGGGCACGCCGGAATGGCGCCCCGGTATGGGCACGCACTACATGCCCTATAGGTTTGCGGGCTTCTGGGTGGCTAATAATAACGTCTCCTCCCAGCTGCCCAACCCGTATCGCTTCTAGGCGTTGACCGGCTCAGTCACCGGATCGATGCCCAGCTTATTGAGCATGTAGAGCACGCGGGCTTCGAGGTCATCGGCCAATTCGCGCGCCTCCTCCACGGTATCCGCAGCAGGAATATCCCAAATCTTGATGTCCTTACCCGCCTCATCGCGCTCGATCTCGCGGCCCAAGAACACGATGTAATCCGGCATCGCTACCGTGCGCACCTCGTCGAGGTACTTATTCGGGGCCTCGCCCATGCCGCGCTCGTTCATGACGTGGGCAAGGTGGCCTTCCGTTTCGTTTTCTGGGTGAGCAACGGCGGTATCTACAAAGAGGGCCTCGCCGGCGTGCTTGCGGGTTAGTTCCGCTGCAGCTTGGGCCAGCGCATTATTGGTACCGGCAGCAAAGCGAACGTGCAGGCGGTGAGCACCGAAGTAGTCGCGCACCTCACGCTCCACCAAAAGCGGCACGAATTCATCGAGCTCCGCCTTCTTGGTGTGCTTGGCAATAACCTCATCGAGCTTGGCATCGATTTCCGCGGCCGTGTATTCGTGGCCGTAGTTCTCGTGCAGATCCTGGCGCAGGGTTTCAAACTGGTTCATTGTTATCCCCTTTCTCGGATTATTGTCCCGTCTGCTAATTGTTAACCTGCCGTTAACTTTAATGGTTAACGTTGGGTTAAGTCAAACGGTTGGGAATAACCCAATAGTTTTCTGCACCAAAAAGCGGAAAGGCCCGCCGGGAGTTCCGGCAGGCCTTCTTGGACTGTTCTTTCTTTTTATCGGGAATGCGCGATGCGCGGCTACGCAATTTCAGATGCTCCTGCAGCCGCTCCGGCGACATTTTCCACATGCGGCGGTCAGCCATGCCGTCACCTCCTTTCCTCAGAGGTGATCAAGCATAGCGCTTAGTGGCCACGCTCCTGCTCAATAGCCTTGCCCTCGTTCCAGAAGGGCGCGAGCTTATTATCAAACATGGACAGCGCTGAACCGATAGCCATGTGCATATCCAGGTACTGGTAGGTACCCAGGCGGCCACCGAAGAGAACCTTATTATCCTTCGACTCCTGGGCGGCGAGCTTACGGTAGGCCTCCAGCTTGGTGCGATCCTCTGGGGTATTGATTGGGTAGTACGGCTCATCGCCCTTATCGGCAAAGCGCGAATACTCCTTCATGATGACCGTCTTATCCTTCGGGTACTTATCCTTGCGCTCCGGGTGGAAGTGGCGGAACTCATGGATGCGGGTGTAGTCCACGTCCGCATCGTTGTAGTTCATCACCGGGGTGCCCTGGAAGTCACCGGTATCCAGCACCTCCAAGTCAAAGTCGAGGGTGCGCCAACCCAACTCGCCTTCGGCAAAGTCAAAGTAGCGATCCAGTGGGCCGGTGTAGACCACGGGCGCATCTGGGGACTCGGCGCGCAGCTCTTCGCGCACCTCGAACCAATCGGTATCCAGGCGGACCTCAATATTGTCGTGGTCAGCCATGTTTTCTAGCCATGCCGCGTAGCCGTCGACCGGCAGGCCCTCATAGGTGTCGTTGAAGTAGCGGTTATTGAAGGTATAGCGCACTGGCAGGCGGGTAATATTCGCCGCCGGCAGCTCCTTCGGATCGGTCTGCCACTGCTTTGCGGTGTAATCACGGATGAAGGCCTCATACAGCGGGCGACCGATGAGCGAGATGGCCTTTTCCTCCAGGTTTTGCGCCTCTCCCGGGGAGAATTCGCCGGCCTGATCCTTAATGAGTTGGCGGGCCTCATCCGGGGAGTAGTAGCGGCCGAAGAACTGGTTGATAAGACCCAGGCCCATTGGGAATTGGTAGGCGGTGCCATCGTGCATGGCAAACACGCGGTGCTGGTAGTCGGTGAAATCGGTGAACTTATTGCAGTAATCCCACACGCGTTTATTAGAGGTGTGGAAGAGGTGCGCACCGTACTTGTGCACCTCGATTCCGGTGGTGGGTTCGGCCTCGGAGTAGGCATTGCCGCCGAGGTGATTGCGGCGCTCCACAATGAGCACCTTCTTATCCAGCTGGCTAGCGGCGCGCTCGGCAACCGTTAAACCAAAAAATCCAGAGCCAACAACGATGAGGTCATAAGAAGTCATGGCCTCCACTTTATTGCACTACGGCAGCTGACACGGCGCATCGGCGTGTCGCAACAGATTTCACAGAAGTCACAAACGTACCATCACTATCAACTCTTAACTTTTGGCAACCGTTTTTACAGCTGCACAACCCTAGGGAGATAACAGTGCAACAACGACGTCGACTAGTACCCACCAGGTCAAAATGGTCCACCCCCGTCATCGCGGCGGTCACCTCCGTCGCGCTCGCCGTGACGGCCGCATTCGGCGGACAGCAAGTTCTCAAGACCCAAGACTCCGGCAACGGCGGTCCCATTGAGGTCAAAAATTCCTCCTCTAGCTTCAGTGACGGCGAATCCATCGTCGTCGATGACCCAGCCGTAGCCGCTCAGGGCGACGGCGAAAGCCGCCGCGCGGTCAAGCAGTTCCACCGCGACGAAACCTTCAATATGTTCGCCGTCACCTGGGAAGGCAAGCGAGATATCAACTCCTTCGTCCGCTCCAAGCAGCAGGACGGTTCCTGGAGCGAGTGGCTGCCCATGGATGCAATGAATTACACCGAGGGCAAGAACGGCACCGAACTCATCTTCGTGGGCGATACCAACGATGTGCAGGTCTCTATGGCCAACGTTGACCTCGTGACTGGTTCTAACCTGGATAAGAAGGAAGACTCCCTCCTAGACAAGGCCGCCAAGGGCGCTGATGCCAACCGCCCCGCGCCGCTTGCGTACAACGTCGGCGATATCTCCCCCGTGGCCGATGAGCGCACCCAGGTTGCGGATCTCGACGCCGTGTTTATCGACGGCAACGCCCAAGAAGGCGAAGCCATCGAGCCCACCGCAGAAACCGCGGGCATGCCCAAGGTAGTCACCCGCGCTGGCTGGGGAGCAGACGAATCTAAGCGCTGCCAGCAGCCAACCTACGATGATGGCTTGAAAGCCCTGACCCTGCACCACACCGCGGGTACCAATAACTACACCCGCGCACAGGCAGCGGCACAGGTACGCGGTGCCTACGACTACCATGCGCAGACCCTGGGCTGGTGCGATATCGGCTACAACGTGCTGGTGGATAAATTCGGCACCATCTACGAAGGCCGCTACGGCGGTCTGGACAAGGCCGTACAGGGCGCCCACGTGGGTGGCTTCAACTCCAATAACTGGGGCATTTCCATGATTGGCAACTACGAGACAGCAGAGCCGTCTCGTGAGATGCTCAACTCCGTGGCGGAGATTGCCGGCTGGAAGGCCGCTATTTCTGGCATCGATCCAATGGGCAAGGCCAGCTTGTACTCCGGCGGATTCAACGGCTCCAAGTTCCCTGCAGGAACCACGGCCACCGTGCCGGCCTTCGCGGGACACAATGATTTCCACTACACGGCTTGCCCGGGCCAGTACACCACGCGCCACTGGGACGAGATTCGCAAGAACACCAAGCGCAAGGCGGATGCCATCAAGTCCGGCAAGAACAGCACGGACCTGAACTGGCAAGAGTCTCCACAGCCAAATTCTCCCAAGACCCCGCAACAGGTAGGTGAGGAAATCACGTCCTCGCTGGGCGACGTCGAGGTACCGGTCTCGACTATCTCCGCCCTCGCTGGAATCGCTGCCGCCGTCTTCGGCGTGCTCATCGCCAATGAGCGCCTGCAGAAGCCTGATACCGATCAGAAGGTGGCGGGCAACCTGACCACCGGCGATATCCCGGAGATTGTCAATAAGGTTGTCCAGGTCTCCAGCAACGAAGGCCTGAAGGAATCGTGGACCTCCGTCCTCAACGCTTTCGGCCCAGTCCTAGGCTTGGCAGTCGGCGGCCCGGATACTACCGACGGCGGCAAGATCCTCTACCAGCTCTTCCAAAATGGCGTGGTGCTCTCCTCCAAGGAGTCCGGCACCAAGGCGCTGACGGGCGAGATTGCCAAGAAGTGGTCCGAGGGCGATAATGCCTCCAAGCTCGGCCTGCCGACCTCCAACGAGGAAAAGAATGGCAAGGAAATCCGCGTGAAGTTCCAGGGTGGCGAGATTGTCTACAACACCGAAACGGAAAAGGTAGACATCTTCACCGACTAGAACCAGCGCTCTAGCACCTTAGCGACGCCCGCCTGGTGGTTAGCCACGGTGACCGCATCCGCGGCCGCCTTTACCTCCGGGTGGGCGTTTTCCATGGCCACGCCACAGCCGGCCCACGTCAGCATTTCGATATCGTTGGGCATATCCCCAAAGGCAATAGTCTCTTGCTGGGCGACCCCGGTGTGCTCCGCCAGCCATTCCACCCCGCGGCGCTTAGTCACATTGGGCGCGGCAACCTCCAAGATTCCTTCCTGCATGGAATAGGTCAGGTGCGCGAGCTCCGGATCGATGTGCGGCGCAATGAGCTCATAGAGCTCTGGGGCGGAGTAGTCCGTGTTGCGGATGAGGAACTTTACCGCCGGCTGCCCCACTAGCTCGCCCATGCTGACCACGCCGAAGCCCTCAAACAGGGCGTTTTCGGAATAGTGGCGCTCGACTACGAAGAGGTCCTCGACGGCGTCGGCAAGCGAGCCTCCAGCCCGCTCCGCGCCAAAGCCCACGGTGCCCAGTACGGTCTGGGCCACGTCCACCACTTCCGCCAACGCGGCGGGCGAAAGCTCGTGGGCGGACATCACCCGATCCTCCGCGGAGTCATATAACACAGCGCCATTCGAGGTCACGCATACCGGCCGCACGGGCAGCTGCTCCAGCACCGGGGCAATCCAGCGGAACGGACGGCCAGTAGAAAGCGCAAAATAGGCACCCTGTTGGACTGCCCGCGCCACGGCGTCACGGTTGCGACGCGGGACGCGGTGGTTGCGGTCCAGCAGGGTGCCGTCAATATCGCTCGCGATGAGGCGAGGCGCGCGGGCTGGGAAATTCTCCATACCCGCGAGTTTACGTCAGGACTTAGAAGTTCAGGTCCTCGTCCTCGTTATCCTCCCACTCCAGGGAGCGCTTAATAGCGCGCTTCCAATCGCGGTAGAGCCCCTCTACCTCTTCCTTGTCGCGCTTCGGCTTGAATACCTTCATGTCTCCGGCCTGGCTGCCCAAGACGCTGAGGTCATCCCAGAAGCCATGGTCCAGGCCTGCCGCGAAGGCAGCACCGGTAGCGGTGGTCTCGATATTCTTCGGGCGGTGTACTTCCACGCCGAGGATATCGGACTGGAACTGCATCAGCAGTTCATTCATGGTCATGCCACCATCCACGCGCAGCTCGGTAATCTCCACGCCGGAGTCCGCCACCATGGCATCGGCAACATCGCGCGTCTGGTACGCGGTGGATTCGAGCACGGCGCGAGCCAAGTGCTTGCGGTTAGCAAAGCGAGTCAGGCCCACGATGACGCCACGGGCATCTGGGCGCCAGTACGGAGCGAAGAGGCCGGAGAAGGCCGGCACGATATAAACGCCGCCGTTGTCCTTAACCTCGCGCGCGAGGTTTTCGATGGACGCAGCATTGGGGATGATCTGCAGGTTATCGCGCAGCCACTGCACCAAGGAACCGCCCATGGATACAGAGCCCTCGAGGGCGTACACGGGGCGCTCGCCCTCGCGCTGGAAGCAGACGGTGGTCAGCAGGCCGTTCTCGGAGAACTTCGGGGTGGTACCCGTATTCAGCAGGAGGAACAGGCCGGTTCCGTAGGTATTCTTTGCGGAACCTGCACGGAAGCAACCCTGGCCGAACATCGCGGACTGCTGGTCACCCAGGATGGCGCGGATAGGAACGCCGGAAAGCGAGCCGCGCTCACGCACGGTACGGAAATCACCCAGGGACGGGCGAATCTCCGGCAGCATGGACATCGGGATGCCCATTTCCTTACACAATTCCTCATCCCACTCCAGCTTTTCGATGTCCATCAGCAAGGTGCGGGAGGCGTTGGTGACGTCGGTGGCGTGCAACGCTTCGTGGCCGGCATCGCCCTCGGCGCCGCCGGTGAGGTTCCACAGCAGCCAGCTATCAATGGTGCCGAAGAGCAGGTCTCCTGCCTCGGCACGCTCGCGAGCACCTTCGACGTTATCGAGGATCCACTTCACCTTTGGACCAGCCGGGTAGGAGTTGATAATCAGGCCGGTGCGGCGGCGCCACTTTTCCGGTCCTTCCTCACCCGAGAGTTCCTTACAGATGGCGGTGGTACGGGTATCTTGCCAGACAATGGCGTTGTAGACCGGCTTACCGGTGTGCTTATCCCACACCACGGTCGTCTCACGCTGGTTGGTGATACCCACCGAGTCAATGTCTTCCACGGTGATGTCGCCATTGGCAAGCGCTTCACCGACGGCGCGACGGGTATTGCTCCAGATTTCTTCTGGGTCGTGTTCTACCCAGCCCTTTTCCGGGAAGATCTGCTCGTGCTCGAGCTGGCCAACGGCAGCCTGCTCGCCGTTGTGGTCAAAGATGATGCAGCGCGTCGACGTGGTTCCCTGGTCGATAGCGGCGACGTATTTCTTGTTAGTCATGTGTCTAGTCTCCTATACGAAGATGAAATTAGAGCGCAACGGACAACAGTCCAACGGCTACGGCTGCGACCAATGGGGCCACGATGGGGACCCAAGCATAGCCCCAGTTCGCGCTGCCTTTGTCCTGGATGGGCAAGATGAATGCATAAGCAATTCGCGGGCCCAGGTCGCGGACCGGATTGATGGCATAACCCGTAGGGGTACCAAGGGACAGGCCGACCGCCACCACAACGAAAGCAACAGCGAAGTAGCTCATTGGGCCAAGCTCGCCGCCGGTGGGGCCGAAGGCGATGAACATCAACAGCACGCAGGTGGCGATGAACTCCGTCACCGCATTCCAGCCGTTCTTAGGATGTGCCGGCTTGGTAAAGAAGATACCGTTGGTGTCCTTATTGGCGCCGGTGACGTTTCCGGCGTCGTCGTAATTATTGGCGTCGAAAAGCTGCTTGAAGGCAGCCCATGCCAGGATGGCACCGAGGATAGCGCCGAGGATCTGGCCCAGGAAGTAGTACGGCACCAGAGACCACTCGAGCGAGCCATTGACGGCCAACATTACGGTGACGGCGGGGTTAAGGTGCCCGCCCGTGGGATCGGCCACACTGGCACCGACGAAGACACCCATACCCCAACCCAGGGCGATAACGACCCAGTCGGAACCGCGTGCGCCAGAGGTGCGCAGGTTTACCAGCGCACATACGCCGTTACCTAGAAGGAGCAGCAACGCAGTGCCGATAAACTCCCACAGGAATGCATCAAATCCGGTCATAACTTATACCTCGTTTTGGGTGGGTCGGGCGGATCCTGCGCGTACCAAAATGTCATTGGCCTCACGGTCAGTTACCGCAGCTTCTGCTTCAAGTTCGGCCTGCGTGTGGGCCTTGAATTGGGATACCTCGCGCTCCTTGTCGGCGTCGCTCCAGCCCAGCAGCGGTGCTACAAAATCAGCAACGGCCGGGGCGGCATTCACACCGCGGTCGCCGTACTCGATGGCGATGCGCAGGCGGCGGGACAAGATGTCTTCCAAGTGCAATGCACCCTCGTGGGTGACGGCGTAGCGGACCTCGGCCCACAGGTAGGACTCGGCACCAGGAACTGGCTCGAGCAGGGAGGCATCCTCTGCTGCTGGTGCCAAAACCTCACCCAGCAGGGAGCCATAGCGGCCGAGCAGGTGCTCAATGAACTTCTCGCTCAGGTTATAGCGACGAGCCAAGGATGGGACCTGGTTGGCCAAGGCATGGTAGCCGGCGGCGCCCAGGATCGGGGTTTGCTCGGTGATGGACTCTGGGACCTTGGTACCCAGTTCCTTCACCGCCAGGTCCACGGCATCCTTACCGATGACGCGGTACGTGGTGTACTTACCGCCGGCGACAGAGACCATACCTGGGGCCACGCGTGCGACGGCGTGGTTGCGGGAAAGGTTGGTGGTGGAATCGGACTTGCCGGACAGCAGCGGGCGCAGGCCGGAGTAGACGCCCACGATGTCATCGCGGGTGATCTTGCGGCGAACGCGCTGGTTAACCTGATCCAAGATGTAGTCAATATCGGACTTGGTTGGTGCTGGATCTGGCAAGGAAAGACCCTTTTCCCAATCGGTATCGGTGGTACCAATAATCCAGTACTCGCCCCACGGGATAACGAAGAGGACGGACTTTTCGGTGACGAAGCACAGGGCCGCCTCTGCATCGAGCGCATCCTTCGGCACGACGATGTGCACGCCCTTCGAGGCGTGAACGGTGAACTTGCCTTCCACGCCGGCCATCTCTTGGATCTTGTCATTCCATACGCCGGTGGCGTTGATAAAGACCTTGCCGCGCACGGTGGTCTCGCGGCCGGTGGCGGTGTCTCGCACCTTGGCGCCTACGATGCGGCCGCCGCGGTCCTTGTCAAAGCCAATGACCTCGGTATTGGTACGCACGTCGGCACCGTACTCGGCGGCGGTACGCAGCACGGTCATGGTGTGGCGGGCGTCATCAACCAAGGTGTCGTAGTAGCGCACGCCGCCCACAATGGCATCGTCCTTCAGACCCGGGGTCACCTTCAGCACGCCCTTGCGGGTGAGGTGCTTTTGCATTGGCACGCTCTTCGAGCCACCCATGAGGTCATAAAGAGTAAAGCCACCGAACATCATCACGCGCTCCCATACGTGGTGGGTCAGCGGGAAGATAAACTTCAGCGGCTTCACCAGGTGGGGTGCCAGGGTGGACATGTTCAGCTCGCGCTCCTTGAGGGACTCCGCCACCAGGCGGAAGTCAAACATGGCCAGGTAGCGCAGGCCACCGTGGAACATCTTGGAGGAGCGAGAAGAGGTACCTGCGGCGAAGTCGCGCGCCTCAATGACGGCGGTCTTGAGGCCGCGGGTAGCGGCGTCCGCTGCCGCACCAGCGCCTACGGAACCGCCACCGATGATGACTACGTCGTAGTCCTCATCCGCGTACCCATTCCATAGATTTTCAAAGTATTCGGGGTTAAAGGATTGGTTGCTTTGCTGGGTCATTACTGACCGCATCTCCTTCCTTGGTGCTTGCATGTGCCTGCGCCATAAATCCATGAATGAGATGGCAAAAGCACAGCCAAAAGCAGTGAATTGTGGTTTCGGTGGAAAGTATCACACCGCGGCTGCAGAGACATTATCTCCTTAGACCTATGATAGGAGTCACGGACGTCAGTTACACAAGTGGTTACTCACACGTAGGTTTCAGGCCCATAAGCAGTAACTTTCCCTAAAATACTTAGCCGCCCAAAAAGAAAACGCACCCCCTCGCGGGGGTGCAAAGCGGACGGACAGCCCGCGCTATTTCTGCGCTAACCGCGCCATTGCTTCAAGCACTTCGGACATTCCGGCTTTCTCGGCAGAATAAGTGACCGCCTGAGCGCCTTTGACCACCTCGATAGGGGCAGTTTCCAAAGCCACCACCGGCATCCGGTCAAGGAAATCCTCATCTCCTGGCTCGTTAGCAAAAACCAGGGTCTCCTCCGGTTTAGCTTGCAGATCCTCAAGGATGCGCTCCACGCCTTGTACCGCAGTCGCGGCAGTGACGGACAGTGCATCGGTATCGAGTCGCGGCTGCACAGCGTCCTCATCAACGACAACGCTCCACACGGCTTGCGGAACTTCCACTTCACCGGCGGGTGATATCACGATCAGGACTTCGGCCGCCGGGTAGATATCTGCCAAAGCCTTGTGCAATCGCGGAGTTAGCGCGCCATCTTCCCAATTCAGCGCGCTGCTCTGCGCCACTACCACGCGGGGGATGGAAGAAAATTGCGCCTTCATGCGGTGCGGCAAGCGCGAAACGATAAGCCGGGATTGGGTGGCTGCCGCCAACAGGCCCTGCTCCGCCACGGAACCAGCCCATATCTCCTTACTGCTGGCCGTGATGGACGCTTGGGTTTGCGCCACATCCGACTTCAGCTGCGCCATGATATCCGCGACCTTATCGCGACCTTCATCCAAGCCGCGGGTTGCCTCTTCTACCACGGCGTTGAGGTTGTTCTTGATCCACTCCAGGGTCTCCGGGGCGGTCCGCGCCTTATTCTTTGGCTCCTCCCCGTCCGCTCCCTTGGCGGCGGCCATGTGGTTGCGCACCAAGTCAACCGTAGTAACCGAGACGCGTTCTTTGAGGCCCACTAGATCGTCGCGCAACCGGCGTACGCGGTGGCGCTCGGTTTCTACTTCAGCATCTCGAGCTTCTGCTTCTTCAAGGGTAGGAGCCCCTCCACCTTTACGGGCGGGCACCCAGTATTCACCGGCAGGCATGGGCCCAAATTCGGCTTCGTACTGCTCCCATAGCCCTTCCAATGCCTCTTGCATGCGGCGTCGAATCTCCGCGGTATCAGCCTCCGCATCGCCGGAGGGATAGTACGGTTCGAGGGCGGTAATAAAGACAGGGGTCTTGGTCCGTCCCAGGTTCTTTTTGTGTCCCTTGGTCCACAGGCGCTGCGAACCAAAAATGACCTGTGGGACTACCGGCACCCCCGCCTCATAGGCAATGCGGGAGGCGCCACTTTTCATGCTGCGGATTTCAAAGCTGCGGGAAATTGTGCCTTCAGAAAACACGCCCACGAGTTCGCCGTCCTTGGCCAGCTGTACCGCTTGGCGGAAGGAGGCGCTGCCATCGATACGGTCAACTGGCACGTGATGCATGGCCTTCAACAACGGACCCGCCACCGGTGCTTTGAAGATTCCAGCCTTAGCCAAGAAGCGCACCAGACGCTTCTTGCGATAGGCCAAAAAGGCGCCGAAGAGGAAATCCATGTAGCCGGTGTGGTTGCAAACCAACACCGCGCCGCCCTTATCGGGGATATTTTCTTCCCCCGAAAGGCGCATTTTTAATCCCTGTGCCAGAGTCACCCCCCTGCCAATGTGGGTGATCTGGCGGTACAGGAAATTCGTCGCAGCGTTCATAACTCTCCAGGACGACGGCGGACTTACTGCGGGGTCAGGACATCCTTGCCCACGAACGGGCGCAGGGCCTCAGGGACAACGACGGAGCCGTCGGCCTGCTGGTGGTTTTCCAGAATGGCAACGAGCCAGCGGGTAGTCGCCAGCGTGCCGTTCAGGGTAGCTGCGGTCTGGGTCTTGCCATTCTCGTCGCGGTAGCGAGTGGACAGGCGGCGAGCCTGGAAGGTGGTGCAGTTCGAGGTGGAGGTCAGCTCACGGTAGGTGCCTTGGGTAGGAACCCAAGCCTCATTGTCGAACTTACGGGCCGCCGAAGAACCGAGGTCGCCACCGGCAATATCGATGGTGCGGTAAGGCAGTTCCATGGCTGCAAGCATGTCCTTTTCCATGGACAGAAGGCGCTGGTGCATTTCTTCCGCGTCCTCCGGCTTGCAGTAGACAAACATCTCCAGCTTGTCGAATTGGTGGACGCGCAGGATGCCTCGAGTGTCCTTACCGTGGGAACCAGCCTCACGGCGGAAGCAGGAGGACCAGCCGGCGTACTGCAGCGGGCCATTGGAGAGGTCGATGATCTCATCCTTGTGGTAACCAGCAAGGGCCACCTCAGAGGTACCGACCAGGTACATATCGTCGGCCGGCAGGTAGTAAATCTCATCGGAGTGCTGGCCCAAGAAACCGGTGCCGGACATAATGTCTGGGCGAACCAGAACTGGCGGGATCATCAGCTTGAAACCGGCTTCGCGCGCCTTCTGCGCCGCGAGCATCAGCATTCCCAGCTGCAGGAAGGCGCCATCGCCAGTGAGGTAGTAGAAACGAGCGCCGCCTACCTTGGCACCACGCTTGACGTCGATAAGGCCGAGGGACTCGCCCAACTCAAGGTGATCCTTTGGCTCGAAGTCGAACTCAGGAATCTGGCCTACTTCTTCAATCACTACGAAGTCATCTTCGCCGCCGGCCGGGGCACCTTCGACCACGTTATCGAGCTTGTACTGCAGCTCTTCCACCTTGGCCTCAGCGGCAGACTGTGCCTCTTCCGCCTCCTTGACCTTGGCCTTCAGCTCATTAGAGCCCTCCAGCAGTGCCGGACGCTCCTCTGGGGAGGCTTGGCCAATCTTCTTGCCAAAAGCCTTCTGCTCAGAGCGCAGTTCGTCGGCCTTTTGGATAGCAGCGCGGCGCTGCTCATCAGCTTCCAAGAGCTGGTCTACGAGGGAGGGATCCTCACCTCGGTTCACCTGGGAAGCACGGACAACGTCAGGGTTTTCGCGGAGTAGCTTGAGATCAATCACGAATGTAAGTTTAGCGTATTGACAACATCTTGCGGTGGTAATAACCAGCGAATTATGATGGCTTTATGTCCGCCGTTCAGCTCCCCGCCCGCACAATTACGGACGGTCCCGTTCCAAAACACACCCAATTGCACGATATCCTCGAAGAATTGTGCCGCACGACCCTCAAACCCGGCGATATCCTGCCCGGCGAGAGGCTTCTTGAAGAAACCTATGGCGTGTCACGAATCACGGTCCGCCGCGCCATCGGGGATCTTGTCGCGGCCGGAAAATTGCGCCGCGTCCGCGGTAAGGGCACCTTCGTAGCGCCCAATCCCCTTGTCTCCCGGCTCCACCTGGCCTCATTCTCGGATGAGATGGGCGCACAAGACGTCACCGCCTCCTCCAAAATCCTCACCAGCGGGCGCAGCAGCGCCCCGGAGGATGCCGCCCTCTTTTTTGATACTCCTGCCCAAACCGAACATATTCACCTGCGCCGCCTGCGCTTGGGCGATGGCGAGCCCTACTCCATTGATGACGGCTGGTATAACTCCACGTATGCGCCCAGCCTGCTAGAAAATGACACCTACAATTCGGTCTACGCCATCCTCGACTCCGTCTTTAACGTCCCCATCACCGATGCGGATCAAACGGTCTCGGCGATTTCAGCCGATGCGGACACTGCCCCGCTTCTCGACGTCCCCGTGGGCACCCCGCTGCTACACATCGTGCGCTACTCCCGCTCGGGCGATAGGCCGGTGGAGTGGTGTTCCTCCGTCTACCGCACCGACCGCTACCGCCTGACTACCCGGGTGGCTAGGGAGAACAGTATCTAGCCAGCACCCTGCTTAAAAGGTAAGATTAAAGGCCTTATGAAGAAATCACCTGCGTGGCGTTCCGCTGTGGCCGTCCAGATTGTCTTGATTGCGGCAATCGCGGCGGCCGTTTTCATGGGCATCTATGGCGTTATCAGCTCCCACAAATCGGGCGGCGAAGACACTACCGCTGCCCAGCAGCACAATAGCGGGGATACTTCAGAAACCGCCGCTCCTAAACCGGAGCCCTTCACCGCTGCGGCCGCCGGCGCTTGCTTGACGTGGGACATCGCCCAGGATGGCTCCGCCACTGGGTTCAAGGAAGTACCGTGCTCTGAACAGCACCGCTTCGAGGTTTCCAAGACCGAAGACCTGAGCGTCTACCCCACCAGCGAATTCGGCCCTGATGCCAACCGCCCAGCGCTTACCCGCCAACACCAATTGCGCGATGAGCTGTGCGAATCCGCCACTGTGGGCTACCTGCACGGTAAGTGGGATCCGAATGGTAAGTACGATGTGGCGTCCATTCTGCCGCCGCAGTCCGCCTGGGATCGCGGCGACCGCACCTTGCTGTGCGGCCTGCAAACCACCGATGATCACGGCGTACCGCAGCTTACTACCGGCAACGTCGAAGCCTCCGAGCAGGCAAACCTCGCCAAGCCGGGCGAGTGCTTGGCCATCGATGACAAGCAGGTTCCGCACGTCGTTGACTGCGCCAAGCCCCACCAGATGGAGACCGTTTCCGTCATCGATGTGGGCAAGCAGTTCCCTGACGGCTACCCGGACGGCAAGGATATGGACAAGTTCCTATCCGATACGTGTACCGCTGCCACCGAGGACTACCTTGGCGGCGAGGAGCAGCTCTACCAGTCCACGTTGCAACCATTCTGGGGCTCTATCACCGAGGCCTCGTGGAACGGCGGCACCAAGTCCGTCAATTGCTCCCTTGTGCATGCCCGCAAAGGCGGCGGTTTCTCTGCCATCACCGGTTCCGCTACCGGTGGTCGCCAGGCGCTGACTATCGACGGCCAACCGCCGGAGGAACGCCCCGAGCGCAATCCACTGCGTGAGGACAAGGACAAGAGCCCGGCACCCGAGTCTGCCGCCCCCGCCCCGGCCCCAGCGCCCTAATGGTCGAGGTATCAGAAGAGCGCTTCGATGAGATGGTCAACGAGGCGCTGGATCAAGTCCCCGAGGAATTCGTGCGCCGCATGCGCAACCTCGTCATTTTGGTCGAAGATGAAAATCCCGATAACCCTATGTTGCTAGGGCTCTACGAGGGCGTAGCACTGCCCCGCCGCACCTTCGATCACACCGGTTTCCTGCCCGATGCGATCTTCATTTACCGCAACACACTGCAGCGCTGGTCCGGCAGCGAGGAAGAATTAGCAGAGCAGGTCAAAGTCACCGTATTCCACGAACTCGGCCATTACTTTGGCCTCGAGGAAGAGGAGCTGCACCGCCTGGGCTGGGGCTAGAGCTCCGTATCCGCCCACCGGGTTAACGTCCACTCACCAAAGTCCTTGCCGCGCGGTTCCATCACCATAAAGCGGCAATTGGCCAGGTAGCCGGTATAGGCAAAGTCGGAGTCAACGCCCGTGGCATGTTTGGTGACCACGCGGATGGCGGCGCCGTGGCTGACAAGGATGACATCGTGGTCGTCGGCAAGCTGCTCCGCAATGCCCTCCAGCACCGGCTGGTAGCGCGCCAGCACATCATCCAAGGTCTCGCCGCCTTCCATCCCGGCGCCGCGCTCGCCATCGCACCAGCCACGCATGGCCACCATGTGCGAACGATGGGCATCCTCGCTGCCGTCCATCTCCCAGTCCCCAGCGAAAATTTCGTGCACGCCAGAGATTACGTCAACGCGCTGGGAAAATTCCGGCATTCCGCGCTCCTGCTCAAAGGCGCGCGCCGCCAGCATCGCGGTCTGCTGAGCGCGCAGGGCAATGGAGCATTTAAATTCCACCTCGCGCTCGCCTACCAACTGCGCTAGCTCACGGCCTACCTCCGTAGCTTGGTCGCGCCCGCGCTCGGTAAGCTCTGCCCCGGGCGGGCGGGTATCGAGGAAGCGGGAAATATTGGAATAGGTCTGGCCGTGGCGCAGCAGGATAATTCTTCCGGGCATGCTTCTAGATTATTGGCCCCTGCGTGCCCGCGCTACCCAATCATCCGCCGCTGCCAGATCGCGCGGTGGCTTGCCCGCAGGGGTTGCCGCCGGCCACGATCCGAGGAAAAGCAAGTCCTCTGCCCGCAACCACAAGGCCCGCAGCGCCTCCGCGACCGGCTGATCGTCAATGTGCCCGATAAGGTCCACGTAGAAGCGGTACGTACCAAAGGCCTCCCGCGTGGGGCGCGACTCAATCCGGGACAAGTCCACCCCGCGGTGCGCAAAGTCCTGCAGCGCCCCCACCAGGCTGCCCGGTTCATTTGGCAGGGTGAAGATGACACTGGTGCGGTCCTGGCCAGTCCTTGCAGTGGGTTTTCCCGGACGCCCCACCAGGACAAAGCGCGTTGCGGCACCCTCAACATCCGCCACGCTCTGGGCGATGGTCTCCAGGCCGAAGATCTCGGCGGCCCGCGCCGGCGCTGCGGCCGCATCCGCTTCCCCACGGGCTACAGCCTCGGCCGCCGCAGCATTGGAACTGGCCGGCACGAACTCTGCCTCCGGCAGATTGTCTTCTACCCAGCCGCGGATTTGCTGGAACGCCACCGGGTGGGTGCTCAGCCGCGCAATGTCGCCCGCGCCTTGCCGGGTCATGATGCTAAAGGCCACGGGGATATCCACCTCGCGGTAAATCTGCACCGGTTCGGCTTCAACCAGCGCATCAAAGGTGGTGGTGACCGCGCCATCGACGGAATTTTCAATGGCTACGCAGGCGTATTCCGCTTGCCCGGCGCGCACGGCGGCCACGGCTTCCGAAGGCGAGCCAACGGGCATGGTCTCTACCTGCGGCAGGTGCGCGGCAAACTTATGCACGGCCGCTTCCGTGAAGGTTCCGGCTGGCCCCAGGAAGGCGATGGTGGTAGTCATGCACGTCACCTTAGCCCACTAGACTGGTGCCCCATGGACTTTTCCGTAGAACAACTCCGCGCGGATCTGCACGGTCTTGCCCCCGAGGAACACGGTTTCACCTACCTGGATGTAGACCGCGAGCCCTCCGGCCGAGGCCGGCTGACCGGCTGGGTCCTCTCCGCTAAGGATCTCTGCGATGTCCGCGGCATGCCTACTACCTTGGGAAATGTCGATCGCACCTACTACCCCGAGCGCAGCGATGCCTTTATTGAAGCCTTGGAGAAGCAGGGTGCGCGCATCATCGGTAAATCCTCCACCCCGGAGTTGGGTCTGCGCGTAGATACGGAACCAGTAGGCCTGCCCCATCCCTATAATCCCCTCTATCCCGGCTGCACTCCGGGTGGTTCCTCTGGCGGTGCGGCGGTACAGGTCGCGCGGGGGTTGCTGCGCGCGGCGCACGCCAGCGATGGCGGCGGTTCCATCCGAGTGCCGGCCGCGGCCTGCGGCGTGGTGGGCTTTAAACCGGCAGGTGATGAACTGGGTGTGCAGGGCTTTATCACCCGGACCGTGGCCGATAATGCCTTTCTGCATGGCCACCGCATGATCACCCCGCGCGCCCGCATTGGCCTGCTCGTAGAGCCGCTGTTTTGCGACGCCAACGTCGATGCCCACCACCTGCGCGCCGCCCGCGAGGCCGCCCAACGCCTACAAGCTGCCGGCTTCACCGTGGTGCCCATTTCCCCGTATCCGCAGGCCCGGGCCACCTTTGCGCATTTCCGCACGACCTTTACCTCCCGTTTGGCGGGGCTCAACCCGGCGGCAGGCTACGCCGAGTGGATCGCTCAGCAGGGCCGGCGCGTGAGCGCCGCTGAGCTGGCCGCGGCGCGGGCGCATGTCCGGCGGCTGCCCGACTTGCTGGCCCAGGAATGGGGCGTCGATGCCATCCTCACCCCAATGCTCACCACGGACCCGCCGCGTATTGGTTCGTTCCTGTCCCTGCCCCATGCGGAGAATTTCGCGGCCCAGACCCGGTGGTCTCCGTGGGGTTCCCTCTTCAACATGGCCCGCCTGCCAGCCATTTCCGTGCCATGGGCCGTTCCCAATCACCCGCCGGTGGGCGTGCACCTGGGAGGCATTACGCTTTCCGACGCCGCCCTGCTCGGCCTCGCCCACATCCTCCACCCATGACCAAGTCCCTACGCGCCGAACTGCTCATCGTCCTTACCCTCACCTTTGGCATTTCCGGGGTGCGGGCGGTGTTAAACCTCATCAATTCCCTGGCCGCGCCGCAGCGGCTCGACGAGCAATCGGTCACGCTCAATTCCAGCCAATCCTCCCTTGCCTGGGTGGATATGGGACTGCAGTTGTGCTCGTCCGCCGTGCTCTTTTCCTATGGAGCCTTAGCGCTTTTCCTGCTGGCCAAGGACCGCTTTGTGCCCCGTGCCCACCGCGCCCGCGACTGGCTAGAAGGAGCAGGGCTTGCCGCCCTCATTGGCATCCCGGGGCTCGCCCTGTATTTCGCGGCGGTGCAATTGGGGTGGAGCAAGGAGGTCATCCCCGGCGACTTCGCCAATGCTTGGGTGGAAATTCCCGTTTCCCTCCTCAAGGCCGCTGCCAACGCCTTCGCGGAGGAAACCGTGGTGGTGATGTGGCTGATGACGCGTTTGCGCCAGGCGCGCTGGTCGCTGCCAGCCACGCTGGCCGCAAGCTCCATTCTCCGCGGTTCCTACCACCTCTACCAGGGAGTTTCCGCTGGCTTTGGCAATATCATCATGGGTTTAATCTACGGCTACTACTACCACCGCACGGGGCGGGTATGGCCGCTGGTCATAGCGCATTTTCTTATCGACGCCGTCGCTTTCGTGGGTTATTCCTTCCTGTGAAAATCCCTGTAGGGGACGTCGCGAAGCAGGCGTTGCTCCCTGCTCCTTGTAAGGTATAGCGCATGACTGAATCAGGACGAGATCCGCATAGGGAGGCCCGCCGCGCCGGCGACGACTCCTCCACTGAATTCGTCCTTGGGGCCGATGGACGTCCCCTCAAGGATCGATACGGCCGCCCCATTCGACGCCGTTCCTCCGCCCGCCCGACGCCGCGGCGCGTGGAACCCGAGCAACAATCCTTCCGCGCTCCGCAACCACAGCGGCAGCAACAGCCCCCGCGTCGCACTCCGCCGCCAACACCGAGCCGCTACCCCAGCCAGTACCGCGCGCAGCAGCGCCCGCCTCGTCGTACCGAACCGCGCCCCGCACCCCGGCAACGCCCACATAGCCGGCGCAAAAAGGTCAATCCGGCCAAACGCGCCCTCGGCTGCGTTGGCTTGGCGCTCGTTGTCCTGCTGGTATTCAACCTCGTCTTCATGTTCTGGACGGATGCCCGCCTCACCCGCGTGGAGGCGCTGCCACAAGAACAAGTGTCTAATACCGCCGGCACCAATTGGTTGCTCGTCGGCTCCGATTCCCGCCAAGGACTCAGCGAGGAGCAACAGGCTGAGCTCGGCACCGGTGGTGACGTGGGCGAGGGCCGCACCGATACCATCATGCTGCTGCACATCCCCCGCACCGGCAAGGCCAAGCTCGTTTCCATCCCACGTGATAGCTACGTGGAAGTCCCCGGTTTTGGCATGGACAAGATCAATGCCGCCTTTACCTACGGTGGACCGCAGCTGCTTGCCCAAACCGTCGAGGGCACGACCGGTTTGCACATCGACCACTATGCCGAGATCGGCATGGGCGGCCTGGCCAATGTGGTCGACTCCGTCGGCGGCGTAGACGTATGCGTGAAGGAACCCATCAATGACCCGCTGGCCGGCATTGATCTCCAAGATGGCTGCCAGAAGCTCAAGGGCCGCGACGCCCTCGGTTACGTGCGCACCCGCGCCACCGCCATGGGCGACCTTGACCGCGTGCAGCGACAGCGCGAATTCTTCTCCGCATTGCTGGACAAGGTTGCTTCCCCAGCCACCCTGATCAACCCATTCCGCGCCTTCTCCTTGGTCAACCACACCGCCTCCTCGTTCATCGTGGGCGAGGGCGACCACGTCTGGCACCTCGCCCGCGTGGCACTGGCCATGGGCTCCGGTGTAGACACCGAGACCGTCCCCATCGGCGGATTCCAAGATACCGAGGTAGGCAACGTCGTCCTCTGGGACGATGAAGCAGCCGCCGGGTTGTGGGATTCCCTCAAATAGCGATCAAAAAATGGCCCTTCCTCTACCGGGGAAGGGCCATTTTCCTGTCTTTAGCGCAGGGTCACCTGGCGGGACTTGATGTTTTCTAGCTGCTTGCGCTCATCGGCGCTCAGCTGGGCATCATTAGAGATTTCTTCCTCCAAGGCCTTGTCCACGCGGGTGAGGTGATCCTCATAGGAAGCGTGGTCAACCTCTGGATCCAAGTCGAAGACCGGAGCGATGAGACCGTGGGTGCGGAAGACACCGGCGAACTTGGTGCTCTCGCCCAAGTTCAGCTCGCCGCGGGCGGCGACGCGCGCCAGCGCGTTCAGGAATGCGGATTCATCATCATTCGGGCGGACCCAGCGGATGTGGGCCTTGCCGCCGCCGGCATTTGCCCAGAAGGCCGCACCGGTGATGTTCTCGCCCACCTCGTGGGACTCGATGACGGAATCATTAGCGGCGCGTAGCGACTGCGCAATCTGCGGGGTGACCTGTGCTCCCTCCGGAATCCACCATTCGAAGTCCTGGTGAACCTGCACGTCGAGGGTAGCGGAGGCATCGATAAGCTCCTCCAGCTTCGGCTCCGAGCCGTCAGCCGCGGTGGATTCCAGGGTGGCGCCCGGCTCATTATTCTTCACCCAGTTAAGGGCAAAGGCGAGGTCGCGGCCCGGGTTGTGGGTGTGGGACTGTACCTGCAGGCCCACGAAAGCATCGCCGCCAAATTCGGTGTCACGAATGAGCGCGGCAGACGCACCCGGCAAGACGGTGGCTACATACACGTTCTTATCGCAGCCTTTGACGTCAAGCTTGGCAAAAGCGGAGGGGACGAACTCCTGCATGGCGACCAGGGAGGCCTCCGCAGCAAGTCCGCCGTAGGGGCGGGGATCCTTTTCCAGGGCGGCGCGCTCCTTGGCGCGGGCAGCGAGCTTTGCCTGGCGGCGGGACATGCCCTCAGGCAGCTGTTCCTTGTTCTTTTTCTTCTTGGCCATGCCTCCAAGATACCTGCTTACTAGAGCTCAATGGCATGTAGGGCCACTTCGGGTTGATTGGTGGCGAGCATATCTACCCCGTTAGCCCACGCCCACTTCATATCCTCCGGCTTGTCTACGGTCCACAGGTAGGTAGGCAATCCTTGCGCGCCGATAATTGCCGGCTGCAGCTTCGCGCGCAACAGCGATACGCCAAGCGCGGTGGGCCTGGACAGCATGACATCGGGACGGTTGACGTGGCGCTCCCAATCGCGACGAAGATAAATCCGGTCCATGTGCGGCGCCAAATTCTGCATACGGCGGATCGCGTGGTGGGAAAAGGAAATGACGTGGATCCGGGGGTCATCGAAAAGCCCTGCATAACGCAGGCGCAGCACCGTTTGCTCCTCCAGGATGTCGCCCTGCCCGGAGGGGTGCTTAGTCTCGATATAAAGGTGGTGCGGTTTGCCCTCGAGCAGTTCCAAGAGTTCGTCGAGAAGCATCATGCGCTGGCCTGAACCGATGTCAACGCCGCGCAATTCTTCCCAATCCATCTTGGAAATACGGCCGGGGCGCCCCGCCGTGCGGTCCAACGTGGGATCGTGCTGGACCACTACTTTTCCATCGCGCGTCAAGCGCACATCGCACTCGACGCCGTGAATTGGCAAATCTAGGGCTTTTTCAAAAGCTAGAGGGGATAACTCCGGATATTTCCCGGAGTATCCCCTATGAGCGACAATCTTCACTAGCCGAAGAACTCTTCCTTGATGTCATTCAGGGTCTTGGCAGAAGCATCGAAACGCTCCTTTTCGTGTTCATTGAGCTGCAGCTCAATCGCGCGCACGATGCCGGAACGGTTGATGACGGCAGCGGTGCCGATGTAGAGATCCTCTACGCCGTACTCGCCCTGCAGGTAAGCAGATACTGGCAGCGCCACGTCCTGGTTCTGGATGACGGCGGCGGTGATGCGGGCCAGGCCCATGCCGATGCCGAAGGAAGTGGAGCCCTTAGCGTCAATGATGGAGTAGGCGGCATCGCGGGTGTCTTCGAAGATCTTCTCGATGCGCTGTGCATACTCCGGATCCGAGTCCAGCTTCTTGGACATCGGGACACCGGCGATATTCGCGGTGGAGACGGCCGGCAGCTCGGAATCGCCGTGCTCGCCCACGATGTAGGCGTGTACGGACTTCGGTGCAACATCTTCCAGCTCGCCCAGCATGTAGCGGAAACGAGCGGAGTCCAGCACGGTGCCGGAGCCGATGACGCGCTTGTGATCCAGGCCGGAGGCCTTCCATACGGCGTAGGTCAGGATATCCACTGGGTTGGAGGCAACCAGGAAGATGCCGTCGAAGTCATTCGCCATGACATCGGAGACGATGCTGTTCATGATCTTGACGTTCTTGCCCACCAGGTCCAAGCGGGTCTCACCCGGCTTCTGTGCGGCACCGGCGCAGATGACGACCATATCGGCGTCTGCGCAATCGGCGTAGGTGCCCTTGGTGACGCGGGTGCGGGTGGGGGCCCACACAACACCGTGGTTAAGGTCCATGACGTTGCCTTCTAGCTTCTTTTCATCGATGTCGATGATTGCCAGGTGGTCAACGATGCTTTGGTTGATGAGAGCGAAGGCGTAAGCGACTCCCACATCGCCGGCGCCGATGAGAACTACTTTGTTTCCTACATGATTTGCCATGACCCCATTGTGCAACTTTGTGGAGATTTTTGCACGGGCTAAGTCTCACACTGAAATTCCCACCGAAATCTGGGAGAATCGGGCATTATGAAACGCGCACTCCGCCGCGCTGCACTAATCGCTCTTGGCGTAGCCGCGGATCTCACGCCCATCGTCCGTATGACCAGTCGGCAAACCTTACCGCCCAATATGTCGGCTGGAATTTTGGGTGCGGAATTAGCTACGTGGGCGGCTGTTTCGCCCTCCTTACTTCCCCGCCCGTGGTGGGTGACCGCTGCCAACGTGGCAATCGGGCAGGGCATTGGGCATCTAGGTGCGGCGTCAACAAGCTTCGTGCTCAATAGCCTTGGCAAGCGCCCGCAGGACCGCCTCGGACCACAGCATCGACAAATTGTGCACCTTGCTATTGGCGCCGGGACTGCATTTAATGCCGTGCTTTCGCTGCGCAACCAGAAGAAGCAGGCGGAGTTGGTCAATAAGCAGCTCGTGCGCGGGCCCGTCACGGCGGCCATCGGCCTGGCCGCGGGCACCGCGGGCTACGGCACTCTCCTACTCATCGGGGAGGCCACGCAGCTTGCGGTCACCAAATTGTCACGCCAGCTAGGCCGCTGGGTGCCGGCGCTCATTGCTTGGCCGGTGGTTACCGCGGGACTGAGCCTTACGGCGTTTGCCCTTTCTGACCGCGTGGTCTTTCGACGCTGGCTGCGCTCGCTATCGCACCAAGCGCAGCGAATAAATAAGCAGATTTTCCCCGGCACCTCCATGCCGTGGGAACCCGAGCGCTCCGGCAGTCCGTGGTCGCTCGAGCCGTGGTCGGCATTGGGACAACAGGGACGCCGCTTTGTCTCCAACGGCCCCCGTGCCCGCGATATCCGCACAGTGACCGGGATCGATGCAAAGGAACCCATCCGTATCTACGCCGGATACATACCAGGGCGCTCCTTCCAGCAATCTGCGGAAAAGATCCGCGCCGAACTCGAACGCACCGGTGCCCTGCGGCGCGAAACTATCGTCATCCAAATGCCCGCCGGCTCGGGATGGATCAATAACTGGGGTGCGTGCTCCTATGAGTTTTTGACCGGCGGTGATTGCGTCACCGTTACCATGCAGTACTCCTACCTGCCTTCAGTTTTTTCCTACCTCGTGGATAAGAACGCGCCGAAGCAGGCGGCTCGTGAATTGATTCAGGTGATACAAGAAGAAATAGATCGATTGCCGGAAGAAAACCGTCCGCAGCTTTATTTCGCAGGTGAATCGCTTGGCGCCTACGCCATTATGGATAACTACCATAATGTGGAAGACCTACTGTCCGCGTGCAATGGCGCGGTCTTTTCTGGGCCCCCGCGCATGACGCACTTTACTCAGCGCCTGCGCCGGGATATTGGTTCCTTGGAACGCCTGCCCGTTATCGATGGCGGCAAGCATGTGCGCTACGCCGCGGCCCCTGACCATACGCTGCACGACGCCTTTGGCAATGACTACGCCCATACCTGGCGCCGGCCCCGCATGCTCATTGCCCAGCATGCTTCCGACGCCATCGTGTGGTGGGATCTCAACCTCCTCGTGCGCAGGCCCACCTGGATCCATGAGCCGCAGCCGGAAGCGCTGCACGCGGATACCTTCCGGCAGCTACACTGGGTGCCTTTTATTACCTGGTGGCAAATTGGCTTGGACCAGATCAATTCCCTCAACGTCCCTGGCGGGCACGGACACAACTATTTTGAGGAAATGCTCTGGTACTGGGATGAGGTCTTAGGGTCCCAATCCCGCCAATCGCTCACGCCGAAGTTGGCCAAGAAGATTGCCCGCTTTATCCGGCGCGACGCTTAGTCGCATTTCACCCCAGTACTGTGATGCGGGCAGTACCCATTGGGCACCTTATATAGGTACTGCTGATGCTCATCCTCAGCCAGGTAGTACTCCCCAGAATCAGTATCGGAGAGGAGTTTGACCTCCGTAGTGGTATCCCCGAATCCGAATTCCTTGAGTTTTTCTGCATAGGAATCCACGATGCCCTGGATTTCTGCCCGCTCTTCCTCCGTGCGTGGGTAGAAAGCAGAGCGGTATTGCGTTCCCACATCGTTGCCCTGGCGGAAACCCTGCGTGGGATCGTGCGCTTCTAGGGCTTGTACGACAAGATCGCGCAGGCTGATGCGCTGCGGGTCGTAGACCACCTCCACCGCCTCGGCATGGTTGGTCAACCCACGGCAGACCTCGTAATACGTGGGATTCGGGGTGGTACCGCCCGCATAGCCCACCGAGGTGGATTCCACGCCTTCGGTCTCCCAAAACATCTTCTCCGCGCCCCAGAAACATCCCAACGCAATGAGAATGGAACGCTGCCCGTCCTTCCACGGTCCGGTAATCGGTGTCCCTAGAACGGCGTGCGGGGCGGGGGCTAGGATCGGCTCGGATCGACCCGGCAGAGCCTCGTCTGCAGTCACGAGCTTGGGCTCCGGCTTAAACATCCACATGAGGTATAGCTCCTTCCTTATTCCTTCTTCCCAACGTTGTACTGCGAAAACCTATTCCGCGGCCAGTTAATATTCGCGCTAGTTCCACAATTCGAATTAATCATGGCGAAATCTTTCAACCGTGCCTATCATCGGGACACGTACCCGAAGAAAGGATTTAACAAATGGCTGTTTACGAACTTCCTGACCTCCCATACGCATTCGACGCACTGGAGCCACACATCTCCGCAGAGATCATGGAGCTCCACCACGATAAGCACCACGCAACCTACGTTGCTGGCGCTAACGCTGCACTCGAGGCACTCGAGGAAGAGCGCAACGGTGAGGCTAACCCGGATCGCATCCGCGCCCTCTCCAAGAACTTGGCATTTAACCTGGGTGGCCACACCAACCACTCCATCTTCTGGAAGAACCTGTCCCCGAACGGTGGCGGCGAGCCTACCGGCGAGCTGGCAGAGGCCATCAACCGCGACTTCGGCTCCTTTGAGAAGTTCAAGGCTCACTTCTCCGCCGCTGCTACCTCCCTGCAGGGCTCCGGCTGGGCCGTTCTGGGCTACGACCACATTGCTGGCCGCCTGATCATCGAGCAGCTGACTGACCAGCAGGGTAATACCTCCATCAACTTCACCCCGCTGCTGATGCTGGATATGTGGGAGCACGCTTTCTACCTGCAGTACAAGAACGTTAAGGCTGACTACGTTAAGGCCGTATGGAACGTCTTCAACTGGGATGACGTTGCTGAGCGTTTCGCTGCAGCCACCAAGTAACTCCTTTTAGTTACTTCGGCCGCCCCTCTGGGGCGGCTTTTTCTATGCCCGGATAAATTCCCGGAATTGCCGCACTGGGGGCGCATCATCCCCGGCGCGCCACACCAAACCGAGCTCGCGGTACGCCGGCGGCGTGAGGGGGATCAAGCTCCCCACCTGCAGATAGGGATCATCCAGCGGCAAAAGCGCCACCCCGAGTCCTGCCGCTACCAGCCCCGCAACGGTAGTAAGCTCCATCGACTCGAAGACGAGGTGGGGGCTAAAGCCAGCGTCGTCCGCGAGGGCATCGAGAAGCATGCGCGTGCCATAGCCTGGGAGCATGCCGATGAACGGTTCTGCAGCGAATTCCGCTAGTTTCACCTCCCGCCGGTTCGCTGCCCAGTGGCCTTCCGGCACCGCAAGGCCTAGTCGCTGCACCTTAATCTGGTGCCAGCCTAGGGCTGCATCAGGCCGCGGGCCCACGAGGGCAAGGTCGGATTCGCCGTTTTCCACCCTGCTCACCAACTCCTGCGCCGCGCCTTGATGCAGGCTTATATCCACGTGCGGGTGCTGCGCGCGATAGCTCTTGAGCAGGTCCGGAACCAGCCAGGTGCCCAATGAGTGCATGAAATCTAGGCGCACGGTGCCGCGCTCTGGATCCATGAGGCGAGCAACATCGTCCCGCCCTATTTGGTAGGCGCGGAGCATTTCCCGCCCGGCTGCAGCGAAGGCCCTCCCGCGCGAGTTCACGTGCAGGGTGCGCCCAGTGCGCTCGAAAAGGCGGGCGCCAAGACTAGCTTCTACGCGCTGTACGCGGCGGGTCAGCGCGGATTGGGAGATCCCCAATTCATCGGCCGCAGCGCCCACGCGACCATGATCCACCACGGCGAGGAAGCCGCGGACATCCTCCACATTCATGCATACTCCGCATCGATTAGTGTAATTTTCCACATTTTACACATGCTGCGTATCCGGGCAGGCTAAATGATATGACTCGAACGCGGCGCGCTACGGTGGCCATGCTCCTGGTGGGCTTGGCTATTTTCTCCAGCCTGTATTCCACCCAAGCCATTCTTCCCACGCTGGTAGACAACATGGGCCTTTCTTCCACCGAGGCGGCCATGACCGTATCGGCAGCCACGGGCGCGCTGGCACTATGCGTGGTGCCCGCATCGATCCTCTCCGAGCGCTTCGGCCGCGGACGTATCCTGCTGATTTCGGCCGTTGCCGCGACCGGAGTAGGACTCATTGTGCCCCTCGCCCAGGAAGGATGGCAGCTCATCGTGGTGCGCGGCCTGCAGGGTGCGCTGCTCTCTGGCGCCCCCGCCACCGCAATGGCATGGCTTTCTGAAGAACTCGATGACAAAGCCCTGCCGCGGGCAATGGGCCTCTACATTGCAGGCACCTCCGTCGGTGGCCTTACCGGCCGCCTCATCCCCACTGGACTGGTGGAGATTTCCACGTGGCGCTGGGCGCTCTTCGGCTCGGCGCTGGTCTCACTCGCCTTTGCCATTACGTCGTGGCTGCTGCTTCCTACCCAACGCAATTTCCGGCCTAAATCCATCCACCTCAAGACCGAAAGCAGGGCACTCTTTGGTCATTGGGCCAACCGGGATTTGGCCTTGCTCTTTCTCACCGCATTCCTGTCCATGGGCACGTTTGTCTCCATGTATAACTTCTTAACCTTCCGGCTCATCGATGATTTTGGCTTGGCCCCTTCGCTCGCCGGCTTGGCTTTCCTCTTCTACCTTTCTGGCACCTGGTCCTCGGCTCGGGCTGGAGCGCTGGTGGCCCGAATCGGCCACGGGAAGACCCTGTGCGGCTCGGCCGCGCTTTTTACTGTGGGCATCGCGTTGTGCGCCGGTAACCTTCCGCTGACGCTTCTCGGCATGATCGCCTTTACCGTGGGCTTTTTCGCCGTACACTCCACCGCCTCCGGGTGGGTGGGCCAGATTGCCACCCACGACCGCGCGGAAGCTTCCTCGATGTACGTGTTCTGCTATTACTTTGGCTCTTCTGTGGTGGGCGCGTGTGCCGGCCTGCTTTTCGACGCCCTATCGTGGCCCCTTTTCATCGCCTTCTTCACCGCCGTAGCCCTCGCCCTTACTGCGCTGACTTGGACCAAGATTAAAACCGACTAAAATCGGTTTTATGCCTGAGAATAAGTGGTCGGCGCGGACATGGCACCGCAAGGCCTCCCGTCCCGTATCCCTGTGGATGATGGTCTTCATCCTCGTGGGTGCAACGCATACCTTGGTCCCGAACTACCGGTGGGTGCTCATCCACCTATTCACCCTCGGACTGGTGAGCAATAGCATCATCGTGTGGTCCCAGCACCTCACGGAGAAATTCACCCAACAGCGCCTCCCCGAATCCACCCGTCCTACCCAATTGGCCCGCATCTATGGCCTCAATGCCGGAATCATCCTCGCGTTAATCGGCCAAATTCTCATGGAGTTCTGGTCCCAACACTGGATTGTCACCCAGGTGGGCGCCACGCTCATTGCCCTGATGATGCTCTGGCATGCGGTATCGCTCTTTCAGCAATGGCGCGGTGCCAAAGATAAGCGCTTCCGCCCCGTGGTGGGCGCTTATGTTCTTTCCGCCCTGTGCCTGCCGGTGGGTGCCATCTTTGGCGGCCTGCTGGCCGTCTCCCCCGGCCACCCCACGCTCCTGCTGGCCCATATCGCCGCCAATATCGGCGGATTCATCGGCTTGGCCGCGGCCGGTTCTCTCACTATCCTTTTCCCCTCCATCTGGCGCACCCAAGGTATTAATCGCCACATGCACTCCTCCTTTGCGCTGCTCGCAGTCGGTGTGGTTGCCACCATCGTGGGCGCTTTCCTCGGCTTCCCCGAGTTGGGACTTATCGCCTACTGCTGCGGTTGGGCGCTGAGCTTACAGCAGTGGCTCGCTAATGTACTGACGGTGGCTAAGGACCCGCGCGATCGCATCACCTTTGCCTCGGTCTCCGTGCTCATGGCCTCGTTATGGCTGGTGCTGCCTTTGGTGTACTACACGGTGCAGCATTTCTTTATGCCCGAGCCGGCGCTGCCCACCCTCGCCTTGCTGGTGGGGTTTGCCGGCCAACTGCTCATCGGCGTGATGAGCTACCTCTTGCCCAGCACCATGGGTGGCGGCCCCGCTGCCGTCCGGGCGGGCTTGCAGCAGCTGGACAAACTCGGTCTCCTGCGCGCCACCTTCGTCAACGGTGGGCTGCTCATCTGGATCGGCACCGATATTTCCCTGCTTAAGGTGGTCGCCTCCCTCCTGTGCATCCTGTCCCTGGCGGTCTACCCCGTGCTCATCGCCCGGGCGGTCAAGGCCCAGAAGCAGGTCTTGATGAAGAAGGCGGAGGGCCCGGATCCGAAGCCGGGGCCAGAATGGAACCAGGTCTATGCGGGCATAGCGATCCTCGCGGTCATCTACGCCCTATTTACAGCGCTGTAGTACCCGGCGCGCCGACGTCCATCCACTCGCGGACCGCGCGGGTGGCCTGGACATCGCCGGAGTTATAGTCCAGCAAACGCTGCCGCGCCACGAGGTCACCGGCTAGCGCCTCGCGACGCGCGTTCACGGATTCTTCGCCGTCGAAGTCTTCTTCTGGCCAGGTAAACCCCGCTTCCGGGGCGACTACCTTCAGGCCTAGGCCAAAGGGGCCGGCGAAGGATCGTTTGACGTGGGCGAACATATCCACCCACTCCGGTGAAGAGATAAACTCTTCTACCTCCCGCTCATCCACCTCGCGGAAGCGCTGCGCGGACATGCGCATCCAGTGGTTTTCGCCGTGGGCCGAGTAGCAATATGCAGCAAAGGTTTTGCCCTCCGCATGGGCCTTAGCACGCACATCCATCAACCAGCGCCAGAACGCCGCAAAGTTCTCCGCCTCGGCGCGCCCGCCCAACGGCTCCCACGTAACGAACGGAACGTAGTTGCCGTCGTGCCAGGCTCCCCATAGGTACGAGCCTTGGTCCAGGTAGGCTTCCATATCCACGTCTACCTCGACGTCCGCGCGCGGAACGTGCACGTCGCCGCGGCGCAGCAACACTTCCCCGGCGCGCCAGGCAGCAGCAAGGCGGGAGGGCTCGCCTAGGTCGGCGTCGATAAGCGCCTGCACGGTAGTAATCCCGCGCTCGCGGTAAGGCTTAGCGCGGTCGCCGGATAGGAAAAGCGAAATATCATCCGCTGCCACCAGCTCTTGCTCGCACAAAGACCAAAAGCGGCAGCTCGCACACTCCTTGACCCGCACCGGGGCGGTAGGAAGCGGCTGATTCCAGGCGCGTTCCAGATCAAACTTGGCTGTTTCCGTAAAAAATGCCCGGGTGCGGTCCTGGCCGATGGCCCCGCCCCGGCCGGAATCGAGTCCGAGATCGTGCAAAGCACGGGCGGCAAACGCTAAGCGGTAACCATCTACCGCATGATGGCGCAGCTTATACGGCGCCTCGAGCGGCTCACTCAGGCCCAAGCGGTGGGTAGGCACCGCCGGCGTCGTCTTAGTGTCATTCTTGCGGGCCACACGGTGATTGGACACGATAATTGGGGTGTACTTATCGCCCTCGCGCAGCAGCAAATCTACGCGCACCATCCACTCCGCGGTGGCGAAGACCGCGTTGGTGATGTGCGTATACCCAGAAGCTAAGGCCTCAAGGGTGCGCATGGAGCGCTCCCACTCATCGCCTTCCAGATCGATGCGGCGGAACCGGCCAGAGCCCTTGCGGGGAAACATCTCCATGACGGCCTCCACTGCGGCCGCGTGGCGTTCTGCTCGGGCAATCGAGGCATGGGTACGCGGCATCTCGGGGTGCGCGCGCCGCTGTACTAAGCGGTAGCGGCACCCCACAAGGTCCGAAGCAACAACCACATCCTCCACACCGGGTGAGCTTAATAGAACGGCAAGGTAAAGTTGAATCCAGACTCGATCAAACGTGAGGGAAATTTAATGAGCATTCTGAAGAAAGTTAAAAAGGCCCGCCAAGAAGCACGCGCACAGGCAAAGGCCGCCAAGACCCGTGCCAAGGCAGAGGTAAAGGCCCAGTCTAAGGACCGTCGCCGCCAGCAAAAGCTCCTGGCCAAGCAGGAAAAGCACCTCATTAAGTCGGAGGAAAAGGGCCTCAAGAAGCGCCGCAAGCACGAGGAGAAGATGGCCAAGAACGAGCTAGCCAAGCTCAAGGCCGGCCGCTTTAACTCCGATAATGTCAAGCGTTATGCCGGTGCACTGCGCACCGCAGCACCCCTACTGCTGCCGCTCCTCTACCGCGGTTACGTGGGCCTGAAGACCGAGGGCGAAAAGCGCAAGGCCGCTAAGGCGGGCGTGAGCTCGGATCAGATGGCTTCCTTCTCCGGCTACGGTGCGCCGCTCAAGGCCCGCACCGCCGGCATCCGCAACTCCCTCGATAACACGGACGTTCCGGCCGGCTTCAAGCGCGATGTGCGTGACCGCCTGCAAGAAGTGGACTCCGCCATCGATAATGCCGAGTTCATGACCGAGCAGCAGCGCCGCCGCGCTCACAAGACCATTAGCTCGGAAATTGACTCCATTACTGCGGAAATCCAGCAGCGCCTGGCCCAGTAAAAGAGATACACGCCGCCACCGCCTCCTATTCGGTGGTGGCGTTTAATTATTTTCTATAAAGATCCGGGATTTTTTCGGGAAAAGTATTTTCGGCCAGAAAAAGTTGCTGAAAATCTTCTCACCGCCCTACCCCTTTAACACCGTTTGTGCTCTCTGTGCTTGGTGCAATTTTTAAAATTGGAGGAAATATTTCCCGCCGTGAAGTGACCCAATTTTACGACGACTTGGACCACACCCTAATCCCTGAAGACCAGCTAGAAGTCGTTCGCTTCAGCGTAAACGGTCAAAATTACCTTATCGATCTCTCCACGGATAACGCGCGGCATTTCCATAATCTGCTCGCCCCCTACGTGGACGCCGCCCGCATAGCCCCCGCACCTGATGCGCAGCGGGCAAGCCCCAGCCAAATCCGCGAATGGGCCCGCACCCAAGGCCTGCCAGTGGCGCACCGCGGAAAGATCCGGCAGGACGTCATCGAGGCCTATAACGCCGCTAATTAAAGCACGCCTTGCTCGCGCGCTGCCGCCACAGCGGAGGTGCGCGAGCGCACGCCCAACTTGTCATAGATGTGCACGAGGTGGGACTTTACCGTGGCCTCAGACAACATAAGGTCCTGGCCAATCTGGCGGTTCGACGCACCCGCCGCAACTAGCTGCAAGACCTCCAGCTCACGCGGCGTGAGCGAGGTGCGTGGCGTACGCACGCGAGTCATCAACCTATCGGCCACGATGGGAGATAGCGCCGAATCACCCTCCGCAGTCGAGCGCACTGCGGCCAGCAGCTCGTGCGGTGGTGCGTCCTTGAGCAAATAGCCCACGGCACCGGCTTCGATAGCGCCGAGGATATCCGCATCAGTGTCATAGTTGGTAACCACGAGGACCTTGGGCGGGGTGGCCATCGCGGAGCGAATCTGCGCGGTTGCCTCCGCGCCGCCCATAACGCGGGTTCCTTCTACGCCCGCGCCGAAGCGCAGGTCCATCAAAATGACATCGATGCCGCCCGCCTGCGCTGCCGACACCGCAGCTTCGGCCGTAGCAACCTCCCCTACGACGTCGATATCCTCTGCGCCCTCAAGCACGGAGCGCAGACCCAGGCGGACGATTTCGTGGTCATCTGCCAATAGGACCCGAATCACGACATTCCTCCTATCGATGTCATTGTCAACCAAAAGTTTAATCTACCCGGTTGCCTAAGGGCATACTAACTGACACGGCAGTGCCCTCCCCCGGCGCGGATTCAATAATGACCTCCCCACCTAGCTCCTGTGCCCGGCGCCTAATTGCGGCCAGCCCAATATGCCCCAGCCCTGCCGGGGTACTTTCCACCGCGGCTGGATCAAAGCCCTTGCCGTTATCCACCACGTCCAGGCGCACCTCATCGCCCTCATAGGTCACCGTGATCCGGGCGCGGCTTGCCTCTGCATGCTTGACGACGTTCCCCACAGCGCCCTGCGCAATCCGCAGCAGCGCCGCCTCTACCTTCATGGGCAGCTGCTGCACCTCTCCTTCGGATTCCACCTCAACGTGGATATCTCCGGTAGCGCCGAAATTTTCCGCCATACGGGTCAACGCGGCCTCAAGGGATGCCTCATTGAGCGTCGGCGGCTGCAAAGCGGCAATCATTGCCCGCGCTTCGTGCAAATTATCCGCGGCCGTCCTGCGGGCCAGCTCGATGCGCTCTCGCGCTTTGCCCGCGTCCTGCTTATCCAGATCACGGTCCGCCGAATGCAGGAGCATTTGAATGGAAGACAGTCCCTGGGCAAGGGTGTCATGAATCTCGTGCGCAATGCGCTGACGTTCGGCCACCATGCCGGCATCGCGCTCCGTGGCAGCCAGCTGTGAACGGGTTTCAATCAACTCTTTATTCATCCGCGACAGCGTCCGGAAGGCGTAGGTGATCGCTATCGTCACCAGCGCCGAGACCGCCGGCCCCATGACACCACCGAAGGTCAGGCCCTGCGGAATCTGCACCACCACGGTAATGATCGAGGCAACGATGACGCACGCGATGCCCGCCGCCATGTCCAGCACCGTGAGGTACAAAAAGAACATGGCGAAAACCAAATAGATTGCCGCTGGGGCCACGAACAGGTCCGCCACCCACAGCACCGAGAGGATGCACAGCCACAGGTAGCGCACCGGTCTTGCCCAATATTCCCCGTATACCGAGCCTGCGAAGTACACGGCCGCAAAGCCCACCAAGAGCAGCAGGTTGATGATCGCTTGCGAAAGCGGCATTCGTGCGGAGGTAAAAATGCCTACCACCAGCAGGCCAGCGGTCAGGATATGGATGCCGGTGCGCAACGCATCGGCATCCCGGTCTATTGTGGGGCTCATGCGCAAAAGCCTACTTCCCCTACTCGCCTTAGCCACTTTTGGGATCGCCGGCTGCGATTCATCCGCACCCACTCCTGCACCAACCACTACGGTCACTCCGGAGGCTTCGGAGGCACCGGAGGTTAACGTGGCCCAATCCGCGGAAGTCAATGACTGGAGCGATTGCCCCTACATCGGACCTGGCTGGCTCGAAGAAACCAACGGCCAGCGCCTGACCAAGCAGGGCATCGACACGCGCTTTCCCACCCCGGCCTGCGTCTTTTGGTCCTACCAGGACGACCCACAAGCCACCGTCATCGTGCGCGATATGCCCACGGTCGACGACGCCCGCGCCGCAGTGGATTGGGCCGCACCTATCGACGCCACCGAACCGGCCTCCTTCGACGGCTGGGAAGGTGGCCGGGGCGTAGTCAATGAGCACGCCGTGTACGCCGTCCAGAAGGACACGCACGCGGTGCTGGTGTGGAGCAACCAGCAACAAACCGTTAAATCAGAGCAGATCGCCCACGAAGCGATCGCCAACTTGGGCCTTTAAACCGCGACGTCGTTGTACGGCATCATCGGCGACAGCCACGGGAATACAACCTCCATAAGTAGGAAGAAGACTCCCACCGCAATAGCAATGGCCAAGATGGCCTTCACCGGCGTCGGTCCCGGCAAGAGATTCCACAAAGCGCGATACATTATTTCTCCTCTTTTTCTACTTCCATAGCGTGCACAATCATGCGCTCCGCGTTGGAAAACTGCGGGTGACACGTGGTCAAGGTCAAGATCTCGCGGCTCGGTTCGGCGTCCGACTCTGGCACGGGGTTGGTCACCGAGACGTCGCCAGGCGTCGTAATATGCCGGCCAGCTACGTGCGAATACTCCGGCGGAATTCCATTGAAACAGTCCGCCTGCTCGCCATCGATGGGCAATACGCGATAGGTAATTCGCTCCTTCTGCGTCTCCACCACGATGTCATCGCAGGTCTCTAGCTTGCCCAAGTCATTAAAGGGAGCTCCCTTGCCCACGCGGTGGCCCGCAACCGCAAAATTGCCCATCTCTCCCGGCATCTGGGAATCCAGGTAACGCCCCGGGCCGCGCAGCAGGTCATCTTCATTGGTGCCCTCAATGATGGCGAAGCGGTAGTCAGAACCGAACGTGGGAATATAAAGCTGCGCGAACGCCTCACCCAACTCCGGCTCCAACTTCTGCCGCGGATTGCGCCATTGCTCGTCGAGGTGAGCGCTCGCCTCCTCCTGCAGCTGACCGGATTCTACATTTGTCCAATAGGCTTCATAGAATGCAAAGAGTAAAAGAACCACGCCAATGGTTAGCATGAGTTCCCCTAGAACTTTAGTCATGCCTTAAACCATACTGCCCATGAAAGGTTGAGCATGTACGAAGTCTTCATGTACCCAGTTTCCGGAATCATGAAATTCTGGCACTGGCTCATCAGCAGCTTCGTCGGTGAATCTACGGCCTGGCTGATCTCCATCATCCTGCTGGTTATCACCGTGCGCGGCGTCGTTGTTCCCTTGAACTGGATATCCGTACGCTCCGCCCGCATCGGCGCACTCATCCGCCCGGAGAATAACCGCATCAAAAAGCAGATGAATAGCGCCACCACCACCGAGGAGATGGCGGAGCTCATGCAAGAGGAAAAGAACCTCATGAAGAGCTATAACTACAACCCCGCAGCTGGTTGTGTTCCCCCGCTCATCATGATTCCGGCCTTCATCGGCCTCTATCAAGTGCTCCTGCGCATGTCCAATATTGAGCGCGGCTCCACCACCGTGGGCATGTTGAATGCCTCCGACGTCTCGGCCTTCCGCGAAACCACCTTTTACGGCGCTCCGCTGACGGATTTCGCCCGCGAGCACGGCGACCTCATCAATCCCATCCTCATTGCCGCCATCGCCTTTACCATGGCTAATTCCGTCATTTCCCTCGTGCGCAGTTTCCGCACCACTCAATTTGATCAGAAGGTCAACCGCCGCGTCTTCATTCTCATGGGCTTTTTGCTCCTGGTGATCCCATTCTTCCTGTGGCACCTAGCCCAAACCGGACCTATCCCAGTGGCCATCATCCTTTACTGGGGCTGCGCCTATCTCTTCATGCTGATCCAAACCGCTATCTTTGAGATCATTTTGCACCGCGACTACCCGCTTACTGAGGATGTCCACGCTATGCGCCGCGAAAGCATTCGCCGCTGGCGCAAGCGCGAAAAAGAACCCGCCCTCTCCAAGGAGGAGAAGAAGCGGGTCAGCCAGCTACGTATGGAGGCCCGAAAGTACCTTAAATCGAATAATCAGCAGGGGGAGCAGAAAGCATCTGAGTAGCCAGGTCGCGGGCCGTCTGCAGCGGCCCAATCTCCTTGGTGAGCCGAGCACCCGCACGGCCGCCATCCAAGAAAATCAACAGCTGGCTCGCCTGCGAGGACGATGGGTAACCATTGCGCTCGGTTAGCAAGGCCGTCAGAGTGGAATGCACCCAATTGCGGTGTTCAACGCAGGCAGCCACGATACCGTGTTCCGCCTCGGTTTCGGGGCGCGGATACTCTCCGGCGGCATTCAAGAAGTGGGAGCCACGGAATTCCTGCGTGGGTTCTTCCTCGATCGCCTTATCAAAAAACGCCAGGATCTTTTGATCCGGATCCGTCATCTCCGCGGTACGCTGCTCCCAATCTTGGCGGAACTTCTCATCCAAAGCTTCTACATAAGCGATAACGAGCGCGTCTTTGGAACCAAATAAAGAGTACAAAGAAGCTTTAGCCACATCCGCCTCGCGCAGGATGCGGTCGATTCCGATGACACGAATGCCTTCGGTGGTAAAAAGCTTGGTCGCCGATTCCAGCAGCCGGCTGCGCGGGCTGGGCCGATTACGGCGCGACTTCTTCTCTGCCATGGGTTCCTCTCTAAAACGACAAAGCCGGTTCATCTATACTTTATAGACAAACCGGTTTGTACGCGAATTAAATTCGGGCTACTTCTTGATGAGCCCCACGATCCACAACAGGATACAAGCACCACCCGTAGCGGCAATCAAGGAGAAAATCCATCCACCTTCCTCAATGTTCAGGAAGTGGATAATCATGCCACCGATAATGCCACCCAGCACACCAACAATAAGGTTGGTCAGCAGGCCGTGGTCGCGCTTCATAATCTTTTCTGCCAGCCAGCCGGCAATGATACCAATAACAATCGAGCTAATAAGCCCCAAACCCAAATTCATGCAATCCTCCTAAATTAGCGGGTAATACCTTAGCGTACACGAGCGCACAGTACCTAAGGCGGCCCCACACAACAAGAGCGCTCCGCCCTTGTGGGCGAAGCGCTCTATAAACGGCAGCTTTTAGCTTTCCTCATCCGGACGGACAACCATCATCGGGCACGGTGCGGACTGCAACAGTGCGCGAGAAGTCGAGCCCAAGAGCATACCTTTAAAGCCGCCTCGGCCGTGCGAACCAACAACCAAAAGCTGCGCGCCTTCTGCAGCCTCGGTCAAAGCGCTCACTGGACGATCACGGGTGATGAGCTTCTTTACCTCAACCTCCGGATACTCCTCGCGTGGCTCTTTCAGATTCTCAGTCAGAAGCTCGCTCTGTTCCTTTTCAATATCAGCCCACTCGGACTGGGCGGCCGACAGACCCGCCAAGGAAGCCTGCACCTGCATATCCATCCAAGTATGCACGGCAATCAAAGCAGCACCGCGGGCCTGTGCCTCACGGAAGGCGTAAGCCGTGGCCTTCTGCGAAACCTCGGAACCATCCACGCCAACGACGACAGGGCCGTACTTGGTGGAGTCCGTAACATGATTATCTTCGCGAACAACGACCACCGGGCAAGAGGCGTGGGACACTACCGAAGCGGAGACGGAACCCATCACCATGCCGGACAGGCCACCCATGCCGCGGGAGCCCATGACGATCATGGTGACATCGTGCGACATTTCTAGCAGCATGTCGATCGGGGAGCCCTCGGCCACAGTGTGACCAATCTTCAGCTCTGGGGCTACCTCATGAGCGATGGCGCGAGCTTCCTCGATCTTCTCGAGGGTCTCGGCCTGCAAGTCGTCAAAAAGCTCCTTTGGCGGAACCATGCCCTCTGCGTACAGGAACTGTGGCATGGTGTAGCTAGATGCGATTCGCAGTGGAATCTCGCGCTTCATAGCCGTATTTGCGGCCCAACGAACTGCATTCTTCGATGCATCCGAACCGTCAACGGCAACGACTACAATGTCTTCCTTAGCCATGATGTGTCCTTTCGGTGGTTATACCTTAATTGTAGTACGGATTAGGCTTGAGGGTTGACGGTTGCAGCCTCGGAATTCGACGGGAACATAACGGTGTACACAAACTCCAGGACGGTGCGAATTACGGCACCAATACCTTCAGAGAAAAAGGCAACAACCGGTTCAATGAGAGAGTTAAAATCCATGGACAAAACATTAATACATCGCCGAAAAGGTTTCACGCCTTTGCCGATCAAAGACGGTCTGAATCCAACCCGCGTGCGCACTCCCGAGGCAGGCATAACGGCCTGGGATTTTCTTAGTGCAGTAATTTCGGCACAACGCCATCGACACCCCGACGACGACGCCTCGGCGCTCCAGGCGCGCTTCGACTCTGGCGAGGTTGTCCTACGCAATCAGACCAAGCTTCGGCCGGACTCAATATTAGGCAACGACGAGGACGTCTTTTTCTACCGCATTCCGGCACCCGAAACACCGGTGCCTTACGACGTCCCCATTCTCTTCGAGGATGAACATATCCTCGTCGCCGATAAGCCGCCGTTTATGGCAACCATGCCACGCGCACGCCACATCGTACAGACAGCTACAGTCCAGCTCCGACGAATGACAGGAAACGACGAGCTCGCACCGGCGCACCGCCTCGACAGACTTACCTCGGGAATTTTGTTATTCACCAAGCATCGCGATGTTCGGGGCGCCTACCAAACCCTCTTCGCGGAAAAGAAGGTACAAAAAACCTATCAGGCGATCGCCGAATACCGCCGCTTTCCGACGCCCCTACAGTGGGCCTCCCACCTCACCAAAACCCCCGGCGAAATCCAAGGCCGCATAGGCGATGGCATCCCCAACGCATTTACTACTCTGACTGCAGTAGAACTAATAGATAACGCCCCCTATGAAAAGATCCACGGAGAACTGCCACAATTAGGCAAATACACGCTCAAACCCACCACGGGCAAGACCCATCAATTGCGCCTCCACATGTGGCAAGCTGGAATACCCATCCTGGGTGATCCTGTCTATCCAGAAATCTATCCCGAGGATGCTGAGGATATGCGCATCCCAATGCACCTCACAGCAACGCACATCGAATTCACTGACCCGCTCAGCGGGAAGTACCAGGAGTTCGAGTCCGCCCTTCCTCTCTACACGCACCGCCTAATCGATCAGGCATAGCCGACACATTGTGTAGTCCATGAAACTGTCACGTGACCAAACCTAGAACCAAAGCGGGCTATCTGCGAGTGAACAAAGGAAAACCACCGAGCCATTTCTAGTTCGTAGATCCCCGGCAATAAGCACAGTTGGGTGCGGGAACACAACCAGTCGCCTGAAGTGTTCTCCTGGGGAGCCTAATAGCTATATACTTCAGCGACGAAGAAAGACCGCAGCATGCAGCTCGCCCCGAGCTCCGTCGCGTAACACCGGCTTCCGCAAAACGTGGAAAAAGGGAAGAGGACGGTCGTGTTCCGTCCTCTTCCCTTTCTTGGGC
>NZ_ACVP01000006.1 GCF_000175635.1 Corynebacterium tuberculostearicum SK141 | reverse complement strand
TGCCACAGGAAGAAAAGAAGGAAGAGCCAAAGGCAGAAGAAAAGGAAGAGAAGAAGCCAGAACCAAAGGCTGAGGAAAAGAAGGAGTCCAAGCAGGACTCCTCCCTGAACACCTCTGCCAAGGTCAACAATGGCGACAACGTTCCTTATGTCACCCCACTGGTACGCAAGCTGGCTGAAAAGCACGGCGTAGACCTCAACACCGTTGAGGGCACCGGCGTGGGCGGCCGCATCCGCAAGCAGGACGTGCTCGCCGCTGCTGGCGAGGGCGATGCACCTGCCAAGTCTGGCGCACAGTCCGATAACTCCCCGCGCGCTCGTTGGTCCACCAAGTCCGTGGATCCGGCCAAGCAGGAGCTCATCGGCACCACCCAGAAGGTCAACCGCATCCGCGAAATCACCGCCGCCAAGATGGTCGAGGCGCTGCAGATTTCCGCGCAGCTGACCCATGTCCAGGAAGTCGACATGACCGCCATCTGGGATATGCGCAAGAAGAACAAGCAGGCGTTCATCGACAAGCACGGCGCCAACCTGTCCTTCCTGCCATTCATCGTGAAGGCTACCGCCGAGGCTCTGGTCTCCCACCCGAACGTCAATGCGTCCTACAACCCAGAGACCAAGGAGATGACCTACCACTCGGATGTCAACATCGCTATCGCCGTTGACACCCCGAAGGGTCTGCTCACCCCGGTCATCCACAAGGCACAGGACATGACCCTGCCGCAGATCGCTCAGCAGATTGCAGAGCTGGCCGATAAGGCCCGCAATAACAAGCTGAAGCCGAACGATCTCACCGGTGCTACCTTCACCGTGACCAACATCGGTTCCGAGGGCGCCATGCTCGATACCCCGATCTTGGTTCCGCCACAGGCCGGCATCCTGGGCACCGCGGCTATCGAAAAGCGCCCGGTCGTTGTCAACGAGAACGGCCAGGACGCCATCGCCATCCGCCAGATGTGCTACCTGCCATTCACCTACGACCACCAGGTAGTTGACGGTGCGGACGCAGGCCGCTTCATCACCACCATCAAGGATCGCCTGCAGACCGCTGACTTCCAGGCAGACCTCGAAGTCTAAAGGTTCTATCGCCGCTTAAAGCCTCTTATCCCCACTGCGGGGCTAAGAGGCTTTAGCTATGTCTGGGGTGCCAAGTGGGGGTGATGGATCCAAAATCACCGGACTAATCCATCCCCTTTTATTCGAGGTGTTGAGGGTGCCTTGCCCCTAAGCCCATGGTGAGCGCACTAGGCGCAGTTCTATACAGTGACGCGCTGCATAAAAGTTTCCAAAGCGGGATCGGCTCACCCATTGTTAAACATATAATTGGGGCGGTTACAGCCACTGTCCCCCTATTAAGGAGTCTCACTGACATGGAATTCATCTCCCGCCACCTAGGGCCGGATTCTGCGGAGCAGGCCACCATGCTTGCGAAGGTAGGCTACGACAGCGTGGACGCGCTGGTCGATGCCGCCATTCCCTCAAAGATCCGCGCCGCAGAACTGCCTCAGCTTCCTGAGGCACTCTCGGAAGATGAAGCGCAGGCTACATTGCGGGAGTACGCCAACCAGAACACCGTGCTGAAGTCCTTCTACGGACAAGGCTTTTCTGACACCCTCACCCCTGCGGTCATCCGCCGCGGTTTATTGGAGGATGCGGGTTGGTACACCGCCTATACCCCGTATCAGCCAGAGATCTCCCAGGGTCGTCTTGAAGCGCTGTTGAACTTCCAGACCATGATTGAGTCCCTGACCGGTCTGCCCATCGCCAATGCATCCTTGCTGGATGAGGCCTCCGCCACCGCGGAAGCCGTGGGACTTATGTCCCGCGCGGTAAAGAAGGGTCGCCGCGTGGTGCTGGATTCTCGCCTGCACCCGCAGGTACTTACCGTCGCCGCGGAGCGTGCCCGCGCGATTGACCTCGAGGTAGAAATCGTGGACCTGCGCGAAGGCCTCGTGGGCGAGGATCTCATCGGCGCGGTAATCGCCTACACCGGTACCGAGGGCGATCTCTTTGATCCTTCCACCATCATCGAGGAGCTGCACACCCGCGGCGCACTAGCTACCGTGGCCACCGACCCGCTTTCGCTGCTCCTGCTGGAGGCACCTGGCTCGCTGGGCGCCGATATTGTGCTCGGTTCTTCCCAGCGCTTTGGCGTTCCGCTCTTCTTCGGCGGCCCGCACGCTGCGTACATGGCGGTCACGGAAAAGCTCAAGCGCCAGATGCCTGGCCGCATCGTAGGCGTGTCCAAGGACGCGGATGGTCGCCCCGCTTACCGCCTAGCGCTGCAGACCCGCGAGCAGCACATTCGCCGTGAACGCGCTACCTCCAATATCTGTACTGCGCAGGCACTACTGGCTAATGTCGCCTCCATGTACGCCGTCTACCACGGCCCGCAAGGCCTCAAGGCCATTGCCCAGCGCGTCCACGCGCTCGCTTCCTCCTTTGCGCAGGCCGTCAAGGATGCCGGAAAGCAACTCGTGTCCGAGGACTTCTTCGATACCGTTACCGTCGCCGGCGTAGACGCCGCCACCATCAAGGCTGACCTCCAGAAGGAGGGCTACCTCGTGCGCACCATTGGCGAGGACAAGGTATCGGTGTCCTTTGGTGAGTCGGCAACCAAGGAGGACGTCGCTAAGCTCGCCCAGGCCTTCGGCGCCGAAACTGCTGAGGCGGACTTTGCTCTGCCGGAGAACCTGCAGCGTGGCGAGGAGCCACTCCAGCACGCGATCTTCAACCGCATCCATTCCGAGACCCAGATGCTGCGCTACCTGCGCAAGCTGGCCGATAAGGACTTGGCGCTCGACCGCACCATGATTCCGCTGGGCTCCTGCACCATGAAGCTCAACCCCACCGCCGCCATGGAGCCGATTTCCTGGCCGGAGTTTGCAGGCATCCACCCCTACGCACCAGAGGAAACGACCGCCGGTTGGCGCGCCTTGGTAGAAGAGATTGAGGGCTGGCTGGCCAAGGTTACCGGCTACGCCAAGGTCTCCATCCAGCCCAATGCCGGCTCCCAGGGCGAGCTGGCGGGTCTTTTGGCCATCCGCCGCTACCACGTAGCTAATGGCGATAACGAGCGCGATGTAGTGCTCATCCCAGCTTCCGCGCACGGTACCAATGCAGCCTCGGCAACGCTGGCTAACCTGCGCGTTGTTGTGGTCAAGACCGCCGAGGATGGCTCTATTGACCTGGCGGATTTGGATGACAAGATTGCCAAGCACGGCAACCACATCGCCGGCATCATGGTGACCTACCCCTCCACCCACGGTGTCTTTGATCCGGAGGTCCGCGACGTATGCGATAAGGTCCACGCGGTGGGCGGCCAGGTCTACATCGACGGCGCGAATATGAACGCGCTGACCGGCTGGGCCCGCCCAGGCCAGTTCGGCGGCGATGTTTCCCACCTCAACCTGCACAAGACCTTTACCATTCCGCATGGCGGTGGCGGCCCAGGCGTGGGCCCGGTCGCAGTGGCCGAGCACCTCATCCCCTTCCTGCCCACCAACGCCGCGGATCCGCAGCTGGATGCCACCACCGCTACCCCGGTAGGTCAGGGCGTACCAATTACCAATACCAAGTATGGCTCGGCGGGTGTGCTGCCGATTTCCTGGGCGTACCTTGCTATGACCGGTGCGCAGGGACTGGCCCAGGCCTCCGCCCACGCGATTTTGGGCGCGAACTACCTGGCCAAGTCCTTGGAAGATTCCTTCCCTGTGCTCTACATCGGCAACGCTGGCTTGGTGGCGCACGAATGCATCCTGGATCTGCGCGCGCTTACCGACGCCTCCGGGGTCACCGCAGCTGACGTAGCCAAGCGCCTCGTGGACTTTGGTTTCCATGCCCCGACCCTCGCCTTCCCGGTGGCCGGAACCCTCATGGTCGAGCCCACCGAGTCTGAAGACTTGGGCGAGCTGGATCGCTTCATTGAGGCCATGCGCACCATTCGCGCGGAGATCCAAGAGATCATCGACGGCGAGGTTTCCTACGAAGGCTCCGTTATCCACCACGCACCATTTACCGCGGAGTCCATCGGCTCCGATACGTGGGAGTTCTCCTTCAGCCGCGAAAAGGCCGCGTGGCCCGTGAAATCCCTGCGCCACAGCTACAAGTACTTCCCGCCGGTGCGCCGCATCGACGAGGCCTACGGCGACCGCAACCTGGTCTGCAGCTGCCCACCACCAGAAGCTTTCGACATCGACGATTCTGAGGAGTAACCATGACCGAACTACTCACCTCCCCACTCCATGCCGAGCACGACAAGCTCGGCGCCACCTTCACGGCCTTCGGCCCGTGGAACATGCCCTTGAAGTACCAGAACGAGCTGGACGAGCACCGCGCGGTGCGCAGCACCGCTGGCCTCTTTGACCTATCCCACATGGGCGAAATCTGGGTCAATGGCGCCGACGCCGGCAAGTTCTTGTCCTATGCCTTCATCTCCAACTTCGAGCCCCTCAAGGTGGGCAAGGCCAAGTACTCCATGATTACCGCTGAAGACGGCGGCATCATCGATGACCTGATTACCTACCGCTTTGAAGAGGACAAATTCCTCGTCGTCCCGAATGCCGGCAACGCCGATACCGTATGGGACGAGCTCAACAATCGCGCCGAGGGCTTCGATGTGACTCTGAAGAACGAGTCCCGGGACGTCGCCATGATCGCCGTCCAGGGCCCTAAGGCCGCAGAAATCCTCGTGCCGCTGGTAGAAGACAATAAGCAGGACGAGGTGTATAACCTCGGCTACTACGCTGCCACCATGGGCAAGGTAGCGCGCACCTTTGCCATTATCGCGCGCACCGGCTACACCGGTGAGGATGGCTTCGAGCTCATCGTGTATAACTCCGATGCCCCACAGCTGTGGGAGGAATTGCTCAAGGCCGGTGCGGAATACGACCTCAAGCCGTGCGGCCTTGCCGCCCGCGATTCCCTGCGCCTCGAGGCCGGAATGCCGCTCTACGGCAACGAGCTCTCTCGCGATATCACCCCGGTAGAGGCGGGCATGGCGCGTGCCTTTGCCAAGAAGGAGGCCGATTTCGTCGGCGCCGAGGTCATCCGCCAGCGCGCCGCCGAAGGCCCACAGGTGGCGATCACCGGCCTCACCTCCACGCAACGCCGCGCCGCGCGCGCCGGAGCCGAAGTATTCGTGGGAGACAAGAAGGTCGGAACCGTCACCTCCGGTCAGCCTTCCCCCACCCTGGGACACCCAGTGGCCATCGCGCTGCTGGAAACCAGCGCCGGACTCGAGCCCGGCGCCGAAGTCGAAGTAGAGATCCGCGGCAAGCGCTATCCTTTTGAAGTAACCGCGTTGCCGTTCTACAAGCGCGATAAGTAAACATCATCTCAACCAGCCCGAAAGGACTACACCACCATGGCTACCCTTCCACAAGATTTCTCCTACTCCGAAGACCACGAGTGGGTCAACGCCACCGCTGACGCCGTCGCAGGCGCTACCGTGCGCATCGGCATTACCTCCGTCGCTGCCGATCGCTTGGGCGAGGTTGTCTTTGCCGAGCTGCCGGAGGTAGGCGATACCGTCACTGCCGGCGAGTCCTGTGGCGAGGTGGAATCCACCAAGTCCGTCTCTGACCTCTACTCCCCTGTCACCGGCACCGTAAAGGCCGTCAACGAGGCCGTGCACGATGACTACGCCGTCATCAACAACGACCCGTTTGGTGAAGGCTGGCTCTTCGAGGTCGAGGTAGATGAGGCAGGCGAGCTCATGGATGCCGCCGCCTACGCATCCGCTAACGGCTTGGACTAATTCGGCCCCACGCGGGAGGGTGTGCCACGCGCATCCTCCCGCTTTGCTTTGCCCGCCGCACCAGAGGAAACTTTGAGGCTATGACTGCACCACGCGATCCTTTCTTCCCCGCCGAGCGCTCTATCCGCGCCTCCGATAAGCCACTAGAGGTCCGTTTCTTAGGCCGAATGGACTACCAAGAGGCGTGGGACTACCAGGCCGAGGTAGCGGCCGCCCGCGCCAAGGGCGAGCAGGGCGACGTGGTGCTTGTGGTTGAGCACCCCAATATCTATACCGCAGGCAAGCGCACCCAGCCAGAGGATATGCCCGATAACGGCCTGCCCGTTATCACCGTGGACCGCGGCGGGCGCATTACCTGGCATGGCGAGGGCCAGCTGGTCATCTACCCGATTATTAAGCTGGCTGAGCCTGTCGACGTCGTCGACTATGTACGCCGCTTGGAGGAAGCCACCATCCAGACGGTTCGCCAGATGGGGGTGACCACCGCTGGGCGCATCGATGGCCGCTCGGGGGTTTGGGTTCCTTCCACCACCCAGGCCAAGGATCCGGCTGCCCCGAAGCGCGACCGCAAGATTGCCGCCCTGGGCATCCGCATTACCCGCGGGGTGACCATGCACGGCTTGGCGCTCAATTGCTGCAATACGCTGGAGTACTACGACCACATCGTGGCCTGTGGCATCGACGACGCCGACGTGACCACCCTGTCCCTAGAACTGGGCCACCAGGTCACCCTCGAGGATGCCACCCAGCCGCTGTTGCAAGCGCTGGACGACGCCCTCTCGGGCCGCCTCATCGTTGCCGACCACACCTTCGGCTCAGCCCCGGATCCCACGAAGCTGGCCAATGAAAGGGCACGGGAGAGGCGTCGGCAAGCGCGGCAGTAGCCCTCGTTCGGGGCTGGCGCGGAATAGGATGTGACTGCGGCGACATATACCTAGAAGAGCTATTAGCCATCACCACCATCAACCGATAAAGTGAGTTTTTGTGACTGTAAAGCCTGAAGGACGCAAGATGCTCCGCATTGAAAAGAAGAATGCGGAGTCACCCATCGAACAAAAGCCACGCTGGATTCGCAACCAGGTCCGCACCGGCCCGGGCTACGAGGACATGAAGTCCCGCGTGGCCGGCGCTTCCCTGCACACCGTGTGCCAAGAGGCAGGCTGCCCGAATATCCACGAGTGCTGGGAATCCCGCGAGGCTACGTTCCTTATCGGTGGCGATAAGTGCACCCGCCGCTGCGACTTCTGCGATATTGCCACCGGCAAGCCGGAGGAACTCGACCGCGACGAGCCGCGCCGCGTGGCCGAAAACATCCGGGAAATGGACCTTAACTACACCACCATTACCGGCGTTACCCGCGACGATCTTCCGGATGAGGGCGCTTGGCTCTACGCCGAGGTCGTGCGCAAGATTCACGAGCTTAACCCGCACACCGGCGTGGAAAACCTCACCCCGGATTTCTCCGGCAAGCCGGACCTTTTGGAAGAGGTCTTTGAGGCCAAGCCAGAGGTCTTCGCCCACAACCTGGAAACCGTGCCGCGCATCTTTAAGCGCATCCGCCCGGCCTTCCGCTACGAGCGTTCCCTGGACGTTATCCGCCAGGCCCACGACTATGGCCTGATTACCAAGTCCAACCTGATTTTGGGCATGGGCGAGACCGAGGATGAGGTCGAGGAAGCATTGCGTGACCTGCGTTCTGCCGGCTGCGATATCATCACCATCACCCAGTACCTGCGCCCCGGCCCGCGCTTCCACCCGATTGAGCGCTGGGTGCGCCCAGAGGAATTCGTGGCGCATTCCAAGCTGGCCAAGGAGCTCGGCTTCGGCGGCGTCATGTCCGGCCCGCTGGTGCGCTCGTCCTACCGCGCCGGCCGTCTCTACGTGCAGGCCATGGAAAAGCGCGGCTTCGAGCTGCCGGAGAACCTCAAGCACCTGGCCGAGACCTCCCAGGGCGCCACCGCCCAAGAGGCCTCCACCCTGCTGGAGAAGTACGGCCCCTCGGAAGAGACTCCAGTAACCACCCGCATGGCCAAGACCCCGGCTAATGCAAATTCGGCGGCGGCCACCATCCGCTAATCCGAACGTTTTCATAACGGCCTGCGCTTTTCGCGTGGGCCGTTTTAACATTTATGCCCGTTGACCTTTAAAGTAGGAGCCATGGCGAAAGATGACAAGGCAGCACTAAAGGCTGCAAAGAAGCAAGAACGCGCGGCCAAGCGCCAGCAGCGTAAGCAAACCTGGTCCCAAATGTGGCAAGCATTCAATATGCAGCGCAAGCAGGATAAGGCGCTTATCCCCATCATGCTGGGTGCCTTCCTGGGCATGGGCTTGCTCTTCTTCCTCATTGGCATGCTTTTTGGCGGCGAATGGTTCATGCTCATCCTCGGTTTGGGCATCGGCGCGCTGCTCGCTATGTTCCTCTTCACCCGCCGCCTTGAGCGCGATATGTACAAGCGCGTAGAAGACCAGCCGGGCGCTGCCGGCTGGGCGCTGGAGCAGCAGCTCCGTAATACCGTGGGCATCGTGTGGTCCGTAAAGACCGGCGTGGCCGCTACCCGCCAGCAGGATCTTATCCACCGCGTCATCGGCAACGCCGGCGTCATCTTCGTGTGTGAGGGCAATAAGAACCGCGTACGCCCCACCTTGAACCAGCTTAAGAAGCGTGTAGACAAGATCGCCGGCGGCGTTCCCGTCTACGAGATCTTCGTGGGCAACGGCGAGGACGAGGTTCCCGTATCCAAGCTGCGCAATAAGGTCATGAAGCTGCCGCGCAACTTCAATAAGAACGAAACCTACGAAAACATCCGCCGCATCGAGGCCATGGACTCCATGCCGGGTACCACCCCGGGCATGCCCAAGGGCCCAGTGCCTCACCAAGCGCAGAACATGGCCGGCATGAACCGCCGCATGCGCCGCGCCCAGCAGCGCAAGAAGAATAAGTAGGCGCCAAAAGCTAATCCCTGCCGCACCTTATGAGGTGTGACAGGGATTTTCTTATGCCCAGAAAAGT
>NZ_ACVP01000007.1 GCF_000175635.1 Corynebacterium tuberculostearicum SK141 | reverse complement strand
GCGCCGGCCCCACGCCCACCTGCGCGGGACAAAAGCGGCCTGCCGAACCTCAATATTCCGCCGCACGAAGTCCGCGGGCGCATCGAGGACGCGGTGCCTGATATGCCGGCAGTGCCCGCTATGCCTGCGCCCGCACCGCCACCTGCGCCGCCGCTGCCACCCGCGCCGCGGATTCCGGGCCTCTAACTCACCGCTTTCAGCCCCACGATGCCGCCGATGATCATGGCGAGGAATAGCACCTTCCACACCGTGGCCGCCTCGTGTCCGGCCGCGAAGGAATAGATGACCGCCACCGACGCACCAACGCCCGCCCACACCGCATAGGCCGTGCCCACCGGGATGCTGCGCATCGCCCACGCCAGCCCGCCCATGGAAATTGCGCAGGCCACGAGGAAAATGAGCGAGGGCCACAGGCGCGTAAAACCTGCGGACTTATCCAGCGCCGCCGCCCACACGGCTTCGAATGCGCCGGAGAAAATCAAGATGAACCACGCCATAACTGCTTCCTGGCCGTCTTGTCGCGTTGCCGGGTACGGCTCCCTCGTCCGGGGCTCGCGCAAGCCGCGGCGAACCTGCACCCAATGATGGCACACTAGGAAACCATGAAGATTGCATTTCTTGGAACTGGCCGCATGGGAACCGAACTAGCCCGCCGCCTGCTCAACGAGCAAGACGGCATCGAGTTGACCGTCTGGAACCGCACCGCCGAGCGCGCCCAGCCGCTGGTGGAGGAAGGCGCCGAGCTTGCCGCCTCGCCCACCGAGGCCGTGGCGAACGCCGAGGTCATTATTACCTCTCTCTTCGGGCCTGACGATGTCCGCGAGGTCGTCGTCGAGCCGCAGCTCATCCCCGCCGGCGTGACCTGGATCGACACCACCACCGTCTCGCCCAACGATGCCCGCGAATTCGCCGCCGCCGTGGAAACCTACGTCCACGCCCCGGTCGTCGGCACGCTCGGCCCGGCCCGCGAGGGCAAGCTCGGCGTCTATGTGGGCACGCCTGACGACGCCCGCCGCGAGCAAGCCATGTCCCTCGCCGAGTCCTGGGCGGGCGAAGACAAGCTCATCGGAGTGGAGGCGGCGGCCACGGCGGCCATCGGAAAGCTGCTGGCGAACCTCGCGCTCGCCGTCACCGCCGAGGGCCTGCTCGAAGCCCTGCAACTCGGCGAGTCCGAGGGCCTGGACTCCGAGGTCGTGCTGCAGATGCTCGATATCACCGGCCTGTCCTTTATCGCCAATATGAAGGCGCCGTTTATCACCGGCGAGCGCAATACCGACCCGGGCGATTTCACCGTCGACGCCCTAGCCAAGGACGCCAAGCTCATGGAGATGACCTCCACCAAGCCGCTGCCCGCCCTGACCGCCGCCATCGGCCGTTTTGAGGAAATGCAGGCCATGGGTCACGGCGATCAGGACTTCTCCTCCATCTTCGTTTTCCGCAATAAGGGCTAGTTATCCACAGGCCCGTCGGGCGTGCGGGCCAAAATTCGCCCTGTGGGCCCTAGTTATCCACAGCTTCGCGCGCTCATCCTCGCACAGGTTGCGCGCCGTGGCTTAGGCTGCGGGGCATGACAGCTCTTCAGACTTATCTTGCGGCCCTGGCGCCCGGCATCGACATCGTTGCCGGGTGCGCCGGCATGTCTGAAGAACAGCTATGCGCCGCAGGGGCGCCCAATAAGACGGCCCGCACTTTGCTCACGCTTGCCGACGCCCTCTTTGCCCCCACCTCCTTCACCCGCCAGCAACGCCAGGCAGTTACCGCCGCCCGCGACCGCGCTCACCCGCTGCCCACGCTGGAGGTTATCGAGCGCTACGCTTCCCGCGCTAAGACCAAGCGCGATGCCTGGCGCCTGCGCGTGGAGCTGTGCCGCACCGCCGCCGATACCGATGAAATGGAAAAGCTAGCGCGCAAGAAGCTGCGCGAGCTCAATCCCCCGGCCCCGCCGCGCCCCGGCGTGCGCATCCGCCGCCGCAAGGACGCGCCGTGGACCCTCGCGATTACCGGGCCTTCCTCACTCATCGCGGACTTGGAATCCAGCCTGGACGAGAACGCGCCGCTCGATTCCGTTGCGGAGCTCTTCTCCCCTTCCGGCGCCGCCCCAGCCACCCGTCCAACCATTACGACCAACGCGATCATCACGCTCGACGAGCTTGACCGCATCATCGATGGCGACGGCGAGGAAATCACCATCCAGCTCACCAACGGCGCCCGCCTCACCGGCGCGGAACTTGTCTCGCGCACGCTGGCAGAGCGCGGGCTTATCACCCTCGTTCACCCCTTCGAGGGCGCGGTCAACCTCTACCGGACGGAGCGCATGGCCAGCGAGAAGCAGCGGCTCATGGCCGCCGCGGAAAATCCGGTATGCCCGTGGGCGGAATGCAACTATCCGGCGGATAAATGCCAGGTGCACCACTTGCAGGCGTGGCGGCACGGCGGCGATACCAATATGGCAAACCTGGCGACCTGTTGTCCGTACCACAACGGCGTCAACGACGATGACCCTAATGCCCCACCGGTGCGCGGGCGCCTCGTTCGGCGCCGAGGCCGCGTGGTGTGGCGGCCGCCCTGGGCTGACACCGCGACATCACCGCCACCGGCCCACTAGCCCCTAAACCGCCAGGCAGCAGGATGCCCTGCTGCCGCATTGGCATGCCCGCAGCTAGCGAGCCCCGCAGCTAGCGAGCGATGCGGGCCGCGGCAGCGCGGGCATCCGCGATGACATTGGGTACGCCAACCCCGCCGGCCCAAGCGCCAGTGGCATCGATGCCCGGCGTCGCCGCGAGGGCGCCGCGCGCGCCGGCCACAGTTTCGAGGTGCCCGGCGTCGTAGCGCGGCAGGCCGCCGAACCAACGCTGGGTGAAGATCTCCGCGACACCCGCGGCGCGGCCGTCGAAGCCGGTGAGTCGCTGGAGGTCATCGAGGGCATAGTCGACGAGGTCGTCTTCTTCGGCGCGGACGATGGCGTCGTCGCCGAAGCGGCCGAAGGAGGCACGTACGAGAGCCCCGCCGCGCTCTGCCAAGTGCGGCCACTTGCGTGAGGACAGCGTGAATGCCTTGGCGTGGACATCGTCTTGGTCGGTGGCGACGAGGATGCCGGAGTTCTGCGGCAACGCGTTGCCGGCCGGGTCCGTGTCAGACTCAAACTTCAGGCCCACGACTGCCGACGCCGCCAATTTCACTCCCTTCAGCCGGTCCGCCGCCTGCGGGGCGACCTTGCTAAGAAGGCGCGCCGCGGTCGGGGCCGGGGTGGCCACGAGCACGCGGTCGAAGGGAGCGGTATCGCCGGGTGCGCCGGACAAGCGGAATTTCTCGCCCTCGCGAGTGATACCGGAGATGAAGGTATCGAGGTAGATCTTGGCGCGGGATTTATCGGCCAGTGCCTCATAGAGTTCTGCGTAGCCGCCGCGGAAGGTCTGAAAGACGGGTCCGCTGCTGCTCGGCTTGGCCGCGCGGGCTTCTTCCAGCGAGCGGACCGCGGCCGAGAGGGTGACTGGGCCGCGCGCGGAGAGTGCGTCGAGCGTCTCGGCCAGCGCCGGGATGGTCGCGCGCACACCCAGATCGTCGGCCGAACAGGAGTACACGCCACCGAGGAGGGCGGAGATAACGTGGTCAACGAGGTCGTCGCCAAACTGCTGGTGCACCAGGCGGCCGACGGAGACGTCGCTGCCGGCCGTCCACTCGAAAGGCTCCTCGTTATCGATGCGGCGGGCGGTCTCAGCCGAGACCAGGTGTGCGACCGGCTCCGAGTGCGAAGGAATGCCCATCATCCCGCCGCGCGGCAGCGGCTTAAGCTCGCCGGAATACACCAGCGAATGCAGGCCGGAGGGCTCGACCAAGCTCCCGCCCAGGCCGAGGGATTCGATGAATTCCACGGCGTCGTGGCGGCGGGCGAGGAAGGCCTCGGCGCCCATGTCGGTGGGGCCGTCATTAAACGGCACGGAGTACAGCTTGCCGCCGATGCGGCCGGCGGCCTCGAAAACCTCAACGTCGTGGTCGCGCAGCTCGTAGGCGGCCGTCAAGCCCGCCAGGCCAGCACCAATAATCGCAATACGCATTTAGCCCTCCTCGTGGATGATGGATACGGCGCGGGTGATGGCCTCCGCGTCGGTAGTTGGCAAGACCCCGTGGCCGAGGTTCCAGATATGGCCGTCGATATCGCCGCGCTCGCGGGCCCGATCGACCTCGCCGCGGATGGTGCGCACGGCCTGGCGCACGGCGTCGTCGCCGGCGAAAAGCATGGCCGGGTCGAGGTTGCCCTGCAACACGCGGGCGCTTACGCGCTCGGCCGCGGCGTCCATAGGCACGCGATAATCGACGCCCATAACTTCCGACCCCGCCTCCGACATGGCCGGCAAGAGCTCGCCGGTGCCGACGCCGAAGTGGATGCGCGGGATTTTCACGCTGGCCAGGATTTCCCGGGAGTACGGCAGCACGAACTCGCGGTAGTCGCGCTCGTTGAGGTAGCCGGCCCAGGAATCGAAAAGCTGCATGGCGTCAATGCCGGCGTCGACCTGCACCTGCAGGAAGCGGGTGATGGTCGGCACCAGGCGGCGCATGAGCATGTGCCAGGTCTCCGGATCTGCGTGCATGAGGGCCTTGGTGCGCTGGTGGTTCTTGGATGGCCCGCCCTCAATGAGGTAGCTGGCCAGCGTGAACGGCGCGCCCACAAAGCCGATGAGCGCTTGGGTTTCGGTGAGCTCGGCCAGGATGCGGGCGATGCCCTCGGTAACCTCGGGGACGTCGGCTTCTAGCAGCGGCAGCTTGCCGACGTCCTCCCTACTCCTCACCGCCTGCTCCATCACCGGCCCGCGACCCGGCACGATATCGACCTTGACGCCCGCGGCTTTAAGCGGGACGACGATATCGGAGAACAAAATGGCGGCGTCGACGTCGTGGCGGCGCACCGGTTGGAGGGTAATTTCTGCCAGCAGCTCCGGCATGAAGCAAGAATCAAGCATGCTAATCCCCTCGCGGGCGGCGCGGTACTCCGGCAGCGAGCGGCCGGCCTGGCGCATGAACCAGACTGGGGGTCGGGAGGGGGTGCGGCCGAGGGCGGCGTCGATAAGCGGGGCACGATTGAGTCGAGACATGCCCCAATTATGAATCAAAAGTTGGAGTGAGGGCTAATTAGCCACGCAGGCTGCGGTCCTTGATGAAGCGGTTGGACTGCGGCTGGAAAAGCAGCGCGAGGGCGACGATCAGGGTGATGGGGATAATCAACAGCCCGAGCCCGCCGATGCCGAGCGCGAGGGCGGCGATATTGGTAAACAGCGCGAACGCGATGACCGCGGTGATGATGCGGCGCGCCCACTTGGACCCGCCGGCCAGCTGCGCTGCGAAGAGCGCAAGCAGGATGGCGCCGACGGCATTGGTCACCGCGACAAACAGGCGATTGGAGTGGAGGTACTCCGCGACCTGCGCATTCTGCGGCTCTGCTTGTGGCCCGCCCGAGCCGAAGATGCCCACCATACCGCTCACCAGCATAATCACGGCGCTGACGACGAGCACCCAATATGCCCAGCGCAGCGGCCGCGGCCACGCGTCGAGGCTCTCCTTGGCGGAGGTGTTTCGGGCCGCGCGGTTATAGTCGCGGGGCCCGGGCCGCTCGGTGTTATTCATCGCTTATCCTCCTGATCAGACCGGCCGACGCGGTCGGTGCGGTTGGTGCGATCGCGCTTGCTGCCGTCGCGGTTGCCGCGCTGGTCGTCCTTGGAGCGCTTGCGCTCTTCCTCGGCGCGCTTCTTCTCGCGCTGCGCTTGCTCGAGTTCCTTTTCCAGCTCGCGCATCTGCTCGAGTTCGCCGGTGTAGTCCAAGGTCTCGGCCCGCACGGAGAAAATCAGGCCGAGGACCGCCGCGACGCCGACAAGGATCTGCACCATGCCATCGGCGGCAAAGAGCCAATCGGGCACGTCCGCGCCGGCCGGGGTGACCATGAAGGTCAGCAGGATGCGGAAGCCGAAGTAGAGCGAGAAGGCGAACCACACGCGGCGCGAGGTGCCGGCCCGCTTGCTGCGGTTAGCAAGGGACCGCAACAGGAAGGCCAGCAGCACGATAATCGCCAGCGAAATGGCAGCCGAAAGAGCGACGGAGCCGTAGGCGGCGGTGCGGAGGAAGGCGTCGGAAAGCTGGGCTTCATCCACGCCGGCCGGTGCGGATTTGGCCATCTCCTTGGCCTGCGACATGAGTACGTCGTGGTTGAGCAGCGTGAGCACCACGTTGAGCACCTGGTGCACGGCCTCGCCGCATAGCGCGCCCAGCCACAGCCACAGCATGTACGTCACGGACTCCGGCCGCTGCTGCTTCCGCGGCGGGCGTTGCGCGCGAGGGGCAGGGGCGGGCGACGGGGGCGTAGCAGTCACAGGGGTCCTTTACTTGAGAAGGCGGGCGGCTTCGGTAGCGAAGTAGGTCAGAATCTGGCCGGCGCCGGCGCGCTTGAATGCGGTCAGCGACTCGAGCATGATGGACTCGCCATCGATCCACCCGTTGGCGGCCGCGGCCTTGACCATCGCGTACTCACCGGAGACCTGGTAGACCGCGACCGGCACGGGGGAAGTCTCCGCCACGGCCGAGAGCACGTCCAAGTAGGGCAGACCGGGCTTGACCATGACGAAGTCCGCACCCTCTTCGATGTCGAGCTCGGCTTCAAGCAGGGATTCGCGGAAGTTGCGCGGGTCCTGCTGGTAGGTGCGGCGGTCGCCCTCGAGGGAGGAGCCGACGGCATCGCGGAACGGGCCGAAGAAGGCGGAGGCGTACTTGGCGGAATAAGCCATGATGGCCACGTCCTCGTGGCCAGCCTCGTCGAGGTCGGCGCGGATGGCGGCAACCTGGCCGTCCATCATGCCGGACGGGGAGACGATCTGGGCGCCGGCGCGGGCTTGGGAGCGGGCCATGTCTTGGTAAAGCTTGACGGATTCGTCGTTAAGCACGCGGCCCTTGTCATCCAGCACGCCGCAGTGGCCGTGGGAGGTGAACTCGTCGAGGCAGGTATCCGCCATAACGATGAGGTCGTCGCCGAATTCCTCGTGCAGGCAGGAAATACCGCGGTTCAAAATGCCCTGCGGGTCCCAGGCGACGGAACCGGTGTCGTCCTTGTCTTCATCGAGCGGCACGCCGAAAAGGTCGATGCACGGCACGCCGGCCTCCAACGCCTCCTCGGCCGCGCGGCGCAGCGAGTCGAAGGTGTGCTGGTAGACGCCCGGCATGGAGGGAATCTCGCGCGGGGCGTCGAGGCCGTCCACGATGAACATGGGCAGAATCAGGTCCGAGGGGCGGACCTCGGTTTCGGCCACGAGGTTGCGCATCTGCGCGGTGGTGCGCAGGCGGCGTGGGCGGCGGGCTGGGAAGGTGCTCATTGGGTACTCCTTAGAGCGAGACTAAAACTTATGCCTTGTCGACCTTAGTAGCCTTCTTGCGCGAGCGGCGTTTCTTGCGCGGCGCGGGCAGGTTTCCGGCGGCGCGGAGGGCGGCGACGTGGTCTGCGAGGGCGTCGACAAGCGCGGGCACGTCGGCGACTTCGGGCACGACATCGACGCGCAGGCCCATCTCTTCCGCGGCCGCTCTTGCCGACGGCCCGATACACGCAATGATCGTCCGCTGGTGCGGTTTGCCCGCAATGCCCACCAGATTGCGCACGGTGGACCCGGAGGTGAAGGCGACGGCGTCGAAGCCGCCGGTCTTGATCATGGCGCGGATTTCGGCCGAAGGCGGGGCGGCGCGGACGGTGCGGTAGGCCACGACGTCGTCGACCTCCCAGTCCAGGGCCTTGAGCCCGTCAACCAGGGTGTCGGCCGCGATATCGGCGCACGGGAGCAGGACGCGGCCGACAGCGTCGATGTCTTCTACGAAGTTGGGGAAGACATCGAGCAGGCCCTCGGCGTTCTGCTTCTTCTTGTGTGGCAGGAGCTCGGGCACCATGCCCTTGGCGCGGATGGCGGCGGCGGTTTTGGTGCCCACGGCCGCGAGGTGGACGCCGGCGAAATCGCGGGCGTCGAGGCCGAGCTGAGCAATCTTGTCCCACACCGCGGTCACGGCGTTGACGGAGGTAAAGACGATCCACTTGTAGCGGCCCTCGACGATGCCCTTGATGGCGCGGTCCATCTGCGCCGGGTTGCGCGGCGGCTCGATGGAGATGGTGGGCACGTTTTGCGGGATGGCGCCGTAGCCGGCCAGGCGCGCGGACATCGGGCCGGCCTGCTCCTTAGTGCGCGGGACGAGCACGCGCCAGCCGTAGAGTGGACGGTTTTCCCACCAGGAGTACTTGGTGCGGTCGTCGATGCTGCGGCCGAGGGTGACCACGAGCGGGCCGGTGAGGTCCGCGTCGAGCTTGCCCATGGTGCCCAGCGTGGTCTCATAGGTGCGCTGCAGGCGGGTGGTGCCGTGGACGGTGACAAATGCCTCGGTCTCGGCCGGCATGCCGCGCTGCTGCAGCTCGTTGGAGATGACCGGCAGGTCTTCCTTGGTGGCTTGCAGGACGATGGGCTGGGTGGCGTTGGCGAGCGCGTCCCAATCGGCGCCGTCGGTAACGTCGGCTTCGGTATAGGTCGAGCCGAGCGCAATGCCGGCAAAGGACGGCACGGTAGATGGCAGGGACATGCCCGGCACTACCTGGAATTCCAGGCCGGCAGATGCCACGGCGTTGATCTCAGCCTTGATGGACTCGCGGTGCAGCGGGTTGCCGGTGACGAGGCGGATGACATCCTCGCCATCGGCCTCGACCAAGCACTCGCGCAGCTGGCCGACGATATCTTCGGCCGGCTCGTACAGCACCGCGGCCGTCGGCGGTGCGGGGCGCGGCGGTTTGCGGCGTGCGCCCTTGGCTTTGGCATCGGCGCACATTTGAGCGTATTCGGCCTCGGCGGCGTCGAGAAGCTCTTGTGGAACGGGCAGCGCGGCGGCGACGGCATCGCGCACGCCCTGCATGACCTGCGGATCGGTCACGGCGATGGCACTATTTGCCAGAACCTCGCGGGCGCGGACGGTCAGCAGGTCGGGATTACCTGGACCAGCGCCCACAAAGACGATCTTGCCCAATTGGGTGTCTGGCGCGGCATTGCTCATAAAGTTCTTTTCTAAAATCGGGCGCGCGGCACCGCGCACGGACATGATCGCATGCGGTGTGGTTCCCCGCGCCGGCGGTGGGTGACACGGTCTTAACGGCCAAAATCCCAGGCCTTGCGTCCTGGGATGCCCTTAAAGGGGGCCGGATCATTGCGGGACAATGATCTGTGGTATCTACACCTTAAATTATTAGCGCCTAAAGGCGAAATTACTTGCCCAGCAGCTCGGCCGCGCCACCGGCGAAAAGCTCGTCCGAGATGCGCGCGCCAAGATCGGCGGCTTCGGCCGCGGAGCCGGAGGCGGTGGCGGTGAGCTGGCGGGATCCGTCGAGTGCGAAGACGCCGCCGCGCACGGTGAGCTGGTCGCCGTCCCAGCGCGAGGTGGCGGCCACCGGCGCGGTACAGCCGGCCTCGAGGCGGGCCAGCACGGCGCGCTCACCAGCAGCGGCGGCCGAGGCGCGGTCGTCGACAATGGCGTCTAGGGCCGCGGCGGCCTCGGTGCCGGCCACGGCCTCGATGGCGAGTGCGCCTTGGGCCGGCGCCGGCATGAAGACGGAGGGTTCGAAGATTTCGGTGGCGCGGTCCGCGTAGCCGCCGCGCAGCAGGCCGGCGTAGGCCAGCAGGACGGCGTCGAGCTCGCCGTCGGTGACCTTGGACATGCGGGTATCGATATTGCCGCGCAGCGGGCGAATCTCCAGGTCCGGGCGGAGGGCGGCCAGCTGGGAGATGCGGCGCGGGGCGGAGGTGCCCACGCGCGCGCCCTGCGGCAGCTGCGCCAGGCTCAGGCCATCGCGGGCGACGAGCGCTTCGCGGGAATCCTGGCGCTGCGGCACGACGAGGCGGAAGCGTTCATCGGGCGCGGTGGGCAGGTCCTTAAAGGAGTGCACGGCAATATCGCACTCGCCGGCATAGAGAGCCTCGCGCAGCGCCTGGGTAAATACGCCGACGCCGATGCGCTCGACGGGCGCCATGTTGACGTCGCCGGCGGTGGTGACGATGTGGAGTTGGGAGTCAAAGCCGGCGTCGATAAGCCAATCGCGCACATGGCCGGCCTGGGTGGTGGCGAGCTTGGAGCCGCGGGTACCAATCTGAAACATTTAGGCCTCCTTAGTCATGGTGGGCAGTTCATTGACGGCCACGGACACACCGGAGCCTTCCAGCTGCAGGCCAAAGAGTTCCTGCAGGGCGCTTTCGCTGCTGACACTGCTTTCCGACGCCGCCAGCTTCTTCGCCCGCACCGTCGGTTCATGGAGCAGCTTATCGGCCACGCGCTTGAGCGCGCGCTGCACGTCCTCGAGCTGCTTGCCCGCGAGCTCGGGGTGCTTGTGTTGCAGGCGCGCGGTCTCGCACTCGACGAGATCGGCCGCGCGGCGGTGCAGGGCGCTTACGGCCGGGGCGACGTCGCGCACGCGCTGGGCCGAGGTATAGGCCGCAAGTTCCTCGTCGACGATGTGGCGGGCCTGTGCGTGCGGGCTGGTGCCGGCCGCGAGATCGGTGGAGGCGGCCGAGAGTGATTTGCTCAGGCGCTCGATATTGACCAAGTCCACGCCCTCGGCCGCGGCGGCGGCATCGTCGATATCGCGCGGCAGGGAGAGATCGATGAGCATGAGATCGCGGCCGGCGGGGAGGTCGGCGGCCTCGATGGTGAAGTTATCGGCGCCGGTGGCGGAGATGGCAAGGTCGACGTCGGAAAGCGCGGCGGCGCGCTCAGCAAAGTCCACGACGCGGGTGGCAACGCCCGCCTCCTCGGCGTGGCTGGCTAGGCGCTCGGCGCGCTCGCGGGTGCGGTTGGCCAGCACCAGCTCCTTAACCCCCAGCCGGCCGGCGTGGGTGGCGGCGAGGGATGCCATGGCGCCCGCACCAAGGATCAGCGCGGTCTTGCCGGTCAGGTCCCCGGCGTCGAGGCGCTGCAGGGCCTGGTCGAAGGCGAAGGACACCATGGAGGCGCCGGCTTCGTCGATATCGGTCTCGGAGTGGACGCGCTTGCCGGCCCGTAGCGCGGCCTGCGCCAGTGCGTGGATGCGCGGGCCGACCGTGCCCTGCTCGGAGGCGGACTGGTAGGCGCTGCGCACCTGGCCGATGATCTGCTGCTCGCCCACCACCATGGAATCCAGGCCGGAGGTCACGGACATCAGGTGCTCGGCCGCGGCGTCGGCATAGCGCACGTAGAGGTAGTTGCGCAGCTCCTGCTCGCCCACGCCCGACACCTGGGTGAGCACGCGCACGACTTCCTGCACGCCGGCGTGGAAGGAGTTGGTGACGGTGTAGACCTCCATGCGGTTGCAGGTGGAGATAATCATGGCCTCTGAAAGTGGCTCGGCCGCCACGAGTTGCCCGCAGGCGGAATCCTGGACCGCACTATCCATGCTCAGCTTTTCCAGCAGCGCCACCGGCGCCGACTGGTGGGACATGCCCACGACGAGCACGCTCATGCACAACACTCCTCAACCCTTTGATTGATTTTAATCCTCCAAAAGACTACCCGTCGGTGTCGCGGATCCCGAATCAACCAGCCAGCTCGGCCGCTAACTCCTCGTTGTCTACTTCCCAGCAAGCAAACTCTTCGCCGTCGATGACCACAACGGGCACGCGGTCACCGAACTCCATGGCCAGCTCCGCGTGCTCATCCACGTTACGCACGGCAAGCTCCGCGCCTGCCTGCTTGACGACGGGGGTGATCTGCTCCCTCACGCGCGCGCAAGAACCGCAGGTGGTGCGCACCATGAGCTCGACGAGATGCTGGGACATTTTCTCCTCACAAGGACGGCGGCGGTCGAAACCATTACTATGGACACGTTAGTCCACCCCGCATTTGCGAAAGCTGTTTGTCCCACTCGTGTCCGCTACCACTCCCCCAGGGTTCCCCGAATCCCCCCGCGACTTCTTGGCCAATTGGACCGCCTCGCGCGGTAACCTGCGCAATTTCTTGGAGACCCAGGCGCTCGCCCCGTTGGACGAGGAATCGCAGCGCACCGCCGGTGAAGCCGCGGCCGCCGCGGCGCTGGAGGAATTCGGGCTGGAGTTGGAGGATTTTGCCTCCGGCGTGGACTCGGTGACCGGCTCCTATGACGCGGCTGGCGCGCAGCGCATCACCGCCCAGGACCCGGACGTGCCGGTGGATGTGGGCGCGGCAGCGTTTTTCGACGTCGACAACACCCTCATCCAAGGCTCTTCCCTCGTGGAATTCGCCTTTGGCTTGGCGCGCAAGCGCTACTTCCGTCTTTCTGAAATCCTGCCGATTGCGTGGAAGCAGCTCAAGTTCCGCGTCTCCGGCAGCGAAAATGCCAAGGACGTGGCCGCCGGCCGCGCGCAGGCACTGGAGTTTGTCAAAGGCCGCAGCGTCGACGAGCTGGTGGATTTGTGCGAGGAGATCGTGGATGCCTCGCTAGCCCGCCGCGCCTACCCCGGCACCACGCAGCTCGCGGAGATGCACCTAGCCGCCGGCCAGCAGGTATGGCTGGTCACCGCCACGCCGGTCCAGCTGGCACAGGTGCTCGCCCGGCGCTTCGGGTTTACGGGCGCGCTCGGCACCGTCGCGGAGGTCAAGGACGGCAAATTCACCGGCCGGCTGGTCGGCGATATCCTCCACGGGCCCGGCAAAAAGCACGCCGTGGCCGCGCTCGCTACCATCGAAGGCCTCGACCTCTCGCGCTGCACCGCGTATTCGGATTCGGCCAACGATGTGCCGATGCTGTCCATGGTCGGCACCGCCGTGGCCATTAACCCAGACCGCAAGCTGCGCGATATTGCTGGCGACCGCGGCTGGCTGGTGCGCGACTATCGCTCCGTGCGCCGCGCCATCCGCACCTATGGCCTCCCTGCGCTGGCCACCGCCGCCTTTTCCTATGGCGGCTGGCGCTACTACCGGCGGTAGCGGGCGCTGAGGAAACGTCGGCAAGCATGCAAAAACCCTCCGCACAATGGCGGAGGGCAAGAAGCGGGCTGGGGTTTACTTGCCCAGCTTACGGCGCTGCACGCGGGTGCGGCGCAGCATCTTGCGGTGCTTCTTCTTGGACATGCGCTTGCGGCGCTTCTTAATGACGGAACCCATGGAGTCCTCACTTTCGTGTAGTACGTACTGTCAAACTTGTCAGCGCTAAAACGGCGAAGGTGCACTCTTGCCGCCGTGGCCACACAGACCGCGGGCCACATCAGCGAGCCGACACGAATGCACACCATCTTACCCAGCACCCAGCCCGTGACCAAAAAGGGCCCGCGACAACAACAGTGAGAAACAACAGCGCCCACCACCGCTGACCTCGAGGGCCAACAGAGGTGGGCGCTGTCTGTGCGGCGCGAGCCTAGGCTCCGTAAACGGAAGCCTCCAAGTACTCGTTGACGGCAGACTCGTGAACGCGGAAGGAGCGTCCGACGCGAACAGCCGGCATTTCGCCTGCGTGAACCAAACGGTAGACGGTCATTTTGGAGACGCGCATAATCTCGGCGACCTCCGCGATCGTCAGAAAGGTTCCCTTTTCTTCATTTGCCATATATATCTAACCCTTCAGCTCGTTACGCGCTGTAGGCTTCCCCTCCCACAGGACTTCACGCACGTGCTTGCCCTAGCCTATCGTGAAACATGTGACTAATGCGACCCAAGTGCCAAATTTTTTCACAGCATTCATTAGGGTTTCCCCCAAAAGCGCTGCTTAACACCCGCCCCAACACTCTCGGGTGGGTACACCCCCACCACGGGGAGGTCGCACACGGCGGCGCTAGCCGAGCTCCTTGGCCTTATCGGAGCAGGCCTCTGCCGCGCGGTAGAACGCGCCGCGCAGGCCGGACTCCTCCAGCTCGCGGACAGCGGCCGCGGTAGTACCGCCCGGCGAAGTTACGCCAGCGCGCAGCTGGGTGGCCGAGCGGCCGGAGCTAGCCAGCATTTCACCGGAGCCGGCTGCGGCCTGGGCGGCAAGCTTCTCAGCGACGTCGCGGGGAAGGCCGAGCTGCACGCCGGCATCGACAAGCGCTTCTGCCACGAGGAAGAAATAGGCCGGCGAGGAGCCTGCCAGCGCGGTGGCGGCGTCGATATTCTTCTCCGGGATGACCGCCACCTCGCCTACGGCCTCCAACAGCTCGCGCACGCCGTCCATCTGGGCGTCGCTCACGTGCTCACCGGCCGCGCAGGTGCACATGCCGCGGCGCACCAACATGGGGGTATTGGGCATAACGCGCACCACCGGCACGCCTTCGCCCGCCGCTCCCTGCAGCTGCTCGAGCGTCAGGCCCGCGGCCATGGACACCACCACGGCATCCTTGGCTGGTTCAAGGCCTTCGAGCAGATCCAGGATGGCGTAGGGCTTCACACACGCGAAGATATAATCCGCGCCGTCTACCGCCGCCGCATTATCGCTGGTGGTGGCGACGCCATAAGCGTCCTGAAGTTCCTTGCTGCGGGATTCGGTGCGGTTGGTGACCGTGATATCCGAGCCCGCAAAGCCCGATGCTACGAGTCCCGAGGTCAAAGCCTCACCGATTTGTCCGCCGCCTAAAATTGCAATCTTTGTCATAGCCTCCACCATGCCAAAAATGCGGAACCCCGGCTACCACGTGGGGTAACCGGGGCGTCGACAAGCGGGGGCTTAGAGCATAACCAACAGCAGCGGGCCGAAGGTAAGGACGAGGCCGGTAAAGCCGGCCAGGAACATAGAGAACCCGTCGCGCGCGGTGCGCAGGGCGTGCGTCACGCCCACCATAATTGCGGTGACGCACAGCGCCAGGATGGCGACGACCAGGCGTGGGAAGCTATCCCACAGAATCTCAAAGCCCTTGAAGATGACAATCGCCAGCAGGATACCCGCGACAATCATCAGCAGGATGGAAACTGGGTTGAGCTTCTCGTGCTCTTCCTCGATCCACTCTTCGTCGTCCTCGACCTTGGGCAGGTTGCCGGTTTCCTCGGCATTCTTAGCGACGCCCGCCTTCTTAGACGCCGGCACCGCCGCTGCAGCGGCCGCTCCAGCACCAGCTGTCGCAGCTCCCGCTCCGGCCACCTTCGCGCCCTTGTCGGCCTTCGGCTTTTCGGCAACGGGCTTCGCGGCAGCTGCCTCAGCCCCGGCAGGCTTGGCGGCAGCAGTCTTGGCATCCTCCTCCTTCGCCTTACCCACGCGCTGGATTACCGCGGTGTCATCCGCAGAAGGCTGATTCTTCTTCGGCGCCTCCTGTGCCGCAGCGGCAGCAGACTTGGCTGCGGGCTTGTCCGCGGATTTAGGAGCAGCCTTTGGTGCTGCCTCTGCGGCGGTCTTTGGTGCAGCCTTGGGTGCAGCCTTCGGCGCGGCAGGCTGAGCGGCGGTCGTGGCTGCGGACTGAGAATTTGGCTTGTCGGTGGACTTCTTTGCGGCGTCGGCATCGGTCGCGTCGGCAGCCTTGGGGGCGCGGATGACGGGAGCGTCCTCGTCGATGGAGACGGAGGTGTGCTTGGCCTCTGCAGGCGAAGCCTTGACCTTCTTGAGGTTGCCGGTTAGCTCGGCAACGGAGATGCCGCCTTCATCCAAGCTGCGGCGGTGGCGGCGCGAACGCTTGTCATCCTTGCCGCCCTTCTCGCCGCGGGCCTTTTTATCGCGAGCCAGCAGCTCTGCCACGGTCAACTTGTTCTTGTCAGCCATGATCTCTTCCTATTCCAATCCCTTGTCGGTCCGGCGCAAAATGACGCCCTCACGCAGCGCCCACGGGCAGATTTCCAGCTTCTCGATGTCCAAGGCTCGCATGGATGCCTCGGCCACCAGAGCGCCGGCAACGATTTGGTGCGATCGGTTAGAACTTACACCTTCTAGGTCCGCTCTGTCTGCCGCAGTCATGCGAGAGATGAAGGAAATCAACTGGCGCAGACCCGGTGCAGTCAACGTGCGCTTGACGTATGGGCCGGCAGACGAGGGTGCGGCACCGGTCAGGCGGGCCAGCGTACGGAAGGTTTTGGAGGTACCCACGGCAAGGCCAGCGGGGCCCATGGCCTTCATCTGCTGGGCGGCGTCTTCAAGCTCCGCATCAATGAAATCGCGCAGCGCGCTTACCTTTTTCTTCTCTGGCGGGTCGGTGTCGAACCAATTATGGGTCAACCGGCCAGCGCCCAGGTCGAGGGAGAAGGCAAGGTCGGGGTGCTCGTCAGTACCGGTGGACAGCTCTAGCGAGCCGCCGCCGATGTCCAGGTTGGTAATACGGCCGGCGGACCAGCCATACCAGCGACGGGCAGCGAGGAAGGTCAGCTGGGCTTCTTCCACGCCAGAGAGAATCTGCAGGCGTACGCCGGTCTGCTTTTCCACCTCATCGAGCACGGCCTCGGAATTGGGTGCGGAGCGCACCGCCGAGGTAGCAAAGGCGATAAATTCCGCGCAGCCCAGCTTATCGCCCAGCTCGCTCGCCTCCGCTACGGCGCTGACCAGCTTCTTTACACCCTTTTCATGGATGTTGCCCTTCTTGTCCAGCTGTTCTACCAGCCGGAGCGGGGTCTTCCAATCGCTCATCGGAGTGGGCCGTCCGCCCGTCGCGGCATCGACCGCAACGAGGTGGACGGTATTGCTTCCGACGTCTAATACACCTAATCGCACACTAATAGCGTAGTAGGTCTACCGTGGTTAGGTGTGAATCGCCCAAAATCTGACACGGTATACCTAGGTTTTCCCGCGAGCTCGCCCGCGGCGGCGTCGATAAGAGCGGGCCGCGAAGAGGCCCCCGATTTCCCGCGGGAGTGGTTCGAATTTACCAACCCGAACGACCCACACCACGTCTTTTCCATCGACCTGACATGGGTGGAATCGCACTACAGCTGCCAATTTGGGACGTCGGCATGCCGGGGCATCGATAAGAGCCAGCCCGAGGTGGGCTGCTGCGTGCATGGCGCCTATATGGCCGATGAGGAAGACCGCGACCAGCTTTACGACGCCGTCTCGCGCATGCCCGCCAAGTATTGGCAGCTGCGCCCAGCGGGGGTAGATGAGTTCCTCGCGCAAGACGCTACGGACGAGTTGGAGCCATGGCTGGAGTGGGACGAGCTCGACGGCGAGGACGGCGAACCGGAACCGGCGCTGAAGACACCCATCGTGGATGGCGCGTGCATTTTTGCCAACCGCGCCGGCTGGGCAACGGGTACGGGCTGCGCGCTGCACCAGTGGGCTGTTGATACCGGCGAGGAGCTCACGGTGGTCAAACCCGAGGTGTGCTGGCAGCTGCCGCTGCGCCGCTACGAGGATTATGAAGAGCGCCCGGATGGCCAGGAGATTTTGCGCACGCAGATTGGCGAGTATGACCGCCGCGGTTGGGGCAATGGCGGCGAAGACTTTGATTGGTATTGCTCGGCGGATGCCGCCTGCCACGCCAACCCGCTGCCGATGTGGCAATCGCACGAGGACGAGCTGGTAGCGCTCATGGGCCGGGAGTCCTATGAGATTCTGGCCGCGCACTGCAAGGCCCGCGCCGCGGCGGCCGAGCACGGCGTACAGCTCACGCAGCACCCGGCCAGCGTGAAGGCCGGGAGCCTGCAGGCTGAAAGCCAGCGGGCGGGGAGCTAGAGCTCGAATTTATAGCCCAGGCCGCGCACCGTAACCAGGTGCTTCGGGCGGGAGGGCTGCTCCTCGATCTTGGAGCGCAGACGCTTGACGTGAACGTCGAGCGTCTTGGTGTCGCCAACATAATCGGCGCCCCAGATGCGGTCAATGAGCTGGCCACGGGTGAGTACGCGGCCGGCGTTGCGCAGCAGGTACTCCAAGAGGTCGAATTCCTTAAGAGGCATGGATACCGGCTCGTCCGCGACGGTAACGGTGTGGCGTTCCACGTCCATCTTGACGCGGCCGCCCTCGAGGATCTGCTCGGCTACTTCTTCCTCCGCCTCGGTATCGGCACCGGCGCCGGAATCGTGGCCGCGGCGCAGGACCGCGCGGATGCGGGCGATGAGCTCGCGGGAGGAATAGGGCTTGGTCACGTAGTCATCGGCGCCCAGCTCGAGGCCGACGACCTTGTCGATCTCGGAATCGCGCGCGGTCACCATGATGACCGGCACGGACGAGGTGGTGCGCAGCTGCTTGCATACCTCGGTGCCGGACATGCCGGGCAGCATGAGGTCTAGAAGGACGATATCGATGTCGTTAGCGGCAAACTTTTCCAGCGCGGTGGGGCCATCGTGCGCGATGATCGGCTCGAAGCCCTCCTTGCGGAGGAGAAATGCCAGCGGATCTGCCAGCGACTCTTCATCTTCAACGATGAGGATGGTGGTCATTGTGCTTTATCCTTTCGACGTGCTGCGACGCGTGCTACTGCACGCGGGAGCCCAGGCGCCGCCGCAGTGACGGCATCCTTCTTCTCATTATCCTTCATGCCAGCTTCCTGCGCTGGCTTTTCTTCTCTGTAGATAGGCAACTCAATAGTGAATGTAGAACCCGTACCGGGCCGGGACCACAGTTTGATGTTGCCGCCGTGGTTGGCCACCACGTGTTTAACAATTGCTAATCCTAGGCCAGTGCCTCCGGTCTGCCGCGACCGGGCTTGGTCTACGCGGAAGAAGCGCTCAAAAACACGTTTTTGATCATCCGGTGCGATACCGATGCCGCGGTCGGTGACGCGGATGAGCACGACCCCACCGTCCACGACTTTCTGGGAGACCGATACCGGCATCTTCTCCGGCGAATAGTTAATCGCGTTGGAGATGAGGTTAGATAGTGCGGTAACCAGCAGGGACCTATCTCCTTTGACCTGCACGCCGACGGAGGCGCCCCGGTTGAGCTCGATGGAGCGGGCCTCCGCAGCCAGTTGGTTGCGCGAGAGCGCTTCCTCGATGAGGTCATCGACGGCCAACGGTTCCATCTCCGGCAGCGCCTCGGCGCCTTGCAGCTTGGACAAGGAAATAAGCTCGCTGACCATATCGGCCATGCGGTTGGCTTCCTTGTAAACCTTGTTGCCAAAGTACTCCACGGTTTCCTGGTCACCGGGGTCTTGGAGCAGGGCCTCGGCCAACAGGGCAATGCCGCCGACGGGGGTCTTGAGCTCGTGGGAGACGTTCGCCACAAAGTCGCGGCGGGCGGATTCCATGCGGACGTTTTCGCTCTCATCGGTGCCGTAGATGATGACAAAGCGGCCGTCGTTAAGCGTCAGCGGCTTAATGACCGCCTTGAACTGGGTGACGCGGTGGCCCGTGCGGCGCTTGGGAATGGCCAGGTCGACGGTGCGGGTCTCCTTGTCCTCGAAGACCTCCTGCGCGGTCTGCCACACGTCCGGGTTCACGGCGCGATCATGCACCAGGGACATCTCGTGGGCTGCCGGATTGGACATGACGATTTCTTGGCTGCGGTCCAGCACCGCCAGGGCCGTCGGCGAGCCCTGCACGGCCAAGTGCAGCACCTGGCTGACCGTCGTCACCTGGTTGGCCTCGGCATCGGTGGCTTGGCGGTAGCGCGCAATGCGCCCGCGCAGCCAAGAAATCACCGGCAGCGCCAACCCGCAGGCCACCACGCCAGCGGCAAAGGAAAGAATCAATTCCACGTGTCTACCCTATCCACCACAAAGTCCCCAGGGAATGCTCCCCGGGGACTGTGGCGCAGTTTCTTACTTACCGCCCTGCGCAGCAACGGCGGCGGCACCGGCAGCGGCGGCTTCCGGATCCAGGTAGGTGCCGCCTGGGTTTACTACGGAGCCGTCCTCGGTGATCTCATATACCAGCGGGATGCCGGTCGGAATATTCAGGCCGGCAATATCATCATCGGAGATATTGTCCAGGTGCTTGACCAGTGCGCGCAGGGAGTTGCCGTGCGCGGCGATGAGCACGGTTTCACCCTTCTTGGCACGTGGGAGGATTTCCTCCTCGAAGTACGGCACGAAGCGGGCGACGACGTCCTTCAGGCACTCGGTCTGCGGGACCTTATCCAGGTCCGCGTAGCGCGGGTCATTGACCTGGGAGTACTCGGAGTCATCGGCCAGCTCCGGCGGGCGCGTGTCATAGGAGCGGCGCCATGCCATGAACTTTTCCTCGCCGTATTCTTCCTTGGTCTCGGCCTTGTTCAGGCCCTGCAGGGCGCCGTAGTGGCGCTCGTTGAGGCGCCAGTCGCGCACCACTGGAATCCAGTGGCGGTCGGCGGCGTTGAGAGCGATGTTCGCGGTGCGGATAGCACGGCGAAGAAGAGAGGTATAGAGGACATCGGGCAGAACGCCTTCCTGCGCGAGCAGCTCACCGCCGCGCTTGGCTTCCGCCTCGCCCTTTTCGGTCAGATCTACATCGACCCAGCCAGTGAACTGGTTGGACTCGTTCCACTTGGATTGGCCATGGCGAAGAAGAATCAGCTTTCCGTTAGTCATGCCTCCAGCATGCCACGAAATTATTACCGGCGTCGGGGTTTAATCCCCAATCGCCCGCCGTTGATGGCAATCCGGGACCTTGATGCGGCTGGCCTCGTCATAGATTTCTGCGAGCGCGGCGGCGGAGCTGGCCCAGCTAAAGCGCGCGGCGTGGGCGACGGCGGCTTCGCCCATGGCGATGCGCATGGGGTCGTCGTCAAGCAGGCGGGCCAAGGCATCGGCCCAGTCGGATGGGTCATGCGAGTGCACCAGCAGGCCGGTCTCCCCTTCGGCCACGGCGATGGGCAGCCCGCCAACGGCCGCGGCTACCACCGGCGTGCCAGAGGCCTGGGCCTCCAGCGACACTAGGCCGAAGGACTCGTTATAGCTAGGCACCGCAACGATATCGGCCGCGCGGTAGACCCCCACCAGCTCCTCGGGCGGGCGGGCGCCCAAAAAGCGCACGCGCTTATCGACGCCCAACTCACGCGCCAACTCCCTATAGGCCTCCGGCGCCGTATTAGCCCCCGATGGTCCGCCACAAATGACCACGCGCAGGTTGCGGGTCGGTTCGCGGCGGAAGAGCTCGGCCGTGGCGCGAATGAGGACCTCTGGGCCCTTGAATTTTTGCAGACGCCCGACAAAAGCCACCACCTTGGTGTGCAGCGGAATACCCAACTCGCGGCGGGAGCGCTCGGTATTGCGGTCCGTGCCAGGGGTGAAAAGCTCGACGTCGGCGCCGGGCGAGACCACGCGAATAATGTCGCACTCGGCGTCGTAGTGCTCGGCCAAGTCGCGGGCCTCTTGCTCGGTATTGACCACGAGCAGGTCCGCGTTATCCACCAATTGCTGCTCACAGATGCGCCGGGCCTCGGACTCCAAGGTGTCATCCGCGGTCCGGGAGGCGTTTTTCACCGCGGCCAAGGTATGCGCCGTATGAATGAGCGGAATTCCCCAGAGATCCCGCAGCAGCCAGCCCACCTGACCAGAAAGCCAGTAGTGGGAATGAATAAGGTCATATTTTTTGCCCTGCCACTTGGCAAATTGCACCATGCCGCCGGCGAAGGCGGCCAGCTGGGTGGGCAAATCTTCTTTATCCAGGCCCTCGTATGGCCCGGCGACAATATTAATGACGCGCAGATGCGGCTCGACGTCAATGATTTCGCCCTGGCTAGGCCGGGTGGCGCGGGTGTAGACGTCTACCTCGATTCCCCGGCGGGCCAATTGGCGGGCACTGTTGAGGACGTAGACGTTCATGCCGCCGGCGTCCCCGGAGCCGGGCTGTTCAATCGGCGAGGTATGCATAGAGATCATGGCGATGCGCATGGCGCTCCATTCTAGCGGCGCTATACTGGCCCCTGCCAGAAACCTACGCTACCGAAAGGTCACGTTTTGTCCGCATACGAATCACAGGCTTGGCTCCAGTATTACCCGGAATGGACACCACATACGCTGGACTACGGCGACACCACGTTGCTGGATATCTACGACAACAATCTTGAGGTCAACGCCGATAAACCGGCCACCTACTTCTTCGGACGTACCCAAACGTATGCGGAGCTAGACCGCCAGGTTCGCGCAGCGGCCGCGGGCTTGAAGGCTTTCGGCGTGCGGCCAGGTGACCGCGTAGCCATCGTCGCGCCCAACTCGCCGCAGTACATCGCGGCGTTTTATGCCATCTTGAAGCTCGGTGCGCAGGTGGTACTACATAACCCGCTCTACACCGCCCATGAGCTGGAAGGACTCTTCCAAGATCACGGCGCACGCATCGCCATCGCCTGGGATAAGGCCGCGCCGACCTTGGAGAAGCTGCGCGCGACCACCAACCTGGAAACGGTCGTGTCCATCAACATGATCAACGCCATGCCCACCCTGCAGCGCGCCGCGTTGCGCTTGCCCATCCCGCCGCTCAAATCCAAGCGCGAACAGCTTTCTTCCCCGGCGCCCAATACCGTGCCGTGGGAAGCCTTGGTGGGCAACGCCATCGGTGGCGACGGTAGAGATATCACCACGCCGGAAGACGTGGACAAGGACACCATCGCGCTGATTATGTACACCTCTGGCACCACCGGCACCCCGAAGGGTGCCATGCTTTCTCACGGAAACCTGTTTTCCAACCTGATGCAGGGCAAGGCGTGGGTACCGGGCCTGGGCGATAAGCCCGAGCGCATGCTCGCCGCCCTCCCCTTCTTCCATGCTTATGGCCTGACCATGAACGTGACCCTGGCGCAGTTTATCGGCGGCGAACTAGTCATCCTGCCTAAGCCGGATATGTCGCTCATCATGCAGCTGATGAAAAAGCACACCCCGACCTGGGTACCGGGTGTACCGACGCTCTACGAGCGAATCGTCAAAGCCGCCGACGAGCAGCAGATCCCTATCAAGGGCGTGCGCGCAGCCTTCTCCGGCGCTTCTACCTTGCCTTCGGACACGGTCAAGAAGTGGGAGAACTATACCGGTGGCCTCTTGGTGGAAGGCTACGGCCTCACCGAGTGCTCGCCGATTATCGTGGGCAACCCCATGAGCACCGACCGCCGCCCCGGCTACGTGGGTATTCCGTTCCCGGATACCCAGGTGCGCATTGCCAACCCAGATAATCTGGACGAGACCCAGCCGGACGGCGTCGAAGGCGAGGTGCTGGCCCGCGGCCCGCAGATCTTCAAGGGCTACCTCAACAATGAAGAGGCCACCGAGGCCGCCTTCCACGGCGAATGGTTCCGCACCGGCGATATGGGCGTCATGGAAGAAGATGGCTTCATCCGCTTGGTCAGCCGCATCAAGGAAATCATCATCACCGGCGGCTTCAACGTGTATCCGGGCGAGGTGGAAGAAATCCTGCGCGAGCACCCAAGCATTGATGACGTCGCCGTGGTCGGCCGCCCGCGCGAGGACGGCTCCGAGGACGTCGTAGCCTGCCTCGACTTGGCCGATGGTGCCGCTCTCGACCCAGAGGGCCTCAAGGAATACTGCCGCGAACGCCTTACCCGCTACAAGGTCCCGCGCACCTTCTACCACTTTGAGGAGCTGGCCAAGGATCAGATGGGTAAGATCCGCCGCCGCGAGGTCCAGGCAGACCTTATCCGCCGCCTCGAGGCCGAAAAGGACTAGCATGTTCCGCCTCATCGATAGCCCCCTCGGACCCCTGCGCCTGCAGGCGAGCCCGCGGGGGCTTTCCCGTGTGGAATTCACCGCAACCGGCGCCCTGCAGGAAGCGGCGGACAGCGCGGTTAAAGGGGACTCCGAAAAGCACAGCGCAGCTGTGCTCGATGCGGCACAGACACAACTGGCGGAGTATTTCGCTGGCCGGCACCGCGCCTTCGAGTTGCCCCTAGACCCGCCCAGAACGACGGACTTTCGCGCCGCAGTCCACGCGCAGTTGATGAAGATTGCTTATGGGGAGACGGTCACTTATCGCGACGTCGCCAAGAAGCTCGGCCGGCCCGGCGCGACGCGGGCCGTGGGCAGTGCGTGCGGCGCCAATCCCCTACTCATCGTGCGGCCGTGCCACCGTGTACTGCGCAGCGATGGCGGGCTTGGCGGATACGCGGGTGGTCTGGAAGCCAAACGTTTTTTGCTGGCGCTGGAAGAAATCTAGAAGGATTCTTTCCGTTTGGGATAAACTATCCCCTCAGAAATAGTTTTTGTAGCCAAACGAAAGGTTTTGACGCGTGTCCGCTTCCACCTCCCAAGCCTGGCTCCAGCACTACAGCGACTGGACCCCACACACGTTGGACTACGGCGATAAAACCATCGTCGACTACTATCGCGATAACCTGCGGGTCAAGGCCAATAAATCCGCCACCTACTTCTTCGGCCGCACGCACACCTACGCGGAGCTCGATAGCCAGGTGCGCGCCGCCGCGGCCGGACTCAAGGCCTTTGGCATTCGCCCGGGCGATAAGGTAGCCATCGTCCTGCCCAACTGCCCCCAGCACGTCGTCGCCTTTTATGCGGTCCAGCTACTTGGCGCCACCGTGGTCGAGCACAACCCGCTTTATACTGCCCCGGAATTTGAGGGGCTACTCAAAGACCATGGCGCGCGCGTGGCTATCGCCTGGGATAAAACCGCCTCCACGCTAGAAAAGCTGCGCTCCACCACCCCACTGGAGACCATCGTCTCCGTCAACATGGTTGATGCCATGCCACCGCTGAAGCGCCTTGCACTGCGCCTGCCCATCCCGCCGCTGGCCGCCAAGCGCGAGCAGCTCACCAGCCCCGCGCCCAATACCGTCGAATGGTCCACACTCATCGGCGCGGCCATTGGCGGCGATGGCTCAGACCTCGATGTCCCTGAAATCTCCCAGGACGATATTGCGCTCATCCTCTATACTTCCGGCACCACCGGAAAGCCCAAGGGCGCGCTACTTTCGCATGGCAACCTCATTGCCAACGCCATCCAGGGCAAGGCCTGGGTGCCGCAGATGGGCAAACAACAAGAGCGCTTCCTCGCAGCGCTGCCCATCTTCCACGCCTATGGCATGACCACGCTGTGCATTTTCAGCATCTACCTGGGCGCCGAGCTCATCCTGCTTCCCTCCCCGCAGATGCCGCTCATCCTGGACGTCATAAAGAAGCGCACGCCTACCTGGCTGCCGGGCGTGCCCACGCTGTATCAAAAGATCATGGACGCGGCGGAAGAAAAGGACGTCGACTTAAGCGGCATCCGCAATGCCTTCTCCGGCGCCGCCACGCTGCCCGTAGAGATTGTGGAGCGCTGGGAGACCCTGACCGGCGGCCGGCTCGTGGAAGGCTTCGGCATGACGGAGACCTCCCCGGTACTTACGGCCAATCCCATGAATGGCAAGCACCGCCCCGGCTATGTGGGCGTGCCCTTCCCGGATACGGAAGTGCGCATTGCCAACCCCGATAACCTGGATAAAACCCAACCCGATGGCCAGCCAGGCGAGATGCTCGCGCGCGGCCCGCAGATTTTCCAGGGGTATTTTGGCAATGCCGCCGCTACCGAAAAGACCTTCCACAATGGTTGGTTCCGCACCGGCGATATGGCGCTCATGGAACCGGATGGCTATATCAAGCTGGTCAGCCGCATCAAAGAAATCATCATCACCGGCGGCTTCAACGTCTACCCCGCCGAGGTGGAAGAGGCGATTGCCCAGCATCCCGACGTCGTGGATGTCGCCGCCGTGGGCCGCCCGCGCCAGGATGGCTCTGAGGATGTCGTCGGCTGCGTCACCCTGCGCGATGGCGCCGTGCTTGATCCAGAAGGCCTGAAGGAATTCTGCCGCGAGCGCCTGACCCGCTATAAGGTGCCGCGCACCTTCTACCACTTCGAAGATCTGGCGCGCGACCACCTGGGCAAAATCCGCCGCCACCAGGTGCGCAAGGACCTACTCGAGCTGCTGGAGGCAAAGGCCTAAACTTAGCGGCTATGGCAGATATTCATTACGGCGCTACTTTGACGGATTTCCTCGCGGCCGCCGTCGCGAGGTTTCCCCAGCGTCCCGCCACCTATTTCGCTGGCCACACGCTCACCTATAGCGAGCTCGACGCCCAGGTGGCGGCCGCGGCCGGTGCCCTGCGCGAGATGGGCGTGCGCCCCGGCGACCGCGTGGCGCTCCTGCTGCCCAATTGCCCGCAGCACGTGGTGGCATTCTTTGCCATTCTGCGCTTGGGCGCGGTGGTGGTGGAGCACAATCCGCGCTATACCGCGCACGAGCTTACCCCGCTGCTCGCCCACCATGGCGCCCGCGTGGCGATTGCCTGGGAGGACATTGCCCCCACCGTCTCCGCGCAGGTAGAGACCACCATTTCCGTTTCCCTGAGCGCACCGCTTCCGCTAAACGGCACCCCGGTGGAGCCGTACCCGGCCACGCTTGCCGACGCCGCCCTTATCCTCTACACCTCCGGCACCACCGCCCGCCCCAAGGGCGTGGTCTTAACCCACGGCAACCTCGCGGCCAACTGCCTGCAGCTGGAAACCCAAGCCCCGCTGCGCCCCGGCCATGAGCGCTTCTTGGCCGCGCTGCCCATGTTCCATTCCTATGGCCTGACGATGAGCGTGCTGCTCGCGGTGCGCTGTGCGGCCGAGATCATCCTGCTGCCTGCCCCACACACCGACGCGGTGACCAAGGTGCTAGCCACGCGCCGCCCCACCTGGATGCCGGGCGTGCCCACCATCTACGAACGCGCCATGAACTACGCGGCCACGGCCGCAAACTCCGAGCCTCCCTCGGATCTTGGCGGGGTGCGCTACTCCATCTCGGGCGCGGCCTCGCTCCCCTCGCGCATCATCGAGCCATGGGAGGCATGCACCGGCGGCATGCTGGTGGAAGGCTATGGGCTTACGGAGACCTCTCCCGTGCTGACTATCAACCCCCTCGATGACACCCGGCGCGCCGGCACCATCGGCCTGCCGCTGCCGGATACGCAGCTGCGCATCGGCGATCCTCACGACCTCAGCCGCACCCAGCCGGATGGCGAGGCCGGCGAGATCCTCGCCCGCGGCCCGCAAGTCTTTAGCGGCTACCTTGCCGACGCCCCCGCCACCGCCGCCGCCTTCCATGACGGCTGGTTCCGCACCGGGGATATGGGCGTGCGCCAGCCCGACGGCCATATCCGCTTGGTGGGCCGCATCAAGGAAATCATCATCACCGGTGGTTTCAATGTCTATCCCGGCGAGGTCGAGGAGGCTTTAACCTCCCATCCTGATATTGCCCAGGCCGCGGTCGTGGGCATTCCTCGCTCCGATGGTTCAGAGGACGTCGCCGCCTGCGTGGTGCTTGCCCCCGGCGCGCAGCTCGACGAATCCGCCTTGCGCGACCATTGCCGCGGGTTGGTGGCGCGCTATAAGGTACCGCAGCGCTTCTTTGCCATGGAGGCGCTCGCCAGCGATCAGCTGGGCAAGCTGCGCCGCCGCGATGTCCAGCGCGATCTCCTCGCCCTGCTCAGCCAGGGCTAGCCTTTTTCCTGCTCTCCCCGGCGCACCGCCTGCTCGTAGATACGCTCAGAACGCTCCTCTAGTTCGCGCTGGGCGCGGGCTTGGGACTTAGCGGCGGCGTCGGAACGCGGCGGGGCCTGGATATGCCGCGCGGCGTGCAGGCCCAATTGCAGCTCTTTGGCGCGCAGGATTTCCGCATCGAGCTTGATGCCCAGAATGAGCATCGTATTAGATAGCCACACGGCCATGAATACGGCCATGATGAGGCTGAAGGCGCCGTAGACGCTGGCTCCGGCAAAGCGCTGGGTATACAGCGCAAATGCTCCCCACACCACAACATTGGTGCTCAGTGCTACGACGGAGCCTAGGGTTATCCACCGAAAGCGCGCCGGCCGCACGTTCGGGGAAAAGTGATACAAGATGGCGATCAAGCTCAGCACAATCACCACGGTGAGCGGGAAGCGCAGCCAATTCCACACTGGCATGAAGATCCCACCCAAAAAGTCCGCGGTGCCTTGCATATCCAGCTTGCCCGCGAGGGGATCGATAACGCCGCTCACGATGGTATCGCGCAGCAGGTTAGCAAAGAGCACGATGACCGCACCGATGACGAGAACAATGGTAAGCCCCCACATCAGCGCCCAGGTGCGGATGATTCCGCGGCCTTCCACTCGCCCATAGACGGTATTGGCCGTGCGCGAGAAGGCGCGCACATAGGCCGAGGCCGCAAAGAGCGAAATCAGCACGGATACCACCAGCGCGAAGGTGCCTTGCGCCGTGGAACCAATGATGGAGCCAACCAGTTTTTCGGCCTGCTCCGTCATGGAACTGGGCACGTAGTCCGCAATGAATTGCGAGGTTAATTCGTGCACCTCGGCACGCCGCGAGGAGAAAATGAGCGTGGCGATGGAATAGGCGGCCAGCACCGTGGGGGCAAAGGCCATGAGCGTGAAGTACGTCATCGTGGCCGCACGGTCCATCAAGGCATCATGGAAGAAATCGACCCACACGCGGCGCACCACCAGCCCCCAGCTTTCCTTACGCAAGCGGTTGCCTCGGGCCAGGGGATCTACTTCCTCGGTATGACCCTCAATCTTGACCACGGTGGGCGCGGTGCTGGGCACGATCTTATCCGCCCCCTCGTACCCGGATTCGCTTACCGGAGTAGCCGCGGCGCTCGACGGAGTGCCGGCAGGCTGGCGGCCAGCAGGCTGCTTGCTTTCAGGCTGTACGGCAGAAGGCAAGTCCCCAGGGGTGCGTGCGGCGCCGGGGGCCTCGGCGGCGTCGTCGAGAGTGCTCATATTATCCCAGCGTATGCGGTAAAGAATCTATTTCAGGAAGTGACACTCAGCCGTGATTACACTGGAGAAGCATGAATGACCAGAATGAAAAGAAGCTCAACGTTAAGTCCTTCGAACTCGACCACCGCCTAGTCAGCGCGCCATATATCCGCGTGGCCGACCGCACGGATTTGGGCGGCGGCGTCGAAATCGTCAAGTATGACCTGCGTTTCTGCCAGCCTAACCAGGACCACCTGGATACCAAGGCGCTGCACTCGGTGGAGCACATGATGGCAAACTTCATGCGCAACTACACCGATAAGCTCATCGGTTTCGCCCCGATGGGCTGCCGCACCGGCTTCTACGCCATCACCAACGGCATGGAACAGGACGAGCTGCTGCGCGCGGTGGAAGGCGCGCTCAACGATATTCTTAACGCTACCGAGGTACCGGCCGCCAACGAAGAGCAGTGCGGCTGGGGTGCGCACCACAGCTTGGAGGGCGCGCAGGAGGCAGCCCGCGCATTCTTGGGCGCTAAGGATGAGTGGCTCCAGGTCATGGCCGCCTAAGCCAGTCGCCGGCGCGAGAGGCGCCGAACTGAAAAGCAGCCACGATAGACCCGAAAACCGCGTGGTTAAGGGCGCTATCGTGGCTGCTTTGTAGGTTTTATGCCCCAGAGACCGAAGCGACAGCGCGGTCGCGCGCTACTCGTCGAGGGAAAGGCCGATCCACACGGGCTCGGGCACGAGCTCCACGCCGAAGGTTTCCTGGACGCCGTCGCGGATGGTGCGGGCGAGATCCACGATATCGGCGGCCTTAGCCTCGCCGCGGTTGGTCAGCGCCAGCGTGTGCTTCGTCGAGAGCGTGGCCCGGCCGGAGCCCGGGTAGCCCTTGGCAAACCCAGCGCGGTCAATAAGCCAGGCGGCGGAGAGCTTTTCCCAGCCGGTCTCTGTAGAGGGGTGGCGGGGCATGGAGTCTGCGGTGGCGTCGCCAAGCGAGGCACGGACCTTGGCCTGGACGGCGTCGGCAAGAGCGGAGTCCACCACCGGGTTGGTAAAGAAAGAGCCAGCGGACCAGGTGTCATGGTCGGTGGGGTCGAGCACCATACCCTTGCCGCGGCGGAGCTTGAGGACCTCCTCGCGGACCTCGGCCACGGGGCGGCGCTCGCCCGGGTTCTGGGTGAGCTGGCCAAAGCGCAGCGGGCGGGAAAGGCCCTCGGTATCGAGCTGCAGCTCCACCTCAAGGACCACGGCGCGGCCGGTGAATTTCAGGTTGGAATAGCGGTACGCTAGCTCCAGATCGGAGGCGGGGACCCACTCATCGGCATCGGTACGGCGGTTATAGAGGCGCACGCGGGTCAGGACCTCAGAGATCTCCGCGCCATAGGCACCCACATTCTGCACGGGTACCGCACCCACGGTGCCGGGAATGCCGGAGAGGCACTCGATGCCGCCCATGCCGAGCTGCACGGAGCGAGCCACCACGTCATCCCAGACGGCGCCCGCCTGTGCGCGCACCATGCCGGTCTCGGTGTCCATAGAGACCTCGTCGAAGTCGAGGATGACCGCGACGAGATCCACTGCGCCATCGGCCACCAAGAGGTTGGAGCCGCCGCCAACGACTATGAACTTCACTTCGGCGTGATCAAGGGCACGCACCACGGCGACGGCGGCCTCCGGCTGCGAGCAGCGCAGTGCGGCCTGCGGTTTTCCGCCCACACGCAGTGTAGTCAGGTCCGCGAAGGTGGCGGTGGGGTCCAGTTCTACCCCGTCGATCGCTGTGAGCTGTTGCGTCAAAGATTTATCAAGCACGCCTACCAAGGTAGTCTGTTAGGCATGTCAACCCGTAGTGAAAACACCGTAACCATCAATCAGCCCATCGAAAAGGTCCACAAGGCGCTGCTCACCAAGGAATACTGGGAGTACATCGTGGCCAACCTCTCCCCCGAGGCGGGCCAGGTGCACGACTTCAGCGATAACGTTGCCACCCTTTTCGAAGTTCTGCCGACCACCCTGCTGCCAGAGGCAGTGCGCGCCATGGTCTCCCAGGACCTCAAGGTCAAGCGCGTGGTTACCGTCGGCGAGCTCAACGGTGAGGCTGCTGACGTTAACTACACCGCGGATGTCAAGGGCACCCCGGTTGATTTCAAGGGCGATATCTCCCTGGCTGGCGAGGGCGAGATGACCAAGCTGTCCTACGTCAACGAGATTTCCGTCAATATTCCGATGATGGGCGCCGCCATCGAGCCGAAGGTGGGCGAGTCCCTGGCTGAGCTTTTCGATAACGAAGGCAAGCTCACCGAGCAGTGGATCTCTGAGAACGCCTAAGTTCTTAAGACCCAATATCTATGGCCGACCACGCACATAATCTGCGCGCCAGCGCAGCTGCGGGTCGGCCTTTTGGCGTTATTACCCGCGGCACCACCAATCACAATCGCCTGCGCCGCTGCGATAGATGGATGCTCGCGCACCCAGAGATTTCCACGCTGCTGCGGCACGTGGAAAAGCCGCTCGCGCTCGACGTAGGCTACGGGGCTTCGCACGCGACCACCGTGGAGTGGGCAGGGTGGCTGCGCCGGGCGAATCCGCAGGTAGACGTCCGCGGGCTCGAAATCCATCCGGACCGGGTCCTGCCGCCGCGCGACGGCGTGCGCTTCGAGCTGGGCGGTTTTGAGCTGGCCGGCTACCGGCCGCAGCTGGTGCGCGCATTTAATGTGCTGCGCCAGTATGACGTGGACCAGGTCGAAGAGGCCTGGCAGACGGTGTGTTCTCGGCTGGCACCCGGCGGCTTCTTTGTGGAGGGCACCTGCGATGAGCTGGGCCGGCGCGCGGCCTGGTTGCTGCTCGATGCCCATGGTCCGCGGACGCTCACCCTGGCGTGGGACCCGTTCGACGTGGCGCGCCCCTCCGATATTGCCGAGCGCCTGCCCAAAATCCTCATCCACCGCAACGTGCCCGGCGAGCCCATCCACGAGCTGCTTCAGGCCGCCGACGAGGCCTGGGACCACGCGGCGGGGTGGGCGCCTTACGGTCCACGCGTGCGCTGGCGCATGGCACGAGCCGCGCTTGCCGACGCCCCCTTTAACATCCACCCCGTCCGCCGGCGCCTGCGCGATAATGTGCTCACCGTGGACTGGGAATCGGTGGCGCCGCGGGACTAAACGCGCCGCGCGAGGATAGCAGCTGGGGAGCTGTGAAGTGCCTAGCAATGTGCCCGAAGGCTCCCACAAACTTTGCCCCGCGCCGTCTCATGCGCCACACTGGTACGCATGGCTTCGAAGAAATCGGCGGGTTCACTCGCCTGGAAAATCATCATTGGCATCCTCGTAGCACTGCTCGTGCTCATCCTCTTGGCCGAGTTCGGCCTGCGATGGTTCATCGGCCACCAGATGACCTCGCAATTCAACGAGGCCGCGGAGCAAGAGGGAATCCAGGTCAAAGAAGACCCCTCCGTCAGCTTTGGCGGCAGCCCGCTGCTATTGGGCCTGTTGAAGGGATCTATTTCCCAAATGGATATGACCACACCGTCCACCCTGCAAATCGATGGCACTGATATCAAGGGCCAGCCTGCCTCCGAGATCCACGTGGAAGATATGAGCACCGACCAAGAGAATCCGGTGGCCGGCAAGCTGCGCGCGTCTACCACCGTGCCGGATGATTACCTGCTGGCGTCCTTCCAAAAGGGCATTTCCGAGCAGGCCGGCAGCGAGAAGGTGGGCAATATGGTGGTCACGGAGATTAACGCCAATGAACAGGACCATGTGCTGGACGTGAAGTTCGCAGGCGGCCTAGCCAACCTCTCACTAGAGCCCACCGCCCACGATGGAAAGCTCGATATCCGCGCCACCGAGGCCTCCATCTTTGGCCTCGAGCTGCCGGACCAGGCCACCGAAGCCATCTCCTCCGCGCTGCAAAACGGCATGTCGGATCAGTTCGTGGGCTCGGACATGAACGTCGATTCCGTGGAGGTGCTCGATGGCGAGCTCAAGCTCACCATCACCGGCACTGATGTTCCGATGAACGACATGGATAAGTTCGCCGGCGGCGGTAACTCCGCGGGCCAGGGCGGCGCCACGGGCAATGGCGCGCCGCAGCAGGACGCGCAAAAGGAAGCCGCCTAAACCAAAGCAGCGGGAAATTCGAGGACCGGAAGCGTGGCAGCGGCCAACGCCGGTCCTTTTTTCATGCCTTCTTCACCGGCACCGGATTCCGCGCGGTCCGCAGCCTCGCAGCTGCGCACAATGAGGCGCTGGTAGCCGGCTTGGTGGGCGGCGTTGAGGGTGGCGTCGGCAAGCGGGGCGTCTGGGACGATGAGGCCCAAGCGGGCCGGATCCGGGCAGGCCTCGCGGATGGCGATGAGCTCGGAGAGCACGGCATTGGCATCCGTCACGGTCTCATCGAGGCTGACCCACACCTCGCTGGCGCCGGATTGGATGGCCAAGCGCGCCTCAGAGGCCTTGATGAGCGTGTGGTGGCGGCCGGTGGGATAACCGGCAACGGAGATGATATCGGCCGCGCCGGCCCCCGCGGCAATGGAAACATGGTGCGGGGAGACCACGACGGTGTTATCGGCGGCATGGTCCTTGACCGTCGCGGCCGAGGCGTTAAGCAGGTTAAGCATTAGTAGCTGTAATCGCCGTTGATGATGGCCTTGAGCTGCGGGCGCACATCAAACCAGTACACGCCGGTAATAACCGCGCCGATCCAAGACAGGAATGGCATGCCGGTGGCCATCGCTACCGCCGAGCCCGCCAGCAGGCCTACCCATACCCACTTACCTTGTCGGTCACCGGCTCGGAAGGCATCCTCGCGCGTGGCAGCAGCGAGGACCGCGCCGACGATGGCGGTCAGGGCGAGGATGCGCAGAATATAGGCATCCAAGTGGTACGCAATTTCCAAAAGTGAATACATGTAGTTTAATTCTGTGGATCGTCAGTCTCGATTACTTCGCCATCGATAATATTATCGCCCTGCGAAGGAGCCGAATTCTGGCCGGGGCGCGACGCATTCTTCTTTTCCGCGCGGCGGGCCTGGGCGGAATTATAAGCGTCCATGACACCCTCGCGGGTCTCGTTATAGGCGGTAGTGAACTTGCCCTTGGCGTCAGCGAAAGACGCGGACTCGCGGGTGCCGTCCGCGGCCTTCTTCAAGGAAGCACCAAACTCCTTCGCGGTGGTGGTGGCTTTATCTACTAGGCCGTCCTTGCCAGTGTTGCCATAGGGGCTCTCAGCCTCCGCGCCATGAGCGTGCTGGGTGCGTTCTTCTTGCAGGCGGCCACCGAAGTCCTTGGCTACCTCAAAAGCAGCGCTGCCGGCATCTTTCAGGGAATCGAAAATCTTCTTATTATCACTCATTGCTCATTACTCCTTATGTCTAAGCACCAAAGATAAGGTGGTTGATCGCGAATATCACCAATCCTGCCAGGGAACCGACGATAGTGCCGTTCAAACGAATAAATTGCAGGTCCTTACCCACCATGAGCTCGATATTTTGGGAGGCTTCCTCCGCATCCCAGCGCTTGATGGTCTCTGGAATAATCGCGATGATTTCCGGGGCGAATTTCTCCACGGCATAGCGCGCGGCCTTATCCACCAGTGCATTGGCCTGGGCCAAGAATTCGGAGTCTTCGAGCAGGCGGTGCGCCAGCTCCTTGACCTTGGCCGTTATCTTTTGGCGCAAGAAAGACTCCGAGTCATTGAGCTGGTCAATGAGAGTGGTGGAGACCGTGCGCCACATGGCAGCCGGTGCCTGCTGGGCTTGGTCGGAGGCGAGCATTTCTTGCTTGATTCCCTCGATGCGCCCGCGCATGTCCTCATCCCACTGCAGATCAGAGGCGAGCTTGGACAGGTTGCGGCGAATGGCTAGGCGGGCCTCGTGATTGCCATTGCGGCGGACCTCATCGGCGAATTCCACGAGCTCGGTATAGACCTTCTCCCCCACCATCTCGCGGGCAAAGCGCGGTGCCCAGCCAGGCATGCGCTCATCAATGGCGGTGACCACCGTGGATTCCATGCTGAGAATCTTGCCGTGTGCCCAGTCGATCAGGTCGTCTTCCAGGGGGCGTGCCTTGCCGTCTGCAATATAGCCCTCCAGCAGCCTACCCAGCGGCGGGCCCCACTCGGGCTCGGCTAGACGGTCCATGACTTGGGTGCGGATGAAATGCTCCGCCTCCGCAGGATCCAAATCCGACACCACGCTGGCCGCACGCTCACCAATCCACGCGGAGACCTCCTCCGCCTTGCCCGGCTCTACGCCCTGGCGCGCCAGCCATAGCGGCAGCTCCGCCTCGCGAACCTTGGCGCTAAGCGCATCTGCGGTGAGGAAGTTTTCTTCCACAAAGTCACTCAGGGCATCGCCCACGCGGTCCTTATTATTCGGAATCAGCGCCGTATGCGGGATGGGCAGTCCCATGGGCCGGCGGAAAAGCGCGGTCACCGCAAACCAGTCCGCCAGGCCACCTACCATGCCGGCCTCTGCCGCTGCACGCACGTAGCCCACCCACACAGGTGCCCCGCTTTCCGACGCCTGCCACCACGAACACCCCAAAAAGATCACCGCCGCACCAATCAGAAACGACAGCGCAATCGCCTTCCACCGCCGCAGGTCCGCCCGCCGGGCCTCCTGGTTACCAGCCTGCGGCACGGGAGCAGCACCCGACGATGCCGGCTCCGGTGCCGATGCGGCTGCGGATTCGAGGCCTTCGTCCGCGCGGTGCGTCATGAGTTCTCCTTGGGTTGGGAAGGTGCATTCGGATTTCGGCTATTAAGCCTAGTGCGTATTTAAAAGCACTCGACCTCTGCCTTCAGTAGTTAAGTTTATGAACGAAGAATGTGAGCATCATCCTGAAGTCAGGTTCCTTGGAAGGCGTCTTAGAGTACCTAGGGGTTCAAAACCACATTTTCGCTAGAACTCGGTTCCTTAATTATGGACGCCCTCCAATGCCCTCTTCGGGTTCAAAATTGATCCTCACGGAATCAGCCCGCACGGCCGGTGTCGACGATGACAAGGACGAGTTCTTCCCCGTTATTGACACCATTGACCTTGCCAAGCAATTACTGGACCGTGGCCCCTACAGCCTACCGACACTCCTCGACCGCCTAGGACTAGATAATCCGGACGCACACGCGGCAGTAGCCGATGCGACCGCCACGGTGAAAATGCTCCACGCCCTTTTCGGGTTCAAACGCGGCGAAATTGGCTGCAAGATTTTGCGCCAAGGCCAAGCATTCCGAACCACCAACAACTGGCGTAAAAGCCACGCAGCCCCACTACTCCCCCGCAACATATAGGCCTACCACCAGCACAACCACTGACATTGAAGTGCCCCGAGTTTTGTTCCTAGGCATTTGCCTTGATTTCTATTATTTCTTGCGACGGGTTCTGCTTCCAAAAATCGGTTTCCACTTCGACTGGGGTTCGGTATCCCAAACTTTGGTGAAGTCTCGTCTCGTTCCACCATGACACCCACTCGAACGTAGCGATTTCTGCTTGGACAACGTCATTCCACCTGCGAGTATGGATCAGCTCGTTCTTGTAGGAGCCGTTAACGTTTTCAGCAAGAGCATTGTCATAGGAGTCACCAACAGTCCCAGTAGAAGCGGCAATCCCGTGCTGGGCAAGTCGCTCGTTGTAGACCACGCTGACATACTGCGAGCCGTGATCCGAATGGTGAATGAGACCTGTTGTTTCCTCAGCACACTTGGGTCGCCTGGTTGAGAGCTTGCAGCGGCAGTGCTTCGGTACGCATGGAGTCTGATAACGCCCACCCAACGATCCGTCGGGAGTAACCGTCGGTGACAAACGCGGCATACACAAAGCCTTTTTCGTGCGCACATACGCAAATGTCAGCAACCCACAGCTTATTCGGTCCTTGAGCTTTGAATTCACGCTCGACCAAGTCTGGGCGCAGATCAGGCATGTTAGCTTTTCGGGTTGTAATTGGTGATCCACCTTTGCCTTTGCCAGAAACACCGGCCAGGTGCATCAACCGAGCGGTTTGTTCACGACCGATATCTATTCCGGCACGGCGGAGAGCATGCCACATTATCCGCACGCCGTAGACGCCGTAATTGTCTCGATGAACAGCACTAATGCGTTCAACCAGAACAGCATCGCGAAGGCGACGAGCGCTTAATCCACGGGTCTTGGACTGGCGATACCCACGCGAGGTGATAAACCCACCAGCCCGGTTACTTTTCAACGTCTTACAAATGAACTCAACAGAGAAACAATTCCGGTATTCATCGATGAACCGGATCATTTCCGACGTTTTGGGTCGAGTCCTGACGCGAAAAAAGCCGAGGCACCCTTCAGTAGCTCATTAGTATCGCGTAGCTCTTGATTTTCACGACGCAACCTCGCGTTTTCGGCGGCCAAATCTTCAGGCACAGACTCTGGGACGTTTCCCGAACGGCGGGCAAGCTTAAGTCCATTGACGAGCTGTGTGCCATGAAACCCCCAACTTTGGAGCTACTGCCTGGCACGCCGCCTGCATCGACATATTTTCCGCCAAGATGCGATCTTCCACAAGACGAACCACACGGTTCTTGGCATCCTGGTCAAATTTCCTTGGCATGTTCCAGATTTTCCCATCTACTCAAACGGAACAAAACCTGGGACACTTCAATAAAAATCAGCAACCTAGCTATCCGTCGTGTACACATGAAATCATGTCTACACGTAAACGTCCGCCCTCACCCGCTGCCCAAGCTGCCCGCGCCCGCCTGGAGTCTTTCGCCCCAGAGGCTGCTCACCGCCTAGGCGAGCACTACACCGTCGAGGACGTCCAAGTCGCTACCCTCCACGCCCTGGAGCTGCCGCTGCCACGCCCCCCGCGCTTGTATCGATGAACGTACGCGTGCCTGCTGACCTCAAGGCTCGAGCGACTGATGCGGCCCGCTCGCGCGGCGTCACCCTGCAGGCCCTTGTGGCTGAAGCACTAGGAGCTTTTATCGAACAAGGGCGCTAATCGCCGCTTGAATTTTCGACGCTGCTCAAGCCCTGCAACCCCAGCCTTCCTGAGGGAGGGAGGGGGGAGAGAGCGCCGTGCCTCCAGTGTGAAAAAAGGGGCACTAGCGGGGGTTCTTCCGTCGGTCGGTCGGTCGCTTAGGTGGCTCCGGACATTACTCCGGGGCAGTGACGGCATGTGTACGCATTCTGGCGGCTGCTGGAGCTATCAGCAGGACTCGCGGCTTCTCTCCCCAGATTCAGCACTCCTTTTCGCCCCAAGCTCACGCGCTGGGGAAGCATCTGGCTGATGCGCACTCGCGAAAAACTCTGGCTCTGACCCAGGGCTGCCCGGTGTAAGCGGGGGGATTTCTTTATTTTTCCGGCCCTCGATGTCCGGGCTTGCGGTGGTTCCAATTGAAGTGCCCCGAGTTTTGTTCCTAGGCATTTGCCTTGATTTCTATTATTGCTTGGGGCGAGTTCTGCCTCCAAAACTCGGGGCACTTCAGAGCACGATTCTAGAAATAAACCCTTGAGGATATTTTTCGGCTGTAAAATACAGTGAATTGGTGCAGGACAAAAATTTTGGCGCATTGAAGTGTGGAGTGTGGAATATGAAGACTGAGTGGAGCTCATCAGCTTTCGGGGGCTATATGAATTCTCTTTTGAAGAGATATTTCGCTGAAGAAAACCTGATTTCCCCAGGGGCTGTCGAGCTTAGAGCGGCCTGGAGAACGCCTCGATTCGCCTACTGCGTATTTTCAGTAATGAGAGTTACGCGAGGACTTGCGTATGTTGGTATGGAAATGTTCCCAATACCGAGTACTGGGGGCGTCTCTTCGGAGGAAGATACTGCTGTAAAAGGTTGGGCGGATCAACTTGCTGGAGACCCACTTGTCGGGGACTTGGACTATGGATCAGGAGATAAAATCGAGTGGCTTGGGGAAGTCAGCGACAACGTTCCTCAGCATTTTATGGAATTGAGAAGGATGAAAGCAGACAGAAGGATAGACGCAGAGCTTTACATTCCGCTAACGGGCCACGGCTAACCTTTTCCTTATGTCTTATCGGATTTATTTTTGATGAAAATCATTAGCACAAACAAAAGTGACCTTAACTAACTGCTCTAGTTAAGGTCACTTTTCTCGCATCACCATTTTACGATTTAATTACGCTCAAACCGTAAACGGACGTCCGTAGTCAATGTACTCATTACTCTTTTCCTGGAACGGAGCTAAAAGGTAGCGGCTTTTCCATGGGCAAGGAACTCTCCACAGATAGTAATCATTACCTACATATCCGTCTTCCCGTAGCACTCCTTCTGCCTCAGGTTGGGGGCGTACAACTCCATTAAACTTGTCGGGTATAAGGGCTCTACGACCTACTGGATCTGTCCACTGGAAATCATGTTCCCATCCTTCGTTAAAAGAACACCCATCGAAATAAACTAATACCTCACTCGGCGAACTGAGAGAATGGGGAGGGTTCGCTATCGGAATTTCCTCGTACCAAATGTCATGGTCTACTTTTTTGCCTTCCTCAATCCACTCGAGAATCTCTTGCTCATCAAAACTGGCACCTGCCAAGACCTGGATTGCTGCATCAGGATCGGATAGAAAGAAGCGTTTGACGTAGGCGAGATAAATATTAGATATATGCATTAACCGAGTCCTATCTTTTAAAGGTTGCCAAGAATTTTACATTCAACGCGAGCCGGAAAAGGGTAGAAAGGTGAAGTAATGGCAGACATTGTTCATGAAGCCTAGGACACGCAACTGTGCGCGTTGTTTATTGGGGCGCACGGGGACACTGGAGACTACGAGTACGCACTAGACGCCGCCAACAGTGCCGCCAAGCACCTACAGGTAATACAGGCGGAGTTGCCTGCCACTTCCCCACTGGCCCGCGACGCCGGCACACTCGCCAAGTTTGTACGCGCAGCACAACGGAATCTGTCTCAACAACGGCTCGCAAATAATCCCGACGAACTTCTAGACTTAGCCACCAGACTGAAAGAGTCGCTGGAAGGGGCGGATATGCAACACCCCCGCCTCCCTGCATGTCATGCATGCTGGTGGAAGCGGGGGTTGCGTGCTAAAGAAACGATTTAGTTGGCTCGGCCGGTTTCCTTGCGGTACTTGCGGTAGTAGCGGCGGCCGTAGTGGACGGTGCCTACTGCGGCGATGGCCACAGCCACCAGAGCGATAATGCCGATGATGGTGGTCAGGGTGTAGTCACCCTCGCCGGCGGTGCCCAGCGGGGTATCCCACACGCCCAGGCCCCAGATGAGGATGCCGGCGGCTGGGAGGCAAGACAGGATCAGACCCATGCCCACCCAAGTGGAGGTGCGCAGGAGGGAAGAGTGAGGAGCACCGAAGGATACTGGATCGTAGCCCTCAATGTAGGTGTCCTGAATCTTGCCGGAGAACTCCGGGTAGGTCTCGCTGGCGTAGTCAGCGACTGCGTGGGTGTTATCGCTCATGGCGGAGTCTTTCTGTCTTTCTCTCGTTCCTTGTATTCCTACGGAATAACCTTAGCTTAGTCGTCCTTGCCACGGAAAGCAGCACGTGCACGTTCGCGGGTAACCGCAGAAACTGCGGTCAGCGGAACGCCGGCCGGGCACACATCGGCGCACTCACCGTAGAGGGAGCAGTGGCCGAAGTTGGCTTCCAGGTCATCGACCATGTTGCGGGCGCGGCGGCCACGCTCTTCCTTGCCCAGCGGCATGAGGGAGAGGTGCACCAGCTTCGCACCGGTAAATAGGTGGGCCGCACCGTTCGGGCAGGCAGCGACGCAGGCACCGCAGCCAATGCAGGCGGCGTGGTCCAGCGAGTACTCGGAGGTCTCATGGTTGATGTGCATGGTATCCGCATCCGGGGCGGTACCAGCGTCCATGGAGACGTAGCCGCCCTGCTCCATCACGTGATCCAGTGCCGCACGGTCGACGATCATGTCCTTGATGACCGGGTAAGCAGCGGAACGGAACGGCTCCAGCTTGATGGTCTGGCCATCGGTGAAGTTGAACAGGCGCTGCTGGCAGGCCGGGGTGTTCTGCCCAGGGCCGTGTGGACGGCCGTTGACGGTCAGACCACAGGTACCACAGATGCCCTCACGGCAGTCGGAAGCGAAGGCGAAAGGCTCTTCGCCGCGCTCAATGTAGCCCTCGTTGACGTGATCCAGCAGCTCCAGGATGGACATCTGCTCAGAGGCGTCATCCACCTGGACGGTCTCGAAGTGGCCTTCTTGGGTCGGTCCGGCTTGACGCCAGATCTCAAGTGTCAGTTTCATTACTTGTAGTTCCTTGTCATCAGCGGGATCGAATCAAAGTACAGCGGCTCGGCGTGGCGGATGAACTCGTTCTTATTAGCGCCGGGCTCCCAAGCGGAAACGAAGCACCAGTTCTCATCGTCGCGTTCTGCCTCGCCGTCCTCGGTGAGGTGGTCCTCGCGGAAGTGAGCGCCACAGGACTCATCGCGGTCCAGAGCGTCAACACACATGAGCTCGCCCAAGTCCAGGTAGTCGGCAACGCGCAGGCCGTACTCCAGCACCTGGTTCATGTCGTTGGCCTCACCCGGAATGCGGACGTTAGCCCAGAAGTCCTCGCGCAGCTCGCGGATCTTGGTGATCGCGGTCTTGAGGTCCTCGACGTTACGGGAGACGCCGCAGCCGTGGTAGAGGATATCGCCCAGCTGGCGGTGGTAGTAGGACGGACCGTGCGGGTTCTCACCGCGCACGCCCATGAGGCGGTCGATGCGCTCCTGGGACTGCGCCAGGGTTGCCTGTGCCTCTGGGGAATCCTCGGCCAGCTTCTCCTCGTTGAGGTGGTCAGCCAAGTAGTTCGGGATGGTAAACGGCAGGGTGAACCAGCCGTCGACGGAAGCCGAAAGCAGGGAGTTAGCACCCAGGCGGTTAGCACCGTGGTAGGTCCAGGAGCACTCACCGGCGGCAAAGAGGCCGTCGATGGAGGTCATCTCATTGAAGTCGGTCCACAGGCCACCCATGGTGAAGTGGCAGGTCGGGGCGATGCGCATCGGGGTCTCATAAGCAGACTCGCCGATAGCCTCTTCGTACATCTCGATGAGGTTGGAGTAGCGCTCGCGGATCTTGTCCTTGCCCAGGCGCTCGATGGCGTCGCGGAAGTCCAGGTACACCGAGTTGTGCAGCGGGCCAACGCCTAGGCCGGCGTTGATCTGCTGGGAGATGGCACGGGAAGCAACGTCGCGCGGAACCAGGTTGCCGAATGCCGGGTAGCGGCGCTCCAAGAAGTAGTCGCGCTCTTCTTCCGGAATGGTATTCGGGTCGCGGTCGTCGCCCTCCTTCTTCGGGGACCAAATGCGGCCGTCGTTACGCAGGGACTCCGACATCAAGATGGTCTTGGACTGCCAATCGGAGTTGACCGGCAGGCCCGTCGGGTGGAACTGCACGAAGGCCGGGGAGGCCAGGTAGGCACCGCTGTCATACGCACGCATCATGGCGCTGGCATTGGAGTTCTTAGCCAGGGTGGACATGTGGTAGACGTTGCCGTAGCCGCCGGTACCCAGCACGACTGCATGGCCGGTGAAGGCCTTGAGCTCACCGGTGATCAGGTTGCGGGTAACGATGCCGCCAGCGCGCTTCTTGCCATTGTCGTTGTAGACGATGATGTCCTGCAGGTCATTGTGGGCAAAGAGCTCCACATTGCCCAAACCAATCTGGCGGTAGAGCGCAGAGGTGGTGGACAGCTGCAGCTGCTGACCTGTTTGGCCACGGGTGTAGTAGGTACGGGAGACCTGCACACCACCGAAGGAACGGGTAGCCAGGGTGCCGCCGTACTCGCGAGCGAACGGGGCGCCGATGGCGTTCATGTGGTCAATAACGCGAACGGACTCGTTTGCCAGGCGCCAGCAGTCGGACTCACGGCAGCGGTAGTCGCCGCCCTTAACGGTGTCCTTGGTGTGGCGGTAGGCGGAGTCATTGTCCACCTTCTTGGCACGGGAGGCGTTGACGCCACCCTGCGCGGCAATGGAGTGCGCGCGGCGCGGGGAGTCGTGGTAGGTGAATACCTTTACCTTGTAGCCCAGCTCGCCCAGTGCGGCCGCAGCGGCGCCGGCGGATAGGCCGGTACCGACAACGAGGACCTCAAACTTGCGGCGGTTCAGTGGGGAAACCAGCTGCATGTGGTCCTTTTGGTGGGACCACATGTCCTTCATTGGCACGCCGTGCGGCTCGTGGGATTCCAGAATGTTGCCGGCGGATACGCCCGGAACGATGGACTGTGGGTGCGAGAACTTGGGGTGCTCGCGCTTGAGTTCAGTATTAGTCATGGGTTTCTAACTCCTTTAGCTGACCAAGCCCAGGGCAACGGACAAAGGCATAACGATGTTGCCGATGCAAACAACGGCCGGGATGACGTACGCCAAGATCAGGAAGGTCTGACGCCACTTCGCACCGGTGATACCCAGGTCAGAGGCGGCAAGGCGAATGCCGTGGGTGAGGTGCAGGAACAGGAAGCACATGGCGATCACGTACACGATGGTGACCGGCCAGCGACTGAAGGTAGCAATCATGTTGGCCTTCACCGCACCCTCTGCGAAGTCACCTGGGGCGATGGGCTGTACACCCATAGTCAGGTCCAGCAGGTGGAAGATGATGAACAGCAGCAAAACCAGGCCGGAGACCAGCATGGTCTTGGTGGCGAAGGAATCTAGGCCACCCATAAGGTTGCTGCGGCTGAACTTGCCGCGGGATGCCTTGGAGCGGGCAGTCAAAGCGATCGCACCGTAGATGTGGGCAAGGATGGCAACCAGCAGGACGGCGCGGATGATCCACAATGCGCCCTCATGCGGGAACAACGGCTCGCCCATGGAGCGCAGGAATGCACCGTATTCATCTAGTGCTTCTTCGCCGCCGTTCGCCGGCAAGTACAACTTCAGGTTGCCGGCCATGTGGCCAACAACGAAGAGGGCGAAGAGCAGGCCAGTGACGGCCATGATGAGCTTCAGAACCCAGGAGGGCACTCCCGGCTTCTGGCGGATTGGTTCGTTAGTAATGTGGCCGTGAGTTACTGCCTCACGGTCCGGATTTCTTAAAGTCATGACACCTCCATTGTCGCCCTCACTTTAACTGGGCTTAACCGCTGGTTACTAGTCAATTCCTGCGGCGTTTCACCTAACGGTACGGCGGTACGGTTAAAGTCATAATTCTTTTAGGTAAGGGTTGCCTTAGAAGCCTTGGGGCAAAACGTCACTACCTTGGCTGCTCGGAATTCCGCAATATTGACGTTGCGTAAATTGTTTCCCACATGTGAACTTGGTCACCCAGTGTTACAGGAGTGATCCTCTCACCCCTTTATGTGTCAAACTTTCGCATGAAACCCACATGTAGCCCACAGGCGGGTGAACATTCTTCACAAGATCTTTGCGATTAAGGTGCACACCCGCAGGCCAGCCAGTAACCTTGCCGGCATGAGTAAGACGTATGTGGGATCTCGCCTTCGCCAGCTTCGCCGTGAGCGCGATCTCAGTCAGGCTTCCCTTGCTGCGACGCTGGGGCTCTCCGCCAGCTACGTCAATCAGATCGAGCACGACGTCCGGCCGCTCACCGTCCCGGTGCTCCTGCGCATCACGGAGGTCTTCGGCGTCGATGCCACCTTCTTCTCCCGTGATGACGACTCCCGCCTTCTTGCCGAGATCCAGGACGTCATCCAGGACAAGGAGCTCTGCCCCTCCCCTGTCGAGCTGCAGGAGCTCTCCGAGCTGGTCTATAACCACCCCACCGTGGCTCGCACGCTGGTAGACGTCCACCGTCGCTACCGAAATGTGCGCGATAAGCTCTCACTGGCCACCGATGCCCGCCGCACCACCGAGGCCACCCAGGCCCTATCCATGCCGCACGACGAGGTGCGCGACTTCTTCTACGCGCGCCAAAACTACTTGGACAACCTGGACCACCATGCAGAGCAGCTTGCCGACGCCCTCTCGGTCACCCACTTCGGCATCCGCGACACCGAACACGCCCTGGCCCAACGCCTGCGCGATCGGCACAACGTAGATATCCACATCACTTCCCAGATGGATGGCACGCTGCACAGCTTCGACCGCGAGACCGGCGAGTTCCGGCTCGCTTCGCGCCTGAGCGAAGGCCAGCGCGCCTTCCGCATGGCTGCGGAGCTGAGCTTCCTCGAAGCCGGGGAGGACATCGCTTCCCTAGTGGAGGAGGAGCCGTTCACCTCGGATGCTTCGCGCAACCTCGCGCAACGCGGCTTGGCCAGCTACTTCGCCGCCGCCACCGTGATGCCCTATGCACTGATGCATTCCGAAGCCGAGCGCTCCGGCTACGACGTGGAATACCTCTGCCAGGTCTTCGGCGTGGGCTATGAATCCGTGGCCTCTCGCCTGTCCACCCTGCAGCGCGATAACCTCCGCGGCATTCCTTTCACTTTTGTCCGCGTCGACCGCGCCGGAAACATGTCCAAGCGCCAATCCGCCACCGGCGTGCACTTTTCCAATAATGGCGGCACCTGCCCGCTGTGGAATGTCTACGAGACCTTCACCCAGCCCGGCATTATCTCCCGCCAGCTGGCCCAAATGCCCGATGGCCGCAACTACCTGTGGATTTCGCGCGCCGTCCAGCACCACCAGGGGCGCTTTGGCGATACCGATAAGCTCTTCGCCATCGGCCTAGGCTGCGAAGCCCGCCACGCCGACCGCACCGTCTACGCCGAAGGCCTTGATCTCACCGATCTCTCCACCGCCACCCCCATCGGCTCCGGCTGCCGCACGTGCCCGCGCGAGAACTGCGCGCAGCGCGCCTTCCCGCCCATTAATGAGGTCATCAACGTCGACGCCCACCGCTCCGCCGTGGCACCCTACTAGCGTCTTCGGCGCCAATCGACCTACTCGAAAACTACTCGAAAGCTACTCGAAAGAGTTCGTTACGAGTAAATAACGTTATGACCTGCCGGTTTGGCAGTACTCGAAAACTACTCGAAAGCTACTCGAAAAATTTTCGAGTAGCGGTGAGGGTTGCGCGCGTTATGCACACAAAGAGCATCGGCACCGCTGCTTCCCTCCTGCCCCGTGTGGGCGGAGGAGGATCAGCGGTGCCGATGCTGTTGCCGTTGTGGTGTGCCGAGGTCCTAGCCTCCCGCCGCCGCTAGGGCGGTGGTGGGAGAAAGGCCGACGTCGGCAAGCAGCCCTGCTTAGAGGTTAATCATGTGGCCGCCAATACCCTCGGCAGCTTCTTTCATGGCCTCAGAGAGGGTCGGGTGGGTGTGAACGTTGCGGCCGATTTCCTCAGCGGTGAGGTCGAAGCGCTGCGCCAGGGTCAGCTCTGGCAGCAGCTCGGAAACGTTGGAGCCCACCATGTGCCCGCCGATGAGCTCGCCGTACTCGCCGTCCGCGATGAGCTTGACAAAGCCCGCGGTCTCATTGAGGCCAGCAGCCTTGCCGTTAGCGGAGAACGGGAAGGTAGCGACCTTAATGTCGCGGTCCGCGAACTTCTCCTTTGCGGCCTCTTCGGTGTAGCCGAAGGAAGCGACCTGCGGGTTGCAGAAGGTAGCGCGCGGCATGTTCATGTAGTCGCCCAAAAGCTGGGTCTCCACGCCGGCGATGGTCTCTGCGGCGACAACGCCCTGGGCCTCAGCAACGTGGGCGAGCTGCAGCTTCGCGGTAACGTCACCGATGGCATAGATGTGGTCCACGTTGGTGCGCATAGTGTCATCGATGGCGATGGCGCCGCGCTCGGTGAGCTCAACGCCGGTGTTCTCCAGGCCGAAGCCCTCGGTGCGTGGGGCGAAGCCGATGGAGATCATGGCACGGTCCACGGTGAGGGTGTCCTGCTTGGAGCCGTCCTTAGACTCGACCTCAACGGTGACATTGTCGCCGTTGTCCTTGACGGAGGTGGTCTTGTAGCCGGTCAGCAGCTTAACGCCAAGCTTCTTGTACTCCTTGGCAATGGCCTTGGAGACGTCCTTGTCCTCGTTCGGCAGGACGCGGTCCATGAACTCCACGATGGTGACGTCCACGCCGTAGTTGGACAGAACATAAGCAAATTCCATGCCGATGGCGCCGGCGCCGACGATGACCATGGACTTCGGGGCCTCATCGTTGAGGATCTGCTCCTCGTAGGAGACGATGTTGCCGCCGAGCTCTACGCCCGGCAGGGACTTGACCACGGAGCCGGTAGCGATGATGCAGTCATCGAAGGTGACGGTCTTACCCTTGTCATCACCATCGGTGATTTCGATGGTCTTATCGTCCTTGAAGGAGCCAAGGCCGTTGATCTCGGTGATCTTGTTCTTCTTCATCAGGTAATGGACACCCTTGACGATGCCCGCGGAAACCTTGCGGGAACGCTTGTGGGCAACACCGAAGTCGAAGGAGACATCGCCGGAAATACCGAAGTCCTTGGCCTCATGGTTGAAGGTGTGGGCAACCTCAGCGTTCTTCAGCAGCGCCTTGGAAGGGATGCAGCCTACGTTGAGGCAGACACCGCCCCAGTACTGCTTCTCGATTACGGCAACTTTCTTACCAAGCTGAGCTGCACGGATGGCGGCCACGTAGCCGCCAGGGCCCGCGCCGAGTACTACTACGTCATAATGTTCATTAGTCACGCCCTTTAGGATACGTAACTTTCCCCTCCATGTCGCGCATTGGGTCACACTCTTGTGCCCGAGTACCCCACGCTTCGGGGGTAAAACGCACAAAGGCCCTGCACGGTGGCGTCGGCAAGCGCGCGACGCCCCCACGCAGGGCTATGGGCTCGGTGTTTTAGAACAGGCCGAGAGCCAGGGCAGCGTTGGAGGACATGGAGGAGCCCATGTGCAGGAACTGGCCCAGAACTTCATTGATGGACACGAGGATGGAATCGAAAACGTTCATTTTTCTTCTTTCTGTCTTTTGCCTAGAGCGAGGGATGGGCCCGCGGATGGGACCGCACTATTCACACGTTTAGAACTAACGGGAATTGTAGCGCCGCCGTTACATGAGCGCTGCGTTCAGAATTATGACACACAGACCACATGCATCACAGGCTTTGCTAAATTTAAGGAGTTATTTGAACACTGAGTCTTGCTAACACTCACGCTTTACGGAACGATACCTACTGAGAAGACTCTCTTAACTCGAGGAAGTTAAAAATATGCATACTTTGCGCTCTATCGGCTCCAGCGTCGCAGGCATCGCCATTGCGGCCGGAGTCCTCTCCGCCCCTATTGCCTCCGCCGTCGAGCCGGCCGAGATTCAGGGTGACGCCACCCTGTCCACCATCCGCGAGGTAAACCTCACTGACCCGGCAGATCCGGAAAATATCAACTACGCCATCACCACCGAAGGTAATAACCGCGTGGTGGATATTGCCGGGCTGAAGGACAAGGACAAGTGGAAGGGTTATGCCTTCGGCCACAAGAGCGGACAGGGCAAGCACTACGGCAACCACGTCAAGGTCATGACCGCAACGTCTGCCGCCATGGACGGCCGCGAGGTTCCGCTAGCGGTCATCACCCCGGACGGCGACTTTGATAAGCAGCGCCCCACCTTGTACCTGCTCAACGGCGCCGGCGGCGCCGAGCAGGGCATGGACTGGCTGACCGCCACTGCTAACCACGATATTGACCCTGAGGCCGAGGGCGTACAGGACATGGTGGATTTCTACACGTCCAAGGACGTCAACGTGGTCATCCCGCAGGCCGGCGCCTTCTCCTACTACACCGACTGGGTATCTTCCCCGAATAGCGGCTACCTCAAGGGCCCGCAGAAGTGGGAAACCTTCCTCACCAAGGAGCTACCGGGCGCACTGGAAGACCACATCGGCGGCAATGGCAAGCGCGCTATTGCCGGCATGTCCATGTCCGCGACCTCCTCCCTGCTGCTGGCGGAGCACAACCCGGGCTTCTACAACGCCGTGGGCTCCTTCTCTGGCTGCGCTGCCACCTCTCGCCCGCTGCCACGCCTGTACACCCAGCTGACCGTCAACCGCGGCGGTGGCTCGGCCGATCAGATGTGGGGCGCTATGGGCAGCGAGTACAACGTGTACAACGATGCCTTGGTGAACGCTAACCCGAATAACCTGGGCAAGTCCGAGACCTATGTTTCGGTCAACTCCGGCCTAGGCGGCGCCAATGACTGGGGTGTTCCGGGCTCTTCCACCCTCATCGTTGAGGGCGGCGTCATCGAGGCCGCGATGAACTCCTGCACCCATGACCTCAAGGCCAAGATGGACTCCCAGGGTATGAAGGCGGACTGGAATTTCCGCAATACCGGCACCCACTCCTGGCCGGGCTGGCGCAATGACCTCTTCACCTCCTGGGCAACCTTCGAGCGCGGCTTTGCTAAGGACGCCGCAGAAGCACCGGCCGAGCCGGAGGTAAAGCCCAACGAGCTTTCCATCGATGCGCCGCAGGCCGAGGAAGATGCGCAGGTGAAGGACGCCCCGAGCGCCGCTGACCAGTCCCCGGACAAGGACTTTGTCGAGGGCAAGGACGCAGAGGGTGCAGAGGCCGCTGGAGCCGCAGAGGCTGCCGGCGTCGCGGAATAAGTAGCGCAGAAGTATAATCAGCGAGTTCATAACTACAGGAAAGAAGCACTATGAAGCGTCTTAGCTCCATCCTGGCCGCCACCGCCGTGTGTGCAGGCTTGGCTTGCGCCCCGCTAGCGGGCGCCGCACAGCTCACCCCGCAGCAGGTAGCGGGCAACGCCGCCCAGTCCACCCTGGCCCCACTGGAGGTCACCCCGGAGTTGGAGCAGCTGACCTGGTACCAGAAGTACAAGGACGATCCCCGCGTCGAAAAGCTGCAGGCCACCTCCCCGGCCATGAACGGCCGCAAGATTCCGCTGGCTGTCATTCGCGCGAAGGATGAGAACCGCCCGACCATCTACCTGCTCAACGGTGCAGGCGGCGCGGAGCAGGACATGGACTGGCTGAAGCTTTCTGACGCCGTCGATTTCTACCACTCAAAGAACGTCAACGTGGTCATCCCACAAGCCGGTGCTTTCTCCTACTACACCGACTGGGTCTCCGAGCCGAACTCCAAGTACCTCAAGGGCCCGCAGAAGTGGGAAACCTTCCTTACCAAGGAACTGCCGGGCGCCATCGAGGGCCACATCAAGGCCGATAACCACCGCGCTATTGCGGGCATGTCCATGTCCGCAACCTCCTCCCTGCTGCTGGCGGAGCACAACCAGGGCTTCTACGACGCCGTCGGTTCCTACGCCGGCTGCGCAGCCACCGCTTACCCGGTAGAGCACAAGGCCGTTGAGCTTACCGTCAACCGCGGTGGCGCTACCGCGGAGCAGATGTGGGGCCCGTTCGGCTCCCCCACCAACCGCTATAACGATGCAATGATGAACCACGAGAAGCTGCGCGGCACGGAGCTGTACATCTCTTCCGGTTCTGGTTTGGCTGGCAAGGAGGATACCTTCTCCTATAACGTGGCTAAGGGCTACAACCCTGCCACCGCTGCTTTGGGCTCCGCTCAGCTGCAGGTGGAAGGCGGTGCCATCGAAGCTGGCGTAAACTACTGCACCCACAACTTCAAGGCCAAGCTGGACCAGGCTGGCATCCCGGCGACCTACAACTTCCGCAATACCGGCACCCACTCCTGGCCGCACTGGATTGCGGACCTCAAGGATTCTTGGCCGGTCTTCGAGCGCGCTTTCAATAAATAAGCTCGTTTCTTTCCACGGCTAAAAGGGCGGTAGGCTTGCAGCATTATGAAGTTGCTTCCTACCGCCCTTTCGCGTGCCCACACTGATCCTTATACCGGCGTGGATTTTAACCTCGGTTTCGAGGTTTCCCACTACACGCTGGATTTGACCTACCGCGTGGAGCCCAACCTGCTCCACGGCGAGGCTACTTTGGCCATCCGGGCCGATGAAGATTTGGCGTCCCTGACCCTGGATCTGGGCGGGGCGATGGTGGCCCGGCGCGTGACCGCAAAGGGTGCGCCGCGGGTGGCTAAATTCCGCCAGTCCTCCGGCAAGCTGCGCCTGCGTTTCGCAGAAGAGATTGCGGCCGGCACGGAGTTTGAGCTGGTGATTCGCTATGGCGGCAGCCCGCGGCCGATCCGCACCACCTGGGGCGAGATTGGCTGGGAAGAAACCGAGTCCGGTTCGCTGGTGGCCAGCCAACCCAATGGCGCGCCGAGCTGGTTCCCCTGCGACGATACGCCTTCTGCCAAGGCACTCTATGACATCATCGTTACGGCCGATGACCCCTTCATCGTGGTATCTAATGGTGACCTTGTCTCCCGCCGAGCGGGCGGTTCCACCACGCGCTGGCACTACCGCACCCGCGAGCCCATGGCCACCTATCTGGCGACGGTGCAGGTAGGAGAGTTCTCTACTTTTGATTTGGGCCCTTCCACGCGCGCTTGGGCGCCGGCCGCGCTGCGCGAGCGCGTGCTGAATGAGTTTGCCCAGCAGCAGGAAATGGTGGACTTCTTCTCCTCCCTCTATGGCCCGTATCCATTTGCGGATTACCAGGTGGTCATCACGGAAGATGAGCTGGAGATTCCCCTAGAGGCGCAAGGCCTGTCCATCTTTGGCTCCAACCACATCAAGGGCGACCACGCCTTCGAGCGCCTCATCGCTCATGAGCTTTCCCACCAGTGGTTTGGCAATTCCGTAGGACTGGGCGAGTGGAAGGATATCTGGCTCAACGAGGGTTTTGCCTGCTACAGCGAGTGGCTATGGGCTGAGCATAAGGGCGAGACCACCGCGCACGAGGCGGCGCGTTCCCATTACCACGTCTTGGGACGCAAGGCGCAGAATCTCACCGTTTCCGATCCGGGTGCGCGCGATATGTTCGATGACCGCGTATATAAGCGCGGGGCCTTGACCGTGCACGCCATCCACCGCTTGCTTGGCGACGCCTTCTTTACCGCCCTCCGCAGCTACCTCACCGAGCACCAACACTCGGTGGTAGAGCCCTCCATGCTGCTGGATGCCTTCCGCGCCGCCGCTCCTGACGCCGCGCTTTTCGACGCCACCGTAGACGTCTGGCTCAACCAGAAGGCCCTTCCTCCCTTCCCGAGTTAGTGGCTTTGGCCCCGTTTTGTGGGGTTTTGACTGCGTTTGTTTGGGGAATGTCTACTCTATTGACCAATCCCTTCTTTCCTGTTGACGGGGTGTTTTATCTGGGTAGGATAGAACATGTAAACGAAAAGGAAGGGAGGGATCATGCAGACCACCAAGCATGCGGAGATAGACTCCGCCATCGCACAGGTTGCCACTGGGCTCACCCAGCTCCGCAGCCTCATGCAGGATCCCTCCGATCTGTCTTTCGAGCTTCTTCATCCGCATTTCGAACACTTGGAGCGGGCGCTAGGCAATAAGTCCACCATCGACGCCGCCTTCGCTTTCATCGCGGAGCGGGATGACGCCGGCCGCCGCGTTGGTTCCTCCAAGGCCAAGGACTACCTGACCACGCGCCTAGGCCTTACCGATGCCGAGGCCGCCGCCCGCCTCCGCAATGGACGCAACCTCTTCGCACCCATCCCCGATCCGGAGCCGGCTCCCCCTGCGGACCCCGATGCCGACGAAGCCGCACGCGCCCAAGCCGAAGAGGAAGCTCGCCGCCGCGCCGACCGCGAGCGCCGCGAGGAAGAGAAGCGCCGCAAGAAGCTCTTTGAGGAAGAGCCTATCCCCGAGCGCATCCTTAACCTCATCGAGAATGAGCTACGTAGCCTCAGCAAGTACGCCATCCCCGGCCCAAGCGAACTGCGCAACCAGGCCCTCGAGCAGGCCAAGCGTCGTTCCTTCGATTCCCTGCGCGAGTGGCTACGCAAGGCCATCCGCAAAGCGAATAAGCACGCTCTCAACCCAGCCGGCGAGCCCGACCCACACGCCGCTACCCGCAAACGCCGCTTTAGCATCTCCCGCCAAGATGCTGACGGCGGAGTGCACATCTCCGGCTATCTCGATGCCTCCGCAGCTGCCATCCTCGCCAGCGCCTTCGCGCCCGCAAAGAATAAGGGCAGCGCGGACCTCAGTCCCGAGGACGATACCCGCACCTATGCCCAGCGCATGGCGGACCAACTAACCGCTGCCCTGTCGAGCTACCTTTCCGCCACCCAAAAGAACTCCGACGGACTCGGTTCCTTCTTCGTCGCCACCACCTTGGAGGAACTGGAGGCAATGGGCGGCGATACCCGCTTCGCCACCAGCACCGGCATCGAGCTCACCCCGCTCGACATTCTCCGCCTCGGCGGCGCGCGGCACGATTTCTTCTGTGCCGTGGACGACAAGGGCTTCCCCCTCGAGCTTGGCCGCACCAAGCGCACCGCGTCCCTCTGGCAAAAGCTCGCCCTAGCGGCCTCCGAACTCGTCTGCACGCACCCAGAGTGTCACCGTCCGTGGCAGGACTGCGATGTCCACCATCTCCAAGCCTGGTCTCACGGTGGCGCCACCGACCTCAAGAACCTCACTCTGTTGTGCCGCCGGCACCACGTGGACAATAACGATTACCGCGATGGCCGCAACGGAATGGGACACGCCGAACGAGACCCCGACACGGGCCGGGTAGGATACCGAGCCGCCCACGCCAACGGCTTATCGCCCACCGTGGAGGTCAACGACCACCCCGCCGCGGAACAAGCCCCGGCCCGCAGGCTCACGGATCCGCCCTCGCCACCTCCTTCACCACCGGGTGCGGCCTGACCGGGGCCCGCGGCCTGCCACAGCCGCGCGCCCGACTGCCCTACACTGGATAACCATGCAAACGATGCTCGTCACTGGCGGCGCCGGTTTTATCGGCGCCAATTTCGTGCGCCTAATATGCCAGGCGCGCCCCGATACCCGCGTTACGGTGCTCGATAAAATCACCTACGCCGGAAACCGCGCCAACCTCGCCGGCCTCGATATTGACCTCGTGGAAGGGGATATCGCCGATCCCGCCACCGTAGAACCGCTTGTCGCAGCTGCCGATGCAGTGGTTCATTTTGCCGCCGAGTCCCATAACGATAATTCTTTGCGCGACCCCTCGCCCTTCATCCACACGAACCTCGTAGGCACCTTCACCCTTCTGGAGGCCTGCCGGAAGCACGATACCCGCCTCCACCATGTCTCCACTGACGAGGTTTTCGGCGACCTGGAAATTGGGGCAGGCACCAATTTTACCGAGGATACTGCCTACGCTCCCTCCAGCCCTTACTCGGCCACCAAGGCGGGGTCTGACCACCTCGTGCGGGCATGGGTGCGTTCCTTCGGACTGCGCGCGACCATCTCGAACTGCTCCAATAATTACGGGCCTTACCAGCACATTGAGAAGTTCATCCCCCGCCAGATCACCAATATCCTCTCCGGACACACCCCCAAGCTCTACGGCACCGGCGAGCAGGTACGCGATTGGATCCACGTCGATGACCACAACGAAGCGGTGCTCGCCATCCTCGAGCGGGGCCGCATCGGCGAGACCTACAATATCGGCGCGGACCAGGAAGATATTAATAATAAGCAGGTCATTGAGCTGATCTGCGAAATCATGGGCCACACCCGGAATGGACGCGCACTCTATGAGCACGTGGCGGACCGCCCCGGCCACGACCAGCGTTATGCCATGGACGCCGCCAAGCTGCGTCGCGAGCTGGGATGGACCCCGCGGTTCACGGATATCCGCGCCGGTCTCGAAGACACCATCGCGTGGTATCGCGAGAACGAAGGCTGGTGGAAGCCCGAGAAAGAAAACGTGGAAGCCCGCTACAAGCAGCAAGGACAGTAGATATGCGTATTACCGAAACCGCCATCCCGGGGCTGCTCATCATCGACCTCGACGTGCACGGCGATAACCGCGGCTGGTTCAAGGAGAATTGGCAACGCGAAAAATTCACCGGTCTCGCGCCCGAGCTCGCGAGCTTCCAGCCGGTGCAGAACAATATCTCTTTCAACCACGCCGGTGCTACGCGCGGCCTGCACGCTGAGCCGTGGGACAAGCTCGTCTCGGTGGCGCAGGGCAGGATTTTCGGCGCATGGTGCGACTTGCGCGAGGGGTCGGAAAGCTTTGGCGAGGTCGTCACCCACGAGGTGGGGCCGGAGACTGCGGTGTTTGTCCCGCGGGGCGTCGCCAATGGCTTTCAGGCGCTGGAGGAAACCTCCTATTGCTACTTGGTGAATGAGCACTGGTCGGCCGAGGCTCGTTACGCCGCGGTGAACCTCAACATCGTCGACTGGCCGCTGGAGCCCACCGAGATTTCGGAGAAGGACACGCAGCACCCCGCTCTTGAAGACGTGAGCCCGATGCCCGCCCGGCGCATCCTCGTCACGGGCGCGAACGGGCAGCTGGGGCGGGCGCTGAAGCGCCTGCTTACCGACGCCGAATTCTGCTCCCACGCCGACTTCGACATCACCGACCCACCAGAACGGAATTGGAAGCAGTACTCCGCCATCATCAATTGCGCGGCGTATAACGACGTCAACGGCGCCGAAAACGACCGCGCCGCCGCCTGGGCCGTCAATGCGGAAGCGCCCGCACGGCTGGCGCGCATCGCCGCAGAAAACCAGATCACGCTGGTGCATGTGTCGAGCGACTATATCTTCGATGGGGCGAACGAGGTCCACACCGAGGAGGAGCTACCGTCGCCGCTCAGTGCATACGGGGCGTCGAAAGCCGCGGGCGATACCGCCGCGCAGACCGCGCCGCAGCACTACGTCATCCGCACTTCCTGGGTCTTTGGCGATGGCGAGAATTTCATGTCCACCATGCGCCGGCTGGCCACTCAGGGCGTGGAGCCGAAGGTCATCCATGACCAGCGCGGGCGACCCACGTTTGCCGAGGATCTTGCCAAGGGCATCGTCCACCTGCTCAATTCCGACGCGGACTACGGCGTGTATAACCTCTCTAACTCGGGCGATACCGTGGGCCGCGATGAGATTGCCATGGCCGTGTTCATCGGGCTCGGCCACGACCCGGCCGAGGTCACTCCGGTAAGCACCGAGCAGTACCGCGAGATCGCGGGCCCCGAGGCGCCGCGCCCTAAGGAGTCGACGCTTGCGCTAGATAAAATCGAGGCTACGGGCTTCAAGCCGCAGAATTGGCGCGCGGCCCTTGCCCTGTACCTGGCGCTGTACCCGGAGGATTAAATGAAAGGCATCATCCTGGCCGGCGGGTCCGGCACGCGGCTCTACCCGATTACCAAGGGCATCTCGAAGCAGCTCATGCCCATTTATGACAAGCCGATGATTTATTACCCGCTAACCACGCTCATTCAAGCGGGTATTCGGGAGATCCTCATCATTACCACCCCAGAGGATGCGGGGGCCTTCCAGCGGCTCTTTGGCGATGGATCGCAGCTTGGGCTGATGATCGATTACGCGGTCCAACCGCGGCCGGAGGGGCTCGCGCAGGCCTTCTTGATTGGCGAGGAGTTTATTGGAGACGACAGCGTCGCGCTGGTGCTCGGCGATAATATCTTCCACGGCTTCGGCGGCGAGCTCGCCCACTGCCAAGATCCGGAAGGCGGCATCATCTTCGCCTACGAGGTCTCGGATCCGCAGCGCTACGGTGTCGTGGAATTCGACACCGCAGGCCGTGCGCTCAGCATCGAGGAAAAGCCGGAAGTGCCGCGGTCGAACCACGCGGTGGTGGGCTTGTACTTTTATGACAACTCCGTCGTGGAGATAGCCAAGGGCATCGAACCCAGCGGCCGCGGTGAACTGGAGATCACGGCGGTAAACGAGGAGTACCTGCGCCGCGGCGAGCTCAATGTCCAGCGCCTGCACCGCGGCAGCGTGTGGCTCGATACGGGAACGGTGGACTCGATGAGCGAGGCCTCCGCCTACGTCGAGGTGATGCAAAAACGCACCGGCATCGTTATCGGCTCACCAGAAGTGGCCGCCTTCGACGCCGGCTTCATCGACCGCGCCCAGCTAGAAAAACTCGCCGAGCCGTTACTCAAGTCCGGCTACGGCGAGTACCTGAGGGCGTACTAGAGGCTAGTAGCCGCGCTCGATGTATTCGTCGATGCGCGCAGCCTCCACGCCCACCGTGGTGGCATCGCCATGCCCTGGCAGGACCTTGGTGTCCTCCGGCAGGGTGAAGACGACGTTCTTCAGCGACTCGATGATCACATCGAAGTCGGAGTACTTGCGGCCGGTGGCGCCGGGGCCGCCGTTGAAGAGCGTATCGCCCGACAGCAGCGTCTCGCCCACGTGCAGCACCACGCAGCCCGGCGAGTGGCCCGGGGTGTGGTAGACCGTGATCTTCTCGCCGCCAATATCGAACTGACCGCGGTCCGCCAATGGCGTGTATGGAGCATCGCCATTGGACTCCTGCCACAGCATGTCATCGTCCGGGTGCAGGTAGACCTCGGTATCGAAGCGCTTGGCGGCCTCGGGGGCGAGCTCGCAGTGGTCATTGTGCGCGTGGGTGAGCAAGATGCCTTCCACGCGACGATCGCCAACGAGCTCTGCTACCGCATCCAGATCGTGGGAGGGGTCCACCACGTACACGCTGGAGTCATCGCCCACGACGTAGACGTTATTGTCCACGTCCCACTCGCCGCCATCGAGGCGGAACTTGCCAGAAGTAACCGTGCTATCGATACGCATTAGAACTCCACCACCGAACGCAGAACCTTGCCGGACTTCATGGTGGTAAAGGCCTGCTCGACGTCGTCAAGCGCAATGCGCTCGGTGACAAACTTGTCCAGCGGGAAGTTGCCGGCCTTGGACAGCGCTACGTAAGCGGGGAAATCGCGCTCTGGGAGGCAATCGCCGTACCACGCGGGCTTGATGGAGCCGCCGCGGCCGTAGAGGTCGATGGCCGGAATGTCCACGTGGTCGGTGAGGTTCGGCACGCCCACCATGACCATGCGGCCGGCATGGTCGCGGGAGTAGAAGGCCTGGCGCCAGGTGGGCTGGATGCCCACAGCGTCGATAGAGACGTCGGTGCCGAAGCCGCCGGTGAGCTCGCGGACGGCGTCAATGACTTCTTGTTCCGAGAGATCCTTGGAGCAGATGGTGTCGGTCGCGCCGAACTCGCGGGCGGTCTCCAGCTTGGACTCGTCGATATCCACGGCAATGATCTTCGCCGCGCTCGCCAGCTTGGCGCCCGCAATGGCCGCCATGCCGACGCCGCCGCAGCCAAAGACAGCGACGGACTCGCCGAGCTGGATATCGCCGGTATTCACGGCCGCGCCGAGGCCCGCCATGATGCCGCAGCCCAGCAGGCCAGCGGCAGCCGGGTCGGTGTCTTCCACCTTGGTGCACTGGCCCTCGTGGACCAGGGTCTTCTCCGCGAAGGAACCGATGCCCAACGCAGGGGTGAGCTCGGTGCCATCCTCGAGGGTCATCTTCTTGGAGGCGTTGTGGGTATTAAAGCAGTACTTTGGCTCGCCCTTCTTGCAGGCGCGGCACTCGCCGCACACGGCGCGCCAGTTCAAAATGACGAAGTCGCCTTCCTCCACGTGGGTGACCGCAGAACCTACGGTTTCTACCACGCCTGCGGCCTCGTGGCCGAGCAGGAAGGGGAAGGCGTCTTCAATATCGCCATCGCGGTAGGCAAGGTCGGTGTGGCACACACCGCAGGCCTGGACGCGCACGATGACGTCATTAGGGCCGGGGTCGGGGACAACGATATTGACGGTTTCGACTTCCGCGCCCTTGGAGCGGGCAATAACAGCTTTTACAGTCATGCGCCCGAGCGTACCTATATTTTCAAAACCGGCGCATTATTGAAAACTCTTTTTAAGAGCGGGCAATGACGTTGGCCGCATGCTCGTGGCCGCGCTGGTTCATGTGGATGGGCAAGTTGCCGTCACCGCCAGTAAAGTCCACCAGACCAGCCCACATGCGCTGGTTCGCATCGGCACACATGCCGTTATTGCGGGTGGAAGGTTTCATATCCAAGAACTGCACGCCGGTGCGTGCCGCTAGGTCCACCTGCATCCACTGCGCCTTATTCTCAAAGTCCTGGATGCCCGGCAGGAAGGTGGAATCGGCCGGGCGCGGGCCGAAGTGGAATAGACAGTAATAAGGGCCGGTGCCGATGGTGGGGTATCCCACGATCTGGACGCGGGCGTTCGGGGCCGCGCGCTTAATGCGCTCGATCTGCGGGGCGGTGCGGTCCGCGAACTGCTTGCGAATCTGCGGCAGGTTCATATCGCGGTGGTTGTAAGTGTCATTAAAGCCAGTGGTGATAACCACGCGGTTGGTAGCCGGAGTCAGCGCGCCGCTGCGGATGGCCGCATCCACCTGCTGGGAAACCTGCGGACCGCGAGACATGGACACGGCACCGGAGCAAGAGAAGTCCCTCACCGGAAGGCGCAGCTTGGCGCCTGCACGCTTGGCGTAATTATTGGAGGTAGGGCAATCCATGCCCACACCCTTAGAGGGATCGAAACGGTGAGCAAAGTAGGAGCCGGCATCTGGATCCGCAAGGACGGAATCGCCGAAGGCTACTAGGTTGCGCTCCGCGGCGGTGGCCTGCGGCGCGACAGCCACGCCTACGACGGCCAGCGCGGAAGCAACCACGGAGAGGACTTTGAGCTGCAGAGATTTCATGAGATCCTTTTCTAGAAACACCAGTAACTTCAGGTAACTGTAGTCACTTCTGTAACATATTTCGAGTTGGCGGCAACACCGCCCGCCTCTCTCACGATATCGTCCATGGTTATCTTTTCGTTATCTTCGCTAATTTGGAGCTTTCCCGATCGTGAATTTTTCTGATTTCACATTCCACGCTGCAGCCCTCGGCCGGTTCGTGCCGGCGCTTCTTAACGCCGGACTCATCAGCCACCAAGGCGGCGCGAAGGCCCAGCTCAACCTGCTGCCGAACCTGGCCCGCTACCGCTTCACCACCGCGCGCGAGATCGAACAGGGCTACCTCGCCTGCCCGGAGCGCTTGGCGCTTATCGACGACGACGGCACCCTCACCTACCGCCAGCTGCGCACCCACACGCAGGGCTTCGCCCGCTACCTCCGCTCGCTGGACCTGCCCGAGATTCGCCTCGGCGTCATGGCGCGCAACGGCCGCGGCATCATCATTCCGCTCGGCGCCAAGGGCTATGTGGGCGCTTCTATTTACCTGCTCAACGTGGGCTCCTCCCCGGAGCAGCTGGCAGGCTGCATCGAGGAGAATGGCATCAATGTGCTCGTCGTGGATGATGAGTTCATCGACCGCGTGGACACCGATATCCCGGTCATCATCGCGCACGATACGGGCGCAAGCGATCTGCCGAAGCTGGACAAGATTGTAAAGAACCCACCGGCCGTGGAGCTGCCGCGCTTCCCCAAGCACGGCTCAATCGTGCTCATGTCCTCCGGCACCACCGGCATTCCGAAGGGCATTGTGCGGCCGGAGCCCACCCTGCCCGTGGTGCTGGCCTCTATCGTGGATACGATTCCGTGGCGCGCCGACCAGCGCCTGCAGCTCACCGCCTCCATTTTTCACACCTGGGGTTGGGCCTGCATCAATATCGCGCTGGGCCTGCGCAATACCATCGTCACCCGCCGCGTATTCGACGCGGAGCAGGTGCTTGACGACGTCCAGCGCTACCGCCTCGATGGCATGATTTCCTCCCCCATCTTCTTTAAGCGCTTGGTGGAGCGGGACCCAGCCGGTGAGTTCGATACCTCGAGCCTGAAATTCATCGCCTCGGCCGGCAATGCACTGACCCCGGAGGTGGTCAAGGAGACCAATGAGCGCTTCGGCGCCATCCTATGCAACGTGTACGGATCCACCGAGCTCGCGCTCGCGACGACCGCCACCATGGACCAGGTGGCCGCCAACCCCACCATCGCCGGACGCGTGGCCTCCGGCACGAAGCTGCGCATCCTCGATAAGGAAGGCCACCCGGTGCCGCGCGGCGAGGTGGGAGAGATCTACCTGAACAACTCCACCGCCATGACCGGATATACCAATCCCAACCTGCGCCTCAATAAGGTGGACGGGCTCATCTCCATCGGTGACTTGGGCTATATCGATGAGCATGACTTCCTACACGTGGTCGGCCGCGCCGATGACATGATCATCGTCGGCGGCGAAAACGTCCACCCGCAGTCCGTCACCGAGGTCCTCGAGGCCATGCCCGGCATCCACGAGGTTCATGCTGGCGGCGTAGAGGATAGCGAGACCTTCCAACGCATCGCCGTGTGGGCGGTGCCTACTGCCGACGCCGCCGGAAAGGCCCTCACCGCCGACGCCATCCGCGACTGGGTCCGCACCAAGCTCGCCGATCACTCCGTGCCGCGCGACGTGCACTTCCTGGCCAAGCTCCCGCGCAACGCCACTGGCAAGGTGGTCCCACGCCTGCTCAATAACCACGGCGAGGCTTAGCGCGCTACACCCACAACCCGCTGTCCCCGAAACCGCGAAAGGCCGCAGGCTATACACCTGCGGCCACTGTGGAGCCGCCTGCGAGAATCGAACTCGCGACCTTTTCATTACGAGTGAAATGCTCTACCGACTGAGCTAAGGCGGCGCGCTGCTCGGCATACGCCAGTGCAGCAAGAGAAAGTCTAACCTAGGGGTGCCACGGAATAGAAATCGGGCCCCACCTACAGGCACGCACGGCGCAGGCGGCCCACCAGCCCGTCAAAGGCAATCTGCGTGCCGACGTTTTGGGTCAGCTGCTCGCGGCACAACGTGATAGCCGCCTGGCAGTCCAGCAAGCCTTCCTCGCTCACGCGCTGCGCGATCTCACCAGAAAGACCGGCGAAGTCCGGGTGGGTCAAATCCACCTGCGCGCCCACCTTCTGCATGAGCGCATCGCGGTAGACGCCGGAGAGATCAACAAGCACGAGGTCCAGGTTATCGATCACGCGGCGCTTCGCCCGCTTTTTGTGCTGGTCCTGCAGATCCTTGATGGCGGAGCGGGCGTCGCGCTGCGCCTTAGCCGCGCCTTTGCCCTTCGCACCCACGCCGAGGGTCTGTTCCAGTTTCGCCAGCTCGGCCTCTTCCTGGTCTTTATGCGACTCCTTCGCCTCCGAGTCCACCATCTTCAGCAGCGAGGTCACCGCCTGGAAGCCCTGGGAGCCGTGGAAGACCTCCTCTGCCAGGTTGATGGCCACCGCGCGGCGTTTTTGCACCGCGGGATCGTTGACTAGGCGCCGCGCCCGGCCGACGTGACGGAGGGAGGTAAGGGCGGCCAAGTGGGCGTCGTGATCCGAGGCGCCCTCGCTGACCAACTGGGCGGTAATGCTCTCCACCGACGGGGAGGGAATGTACAGGTGCCGGCAGCGCGAGCGAAGGGTCTGAGAGAAGTCCTCGGGGGCGTCGGAAGGCGCGCACATGATAATTACGGTGCGCGCCGGCGGCTCCTCTACCGTCTTGAGTAGGGCATTCGCGCCGTTATTGTTGAGGCGGTCGGCGTTGTTGAAGATCACCACGCGCCAAGGGGCCACCGTGGGCAGGCTCGCGGCACGGCCGATGACCTCGCGCACCGTATCCACGGGAATGATGACCTCCTGCGGATCCACGAGGACCAGATCGGTGTGTTGTTTGGTCTCCAGCACCGCACGACAGGCCTCGCACCGGCCGCAGCCCGGTTCCTCTGCGTCCGTGCACATGAGCGCGGCCGCAAAATCGATGGCGGCCAAGGAACGGCCGGAGCCCGGCGGGCCGGTAAATAGCCAGGAATGGCTCATCGCCCGCGGGTCTGCCCCCGGCATCCCCCGAGCTGCCCGGGCGGCGCCCAGGATAGTGCGGGCCACACCTGGGGTATCTGCCAATCTTTGCGCAACGCTTCCGGTATTCACTCGCCCTAGCCTACTGGTCTTACTAAAGTATGAAGGCATGAACAGACTACTGCGCGGCGCACGATGGCTCATGGGTACCCAATGGCCGGTCTACGCCGCCTTAGTCCTTGGCGCGAACCTCATCGGCGCCATCGCCATCATGACCTTTGTCCTTTATTTCCTGCCGATGCCGGAGATTAAGGACTTTGCCGCCGAGCTGCCCAGCCTGATGGGCGTCGCCGCGGTGTACCTCATCTTTGCCGTGGTCATCGGCATCGCCGTCACCCTGCTGCTTTTCCGCCCAGTGCTGGACTGGCAGCGCAACCCGGACGAGCACGATCCGAATATGGTGCGCAACCTGGTGCTGCGCATTCCCGTCTACCAATCCGCGGTGGCGGCCGCGGTGTGGCTCATCGGCATCATCCTGGCCGTGGTAATTTCCGGCCGGGAATCCGGCAGCCTCGGGCTCGTCGTGGGCGTGTCCGCCACCCTGGCCGGCCTCGTGGTGGTCATCTTGACTTACCTGCAGGCCGAGCGCCTCGTGCGCCCTGTGGCCGCCCAGGCGGTGGCGCGCCGCTTCGAGGACGCCACCCTGGAGCCGCCCATCAAGTACCGCCTCATTTCGACCTGGCTGATGACCTCCGGCGTGCCGTTGGTCGGCATCTTGCTCGTGCTCATCGCCCAGCGCACCGGGCTCTTCTCCGGCACCGCAGGAGACCTGGTTCCCGCCATCACGGCCCTGGCACTTACCGCTCTGGCCACCGGGTTTATCGGTACTAGCTTCGCGGTGATGAGCGTGGTGGACCCGATCGTGGAGCTGCAGGACGCCATTAACCGGGTGCGCCGTGGCGAGAACGATGCCGAGGTCGATATCTATGACGGGTCCGAGCTGGGCGTACTGCAGGCCGGTTTCAACGAGATGATGCGCGGCTTGCGCGAGCGCCAGCGCGTGCGCGATATCTTCGGCCGCTACGTCGGCGTCGAGGTGGCGCAGCGCGCCCTAGAGGAGCGCCCCGAGTTGGGCGGCGAGGACCGCAAGGTCGCTGTGCTCTTCATTGACGTCATCGGTTCTACTACTTTCGCCGTCAACCACTCCCCCGAGGAGGTAGTGGAGGAGCTCAATAAGTTCTTCGAGCACGTCGTCGAGGTGGTGCACCGCAATAAAGGCATCATTAACAAGTTCCAGGGCGATGCCGCGCTGGCTGTCTTTGGCGCGCCGCTCAATGTTTATGATTCCGCCTCCATGGCGCTGCAGGCCGCCCGCGAGCTGCGCGGCGAGTTGCGCGGGCTGGAGCTGCAGGCGGGCATTGGCGTGGCGGCGGGGCACGTTGTGGCCGGGCATATCGGCGGCGCGGATCGCTTCGAATACACCGTCATTGGTGACGCCGTGAACGAGGCTGCGCGCCTGACCGAGCTGGCCAAGGACACCCCGGGCCAGGTTCTTACCAACGCCGCCACGCTCAAGACCGCTAACGAGGCCGAGCAGGCCCGCTGGACTATGATGAAATCCATTGAGCTGCGCGGCCGTCACCGCATGACCCAGCTGGCTCGCCCTATCCGCGCTACCCTGGCAGAACGTTCCGAGGTATAACGAGGTTTTTAAGTGAGCTCAGCTCCCCGGCCCCGCATGATCGTGCCCGATGTGGCGCGCGGCATGGCCCTTCTAGGCATCGCCATGGCCAATATGACCACGGCATGGATCATCACCACCGACCGGCCGGGCAGCTATTTCGGCGGCATCATTGATGGCAGCGCGTGGGATAAGGCGGCCGTGGTCTTCGGCGCCTTCTTTGTCCACAACCGCGGCCTGCCCATGTTTTCTACCCTGCTCGGCTTTGGCGTGGGGCTCATTGCGATGAGTCTGTGGCGGCGCGGGTTTCCGGTGCGGGCGGCGCGCTGGGTCATCGCCAAGCGCTATGCCTTCTTGGCGCTCATGGGCGCAGTGCACCTGGTGCTGCTGTTTTGGGGCGACATTATGTTCTTCTATGGCGTGGCGGGAATTATCATCGCCTTCCTGCTGCGCAAACGGGATTCTACCCTCCTGCGCGTTGCCTATATCCTATTCGCGCTGTGCGCGCTGGGCGGGGTGGTGGCCTTCATTTCCGGCGCTGTGGATCCCAGCGGCGTGGTGGCCACGGAGGGCATTGGCACCATCGAGTCCTACCCCGATCTGCTGCTCAGCCAGCTTATTACCCTTGGCAGCCAGGCTGTTGCCACGCCGATCATTGTGCTGATGTACCTGCCCGTCATGCTCGTGGGCTTTGTGTGGGCGCGCCAGAGCGTGCTTGCCGACGTCCCCTCTCACCGCCCCACCCTCCTCCGCTGGGTGGCCGTCGCGGTGATCATTACCGTGGTTATCGGCGCCTTGTGGTCTTTGAGCACGCTGGGGGTCATCGAGCAGCGCTGGGCCAATGCGGCCAATAATGCCAACGCTTTCATCGGTGTCTTTACCGGACCTGGCATCCTGGCCGGGCTCGCGCTGCTGCTGCAGCCGGTGCAGGAGCGGCTCTCGGCCGGCGCGCCGCTGCCCACAGTGCTGTGGCCTTTTGCGGCGCTGGGCAAGCGCTCCATGAGCGGCTACGTAGGGCAGTCCATTCTCTTTTTCTTCCTCGTGCACCCGTTCACGCTGAACTTCGGCCACGATCTGGGCGCCTTCGGCCAGGCCGCGCTGGCATTCGCGGTGTGGCTGGTCACGCTTATCGGGGCCTGCGTGCTGGAAGTCTTCGACCTCCGCGGGCCGTTCGAGGCGGTGCACCGCCGGCTGTCCTACGGTCCGACGATGCAGCCGCAGCTACCGCGTGCGGCACAGGCCATCGAGAAGCAGCAGATGGCCGACCGCTAGGGCGCCCGCCTCGGCCGCGCCCACTAGGCGCGCCCCCTGCTTCCGCTTACCGCTATGTTGCTGCGCGAGCGCCGCGCGCAGGGCCGTCAGCCCCTCGGCCGCAACGAGCAGGTTGGTGCCGTGGCTCATGCCCTTGCCGGCATCGGTGCGCAGCGCTGGATCTCCCGCCAATGCCGAGGTCGTGAGCACCGCCGCGCCGCCCACCGCGACCGCAGCGGCCGTCGGCTCCTTGCGAGTTGCGGCAACGCCCGCGCCCCATACGGCCGCGCGCAGGCTCCAACCCAGGGCGTCGTTGCGCGCGCCGCGGCGATATAGGCTCCACGCATAGGCGGCATGGCTCGCCGTTACGGCCGCCACGCCGAGCACCGAAGGACGGGTCAGGGTGCGGGCCTTTTCCACCTGGCCAATAGCTCCGGCTACAACTCCGGCGCCAACGGCGGGCTCTTCGCGTACCGAGGCCAAAAGCTGCGGCCGCGTTTTGATGGTGACGGCGCGCCGCAGGGCCGCGGCGCCTTCTTGGGTGCGGGCAAGAAAATCGTTCATGCCCGCCACCTTACGCGGTTACTTCTTGCGCGAGCCGGCCTTTACCACGTTCTTCGTGCCGGGCGAGGGCTTCTTAGTTGCCTTCTTGCCAGCCTTCTTCGTGGACTTTTTGGTGGCCTTCTTGGTTGCCTTCTTCTTCGTCGTCTTCTTAGAGGACTTCTTGGTGGACTTCTTCTTGGTCTCGCCGGAAGCTTCCTTGGCGCGGCGCTCGGAAAGGAGTTCGTTCGCGCGGGCGTCGGTAAGCTGCTCCGGGTCATCGCCGCGGCGCAGGGAGGCATTGGTGGTGCCATCGGTGACATAGGGGCCGAAGCGGCCGTCCTTGACGGTCATGGGCTTGCCGGAGACGTCGTTATCGCCCAGCTGCTTAATCGGCGGCTGGGCCGCGGCGCGGCCGCGACGCTTCGGCTCGGCGTAGATGCGGCGGGCCTCGTCCAAGGTGATGGTGAAGATCTGCTCTTCCTTAGCCAGCGAGCGCGAATCGGTACCCTTCTTCAGGTACGGGCCATAGCGCCCGTTCTGCGCGGTGATCATCACGCCGTCGTCCTCGCCCACCTCGCGCGGCAGAGAAAGCAGCTTGAGGGCCTCCTCCAAAGTCACAGTGGAGGGTTCCATGGAGCTAAACAGCGAAGCCGTACCCGGCTTGAGCTTGTTCTCGATGTACTCCTTGACGCGCTTTTCCTTCTGCTTCGCGGCCGTCTTGGTTTCCCAGTTCTTGGCACGCTTGCCTTCCTCGGCGCGTTGCTTGTCTTCCTCGGCGCGCTCCTTAGCGACGACCTCCTCGGCCTCACCCTCGGCCTTCTCCCGCTCATCCTCGCGGACGACCTCGGTGACATACGGGCCAAAGCGGCCCTCCTTGGCCACGATCATGCGGCCGTTTTCTGGGTTCTCGCCTAGCTCACGGCCGCCCTGCGGGGTGGCGAAGAGCTTTTCCGCCAGCTCCTCGTTCAGTCCATCCGGGGTGACGGTTTCGGACAGGTTAGCGCGCTGATACTCGATGCTGCCGTCGTCGTTAGTGCCAACGGCGCGCTCGATATACGGGCCATAGCGACCCACGCGGACGAAGACGTCGCGGCCCTCGGTATCGGTATAAAGACGCAGGGAGTTGACCTTGCGGGCATCGATGGCTTCTAGGTTGACGTCGATAAGCGACTTCAAGCCGCCGTGCCGGGCAATGGAAGCCGCCTTCTGCTCGTTGGCCTCGGCGTTGCCAAAGTAGAAGCCGTTAAGCCAGGCGGTACCGTCCTCGATACCGGTGGCAATCTGGTCTAGCTCGTCTTCCATGGAAGAGGTGAAGTCATAGTCCACCAGCTCGGTGAAGTTTTCCTCCAATAGGCCTACGACGGCGAAGGCAACCCAGGATGGCACCAGCGCATTGCCGCGCGAGACCACATAGCCGCGGTCCTGGATGGTCTTGATGATGGACGCGTAGGTGGACGGGCGACCGATGCCTAGGTCCTCCATCTTCTTGACCAGGCTGGCTTCGGTATAGCGCGCCGGCGGGTTGGTGGAGTGTCCCTCGGCGGAGACCTCCTTGGCGGTCAGGCCGCGGCCCTCCTCCAAGTGCGGCAGGCGGGTCTCGCCCTTCTTGTCCCCCTTGGCGTCGTCCGCGCCGTAGGCCTTCAGGAAGCCGGGGAAGGTAATGGTGCGGCCGGTGGCGGAGAATTCCACGTCGTAGCTGCCCTTATCGGTGGCGGCGGTGCCGGCCACGGTGACCTTCATGGAGGTTCCCTTGGCATCGGCCATCTGAGAGGCGACGGTGCGCTTCCAAATCAGGTCATAGAGCTTAAACTCCTCCGCATCCAACTGGCCAGAGAGCTGGCCCGGGGTGGCGAAGGACTCGCCGGCCGGTCGGATGGCCTCGTGGGCCTCCTGGGAGTTTTTCACCTTGCGGTCATATACGCGCGGGGAATCAGAGACGTATTCTGCACCATAGATGCTGGTAGCGGAATTGCGCGCAGCCGACAGGCCCTGCTGAGAGAGCGAGGTAGAGTCCGTACGCATATAAGTAATGTGGCCGTTTTCGTACAGTCGCTGCGCAATGCGCATGGTGCGCTCAGAGGTAAAGTGCAGGCGGCGGCCGGCCTCCTGCTGCAGCGTAGAGGTCATAAACGGCGCATAGGGCTTGCGCGTATAGGGCTTGTGTTCGACCCCAGCGACCTGCATATCCGCACCGCGCAGCGCGGTTTCTAGCGCCTTGGCCTGTGGCTCGGTGATGACGATGACGTCTTTGCTCTTGACGTTTCCGCGGTCATCAAAGTCGCGGCCCAAGGCCACGCGCTTGCTATTGACGGCGGTAAGGCGGGCGTCGAAAGTAGCGGGGTTATCCGCGTCCGCAGCGCCGGTATCTAGCGTGGCGGCCAGATCCCAGTAGTCCGCGGGGATGAACGCCATGCGCTCGCGCTCGCGCTCGACGATGACGCGGGTGGCCACCGACTGCACGCGGCCGGCAGAAAGCCGTGGCATAACCTTCTTCCACAGCACCGGGGAGACCTCATAGCCGTAGAGACGGTCGAGGATACGGCGGGTTTCCTGGGCGTCGATAAGGTTGTAATCCAAATCGCGGGTATTGTCCGCGGCCTCCAGGATCGCGGACTTGGTGATCTCGTTAAAGACCATGCGGCGCACCGGAACCTTGGGCTTGAGGACCTCAAGCAGGTGCCAGGCGATGGCCTCGCCCTCGCGGTCGGGGTCTGTTGCGAGGTAGAGCTGATCGCACTGCTTCAGCTTGGACTTGAGGTCTGCGACCTTCTTCTTTTTATCGGGGCTCACCACGTACAGCGGGGCGAAGTCATCCTCCGGGTTCACGCCGAGGCGCGCCCAGGATTCCTTCTTATACTTAGCCGGCACGTCCGCAGCGCCACGGGGAAGATCGCGGATATGGCCCACGGAGGCCTCCACGATGTAGTTATCTCCGAGGTAAGGCTGAATCTTCTTCGCCTTCGTCGCCGACTCGACGATCACCAAGGTCTTTCCCGGCCCGGCTGCTTCTGCCACTTCGACTTCATCCCTTTCGATGATGCGAACAATAAGGTTTGCACGCTTTCAGCAATCGCCCCTAGCGTACACAGTTGATCTGCGTTTCCTTTCTCGCACCATATACGCGGTTCTGCCAAAAGGCCGTTTTCAGGGGCACTATGTACCCCCACGGAACGGGTCTATACTGGCCTACTTAGAACGCCCAGTAGCTGTGAAAGCATTGTGGGGCACGATAGCACACCCAAGACGACGCCCGCGGAGGATTCATGGTTGACACCATCACTATGTGGATCGAAACCGTCATGTCCACAGAGTGGATCTACCCGCTGGTCGGCGTGCTGATCTTCGGTGACTGCTTCTTCCCCGTGCTGCCTTCTGAAATCCCGCTCAATATGGCCGGCGCCTGGTCCGGCTCCCAGGGCTTTCCGCACCTGCCCACCATGTTTTTCGTAGCGCTCATTGCCGCCATGATGGGCGATAATCTCTGCTTCCTGCTGGGCACGCGCTTCATGCCCCTGCTCCAGCGCGTACCTAAGGGATCGAAGGCCTACGAGGGGCTCAAGTGGGTCAAGCGCAATATGCGTCGCGGCGGCGGTGCGGCCATTATTATTGCCCGCTTCATTCCTTCAGCGCGCCTATTTATGACCATCCTGCTGGGGTCGATGCGCTTCCCGTGGCTCGTCTTTGTCTTCTTCGACACCATCGGCGTCGCGCTCTGGGCGGCCGAAGCGCTCGCCATTGGCTACCTGGGCGGCATGGCCTTTTCCAATTCGCCCGTGCTGGCCGTGGTGGTCAGCATCATCGCCGCCGTCATCATCGGCGTGGGCCTGCAGAAACTGCAGAATAAGTTCACCGAGTGGTGGGATACCCGCCGCGGCTACGCCGAAACGCCATAGCGGGAAGGCCTGAGCAGAAAGGCCTGAGCGAGGGAGCCGGCCGCCTAGATGACGGACACGGACTGGGCCTGCTCGCCCTTCGGGCCGGAGCCTACTTCGAAGGTGACCTGCTGGTTTTCTTCTAGGGTGCGAAAACCGCTGCCCTGGATCTCGGAGTAGTGGACGAAGATATCGCCTTCGCCGTCCGCGCGCTCGATGAAGCCGTAGCCCTTTTCAGAGTTAAACCACTTAACGGTTCCTTGTGCCATGGTGTGCAGTCCTTTTCTTGATTGGCGGTGCGGCGATTCCGCGCCGAGGGGTTCGGTAAATGCGTCCTTTAGCAGTACCTTAAAGTGTAAACACCGCACCAAGACATCATTGGCCTCATATCAGTGTGACACGTTCCACGCCAAAGCGATAGGCCTAACTCATGAGGGGGTAGAAATTGGCTCACCCGGAAACGGATAATCCCCTAGGAGAAGAGCTGCTCGAGTTCATCCAGCGCCGCCTCGATGAGTCCACTCTCACATTTCACACCACCCTGCCGCCGCAGCGTGCGCAGTATGCCGAGTGGCCCGAATGGGTGCTGCCGGAATTGAAGGAGAAGCTGGTCGAAGGGGGCGTCGGCAAGCTGTATAGGCACCAGGCCGAGCTCGCGCAGGCCGCCTGGGCAGGTGAGGATGCGGTGATTTCTACCGGTACGTCTTCGGGAAAGTCCCTGGGCTACCAGCTGCCCATTTTGAGCCGGCTGGCGCAGGATCCGAGCGCCTGCGCGCTGTATCTCACCCCCACCAAGGCGCTGGGGTCGGACCAGCTGCAGGCGGTGCTCGAGCTGTGCCGGGGCATTCCGGCGCTCAAGGGCGTGGTGCCCTCGCCTTATGACGGCGATACGCCGCAGGAATCCCGCGCGGGCGTGCGCGATCATTCGCGGTTCATTTTTTCCAATCCGGATATGGTGCACATGTCCTTGCTGGCGGCGCACGCGCGGTGGGCGCGGTTGCTGCGGCACCTGGAGTTCATTGTCATCGATGAATGCCATTCCTACCGGGGCGTTTTTGGCGCGAACGTGGCGCTGGTGCTGCGGCGCCTGCTGCGTCTGTGCGCGCACTATGGCTCGCGGCCGACGGTAATTTATGCCTCGGCCACCATGAAGGACCCGGCCCGGCATGCGCAACGCCTTACCGGCCGGCCCGCCCGCGCGATTACGGAGGACACCGCGCCCACCGGCGCGCGCACCGTGGCGCTATGGGAGCCGGGCTTTATCGAGGGCGCCGAGGGCGAGCACGGGGCGCCGGTGCGCCGCGCCGCCACCACCGAGGCGGCCGAGATGATGGCCTCCTTCATCGCCGAGGGCGCACGCACCATGACCTTTGTGCGTTCGCGCCGCTCGGCCGAGGTAGTAGCCATGCGCGCGGCCGAGGTGCTCTCCGGTAGCCTCGGCCGGCCCGATTTTGCCCAGCGCATCGCCGCCTACCGCGCCGGTTACCTGGCCGAGGACCGCCGCAAGTTGGAGCGCGCGCTTGACGACGCCTCCTTGCTCGGCGTCGCCACCACCTCCGCCCTCGAGCTGGGTATCGACGTCGGTGGGCTCGATGCTGTGGTCACGGCCGGCTTCCCGGGGACCGTCGCGAGCTTTTGGCAGCAGGCCGGGCGCGCCGGCCGCCGCGGGCAGGGCTCGCTCGTGGTGCTCATCGCCCGCGATGAGCCGATGGATACCTACCTGGTCCACCACCCCGAGGCCCTGCTGGGTCGGCCGGTGGAGGCCAGCGTTTTCAACCCGGCCAATCCCTATATCCTCTTCGGCCACGTCTATTGCGCCGCGGTGGAAAAGCCGCTGGATGATGCCACGATTGCCGCCTGGGGCGCCCAAGACGTGGTCCACCAGCTGGCCGAGTCTGGCCTGCTGCGCCGCCGCGAGCGCGGCTGGTTCGCCGTGCCCGTCCCTGCCCATTCACCGGAGGAACTCTCGCCCGAAACGGCACATACCGCGGTGTCGCTGCGCGGCGGGGCGGGCGAGGAAGTCATGATCGTAGATTCCTCCGACGGCCGCCTGCTCGGCACCATCGACGCCGCCCGCGCCACCAGCCAGGTCCACCCCGGCGCGGTGTACCTGCACCAAGGTGAGAGTTTTGTCATTGAGGAGCTCATCCTCAGCGATTACCTAGCCCTGGCCCGCCCCGAGGCCCCGGATTATTCCACGACTCCGCGCTCCACCACGGATATCCGCATCCTGCGCGAGGCCGATAACCTGGTCAATTACTCCCCGGGGCTGTGGGTGGCGGACGTGGAGGTAGAGGTCACCGACCGCGTCACCGGCTACCAGGTGCGGCTTGCCGACGGCACCATTGGCGACGACATCCCCCTCGATCTCCCCGAACAGCGCCTGGTCACCCGGGCAGTGGCCTACACCATCGATCCGATGGCGCTTTCCGCCATGGGTGTGACGGCCTCCGATACGCCCGGCACCCTACACGCGGCCGAGCACGCCGCCATTGGCCTATTACCGCTTATCGCCACCTGCGACCGCTGGGACATCGGCGGCGTGTCCACCGCGTTGCACCCCGATACGCAGCTGCCCACCGTCTTTGTCTACGACGGCCACCCCGGCGGCGCCGGTTTTGCCGAGGAAGGCTTCCGCCGCTTCCCCGAATGGATCGCGGCCACCTTCGAGGCGGTGCGCTCTTGTCCGTGCGAAGCCGGTTGCCCGTCGTGCGTGCAGTCGCCCAAGTGCGGAAACGGGAATAACCCGCTGAGCAAGGACGGCGCCATCAAGCTACTGGGTGCGCTGGTCACCATGACGCAGGGCTAGCCGCAACTTAAGCGGTTTTGCCTTCTTCTTCATTTACTCGCTGCGCCCGCGCGTATTCATAGTCGGCGCTGCGCTGCAATAGCTCCTCACGCCGATGAGGAAACCGCTCCAATATGATGCGCTGAATTTCCGCCGCTGCACGTGCGCGAGTGCGCCGCACTTCCGGATTCGGCTCGTAAAAAGGCGAGCCTTGCGGATGCCTCATGGAGCATCGCCTCTTTCTTCTTTCGGGGCAGATTTGTCGAGCTCACCCTCTTTAAACTCTTGGGCAAAATCCCACAGCGTGTTGATAAAAGGGGAATCTCCTTCAACGTCCGATAATAATCCCAGAATTGTGGGGAGAAAATACCATCCAGTAATTCTTTCGGCGCTTTCCGCCGAGTCAGTCTTATCGATACACCACTGCACAATTCCCCACCATCTATCTTGTTCCCGCCTATGATCCGATTTGATTTCTTCGCGTACCTTTCGGCGGTATTCCCGCCAAGCGATAAAGCCTGCTACGGCTGCCACTGCGGTGGGGATAAGGCGCACTACTGCTTCTTGCCAGGTCATACCGGCCCGGCCTTCGCTTGAGTGGACCGGCCACGGACTGTGGCGGTGACGATGACGTCGCGGCCGGATTCGGTGCAGGTTTCTAAGGTGGCGTCGTTAAGCGCGGCGGTATCGCGCGCGGCGGTGCAAGCATCTTCACCCGTAGCGAGGGCCCAGGCACCGGCAACCGCCGCGAGGTCGGCCGCCACCTGAGCCTCGTGTCGCGCGGCCACGCGCGAGCCCACTGCCGCCACGATAAGCAGCAGGCTCACGATGGCGACGATGATACCGGCCGCGGCAATGGTGGCATAGCCTTCCTCGCCGCAGCGCCTCGGCCTACTCATTTCCGCCCACCTCGGCCGGAAATACCGCCTCAGAGCGCATGGTGCCGACGGGGGCATCGACGCTTACCGACGCCCTCACCAACCCACCGCTTTCTTCCACGCTGACCTGGGCATCCTCGCGCGGGGGATGGTATTCGACGCCGATGGCGTGCGAACGCGCGGCCGCGCCCGCCATGTCCACCGCGGCGATATAGGATGCCAGCGTGGCAATGGCACCCACGATTCCCGCCGCGACCAAGACCAGGGAGCTTAAAGCCAAGGCGGCCTCGATGGTCACGGAGCCATCGTCATCAAATACCCTGTGCATCTTTCCTCCTTTCTGCCGGCAGGCTGGGCCCGCCGGCCGCGGTTAAAGAGCGTCGCTAGCTCGGGGTATTCGAGAGGGCGTCGGTAATGATGCCCTCGATGGCATCGACCACCCCGCCGCCGTTGATGACCATGTAGAGCACCCCGGCAAGCGCGGCGGCCGCCAAAGATCCCATGGCATATTCGATGGTGCTCATCCCCTCGTCATTGCGGATGAGCTGGGAATACTTATTAAGTGCGTGCATGATTAGTGTCCTTTCATGTGAGGTTTAGAGAAGTTGTGCGCCCAAACTGATAACTACGGGCGCAAGTCCTAGAACGATGAATGCTGGCAGGAAGCACACCGCCAGCGGGAGGGCGATAAATACTCCTGCGCGCTCCGCCTGCGCCGTGGCGTGGGCGGATGCTTCCGCGCGCAAAGAAGTACAGATTCGTTGACATCCGGCCGCGATGGTGGCGCCGGATTGGCCCGACATGATGACAAGCTGCGCTAAGTCCTCCAGCCCCGCATGGCTCTTCATGTGGCCCCACGCGGACTGCGCGGGAACGCCCACGCCGAGCAGCGCGGCGACGGTCTCCCACAGTTCCTTGGTCTGGGCATCCGCGGTGCGGGCCACCGCGGTGGTGGCGCCGTGCACGGATAGTCCCGCGGCCAGGCATGCTGCGAAGAGCTCGACGTCGCCAGCTACTGCCAGTGGGTCCAGCGGCGCGACGGGCTTGAGCTTGCTTATCAGTCCCCCGCGCGCGGTCGGGCCATCGCGCGGGGTCTTGGCGGTGGTCTCGGTTGCGCTGGCAGGCGCCAGGCGGGCGGTGTGCGGCGGCAGGCCAACGAGGGCGGCGAGGGCGATAAAGATGAGCGGGGTCATGCGGCCGCCTTCCGGATAATGACGCGCGACCAGGCGAATCCGCCGCAGGCCAGCGCCACACCCACCACGAGGAGAATACCGCCTAATCCGCCGCCTAAAAGGAAGCCGAGGGAGTTGGCACCCATGGCCCCGCCCATGGCGATGCCGGCTATGGGCAGGCACGCGAGCACCGTGGCGGTGGCTTGGGGGCCTTGCAGGCTAGCGGCGGTGGATTGCTGGTGGCGTCGGGAAGCGTCGAGGCGGCTTTGGGCTTGGTCGAGCAAGCTGGCCACCGCTATGCCGTGGTAGGTGGAAAGCTCTAATAAGTGACCTAAGCGGTGAAGTTCTGGCAGGGCCTTGCCGCCCTGCGCTTCTGTCAGCGCCATGTGCGGCGGCGCACCGCGCGCGGCAAGGGCGGCCGTGGACTCTAGTGCTGTGGATACCTCGCGCGGGGTGGTGGCTGGCAGGGACTCCACGCCGCGGGCGAGCGCCCCAGCCAAGGTCGCTCCTGCGCGCAGGTCTGCGGTGACCACGCCCAGGTAAGCGGCCAGCCCCTCGCGGCCACGCCGCTCCGCCCGCGCGGCCACAATATCCTTCGCGTACCAGGACACGCACCACGCGATAATGGCGGCGGCGATGGCGATGCTGATGCGGCCCACCGAGTAGAAGACCAGGCTGCCGCAAAAGACTGCACCTAGGATAACCACGGAGCTGGTCTGTGCCCGGCGCGTGGCCAAGACCAGGCGGCCGGCACTCGAGGGCGCGGGTATAAGCAGCGCAGCGGCAAGGATGAGGTAACTAAGCACGGCTGGCCTCCCCGGCCTGTTCTCCCAGCAGCTGCGCGGAGAATTCCGCGAAGCCGTCCGCCGGGCCATCTTCGGCGCTCCAGATGATGCGCGGGGTCACTGGGTTTCCCTCGAGCACACCGATATGGGCGAGGCGGCGGCCCTGTGGGGTGCGCTCCATGGTCAGCACCATGTGCACAGCCGCCGCCAATTGCGAGTGCAGCGCCGCGCGGTCCAAGCCGCCGAGGGCGGCGAGCGCCTCCATGCGGGCTGGTACTTCAAAGAGGGAATTGGCGTGCAGCGTGCCGGCGCCGCCATCGTGGCCGGTGTTGAGAGCGGCGAGGAGATCCACCACCTCGCGGCCGCGGATTTCGCCCACCACGATGCGGTCCGGCCGCATGCGCAGCGCTTGGCGCAGCAGTTGTGACATCGTGACCTCGCCGCTTCCCTCCGCGTTGGCCCGGCGCGAGACCACGCTGACGCAGTGCGGGTGGTGTGGGGAAAGCTCGGCGGTGTCCTCGATAACGAGGATGCGTTCGCGCTCGGAGACGGTTCCCAAAAGCGCGGAGAGCAGGGTGGTTTTGCCGGAACCGGTGCCGCCGATGACGAGGAAGGAAATCCGCTTGTCCACCACGGCGCGCAGCAGCGCCGCGATGTCTTCTGGCAGCGTGCCATTGTCTACCAGCTGGGGCAAGGTGGTCTGCGCTTGGCGCAATACACGCAGGCTCAGGCAAGTCCCGGCAACCGCGGGCGGGCTTAGCAAGGCGTGGACGCGCAGCACGACACCATCGGGGCGAGTAACGCGGCCATCGGCAAAGGGCTGCGCATCATCGAGGCGCGTGCCTGAAGCTGCCGCAAGCCGGCTGGCCAGCTGGCGGACCTCGGCATCATCGCGGAAGGTGATATCGGTGCGCTCGAGGCCTTCGCCGCGGTCCATGAATACCGCGTGTGGCCCGTTGACTACGACGTCTGTAACGCCCTCGCGCCCCAGCACCGCATCGAGCGGGCCCATCCCGGTGGCGTCTTGGCGCAGGCGGCGCAGCAAGTCAAGCACTGCAACGTCACTAATCACGCCGGCCTCTGCGCGAATGCGCCGGGCCAGGGCTGCAGCATCCTGTACCAAGTTAGGCTCAGCGGCAATGATGCGCTGCATCTTTTCCAGCGTTTCTTGTGCTGCTTTATGCTCGCTCATGCGCCGACCTCCTCGAGGACCGCGCGGGCGGCCTTACGCAAGGGTGCGGGGAGGCGCTGCGGTAGGCCGCCGATTTCTACCGTGCGGGTGAGGCCCCGGAGCGTTGGCAATTCTGCCAGCACCGTGCTGTGGACGATGCGTTCTACTTCCGCCGCGCTTAACGACGCCCACTGGCGTTGCCGCAGCACCACCACGCACCTGCGCCGCGCGGCATCGAGACGCACCAGAAGTTGCGCGGCCGACGCGGCCGAGCGCACCTCCGCGGCCACCACGATGACCACGTGGGTACAGGCATCCGGGATGGTCTCCGGGGTGCAATCCACCACGCATACTCCCTCGCCCGCATGGGCCGCGCCTACCACCCGCGCGAGCAGATCCTTTTCTAGGCGGAAGGGATCCGCGACGGTGCTGCGCGCGGCGGAGAGCACCGCTACCCCATCAGGCGTGGATGGCAGCGCGCGGTAGAGATCAGCGGCATCGATGCTGCCATCGCCCACGGTAAGCTCCGGCCAGCGCGCCCCCGGTTCCGCTTCTACGCCGAGCAGGAGGTCGAGGCCACCGGAGTATGGGCGGGCGTCGACAAGCAGGGCGCGACCGTCGGCTGCGCACTGGGTGCGGGCCAGCGCGGCAGCGAAGGTCGAAGTACCCACCCCACCGCTCGCGCCCACCACGGCGATGGTCGCGCTGCCCGGCCGCGCTTCCTGCGGCGCGCCCGCCGCGGCAATGCTCGCCAGCAACTCCTTCACCTGGGCGGGGATGATAAAGGCGCTCTCCGCGTGGCAGGCGAGCGCCGCCTCGTAGTCAATCGGCCCGGGGTCCGCGGCCAGGAAAAGCACGGGCGCAGGCGCGGTGTGGGTGCGCCGCGCTGCTGCCACCACGCGGGCCATAAGGGAATCAACCAGCACTGCATAGGCGCCGGGCAAGCTGCGCGGGACATCGCGGGGATCGGTTACGGTCAGCACATCGTGGCTGGTCGCAGCCGCGGCGTGAACGGCCTCGGCGCGCAGCGCTTCGTCACCAATGGCGACGATGATGACGGCGGAATCAGGGTGTAATGCGTTCATGCCTCATAGCCTGAAGCAGTCGCGCAACCGCAGCGAGGCTCCGGCGGCAATGCTGTGGATAACCCGCCAGAAGTCACCATGTAGGCGCGATTTGGTTGTCGTTTCAACCAAAAATCTGTGGATAACCCGCTCCGCACGGCGGTAGATATAGGTGACGGCCCGCGCATCGGGGGGGGTGTGCGCGCGGGCCGTCAGTAACCCGGCCTCGGGGGGGTGAGCCGGGGCAGGCCGCACAGTATATCGGGGCCTTGCACGCATTATTATGACATGTTCGCCACCCAATCACAACAGCTAACAGCAGATTTCCGCGGCCACGGCGCTGACCTGCACCGAATGCATGTTCACTCAGCGCCACCCCCACGCGGGTTCCCAATCCCACATTAGTGGCATACAAATCACCGTTAACATCAGTCACTTCTACACCAGCAAGCGCTTAGGGCAGCTACACTCGGCAGCACATCATGACTACTTCCCGCGAGCCCCGTCATCCCCGCCGCGCCGACACCACCCGCGCTGGCGGCGACCCCGCACGCACCGCGGCGTTTTTCGATCTGGACAAGACCATCATCGCCACCTCCTCGGCCTATGCGTTTGGTCGCGAATTCCTCCACAACGGGCTCATCTCGCCGGCCGAAGCACTGCAGCTATCACTTGCTAAGGCCACCTATATGTTTTCTGGTCTAACCAGCGAAGGCATGGATTCCACCCGCGACCAGCTCACCGCACTGGTCACGGGCTGGTCCGTGGACGAGGTGCGCGCCATCGCCCGCGAGACCATGCATCACGTGGTCACGCCCTCCATTTATGCCGAGGCCCGCGAACTCATCCGCGCCCACCGCGCCGCTGGCCACCACGTGGTCATCGTCTCTGCCTCCGCGGCCGTGCTGGTGGACATCATCGCAGAGGAACTCGGCGTCGAGCACGTCATCGCCACCGAATTGGCAGAGGAAAACGGCCGTTTTACCGGCGAGGTGCTCTTCTACTGCAAGGGCCCCACTAAAGCGGAGGCCCTGGAGCGGACCGCAGCGGCAGAAAACCTCGACCTTGCTGCCAGCTACGCCTACTCGGATTCCGCGACGGATATCCCGATGCTGGAAAAGGTAGGCCACCCCGTCGCCGTCAACCCGGACAAGCAGCTAAAGCGCCACGCCCTCGCCCACCACTGGGAGATCCGCTCCTTTAAGGACCCGGTGCCGCTCCTGCCTGCGCCAACCGCCAAGGAAATTGGAATCGGAGCCTCCGTTCTGGCGGGTACCGCGGCAGTTATCGGCGCTGGCCTGTGGCTCGCCCAGCACCCGGGCCGCCCCGGCCCGCCCAAGCGGGGCCCACGGCGCGCCTCCTAGGCCGCGCGGGCAATCGCGTCGGCTTCTTTGCCGCCGGCGGTCCAGGCGGCGAGGTGGGTTAAGAGGGCGTCGGCAAGCGCGGTGCGATAATTGCCCACCGCGGCGGCATACTCGGCGCGGTGGCGGGTGTAGTAGACCTCGGGCACGGCGAAACCGCGCGGGTCAAAGCCCGTATGCACCGCGGCGAGGCGGGAGGCAACGCGGGCGACGAGGCCACTGCGAGGGCCAAAGAACTCGCCGGCGGCAATCTCGGCATGGACCACGCTCGGCAGCAAGAGATCGAAGGCAGGGCCGTCACCCTGCGCGATGAGCCGTCCCAATCCTTGCAAGCGCGCACTCTCGCCGGCCGGAATGCCGGTACCGCCGGCCGCGACGTCAATGCGCGCCAGCACCTGCAGCGGTGCCCGGGCAAAGGAGCGCACCGTAGCATCTAAGAGTTCCGGGGCGGCCACGGAATAGGCGCTGACAGCGCTGGCCAGCGGCCCTTCTTCCATATCTTCCGGTCCCGGATGTGGGGGGATAGCGTGGCCGTCCAGCGCCACGCTGGCGCGGGCGCCGCGCATGAGGGACTCCGCAGAGATAACCTCAAACTTGCGCAATCCTGCAGGTCGGCGGTGTGCACGGGCGATGGCAGCGGCGGCCTTTTCTGCACTTTCTTTCACCCCCGGCAGGCGAAACAGCGGGGATAACGCGTCATTTTCTGACATATCCATTAGGATAGCCGTGGAAGTCCCTAAGTATGCGTGGCACCATGGGATAATAGTGATTCCATTATTATTGGGGACATTACAAGGTTTAGATAAACGCGAGGAGAATTAATCGTGAGCAACGATGGACTTTTTACCGACGGTACTGATCAATTTGCACCGAAGGTGAACTCGATCCCTTTGAGTGACGTGGATACGTCCTCGTCCGAGACCTCGGTAGGCCAGCTGGTCTCCAACGCCACCGAGCAGATGTCCCAGCTCGTGCGCTCCGAGGTGGAGCTAGCCAAGACCGAGCTGGCAGAGTCCGCTAAGAAGGGCGGCATCGGTGCAGGCCTCTTCGGTGGCGCAGGCACCATCGCGCTGTATAGCTCCTTCTTCTTTTTCTTCTTCCTGGCCGAGCTTCTCGCCGTCTGGCTGGACCGCTGGGCAGCGTTCCTGATCGTGTTCTTGATCATGATCGTCCTCGCCGGCATCCTGGCCTTCGTTGGCCTGAAGAATGTCAAGCAGGTCAAGGCCCCGCAGAAGACCATTGACTCCACCAAGGAGCTCAAGAACCTGGTTCCGGGCAAGGCACAGAAGTCTCTGGACCGTAAGAACACCCACGGCCTCTACACCTAAACCGGCAGGCGCCACGCGTACGTGCACCCCTCTATCCGCCCTAGCTAGCCTGGGGCGGATTTTGTGTACTTCCTCCCCTTTTCTCTACCGTTTCTGCCCCAACTATAGAAAGGCGGCACCATGGCCTTCGCACCCCTGCCTCCCTCAACGGTGGAGCTGGATGGACCTTATGCGCATGAGTTCGTCCACACCCGCGGCATCCGCCTGCACGTCGCCACGGCGGGCGATAGCACGCAGCCACTCGTGGTGCTCATCCACGGCGCTTTTGGCGGGTGGTTCGATTATCAGGACGTCATAGCGCCGCTTGCACAACGCGGCTTCCACGTCGCGGCCGTGGATATGCGAGGCTTTGGTATGTCCGATAAGCCGCCCATTGAGGCGGGGCAGGATATCCGCACTTTGGTGGGCGATATTAGCGGGCTCATTCAGGCCTTGGGCCATGACGATGCCTTTGTGGTGGGCGCCGATACGGGCGGCGCGGTGGCGTGGTGTTTGGCCGCAGAGCGCCCTGAGCGGGTGCGCGGCCTGGCCTCCATTTCCGCCGCCCACCCGGTGGATCTGCGCCGCGCGATTGCCGCCCGGCCGTGGGACTTTGGGTGGATTAATCTGCGCTCGCTGCTGTGCCGCCTGCCGCGCGTTACCCGCGCCCAAAACCTGCTGCTTAGCCCCCGCGCCTACCGCAAGGAGCTGGAGCTGGATACGGGGCCTTTGCTTGCCGACGCCACCCTAGACCGCATCCTCGATCTCCGCCTGCGCGCCTCCCGCATCGGCAGCGTCAGCCGTGGAATCTTGTGGAACCACCGCATGCGCACCGCCGTGGTTCCCTTGACCTGGGTGGAACTGGCAGTAGAGCGTCCCGTTCTCTTCATCCACGCCCAACAGCGACTGTGGAACCCTGTGGTCCGCCGCGCCGCCTCGCGCGCCCGCCGCGGATTCACCGCCACGACCATCCCCGGCGCGAAGAACCTTCCGCACTTGGAAGCACCGGCGGATTTCGTTTCCACGCTGGCGGCCTGGCTACAAGAACATAGCTAGTGCGCCACGCACTCGCCGGTATCTACAGGGTGGGTAAGCTGCGTGATGTCTCCGATTTGGGCATTGACCTCATCGGCGGTTAGGGCATAGCCGGTCTCGGAATCATCCACCGAGGCGCCGAAGACCACGCCGAGGACCTCGCCGGCCGTGTTGACCAGCGGTCCGCCGGAATTTCCTTGTTGGATCTTGCCGCGCACGGTGTAGGAATCGCGTTCCACGCGACCATGCGAGTAGATATCCGGGCCGGAAATGGTGATGCGATCGCGCACGCGCGCCATCTCGGCGTCGAAAGGCCCGGAGTGCGGGAAGCCCATGACCATGGCATCATCGCCCGTCTGGGCCGGGGCCTGGGCCCATGGCAGTGGATCGATGCCCAGGTCGCGCGAGTGCAGCACCGCCACATCCACATCCGGGTTGTAGTAGACCACGGTCGCGTCCTTGAGGCCCACCTTGGTATCCAAGCGCACGGTCTGCGTGCCGGCCACTACGTGAGCATTGGTGATCACGTAGTCATCGGCCGCCACGAAGCCGGAACCCATGAGGCGGCGGGAGCACTCTTCGGCGTCGCCAAGCACGTGAATGATAGACGGCCGCATGCGCCGCACCATCTCCGGATCCTGCACGTCTGGGTCCGGCTCTTCTACTTCCTCGGTGCTAATCGAGTTTTGCCACGGCGAGACTAGCGGCGGCAGGCCGGACTCGTTGAGCATCGCCGCCACCCCATTGGGCAGCGACGCTACCTGCGCCGGTGCGGCCGAGTTGAGCTTGCCCAAGATGCGGGAATCGCGCAGGCCCTGGCCGGCCACCCCACCTAAGTTGGTGGCCACGGGGATAGAAATGAGCCAAATAACCACCAAGGCGGCAAAGGCTTGAAAAACCGCACCCACGGCGGAATCAAGGCGCTGCGTCTTGCGCGCCTTCATGCGATCGCGCACGCTGCCACCCAACGAGGATCCGATAAGCTGCCCGACGCCCACAAAAAGCACCAGGATTCCCACTAACAGCAGCAAGCGCAGCGAGGGCTGATCCACCAAGCGCAGGGCGGCCGGGGCCACGGCAATGCCTAGCACTACCCCAGCGCCCACACCAATGGAGGCCAATACCGCCGCGAGGGCGCCATTGCGCCACCCACTCAGGAGCGCAATGAGGACGGCGACCACAATCAGGCCGTCAACGATGAGCGCAGGAGTCATGGCTATGGGTTCTTTCTATCTGGGGTTTAAGACGTATGCGTACCGCGGCACCAGCGGTTAGGACATCTTCTCATTATTGCGGGAGTTTTTGAGGGAGTCACGCAGGTCCATGACTGAATTGTTATCCCATGGAACGCTCCACCCGGCGTGCTGCAATAGTGCCGAGAGCACGCCGGCGGTAAAGCCCCAAATGACGTAACCATTGGCGTGAAATGCTGGTCCTTGCCATTTTCTAAAGCCCACCATGAAGCGGTTGCGCGGATCGACCAGCTCCCGGATAGGCACGAGAAACACGTCATCGGTTTCATCGGGGCTGGCGGGATAGACCTCCCCCGGCTGGGTCCAATGCGCCAAAATGGGGCTCACCGGATTGCCGGTGGCGCGGATATGCAGCTGCTCCCACTGCTCCAGCGGGGTCACGGAGTTGCGCTGCAGGTCCGTTTCCTCCCAGGCTTCCCGCAGCGCGGTATCCACCAGGGAAGTATCCGCGGGATCCCGGCGGCCGCCGGGAAAGGCAATCTGGCCCGAGTGCGAGCGCATGGACGGCGAGCGATGCGTGAGCAAAATACTGGCCTCCTCCGCGCTCTCGCCGCTCAGCAGCATGAGCACGGCTGCTTCCCGCTTGACCGGCACCTGCACATTAGTGCCATTGAGGGACGAAGCCTGGCGGTTGCCAATGAGCTCTTGCACCTGGCTGGGGTCTACCCCCAGCGCCGGCTTGAGCCATTCTGGCGTGCGCTCGGGAAGGAGTTGACTCATGCCGCAATCGCCTCCTCCACGGCCTTTTCAATCTCCGCTGCGGAGCTAAACGGCTGCGCAAATTGCTTGCGCACCTCGCCGTCCTTGAGCACCACCGTCACCGGCACCACGCCCGGCAGGCCCAGCTCACCGGCAAACTTATTATCCGAATCCTGGAAGCTCGGCAGCTCGACGCCCAAGTCATTCAAGAAAGCTGCACCATTTCCCGCGTTCTTATCCGCGTGCACGCCCACGACCTGCCAGTCCGGATGCGCTTCCGCCACGTCCTGCAGGTAGGGAAGTTCCGCGCGGCACGGCTCGCACCACCACGCCCACACGTTAACCACGCTGACGCCCTCATCGGCGGGCTTTCCGGCTGCCTCACCGCCCAAGCACTCCAGCTCCACCCCGGCCACGGCGCCGGCCGGGCAGTCCGGGCGCTGTGGGACTTCTTGCGAAGGGGCTTCGCTTAGCGACGCCTCCTCAGATCCGTCCCCGCCCCGCAACTGCGAGACCCCAGCTACCGCAATGACGGCGATGAGGATCGCGGCAATCACCGTGCCAAGGACGTAGTTCTTCATACCGTTAGCCTAGCGCCCACGAGCGGCTGGACACATATCCCGCAGAACGCATGCATCGCACTCCGGCGTGCGCGCATGACATACCTGGCGCCCGTGGAAGATGACACGGTGTGAAAACATCGTCCACTCTTCTTCCGGCACGAGCTTAGCGATGTCCCGTTCAATCTTGACCGGCGTCTTCTCCCCCGACAGCCCAAGCCGCTGCATGAGGCGGCTAAAGTGCGTATCCACGGTCAGCCCGGGGATCCCGAAGGCATTTCCGAGCACCACCAGTGCGGTCTTGCGACCAACACCGGGCAAGCTGGTCAGTTCCTTGACCGTGCGCGGGACTTCGCCTTGAAAATCTGCCACCAGCTTCTCCCCGATGCCCAAAAGGTGCCCCGCCTTGGCACGCTGAAAGCCCAACGGCCGCAGGATTCTCTCCAAATCCGAGCGCTGTGCGGAAGCATAGTCCGCCGCCTCGGGGTAGCGGGAAAAGAGCTCAGGGGTCACCGAATTCACGCGTTCATCCGTGCATTGTGCGGAAAGAACGGTGGCAATGAGCAGCTGCAGCGGGGAGTCATAATCCAAGGCACACCGTGCATTCGGATACTCCTGCGCCAAACGCCGATTTACCTCCGGTGCGCGCAGCTCCGGCGCGCTTGCCGCTGACAGTGCTGAATTCATGGGGTTTAGCTTAGTAGACTAGGAAAACATGATTTCACTCGTGATTCTGGTACCACTTGCCATCGCCCTTTTCGCCCTCCTGATGGAAAAGCTCGAGGCAGTCGTTTTTGCTGACTAGGCCGCAAAACTGCTGGCCTGAACCGTGCACTAGCACGAGTAGAGTTTCTATAGTGTGACAAAATTTCTGTGAAGTACCAAAAGTGACCAATTACACTGTAAGATGAAACGCGGTACACAGTGACCCCGCTTGTTCCGCATTGTCGAGTGCATGAAAGACCGCACCCAGATGTGGCACAGGCTCATCTATGGACTTTCGCAGTCGACATCCAAGGAGTAAAACGTGGAAGGCGTACAGGACATCCTCTCCCGCGCCGGAATCTTCCAAGGCGTTGATCCCGTTGCAGTGCAGCACCTAATCGAGCAGATGGAGACCGTGCGCTACCCGCGCGGAACCACCATCTTCGACGAAGGCGAGCCCGGTGACCGCTTGTACATCATCACCTCGGGCAAGATTAAGCTCGCCCGCCACGCCCCGGATGGTCGCGAAAACCTGCTGACGGTCATGGGCCCATCCGATATGTTTGGCGAGCTGTCCATCTTCGATCCGGGCCCGCGCACCTCCTCCGCCGTGTGCGTGACCGAGGTTCAGGCCGCCACCATGAACTCCGAGCTGCTCAAGAAGTGGGTTGGTGACCACCCCGAAATCGCCCAGCAGCTGCTGCGCGTGCTGGCTCGCCGCCTGCGCCGCACCAACGCCAACCTGGCTGACCTCATCTTCACCGACGTTCCGGGCCGCGTGGCAAAGACCTTGCTGCAGCTGGCTAACCGCTTCGGTGTTCAGGAAGGCAGCGCCCTGCGCGTGAACCATGACCTCACCCAGGAAGAGATTGCCCAGCTGGTGGGCGCTTCCCGTGAGACCGTCAACAAGGCGCTGGCCACCTTCGCGCACCGCGGTTGGATCCGCCTCGAGGGCAAGTCCGTGCTCATCGTCGATACCGAGCACCTCGCCCGCCGCGCTCGCTAAGACCGCGCCAGACCGCTACCCCGCTTCGGCGGGGTTTCGCTGGTTTTACCCCCTTTTAACCAGTTCCCCACCGCACTTGTGGCCACGGTACGCTCCCCTCCGCACCGCCTGTGGGCCCCACCGCGGCCATACGTCGGCCCTGCGCGCCTCCTGCCTCAGCCCACAGCACAATTAAGCCCCTCTTCCCACCAAAGAGGAAGAGGGGCGAATGGAGATAGGCTTATTTAACCTCGCCGTCCAAGTACTTCAACGCGGTGCGCGTGGACTGCTCCGCAGCGTGGCGCAGCACCGGGTCCACATCGTCATACATCTCGTTGACCAGGGTATTCAAATCCACATCATCGCCTAGGCGGGAGCGGATCTCTTTAATCTGGTCAAGACGGTAGTGGCGGCGGTCAATATACTTGCGGGCCACCTGAGAGGTGTCATCCAAGTCCGGACCGTGTCCTGGGAACAGCGCAATATCCTTACCACGCTCTTCCAAGGTGTCGAGGGTGTGCAGGTAATCGGCCAAGTTACCGTCCGTCTCCGAAAGGAGAACGGTGTGGCGGCCGGCGATGGTGTCACCAGAGATAATGCCTTCGAGGCGGGAATTTCCTACCTCCTCGCTCCACACAAAGAAGCAGGTGGAATCCGCAGTATGGCCTGGGGTGTGCACGACCTCGAGACTTGGGGTGATGCCATCGAGGGAGATGTGCTCGCCGTCCTGAAGGGCCTCGGCACCATTGCAGTAGCTCGGATCGAAGGCGCGGATGGGGGCGCCGGTCATCTGCCGCAAGCGTTGTGCGCCCGAAGCGTGGTCATCATGGCGGTGGGTAATCAAAATCAAAGCCACCTCACCTGCGTTGCGGTGCACAACGTTGAGATGGCCTTCATCCTCGGGACCCGGATCCACGACGATCGCCCGAGAGTCTTCAGCGGCGCGAATAATCCACGTATTCGTACCCTCAAGGGCGGTGTAGCTGGGGTTATCACAAAGGACTACGCCAACGGATTGGCTGACGGGACGCAATTGACTATATGCGGGGTGCTCCATAGTTACTAGCCTATCCGATCAAGCAGTAATTTCTACGATTAGTTCGATCTCTACCGGGGCGTTTTTAGGCAACGCAGCTACGCCCACAGCGGAGCGAGCATGCTTTCCAGCATCCCCAAAGACCTCACCGATGAAATCGGAGGCACCATTGATTACTGCCGGTTGCTCCTCATAGGACGGATCGGAGGCCACAAACCCTACGATCTTTACCACGCGGGAGATATTGTCCAGGCCAACTTCGGCATCGATAGCGGCAAGCGCATTCAGCGCCGCGATGCGTGCCTGTTCCTGGGCTTGTTCCGTGGTGACTTCGGCGCCAACCTTGCCGGTGAGCGGCAGGGCGCCTTCTACGAGGGGAAGCTGGCCAGAGGTCCAGACCTGATCACCCACGCGCACGGCCGGCACATAGGAAGCTAACGGCTTGGCGACGCCCGGTAGCTCATACCCCAGCTCCCGCAAGCGAGCATGAAAGCCCATTTACTATGCCACCTCGCGCTTGAAGTAGGCCACAACGTTTTCCGGGTTAGGCCCCGGGGTGACGGTGACCAGTTCCCAGCCATCTTCACCCCAAGAATCGAGGATCTGCTTGGTGGCGTGGGTAAGAACAGGTGCGGTTGCGTATTCCCATTTAGTCATGGGCCCATTCTAACTATTAAATACGCCCCACGCCGTCTAAATTCTTAAATCCCGACGAGCTCGCCACCTTGGGCCAAGTAGTGAGCCCAATCCGTGATGTGGGGGTTCTTGCGCAGCAGGGCTCGGCGCTGGCGCTCGGTCAGCCCGCCCCATACACCGAACTCGACGCGATTATCCAAGGCATCAGCGCGGCATTCGGTCAGTACCGGGCAGTGGCGGCAAATGACGGCCGCCTTGCGCTGTTCCGCACCGCGAACGAAGAGGGCATCCGGGTCACCCTTGCGGCATTTGGCCTGGGTGACCCACTCACCACGCTCGGGATTTCGGGCTGTATTAGACATTCCAGCAGTCTTCACACGAACGGTCATGGGTGAGTGTGCTCCTTCCCAGACGGAATACTATGTAACGCATCTAAGTCTATTCATCCGGGTCGAAGATTGTCTAACACGTCACACTTTAGGGGGTGCGAGTGATCTTCCACCTACCAAGGGCGACCACGTAGGGTATGGGGCGTGACTGTCATCAAATCTTTGGCCAAGATAGCCCTGTCTACGGTCTTGGTAGGCGCGCTCATCGCCCTGGCTCTTGCCCCCTTCGCGGGCATTTCCGGCGTGGCGATTGCCCGCACTAACGAAACCATGCAATCTGACCTGCAAGATCTGACTGCCGGCAATATCCCAGGCGTCACCACGATCAAAGACGCCAAGGGCAAGGACATGGCCTATGTCTTCAGCCAACGCCGCCACCCGGTGGAGAGCAAGAAGATTTCTAAGGCCATGAAAAATGCCATCGTCTCCATTGAGGACGAGCGTTTTTATGATCACGAAGGCGTGGACTTCCAAGGCAATTTCCGCGCGCTGTGGACAAACCTGACGTCGGGCGGCGTCTCCCAGGGCGCTTCCACCATCGATCAGCAGTACGTCAAGAACTACCTCTTGCTAGTCTCTGCCACCACCGATGAAGAGCGCGCCGCGGCCACCGAACAATCCGCAGCCCGCAAGCTGCGCGAGATGCGCATGGCCACCAAGATGGACGAGGAATTGGAAAAGGATGACATCCTCACCAACTACCTCAACCTGGTCTCTTTTGGTAACCATGCCTATGGCGTCGAGGCGGCGGCCCGCACCTACTTTGGCACGCATGCTTCCGAGCTCACGGTGCCGCAGGCAGCGATGCTGGCCGGCATGGTCCAATCCTCTGAGCGCCTCAATCCCTATACCAATGCCGAGGAAGTGACCGAGCGGCGCAACCTCGTCCTGCAATCCATGGCGGATAACGGCTATATCAAGCAACAGGAAGCGGATAAGTATAAGGGGGAGAAACTGGGCGTCGGCAAGAAGCCCAATACGCTAGCCAATGGCTGCATCGGCGCCGGCGACCGCGGTTTCTTCTGTGATTATGTGCTGAAATACCTGGATAAGAAGGGCATTAGCGAGGAGCAGCTGGCGCGCGGTGGCTACACCATCAAAACCACGCTGGACCCAGCGGTGCAGGATAAGGCCCTCGAGTCCGTACAAAGCCATACCAATCCGGACGCACAAGGCGTGGCTGAAGTCATGAACGTCATCAAGCCCGGCAGGTCGGACCGCAAGGTGCTGGCCATGGTCTCCTCGCGCGATTACGGCCTGGACCTGGATAAAAATGAGACCATCCTGCCACAGCCCTACTCCTTGGTGGGCAACGGTGCAGGTTCCGTCTTCAAGGTCTTTACCGCCGCGGCCGCGCTCGAAGCGGGCTATGGCATCAAAAACACCGTGGATGTGCCCACCCGCTACGAGGCGGAGGGCCTGGGCCACGGCGGCGCTGCCGGCTGCCCGGCGAACCGCTACTGCGTGGAAAACGCTGGTGCCTATAAGGCCACAATGACGCTGCAGGAAGCGCTGGCGCACTCCCCCAATACGCCGTTTATCAAGCTCACGGAGCAGGTAGGCGTGGCACCCATCGTCGATATGGCCGTGCGTTTGGGCCTGCGCTCCTACGAGGACAAGGGCAGCTTTGATAAAGACACCTCGATTGCCCAGCACACCAAGGACGCCAACTCCGGCTCCTTCACCTTGGGCCCAGACCAGGTCAACCCGCTGGAGCTTTCCAATGTGGGCGCCACGCTGGCCGCGGATGGCAGGTGGTGTGAGCCCAACCCCATCTCCCAGGTCACGGATAAGGAAGGCAACGAGGTCTATCTCAAGGAAACCCCGTGTGAGCAGGCCGTTGATAAGGACGTAGCCCGCGCGATGAGCAACGCCCTGTCCGAGGACGCCAAGCAAGGCACCGCCAAGGATGCCGCCCAAGCGGCCGGTTATTCCAGCCCAATCGCGGCCAAGACCGGTACCACCGAGTCCAACCAGTCCTCCGCATTCTTGGGATTCAACGAGGGTATTTCCGCCGCGCCGTATATCTATAACGATGGCACCTCCACCGTCCCGCTGTGTACCGGGCCGGTGCGCCAGTGCGCGGGTTGGGGCAATCTCTACGGCGGCTTGGAGCCGGCGCAGACCTTCTTCAGCATGGCCTCGCAGCTGCCGATAGCTACCAAGGCCGGGCTGCCGAATTACAACAAGAAGTACGACAACGGCACCACGGCCGATAAGACCCTTGATAGCCTGCGCGGCAAGTCCGAGGCCGAGGCCCGCCAGACCTTGGAGTCCAAGGGCTACGTGGTCAAGACCTCCCGGGTCATTGGCGGCAATGTTCCTTATGGCCGTGTAGTTCGCGCGATTACCGGCAAGGACGGCAAGAAGAAGGGCGCGGAGATTACGCTGCAGCTTTCCGACGGCGCCGGGGCCTCCCAATCCCCCTCCTCCGGCGTGGCCGACGCCAACTCCACCGGCGCACAAAATAGCACCGGCGGCGGTAATGCCGACGGTGCTACGAGCCCGGGCCGCTCGACTGGCGGCACAGGCGACGAAACGGGCAACGGCGGTGGCGGTACCGATACCGGCGGCGGGTTCTCGCCGGAAGACTTTGGCATCCGCCAAGAGGACATCGATAGCTTTGCCAACGACGTCCGCAGCCTCCTTGGCCGCTAGGCCTCGCCCATTGCGGTCTGGCCCGCTTTAACTCAGCTGGGACTTGACCTCGGCGGACAGGCGCTTGCCATCTGCCTGGCCGGCGGCCTTGGCATTGGCCACCTTCATTACTGCACCCATCTGCTTCATGGTGGGTGCTTCGCCGTTTTCGGCCTCAACCTCCGCGATAGATTCCTTCACTAGGGCCTTAAGCTCAGACTCGTCCAGCTGGCGGGGTTGGTAGGCCTCGAAGAAGGGGACGTCGGCAAGCTCGGCTTCCGCCAGCTCCGGACGGCTGTTTTCCTCATAGACCTCGGCGGACTCGCGGCGCTTTTTGATTTCGCGCGCAATCACCTTGAGGATATCGGCGTCCTCCAGCTCATGCCGGGAGCCATTAGTCTCCTCGGCCTGGATGGCAGCCAGCAAGGCGCGGATGGCGCTGGTGCGCTGCTTCTCCTTGGCCTTCATTGCGGTTTTCAGATCTGCACGGATGGTTTGCTTTAGCTCGCTCATGCCTATCAATGTACGCCAGGTAGTGTGGTAGCCGTGAAACTTTTACGTATTCTTGGCGGCCTCACCGCTGCCGGCCTGGGCGCCGCGGCATGGGGCTATAGCGAACTGACCAAATTCGAGCTCAAGGAATATACGCTCCCCCTCCTGCCCAAGGGCACGCTGCGCGGTAAGCCGGAATTTCGGCTGCTGCATCTGTCTGATCTGCATATGATCCCCGGCCAGGAGACCAAGATTGCCTGGGTTTCTGCCCTCGACGCCCTGGAGCCGGACCTCGTGGTCAACACTGGCGATAATCTCTCCGATCAGCAGGCCGTTCCCGATACGTTGCGTGCCCTCGGCCCGTTGCTGGCCCGCCCCGGACTCTTCGTCTTCGGCACCAATGATTACTGGGCACCGCAGCCGGTCAATCCCTTCAAGTACCTGCTGGGCAAAAAGCGCGAGCCCTCCTATGTGGACTTGCCATGGCGCGGTATGCGCGCCGCCTTCTTGGAGCACGGCTGGCGCGATGCCAACCAGGCCCGCCATGAATTCAAGGTAGGCAACGTCCGCCTTGCCGCCGCCGGCGTGGACGATCCGCACCACGATCTGGATGACTACTCCGAAATCGCCGGCCCGCCCAACGAGGACGCCGACTTGTCCCTGGCGCTCCTCCACGCCCCCGAGCCCCGCGTGCTGGAAAAGTTTGCGGACGATGGCTACCAACTTTCCCTGTCCGGCCACACCCACGGCGGCCAGATCTGCCTGCCCGGTTCCCGCGCACTGGTAACCAATTGCGGCATCGACCGCGACCGCGTGCAGGGCCTCCACGACTTCGGCCCGATGAAGATGCATGTCTCCAATGGCCTGGGCACCTCCAAATTCGCCCCGGTGCGCCTTTTCTGCCGCCCTTCCGCCACTCTGCTGAAAATCACCGAGGTGGACTAAACCCAGCCACCTGCCGTTTTGTTGATTGCGCTCAGCTTGCGTTAAAGTATCCAGGTACCGCTTTTCAAGGCGGAACGCCGGGATATGGCGCAGGTTGGTAGCGCGCTTCGTTCGGGACGAAGAGGTCGCAGGTTCAAATCCTGTTATCCCGACCAACAGCCCGCAGCTTTGCTGCGGGCCTTTTTCGTTGTTACGCCAGCATTCCTACTTTTCCCCGGGGGCTTTTGAGCGCTGAACTTAAACCTCGCTGAAAAGTCAGATGTTTTTTCACCTAGACCAAATCCCCGTATCAAGGCACCAACGACGGGTACCAGCCCCAAAGAAACAATGGGATTTACTCGGCCGCGGATCACAATTCCCGCCGCCGCAGAAGTGCGGGTGGGACCCATGTCCGCGAGCCCGAGCAGCGCCTCCTTAGTGTCCCTTCACACGCTGACGACCTGCCATGCCCTACGCTACGCGGGCAAGCGAGTGTGCTCCAGGTTAAACCCTAACTATCAGAGGCACTACGGCTCCCCCAAAGCCCACACCGATTTAAATTGAATTTCCTATAGACAATCGTCTCCACGAAGCACTTCGCACTGCTTGAAAAAGTCCCCACCCCAGCAAAAGCATTCAAGGAATTACACGGATTTTTCCGCAAAAATTGCAGCTAGACACCCCACATATGGGAAACGACGCGGTGCCCCTACAGCGCCGCGTCGTCCCTATTCCCTATCACTCACAACGGATTGGAGAAACCGTTCGCCTACCCCCTAAGTAGGCTTTGTGAGCAAGACCAACTGTAGCACTCGCACAATGCAAACGGTAGCGCGAATCAAAATTCCCAGTTTCCACCAATATTTCTTTTTCTTAGGTGTGCTTTTTCAGACCTAATGAACCGTAGGTTTGGTTTTTCCTGTGGATGGAACCCACCACTTTGCACTCAGCCCAATGAGAGTGATGGCGAGCAATACCGCAACGCCGGTCCACAAGACGGCCTGTTCGCCTTCGTTGCCCGCCACCGTGACGGCCGCGGTAGTCCAATTCAGCGGCAAAAGATTAGAAACGATCTGCCATACCTTAGAAACACCGGCAATTGCCGCGGATTTCCACAGCCATCCCACCAGCGCGGTCTGGCCGATGACAAAGAGCGCCCCGAGGATGCTGCCGGCGGTAATACCGCATAGCCCGAGTAGGGCGCGGGTGATGGCCGCCATGGACAGCGCCCCCAGAAGGAGCGCCGCGCCGGCCCACACCGCCGCCACAGGGGTAAATCCGGTGGCAAGCACAAAGAGGAGGATTTCCCCGATGGCGACCGCGGCCAGCGTGCCGCCGAAGACCGTCAGCCATGGGCGGAACCCCACCTGCCAGGCCACACCGGACGCGGCGCCTGCGAGCAGGACCAAAGCGGAGACCAACATCGCCACGATGGGGCTGAGCAGATGTGCCGGGCCGTCGGTCGCGGTATGCGCCGGCGGCAGGGCGCGCTGAATGTCACCCACATTGGTCTGGTTTTGGGCCGCCATGGTGGAAAGCTTGCCGGCGCCGTCGTCAAGCTTGTCCACGCCCTCCTGCGCCTCACCGACGCGCTTGTTCAACTCCGCAATTCCTTCATTGAGCTCCTGCGCACCGGATACGGCCTGGTTCACGCCATCGTGATAGGCATAGCCGTTGACCGCCAACTGATTGGATAGATCGCGCGAGCCGTCCTTAAGCTTCTTAAGCTGGTCGGTCACCGAATTATCCAGGCGGAAATTATTCACCTGCGCACGGAGATCGCCCAGCTGCGAGCGAATTTCCTTCGCTTCCTTGGACTTATTTCCTTCCAGATCGCGCATCGTGCCGTCGATGGCCTGCAGAATCTGCCCTTGCACGGCGCCCAGGCCCACTACCTGGTCCACGGCACCGCCGACACCATTGGCCAGCTCCGTTGCACCGCCACCGAGCGTATTAGTTCCGGACTGCAGCTGATTGAGGCCGGCTACCAGTTCTTGGGAGCCCGTCGCCAGCTTGTCGACGCCCCCTCCGAGCTCATCCGCCCCCTTATTCAGCTCCCCTGTGCCGTCGTCAAGCTGCGTGGCGCCCGATTTAAGCATGCTCGCCTGGGCCTGCGCGCGGCTGGCCGCCTCGGCGGCTTCCTTTACTTCTGGGGAGGCGGAATTTTCCCGCGGCGCTCCAAACGGCTGCGCGGCGCTAGACCAGGTGTGGGCGGGTTCCCACTGTGCAAGGCCCGCCACCGCAGCGCCAATAATGAGCGGCAGGGCGAGCAAGAGAATCAAGAGGACGCTGCGCCACCGGGAAGGGGACGCAGCGTCTGGGGAGGCAAGGCGTGAGGTCATGGTACTGAAACTATCCTCGCAGGTCACTCCCCTGTTGCAGGCGCGCCGAACACCCCCGCAATGGCAGTTCCTCTACGATATATGGCATGTCCCACAATTATTCCCTGGCCCCTTCCCGCTACCTCGCCGCTGCGGTCATCGCGCCGCTGTTTTTCAGCCTTGTTGCTTGCTCCAACGACGCCGATACGTCCGCAGAACCGGAGTTCTCCGACGCGACCGCCGCAAGCTCCTCGGCTACGGAGACCTCGTCCGAAGAAACCACGAGCGAGCCCGCTACCTCGGCAGCCGCAAACACCGCCACCGAGACCGCGGAGGCCGAGCCCACCTCTGCAGCCGCAGCTCCCGCCGAGGACACCGCGGAATCCGCCAACGAAGAAAGTGAAGCCCCAGCCGCCGTACCCGCCGATACCGGCCGCGGCGACTGCTCCCCAGAAGCGCTACAGCCCGCAGCTCCCACCATGACCAATATCCGGGTCAATAACTGCGATGGCCAGTGGGCCCACTTTGGCAAAGACAGCACGGACTGGACTGCCTGGGCACGCTATGAGGGCGGCCAGTGGGTAGCCATTGAATCCATTGGCACGACAACCTCCGGCCTAGCCGTCTCGTGCTACGACGTGGATAAGTGGGCCGCCGAGGGCGCTCCTGCCTTCGTCACGGAAAACATGCGCCGCTGCGACTAGCCGCATAGCAAGAAACCGCCCCCGTACCGCGCAGTAGTTATGCAACTCGGTACGGGGGCGGCGTCGTTAGTACACAGGCGCTGCCGGGGAAGGGTTACTTCTTCTCGGCGTAGACCTCGCGCACGCGCTGACCCAAGGCTGGGTGCACCTTGGTCCAGTATTCGTAGACGCGCTCCTCGGTCTCCTCGGATACACCGGCCATCGCGTTGGTGATATTGGTGACTAGGCGCTCCTTGGCGGCATCGTCATAGACGTTCTCGTACAGGTCGCGCGCCTGCACGAAGTCATCGTCCTCGGAGTGGCGAACGTACGGTGCACGCACCAAGTCGCTGCCGTAGGACTCCGGATTGATGTAGAGCTCCGCCGCGGTGGTGGTCTCGAGCTGGGAGCGGTCGTTCACAGCGGCGTCATCAAGCACGCCCGTACCCTTCTCATAGCGGTTGGGCGAGTAGACCGGATCCTCTGGAGCATTGAAGTGGTACTGCATACTGCCCTCGTGCTGGTAGGTATTGACCTCGTCCACGTTCTGCGGCTGGTTGACCGGCAGCTGCTGGTAGTTCGGGCCAATGCGGTAACGCTGCTGGTCAGCGTAAGCAAAGACGCGAGCCTGCAGCATCTTATCCGGAGACAGGCCAACGCCGGGCACGATATTGGACGGGTCGAGCGCCACCTGCTCAATCTGCGCGAAGAAGTTGCGCGGGTTGCGGTTGAGCACAAAGTAGCCCACATCGTGCAGCGGGTAGTCCTTCTTGGACCACACCTTGGTCAGGTCGAAGGGGTTGAAGCGGTAATTCTCCGCCTCATCCAGCGGCATGATCTGCACCTTAACGTCCCAGATCGGGTAGTTGCCCTCCTCGATGGCGTTATAAAGATCCTCGCGGTGGCAATCCGGGTTCTGGCCGGCGGTGGTGGTGGCCTCTTCATCGGTGAAGTTCTCCACGCCCTGGCGGGTCTTGAAGTGGTACTTCACCCAGAAGGCCTCGCCTTCCTCATTGACCCACTGGAAGGTGTGGGAGCCGTAGCCATTCTGGTGGCGGGTGGACTTCGGAGTGCCGCGGTCACCCATCAGATACGTGACCTGGTGTGCGGATTCTGGGTTACGAGTCCAGAAGTCCCACTGCATATCGGCATCGCGCAGGCCATTGGTACCCAAGCGCTTCTGGGAGTGGATGAAGTCTGGGAACTTTTGACCATCGCGAACGAAGAAGACCGGGGTGTTATTACCCACGATGTCGAGATTGCCCTCCTCGGTGTAGAAACGCAGGGCAAAGCCGTGCACATCGCGCCAGGTATCCGGAGAGCCCTGCTCGCCGGCCACAGTGGAAAAACGGCCCATCATCGGGGTGACGGTGCCTTTCTGGAAGACCTTGGCCTTGGTGTAGGCAGACACATCTTCCGTGATGTGCAGCTCGCCAAAGGCGCCGTGGCCCTTAGCGTGCGGCGTGCGCTCTGGCACGCGCTCGCGGTTGAAGTGCGCGAGCTTTTCAATGAGGTGGATATCATTGAGCGCCACCGGGCCCTGCTGGCCGGCGGTCACCGAGGTGTTCTCGGACGGCACCGGCTGGCCCGAGGGGCGGGTGGTATTTCCCTTGCCAGCGGGGCGCTGGCCCTTATTCAGGATGTCATCAGCGGTGAAATCAGTCATTTATGCCTCCTGGCAATTTGGGGTCAGTTGACTCCAGTGTGGCAAAACTTTGCACGGTTGTCAGGGCTCGCCAAAGGGAGTAAGGGGTGCTGGTAGATTCATTCAGGTGACTCACCACTCCGCAGCAGACGACGCCCGCGTCACCGACCTCGCCCTTCGGGCCGGTTGCGGCGACCGCGCGGCGCTGACGGAGTTTATCAAGGCCACCCAGGATGATGTGTGGCGCTTGCTGGCGCACCTGGGCGGGCCCGAGGGAGCTGACGATCTCACCCAAGAGACCTATCTGCGTGTCATCAGCGCCCTGCCGCGTTTCGCCGCCCGTTCCTCCGCGCGCACGTGGCTGCTCTCTCTGGCCCGGCGCGTGTGGGTGGATAATATTCGCCACGATATGGCCCGGCCGCGAAAGTCTGCCACGGAGTACGAAGACGCGATGGGCGCGGCGCCGGAAGAATCCGCGGCGTGGAGCGAGTGGATCGACGCCCGTACGCTTATCGACGCCCTCCCAGCCGACCGCCGCGAAGCCCTCATTCTTACCCAGGTACTGGGCTATACCTATGAGGAGGCGGCCAAGATTGCCGGCGTGCGCGTGGGCACCATCCGCTCCCGTGTGGCGCGCGCCCGCAAGGATCTCATCGCGGGGACAGGATAATACCCCCAATTAGCCCCCTGCGATTGCGGAGTTAATTTCACTCCCAAATTGTTACGCTCTGGTTACCTTTCGCCCCACGGGTCCCAAAATTTGGCACTTAGCTGCACTTTGCGTGCTACGGCCGGGGTGAACGAGACCACAGTTGTGGCGATTCTTGCCCGAAATACCTGTCCGATGTGTGGTTTATTAGATGTGAACACACGTGATAAATCGACCGTCGATCCGGGCCCGCGCGATACCAATGGCGGGCCCGGCGCGTGTGAGTAAGAGAGTTTCTCCCTTTCATGTTAAAACGCGCAATCGGAATTTCCATGGCGTTTATCGGCGTCGTCGTGGGCGCAGGCTTCGCCTCCGGCCAGGAGGCCATGCAGTACTTTGTGGCCTTTGGTAACTGGGGCCTGTGGGGTATCGCCCTAGCCGCTGGTTTGATGATGATCACCGGCATCTCCATCCTGCAGCTCGGTTCGTATTTCCAAGCCGAGGAGCACACCGCTGTCTACGACAAGGTCGCATCGCCATTTACCGCCAAGATTTTGGACTGGTCCACCCTGGTGACCTTGTTCGCCATCGGCTTCGTCATGTTTGCCGGCGGTGGTGCGAATATCAATCAGCAGTTCCCGTCCATCCCCGTGTGGGTGGGCGCCACCGCCATGCTGATTTTGGTGCTGCTCGTCGGCCTGATGGATGTCGACCGCGTAACCGCGGTCATCGGTACCATCACCCCATTCATCATCATCTTTGTGGTGATTGCCACCGGCTATACCATCTTGAACGCAGACGTTGATTTCTCTGCCATGAATGACTGGGCGGTCAACAATGTTGATACCTCGCTGCCTAACTGGTGGCTAGCCGCACTGAACTACACCGGCCTGAACGTGATGACGGCAGTATCCATGTCCATCGTTATTGGCGGTAACTTCCTGGATAACCGTGCAGTCGGCATCGGTGGCCTCATTGGCGGCCTGCTCTACCTAATCCTGTTGGCACTGCTGGTCTTTGCGCTCTTCTTCGAGGCCGAGACCGTCAACGGCCAGGATATGCCGGTGCTAAGCCTGATTACCAGCATCCACCCGGTCCTAGGTGTGCTGATGACCTTTGTCATTTACGGCATGGTCTTCAATACCGCGATCGGCATGTTCTACGCGCTGGGCAAGCGCTTGACCCGCAATAACCCCAAGCGCTTCTACCCGGTTTATGCCGGCGCCTGCATCATCGGCTTCATCTTGTCCTTCGTGGGCTTCCAGGCCTTGGTCAGCAACGTCTACCCGATCCTGGGCTACCTCGGACTGCTGATGATCGTGGTGATGGTCTTCAACCGCATCAAGAACGGCAGCAAGCTCTCAGATGAGTCCGACCGCCGCATGCGCGCACACGAGCTGGTGTCCCGCCGCTTGGACCCGCGCAAGCGCTTTACCAAGAAGAACGAGCGCGAGCTGCGCAAGCTGGCTGCAGCATCCAATATGGAAACCACCGAGTTTGTCACCAATATCGCAGAAGAGATCCACGAGGAGCTCGAAAATGATGATGATATTGAGTACGACCGCGAAGATCCGGAGCCGTCCGTGACCTACGTGCAGCACACCAAGCCGGAGGTTCCGTCGTCCACTAGCGACCTCGACTTTGGCAAGAAGAGCACTGGTGCCGACTCCGGCACTGGCACCGCCAAGCCGGTTTCTGAGGACTAGCCCCCTCGTCCACGGCTGATAGGCCAAAAGCTCGGCGCCCTCCTTCCCTTGCTATTAGGAAAGGAGGGCGCCGAGCTTTGTAATGCGACAGGCGGCGAAGTAGCGCTGTGCTAGACGAGCAGCTCTGCAATCTGGATGGTGTTGAGAGCAGCGCCCTTGCGCAGGTTATCGCCGGCGACAACGAGCACGAGGCCCTTGTTATCGTCCACCGTCTGGTCCTGGCGGATGCGGCCGACCAAGGACTCGTCGATGCCGGTGGCGGCGAGCGGAGTGGGGACGTCGGCAAGCGTAACGCCCGGAGCGCCGCCCAAAAGCTCGGTGGCCTGCTCTGGGGTGATGGGCTTATCGAACTCGGCGTGAATGGTCAGAGTGTGGCCGGTGAAGACCGGGATGCGCACGCAGGTGCCCGCTACCTTCAGCTCCGGAATATCCAGGATCTTGCGGGATTCGTTGCGCAGCTTTTGTTCCTCATCGGTTTCCAGGGAGCCGTCATCGACGAGGTTGCCGGCCATCGGCAGGGCGTTATAGGCGATAGGTGCCACGTACGGGCCAAAGTCTTCGTCATTAAGCGCGGAACCATCGTGAACCAAGCCCACATTGTGCTCGCCAACGGAATAGACCTGTGCGGCCAGCGCCTGCACGCCAGCCAAACCGGAGCCGGACACCGCCTGGTAGGAGGACACGTGGAGCTTATTCAGGCCAGCGGCATCGTGGAGGACCTTCAGCACCGGCATGGCCGCCATGGTGGTGCAGTTCGGGTTCGCGATGATGCCCTTCGGGGTGTTCTTGGCTGCCTCGGGGTTGACCTCGGAAACGATGAGGGGAACCTCTGGGTCCTTGCGATAAGCCGAGGAATTATCCACCACGGTCGCGCCGGCCGCGGCGAATACCGGGGCCCACTGCTTAGAGGTGGAGCCGCCGGCGGAGAACAAGGCAATATCGACGTCGGCAACGGATTGCTCGGTGACCTCAGCGAGGTCTTCTACGGTAATCTGCTCGCCGCGAAAATCCAGCTCGGTGCCGGCGGAGCGAGACGAGGCGAAAAAGCGCACCTTATCCGCCGGGAAATTGCGTTCTTCCAAGATGGAGCGCATAACGCGGCCGACCTGGCCGGTAGCGCCTACGACTGCAACAGTGGTCATGACTTTAAAATCCTCTGTAGTTGCTTTTTGGGTATTTAACGTCCGGTTCCAGCATAAACCGTGGCTTCTTCTTCGCCACCGAGCTGGAACTTATCGTGCAGCGCACGAGCGGCCTTGTCTAGGTCAGCCTCGCGGGTGAGCACGGAGATGCGGATTTCGGAGGTGGAGATGAGCTCCATATTGACGTCGACGTCGCGCAGGGCCTCGGTGAACTCGGCGGTCACGCCTGGGTGGGACTTCATGCCGGCGCCAACGAGGGAGACCTTGCCCACCTGGTCGTCGTAAAGCACATTGGCCCAGCCGCCCTCGGACTTCAGCTTGGTCAACAGCTCCATGGCGCGTGGGCCGTCGGCACGCGGGCAGGTGAAGGTGATATCGGTGGTGCCATCCTCCAGGGAGGAGACGTTTTGCAAGACCATGTCGATATTGATTTCTGCATCGGCAATGACGCGGAAGACCTTCGCGGCCTCCCCTGGGCGGTCCGGGATGCCCAGGACGGTAACCTTTGCCTCGGACTTATCGGTTGCTACACCAGTGAGTACTGCTTCTTCCACAGGAATATCCTCCATCGATCCGGTCACTAGGGTGCCGGGGTCATTTGAATAAGACGAGCGAACTCGCAAGGGTACATTGAACGCGCGGGCGTACTCCACGCTGCGCAGAACCAAAATCTTGGAACCTACCGCGGCCATCTCCAGCATCTCCTCGAAGGAGAGCTTGTCTAGCTTCTGCGCGTCGGGGACGATGCGCGGGTCTGCGGTATACACGCCATCGACATCCGAATAAATCTCGCACACGTCCGCATTCAACGCGGCTGCTAGCGCCACCGCGGTGGTATCGGAACCGCCGCGGCCCAGCGTGGTGACATCGCGCGATTCCTTATTAACTCCCTGGAATCCGGCGACGATGCAGATCTTGCCCTCATCCAGCGCTTCAGTCAGGCGGCCCGGAGTGACGTCCACGATGCGGGCATTGCCGTGGCGCTCGGTGGTAAGCACGCCGGCCTGGGAGCCGGTAAAGGACTGGGCATGGGCACCCAAGGATTCCACGGCCATGGCCACCAGCGCATTGGAGATGCGCTCGCCCGCGGTCAGCAGCATGTCCATTTCGCGCCGTGGTGGCACGGGGTTGACCTGGGCGGCAAGGTCGAGCAGCTCATCGGTGGTATCGCCCATGGCGGAGCACACCACGACGACGTCGTTGCCCTGCTTCTTGGTGGCCACGATGCGCTCCGCAACGGCGCGAATGCGGTCTGCGGATTCGAGGGATGAACCGCCATATTTTTGCACGATCAGGGCCACGGTAAGGATGCCGCCTTTCGTCTTTCAAGGCACCCCTGGCGCGCGTCTGCACACCGCCAGAAATACCTGTCGGTCACTAGTCAAATACCCATGCTACCCCGCAGGGGTCTAGTCCTCATCATAATTCCTAGACAATGCTTGCTTTTTATTCACACGCCTCAAGGGTAAAGCGCGCCATGCGCCGGCCGCCTCCAAGGAGAAAAACGCGCGCCATACAGCGCAGAATATGCATATAACAGGAATCTTTACTACCGTTGAGCGGGTGTTAAGCAACCTCCTCGCCATCTTTTTCGCGCTCGCATCCGCGCTGACGGTTGCTTGGGGCACGGTCATCCGCCACCGCATCGCCCTCGACGCCGATGATTCGGTCATGCGCGCCGCCATGTCTAACCCCTTGTGGTGGGTGGGCACCGCGGCCGCAATTGGCGCCTATGGCCTGCAGGTTATCGCGCTCGGCTTCGGCACCTTGCTGGTGGTTCAGCCCATCTTGGTGCTGTCCTTGATGTTTACCCTGCCGCTATCGGCGTGGTACTCCGGCCGCAAGATGCCCTTCCACGAAGTTTTCTGGTCCATTGCGCTGACCATCGCGGTGGGCATCATGGTCATCTACGGCCGGCCGGTTGCCGGCAATCCCCGCCCCGAATGGAGCGACTGGTGGCCGGCGCTCCTCGTGGGGTTGGCCACCCTCGCAATCCTCGGCGCAGCAGCCGCAAAGCTACCAGATCAGCGCCCCTTGGCATTGGGCACGGCCTGCGGCGTTATCTATGGCTTCGTCGCCCTGCTCTCGAAGGCCGTGGTGGATATTTTCACCCACGAAGGCCTCACCACCCTGTTGGCCAGCTGGCAGTTCTACGGCCTCATCGGCCTCGCGCTCACCGGCACGGTGGTACAGCAATATTCCTTCAACGCCGGCCCCCTGGCCCATTCCCTGCCGGCCATGACCATCTTTGAGCCCATCGTGGCTTTCGGCTTGGGATACATGGTTCTGGGAGAGAAATTCCTCATCGATACGGCCGTCGGTTGGGCAATTATGCTCATCGCCCTGACCGTCATGGTGCTGTCCACCATCGTGCTCTCCCGCAGCCCGGTGAGCCAGCGCAGCTAGATGGCCCACTCAAATACGCCGAGCATATAGGCCGAAAACCACGCGCCAAACAGGACCCAGGCAATAACCGCCACGCTTGCCGACGCCCCCTTTTTCACCCACGGCAACAACACGATCACCGCCGGCAGGAGCAGCCGGGGCCGCGAGTGCATGATGCCATCAGAAAGCAGCACATTGGCCATGAGGACGGCGGAGAATAACCAGGCCGGCAGCGGCAGGCGGCGCCACGCCAGCACCAGGCATAGCGGGGCAGCGATCATTACGCCGGCGCTAAGCAGGTAGCCGCCATTGGTGGCCCCGGTGAGCGTCTCCCACAGCCAAATGGCCGTGGCTTTGCCGCCATCAAAGCCGGAATTCCAATGTTCCTTCTGGATACCAAAGTAGCCGCCGACGTCTTTCAAGTGGCTGCTCGACCACCACAAATAGCCCACCAGCGGCACGACGGAAAACGCCACCGCGGCCCAGGCTCGCCAGTCCTTTCGGGCCCGCAGCAGCACCATAAGGCCAAAGACCGCAACGAGGTCCACCGCGGTAAGGCGCACGAGCCCGGCCACAAAGATATACGCCGCGGCGGCCCACCAGCGCTCGCCCACCAGCGCCACCACCGCCCAGATGGCCAGCGCCCCGAAAAGCGCCTCGGTATACGGCATAGAAAACACGATGGACATCGGCGCGCTGGTTACCACTACGGCGCTGAGTACCTGGGCCCACTTCCCCATGCCCATCTGCGCGGCCAGGGCCATAACACCGGCGGCCAACGCGATGCTAAAGAGCACGTTGAGCGCGATGGCGGTGCCGGCCTCACCGGTTCCCAGGATGCCGCTTACCGCACGCACCAGGAAGGGAAAGCCTGGAAAGAAGGCCATAGTTGTCTCATGGACCGGCCCATCCGTAGAGATATCCGCACCGAAGTACCCGCCGCGGGCGATTTCTACGTAGTGCTTGGCGTCCCACTTATTAAGCAGGCCCCAGAGCTTATCGTCCTGCACGGCGGCCACGGCCGCGAGCACGCCCACGCGCAGTGCGGCGCCGATGAGCGCAACGAGTGCGGCAGGCGCCCACAAGGAGCGCAGTAAGGACGGTGAGGTGGGTGCGGCATGGCGGGCTGTAGACACGAAAGGCATAGTACCGTACCGCCGCCGTGTCTCATTGAATGAAATCTCTTGCCACATAGTGAGAGAACCTGTAGTGTGACCGATATGACACAGCGGATTGACCTACTCCTTATCTGCCGCGGCGGGATTTCGGCCTAAGTACTGGCCAGCGCCCCGTCGCGGAGTCCGGCTACCCAAGCCCAGCTGGCCGTCTCCCCATAGACACCACAGAAGAGGAAACCGCAGCATGTCCCCCACTGACTCTTTTATCAGCGCCCCTCGCGATATCACCACCCCGAACGGCCCACGCCGCGAAGGCCAGCCCGCGTGGAATAAGCAGCGCGGCTCCGCCATGCCCCACGAGCGCTACCAGCCCTTCGCCGTCGAGGTGGAAGACATCGACCTGCCGGACCGCACGTGGCCCAGCAAGAAAATCACGCACGCCCCACAGTGGTGCGCGGTGGATCTGCGCGATGGCAACCAGGCGCTGATTGATCCCATGAGCCCAGAGCGCAAGCACCGCATGTTCGACCTGCTGGTCAAGATGGGCTACAAGGAAATCGAGGTCGGCTTCCCGTCCGCCTCCCAAACGGATTTCAGCTTCGTCCGCGAAATCATCGAGGGCAATAAGATTCCCGATGACGTCACCATCCAGGTACTAGTCCAGGCCCGCGAGCACCTGATCCGCCGCACCTTTGAGGCCTGCGAGGGCGCCAAGAACGTCATCGTGCACTTCTATAACTCCACCTCGAAGCTGCAGCGCCGCGTGGTCTTCCGCAAGGACAAGCCCGCCATTAAGAAGCTGGCTACCAACGCCGCCGCACTCATCAAGTCCATCGCCGCGGACTACCCGGATACCACGTGGCGCTGGGAGTACTCCCCCGAATCTTTTACCGGCACCGAGCTGGACTTCGCCCGCGAGGTTTGCGATGAGGTAGTAGAGATCATGGACCCCTCCCCGGATAATCCGATGATCATCAACCTGCCCTCCACCGTGGAGATGATTTCACCCAATGTCTACGCCGATTCCATCGAGTGGATGCACCGCAACCTGGCCCGCCGCGAGGACATCTTGCTCTCACTGCACCCGCACAATGACCGCGGCGAGGGAATCGCCGCCGCCGAGCTGGGCTTCATGGCCGGCGCGGACCGCATCGAGGGCTGCCTGTTTGGCAACGGCGAGCGCACCGGCAACGTCGATCTCATCACCCTGGGCCTGAACATGCTCACCCAGGGCGTGGACCCACAGATTGACTTCTCCGATCTGCCGCAGATCCGCGAGACCGTCGAATACTGCAACCAGCTGCGCGTTCCGGAGCGCCACCCCTACGGCGGCGAGTTGGTCTTTACCGCCTTTTCCGGTTCCCACCAGGACGCCATCAACAAGGGCTTGGATGCGCTGGCGGCCACCATCCGCCCCGGCGCGAACAATACCGAGGTCTCGTGGGAAGAACTGCGCGAGGCCATCTGGGAGGTTCCCTACCTGCCCATCGATCCGATGGACGTGGGCCGCGACTACCAGGCGGTCATCCGCGTCAACTCCCAGTCCGGCAAGGGCGGCGTTGCCTACATCATGAAGACCGACCACGGCATCAATATGCCGCGCGCCATGCAAGCGGAGTTTTCAACCGTGGTACAAGAAATCACCGACTCCGAAGGCGGCGAGGTCAATTCCAAGAATATGTGGGACATCTTCGCCACCGAATTCCTGGACCGCGAGACCCCGCTGGTCGTGGAGGCCTTCCACATAGACAATTCCCCGGCCGCTGACGGTGACGTCGCCGTGACCGCCACCGTGGCCTTCCGCGGGGAAAAGTCCACCGTCTCCGGCACCGGCAACGGCCCCATTGCGGCGTATGCCAACGCGCTGGAATCCCTGGGTATCGACTTCGAGGTCATGGAATACTCCCAGCAGTCCCGCTCCGCTGGCGACGACGCCGAGGCCGCCTGCTATATCGCTGCCGACGTCAACCAGAGCAAGGTGTGGGGCGCCGGAATCGCCGGATCCACCACGCGGGCTTCCATTAACGCGATTAACTCCGCCGTCAACCGCGCCTTGGCCTAAGCCCGCTCGCCGGCACTGCACACCAGTGCCGCGCCCCGGCGTGGTAGAAGGGTGGGTATGCCTTCTTCTACCTACCTCATTCCGCACCGCGGCCTGGGCGCCGTGCAGGCCCTGCCCGTCTATGGTGCGCAGACGAAGGAAAACCAGGAGTTCACCGTCACCTTGGCACCCCGCGAGGACGGCGGCCTGGAGGTGCGCACCGACTCCCCCATCGGGCACATCACCAGCGCCGACCGCGCCGAATACCCCGAGATAGATCTGCTCTTTCGCGCCGGGCTCACTCCTGCAGCCACGGCCGCGCCGCAGCCCGATGGCTCCCTGTCCTTGCTATTGCCCCGGCCGGGCCTCTGCCTGCCGGCCAATAACCCGCCGGCCGGACCGTGGACGATGCTGGGCTATGCCCCGCCCATCAATATCACCGACCTGCCCGCGGATTTGGATATTCCCGCCCACGCGCGCATGCACGTATTGGTGACGCTTTCGCCCAGCACCACCGGCTCCGGCGCCGATGCTTATTTGGGCCCGCAGTGGGTGGGGCGGCTGGATGGGGTGGACGTCGCCAAGCAGGGCACAACCCTGGCCCATGCCTACCATGCGCCGCGCAGCACCGGCCGCGTGCTCAGCATCTATGCGGGTGCGCCGCTGCCGGATTCAAAGGAAGCCTCGCTTGCCGACGCCACCCCTACCTCCCCCGCCGCCACCGAAACCTTCGAAACCACCAGCTTCCGCGCCGTGAACGTCAATGACGCCGCACCGCGCCGCCGGCAGTGGTGGCCCACCCTCATTGCCCTACTGGTAATTGCAGCGCTTATCGCCGTACTTATTTTTATTCTGTAGAAAATTTTGGGCAGGATAACACCCCGTTCTCGCCGGGTTGGGAACTTGGAAATCGCCCCTAGCGATGCTTAAAATGCGAAGTAACTATTGTTTCGTATGGAAAGGCCCCAATGACTTCGCTGGATTCCGCCACCTACGTGGTCCCTGACCACGGTTTTGGCGTGATCCATAAGCTGCCTATTGCGGATGTTTCGCCGGAGATTTTCAGCGACTTGCTCGAGTCCACCGCCGCGGAAAACGGTTACCTTTCCGCGGAGCTCGGCCCCCGCACCGCCGAGGAAGGCTTCGCGATTCGGATCGGTGACTCCCTTGTGGGCCACCTCAGCGCCGCCGATTCCCAGGCCTACGCCCTCTTTGATTGGATTCTCAGCGCCGGCCTGCACCCACGCGCCACCGCCCATGTGAGCATGACGGATGCCGCTGGGGAAGAATGGCCCACGCTCAACCTGCTGCTGCCGGCGCCGCACCTGTGCATTCCCGCCAATAACCCGCCAGCGCAGCGCTGGACCATGCTGCCCGGCGAGACCACCGCCACGCTGACGGAGTTTTCCAAGGACGTCACCGCCTTTCCGCAAACCGACGAGCACTACCTCGTTTCTTTGCGCACCCGCGGTTTCCTGCGCCGCAATACCGTCGACGTCTATATCAATAGCACCTTCTTAGGCTCCCTTCCCCGGGAAGCCGCCCGCGAGATCGCCCCTGCCGTGCTCGACTGCACCAAGTCCGGCCGCCTCGCCATTGCCCACGGTTACTTCCATTACAACGCCGATGACCGCCCCGCGCTCACCATCTACGCGCACAACGCCGCCAATAGGCACCACGCCGGCCTAATTTTGGGTGTCGTCGCCGGTGGCACCGCCGTCATGTCCGCCGCTACCGCAGCCCGCGCTCAGGCCGCATCCGCTGTGCCCGGCGGCCCCGCTGCCGGTGCCTCCACCGCCGGCACCTCCGCAACCGGCGGTTTCAGCGTCGCCTCTGCCGCCGGCGCATCCGGTGCCGTGACCTCGAACCTGCTGGCCGCAGCCGGCGTCGCCGTGCTCGTTGGCGGCGGCGCCACCGCAGCCACCAACCTGCTGAGCGACGACGAATCCCTTTCGGACACCAACGCGCATTCCACCGCTCCTGCTCCGGAAGGCAACCATTCTTCCCACTTCGACGGCAATGGCCCCAAGCGCCCCGCGCACCCCGCCACGCCGCGCATCCACGATGCCGGCCCCACCAGCGGTACCTCGGCTCAGCCCTCGCTTGCCGACGCCCCCTCTTTTCCAGCACCGCACCACCACACCTACCCTTCGCAGACCACGAAAAAGCCCAGCGCGACGCACTCTCCTCATGCTGACCGTGCCCAGGCCGCTGCCTCCGACAACCGACGTGGCCACCACAGCGAACCCCGCGGCGGCCACCACGGCGACAGTTCCGACGCGATTTCTCGCGCCGCCTCCACCGCCGCTGCTGCCGCCAGTGCCGCAGCCGACAACGTCGACTCAGCCCGAACCTCTGCCCCGGCACCCGCACCGTCTCGGACCACGCCTGCCTCGACGCCATCCTCCAGCTCGGAACCCGCACCCCAGGTAGCGGCCAAGGCGCCGACCGCAACCTCCTCGTCCTCCCAGTCTGCCGAGCCTTCCCAGACCACGAAGTCCACGAAGAGTACGCCATCTGCGGAGCCGTCCTCTGAGGCATCCTCGCCTGCCGAGCCGTCCGACCTGCCGACCTCAAGCACGTCTACCTCGGAAAAGCCAACTTCCAAGAAAACGACAGCTGAAACTACCACCGCAACCTCGACGGAAAAGCAGACCGCAG
>NZ_ACVP01000008.1 GCF_000175635.1 Corynebacterium tuberculostearicum SK141 | reverse complement strand
CCCAAGAAAGGGAAGAGGACGGAACACCACCGTCCCCTTCCCTTTTTCCACGTTTTACGGAAGCCGTCGTTGCGCGACGACGCTTGGTCACACTCGTTCATTGCCCTTAGACGTCGTTATGCTGCACGTGCTTGCCTGGGGGAGTAGTAGGCAACGAACCCTCAACCTTTGCTTTTACCCCCGCTGTTGGTTGTGGTGCGACTCTGGGGATCCCTGCAGGTTTAGGGTATCCTATTCGAACATAAACACCCCCACCCGAGGCACATGTCCACTAGTCGGGATACTATAAAGGCACTCGTTAGAAAACACATACGACTACTGTTCTTCTCTGCTGGAGTGCCCCGTCCATGACTGCCACACTCACCCAACCCGAACCAGATACCACCCTCGACTACCCAGACACCCTCCTCATTTCCGATCACCCCGATACCGGTCCCCTAGACGATGGTGATGTGCCGGAAGCGTTCTACACCACCAACGCACCCGGCAACCACATCGGCAAAGCCGGCACCTACACCCGCAAAACCTCCTGGTTCCTCTACCGAGCCATCCTCCCCCAACTAGACGAGGATGTTGACCTGAGCCTTATCAGCCTCGCCAAAGACCTCGGCATCTCTTACTTCAAGCTTCTAGGCTTCCTGCGCGCTCACTTCCGCATGCGGCAACTACCCCTCGTTACGCAAGTCCAAGGCCAGCACTGGATACTCGACCTGACCAAACTGCGCATCATCGACCGCGAACTCACCCGCCTAGAAGACAACCCAGACCACCTCGAAGCCATCGACGCCGCACTCGCAGACTTTCTGACCCCCACCACACCCAACCAAACAGTCCCCACCGACGCCGACCTTCGCCGCTTCATTCGCACCTTCATCGACACCCACCTGCGCCCCGAAGACAAAGAACAACAACCCGAACCGCGTCTGCGCATCAACTACAACCCGGATAACACCACCACACTATCTTTGACCTGCGATAGTGCCACCGCCACCATCATCGCCCGCCACATCGACGCCTACACCAACCAGACCACCACCACCGCAGCACAAGCACTCATCGACCTCATCTTGGAAGACGCCCACACCAGTGTTGCCATCAACACCTTCACCACAAACGAGAAAGCCAACCTCGTCTTCCACCCCGGTGCCGGATGGATAAACCTCAACCATGCCCCCACAGACAACACCTTCATCCACCGACTCTTAGCCGACGAGGCAGACTCGTACACCCCCACCACCGACATCCGCGCCTACACCCAAGGCAGAGACGCTACCTGCCGCTGGCCCGGCTGTACCGTCCCCGCCACCCGGTGCCAACTCGACCACCGCATCGAATACCACCTCGGCGGGCCAACCAGCCCAGACAATTTAGTAAACCTCTGCCAACACCACCACAACATCAAAACCGACCGCAGAATCCATTACATCCTCGACCCGATTACCGGCACCATCGCCTGGCTCCACCACGACGGTACCTACCAACTAGACCACCCCACCGGACCACTAGCCACACACCAAACCCACTGGAACCACACCTGGGCCCAATACCTCACACACCAACAACAACGAACACAGAGAAAGGAGGGCTAGGAAGTAGGCCGGAGCCCGCAGTGTGAGACCCACGAGAACGGTGGTGCCGGGCTCTCGTATGCCGTTTTCCTCCTCAGGGATGATGTTGGCCGGAGGCCACGGTCGCTAGACTTAAATAGGTAATTTCCCATTTACAAGGAGAATTTGTCTCATGAATGATGCTGCGGCTCGCGCCGTTGACTTGTTTAAGCAATACGGAAGCGATGACACAGCTGTCGTCGCTCTTGATCATGTATCCATTGAATTCGGCAAGAACGAATTCACGGCGATCATGGGCCCATCGGGTTCCGGTAAGTCGACGCTGATGCACACCATGGCTGGTCTCGATTCAGCGACCTCCGGATCAGCATTTATCGGTGATACCGATATGTCGGCGCTCAATGACAAAGACATTACGGCCCTGCGTCGTGACCGGCTGGGCTTTATTTTCCAGTCCTTTAACCTTGTGCCCACGCTGACTGCGGCGGAAAACATTACGCTGCCTACGGATATTGCGGGTAAGGGCGTCGATAAGCAGTGGTTTGAGGAGGTCACTAGCCGCCTTGGCCTTGCGGAGCGCCTGGAACACCGCCCAGCTGAATTGTCTGGCGGACAGCAGCAGCGCGTGGCCTGTGCTCGTGCATTGGTTTCTCGGCCAGAAATCATCTTCGGCGATGAGCCAACGGGCAACCTGGACTCGAATTCTTCGGCCGAGGTGCTCGACATTTTGCGAACCGCGGTGGATAAGGACGACCAAACAGTGGTCATCGTGACACACGATGCCAAGGCCGCCTCATATGCGGACCGGGTGGTTTTCCTTGCTGACGGCAAGCTAGTGAATGAGTTGCACAATCCGACGATGGAGGCCATTCACCAGGTAATGGCGGAGATTGAGGGCTAAATGGCACGCGGAAACGCAATGCGCAGAGTGTCTCTGCGTAATATTGTGGCGCATAAATTGCGCCTTGGGCTGACGATTCTCGCGGTGGTTTTGGGCACCGCGTTTATCGCCGGCTCGTTCATGTTCACCAATTCGCTAAAGTCTACGTTTGACTCCGCCGTGGACAATCAGTTCCGCGGCGTGGATGCAGTGGTGAGCCAAAAGGACGACAATGGCGCGAAACTGGATGACAAACTGCGCCAGAAGTTGGCTGACGATAAGGATGTCAAGAACATCAATATCGCGGATTCGGAGACCGTTGTCGTGGCCGATGAGAACTCGGAGGCTTATCAAACCCAGGGCGGCACGGCCAGTGTTGTCCCGTTCTACCCGGAAGACAAGGTCGTTGGTGGCGCCGATGAGCTGAAGGAGGGCGAGGAGCCTAGCGGTAAGGACGAGGTCCTCATCAACTCTTCCGCGGCCGACAAGTACGACATTTCCGTGGGGCAGAAGCTGACTGTGGTTCACCCCGATGAGCAGGATACGGTTACCGTTTCTGGCATCTCGGAGCCTGCGGTAGACCAGGGCGAGAGCATCGTACTGAGCATGGCTGAAAAGGATTACCTGGAGCGCTACGGTGATCCGAGCCAGCTCAAGGTCTCGGCAGCCGATGGAGTGGATGCGAATGCCTTGGTGGACCACCTGAACGAGAAATATGAAGTCAAGGCGGAGTCGGGTGAGCGCCTGGCTGAGGAGACCTCGGAGATGATGTCCTCTGCCTTGAAGTTCATCAATTACTTCCTCATCGCGTTTGGCCTGATTGCGCTGCTGGTGGGCACCTTCATCATTGCTAATACCTTCTCGATGATTGTCGCGCAGCGCACCAAGGAGTTTGCTCTCTTGCGTGCGCTGGGTGCTTCCCGTCGCCAGATTACAAACTCGGTGGTGGTGGAGTCCGCCATTGTTGGCGTTCTGGGCTCCATTGTTGGCGTGATTGCGGGTATGGGTTTGGTCGCAATCATTAAGGCAGTCATGAGCGCGCAGGGAATGTCACTCGATGGCGGCTTGGGCCTGAGCGTTTCGGCCATCGTAGTTCCAATTATTTTGGGCACCATCGTGACGGTTGTATCCGCGTGGGCGCCGGCACGGCGCGCGGGCCGCGTACAGCCGGTGGAGGCAATGCGCACTACCGAATCTGCTTCCGGAACTTCGCTGAAGGTACGCACGATTTTCGGTGCCATTATCTTGCTGGTGGGTATTGTTGCGGCGTTGGCAGGCGTGCTTTCCGACGGCGAAACCAGCGTCCGCGCCATCCTCGTCGGCGTCGGCGCATTCGGCGTCATCGTGGGATTCTTCTTAGCCGGCCCTGCTTTGTCGTTGCCTTTGGTGCCGACGGTGGGCAAGGCAATCGGGGCACCGTTTGGCGCTATTGGTTCACTGGCGGCGACCAACTCGCGTCGCAATCCGCGCCGTACGGCAGCCACCGCATTTGCGCTGACCTTGGGCGTGGCCCTAGTGACCGCCATTGGCATGCTTGGCGCAACTATGAAGTCTTCTGTGGCCGATACCGTGGAGCAGAACATCACTTCTGATTACCTGCTTTCTGGCCCTAGCTCCGGTGAATTCCCAACACCGAAGGACACTGGTAAGCGTGCGGCTGAGGCCGAGGGTGTAGATAAGGCCATCACCATCGGTATGGCTCCAGTAACCGTGGATGGTCAAGCATCGATGGATTATGGTCCGCAATTCCAACAGACGATGACCGCGGATGGTGATCCATCGTCGATGATTGCGCTCGACATGGTAGAGGGCGATGCCAACTTGGATAAGGGATTCATTGCTACCGAAGACTTTGCCAAGGAACACGGCTGGAAGGTAGGAGAGACCTATAAGGTAGCTTCTGCGGAAAAGGACAAGAAGGCCGAGGCCAAACTGGTCGGCATCTTTAAGCCCACCGAAGTGGTGCAGAATATGGTGCTCTCGCAGGATGTGGCTGAAAATGTCGCACCGGAGAAATCCTTTACCGTCCAAATGGTGGGCGTCTTGGGTCAAGAAGGCTATGACAAGGAAGAACTGCGCCATAACCTGGAGGATGCGGTCAAGGATTTGGTCGTGGTTCAGGTTAATTCTGGCGAGGAGTATGCGGGCCAAGCCGCCGGATTCATCGACCAGATGCTTTCCATCTTGTATGGTCTGCTTGCCCTAGCAGTGATTATTGCCGTGCTGGGTATTGTTAATACCTTGACCTTGGGTGTTATTGAGCGACGCCAGGAGATTGGTATGTTGCGTGCCGTGGGTACGCAGCGCCGCCAGATCCGTACGATGATCACTCTTGAATCGGTGCAGATTGCGCTCTTCGGCGCGGTGATGGGCATCCTTATCGGCCTCGGCTTGGGCTGGTCCTTCATCGAGATCCTCGGTGATGAGGGATTGGATTCCGCGCAGATTCCGTGGGCGATGGTGCTCATTATGCTGGTGGGATCGGCCATCGTTGGCATTATCGCGGCCGTCTGGCCGTCGAACCGTGCGGCAAAGACGCCGCCATTGGAGGCAATCGCGGACTAGGTATACAGCTAATGGTCTCATTCTTCGCGCGGAGAATGAGACCATTTTGCTTATATGCCGTGATAAATGCGGGCCGCCCAGATGGTGCCGCGCCAGGCTAGAACGATGCCGAGGCCAATGGTCCAGAAGAGGTACTTACACAGTCGCCACCACTGCTTGCGTTTGGTCATCTCGCCCAGTTCCTTCGCCAATGTGGACCAGGTAGATAGGCCACCGGCGAGGCCGAGGGCGAGGAAGGGGTGGAGAAGGGGGACGTCGGCAAGCTGGGTGAAACCATAGGCCAGGCCAAGGGCTAGGGAACCCAAAATATTCGCCACGAAGGTGCAGTAGGGGGCGGGGATAAGCCGGGTAAAGCCATAGCGCAGGCTGCCGCCGATGAAGCCGCCGAGAAGGACGCAGAGAAGATTCATCGCAGCTTGTCACCTGCCAGGTAGCCGCCCACGCAGCCGATGATGGTGGCAAGGACATAGGCCAGGGCCACGGTCCAATGGGCCTCGGAGGTCAGGAAAGCGAAGGTGGCGAAGCTGGTGAAACCGCCGAGCACGCCGGTGCCCCAAAAGGGGCCGGGGCGGAAGTAGCCCATGAGGGCACTGCCGAGGATATTGATGACGAGCAGCGGGAGCATGCCGCCGCCGAGCGCGGCGGAGAGGAGGTACCTGGCTACCGCGCCGAGCGCAGCGCCAGCACCCACGACGAGGAACTGAGGCATGCGGCCTATGTTACTTCCAGTCCATCCCCTGGGACTTTACGAACACGCGCACCTCATCCACTGGCTTATTGAGCTTGGGGTCAAAGGCTAGGTAGGCCTTGGTTTCGCGGGCCACGAGGCCGGAGAGCAGGAGCAGGCCAATGAGGTTCGGGATGGCGATGAGGCCATTAGCTAGGTCGGAGAAGGTCCAAGCGAGCTCGAGCTCCGAGACGGAGCCGACAAAGAGCAGGCACGCGAAAAACATGCGGTAGGGGATAGAAGCCTTGCGGCCGCAAAGGGACTCCAAGGAACGCTCGCCGTAATACGCCCAGGCCATGATGGTGGAAAAGGCGAAGAAGATAATGGAGAGCGAAACGATGGTGCCACCCCAGTCACCTGGGAGTACGCGAGAAAAGGCCTCGGCCGTCATGATTCCAGCCTCGTCGCGGCCCATATCCCAGGTACCGCCCACCACAATGACCAAGCCGGTGATGGTGACCACGATGATGGTGTCAATGAAGGTCTGGGTCATCGATACCAACCCCTGGCGCGCCGGGTGCGGGGTCTTGGCAGCCGCGGCGGCGATGGCGGCGGAACCCATGCCGGATTCATTGGAGAAGATGCCGCGGGCAACACCGTATTGGATGGCCATCATGATGGTGGAGCCCACGAACCCGCCACCCGCGGCGGTGCCGGTGAAGGCATCGCTGAAAATCATCGCAAAGGCGGCGGGGATCTCCGCGGCATGCGAGAAGATTACATAGAGCCCGCCCAGGACGTAGACGATGATCATCAACGGGACGAAGGCGGCGGTAATGCGCCCGATGGCGTGGATTCCGCCGAGGAGTACGGATCCCACCAAGACGAAGAGGATTGCACCGGTGGCCGCTGGGGCGATACCGAAGGTTGATTCCATATTGGTGGCCACAGCATTGGCTTGGGCGAGGTTGCCGATGCCAAAGGAGGCGCAAATTGCAAAGATGGCAAAGAATACTGCGAGTACCGATCCGAGTGGTCCGGGGATGCCACGCTTTAGGTATTGCTGCGGCCCGCCGGACATCTCGCCCTTGGAATCCGTGGTGCGAAAACGCACACCCAGGTAGGCCTCGGTGTACTTGGATGCCATGCCCACGAGGCCGGTAATCCAGATCCATACCAGTGCGCCAGGGCCGCCGATCGACAACGCGGTGGCCACGCCCACGATGTTTCCCACGCCTACGGTAGCGGCAAGGGCGGTGGTCAGCGCCTGATAATTGGAAATATCACCCTCGGTGGACTGTTCGTCAGGGTCTGTGGCAAAAACGTGACGCGTCGCGCGGCCCAGCGCTCGGAATTGGAGTCCTCCCAAACGAATGGTCAGCCATAAGCCGGTGCCCAGTAGGAGGGGAATGAGGATGAATGGTCCCCACACCACGGTGCTGATGGCGGAGAGGATGGAATTAAGCGAGTCCATTCTGCAAATCTAGCGAACTATAGAAATGGAGTAAATTTGCCTATACCCCCAGCCGGGGGAATATTCGTCCTGCGCAACCACGGGAGAGCGGGCAAGCTGGAATTGCATACCACCCCAACCCTTCAAGGAGCACGCCATGGCCCACGAGCGCGCCGGTACGCTGGCACAGCCCACGGATCTTATTGATATCGCAGAATTGGTCACCGCCTACTACACCCGCACCCCAGATGCGGAGGACCCGGATCAGCAGGTGTCCTTCGGTACTTCCGGCCACCGCGGCTCAGCGCTCGATTGCGCCTTTAATGAGGTTCATATCCTAGCGATTACCCAGGCCATTGTGGATTACCGCGCGGAACAAGGCGTTGCTGGGGCGATTTTCATCGGCCGAGATACCCACGCGCTGTCCGAGCCTGCCATGGTCTCCGCCCTTGAGGTGCTGCTGGCCAATAGGGTGGAGGTTCGCGTCGATGATCGCGGCCGCTACACGCCGACCCCAGCGGTCTCCCACGCTATCCTGACTCACCCCGGCACCGATGGCATCGTGATTACTCCGTCCCATAATCCTCCCCGCGATGGCGGCTTCAAATACAACCCGCCTACCGGTGGCCCGGCCGACGCTCAGGCCACGGATTGGATTGCGGGCCGCGCGAACGAGTACCTGCGCGCCGGGTTGGAGGGCGTGAAGCGGACGTCTGTCGCGGGCGTGCTGGACGAGCGCTGCGTGAAGCACGACTACGTGCACAACTACGTGGCTGACCTGAAGAACGTGGTGGATATGCAGGCCATTAAAGATTCCGGCCTGCGCATCGGTGCCGATCCCATGGGTGGCGCCTCCGTGGACTATTGGCAGGCCATCGCTGACCACTACGAGCTCAACATGACCGTGGTGAATCCGGAGGTGGATTCTACTTTCCGCTTTATGACCTTGGATACGGACGGCAAGATCCGCATGGATTGTTCCTCGCCGGATGCTATGGCCTCGCTTATCGACGCCCGCTCTAACTTTGACCTCGCCACCGGCAACGACGCCGATGCGGATCGCCATGGCATTGTCACTCCCGATGCGGGCTTGATGAACCCCAATCACTACCTTGCCGTGGCTATCGAGTACCTCTTTAGTCACCGCCCGCAGTGGGGGAGCGCCGGTGTGGGCAAGACTTTGGTGTCCTCCTCCATGATTGACCGCGTGGTGAAAAGCTTGGGACGCGAATTGGTGGAGGTTCCCGTCGGCTTCAAGTGGTTTGTGCCGGGATTGGTCGAAGGCACCATTGGCTTCGGTGGCGAAGAATCCGCCGGTGCGTCTTTCCTCCGCTTCGATGGCTCCGTGTGGTCCACCGATAAGGATGGCATCATTATGGACCTGCTCGCCGCGGAGATCACCGCGGTGACGGGCAAGACACCGTCTCAGCGCTATGCGGAGCTGGCGGAAAAATTCGGTGCCCCAGCCTATGCTCGCACCGACGCCCCCGCGAACCGCGAGCAGAAGGCCATCCTCAAGAAGCTGTCTCCGGACAAGGTCACCGCAACGGAACTGGCGGGCGAGGACATCGTGGCCAAGCTGACGGAGGCGCCCGGCAACGGTGCGGCCATTGGCGGCCTGAAGGTAGCGACGGAAAATGCCTGGTTCGCCGCTCGTCCTTCCGGCACGGAAGATAAGTACAAAATCTATGCCGAGTCTTTCTTGGGTGAGGAACATCTCAAGCAAGTGCAAGCAGAAGCACAGGGAGTTGTTTCCCATGTTTTAAAGGGTTAACGCTAAACTCATCCTCGTGAGTAGCAAGATTAATGGGAAGCTGGTGCTTGATGTCATCAGCTTCATCGCCCGGTTTTTTATGGCTTGGGTGTGGATTGATGCCGGCGTGCATAAGCTGGGTAAGACTCTAGACATGACCCAGGCCATCAAGGGCTATGACATTTTTACGCCTGATTGGGCTCTTTACCTCGCAACGGTCATTGGCCCTTTAGAGGTTATCGGTGGCGTGCTCTTGCTGCTCGGGCTGTTTTTGCGAAAGTCCTCCATCGTGGCCACCGTCGTGTTGCTGCTCTTTATGGTGGGCATCGCACAAGCTTGGGCCCGTGGACTGGATATTGACTGCGGCTGCTTTGGCTTTGACGCCCAAAATCCTGACCGAGGAATGGATTATGCGAAGACGCTGCTGCGCGACGCCGCATATCTATTCCTGACCCTATGGACCATCAAGCGCCCCTTCACCAAGTTTGCCCTTCACCCCTAGTAGTTGGGCAAGGTAGGCTGATCGAGTCCGAAGAATTGCAAAGGCAAGGTTCAAATGAGCAAAGTATCTGACCCGAACGCCAAGGGTGGCAACGGATTTATTTGGGGAGTCGGCGTGCTCCTCGTCATTATTGCCGTTGTCATTGGCTACATCGTGTGGAACGGTAAACAGTCCGATGACGGCATCGAAGACGTCAATATGACCATGGAGTACAGCGACGGCGCTATCACGCTGAAGGGCGAGAATGCTACGGACGATACCCCTGAGGTAGATCTGTACGAAGATTACTCCTGCCCGCACTGTGCTGAATTGGCTGCAGCTACCGACGGTGACATGAAGCAGGCCATAGAAGATGGCAAGCTGATCGTCCATGTGCGCACCCTCAACTTCCTGGATGGCAAGGATATTGAAGGCCAAGACGGCTACTCCACAAAGGCGGCAGCCGCTATGTCGGAGTTGGCAAAGTCCGGCGACGTCAAAACCTACTGGAATTTGCGTGACTTCCTCATGCAAAATCAGCAAAGTGTTGCTAATAAGTGGGAGACCGGAGACATCGCTGACCAAGCCAAGGAGCTTGGCGCAGAAGACGATGTTGTTGAGTCCATGAAGGACGTGGATATCAAGCAGGGCAATAAGGTGGCAAAGACCAACTATGACAAGCTCGATAAAGAAACCGGCTCGGTCTCTTCGCCGCGCATTGTCCAAAATGGCAAGGATGTTCCATCCGAAAAGGATCAAAAGGCCGGCAAGAACCTGGGTGACTGGGTAGAGATCGTCACTAAGTAGCAGGCGATTTGGAGAGTTAAATACCCTCCATGTATATTTAAGCGAGTTGCAGCCCACAGGGTTGCACCTCGCTTGAGGGGCTATGGCGCAGCTGGTAGCGCACCACACTGGCAGTGTGGGGGTCACGGGTTCGAATCCCGTTAGCTCCACAATATAAAGGAGAGGAACATTAGTTCCTCTCCTTTTTCTTTGTTGCGGTGGGCTAGAGCTCCGCTAGATCTTCATCGAGCATGCGCTGATCGATGGCGATGCCGACGGCCGCGCCGCTGCCCATCGCTTGCGAGACCTGGTCTGGGGAGCTGACCACATTGCCGGCCGCCCACAGGCGCGGTACCGAGGTCTGGCCACGCTCTACGCTGACCCAGCCATATGTTGATTCGCAGCCGGCATCCCGCAACAGTGCGTCATTGGGTAGAAAATCGGGCCCGGTAAAGCATGCTTCATAGGTGTCTTCTCCAGTGGAGCTTTGCACTACAACGCCGGTCGACGACGCCTCCTCTGGCCGGACTTGTGTCACTTGCGCATCGTTTACCTCTACGCCCAATCCGGCGAGTTGAGTGCGATCAAGATCGGTTAGCTCAAGGCCGTTGGGGTAAAAGGTCAGTGTGCTCGTCCACTTGGACAGCAGTTTGCTGATGCGGATGGTAAAAGGCGGGTTCGCGCCGCCGATGAGCGCAACCTTCTTTCCGGTGACTTCGTAGCCGTGGCAGTACGGGCAGTGAAAGACCCTGGTGCCCCACAAATCGCTGAGGCCGGGGACTGCAGGGAGCTTGTCCGTGAGCCCCGTCGCGACGAGAACGTGGCGGGACTCGAGGACCTCGCCGCTGGCAAGTTTTGCCTGCCAAGGTCCGTGCTCGGAAGTGCGGGTGAGTTTCTCCACCAAGCCCCGGGAAATGGTTCCGCCGAATTTCTTGACCTCCGCGTGACCGCGGTGGAGCAGTTCGGCAGGAGACGCGCCGTCGAGGCCAAGGATGCCGTGGGCATGGTCACTGAAGCGATTCCGGGGAGCCCCGGAATCGATTAACTGAACATTGCGGTTAGCGCGGGCCAAGGTGATGGCGGCTGCGGTGCCGGCAAAGCCACCGCCGATGATGATGACGTCCGAGTACATTGCTCCTCCTTTATAGGAAGTGGGTAGCATGGTGCGCAGCCGAGTATATGCAGTCAACATCAAAGGGGCTCGCGCGCAGAATGAATCATGATTCCACAGGGTTCTTTACACGCGAAGCGATCTATGGGGCCTCACCTGTACAGGCGGTAGGCAGGTTCTTTGTAAAGTACTTCAACTTCCGTGGCCGAGCGTCCATGAGTGAGTTTTGGTGGGTCTTTGGTTTCCTCGTGCTGATTTCTGTGGCAATCGGCATTATCGATCGGCACTTCGGCGTGGATATTGAGACTATTGCAGAGGCGGTACTTGTGATTCCAGTCGTTTCCTTGATATGCCGGCGGCTGCACGATTCCGGGCGGACGGGCCTGTTATGCCTGATTGGGCTCATTCCCGTGTTCGGTGGAATCGCGTTGCTCTTTATGATGGCCCTGCCCACGCAGGACCCCGCGGCGCTTTAAAATTTTCCTTGCCCGATTAGGCTGGGCGGCATGCAGACTTTTTCAAAGCGAGTACGCGACACGGATCAAGCAGGTGCCGAGGCGGCTGGATTGCGGTGGCTCGGGGAGGCCACCGACGCGGTGGTCAACGTCGTGAGTGCCGACGGGCTAGAAATCGTTACCGAGCGCGTGGACGAGGTCATGCCTACGCCGGAGGTGGCCCGCAAGTTTGGTGCAGAGCTGGCGCGCATGCACCGTGCGGGAGCCGAAGCCTTTGGCACGCCTCCTACCGAGTGGAAAGGCAAGAACTTCATCGGCAGTATCGAGCAAGACTGCATCCCGACGGATAATTGGGGCGAGTTCTATGTTGAACAGCGAGTGCTGCCCTTCGCGGAACTGGCAGGGATTAGTGCGGCGCAGTTGGACTTGGTAAGGCGTGCCTGCGATGCCATCGCCGCGCGCAGTTGGGATGTGGCACCGGCGCGCATCCACGGCGATCTATGGGCGGGAAACCTGCTTTTTGGCGCGGATGGCGGCATCATGATTGACCCCGCCGCCCATGGTGGGCACCCGCATACGGATTTGGGGATGTTGGCACTTTTCGGGGCACCGTACCTTGAGGAGATTTTCCGGGGCTATGGTGCGCCGAAGGACATCGAAAAGTGGATTCCCATGCACCAGCTGCATCCGTTGGCGGTGCATGCGCTGACGCACGGCGCCAGCTATAACCGGCCGCTGGAGCGCGCGGCGGCCGCGACCTTGGAGGAGCTGGCCTAAAGGTTCGGTCCCTGCGGCATGATGCGCTTGTGGGCGCCGCGGTGCCATAAGGTTTCGATGCGTTCGCGGGCGGCGTCGGGAACCGCCTTGCCCTCCAGGTAGTCATCGATGTGGGCGTAGGTGACCCCGAGGGCTTCTTCGTCGGGAAGCTGGGGCTTATCGTCCTCCAAGTCCGCGGTGGGAACCTTCTCCCAGGTAGAGCGTGGGGCGCCGAGGTGCTCTAGGAGGGCGGCGCCTTGGCGCTTATTAAGGCCGGCTAGGGGGAGGAGATCCGCCGCGCCATCGCCCCACTTGGTAAAGAAGGCGGTGACGTTCTCTGCCGCATGGTCGGTGCCGATGACTAGCGCGCCGACCTCACCGGCGATGGCATATTGGGCGGTCATGCGCAGGCGGGCTTTGGTATTGCCGCGGTTGAAATCGGTGACGTCGGCAAGCTGCAGCGCATCCGCCACCTGTTCGTCGAGGGCGAGGGTGGCCGGTTTGATATTGACGGTGGGGCGGTGATCGGGCTGGATGAAATCCAAGGCAATCTGGGCATCGTCCTCATCGGCCTGCACGCCGTGGGGCAGGCGCACGGCCCAAAACTCCGCGCCGTCGACGCGCTCCACCGCCAGCTGCGCGAGCTTGCCCGCCAAGGTGGAATCCTGGCCGCCGGAAATACCCAGCACGTAGCCTTTAGCGCCGGTGGTGCGCAGGTAATCAACCAGGAAGTCCACGCGGCGCTGCACTTCCGCTTCTGGATCGATAAAGGGGCGCACACCCAGGGCTTTTATGATGGTTTGCTGCAGGTTTTCGGCATCATTCGACATGACGTTCATGGTAGCCGCCTGACACAATATTGTGCTGTGAATAAGGAAGTTTATGTCAAGGTAGTAGCTGGCATAGCGGCCCTGGGTGGGCTGCTATTTGGATACGACACCGGCGTGATGTCCGGTGCCTTGCTTTTTATTAGCCCCGCATTCGACATGAGCGCGCACCAAGAGGGCTGGGTGACCTCGATGCTGCTCGTGGGTGCTGCAGTAGGGGCGCTGACGGCCGGGCGCATCGCCGATAGGTATGGGCGCCGCTTCACGCTGATTGCAGGCGGCATCATTTTCGTGCTGGGTTCTATCTGGTGTGCGCTTTCCGGCTCGGTGGGAATGCTGGCAACGGCGCGTACCTTCTTGGGCTTTGCCGTGGGTGCAGTGTCCATCGTGTCTCCCATGTACATCGCGGAGATCGTGCCCGCCAAGGTGCGCGGGCGCATGGTCTCGCTCAATACCCTCGCGATTGTGGTGGGCCAGTTGATGGCCTACCTGGTCAACTCCGCGCTGGCCTCTACCGGCAGCTGGGAGTGGATGCTGGGCCTGGCCGCAGTGCCGGGCCTGGCGCTGGCGCTCGGAATGGCGTTTCTGCCAGAAACGCCGGTATGGCTGGCAACCAACGGGCGCATGCCCCGCGCCCAAGAGATTGCCGGGCGCGCCGGGATGGATATCTCGGAGCTGACCTCGCAGGAGACCGCGCGCAAGTCCAGCGGATCCGAATGGAAGGCGCTGAAGGCCAATCGGTGGATGCAGATTACGGTGCTGCTTGCCATGCTGATGGGCTTGACGCAGCAGATTACCGGCGTCAACGCCATCGTGTACTTCGCGCCGACCATGATGAACCAGGTGGGGATTTCCACGGCTAACTCGGTTTATACCTCCATCGTTATCGGCACGGTATCCGTGCTGGCTTGCTGGGTGGGGCTGAAGGTCGTGGACCGCATTGGGCGAAAGCGATTGTTGCTGATCGGCCTGACCGGCAACGTGGTCTCGCTGTTTATCCTCTCCTTTGCCTATTCTCATGCGCAGGACTCCACCGCTATGGCCATGGTCTCGTTGGTATTCATGGCGCTGTTTATCGCCTTTCAGCAGGCGGCAGTATCGCCCACTACCTGGCTACTCATCTCCGAGCTGGTGCCACTGCAGGTGCGCGGCCTAGGCATGGGCATTGCGGGGCTCTCGCTATGGGCCACCAACTGGGCCGTGGCGCAGTACTTCCTGCCGCTAGTGGAGTGGCTGACCGGCCCGGTGGCGTTTATCGTCTTCGGAGTCTTCGGCCTCATCGCCATCGGCTACACCAAGGTTTTGGTTCCAGAGACTATGGGACGTAGCCTGGATGAGGTAGGCGAGGAAATGAAGTCGCGCTACGAGCGCGAGTCCGCACCCGTGAAGCCTTAGTGTTTTGGTATTGACGGACGTGTGAGGTAACATTTTTCCTCGTGTCATGGCTGGGGATTCCCAGTCCGTGCTTTACTTATTCAACCGCATGTAGATTGCGCATAACGAAAGGAGCGCCCGATGAAGGTCCGTAAGTCCCTTCGGTCGCTGAAGAAGAAGCCGGGCGCCCAGGTTATTCGCCGCCACGGTAAGGTCTTCGTGATCAACAAGAAGGATCCCCGTTTCAAGGCTCGTCAGGGCTAATTGAGACGCGATTCCATCCGCTCCCTCCGGCTTCCGGAGTGGGGCGGATTTTTTATGCGTGAGCTCTGGCACAAAAGGATAAATTCTTTTAAATCCAAGTGAACATAAAGACAAATGTATGAATATAATTATTTTGTCGATCCATGCCGTGAGAAAGAAGAATTATGTCCCAGCGAATCGTTGCCGCGCTCACTGCCGCCGCCCTCGGATTGTCTGCCCCAGTGGCGCATGCCGCAGAGCCACAGTGGGAATCCTCTGCGCCGGAGTCCCTTGGCATCAATGACCCGTCCTGTGTGCCTTCAGGGGACATCACTGAGCCCGTTGTGCTGCTGCATGGAACCTCGAATAATGCTTCCGTGTGGGGAAATTTGATCCACCTCTTGCAAGATCAGGGGGCGTGCGTGTGGGCCTTTGACTACGGCGCCGATGATGTCACCTTGCAGAATATGATTCCAAGCGTCAAAGCCATCGCGGACCTGGATGATTCGGCCGCGGAAATTGCGGATCAGGTGGACTATGTCCGCGAGGTCACTGGCTCGGACAAGGTGAACTTGGTGGGCCATTCCCAAGGCGGTATGCACATCAAGACGTATACACAGATGCATGATGGGGCGGGTCATGTGTCCCATGCGGTGGCGCTAGGTGGCAACTTCCACGGCACCACGCTTAACGGGCAGGGGGAGGCGCTCTCTAAAATCATTGCCTTCGCACCGCACCTCGCCGCTTTTCTGGCTAGTACGGCCGGCATTCAGCAAGTAGTGGGGTCGGAGTTTATTAAACGGCTCAATGCGCTGCCAGATACCGCGCCAGGCGTGCTTTATACCTCCATTTACTCGCCGGGGGATACGACGGTGACTCCGAATAGTTCTTCGCAGCTGGCGCTTGGCGACGGCGCCGATGTGGTCAACCTCGACCTGGGCGAGGTCTGCGGCGTGTCTCCTCGGCACGACAAGCTGCCGACCAACCAGACGGTGTTGAGTCAGGTCATTTTTGGCCTGAAGCGCGCCCCGGGGGAGCGGCCGGACCCGTCGACCTGCGTCTCTGAGGGGGCGCCGAGAAGCGGGGCCTAGAGCGGGCCGCCAGCCCCTTAAATGTGAACTTTGGCACACAAAATGGTGAACGCCAGGTAAACCTGCAGGAATTCCATTGGTGTAGTTTCATGGCTGTCCGTAGGTGTGGTCAACATGTGGGGTCCGGGAGTGTGCCATCCTGGGAATACCATGGCTGTAACTACTACATATTGTGTTAGTTGCGGGTATTTCCCCCAAAGTATAGTGTCGTTGATGTTGCTCAGAGCGGCGCAGGAAGCGCCCGTTTAGGCGGGAAAACGCTCCCCGCTCTGACGAATTTTTCAATGCAGGAGCTTTAAGGATCTATATGTCTATCACCGTTTACACCAAGCCAGCATGCGTCCAGTGTAATGCCACCAAGAAGGCCCTCGACCGCGCCGGTCTCGATTACAACTTGGTCGATATTTCTGTTGATGATGAAGCCCGTGACTACGTCATGGCACTGGGCTACGTTCAGGCCCCGGTAGTTGAGGCTAATGGCGAGCACTGGTCCGGTTTCCGCCCTGACCGTATCAAGGGCTTGGCTTCCCTGGCTGCATCCGCTTAGGGGAATAGGGGAGGCCAGTAGCGATGTTGGTCGTGTATTTTTCCTCCGCGACGGAAAATACGCACCGGTTCGTGCAGAAACTGGGCTTTCCTAGTGCGCGCATCCCGTTGCGCCGCACGGACGAGCCCCTCAAAGTCAACGAGCCTTATGTTTTGGTGTGCCCCACCTACGGCGGGGGTGCGTCCATTAGCCACCAGAACTCTCGGCCGGTGCCCACACAGGTAATTAAGTTCCTGAACGATGAGCACAACCGTAGTTTCATTCGCGCGGTGATCGCGGGTGGCAATAGCAATTTTGGTGCCGACTTTGGCAAGGCTGGTGACGTCATCAGCGCCAAATGTAAAGTGCCCTATGTATATCGTTTCGAGTTGCTGGGAAACGATGACGATATAAAAATTTGTCGTGAAGGTTTATTGGCTAACGCCGCCGAGCTTGGGCTCGAGGCCGCGGCCTAGCGCCCACCACGACTTAAATAAAGATCCTGATTTTTAGAAAGGCCTTGTCAGCTGTGAGTACGCAATTGGGGAAGACCGTCGCCGAGCCAGTAAAGCCAGAAGAGCAGTTGGATTACCACGCTCTGAACGCGATGCTGAATCTCTACGATGCTAACGGCAAGATTCAGTTTGAAAAGGACCGCGAGGCCGCTAACCAATTCTTCCTGCAGCACGTTAATCAAAACACGGTCTACTTCCATGATCTGGAAGAAAAGATCGATTACCTGATTAATAACAAGTACTACGACCCGCAGGTCATTGAGCAGTATGATTTCTCCTTTATTAAGGAGCTATTCAAGCGCGCTTATTCCTATAAGTTCCGCTTCAAGTCCTTCCTGGGCGCGTATAAGTACTACACCAGCTACACGCTGAAGACCTTTGATGGCCGCCGCTACCTCGAGCGCTTTGAGGACCGCGTGTCCATGACTGCCCTGTTCTTGGCAGACGGCGACGCAGGCTTGGCCGAGCACCTCGTAGACGAGATCATGACCGGCCGCTTCCAGCCGGCTACCCCGACCTTCCTCAACGCCGGCAAGGCCCAGCGCGGCGAGCTCGTCTCCTGCTTCCTGCTGCGCATCGAGGACAATATGGAGTCCATCGGCCGCTCCATCAACTCCGCGCTGCAGCTTTCCAAGCGCGGCGGCGGCGTGGCCCTCCTGCTGTCTAATATCCGCGAGTCCGGTGCACCAATTAAGCACATTGAGAACCAGTCTTCCGGCGTCATCCCCGTGATGAAGCTGCTGGAGGATTCCTTCTCCTACGCCAACCAGCTCGGTGCCCGCCAGGGTGCCGGTGCGGTCTACCTCAACGCGCACCACCCGGACATCATGAACTTCCTGGATACTAAGCGCGAGAATGCGGATGAGAAGATCCGCATTAAGACCCTCTCGCTGGGCATCGTTGTGCCGGATATCACCTTTGAGCTGGCTAAGCGCAATGATGATATGTACCTCTTCTCGCCGTATGACGTCGAGCGCGTCTATGGCAAGGCCTTCGGTGACATTTCCGTCACCGAGCACTATGAGGAGATGGTGGAAGACCCACGCATCCGCAAGAAGAAGATTAACGCCCGCCACTTTTTCCAGACCGTGGCCGAGCTACAGTTCGAGTCCGGTTACCCGTACATCATGTTCGAGGACACCGTAAACCGCGCGAACCCGGTGAAGACCTCGTGGATCAACATGTCCAACCTGTGCTCGGAAATCCTGCAGGTCAACTCCGCATCCGAATTCAACGCGGACCTGACCTACGAGGAGCTGGGCAGCGATATTTCCTGCAACTTGGGTTCCCTGAATATCGCAATGACCATGGATTCGCCGGACTTCGCCAATACGGTGGAAACCGCCATTCGTGGCCTGACCGCCGTGGCGGATAAGACCTCCATCGATTCCGTGCCGTCCGTGCGCCGTGGTAATGACGAGTCCCACGCCATTGGCCTGGGCCAGATGAATCTGCACGGTTACTTGGGCCGCGAGCATATCGAGTACGGCTCGGAAGAGGGCCTGGACTTCACCAACGCCTACTTTGCGGCCGTGCTGTATGCGGCGCTGCGCGCCTCCAATAAGATCGCCCGCGAGCGCGGCGAGTACTTCACGGAGTTGCCGCAGTCCGAGTATGCCTCCGGCGAATTCTTTGACCGCTACGATCCGGAAGAGTTCAAGCCGAAGACCAAGAAGGTGCAGGAGCTTTTCGACGCCTCTTCGATCCACACCCCGTCCGCCCAGGACTGGGAGGATTTGAAGCAGGACGTGGCCAAGTACGGCCTATACAACCGCAACCTGCAGGCGGTGCCGCCGACGGGCTCGATTTCCTATATCAATAACTCCACCTCGTCCATCCACCCGATTGCCTCCAAGATTGAGATCCGCAAGGAAGGCAAGATCGGCCGCGTCTACTACCCGGCGCCGCACATGGATAATGACAACCTGGAGTACTTCAAGGACTCCTATGAAATCGGCTACGAGAAAATCGTCGATACTTATGCCGTAGCCACCAAGTATGTGGACCAGGGCCTATCGCTCACGCTCTTCTTCAAGGACACCGCGACCACTCGTGAGGTCAACCGCGCGCAGATTTATGCGTGGCGCAAGGGCATTAAGACCTTGTATTACATCCGCCTGCGCCAGATGGCGCTGGAGGGCACCGAGGTCGAGGGCTGCGTATCCTGCATGCTCTAAACCGCAAGTAGGGCGCCTCGATGCACGTCGTGGGGAAGGACGTGCATCGAGGCGCTTAGCCGTTTTCTGCCCGGGTGCGGTCGAGGATGGTGCGGGAGGTTCCTTCGGCGGCGTCGGCAAGCCCGGCATTAATGGCGCGGGCCAGCTCCATGTGTAGCTGTGTGGTGCCGCCGATGGGGTCGCGCTTGCGGGAGCCAAAAACCGACTTGCCCTTGAGCATCGCCACCAGGGAAGGGGCGAGTGCGGCCAGCATCTCATTGCCGGAGGCCCGCAGGATGAGGGTGTGGAAGCGCAGATCGGTTTCTAATTCTTCGCCCACGCGCGGGGAGGGGGTGGATTCCAGCTCGGCCAAGCGCGCGGCGAGGCGCAGCAATTCCGCCCGCTGTTGGACGGTGGCATTGCCGGCAGCCAGACGTGCGGCCACCGGTTCGATGCCAAGGCGCAGCTCGTTGAGGCGGGCGACTTGCTGCCCCCGCGTTTTATCGTTGTTTAGGCGCCAGCCAATGATCGCCGGGTCATATACCGCCCACTTGTCCATTGGCAGCACCGTGATTCCCACGCGGCGCCCAGAGCTCACCATTCCGAGGTGCTCCAAGGCACGCATGGCCTCGCGGGCCACGGTGCGGGAAATGCCAAAACGCTTTTCGACGTCCCCCAGCCGGAACCGCTCGCCTTCCGCGAGGTCTCCGCTTACTATATCCGCGCCGAGTTGATCCACCACGGAGCCGAGTAGGGGAGGGGCGGCGCTCATGGTGGGTGAATCCTCTCTGTGCAGTCACTCGGTATAGCTGGGATCAGTATAGGCATGAGGCATCCACCACAATGATTTAGAGGGCGGGCGAATTGGGTATGCTGGGGAGCTAAAAGTGTCCGTATTATGTATTGGAGTGACGCCGCGTGTCGCACGAGTACGATGACTACGTTTCTAGTCATGAAAAGCCAGTTAAGGCCATTAACTGGAATAGCATCCCGGATGAAAAGGACCTCGAGGTATGGGATCGCCTCACCGGTAATTTCTGGCTGCCGGAAAAGGTCCCCGTCTCCAATGACCTTCCCAGCTGGAAGACGCTGACGGAGAAGGAAAAAGAAACCACCATGCGGGTCTTTACCGGCCTGACGCTGCTGGATACCATCCAGGGCACAGTGGGTGCGATTTCCCTCCTTCCGGATTCCCAGACCCTGCATGAGGAAGCGGTTTACACCAATATCGCCTTCATGGAGTCCGTGCACGCCAAGTCCTATTCCAATATCTTTATGACCCTGGCGTCCACGCCGATGATCAACGATGCCTTCCGCTGGTCCGAAGAAAACGAGAACCTGCAGAAGAAGGCCAAGATCATCTTGTCCTACTACAAGGGCGATGATCCGCTGAAGAAGAAGGTGGCCTCCACGCTGCTGGAGTCCTTCCTGTTCTACTCCGGCTTCTACCTGCCGATGTACTTCTCCTCCCGCGCGAAGCTCACCAACACCGCCGATATCATCCGCCTGATCATCCGCGATGAGGCTGTGCATGGCTACTACATTGGTTATAAGTTCCAGCAGGCGTATAAGCAGCTGGATGAAGAGCATCAGGCAGAGCTGAAGGAATACACCTTCGACTTGCTCTATGACCTCTATGACAATGAGATCGACTACACCGAGGATCTCTACGATGACCTGGGCTGGACCGAGGACGTAAAGCGCTTCCTGCGCTATAACGCCAATAAGGCACTGAATAACTTGGGCTTCGAGGGGCTCTTCCCAGCCGATGAGACCCGCGTTTCCCCGGCTATCTTGTCCTCCCTGTCGCCGAACGCAGACGAGAACCATGACTTCTTCTCTGGTTCTGGTTCTTCCTATGTCATCGGCAAGGCCGAGGACACCACGGATGATGACTGGGACTTCTAAGCATTCCCGCTGATCAGCGTGGTCTAGCGGCACACCTTCTGCTCGAACTCAACCGAAAGGTTGATAACGAGCGGGGGTGTGTTTTTGCGTTTTGGGGCCGCACAATTCGGCGCGGATGTGACATATAGCACGCTGGATCTTTGGCGAAAACCGTCGGTGGAAATAGTGGCCGCGCCACGTGCAGGGGCAATGTGGCAGATGTGGTCAGTGGTGAGGCTTGGCCTTGTGGCGAAGTATTGGGGGAAGCTGGAAAGAACAGGGGAAAATGGCCTAATATAAGGCGAGTAAACCTAGGTGTAGGTGGAGTCTGTCCACAGACACTTTGTTATTCAGGAGGATTTTATGACCGCTGTGGCGCCACGGGTCGACGATTACGTCGCCCCCACACGTCCAGAGCCAACCGGTAACGCGAAGACCGGTTCAAAGGCTTGGGTATTTCTAACCACCACCGACCACAAGCAGCTGGGCATCATGTACTTGATCATGTCCTTCAGCTTCTTCTTCCTCGGTGGCTTTATGGCACTGTTGATCCGCGCGGAGCTGTTCACCCCGGGTCTCCAGTTCTTGTCCAATGAGCAGTTCAATCAGCTGTTCACCATGCACGGCACCGTGATGCTGCTGCTGTTTGCGACCCCAGTTGTGTGGGGCTTTGGTAACTACATCCTGCCGCTGCAGATTGGCGCGCCGGATGTGGCCTTCCCTCGTCTAAACGCCTTCGGCTTCTGGGTTACCCTGCTGGGCGGCACCGTGATGCTGCTGGGCTTCGTTACCCCAGGTGGTGCGGCTGACTTCGGCTGGACCATGTACATGCCGCTGGCTGATGGTGTCCACACCCCGGGCATCGGCGCGGATATGTGGATCGTCGGCGTGGGCGCTACCGGTGTCGGTACCATTGCCTCCGCTGTCAACATGATTACGACCATCCTGACCCTGCGCGCACCGGGCATGACCATGTTCCGTCTGCCGGTCTTCAGCTGGGCTGTGTTTACCGCGTCCGCCATCGTGCTGATGATCTTCCCGCTGCTGACCGCTGCAGCACTGGGCGTTCTGTATGACCGCAAGCTGGGCGGCCACATCTACGATTCCGCTAATGGCGGCGCCATCCTGTGGCAGCACCTGTTCTGGTTCTTCGGCCACCCTGAGGTCTACGTCTTGGCACTGCCATTCTTCGGCGTTATCTCTGAGGTCGTTCCGGTCTTCTCCCGCAAGCCGGTCTTCGGCTACATCGGTCTGGTCTTCGCACTGCTGGCCATCGGCTCCCTGTCCATGGCTGTGTGGGCACACCACATGTTCGTTACCGGCGCTATCCTGCTGCCGTTCTTCTCCTTCATGACGTTCCTGATTGCGGTTCCAACCGGTGTTAAGTTCTTCAACTGGGTGGGCACCATGTGGAAGGGCCATATCACCTGGGATACCCCGATGATCTTCGCCATGGGCTTCATGGCTACCTTCCTGTTCGGCGGCATGACCGGCGTTATGCTGGCATCCCCGGCCCTGGACTTCCAGCTGGCTGAGTCCTACTTCCTAATTGCGCACTTCCACTACACCCTGTTCGGTACGGTTGTGTTCTCCGCCTTCGCCGGCCTGTACTTCTGGTTCCCGAAGATGACCGGCCGCATGCTGGACGAGCGTCTGGGCAAGATTCACTTCTGGTTGACCTTCATCGGCTTCCACGGCACCTTCCTGGTTCAGCACTGGGTCGGCAACATGGGTATGCCGCGTCGTTACGCTGACTACTTGGAGTCCGATGGCTTCACGGTCTTCAACCAGATTTCCACCATCTTCTCCTTCGTCCTCGGCGCTTCCGTTATCCCGCTGGTGTGGAACGTATTCAAGTCCTGGCGCTACGGCGAGATCGTCACCGTGGATGACCCATGGGGCTACGGCAACTCCCTCGAGTGGGCAACCTCCTGCCCGCCGCCGCGCCACAACTTCGTGTCGCTGCCGCGTATCCGCTCCGAGCGCCCAGCGTTCGAGCTGCACTACCCGCACATGGTTCAGCGCATGCGCGAAGAAGCACACGTGGGTAGCCACTAAAGCGATATAACTCGCTAAAGCACTCCTGACTTAAGCCGCCTCCCAACCCGCAACGGGCCGTGGGAGGCGGCTTTGGCGTATCTTATTTGCCCCACGTGCGATAATGGGCGGCGTGAGTACCCAAGCTGATACCTATGCCGTCATTACCACCACCGGGCCGGACAAGCCTGGGGTCTCGGCGGCCTTCTTCCGCGTCTTGGCGTCTTATAGCGCCGCGCTTGTCGACGTCGAACAGGCCATCTTTTCCGGTCGCATCACCCTCGCTGCCCATACCCGCATTCCCCGTACGCGCGCCGAGCAGATTTCACAGGGATTGCGCAATACCTTGAGCATCTACGGGCAGCAGGTATCCGTGGACGTGCGAGAGGAGGAATCTAGCGCGCGAGCTCGCTCCACGCATGCGGTGGTCCTCATGGGAACGGAAGTAACCGCCCACCACGTCGAGGAGGTCGCCCGCGTATTGGCCAATTTCGATGCCAATATCGATCGCATCCGCGGGCTGTCCACCTCTCCGCTGACCGGGCTGGAGCTTTTCTTGTCCCTCGATGGTTCCGCGGCACCCGTACGCCAGGCGCTGGCAGAGCTGGCACAGCAGATTGGTATCGACATTGCCATCGAACCGGCGGGTCTGGGCCGGCGTTCCAAGCGCCTCGTCTGCTTCGACTGCGATAGCACCCTCATTCAAGGCGAGGTCATCGAGATGCTGGCCGCGCACGCCGGCAAGGAAGAAGAGGTTGCCGCCATCACGGCCCGGGCTATGCGCGGCGAGTTGGATTTTGAGGAGTCCCTACGCGAGCGTGTGGCCGTTCTGGCCGGCCTGGATGCTTCCATCATTGATGAGGTGGCCCGCGAGATTCAGCTGACCCCCGGTGCCCGCGAGACCATTGCCACGCTCAACCACATCGGTTATCGCACCGCCGTGGTCTCCGGTGGGTTCATCCAAGTTTTAGAGGACCTAGCCGCAGAAATGCACTTAGATTACGTCCGCGCCAATACCTTGGAGATCGCCGATGGCAAGCTCACCGGCCGCGTCACCGGCAAGGTGGTTGACCGCAAGGCCAAGGAGGAATTCCTGCGGGAGTTCGCCGCGGATTCCGGAGTGGGCATGCGGCAGACGGTCGCCGTGGGCGACGGCGCCAATGACATCGATATGATTACCGCCGCGGGGCTGGGCATCGCCTTTAACGCTAAGCCGGCGCTGCAAGAAGTGGCGGATACCTCGGTAAATCACCGGCGGTTGGATGAGGTACTTCAGATTTTGGGAATTCCGGCCGAGGAGGTCGTTCGTGGATAAGTTTGAAATCGCCCACCAGCGCTTGGTAGAAGCCTGTGATTCGCGCTCGTGGCGCGATGACCCAGAAAACCCCGACGAGCCGGCCACTATCCAAGCGATGCAGATTGCGCTTAACCTGCCAAAGCAGGAGCCGCCGGCGCGCACGGAGGTGCTGGAGGCGGCCGCTCGCGCCGTTGTGGCCGTGTGCCTGGACGAGCGCGCGGGGGAGGACGGGGCCTTCGCCCACGCCCTGGGCCAGTGGTACGGCCACCGCATCCGCAAGATCGCCCGTCGGGCGCGAAATAAGGCCTGGCGCGATGTGCAGAGCCTGCCGGGCGTGACTGTGGAGGACCGTGCCCGGGCCTTCGCGCCTTCGGCCGTGGGGGAGGTGGATCCGCTCATCGGCAAGCTGCAGATCGGTCACACTGAGCTTGCCTATGATGAGCCGGGAGCCCCGCTTGGCGACGCCCCCGTCATCTACGTCGACCGCAGCCTCGACATGTCTGCCGGCAAGGCCGCAGCGCAGGTGGGCCACGGTTCGATGATGCTCGCCGCGGCGATGTCGGTGGGGGAGGCCCGTGCCTGGGCCGGCACCGGTTTTATGCTTTCGGTTCGCGAGGTGTCCGGAGAAGATTTTCGCACTGCCTGTGCGCAGGACGGCGCCGTGGTCATCGTAGACGCCGGCTTTACGGAGATTGCGCCGGACTCGGCTACCGTGTGCGCTTTGCGGCGACCAATCGCTTAAGCGCGCCGCGCACCGTATCCGCGTCGGTGGTCTGCCAAAAGCGTGGCATGGAGGCCTTGAGGAAGCTGCCGTAGCGCTTATACTCCAAGCGGTTATCGAGCACGGCCACCACGCCGCGGTCGGTCACGTGGCGCAGCAGGCGGCCTGCGCCCTGTGCCATGAGCAAGGCGGCGTGGTTGGCGGAGACCTCCATGAATCCGGAGCGGCCCGCCGCGTCGGCCGCTTGGGCGCGCGCCTGCATTAGGGGATCGTCCGGCCGGGGGAACGGAATGCGATCAATGATGACCAGCGAGCAGGCCGGCCCCGGCACGTCCACGCCTTGCCACAGGGTAAGCGTGCCGAAGAGGCAGGAGTTTTCCTTTTGGGAGAATTTCTCTACCAGTGCGCCGATGGAATCCTCGCCTTGTACGAAGAGGTCAAAGGGGATGCGCGGCTTGAGGGTGGTGGCTGCCTCTTCCGCCGCGCGGCGGGAGGAAAACAGACCAAGCGTGCGCCCGCCGGCGGCCATAATGAGCTCGTAGATCTCATCGATGGTTTCTTTGGGCAGGCCATCGCGGCCCGGCGTGGGTAGGTGTTTGGCGGTGTACAGGATGCCGGATTTGGCTGGGTCGAAAGGCGTGCCCGCGTCCAAGGTGTCGTAGGTGCCGCTCGGCATGCCCCACTGTGCGGCCATGGCATCGAAGCGGCCGCCGAGGGCGAGGGTGGCCGAGGTCAGCACCACCGTCTGCTCCCCAAAGAGGTTCTCGTGCAGCATGTGGGCGATGGAAAGGGGCGCCACGGCGAGGGTCTCGGCGTCGCTGCGCGGATCGCGCTCGAGCCAGACGACGTCGTCTTGTTTGGCCGGGTCATCGGTGGCGAAAACCTCCAGCATGCGCGCTACGGCCTGCGCGAGGTCGGAGAGGTGGTTGCTCAAGTTTTGGCGCTCGGCGTTTTTCTCCGGATCGTCGGTGGCCTCGCCTTCTGGTGCGCGAGAAATGAGGGACTTAACGCGCAGGAATTCGTCGGCAAGCGCGCGCAGGTGGCCCTGTGAGGTTTCATCTAAGTCCGTCCAACGGCCTGGCTCTTGGATTTTCATCAGGTCATCAAACTCCTCGGCCAAGTCCGAGAGGCTGCCGGAATTTCCCAGCGACTTCGCGCGGTTGGCGGCCATCTTGATGGCGCGGGTAGTAATCTCCGCGGTAGATACAGAGGTGATGCGGCCGTCGAGCTCGTGGGCCTCATCGATAATGGCGACGTCGTGCTCCGGCAAAATACTTGCCTCAGAAACCGCGTCGATGGCGAGCATGGCGTGGTTGGTGACCACGATATCGACGTCGGCAGCCGCCCTGCGAGCCTCTTCTGCAAAGCAATCTGGCCCGTGCGGGCAGCGCGAAGCGCCCAAGCACTCGTTGGAGGTTACCGATACCGCCCGCCACACCAAGTCCGGCACGCCCGGCTCTAGATCATCGCGGTCACCGGTATCGGTTTCCTGCGCCCACTCGTGGATACGGCGCACGGCCTTGCCGCGGTGGGAGATCTCGGATTCGTCGATAAGAGCTTCCGGGTCATCCGGGGTAGCCGCAATCTTATTCATGCACAGGTAATTATTGCGGCCCTTCATGATGGCGAAGGTGGGCGTACGTTCCATGACAGGGGCGAGGGCCTTAGTAAGCCGCGGCAGATCGCGCTCCACCAGCTGGCGCTGCAAGGCTAGCGTCGCGGTGGAGACGATGACGGTGGACCCCGAGTTCATCGCATGCCGGATAGCCGGGACCAAGTAGGCCAGGGATTTACCGGTACCGGTACCGGCCTGCACAGCTAGGTGGCGCTCCTTTTCGAGCGCGGCCGAGACGGCGGTGGCCATGCGCACCTGGCCTTCGCGCCGGCTGCCGCCCAGCGCGTCAACGGCCTTGCCCAGCAGCGTTTCCGTGTCGAGGTTTAGGGGCTCATCTGCGTGCTCACTCACCCCACACAGTCTAGCGGCCTACTTTTTAAAGCCCACCATCCGCGTGGGCACGGCCGCTTCATCGCGGGAGAGTGCCAGGCCTTCCCATGGCAGGGTCTTGCGGGCCTGAGCCAGATACTCGCGGGAGGCATGCAGATCCGGCAGTCCGTCGACGATGTGGCCATCGCGCATGAGCGGAATGGTCATGTCGCGGGTATCGAGCTGGCCGGTATCCGGCGCCGGTGCCTCAAAGGGGTAGACGATTTCCTCCACGGCGACGCCGGAGGAACGGTAGGTGCGCAGCGCACGCTTGGCGCCGCCGACGGATTGCTTGGAGGAAGAGCGCTTTGCCACCGGGATGCCGTCTACCTCTACGACCTTGTAGACCATGCCGGCGGTGGGCGCACCGGAGCCGGTTACTACGGACGTGCCGACGCCGTAGGCGTCTACCGGATCGCCGCGCAGGCCAGCGATGGCGAACTCGTCGAGGTCGGAGGAGACCACGATATTGGTGTTGGGATTGCCCAAATCATCCAGCTGCTTGCGCACTCGGCGGGTGAGCGCACCAAGGTCACCGGAATCGATGCGAACGCCGCCGAGCTTCGGTCCGCCTACCTTCACTGCGGTCTCGACGCCCTTGGTGATGTCATAGGTATCGACCAACAGCGTGGTGTCCACACCGAGGGTGTCGATCTGGGAGCGGAAGGCGGCCTCTTCGTTCGGGGTGCCATCCGGGTTGGTATGCGCCAAGGTCCAAGAGTGGGCGGCAGTGCCGGAGACCGGGATGCCGTAGCGGTAGCCTGCCTCCAGGTTGGAGGTGGCATTGAAGCCGGCCAGGTAGGCCGCGCGGGCGGAGGTTACCGCCGCATACTCGTGGGTGCGGCGCGAGCCCATCTCGATAATCGGGCGGCCGTCGGCCGCCGTGACCATGCGGGAAGCAGCCGAAGCCACCGCGGAATCGGCGTTCATGATGGACAAGATGACGGTCTCAAGAATCAGGCATTCCCCAAAGGTGCCGCGCACCGTCAGAATGGGGGAGTTGGGGAAATAAAGCTCGCCCTCGCGGTAGCCGTCAATCTGCCCGGAAAAGCGATAGTGGCGCAGATACTCCTTGGTCTGCTCATCCAGGAAGTCCATCTCCGCTAATTGATTGGCCGAGAAGCGGAAATCCTCCACTGCGCGCAGGACGCGTTCGGTGCCGGCAACGACGCCATAGCGGCGCTCATTGGGCAGGCGGCGGCCGAATACCTCGCAGGTGACCTGGCGGTTTGCCGAGCCATCGCGCAGCGCGGCCTGGAGCATCGTTAGCTCATATTTATCCGTGAGCAGTGCAGTAGAGCGATCATTAGGGATAGCTTTGTCATTCACGGGAGTGATAATACCCACTGACTAGGTGCTTTTCAGGGGATTAGATTCTTTGTAGCCGGAATGTCTGAAGCCAGATTGCGCGGGCCCACAATAAATACCCAAATATGGTTAGGCTAGAAGGCATGAAGGCGCAATTTCCTGTAGTCCGGATGAGCTCTCCCATGGCTACGCCCGAATTGGATGAAGAACTCGACGTAGACGTTGCCACGAGCGAGAACCTGCCGTGGATGTGCATCGTGTGGGATGACCCCGTCAATCTGATGAGCTATGTGTCCTATGTATTCCAAACCGTATTGGGCTATGACAAGAAGCGGGCCAATGAACTCATGATGCAGGTCCACACCGAGGGCAAGGCTGCCGTCTCCAGCGGCGAGCGCGACAAGATTGAAGCGGACGTGAAAAAGCTCCAGATCGCCGGTCTGTGGGCAACGATGCAGCAGGCAGGTTAGATAGATGCAACCGTGGAAGAAAAAGAAGTCCCTCATGCGCGCGCCGAAGATCACGGCCGTATTCGAACCAATGGAGCGCGAAGTACTAGGCGATCTCACCGCCACTGTCTCAGAGGCGATCATCAAGCGCGCCCAGTCCGCGCCCAAGGACGAGTTGGCGGAAATGCTGGACATGCCCACCGGCCACACTGAAGCCCCGGATGATCCCTCGCTGGCCCGTCTCTTCCCGGACTTTGAAATGCCCGGCGATGAGGAATATGAAGGCGATGCATCGTTGCTGCGTTCCCTGCATGAAAACGACATTGCGCGCGCCAAGCTGGAAAACCTGCAGGTGATTGGCTCTGCCCTCGGCCCTACCGGCGGGGTAGAGGTCACCATCAATGAGCAAGAGGCACAAGCCTTCGTCGCCGGCCTCAACGACCTCCGCCTCTTTGTCGCGGCGGGCGATGTGGCCGATAACAACCTGATGTCTGACCGCGATAGCCTCGTGGAGTGGCTGGCTTTTTGCCAGGATTCGCTGCTGCAGGTGTTGATGGACTAATGCTGGACGGCATGAGCATCGGGCACTATAGCGGCACCGATACCGGAGTCACAGTGCTCTACTGCGGGCCGGGCGGAGCGCTCGGCAGCGTCGATGTGCGCGGCGGCGGCCCAGGCACCCGCGAAACGGACCTTTTACAGCCGCACAATACGGTCGAGCGCGTCCACGCCGTGGTGTTAGCAGGCGGCTCCGCCTTTGGCCTGGCCGCTGCCGACGGCGTGATGAATGAGCTGGCAGAGCAAGGGATCGGCTTTCCCGTCTTCGGCGAGGATAAGCCTGGGCCGCGCGTGCCAATCGTTCCCGGCGCCGTGATTTTTGATCTGCTGGTCGGGCCTTCCCGCCCTGGGCCGGAAGAAGGCGCGGCCGCGCTGCGAGCCGCGCTCATAGGCAGCGACGAATCCATGGGTTCGGTGGGAGCCGGCGTGGGTGCTACTGCTGGCAAACTGCGGGGCGGCTTCGGGCTGGCCACGCGCCGGGTGGGTGACTACGAGGTCAGCGCCGCGATGGTTGCCAACCCCGTGGGCGAGGTCATTGAGCCGCAGTCCGGCCGGCTGTACGGCGCGCCGGGGCACACCCCGGTCAATGCTGCCGCCTACCGCGCCTTGCCGCACCCAGCGGAGTCCAAGCTCAATACCACCATCGGCGCCGTGCTTACCGACGCCCCCATTACCACCGCCCAAGCCCAACGTCTGGCAATGACTGCTCACGACGGCATCGCTCGCGCTGTACGTCCTGCGCATTCGCCGCTAGACGGCGACACCATCTTTGCCCTGTCCACCGCCAAGCGCCCAGCCGAACTCAGCACGCAGGAGATCACCCAGCTGTGCGCCGCGGCGGCCGACGCCGTGGAAGAAGCCATCGTCAACGCGGTCACCGCCGCCGATCCCGGCCTAGGCTTGAGCGCGTACCGCGATCTGCTGGACTAAGATTAGGCGCATTATGACTTCAGGTGGAACATCTAACTACCGGCCGGCGCCCGCGGTCCAGGTCAATCGCGGCGACTCCAAGAACTACACCCGCAGCGGTCGCATCACCACCGGCTTTTCTATAGCCTTTGGCTTCCTCGTGGTGGAGTGGGCGGTCCACATCATCAACGCCTTCCTGTTTGGTGGCCAGCTATCGAATTACGGCATTCGCCCGCTGGATTTCAATGGCATTTGGGGCATTGTCACCGCCCCGCTGCTCCACGCGAACTTTGAGCACTTGATGTCTAACTCGGTGCCCGGCGCCATTTTTTGCTTCCTCATCGGTCTTTCCGGCCGCAAGGCCTGGTGGGAGGTCACGCTGATTACCACGCTGGTTGCGGGCCTCGGAACCTGGTTTATCGGCGGTCCCGGTACCTCGCATATCGGTGCCTCCAGCTTGGTTTATGGCTGGCTGGCATATCTGATTGTGCGCGGAGTTTTTAACCGTTCGCTCATCCAGACCGTTCTGGGCATCGTGCTCGGCTTCGCTTACTCCGGCTTGGTGTGGGGCGTGCTTCCTGTCTATGAGGGCGTGAGCTGGCAGGGCCACCTCTTTGGCGCCATCGGCGGAATCCTCGCCGGCATGACCATTACCTCGGACGACCCGGTTAAGGCAGTGAAGCGTTAATGCCAACTGCAACCTCTCCCATCGGCATCTTTGATTCCGGCGTGGGCGGGCTCACCGTGGCCCGCGCGGTGATGGAACAGCTGCCGCACGAATCCGTCATCTACACCGGCGATACCGCCCACAGTCCTTATGGCCCGCGGCCCATCTCTGAAGTTCGCGCCTTTTCTCAAGACGTGGCCGATCGTCTGGTGGAGCGCGGCTGCAAGATGCTGGTCATTGCCTGCAATACCGCCACCGCCGCCTTCTTGCACGATGCGCGCGAGCGCTACGATATCCCCATTGTGGAAGTCATCCGCCCCGCGGTGCGCCGCGCCATGTCCACCACGCGCAACGGAAAAATCGGCGTCATCGGCACCGAAGGCACCATCAAGTCTGGCGCCTATCAAGACTTATTCGCGCTCAACCCCAAGGTGCAGGCCTTTGCCACCGCCTGCCCGGATTTTGTTCCTTTTGTCGAGCGCGGCATTACCGCCGGTCGCCAGATCCTCGGCGTTGCCGAGGGCTACCTGGCCCCGCTGCAGGAACAAGGGGTAGACACGCTGGTTCTAGGCTGTACGCATTATCCGCTGTTGACCGGGATCATCCAGCTGGCAATGGGCGATAATGTCTCGCTGGTGACCTCTTCGGAGGAGACCACCAAGGATGTGATGCGGATCCTCACGGAAACGGATATGTTGGCCCCCGCAGAGAATCAGCCGGTCCACACTTTTGAATCCACCGGAGATCCGGAGGCTTTTGCCCGCCTTGCCACGCGTTTTCTCGGCCCCCGGATTGCATAAGGAAGTGCAATTTCTCCCCCGTTTGCACGTTGAGTACGCATGCGGGGTGATTTCATGGAACTATTGAGCCCATGAAGCTGACCATCCTAGGCTGCTCCGGTAGCGTCCCCACCGCCCAGAATCCCGCCTCCGGCTACTTGCTGTCCTTCGATAATGCGCCGTCCATCGTCCTCGACATGGGCCCTGGCACCTTGGCGCAGCTGGAACAGCAGCAGGATCCTTGTGATGCGCACGTGGCCTTTAGCCATCTGCATGCCGATCACTGCCTGGATTTTCCTTCCCTGATGGTGTGGCGCCGCTTCCATCCCACCGCGCCGGCTGCTTCGCGCAATATGTGCTTCGGGCCGAAAGCTACGCCCACGCACCTGGGTCGCCTGTCCTCTGATGAGGTCGATGGCATCGATGACATGTCCGATACCTTCGCCTTTAGTGCCTGGGAGCCGGGCGAGCGCCAGCTCGTGGATGACGTCTATATCACTCCCTTCCCGGTAAACCACCCGGTAGAGGCCTATGCCTTGCGCGTGGAGCACACGAAGACCGGGCACACCATTACCTATTCCGGTGACTCTTCGTATACGCCCGCGCTTGTCGAAGCCGCCCGTGGTGCCGATATCTTCCTCTGCGAGGCGGCCTGGGGCGAGACCTCTGAGGGCAAGGCTCCGGACATGCACATGTCGGGCGCGGAAGCCGGTAGGGCGGCACGCGAGGCGGGTGTGAGCAAGCTGGTGCTCATCCACATTCAGCCGTGGGGCGATGCGCAAGCTACGTTGGAGGCAGCACGCTCCGAATTCGATGGCGAGATTGTCCTCGGCGCCGCGGGGATGGAGTTCTAAGATACGCTGGACGGCATGACTGAATTTACTCGTGCCGATGGGCGCGCGCTGGACCAGATGCGCAGCGTCCGCATTACCCGCAATTTCACCACCAACCCGGCCGGCTCGGTGCTGGTGGAGTTTGGCAATACCCGCGTCATGTGCACCGCATCCGTAGAATATGGCGTGCCGCGCTTCAAGCGCGATTCCGGCGAAGGCTGGCTTACCGCCGAGTACGCCATGTTGCCTTCCGCCACCCACGACCGCATGCCGCGCGAATCCATGAAGGGCAAGGTCAAAGGCCGCACCCACGAGATTTCCCGCCTCGTCGGCCGCTCCCTGCGCGCCGCGGTGGACCTGGAGGAGCTGGGCGAGAACACCATCCAGCTCGACTGTGACGTCCTCCAGGCCGATGGCGGCACCCGCACTGCGTCTATCACAGGCGCCTATGTTGCGCTTGCCGACGCCATCGCACACCTCAAGGCCGAGGGCGTTGTTCCCGGCGAGCCGCTGCTCGATTCCATCGCTGCGGTCTCGGTAGGCATCATTGACGGCGAAATCTGCCTCGACCTGCCTTATGAGGAAGACTCCCGCGCCGAGGTCGACCTCAACGTGGTGATGCAAGAATCCGGCGATTTCGTAGAAATCCAGGGCACCGGCGAGCACGGACTCTTTGGCCGCGAGGATCTCAACGAGATGCTGGACGTAGCCCAGAAGGGCTGCCGCGAGCTCATCGCCGCACAAAAGGCGGCGCTGGGGTGGTAATTCTCGTCGCGTCCAATAATCCGAAAAAACTCGCGGAGCTCGAGCGCATCCTGGCCGATGCCGGGATCGAGGGCGTCGAGCTGCGCCCGCTATCCGCAGTGGAGCCTTACCCGGAGCCGGTGGAAGACGGCCGCACCTTTGCCGATAACGCGCTCATCAAGGCCCGCGCCGGCGCGGCTGCCACCGGCTTTGCTACCGTCGCGGATGATTCCGGCCTGGCCATCGAAGAGCTCAACGGCATGCCCGGCGTGCTTTCCGCCCGCTGGTCCGGCCAGCACGGCAATGACCAGGCCAATAATGACCTGGTCTTGGCACAGATGGCCGATGTTCCCGATGAGCGCCGCGCCGCCGCCTTCGTCTCCGTCTGCGCGCTCGTGACTCCTGATGGCACCGAGCACGTGGCCGAGGGCCGCTGGGAAGGCCGCTTTCTGCGCGAGCCGCGCGGGGACAACGGCTTTGGCTATGACCCGCTCTTTCAGCCGGAAGGCGAGTCCCGGTCGGCTGCGGAGATGTCCCCAGAAGAAAAGAACGCGGTCTCGCATCGCGGCCGCGCTCTAAGTCAACTTGTCCCCGCCATCGCGGAGCTGGTTCGCAGTTCCTAAAGCTGGAACTCCTCCTTAATCTCCTTGCGGCGCTTGTGCTCCATCCAGAAGGACAGGAAGGGCACCACGCCGGCAAGGGCGGTGGTAAAGAGCTTGCCCACCGGCCACAGCGCGCGCGGGCCGAGGATGAGGATGGACAGCAGGTAGGTCATGTACGCGATGCCGTGCACGATCGCGATATAGGTGGCCCACTCTGGGATCTCCATGCCAATGATGTACTGGCAGACCATGCGGATGACCAGAATGATCAGGAAGATACCGGTCACGGTGGCTGCGATGGAGAAAAACTTCAAAGGTCCGCGGATGCGGGCCTGGCGGGCGGGGTGAACTTTATTGGTCATAATCAGCTTTCTTCATTCTCGCCGCGCCAGCGGCGCGGGGTATTCATGGCGTTGAACGTTTCCACATCTATCTGCGGCCGCTGGGGCAGGAAATCCTCATCGATTTTGGTATCTGCCTGCGGCTGTGCGGGAGACTCAGCCGGGGCCTCAGTGACGGTGCTATCCATGTCGCGGGCTTCTTCCTCGGCCGCGAGGCGCTCGTTTTCATAGCGCAGCGTGGTGCGATAGGCATAAACCACGAACACGGCGAACAGTGGCCACTGGAAGGCATAGCCCAAGTTTTGGAAGGTGCCCGAGCCGGAGCGGAAGCGCGTCCATTGCCAATAGGCCAGGAATAGGAAGAGCACGACGAAAAACGCGATGAGGAGGATGTGCCACCACCGCACCTGCACGCGCTTGTTCTTCTTTTCCTCTTGAGTGCTCACGCGATCCACCCTACCCACCAGCGGCCGGAAAACAGAACACCCCTGGTTTCTGGATTGACGGCGTGCCGTGTACACTATGGCAAGTCCCCCGCGCCCGTGGCGGAATTGGCAGACGCGCTAGATTTAGGTTCTAGTGTCTTATGACGTGTGAGTTCAAGTCTCACCGGGCGCACAACCGGCGCCGTCGGCTCGCAGAGCTGGCGGCGCTTTCGCATATCACTGCCCGCATAGTCGCCCTAAGATGGTCATCATGAAAAAGCTGCTTTCCACCCTTATTGCCGTCATTCTCATTGCCGCCGTGGCTGCCGCCGCGGTGTTCATTTGGCAGGTGCGGGAACCGGTGGAGGTGGAGACCGAATCGAGTAATACCAAGGTCATCAAGGCCGTGGAACGCGAAGAGCAGGTGGTGCTCGTCTCGCTGGGCATCGAAGGCCTATCGGAGGAATCCGCCACCAGTAAGCTGTGGAATTGGCAGGTCCCGGGCAGCGAGCGCACCCAGTACATCAAGTACTCCTACCGCGCCAAGCTCGGCATCGAAGGATCTCAGGTTCAGGTGGAAGAAGAATCCCCGCACCACTTCCGCGTGGAGATCCCCGAGTTCATTTTCATCGGGCACTCGGATGAGAATTTCGAAACCGCGGTGGAAGACAACGGCGCGCTGAGCTGGATTACCCCGGATATCGATAAGGCGGAAACCATCACCAAGATCCTCAACGAGGACAAAAAGAAAGAGGACATCGCGGATAATCGCGATGTCCTCCAATCCCAGGCCAAGCAGTTCTACACCGGCATTATTTCCGGCGTGGACCCAGAGGCCGAAGTGGACTTTTCCTTTCGCTAACTAGTCCACCTCGGTGAACTTGCGGTCCCACGAGGAGCGGACCGGGTTGGCATCGGCCAGCAGGATATCGAAGCGGTCGTTGGCAATTTCTACGATTTCGCCCAGTGCGGTGCGGTTCTCCTGCTCGGGGGAGTTGGCTAGGCGGCGCACGCCGGCATCAATGACGCGGTCGACGGTGTCATTGGTATCCAAATAGGCCACAAAGGGCATGCCAAAGCGCTCGCGGTAGGCGGCGGAAAGCTCGGTGATGCGCTCGGTCTGCACATCATCCAGGTCGGTTAGGCCCAGGGAGCCGCGGTCGGCGGAGATGGTGGCGGCCTCGTCGGCGTCGGCAAGCAGCAGCTCATCCATGGCCGGATAATCGTGTATGAGCGCGGCGCGGCGGGAATCATCCGCGGTCAGCACGGCCACCTGAATGGCCGCGCGCAGCTCATTAACATCGCCGAAGGGCCGCGACTCCCACGCCAGCTCCAGCGGCCAGGTCTCGTTATTAAACAGCGGGCGCAGCGCGGAGACGAATTCTTCGCGGGAAGCGCCGTTGATCTGCTGCAGGCTCACGCTCTTGCCGACGGCCCGAGACACTTGCGTTCCCTGCTTGCCTCCTGTGTGGAAGAACAAAAGGTTGAGCACAATGGCGGTAATCGCGCCGATGGACATGCCAGAAGAGACGAAGGTTTGCGCCCACTCCGGGAAGGCGGTGGCGATATCCGGCTTGAAGGTCACCAGCATGGCCAGCCCCAGCGCGGAGGTGACGATGACGGAGTTGCGGCCATCGGAAAGATCGGCCTTGGCGATGGTCTGTAGGCCCACCCACGCCACGTTGGCAAAAAGCGCCAGGGAGGCGCCGCCGAGAACGGGGGAGGGGATGGAGGCTACGACCGCGCCGGCCTTGGGCAAAATGCCCAGCACCATCATGAACCCGGCGGCGGCAACGGCCACCCAGCGCGACTTCACGCTGGTCAGGCGTACCAGGCCAACGTTTTGGGCAAAGCAGGTATAGGGGAAGGAGTTCATCACGCCACCCACCAGGGTGGACAGGCCATCGGCGCGAATGGCACGCACGACATCATCGCGGCGGATGCGCTTTTTTACGATCTCGCCGGTAGCAAAGACGTCACCGGTGGTCTCCACCATGGTGATGATCATGACGATGATGAGCGAGAAGATAGCCACCAGGTCAAACTTCGGCATACCGAAGTAGAACGGGGTAGTAATGCCGAGGGCGGGGGCGGAGGAGACCTCGTCAAAGGAGGCGTCGCCAAGCACGAGCGCCACGCCAGTGCCCAGGACTAGGCCGATGAGCACGGCCAGGGTGCCCAGGAAGCCGGAGGAAAAACGCTGCACCAAGATGATGACCGCGAGCGTGCCAAAGCCATAGAGTAAGTCGCGGGTGGCCGGCACGCCCTCGGCGTAATTGACAAAGTCATTGGCCGACACCCCCAACAGCGACGTACCCATGACCAGTAGGACCGAACCGGTGACCACCGGCGGGAAGAAACGCAGCACCTTGCCAAAGACCGGCGCCGCGAAGAAGGTAAAAAGGCCGGCGACAATAATGGCGCCATAAATGGTTGGCAGCGAGGCCACCCCACCCGCGCCGTCGGTCGCGCCCAGGCCAATGGCAATAATCGGGGAGACGGCCGTAGTAGTCACGCCCTGCACGATGGGCAGGCGCACGCCAATGCGCTTGCCGACGCCCATGGACTGAATGATCGTCGCAATGCCACAGGTCAACAGGTCCGCATTAATGAGGTGGATGGTGGTTTCCGCATCCAGATTGAGCGAGCCGGCAATGAGCAGCGGGACGATGACTGCGCCGGCATAAAACGCCAGCACATGCTGTAAACCCAAGGCGGCTAGTTTGGGCGCGGGTGGGACGATATCTACTGGATGCTTGGGCTGGGAAGCCACGAAGTCCTCCTTTGTGCGGAAGCGAAGCTGAACGGGATTAACAGTAGAGGTTCGCGCAGGTAGCGGCCAAAATTTAGTGGTGATGCGGAACACGTTCGGGGCTATTTCACCCCCGATGGAAGACGTACGTGCGTACTGCATAAAATCACTCACCTGCGAAACAACACGACCGGTTTATTACTTAGCTTTCAAACGTTTGCGAGACTTGTTATTACCAGGGAATTGGTCAACAATTGAGGCCAGAGGGGCTTGGTGCTGTGGCTCGAAGAAAGCGGCATTTATCCCCTGATAGCAATTCGCCCGAGAGAAGGGAATTATGACTACCGCAACGCAGCCTCAACAGTTTGAAGCTTGGAAGGGATTTGAGTCCGGTCCATGGACCGAGGGCATTAACGTCCGCGACTTCATCCAGCGCAACTACACGCCGTACGACGGTGACTCCAGCTTCCTGGCAGGCCCGACCGAGAAGACCAAGCGCGTCTGGGACACTCTGGAAAAGAAGTACCTGTCCGTCGAGCGCGAGCAGCGCGTTTACGACGTTGACACCCACACCCCGACCGATATCGACGCCTTCCCGGCCGGCTACATCTCAGAGGACGACGACGTTATCGTCGGTCTGCAGACTGATACCCCGCTGAAGCGCGCCATGATGCCGTTCGGTGGCTGGCGCATGGTCAAGCAGGCTATCGCCGAAGCGGGCAAGGAAGTAGATCCTGAGGTGGAGAAGATCTTCACCCGTTACCGCAAGACCCACAACGATGCGGTCTTCGATATCTACACCCCGCGCATCCGCGCTGCTCGTTCATCACACATCATTACCGGCCTGCCGGATGCTTACGGCCGTGGCCGCATCATCGGCGACTACCGCCGTGTTGCACTTTATGGTGTGGATTACCTGATCGAGGAAAAGCAGGCTTCCCGCGATTCCGTCGCCGATGCTGGCTTCTCTGAGCACTGGGCACGCTTCCGCGAGGAGCACTCCGAGCAGATCAAGGCCCTGAAGAAGCTCAAGAAGATGGCTGAGTCCTACGGCTTCGACATCTCCCAGCCGGCCAAGACCGCTCACGAGGCAGTACAGTGGACCTACTTCGGCTACCTGGCTTCCATTAAGTCCCAGGATGGCGCCGCAATGTCCATCGGCCGCCTGTCCGCCTTCTTCGATTGCTACTTCGAGCGCGACCTCGCCGCTGGCATCATCACCGAGGAAGACGCCCAGGAGATCATCGACTCCCTGGTTCTCAAGCTGCGTATCGTTCGCTTCCTGCGCACCATCGACTACGACCAGATCTTCTCCGGCGACCCATACTGGGCAACCTGGTCCGACGCTGGCTTTGGCAACGACGGCCGCCACATGGTCACCAAGACTTCCTTCCGTCTGCTGCAGACCCTGGTTAACCTTGGCCCATCACCTGAGCCAAACATCACCATCTTCTGGGATCCGAAGCTGCCAGAGGGCTACAAGGAATTCTGTGCCCACATCTCCATTGAGACCTCCTCCATCCAGTACGAGTCTGACCGCCAGATTCGTGAGCAGTGGGGCGATGACGCCGCAATTGCTTGCTGTGTCTCCCCGATGGAAGTTGGCAAGCAGATGCAGTTCTTCGGCGCTCGTGTGAACGCCGCAAAGGCTCTGCTCTACGCCATCAACGGTGGCCGCGATGAGGTATCCGGCAAGCAGGTTGTCGAAGGCTACGAGCCCATCAAGGGCGACGGCCCGCTGGACTTCGACGAGGTCTGGCAGAAGTACGAGGAGATGCTGGACTGGGTTGTTGGCACCTACGTTGAGGCCCTCAACATCATCCACTACTCCCACGACAAGTACGCCTATGAGGCAGTCGAGATGGCGCTGCACGATTCCAATATCGTCCGCTCCATGGGCTGCGGCATCGCCGGCCTGTCCATCGTCGCCGACTCCCTGGCTGCTATCAAGTACGCTAAGGTCACCCCGGTACGCGACGAGACCGGCCTGATTACGGACTACATCACCGAAGGTGAGTTCCCGTTCTACGGCAACGATGACGACCGCGCCGATGATATCGCCGCTACCATTGTCCACACCGTGATGGAAAAGATTAAGGCCATCCCGATGTACCGCAATGCCATCCCAACCCAGTCCGTGCTGACCATTACCTCGAACGTGGTCTACGGCAAGGCAACAGGCGCCTTCCCGTCGGGCCACAAGGCCGGCACGCCGTTCTCCCCAGGCGCTAACCCTGAAAACGGTGCTGACAGCCACGGCATGGTTGCTTCCATGCTGTCCGTCGGCAAGCTGGATTACAAGGACGCCTTGGACGGCATCTCGCTGACCAACACCATTACTCCTTCCGGATTGGGCCGCACCCCAGAAGAGCGCATCAATAACTTGGTGGGCGTTCTGGATGCCGGCTTCATCATGGAGAAGTAAAAACCACTAACCCCCCTCAACCATCTCGAAAAGGAGAAAATCATGGCAACCCCAACTTTCGAAGACCGCATGTCTGCAATGAAGGCAAACCGCGATGCACACCAGATGAACTCTGGTCTGTACCACGCAAACATCAACGTGCTGGACAAGTCCACCCTCGAGGACGCCGTTGAGCACCCAGAGAAGTACCCGAACCTCACCGTTCGCGTCTCTGGCTACGCTGTCAACTTTGTCAAGCTGACCAAGGAGCAGCAGCTCGACGTTATCTCCCGCACCTTCCACCAGGGTTCCTAATCATGGCTGATGGCGTTACTGGTGTCGTTACCCTCTCTCCTGAAGAGGGAGAGCGAGTCCGCGGCGCGGCCGCGGGCCTGGGAGACGACGCTCAATTCGATGACATTACCCGCCCCGAACTCATGGAGGCGCGCCGTACCGGCGATATTGCCCTCGTGCACTCTTGGGAGCTCGTGACCGCCGTCGATGGCCCGGGTACCCGCATGACGATGTTCATGTCCGGCTGCCCACTGCGCTGCCAGTACTGCCATAACCCAGACACCTGGGAGATGAAGACCGGCACGCTAGAGCGGGTCGAGGATGTGGTCAAGCGCATTAAGCGTTATAAGCCAATCTTCAACGCTTCCGGTGGCGGTCTCACCATCTCCGGTGGTGAACCCCTCTTCCAACTTTCTTTCACGCGCCGCGTGCTGAAGGAAGTTCACGATGCGGGCATCCACACCACCATCGATACTGCCGGTTATCTCGGTGCGCGTTTGCGTGACGAGGACCTGGACAATATCGACCTCGTGCTTCTCGACGTCAAGTCGGGCGACGAGGAAACCTATCGCAAGGTCACTCAGCGCGAACTCCAGCCCACGCTGGACTTCGGCGACAGGCTAAACAAGATGGGCAAGGCGGTGTGGATCCGCTTCGTGGTGGTGCCAGACCTCACGGACTCGCCAGAGAACGTGGAAAATGTGGCCAACATCGTGGCGCGTTGGAAATCCAACGTTGAGCGCGTTGAGGTCCTGCCTTTCCACAATATGGGCAAGGACAAGTGGGATAACTTGGGTATGAACTACCAGCTAGCTGACACGAAGCCACCAAAGCCGGAGGATGTGGAGAAAATCCGCGATGTCTTCCGCTCGAAGGGTCTGGAAGTCCACTAGCCTGGGAGGACATGACCTCCTATCGCCGCTTCGGCCACACAATTAAAGAGCACCACCTAGAAGTCCCGTGGGATTATTCCAATCCCCACGGGACTTTTGGGCTCTACGCCCGCGAAATAATCCCGCCCGGTGGAGAGGACCTGCCCGCATTGCTATACCTGCAGGGCGGTCCCGGTTTCCCGGCGCCTCGGCCGCTGGCGCCTACGGGGCTGATTGGCAAGGCGCTAGAGCGCTACCGCGTTTTCCTCATGGATCAGCGCGGCACCGGCCGCTCAAACCGCATTGACGCGCTTAGCCCGGCCGCAGAGCGCACTGCAGGGCACTTGGCGTTGCTGCGCCAAGACAATATCGTCCGCGATGCCGAGCGCCTGCGCGAGCACCTCGGACTCGAGAAATGGTCGCTGTTCGGCCAATCCTTCGGCGGCTTTTGCATTACCGCCTACCTATCCCAGGCACCCGAGCGCGTCGAGCATGCCTTCTTCACTGGCGGCATCCCTACGCTGAAGGGCGCGGACGATCTCTACCGCGCTACTTTCAGCAAGCTCAAGGTCCGCCAACAGCGCTTCTACCGCGAATTCCCGTGGGCACAGGGCCGGATCGAGGAGATCATTTCCCACCTCGACAATTCGGATGAGCGGCTTCCTACCGGTGAGCGCTTGTCCGCACTGCGGTTTCGCACTATCGGCATCGAGCTCGGCCGCGGCACCGGCTTTGATTCGCTGGCCTATCTTCTGGAAGAGCCCTTCCGCACCGTAGCGGGGGAGAAGCGGTTGCGGGGTGATTTCCTGGCGGACGTCGGCCAGCGCGTGAGCTTTGCGGATGCTCCGTTGTACGCCGCAATCCATGAGTCGATTTACGGCGGCGCCGGTGGCCAGGCCGCTACGAACTGGGCGGCGCACCGCGTGCGCGAGGAATTTCCGGAGTTTGCTGAGGTCGGCACCTGGCTGACCGGCGAGCACATTTTCCCCTGGCAGTTCGACGAGGACCCGGCCTTGCACGCGTTTGCCGACGCCGCCCATGGCCTCGCCCGCCACGAATTCTCCCCGCCCTATGCGCTGGGCGAGGTACCCACCACGGCTGCGGCCATCTACGTCGATGATATTTTCGTCCCGCTCGAGGAGTCCTTGGCTACGGCCGCGCACCTGGGAGACCTGCGGCCGTGGATCAACAATGAGTTCCAGCACAACGGCATTCGCGAGGATGGTGCGACCATCTTGGGGAGGCTCTTTTCGCTTATCGACGATCACTAGCATTTCGCTATTTCCTATGCGAAAATATTAGTGATCATTACGACATTTAGGGAGACTCAATGATTGCCACCATAGTATTAGTCATTATCCTGCTGATTATCTTGGGAACGCTCTTCGATGGTTATTTCATCGTTCGCACTCGCGAAGCTGCCATTCTGGAGCGATTGGGTAAATTCCAAAAGGTGGCGCATGCTGGCCTGCACTTTAAGATGCCGTGGGTGGACCGTGTACGCGATAAGATTTCGCTGCAGGTGCGCCAGCTGGACGTGATGGTGGAGACCAAGACGAAGGACAATGTGTTCGTCCAAATCCCTGTTGCCGTGCAGTACGAGGTAGTCCAGGGCCGCGAGCGCGAGGCGTACTACATGCTCTCCAATCACGAGCAGCAGATTGTGGCCTACGTCCAGGACAATGTTCGTTCCTCCGTAGCGAATATGAACCTAGATGATTCCTTCTCCTCCAAGGACACCATCGCCCGCAATGTTGCGGCCTCCTTGCGCGACAACATGGCCGAGTACGGCTGGAACTTCGTCAACACCTTGGTCACCGATATCCGCCCCGATTCCCGGGTGCGCGAGTCCATGAACTCGATTAACGCGGCGCAGCGCGAGCGCGAGGCGGCCGTCGCCCAGGCGGAGGCTGAGAAGATCCGCGTGGTCAAGGAAGCTGAGGGTGCAGCCGAGGCGAAGAAGCTGCAGGGCCGCGGCGTCGCCGACCAGCGTAAGGAAATCGTCGAGGGCATTGCCCAGCAGTACGAGATGCTTCGCGACGCCGGCGTGGAAGAATCCCCCGAAGCCCTCATGCTGGTTTCCCAGTACCTCGACGCAATGGTCGACGTCTCCCACAACGGCCAGGCGTCCGTTCTTTACATGCCTTCCAACCCGCAGGGGATGGGCGATCTTTTCAGCGGCATGCGCGACGTGCTCATGGCCAACCGCGCCCTCGACTCCGCCGAGGATCCGTCGCAGCGCCGTCGCCCGCAGCCTAAGAAGCCTTCCCGCGCCGAAGAAATCGAGCGCGAATCTAAGCGTCAGGCCGAACGCGCTAAGCGCGAAGCCATCGCCGCTTCCCAGCGCGCTGAGCAGCAACGCTCCGAGAACCAGCAGGCAGAGCCGCAGGCGCAGCAGGGCCAGCACTCCACCGCGCAGCCCCAGGCTGCCCGCGAGTACTTCCAGCAGCTGCGCGAGCAACTAAAAAACGAGGAGTAGCCCTGAGCATCGATAACCTTTTTGATGCCTATACCGCGCAGCGTGGAATAACCCGCCGCGCGGAAGTTGTGCCGGATCACGAGTGTCAGATTTTCTCCACTGACACCCAAGCTACCTCAGGAGCCGATACCTTAGACGCCGCCCGAAACCTCGTCCACGACGTCCTTTCGGCCGACCAAGAGCATGAGTCCCAGTGCGACGGGGACGATTCCGACAATAAGTAGGTAGTTCCGCTCCGCATCTGCCGAGGAAGGGTCATAGAGCGTCGATAGTGTTCCCGCCAGCGAGGTGCCGATGGCCATGGTGAGAAAGTACAGTGCTGAAAAGCGCGTCGCGTAGGCCCGTGGTGCGTGCGCGGCCGATGCCGCCATGCCCACTGGTCCGATGAATAGCTCGCCGAGCGACATCAAGAAGATGGTCAAGGCCAAAGCCGCGAACGGCGTTGAGTTTTCTCCGCCCCCGACGAACGGCAACAGCACAAACATTCCGGAACCAGCCACCATGATGCCCACGGCCATTAATAGACGTCGCGAGCGAGCCCATCGGGCCATGCCAGCAGCCAATGGGAGGGACAACACCAAGATGAACAGGGGGTTGAGCGATTGCGTCCACGCCGCTGGAATCTCAAATCCGCCTACCATGCGGTTTACACGCTGATCCGAGTACACGGCTAGCACGCCGTAAATCTGCGGTTGGAGGGTCCAATAGGCCGTAGAGCAGAAAAACAGCGGAATATATGCCACGACCTTCCGCCGCTCCGGCGCGCTGACCCGCGGCGACCGCAGCATGCTGGCGAAGAGAGCGAGGGCGGCCGTGATCGTGGTAAGGAGCAAAAGCATGGCCAGCTTATCTGGCGAGACAGTCACCGCAACGACGACGCCGCCCACGACGGCCGCCAACGCTATCGCCGCGGCCCTGCCCGGTGTGGTGGTGGGGTTGGGCGGCCGCGAATCGAATTCCGCAACTACCCGCCGGCGCAGCGTGCCGTAGAGGGCGCACCCGCAACACATGAGGATCGCGGCCGCGAGGAAGCCAGCGTGGTAACCGTATTCTTGTGCCAGCCAGCCAGTAAGCATTGGCCCGAGTAGGGCGCCGATATTAATCCCTAGATAAAAGATCTGGAAGGCGCCATCTCGTGCGCCGGCCGCGGGAGGAAAAGCCGCACCCAGAATGGTGATTGCTGCTGTCTTGAGCAGGCCTGAGCCCAGTGCAAGCGGCAAAAGCCCGGCTACGAGACCTGCCGCGCCAGGCACCAAGGACAACGAAAAGTGCCCGCAAATGAGCAGAACCGCGCCGGCAAGGAGCGTGCGTTCGGCGCCCAAGAGCCGGTCGCTGACCCACCCGCCTACGAACGTGCACAGATAGAGCAGGCTACCGTATGTGCCGACAAGCGCGGTGGCCTGTGCTTGGTCCATGCCGAGCCCGCCGGAGGTGGAATAGAGGTAGTAGGCGAGGATGGCTTGCATGCCGTAGAAGCTAAAGCGCTCCCACATTTCAATTCCGGCGACTGCTGGTAAAGCCGCCGGTAGACGCCGGATTGAACGCTGTTTAATAATTGTCATAAAAGCACTATAACGGCCGAAAGTCTGTGATAGACCTAAAATCATGGATATTTCAGCGGAGGATATTGCCGCTCTCGATGCGCGACACATTTGGCACCCCTACGCCGAGCCAGGCGAGCCAACGCTTGTGGTGGACTCGGCCGCCGGCGTCCATCTAACGCTTGCGGATGGCACCACGCTTATCGACGCCATGTCTTCCTGGTGGGCCGCCGCCCACGGCCACGGACACCCGCGACTCAAAGCAGCAGCGGCCGCACAAATCGAGCGAATGAGCCACGTCATGTTCGGCGGGCTCACCCACGAACCTGCCGCGCGGCTTACCCGCAACCTCATGGAACTGACCCGGGGTGATTTCGAACAGGTCTTTTATTCGGACTCCGGATCTGTATCGGTAGAAGTAGCCATCAAAATGGCGCTACAGTACGCCCGTGGCCTAGGGCACCCCGAGCGCACCAAGATGCTGACGTGGCGATCGGGGTATCACGGCGATACCTTCGCGGCGATGAGCGTGTGCGATCCTGAAGGCGGCATGCACTCGATGTGGACTGGCACCTTAGCGCGCCAGATTTTCGCCCCAGCGCCGCCTACCCGCGGAGCTAGCCCGGCCGAGCGCGCAACCTATCTGCACGAGCTGGAAGCGTGCATCACTGAGGAGGTCGCGGCCCTAGTCATTGAACCTGTAGTCCAAGGTGCGGGAGGCATGCGCTTTCATGACCACGAGCTGGTGCGCGGGGCCCGGGATATCTGTGACCGCCACGGTATCGTGCTCATCGCCGACGAAATCGCCACCGGATTCGGCCGAACTGGCGACCTTTTTGCTACCCAAGCAGCCGGCGTCGTGCCGGATATTATGTGCGTTGGCAAGGCGATGACCGGTGGGTTTATGACCATGGCCGCCACGCTCGCTACCGCGAAGGTGTCCGAGAGAATGCGCCCGCGCGCGTTGATGCATGGGCCGACGTTTATGGCTAATCCGCTCGCTTGCGCCGTGTCGGCCGAGGCGACTGCGCTCATTGTGGAAGGGCACTGGCGCGAGCAGGTAGCGGGCATCGAAAAGCAGCTGCAGCGCGGGCTTGCAGACCTAGCCGAGGAGCCGGGGGTAGCGGATGTGCGCGTGCTTGGTGCCATCGGCGTGGTGGAAATGGAACGCGAAGTAAATATGGCCGCTGCGACGGCCGCGGCCGTGGAACAGGGCGTGTGGTTGCGCCCGTTCGGCCGACTGATTTATATCATGCCGCCGTTTATCAGCACCGCCGACGAAGTAACCCAGATGTGCCGCGGCGTGCGCGCCGCGGTAGCAGGAGGACGACAGTGATTATTTACGTGACGGGGACGAACACGGACGTCGGCAAGACGGTGGCCACGGCCGCGCTCGCCAGTGCCTTCAAGCAGCGCGGCCGTGAGGTTGTCTACGCTAAGCCACTGCAGACGGGGGAGCCGGAGGGGAAGGGGGATGCGGTGACCGTCGGCAAGCTGGCAGGCGTGGAGGTCACCGAGATGGTGCGCTTCCCGGAGCCGCTGGCGCCAAACCTTTCTGCGCGCCGGGCCGGCATGGACCAACCCGGCCTGCAGGAACTCAAGGAGTGGATTGCCGCCCTTGACGCGCCCGGCCGCGTGGTGCTTGTTGAAGGCGCCGGCGGGCTGCTCGTGCGTCTGGCGGACGCCTATACGCTTGCCGACGTCGCCGATAGGCTCCTCATCGTCACCTCCCTCAGCCTAGGAAGCCTCAACGCGGCCGAGCTGACTGTGCGCGAGGCGCAACGCCACGGAATCGAGGTGCTCGGGCTGATTGGTGGCTCGCTGCCGGCCGATCCGGATTTAGCTACCCGACTGAACCTCGAGGAGATGCCGCAGGTGACCGGCTGTCCGCTGTGGGGCAGCCTGCCGGAGGGCATGGCCCGCATGACGCCCGCCGAATTCGCGCGGGTAGCCGCCGAAGTCTACGCGGACTTTTTAGAGCACGCCGAGTAGCGCTACCTCGCAGAGGCAGCGCTAACGAACCCAGCGGACCTTGCCATTGACTCGGGCAAGGCGCCCGCGCAGCGGCGGGGCATTTGGATCATCCTGGTTGACCCCGTTGTGGTAGGGGCAGCACACCGTCAGGTTCTCCATATTGGTCAACCCGCCGTGTTTCCACGCCTTGAGGTGATGGATCTGGGCCTTGTCTGCCGGATGGTTGCACGGCGGCCACGGGCAGGTGGGATTTTCGGCCGCGGCCATCTGCCGCTGTTTCTCGGTGGCGTAACGTGATGTGCGATACAGGTTGACGGGGCCCTTGACGGGGTGGATTAGCGTCGCGAGGCCGTGCTCGGTGAAGGTGCGCTCGACCAGCTCGGCGCCGGTAATGGTCGCGCCATTCGTTAGGCGCAGGGTGACTTCTTCACCGTCGCCGTCCACAATGCGGTCCAGCGCGTTGAGCGGGATGATGACGTTGGTGGTGGTGCGCGCGGAAGGCGCGCCGGTGCCGCGAAGGAGGTCGCGGAGGGAATCGAGTGGGCGGTCGGGGTCGAGCGCGGCGTCGAATTCAGCAAGGAAGGCCGAGGGTGCGGTAATCCGCATAGTCCACGGTCCGTTCGGGCGGCGAAGGAGTTGGACGCCTTCGCGGGGTGGCATGCGGCGCGGGCGAAGTTCGCGCAGGCGTTGCTTAGCGCGGCGGGCGATTTCAGAAGCCGGACCACGCAGGCGGCACAGCTCCACGCGTAGGTTCCACGCCTCACGCTTAGTGCGCACCCGGGAGACGTACTTTTCAATCAGCTTGAGCGTTACGAGGTCGTGGTGCCGGGCGGCCGCGGCTGCGTGGCGTTGCTTGCGGCTGAAGCCGGTCGGACCGAAGTAGACCGCGGCCAGCGCGCGAAGGTCGTGGGCCTCGACATCCGGCAAGCCCAGCTCGAGAAGGGCGCGTTCAGACATGCCGTGGGCCTCGGCGAGGATGTCCATCGCCGAGGCTATGTGGGTGGCATAGGCCTTCAGTGCGCTCATGGCTGCAACTTTAAGCAGAGCCGGCGGGTAAGCCGAGGCGAAGACGTCCGCAGCTGTGGATAACTTGTTTAAGCGTCAACTGCCCCAGTGGGCCGCAATGGCAAATAGATACGAAACGAGCATGCGCTTAATCTCTACAACCACGGCGTCAAAGTCGCCTGGGTCGCCCGCAGTTGCGTAATTGAGCTGCGAGACGACGTTGTGGATAAGGAAGCCGGCCAGGTCAATGCGTTCGTCATCGCTCATGGACGGCGCGAGCGGGGAGAGGATTTCTGACAAGGGGAAAAGCAGCTGACGCTCGGTATCTGCGGCCGTCGCGCGGGTGGCGGGGGTGGATTGCACGGCATGCCACACGGCGCGCCGGGAGGGATCGTCGCGCCACATGCGCGCCAGGTGATCGATGGTTTCATCCAGCACATCGGGCCACTGCGCGGCCGGGGCGCGGCGGGAGAAGCGCTCGATTTCGGCCCGGCTGGCGGCCGTGTCTTGGCGGTCGAGCTCGCAGACAAGCACGTATTTATTGGCAAAGAACTGATACAGCGTGCCGATGGGCACCCCGGCGCGGTGGGCGACTTCGTCGACGGTGAAGGACTCAAAGCCGACGTCGACAAGCACGGCGCGGGCGGCCTGCAGAATGCGCTCGAAGCGCTCGCGACTGCGCGCCTGCGCTGGCCGACGCCGCGGTAGCAGAATCTCTCCCACGCGCTAGCTAAGCCCCTTCATCACGCGGGCAACGTGGCCGGTGGCCTTGACGTTGTAGTGCGTCTGGCCGATGGTGCCATCCGGCTCGACCAGGAAGGTGGAGCGGATAACGCCCTGGACCACCTTGCCGTAGTTCTTCTTTTCCCCAAACGCGCCGTAGGCGGTCATGACAGACTTATCCGGATCCGAAAGCAGCGGGAAGTTCAGCTCGTGGTCCGCGCGGAACTTCGCTAGTGCCTCCGGCTTATCTGGCGAGATGCCTACGACGGCAATATTGAGATCATTGAGCTGTTCCAGGGAATCGCGGAAATCGCAGGCTTCCTTGGTACAGCCCGGGGTATTGGCGCGGGGGTAGAAGTAGACCAGTACGCGCTGGCCTGCGTAATCGGCGAGGGAAACGGTGTTTCCGGCGTCGTCGGCAAGCGCAAAAGCAGGGGCGGTATCTCCAACGTTCAAACGGTTTTCAGTCATGGTTTCCACCTTACTTACCGCCCGGGCTGCACGCTTTTGGGGCGGCGGGGTAGAATGACCCCGTTAAGAGCGAACCTAAGTTAAGAGGAGAACTTCGTGGCACGCAATATTGAAGACATTCAGCGCGATATCGAGCGCACCCGCCGCCAGCTGGCCGGCACCCTGGACGAGTTGGCACAGCGCAGCAAGCCGCAGAACTTTGCCAACGAGGCTAAGACCGCGGCCACCGATAAGCTGCAGGACCGCAACGTGCAGATGGCCCTAGGCGGCGTCGGTGCCGCTGTGGTTGGCCTGATTGCTTTCTCGGTCTTCCGCTCTCGCCGCCGCAAGAGCGACCTGAAGGAGCTGCAGCGCCTGCTGTCCGAGCGCCACTAATTGTGAAGTCCCCGCACACCGCGGGGACTTTTTTCGTAGGCTGGGTTGGGATGAAGACACCAATCCCTTTTTATTTGCAGGAAATCCTCACCAAGGTGCGCGATAATCGCGACGGCGCCGTGGCGGACTATATTCCGGAGCTGGCTAAGGCGGAACCCGAGTATCTCGGCGCCGCGATGTGCACCACCACCGGCCACGTTTATTCTGCGGGCGATGATGAGGTGGAATTTACCCTTCAGTCCTTGTCCAAGCCTTTTGTTTATGCGCTGGCTCTCCAGGAGCTTGGTCTTTCCGCGGTGCGCGACATCGTGGGCATGGAGCCTTCGGGCGAGGCCTTCAACGAGCTTTCGCTCAACCGCGATGATCACCGGCCGGTCAACCCGATGATTAATGCGGGCGCGATTGCGGTCACGCAGCTGATTAATGGCGTGGATTCGGAGCCTGCCGCGCGCGTGGAGCGTCTGCGCACCTATTTCTCGCGGCTGGCGGGGCGCGATTTGCTTATCGACGACGCCATGCGCGCCTCCGAGCTCGATGTCAGCGAACGCAACCTCTCGCTGGCGCACATGTTGCGCAACTACGACATCATCCAGGACGAGGCGCACGATGCGGTGTCAACGTATATTGAGCAGTGCTCGATTGTGGTGACGGTACGGGACTTGGCCGTGATGTCGGCAACGTTGGCGAACGGTGGCGTGCAGCCAGTGACGGGCGACAAAATTTTAGACGCGGACGTGTGCCGGTTGACGCTATCGGTGATGAGCTCGGCCGGCATGTATGACGGCGCCGGCCGCTGGATGGCCGAGGTGGGTATCCCGGCGAAGTCGGGCGTCTCGGGTGGCCTGCTGGGCACGCTGCCGGGCCAGTTGGGCGTGGCGACATTCTCGCCGCGGCTGAACAAGGAAGGCAACTCAGTGCGCGGGGTGGATGCGTTCAAGCTGCTGTCGAAGGACATGGGCCTGCACCTGATGTCTACGGACGAGCGCTATGGCGTGAACCCGGTGCGCAAGGTGGAGCAGGATGCGGAGCTGACCGTGATCTATCTGCAGGGCCTGATCAATTTCAACGCGGCCGAGACCATCTTGTACGAGCTGATGGAGTCAGATTTTGGCGAGGGCACGGTGGTGCTCGAGCTATCGCATATTACGGGCACGAACCGCATGGGTCGGCGCATGCTGAAGGAGGGGCTGCGCCGAATTCGCGAGTCTGGCTTCGATATCGCCATCGTGGATCCGGATGGAGAGCTAGAAGATCGCACCATGTCGGACGGTACGAAGGTGCCCAAGGGCGAGCCGGAAGACTACGCGATCAACGGCGAACCCGTTTAGGTTTGGGTTACCTTACCTAGTCAGGTTAGGATGTCCTATGTAAGGCCCTTCGCGTTAGCCGCGAGGGCATCCAACGATCAAGGACTGAAAATGGCTCATACTCCCCTTAAAGTGATGGCGGTTGTGGCGGCGTCGGCAATGGCGCTGGTCGGCTGCGGTGCGGCCGAGGAAGTAACCGGCGGAGCAAGCGACGATGCCGCCTTCTCTTTTACCGATATCACCGGCCGTGACGTGGAACTAGATAAGGCTCCCGATCGCGTGATTTTGGGCGAGGGCCGATCGCTTTTTGCTACCGGCGTTCTTAATACCGATAATCCGCTGGACAAGGTCGTCGGCATTGGCACGGATCTTAAACAGAACGTGCCGGACTATTACAACGCGCTGGAAAAGGAGCTGCCCTCCGTCAATGAGGTTCCGGAGATTGGCGGCTTCACTAAGGGCGATGTCACCGTAGAGAAGCTGGTGAGCTTGGATCCGGATCTCATCGTGCTGTCGCTGGATCAGTATGATGCCTCCCGTGAGGCGGGACTGACCGACAAGATGGAGCAGGCCGGCCTGAAGTACGCGGTGACCGACTTCCGCCGCGATCCGCTGGAGAATACGCCTAAGACCATGGACATCTTCGGTGAAATCTTCGGCCAAGAGGACCGCGCGGAGGAATTCAACGCGGATTGGCAAAAGACCGTGGACTTGGTGGAGGAGCGCGCGGAGAAGGTTAAGGATAAGCCAAAGACCTTCGTCTGGCGTTCGGCCGGCGTTTCCGACTGCTGTGGTTCGTGGAACGATTCCAATATCTCCCAGCTGGTCAACGCGGCCGGTGGCGAGAATGTCGGCGATAAAGTCATTCCGGGCGAGTCTGGCACAATCACCCCGGAAAAGGTCCTGGAATCTGACCCGGATATGATCATCGCCACCGGTGGCGATTGGTCTGAGATGAAGGACGATGAAGGCCACCCTGTCGGATACGCTGCAGTGGGCTACGGCATCGATGAAAAGGAAGCCAAGGGCAGTGTGGCTAAGCTGCCGGGTAAGCAGGCTGGCTTCGATAAGCTGCGTGCGGTCAAGGAACACCACTTCCACAGCATGTGGCACCAATTCTATAATTCGCCGTTTAATTACCTAGCGTTGCTGCAGGTGGCGGAGTGGATCAACCCGGAGGCGTATGCCGATATGGACGTCGCCAAGCAGTGGATGGATGCGCAAGAAAAGTACTCGCCGGTCTCCGGCGAGGGAACCTTCTTTAGCACCAACTAATGCAGGGCGCAGAGGTAGCCGCCCTCGCGCGGCAACATAAGAGGTTAACCTGGCAACGCATAGGCATCGTTGCGGGCCTGACGCTGATTGCGGCCGTGGCCTTTATTATCAGCAACTTTGTGGGCGCGATTGATATCAGCCCGGCCGAGGTCATGAAGGGCATCGTGAATCCCGCGGGGCTGGATGACCAGACGCGCACGGTGCTGTGGCAGCTGCGCCTGCCCATGGCCGTGATGGCCGTGCTCATCGGCATGGCCCTGTCTTTGGCCGGCGCGGAAATGCAGACTATCCTCAACAATCCGCTGGCCGAGCCTTTTACCCTCGGAATTTCCGCGGCCGCCGCGTTTGGTGGCGCCACCTCCATCGTGCTCAAGTGGCAGCTGATTGCACAGCCGCAGTTCAACCTGGCGCTGATGGCGTGGCTTGCTGCCGCGGTGGCTACGGCCATTATTGTTATCGCGGCCGTCATCCGTGGCGCGAAGGCAGAAACCATGGTGCTGCTTGGCATCGGCTTGGTGTTCTTCTTCCAAGCCATGCTGGCGCTTATCCAGTACCAGTCCTCGGCCGAGGCGCTGCAGCAGATCGTCTTTTGGTCCATGGGCTCTCTTACCCGCGCCAATTGGGCGGCTAATGGCGTGCTGGCGGCCGTGCTGATTATCGCCCTGCCCATTTTGTGGGCGCTGGGCTGGCGCCTTACTGCCTTGCGGCTTGGCGACGCCCGCGCTACCGCCATGGGCATCAATACCTCCCGCCTGCGCGTTGTAGTGCTCATCGTGGTTTCGCTCGTTGCGGCGACCACCGTGGCCTTCGCCGGCATCATCGGCTTCATTGGCTTGGTGGGCCCGCACATCGCCCGCATGCTGGTGGGCGAGGACCAGCGCTACTTCTTGCCGGCCTCCATGGCGGCGGGCGCGGCCGTGATGTGTGCCGCGCATGCGGTCAGCCTGATGATTAAGCCGGGCCTGGCTATTCCCATTGGTATCGTTACCTCGCTTCTGGGCGTGCCATTCTTCATTGCCATCGTTATGACCCGAAGGAGGGCACTGTGGACGTAGAACTGACTATTTCCGGGCTGAGTGCGGCCTATGGCAAGCACCGCGTGCTGGAGTCCGTGGATGTGGAAAAACTCCACGGCGGGCAGCTGGTGGGATTGTTGGGGCCGAATGCATCCGGCAAGACCACGCTCATTAAGTCCCTGGCCGGCGTGCACCGCGGCTGCGACGGAGACGTGGATTTCCGCGTCGATGGCATGGCCCCGCGCGGCAAGCGCCGCCGGCAGCTCATCGGCTACGTGCCGCAGGATCTCACGAGCACGGCCGCGCTGCGGGCGTTTGAAGCCGTGCTGATCTCTGCGCGCCGTGAGGCCTGCGAGGACCCGATTACGCGCACCGGCGAGGTGCTGCACTCGCTGGGGCTGGACGCGATTGCCTCGCGCTACCTCAACGAGCTTTCCGGCGGCCAGCGCCAGTTGGTGGCGGTGGCGCAGATGTTGGTGGGCAACCCGGGCCTGATGCTTCTCGACGAACCTACCTCCGCCCTCGACCTGCACCACCAGATCTTTGTATTAGACGAGGTGCGTGCCAAGGCGAAGCGCGATGGCAGCCTGGGCCTGGTGGCCATTCACGACATCAACCTGGCTGCGCGCATGTGTGATCAGCTGGTGGTGCTTAAGAAGGGCCATATTCGCGCTCAGGGCACGCCTTCAGACGTTCTCACGGGGGAGCTCGTGGAAGGCGTGTATGGGGTAGAGGCGGACGTCGTCCAGCATGGCGGCGCTCCACTCATTGCCCCGCTGCGGGTGAGATAACAAAAAGGCCGGGCTATTGCCCGGCCTAATTTTTTAATTTAAATTTTTAAGTGGTGCGCCATCAGGGAATCGAACCCCGAACCCACTGATTAAGAGTCAGTTGCTCTGCCAATTGAGCTAATGGCGCATTGTTGACTTCCTGCCGTGTGGCTCTCTGTGCAACGAGTAGATACTCTAGCAGCCATTCTTGAAAAGTGTAAAATCGCCTGGTCATCGCATGTTTTTAGGAGTGTATAACGAATTGGTTAATGCCTGAAGTGGCTTCTGGTAATTGCTGGAGCGAGACGCTAATCTAAATTGGTCTTTGAAAGCAGCAAATACGTGTCTAAGGGCAACTCAGTGAAACATTCCCTCCCTAGTGCGCGCCGCCTCATCGCGGCCGCGGGCGTTGCGTGCATTTCCCTAGCCGCCGCCTCCTGCTCCTCTGATTCCTCTGCCGAGAATCAGGCCGCTGACCAAGAATCCACCGCCGCCGCAAGCGCGAACGGCGCGAAGGATGGTGGCAAAGAGTCCGAAAAGAAAAAGGATGGTCTGAAGGCTTCCGTGAAAGACGGCGCGAAGAACGTGGATCCGTCTAAGCCCGTCACCGTGAAGACCAACGGCAAGCTCAAGAGCGTCACCATGACCAATGAACTGGGCGTGGAAGTCAAAGAAAAGCTCTCCAAGGACGCCAAGACGTGGTCTACGGCGGAGGACCTGGGCTATAACCACACCTATTCCATCGTGGCCTCCGATGTGGATGGCAACAAGAAGAAACTCAGTTTTTCCACTCCGCAAGCAGCGGGCGTTGCCGAGGTCTCGCTTACCCCGATCCCGGACTCTGAGGTGGGCGTAGGCCAGGTCATTGGTGTGAATTTCGGCGTGCCGATTACGGACCGCAAGGCGGCCGAGAAGACCATTACTGTCACCACCAACCCTGAGGTTAAGGGCGCTTTCTACTGGGTCAACAACCAGGAGGTGCGCTGGCGTCCAAAGGAGTACTGGGAGCCAGGCACCAAGGTTGAGGTGAAGGTGGACCAGTACGGCAAGGACCTGGGTGGTGGAATCTACGGCGGCGAGAACGCCAAGACCAATTTCACTATCGGTGACCGCACCGTGGCGATTATCGATAACGCCACCAAGACCATGAAGGTCTTCAAGAATAAGAAGTTCTTGCGCGCCATCCCGGTCTCGTTGGGTCGCGATTATCAGTACGATACGCCGAATGGGCGATACATCATCGGCGATGAGCACCCGCAGCTGCTGATGGACTCCGAGACCTTCGGCCTTTCCCACTCCGCGGGTGGCTACCGCACAATGGTGGACTGGGCTACCCAGATGTCCTATTCCGGCATCTATGTTCACTCCGCTCCGTGGTCCGTAGGGGCGCAGGGCAATACCAATACCTCGCACGGCTGCATTAACGTGACGCCGGAGGCCGCCCAGTGGTTCCAGGAGACCATGAAGCGCGGCGACGTGGTGCGCGTGTTCAATACCTACGGTGAAACGCTTAATGCGCTGGATGGCCTAGGTGACTGGAATATGTCCTGGGGCGAGTGGTCTAAGGGCAACGCGGACGCCAATCAGTAGCGCCCAAGAGCGGCGCAGGCGATAAGCGCATGGCTACAGTGGTGGCCATGCGCTTTTCTGTTTTAGACCGCGGGGCGGCCGGGCCGTTGGACCAGGTAGCTGAGCACGCGCGGCACGTGGAGCGGCTTGGTTTCCGGCGATTTCTGGTGGCCGAGCACCACGGCGTGCCAGGCATTCCGGCGGGGCAGCCGGGGATGTTGGCGGCCCACGTGGCGGCGCGCACGCAGCGCATTCGGGTAGGCACGGCCGGCATCATGCTGTTAAATCACCCGCCGTTTCTGGTGGCGGAGCAGATAAACCTCCTCGAGGCGTTGTATCCCGGGCGCATCGATATTGGGATTGGCTCCTCCGTCGGCTTTACCGGCCCGGTGCGGCGGGCGCTGCGCCAGGGCGACCCGGCGGTGGCGAAGCAGCGCTTTGAGGCGGAGCTGGCAACGCTGTTGCGCTACCTGCGCGGCGAGGAGGCGGTGACGGTGCGGCCGGAGTATGCGGGCACGCCGATCTACGTGTTGGCGGGCTTTCGATCGGCCATGGTTGCGGCCAAGATGGGGCTCGGCGTCATTTTGGGCGGCCCGGTGGCCACGCAGGAGGCGGCCGCGCGGGTGTATCGGGAGCATGCGCTTGCCGACGCCCCGCCTATCATCTCCTCGCTCAATATCGCCGTTGCCGATACGCCCGCGGTCGCCCGTGACCTGTTGTTACCGGAGGCCTATGCCAAGGTGCTCGCGCAATCTACCGGCGAGTTCGGGGCCCTGCGGCCTGCAGGAGAGCTGGATATGGATGCGCTCACGGGGCAGCAGCGCCGGCGCATTGGGGAGACGCTGGCCCATGACGTGTGGGGAACGGTGAAGGAAGTGGGGGAGGAGCTAAGGGGCGTCGGCAAGCGGCTGGGCGTGAGCGAGTTTGTGGTGACCGGAGACATGCCAGATGTGGCCGGTCGGGCCCGCTCGGAGGAGCTGCTGGCGAGCCTGCAGGCCGAAAACTGAAAAAGCCCGAGCGCAAGGCTCGGGCACTTGGGGTGGCTGACGGGACTCGAACCCGCGACACCCAGGATCACAACCTGGTGCTCTACCAGCTGAACTACAGCCACCATCGCTGCGTGAAAGCAACGAGATATAGGTTAACTCACGCCGCCTAAATTACAAAAACGCCTGGTAATCTGCGGTGGTTTCAGCCTTGATTTCCTCCGCCTCGGGGGAGGTGGGGCCTTCGTCGGTGCGGAAGACGCTGCGGCGGTAGAAGTCCAACTCGCGGATGGATTCGATGATGTCCTGCAGTGCGCGGTGGGCCATGCCCTTATCGGGCTGGTTGAAGTAAGCGCGCGGGTGCCACCGGCGGGCAAGCTCCTTGATGGTGGAGACGTCGATCATGCGGTAGTGCAGGGCGCTATCGAGCCGCGGCATATAAGTGCGGATGAAGGTGCGATCCGTGGCGATGGAATTGCCGGCCAAGGGAGCGGGGTGCTCGGGATCGCAATGCTCATTGATGAGCGCGAGTACGGCGTCCTCGGCCTCTCCGATGGAGGTGGTGGACTCGCGGATTTCCTTATCCAGCCCGGACTTAGCGTGCATCTGTGTAACAAAGGAATCCATCTGTGCCAGCTCATCCTCGGTGGCGTGGACGACGAGGTCGATGCCTTCGCCCAGGATGTTGAGGTTGCCATCGGTGATGACGGCGGCGACCTCAACAATGACGTGGCGCTCGGGGTCGAGGCCCGTCATCTCCAAATCGATCCAGACGAGGCGGTCGTGTTTTGCGGCTATCTCGGAATGTGGCATGCGGCCCATTCTACGCCCGCGTGCCTTTACCCCTGTATGGGGTACGAGACGGGCTGCCCTGGAGGGGCGATTACTACTGGACAACGCCAGCTTTCAGTAAGTGTGGCGCCATACTGCATAAAATTAATTGGTGATTTGCCTCACTCTAGGATGTGAGTTAGGGCATACTCTGGTTAATCGCTCTTCATTCGGGAGGTGCGACAGACTTAGGAGAGACCAGATGGCAAACTTCCTCGATGCCCTCAATACCGTAATTTGGTCCCCCGTCTTGGTGTTTTTATGCCTCGGCGCGGGTATTTATTTCACCGTGGTGACACGCGGCCTGCAGGTGCGCTGCATCCCGGACATGCTCAAGCAGATCGTTAACGGAGAAAAGTCCGCAGATGGCGTTTCTTCCTTCCAATCCTTGATGGTTTCGCTCTCCGGCCGCGTGGGCGTGGGCAATATCGCCGGCGTGGCCACAGCCATCGCCTTCGGTGGGCCTGGTGCCGTGTTCTGGATGTGGGCAGTGGCGCTGTTGGGCTCGTCCACCTCGTTCATCGAAAGTACGTTGGCGCAGATTTACAAGGAGAAGGACCAGGACACCGGTGAGTACCGCGGCGGGCCCGCCTATTACATCGAAAAGGCCTACAAGCACACTAAGGCGGCGCCTTTCATGGTGGTCTACGGCATCGTGTTTGCCGTCGCCATGATCTTGGCTACCAGCTACTTCCTGCCGGCAATCCAGGCCAACGCGGTGGCCGCCGCGGCCGATACCGCCTGGGGCATCAACTCCACCTGGGCAGCCGTCGTCTTGGCGGGCATTCTGGCCATCATCATTATTGGTGGCGTCAAGCGTATTGCGACCTTCGCCACCATTGTCGTGCCATTCATGGCGCTCATTTATATTGTGATTTCCGTGGTGGTCATGTGCATTAATTTCTCGCAGATTCCGGAGGTCTTCGGGCTCATCTTCAGGTCCGCATTCAATATGGAAGCCGGATTCTCCGGCATGCTGGGCGCGGCCATCATGTGGGGTGTTAAGCGCGGCATCTACTCCAACGAGGCCGGCCAGGGTACCGGCCCGCAGTCCGCTGCGGCCGCCGAGGTTTCCCACCCCGCTAAGCAGGGCTTTGTGCAGTCCTTCGCGGTGTACGTTGATACGCTTTTTGTCTGCTCGGCTACCGCGTTCATGATTATTTCTACGGATATGTACACCGTCTTCCGCGGCAGCTCCGAGGACGGCGAAGTGGTCTACAACGGCTCGCTTCCTGATGGCGTCGAGGTTGGCCCTGGCTACGTGCAGTCCGGCCTCGATAGCGTCTTTGCCGGTTGGGGCCCAACCTTCATTGCCGTCTCCATTGCCTTCTTCGCCTTTACGACAGTCCTGGCGTACTACTACATGTCTGAAGTTAACCTGACCTACTTCAACCGTTGGGTCCGCTCCCGCACGGCCCGCCGTGGCCTGATCTGGGTGCTGCGCGCGCTGATTATTGTTTCCGTCGTTGTCGGCGCCACCACCACTCCGGGTGCGGCGTGGGCGCTGGGCGATATTGGCGTCGGCACGACGGCATGGCTCAATATCATCGCCATCCTCTTCCTGCAGGTTCCCGCCATCAAGGCGCTCAAGGACTACGAAAAGCAAAAGAAGGCCGGCAAGGATCCGCAGTTCGACCCAGAAGCTTTGGGCATTAAGAATGCGGACTTCTGGGTGGAGCGCAAACGAGCACGCGGCGAGGGCAGCGTGCTCAAAGACAAAGACAAGGACTTAGAAGGCGCCGGGGCCTAGCCCATCTTGGCGTAGAAGCTGCCTACCAGCGGTGCAATCACCGGGGTGGGCAGCACCTGGCTGAGGGTATTCATCGCCTTAGATAGCGGGCCGGGCACCACGCGGCGCTGATTGCGGCGCATGGCCTCGATGGTTTCTTGGGAGCACGACTCGTAGGTGGTCCACAAAAAGTCCGGTACCACCTTGTCCACGATCGACTGGTCTTCCTCTGCGATGGTGGCCTCGCGCACGGGGCCGGGGGCGAGCAGGGTGCACGAGACGCCGGAGCCCTTCAGCTCGTAGTGCAGGGCCTCCGTAAACGCATTGACGCCCGCCTTGGTGAAAACGTAGGTGGCGTTATTAGGGATGGGGATATTGCCCGCGGCAGAGCCGACATTACAGATAGCGCCGCTGCGGCGAGGCAGCATTTGCTCCAAGGCGGCTCGCGTGAGGTGGTGGACGGCAGTTCCGTTGAGCTCGAACTGCGTCGTCTCGTACGACCAGTCTTGGTCCATGAAGGGGCCGAAGCTGGCGATGCCGGCGGAATTGACCAAAATAGACACCTCGCGGGTGGCGATGGTCTCGGCCACGCGGGCGACGTCGTCAGCTACCGCTAGGTCCGCCGGCAGGGCAATGGCCTCGATATTATGGCGCTGCTCGAGCTCGGCGGCGATGGACTCCAAGACCTCGCGGCGTCGTGCCACAAGGATGACGTTATAGCCCAAGGCTGCGAAATCCTGCGCCATGGCCTTGCCAATGCCTTGGCTGGCGCCCGTAACGAGGGCATAGGACGTGCGGGAAGGAGCGGGAAGTGACATGGTTAAGCCTTTCCTGGGTGGGGCATGGTGAGTCCTAGCGTAAACAAAAAGCCTTGAAGCGGCGAGAAACTCGGCGCCTCAAGGCTTTCGCACGGTGCCCCCAGCAGGATTCGAACCCGCGACACATGGGGTAGAAACCCACTGCTCTAATCCACTGAGCTATGGGGGCTTACAACGCACTCATAGTAGCCCACGAGGGCGGGGAAACCTAAGCCAGGGTGCGCTGCGGCGTGCGCAGGATGTCCACCAAGTCTTGGGCGGCTGCGGTCAGCTCGCGATCCGTGCGGTAGGCCACGATGGCGTAGTAGCGCGGCAGGTCATCAGCAATGGGGCGAGTGATAATGCCGTGCGGCTGCACAGTAGGTGCGCAATTGGGCACGATGCTAACACCCAGTCCGCTGGAGACCATGGGAATTGCGCTATTGAGGCTGGCGACCTCCTGGGTCTTTTCCGGCTTGAGGCCCGGGCGGCTATTCCAGAGGTCGTGATAGAACTCGGCCAGTTCGGGAAGTTCGCGGCTGCGCGGTGGGACAAGCCAAGTTTCCTTCTTTAGCTCGGCGAGGGAGACGGGGGATTCCAACTCGGCGAGGCGCTGGGGAAGGGCGACGGAATAATCGAACGTGGCCACCTGGTGGACGGTGAGCTCGGGGGAGTAGCGGCGAATGAAGGCCTTCGGATCGGACGTCGGCAAGAGCGCTAGGTCCACCTGGCCATCCAGCAGGTGCTTGATAGCGGTGGCCGGCTCGGCGTCATCCAACGAGATATTGGCGGTGGGGTAAATCCGCTTGAGCTCAGCCAGGGCGGCAGGGGTAAATTCCCAGTTCAAGATGGCGCCGGAGGCGAGGGATACGGTGCTGGCCTTGTCGCCGGTGATTTCGCTGATATGGCGCTGGGTTTCGCTCAGCAGGGCATCAACCTTAACGGCCGTTTCGTAGACATAATCGCCAGCCTCAGTGGTGGAGACACCGGAGCGACCGCGCGAGAGCAGCTGGGCGTTGAGCTCCTTTTCTAGCTTCCGGATGGAAAGGCTCAGAGATGGCTGGGTCATATCGAGGGATTCGGCAGCGTGCGTGAAGGAGCCATTGTCTACAACGGCGCGAAAATAAAGAAGTTGACGGGTGTCCATAAGCTCCATAATGACACATGTAAAGACAAAATGTGTGTTAGGTGAGAAACTAGGTGGCGCTATACAATGCGCACTATGGCAAATGAGCAGGTTAATAGTGTGAATGCGGCGGGTAAGAAGCCCCGCTCTTCCTGGGGAATTTATATCGCAGCGATGCTTATTGCCGGCCTGCTTGCCGGTTTTATTTCCCTGTTCCTCCTGGCTGATTCCCTGGCGGCGCTGGGCATTCCGGACCCCGGCCGCATAACCACCTTTGGCCTGCCGCTCTTTCGAGGTGTGGCGTGGATTCTCATGGCTTTGTCCGTGGGCTCATTCTTAGCCTCGTCGTTCCTCATCGCTCCGCGCGGGGACAATGCCGCGCTTATCGATGCCCCCTTGTCCGTCGACGGCCACATCGCCGCCCGCACCGGTACGTGGGCTTCCTTTGGCATGGCGGCCGTGGGGCTCGTGGAAATCCCGCTCATTATGTCCGACCTTACCGGCGCGCCCTTTTCTCAGGTATTCAATCCTTCCATTATGAAGATGGCTCTGACGGAAATTTCCACCACCATTGTGTGGGCAATCTCTGTGGTCATTGCCCTGGTAGTGGGCATTCTCGGGCTCGTGGGCCGTGGCTGGTCTATGCAGCCAGTTCTGCTTTTCTTGTCCATAATGCAGGTCGTGCCCATTGGCATGGAAGGCCATTCCGCGGCAGGCGGCGACCATGATTACGGCACCAATTCGCTCCTGTGGCACTTGGTCTTCGTCATGCTTTGGGTAGGCGGGCTTATGGCGCTTATCGCCCATGGTCGGCGCCTCGGCCCTAACCTCGCCTTTGCGGTGAAGCGCTACTCCGGCATCGCCTTTATGGCCATTGTGGTGCTTGCTGTCTCGGGCTTGATTAACACGCTCATCCGCATGAATATCTCCGATCTGGTGGATTCCGCGTACGGAATCATTCTGATTACCAAGTTCGTGTTTACGATTTTGCTGGGCATTTTCGGCCTCGCTCATCGCGAGCTCACCATCCCGCAGCTGGGCAAGAACCCGCGCCTTTTTATTCGTATTGCCATCGTGGAAGTAGCGGTCATGGCCGCCACCATTGGCGTAGCCATCACGCTGGGCCGCACTGTGCCCCCGGCGCCGCGCGATCCCAACCTCAACTCGATGCAGATTCTCATGGGCTATGAGCTGTTTGAAAAGCCCACGGTGCTCAACGTGTGGACCATGTTCCGCTTTGACATCATGTTTGGCACCATTGGCCTGCTGTTGGCTGCGGCCTATGGCTACTGCGTTTACCGCGTACACAAGCGCGGCCTGACCTGGAGCAAGGGGCGCACCGCATGGTTTATGTGCGGTGCGCTGGGCCTGACCCTTGTGATGTCTACCGGCCTAGGCCTGTACATGCCGGCGATGTACTCCATGCACATGTTGGTGCACATGATTTTGTCGATGGCGGTCCCGCTCCTGCTCGTCTTGGGAGCGCCACTGACCCTGCTCATGGAGGCCTTTGAGGCAGGACCGAAGGGGAAGCCCAGCCTGCACGACTATGCTCTGGCGGCCACTCAGTCCAAGATCGTCGCGTTTATTACCAATCCGTTTGTCAACCTCGTGCAGTACCTATTTTTCCTCTATGTGCTGTACTTGTTCCCGAGTCTGTATCAATTCGCTATCTCGGAACATGCAGGTCACCTCATTATGAACTTCACGTTCATCATCTCCGGCTGCTTCTATTTCTGGGAAATCATCGGGCCGGATCCACTTCCCAAGCGCCACTCCACCCCGTTCCGGTTGGCCGTGCTGTTCCTTTCCATGCCTTTCCACCTCTTTGCCGGTGTGTACCTGATGCAGCTGCAAAGCGTGTTGGGTGCAGACTTCTACCAGTATTTGGAGCTGCCCTGGGATCAGGATCTGCTCCAAGACCAACGTGTGGGCGGCGGCATCGCGTGGGGCTTTGGTCAGTTCCCACTGGTTATCGTCTTTGGCAAGCTCTTCCTGGATTGGCTCAGCGATGATCGCGCTACGGCTCGCCGCCACGATATGCAGGCGGATGCGGACGATGATGCCGAATTGGAACGCTATAACGCGATGCTCCAGGATATGGGCCACGGCGATGAATCGAGCTTCCGCGGGCGCTAGCCTGTGGATAACCGGCCCGAAATCGCCCCCAAACCCGAGTTTTGTTGACGGGTACAACAAGTTATTCACAGGGTAGGGGCTGCCGGCATGGTGCGGCTTGCGCGCCGGCATCAGGATGTGGAAGCGAGCGAGGAAAACCGAACTCGCCTATCCAACTATCCAGCAAAGGATTTTCTAGCACCATGTCCCAATACCCAATTACTTTGACCGGTCGCCTTACTCGCGATCCCATCCTGACCAAGACCTCAACTGGGGCCTATAAGGCTAAGCTGCGCGTCGCTTCTTCCCGCCGAATTCCGGACCGTCAGGTCGATGCCGGCGCCAATGATCCGGAAGGCAACAACCCCAAGGCCCCGCAGTGGCGCGACGTGGACCACCTCTACATCGACGTCGAAATGTGGAATCAATTCGCCATCAATGTGCGCAAATCCCTGGCTAAAGGCATGCCGCTGGTCATCGTGGGCTCCTTAGTTACAGAACAATGGCGCGATGACCAGGGCACCGATCACTTCCGCACATTCATTAAAGCGCAGTACGTGGGCCTGGATCTGAACCGCCACGTTATCGGTACCAAGCGGCTCGCTCCGCAGTACAACCAGGAAAATATTGCGGTCCCAGAACTGGGGGACAACGCCATCGAACCGGACGTGGACCACAGCCTGCCGCCGCAGCAGGCAGGGCAGGGAGATACCGCTGTCGATACCGCGGCCGACCGCTATCTAGCCGAGCGCGCCGTAGCCGCACGCGGTGGGGAAGAAGATTCCTTCGACGACGCCGAGGTGGAAGAGGAAGCTGCCGAGGCAGAATCCGCCCCAGTAAACGCATAAGCGTTTCCCCACCGGCTTGATCGCCTCGGGTGTACCTGACCCGAGGCACTTGGGCGGTGGTTCTGATGTAGTGTTTGTGTAGATAAATACGTCTCCCAAATTTTTGCAAAGGGGTAAAAGTGGGCGAATTCATCTACACGATGAAAAACGTGCGCAAGGCAATTGGCGATAAAGTCATCCTTGACGATGTAACAATGGCGTTCTACCCAGGTGCCAAGATTGGTGTGGTCGGCCCTAACGGTGCCGGTAAGTCCTCCATTCTGAAGATTATGGCCGGCCTGGATCAGCCTTCCAACGGCGAGGCCTTCTTGGATCCGGGTGCCACCGTGGGCATCCTGCAGCAGGAGCCGCCGCTCAATGACGAGAAGACCGTACGCGGCAACGTCGAAGAGGGCTTGGGCGATATCTTTGAAAAGAAGCAGCGCTTCGAGCAGATCGCCGAGGAAATGGCCACCAACTACAGCGACGAGCTCATGGAAGAAATGGGCAAGCTGCAAGAAGAGCTGGACGCCGCCGATGCTTGGGAGGTTGATTCCAAGATCGAGCAGGCCATGGAAGCTTTGCGCTGCCCGCCTTCCGACGCCCCAGTGACCAACCTTTCTGGTGGCGAGCGCCGTCGTGTAGCGCTGGCTAAACTCCTGCTCACCGAGCCGGACCTGCTGCTGCTCGACGAGCCTACGAACCACCTGGACGCCGAGTCCGTGCAGTGGCTGGAGAAGCACCTGGCCGATTACCCGGGTGCTGTCTTGGCCGTGACCCACGACCGCTACTTCCTTGACCACGTCGCGGGCTGGATCTGTGAGGTTGACCGCGGCAAGCTCTACCCGTACGAGGGCAACTACTCCACCTACCTGGATAAGAAGCAGGAGCGCTTGGAGGTTGCTGGCAAGAAGGATGCGAAGCTGCGCAAGCGCCTGAAGGACGAGCTGGAGTGGGTACGCTCCGGCTCGAAGGCCCGCCAGGCCAAGAACAAGGCTCGTCTGGAGCGCTACGAGGAGATGGCTGCCGAGGCCGAGAAGTACAAGAAGCTCGACTTCGAAGAGATCCAGATTCCTACCCCGCCGCGCTTGGGCAATAAGGTTGTGGAAGTCAAGGACCTGCAGAAGGGCTTCGATGACCGCGTCCTGATTAAGGACCTCTCCTTCACCCTGCCGCGCAACGGCATCGTGGGCGTTATCGGCCCGAACGGTGTGGGTAAGACCACCCTGTTTAAGACCATCGTTGGCCTGGAGCAGCCGGATGCCGGTTCCGTCGAGGTGGGCGATACCGTCAAGCTGTCCTACGTGGACCAGAACCGTGAGAACATCGACCCCGAGGCAACCGTTTGGGAGGTTGTCTCCGGCGGCCTAGATTACATTCACGTTGGTCAAAACGAGATGCCGTCGCGTGCTTACCTGTCCGCGTTCGGCTTCAAGGGCCCGGATCAGCAGAAGCCATCCAAGGTGCTTTCCGGTGGTGAGCGCAACCGCCTGAACTTGGCGCTGACCCTGAAGGAGGGCGGCAACCTGATCCTCCTTGACGAGCCGACCAACGACTTGGACGTGGAAACCCTCGGCTCACTGGAAAACGCGCTGGAGAAGTTCCCGGGCTGCGCCGTGGTCATTTCCCACGACCGCTGGTTCCTGGACCGCACCTGTACCCACATCTTGGCCTGGGAAGGCAATGTGGAAGAAGGCCAGTGGTTCTGGTTCGAGGGTAACTTCGGCGATTACGAGAAGAACAAGGTCGACCGCCTCGGTGAAGAGGCAGCCCGTCCTTCCCGCGTGACCCACCGCAAGCTGACCCGCTAAGTAGCTAACGCCTTAACTGAGGAGAATGATGGCAACCCCAAGCGTGCACACGTACCGTATTCAAACCCGCTGGTCGGATTTTGATATGTACGGCCACATGATGAACGCAAACTACATCGAGCTCGCCCAGGAAGCGCGCCTGGCCTTTGCGAAGGAACATATCTATTCCAAAGGCCTCGACTTCGTGGCGTTCGTGCGCCACCTCGATGTGGACTTCCAGCGCCCGATGGAGTTTAAGGACACCACTACGGTGGAGGTGGAAACTACCATTTCCCAGATTGGTACCACCTCGTTTACCACCACTCAGCAAGTGAAGAACGCCCAGGGCGAGGTCGCGGCAACCGTGGATTGCGTGCAGGTAGTCATTGACCGTCAGCAGCAGACCCCGCGTCCATTGACGGACCAGGAAAAGGATATTCTGCACAATACCGCTGCCAACTAGCAGCGGGGCAGAGCACAGATGAGAAAGGCAGGGCCCGAAGGCATGGTCACCGAGACTCTAGAAATTGGAAGCGGTGGACCTGGCCTTCGGGCCCTTGTCACGCGCGCGGTTGGCTTGGACGCGGGCGCGTCGGTGCGGCTGCGCCAGCTGACTGACGACGTCGTCGATGTCTTTGTCACCACCCCCTTCGAGGTGGTTGCCTCTCGCCGCGTCCAAGGCGTCGCGTCTCGCGATGGAGCTGTGGTTTCTGCTGCCACGCTCGCCGAGCAACTCAAAGAGCATGAATCTAGCGGCACCTTAGATTTGGGTCCTGCCCGCGATCCATCCTGGCCGGGAGCCTTGCCGCCGGCCACGGGTTACAGCGTGGTCGATACCTTGCCGGTTACCGTGGTGCGCGATCTATCCGATAAAGGCCAACAGCTAACCCGGCAATTTTCTGGCCCGATGGGCCCGCCGTCCAGCTTGTTGAATCAAACCGTTGTCACGGTGGAAGGCGATGGCGCCACGGTCGAAATCCCCATGCGCATGATCTTTGCCTGCACCAACCTGGGGCTTATTCCTGGATTTTCCGCCCCGATGGACGTGCCGCGGCACCTGCGGGTGGCTCAGCTGGGTCGGTGGGTGCGACTCGACGCCCCCTTTGGCAGCATTTACCGTTCCACCCGCTTGTCCTTGTTCTAGCTTTCGCCGCCAGGGCGCACACCCTGGTGTTCAACAATCTCGGCGTACCACCGCCCCATAATGGGCGACATTGCCCGAAAAGTAGTCTGCCTTAGGGGTAGGGGGATCCTTGGGTCGTGCCGCCCGAAACCTTGTGAACAGCGCGTTTAATCGGGTCGTTAGCGTAACGCTACCCCCGCAGTGTGAATTAGCTAGCAGAGCGCCGCGCGCAAACGTGTCCTGCGTTACTCTTACATGGTCGATGTAATTTCCTGCACCCACAAGGAGACTATGTAATGCGTATTGCTGTGCCAAAAGAAATCATGAATAACGAGAATCGCGTGGCTCTTACCCCGAGCGGCGCGCAGACCCTCGTTCAGGATGGCCATGAGGTCCTCATTGAGACTGGTGCCGGTGAAGGCGCTTCCTTCCCGGACTCCGAGTACGAGGCCGCGGGTGCCAGCATCGTTGGCACTGCGGAAGATACCTGGGCACAAGCAGAGCTGCTGCTGAAGGTGAAGGAGCCGCTCGAAGCTGAGTACCAGTACCTGCGCCCAGACCTCACCGTCTTCACGTACCTGCACCTTGCGGCAGATCGTCCGCTGACTGAGGCACTTGTCGACGCCAATACCACCGCCATCGCCTATGAGACGGTCACCGACCGCCACGGCACCCTGCCGCTTCTCACCCCGATGTCCCAGGTAGCTGGCCGCCTTGCTGCCATCGAAGGCACCCACCACCTGTTGTCCACTCAGGGCGGCCGTGGCCTGCTGGTCTCCGGTGTTCCGGGCACCCAGCCGGCACGCGTCGTAGTTATCGGCGGCGGCCAGGTTGGCGCGTCCGCTGTAGCTATGGCCCACGGTCTGCGCGCCGAAGTGACGGTGCTGGACCTCGATCCGCACGTCCTGCAGCGCTTCGATGACCAGTACGCCGGTGGCGTGCGCACCCTGATCTCCGATCCAGCCACCATCGATAAGGAACTGCAGGAGGCCGACCTCGTCATCGGCGCCGTCCTTATCCCGGGTGCCGCCGCGCCGAAGTTGGTGCGTGAGGAGACCGTAAAGAAGATGAAGAAGGGCGCGGTGCTCGTCGACGTAGCCATCGACCAGGGCGGTTGCTTCGAAAACTCCAAGAAGACCTCCCACGATGACCCCACCTTCAAGGTGCATGACACCCTGTTCTACTGCGTGGCGAATATGCCGGGTGCGGTGGCCAATACCTCCACCCGCGCGTTGTCTTCTGCGACCCTGCCGTACATCCGCGCGGTGGCCAACGACAGCCTGGATGCCGCGATCAAGCGCTTCCCAGGTCTGGAAGGCGGCGTCATGACTCGCGGTGGCCGTCTGGTTTCCGAGCCTGTGCGCAAGGCCTTTGACTGGGAAGACTAGTCATCACCCGGCGTAGTCAGCGCTAGATACACCACAAGCCCGGCGCCCCCGCTAGAAACGGGGCCCGGGCTTGAGTTATCTAGTTATCTGCGCTGAAGGGGTTGGCGTGGTTACGGGGCCTTGTTAATCATCATGGCGGCCACGCGCTGCATGTGATCCCAAATCATCTCGCGGTAGGCGGGTGGGATGGTTTCCTCGTCGATGTCCGCGAGGGAGTTGCCCATAAGCTCAAGCCACCGGTCGTGCGCGGTGATATCGATGGGGTAGGGGGCGTGGCGCATGCGCAGGCGCGGGTGCCCACGGTTTTCAGAAAATAGCTGCGGGCCGCCCCAATATTGTGCCAAGAACCAGGTAAGGCGCTGTTCGGCGCCTTCCCAGTCGTCATCGGGGTACATCGGGCCAATGACATCGTCCTCTTTGACCTGGGAATAAAAGCCGTGGACGAGGCGCTCAAAGGTCTCCATGCCACCGATGGCCTCATAAACAGAATCCATTTACTCTTCTTCTTCCTTGCGGGGATCGGCAATGCCGATACCGTGCGGGTAGGGGGTGGTAATACCTTTAGTGTGCATGACATTGAGCACGCGAGACTGCAAGAAACGCTGCACATCCCACTGCTTTCCTGGCAGGGTCTTGGTCGAGACGCGGAAGGATACATAATCCGGCTCAAAGCCAGACATGCCGTCCACCCGGGGCGTGCTTAGGATGAGCTTGCGCACCTTTTCGTCCTGTGCGGCTTCTTTCACCGCGTCCTCAATGATTTCGCCAGCAACCTCTGGGTCATTAGAAAGGCCTACCGGAACCTGGATGCGGGCAACAGAGTACTCATCGGAGTGGTTGGCCACCTGGAGAATCTCACCGTTGCGCACGTACCAGAGGGCGCCATCGATATCGCGGACCGTGGTGATGCGCAGGGAAATGGACTCGACATCGCCAAAGACGCCATTGCCCAAATCAACCACGTCACCAATGCCGTACTGGTCCTCAATGAGCATGAAGATGCCAGAAAGGAAGTCCTTCACCAGCGCCTGCGCACCAAAGCCGAGGGCAACGCCGATGACACCGGCGGAAGCGATAAGCGGTGCTACGTTAACTTCTAACTCATCCAGGATGGCGATAACGGCCCACACCCAGACGAAGATGGCGGCGGCGGAACGGGCTACGCCGGCAAGTGTCTTGATGCGGGAGGCGCGCCGGGTCTCGCGGGTTTGGCGCATGGCCTCTTCTTGCTGGCTTAGCTCGGGGTGGTGGGACCGTCCCTTAAATTTCTCGCGGAAGCGCTGCTTATCCAGGCCAGTGGATTTGATGCTGTTGTCAGCCACCTTGTTGATGATGCGGTGGAGCAGCCAGTGGACGATTATGGCCAGGATAAGGATGATGGCGATGCGAATGGGGCGCTCGATAAGCCAGCTTTGCACCTTCTCGTCATTCCAAAAACTGGACACGGACTCGATGGCCGAGTCCGTGGTGGAAGCGGCGGATGCTAAGAATTGCGTATTCATCATTCTTTCTTAGTCGAGGACAATATGAACTGCGCCCATTGTAAGGGCAGAGGCTGAAAGTGCGATGAGTCGTGGGTGTCTGAGAGTGTGAAAATAAATACCCATCTCTCGGTTGGAAATGAACAGCTTGGTCTAGACTGTGGTGCTATGACTGAACGCAGCACGCAGAACCTCGCTCAAGGCTTTACGTCCCGTTCCATCCATGGCGGCTATCACCCGGATCCGCACATGGGCTCTATCAACGTGCCCATCTATGCCTCGACCACGTTTGCGCAAGACGGCTTGGCGCAGCTGCGCGGCGGATTCGAATACGGCCGCGTGGCCAATCCAACCGTGCGCTCGCTGGAGCGCACCCTAGCGGCACTGGAAGGCGCGGAGTATGCGCGCGTGTTTTCTTCCGGCATGGCCGCCGCCGATACGCTGATCCGCATCCTGGTGCGCCCAGGGGACCACGTCATTTTGGGCAATGATGCCTACGGTGGTTCCTACCGCCTGCTCAATGATTTCACCGAGTGGGGCGTGGAGATGTCCATCGTGAACACCAGCGATACCGCAGCGGTTGCGGCCGCGGTTCAAGAAAATACCAAGCTCATCTGGCTAGAAACGCCCACTAATCCGGCGCTAAATATCACCGATATTGCCGCGGTGGCCAAGATTAAGGGCAACGCGCAGGTGTTGGTGGACAATACTTTTGCCACGCCCTACCTGCAGAACCCGCTGGAACTCGGCGCCGACCACGTGCTGCACTCGACCACCAAGTACCTAGGCGGGCATTCCGATGTGCTCGGTGGCGCGGTAGTTACTAATGACGCCCACGTGGACGAGCGCCTGCTCTACTTCCAGGGCAATGTGGGCGCGGTGAGCTCGCCTTTCGACGCCTACTTAACCGCCCGCGGTATTAAGACGCTGTCCGTGCGCATGGACCGCCACTGCGCGAATGCGCAGCGAGTAGCGGAATTCTTGCAGGCGCGACCCGAGGTCAAGCAGGTGCTCTACCCGGGGCTCAAGGAGCACCCAGGGCATGAACTGGCGGCACAGCAGATGCGTGGCTTCGGTGGCATGATGTCCGTGCGCTTCCACAGCGCGGAGCATGCCAAGCAGATCTGCCTCAATACGCGGCTTATCTGCCTGGCAGAATCGCTGGGCGGGGTGGAATCGCTCATCGAGCATCCAAAGAATATGACGCACGTATCCGCGGAAGGGTCCGAGCTGGTGCCGCCGGAGGATTTGGTGCGCATCTCCATCGGTATCGAGGACATCGATGACCTGCTCGCGGACTTGGAGCAGGCCCTCGACGCGCTATAGGCCGCGGCACTGGGTTCATAGCGCAGGTGCGGTGGCTAGGAGCGCACCACGGCAAGGAGGGAACCGGCGGCTTTGTCGGTTTCCTGCAGCATGAGCGGGTCCGTGCCCGGCATGGGGGAAATGGTGGTGTCCGGCCACTGGGAATAGGTGGGGATGCCCACGATGTGCAGGCGCGCATCCAACTCACCGTCCGGGTGAACGGTGCGGCGGGTGGCCCCATCCGTTTCCGGCGAACCAGTGGGCTGGCCGTGATCGGGGAAGGGGCGCACGCGGGCGGAATCCACCAAGCAGCGCGTCATGGCATCGCCGGCGGTGCGGATATCGGGGCGGTGCATAAAGGCGTCGACAAGCGTGGGCGCCGAAGCCGAGCGCGGGCCGGAGGTTAAGGTGAAGTGATCGGCCTCGATGGACACGGTGGGGTGATCGCCTAAGAAGTGGGCCAGGCCGGCGTCGACGAGCGCGAGCAACTGGCGCACGCGGAAGAGCGGCGGGCCGGAGCCGATCATCTGGCCAAAGGACATGACCTGGCCGTAGCGGCCGGTGCGGGACTCGCGGGTGTAGCGGCCCTCTGCGCCGAGGATGGAGGCCGGCTTGCGCGATTGCGAGAGCGACCACAGCGCGGCCTTGATGGGGGAGTCATAGCCGGCGGCGGCCTCCCGAATATCGGCTTCCATGGACTGGGCAATGTGCTCGGTGAGCTCAGCGATGTCCCCGGTAAACCCGGCAATCTGGTACATGAGATCGTTCATGTCCCATGGCTCGGTGACCATGGGCGCAATGGCCGCGCCCAGCTCATCGGGGGCGGTGGCATCGATGGCCTCGAGAATCTCTGCGCGCGGGCGCAGGAGGGAATCCGGGCGCACGCGCTCCAAGGTGGTGATATAAGCCTCGTAGCTATCGCGCGCGATGGCGGGCCAAACCTGGGCGTCAAAGTCGATGTCCTGGGTGCCACTGAGCTCCGCAATGACCTTCTTCAGGCGGCGGCGCGGCATGGTAGGCGGCAGCTCGCCGTACTCGGACTTGGGGTGGTAGGGGTAGCCGCGGCCGGAGGAAATGATGAAGTTGGGCTCCTGCCCGCAAGGCTCATAGCGCAGGCCGGAGCGCGCGGAATTATCCTCCACGAATGTGCCCCCGCGCTCGATGGTGGTCAGCGCCATAATGTCATAAAAGCCCATGCCCAGCCCGCGCACCAGCACGTCCTCGCCGGCGGGGATAGCGGCGTAGTCCTGCTCTACCGGGTTATTGGGGGCGATCCAGTTCAAACCGGAAGCGGCCAACTGCTTTTCTTGCTCGTTATATTCCGGAATCATCCAGCCATAGGCCAGTACCGTGGCATCGGCGCGCACCTCGGAGCCATCAGATAGGTGGAGGACGTCTTGGTGACCGTCCTCTTTAATGGTCTCCAACCGGCTGAAGTGATTCACGGTGGAAATACTCTTGGGCAGACGTGCAATGACCACGTCATAGACCCAGCGCAGGTACTCGCCATACAGTGCACGCGAAGGGTTGGATTCGGGGCGGGTAGCCGCGAGTTCCTCGCGGTAGTCCTGGGCAATATTTGCGGCCGGTGGGTGCTGCTCAAAAAGCTCGCGCTTGGCGGAGGAAATATTCTCGCCATCGCCGCGCAGCAGCTGGATCCACTCGTACTGAATGGGGCCCTCGAGCACAGGGGCATCCACGGTGGAGCCAGGCTCAGTAAAGAGGGTGACCGCGCCAGCGCGAGTATTCATGCACAGCGTCTTAGTTTGGTCTGTTTCCCAGATACGGCCGGCGCCATGTTGGGCGTCATCGATGAGGTGGACAGTAATGGGGTCGCTGGAATCGTCCATGCGGGCGGAGAGGCGTTCCAAGATGGAAATGCCGCGCGGGCCCATGCCGACGATCGCGATTGCTGGAGTAGACATACCTTCTATCGTGCCACATTCAGGCCCTTTCAGTATCATCGGACCTGGCAGTTGGCCTAAAGTAGACTGGATGGTCTACCGTATTCTTTTTGAGTCGCCGTTTTAGCAGGTGGACAAGTAGACCGCTCGGTCTTGTATTTGGGAGTATGGGTGTGGTCTAATGGGGCGAGTACTACTTAAGACTTAAAGGAACTCGAGCTTTTATGAAGCAATTTTCTCGGCTCCTGCGGCCCGTGGCCGCGGTCCTGGCCAGTGGCGCGCTAGCTCTCTCGCTTACCTCGTGCGCCTCTACTTCCCACGCCGCGGAAGATGGCATGGTCACCTATGTCGAGCCCAATATGTTCAATAACCTCTATCCGCCCTCCGGCGGCTATTACCCCAATGGTGGTGTGCTCAATAACATTACGGACCGCCTGCTCTGGCAGGACCCGGATACCCTCGAGCTGCACCCGTGGATTGCGGAGGAGATGCCCAAGGCAAATAAGGACAACACCGAATTCACCTTTAAGATTCGCAAGGGCGTGACCTACTCTGATGGCTCCCGCCTGGATGCCGCGAACGTGAAGAAGAACTATGACCTCTACGCCTTAGGCGATGAGGACCGCATGCTCACTCCATCGGAGCAGCTGCCCAACTATGAAAAATCCGAGGTCATCGATGACTACACGGTGAAGTTCTACTTCAGTGAGCCTTCCCCAGGCTTCCCGCAGTCCACCTCCGTGATGAACCAGGGCCTGCTTTCTAATGCCACCCTGGATTTGGATGACACCGGCTTCGCGCCGGGCAACGCCACCGCAATTTCCGGTTCTGGCCCCTTCGTCATCGAAGAAGAAGAGCTGGGCACCAAGCTGGTGCTCAAGAAGCGCGAGGACTATGACTGGGCGCCCCCGGCCCGCAAGGACCACCAGGGTCCGGCCGATATTGAGGGCATCAATATCGTGCTCGCGGCCGAAGACTCCGTGCGCGTGGGCTCGCTTGTAGCCGGCCAGTCCGATGTCGCGCGCCAGATCGAAGCCCCCGATGAGAAGCACCTGAAGGATCAAAACCTGCAGATTTTCGCCGCCCCCACTCGTGGCGTGAACAATAGCTTCCACTTCCACTTCCGCCATCCACTCTTGGAAAACAAGCGCGTGCGCCAGGCCATCATCCACGCCATTGACCGCGATAATATCCTGGACACCCTCTTTTCTGATTCCTACCCCAAGGGCACGTCGATCCTGGCCAAGACGGCTATTGGCTATAAGGATCAGTCCGCGAACTATGCCTTCGATCCAGAAGAATCTAAGCGCCTGCTCGATGAGGCCGGTTGGCGCCCAGGTGAGGATGGCATTCGCGAAAAGGACGGCAAGCGCCTGTCCGTGACCTTCAATGAGGCCGTCCCACAGCCGCGCTCTAAAGAGATGTTCACCAAGGCCCAGGAGATGCTCAAGAACGTCGGCATCGAGGCCAACCTCAACCCAGGTGACCGCTCTGCGCAGCAAAAGGCCATGAAGGACCAAGACACCGTGCAGGTACGCCACACCATGACCGGCCGCGCCAATGTGGACACCTTGGCCACGTGGCTAGATGGCACCGGGCGCAATTCTTTCCTCAACTATGACGAGGAGACCGATAGCTTTGGCGATGAGAAACTGCAGAAACTGGTGGAGGACTACTTCAACCTCAGCAGTGAGAAGGAGCGCCTCGCCATGACCGGCCGCATGCAGGACTACCTGTCCGAACAGGCCTATATCCTGCCCATGTTTGAAGAGCCGCAGGTCTATGGCTTCCAGCCCTATATCGAGGGCTTTAGCACCGAGGCCATCGGCCGCCCATCGTTCTATGCGGTAGACATCAACCCCACAGAAGGGGAGGACTAAACCATGAGCCTGAAAACTATTGCCCTGCGCATCGGCCAAGCCGTGCTTGTTATCTGGGCAACCTTCACCCTTTCTTTCATCCTCCTGGCAGCACTGCCTGGTGACGCCGTCGCGACCCGCTATGACAACCCCAACTTGGGGCTCAACGCCGAACAGCTGGCCGCCATCCGCGAGGTTTATGGCGCCGATGAGCCGATCTTAAGCCGCTACTTCAGCGCGCTCGGCGGATTCCTCACCGGTGATTTCGGCTTTTCCGTCGCCACCGGTACCGCCGTATCGGAGATGCTGGCAGATGCCCTTCCCTCCACGCTGGCGCTGGCAGTCTTCGCCTTCCTCGTAGGCGTGGTCCTGGCCTTCCTGGTGGCTATTGTCTCCACCTTCGGCCCATTTTCCTGGTTGCGCAGTTTCTTCCGCAGCCTGCCTTCCGTGATGGTTTCCCTGCCCACCTTCTGGATCGGCATCATCTTGATCCAGATTTTCTCCTTTGGCTTGGGCTGGGTGCCGGTCATCGGCGCGAGCGACGCCCAAAACCTCATCCTGCCGGTAATCACCCTGGCCATCTTCGTGGCCGCACCGCTGGCGCAGGTGCTGCTGCGCTCCATCGATGAGGTAATGGATATGTCCTTCGTGCAGGTAGTGCGCGCCAAGGGTGCTAGCGGTGCCTGGTTGTTGTGGCGCAACGTCCTGCGCAACGCGCTGCTGCCGGCGCTGACCATGGCCGGCCTTACCTTTGGTGAGCTCGTCGGCGGCTCCGTGGTGACGGAGGCGGTCTTCGCCCGCCACGGCATCGGTGCGCTGACCGTAGATGCGGTGGCTAACCGCGATACCTCGGTGCTGCTGGCCATCGTGGTACTCGCCGCCGCTGTCTTTGTCCTTATCAATCTCATTGTGGACCTGCTCTACCCAGTGCTTGACGTGCGCCTGCGCGAGCGCGAGCACGCGACTTCATCTAGCTCCGCCACCGCTGCCACCACCGCCGATACCACCGCAACGAACGAGAAGAAGGTCCAAGCATGAAGCTTAAATCCACACAGCTGAAGCTCACCCCGGGCACCATCATCTCGCTGATTGTGCTGGGCCTGGCGGTGCTCTGCGCGCTGTTCCCCCAACTATTTACTTCCCAGGACCCTAACCAGGGCGGGGATACCACGGCGCTATTGCAACCCAGTTTCCAGCACTGGTTCGGCACCGATGCCGTCGGCCGTGATCTCTACACCCGCGTGGTCTATGGCGCGCGCCAATCCCTACTCGGCGCGCTGCTGGCAGTCCTTTTCGGCCTCATCGTCGGCACCATCTTGGGCATTATCGCCGGCGTGCGCCGCGGCTGGGTCGATGCCGTCATCATGTGCATCGTAGACGTGCTGCTGTCCATCCCCGGACTCTTGCTCTCCCTGTCCGTCATCATCGTGCTCGGACACGGCATTTTCAATGCCGCCATCGCCGTAGGCATCACCTCCGTGGCCACCTTTGCGCGCCTGGCACGCTCCCAGGTGCTTAGCGTTGCCGGCTCCGATTTCGTCGAGGCCGCCTATGGCTCCGGCGGTTCTTCCTTCCAGGTACTCGTGCGCCATATTCTTCCCAATTCACTCACCGCGGTCTTCGCTGTAGCAGCCTTGCAATTTGGCCTGGCCATTTTGCAGCTAGCCACCCTAGGCTTCTTGGGCTATGGCGCACCGCCCCCAACCCCGGAATGGGGTCTTCTCATCTCTGAATCGCGCGATTACATCGCCACGGCCGGCTGGTTGACCATCGCCCCGGGCATTGTGATCGTCGCCGTGGTCCTCGCGGCCAACCACCTCAGCCAGAAACTGCGAAAGGCGGCCTAATGTCCCTGCTTAGCATTAGTGATCTATCCATTACCTACCGCACCGCGCACGGTGAGGTAGAAGCGGTAAGCGGCATTGAGCTCGAGGTAAACCCTGGCGAGATGACCGCCATCGTTGGCGAGTCCGGTTCCGGCAAGTCCACCTCCGCCATGGCCGCTATTGGCCTGCTGCCAGACAATGCTTCGATTGTCTCCGGCACCATTACTTTCGACGGCCGCGACGTTACCCAGTATTCCCAAAAGCAGTGGCGGGAGCTGCGCGGTCGCCGTATTGGACTTATTCCGCAGGATCCCAATAACTCGCTTAACCCGCTCAAGACCATCGGTGCCTCGGTGGAAGAGGGCATGGCCATCCACGGGCAGGGCGATAAGGCCTCCCGGAAGAAGCGTGCACTGGAGCTTTTGGAGCGCGTGGGCATTGATGATCCGCAGCGCCGCTATGACCAGTACCCGCATGAGCTATCCGGCGGCATGAAGCAACGCGTGCTTATCGCCGCGGCCGTGGCATTGGAGCCGGAGCTCATCATCGCCGATGAGCCTACCTCCGCGCTCGATGTCACCGTGCAGAAAATCATCCTGGACCTCCTGGATGAGATGCGCGAAGAGCTCACCATGGGCATCCTTTTCATTACCCATGATCTGGCCGTGGCGGGCGACCGCGCCAATAACATCGTGGTGATGGAAAAGGGCACCGTCCGCGAGTCCGGCGTTGCTGCCCGCGTCCTCACCGACCCCCAGCACGCCTACTCCAAGCGCCTGCTTGCCGACGCCCCCTCGCTCACCGCCCCCACTTCCTCCCAGGCCGCATCTCCTGTGCGGGCCGCCGCGCCTGCGCACCGCGAAACCTTGCTCGAGGTGGAAGGGCTGAGCCAACGCTTCGGGGATTTCACCGCGGTGGAGGACATCAACTTTTCCGTGGCCCGCGGCACCACCCATGCATTGGTGGGGGAGTCCGGCTCCGGTAAGACCACCACCGGCCGCGCCATTTCCTTGTTGAGCACGCCTACCTCCGGCAGCATTCGCCTAGGCGGGGAAGACATTAGCTCCGCCCGTGGCAAGCGCCGTCGCGAGCTGCGCCGTTCGATCCAGATGGTTTACCAAAATCCCTTTGGCTCGCTGGATCCGCGCTTGAGCATCGGCGATACCATCGCCGAACCGGTGCGCAATTTCACCGGCGCTTCCAAGCGTGATGCCCGCGCGAAGGCACGAGAGTTCCTCGACCTCGTGGCCTTGGATTCTTCCATGGCGTCCCGCCGTCCCCGTGAACTCTCCGGTGGCCAGCGCCAGCGCGTGGCCATCGCCCGCGCCATGATCATCGAGCCCGATCTCGTGGTGCTCGATGAGGCCGTGTCCGCGCTCGACGTCACCGTGCAGGCGCAGATCCTGCGCTTGCTCGACGAGCTGCAGCGCGAGCTGGAGCTTACCTATATCTTCATCTCCCACGATCTGGCGGTAGTTAACCAAATCTCCGATACCGTTTCCGTGCTCTCCCACGGCACGCAGGTGGAATCCGGACCTACCGCGCAGGTCTTTGCGCATCCAGAAACCGAGTACACGCGCCAGCTAATTGACGCCATCCCAGGCTCCCGCTATCGTGCCGGAGACCTAAACTTGGGGCTATAACCGCGTCCCAGAAAGGTTGGACTGAAAATATGACCGACATTATTAATGAGCTCTCCCACGCCAGCGCCGAGGTGCAACAGCTGCGCCGTGCGCGCCACGATGCACAGGACAATGCGCAGCTGAGCTTTAGCGCTTTGCTCGAGCCGGCAGAGCCAGGCGAGTTCTCCTATACGGAGCGCTATGCCGTAGCGGCTTTTACCGCTGCAATCTACCAGGCGAGCGAGGCTGCGGATTTCTACTTTGACTTGCTGGGCGATGAGGCCGATGAGGATCTTGTTGCCGCCGTGCGTGCCGCGAGCCAGCGCGGTGTGTCCACCGGCCCGTATCACCAGGGTGATTTCCTTATCTTCGGCGATACCGCCGCGGAAGCCGCGCTGGGCACGCGCCTAGCTGCGGCCTTTGATTGGGCGCACCTTCTGGCTTTCCACCCCAAGGATGCCTCCCCACAGGCGATCGGACACCTCGATGCCGCAGGATGGTCCGCCACGGACATCGTCAGCCTGTCCCAGCTGGTGGCATTTTTGGCCTTCCAGCTGCGCGTGGTCCACGGCCTGCGCGTACTTTCTGGCGAGGATCCCGCATCCCACCCCGCAGCCGAGCGCGCCGCCGGCGTGGCCGATCCGGGCTGGGAGGCTACCGCTACTACGTTGCAGCCCGATACTGTGCTGCCGGACCACTTTGTCAACCACTCCCTGGGCTGGAAGCCCTGGGTGGAGGCGCTGGCGAAGGAGGATTTCACCGCGGTGCATACCGATGCCCTCATTAAGCCAGAGCGCATCGATTCCGAGTACTTCCGCTTGCTCGCCCGCGACCCTGCGGCCTTGAAGGCGCGCACGCTGACTGACCTGGACATTTTCTATAACACCGAGGGCGGCCTCTCCCGTGCGGACCGCGAGCTCGCCGCTACTGTGGCCTCGCGCTACAACGGCTGCGAGTACTGTGCCTCCGTACACCAGGCGCGGTGCGTCCAGGAGGGTGGCGACCGTGAAATCGTGAACCGCCTCTTGGACGAGGGCATCGATGCCGACCTTGGCTCAAAGGAATGGGATCTTATCCGTCGTGCCGCCGTGGCGCTGACAGAAACCCCCTTCGCCTTCGATGCGGCACTTTGCGCGGACCTGCGTGCGGCCGGATTCGATGATCAATCCATCCTGGACCTCATCTACGCTTCCTCCTTCTTCAACTGGGCTAATCGTTTGATGCTCACCTTGGGGCAACCGGACGTTCCTAAACGCTTCCGCTAACTGCCTACCGGCGGCGACCGCTCCGGTGCGGCGCTTAAGGCGAAGGATCCCTATGATGGGGCGGCATGACTGATACCAAGAATGCCACCGCACCAGCACACTCGGAGAGCGAAACCCCACAGAAGGTCGCCGTCATCACCGGCGCTACCGGCGGCATGGGCCGCGAAATCATCGCTGACCTGGCCGGTGATTACCACGTGTATGCACTGGGCCGGAGCGCGGCGGAACTGCCCGAATCGGACTCCATTACGCCGGTAGCCATCGACCTCGTCGACGGCCTCGATGAAGGCATGAAGCTGCCGGAGCTAGACCGCGTGGACGTGCTCGTCCACGCTGCTGCACGAGCTACCAAGTACTCCGTGGAAGAAGCCACGCCGGAAAATTGGCGCGCACACATGGACCTCAACGTGCATGCCCCTGCAGAGCTGACACGCGCCTTGCTGCCGCAGCTGCGCAAAGCGGAAGGCACCGTGGTCTTTATCAACTCTGGCGCTGGACGCCACAGCTACGGCGATAACGTCATCTACGCGGCAACCAAGCACGCGTTGTATGCACTCGCCGATGGACTGCGCATCTCTGAGCCGGGAATCCGCGTATCCACCGTGGCTCCGGGGCCTACCGATACCCCGATGCTTAAGGGGCTGCAGGATTATGATCCCTCCCAGGTCATTGCCCCGGCCGAGGTGGCTCGTGCCATTCGTACCGTGGTAGAGGCAGGCCCCACCACCCAGCTGACGGAAATCCAGGTCAGGCCGCGAATCGAGTTACATCTGCGCAAGTAGGAACGGAAGTAGCGGTAATGGACATCACACGTTAATGGGGTTGGCTTCCAGGGGTGTTCATTACACTCGGGGGCTGTGACTTCCCAAAGCCGAAAGCGGCCCGCCTATCTCCGTATCTCGGATGCCCTACGCGACAAGATCGAACGCAATGAATTAGAACCCGGTCAGAAATTTCCTACCGAACGCGAATTGGTCCGGGAATTTCATGTTGCGCGCATGACCGTGCGCCATGCTTTAGACATCCTGGAAGTAGAAGGCCTCATTGACCGACGCCGCGGGCGCAGTGGTGGCACCTACGTGCGCACGGTTCCCCCTACACTGAGCCTGACCAACAAGGACAATATCGTCACCCAGCTGCGCGAGCGCGGGCACGACACCGCCGTGCGCGTGGTCTCCGTTAACAAGGCCCACGTGCCCAAGCATGTGGCAGCGGTCCTGGATGTTAGCGATTCCACCTTTGCGTGGGATATCAAGAGCGTCTATACCGTCGATGGCAAGCCCGTCATCCTCTCGCGCTACACCATCCCGGTAGATTTGGCTCCCGATCTCAATCAGCACGATCTGCGCGAGCCGATTATGGAAATCCTGGCTGGCTACAACCTCAAGCCCGTCTTTAAGCGCGAGAGCATGCGCGCCGCTACCGCCCGCACCGAAGAGCAGAAACTTTTGCACGTGAGCCGATCGCATCCGCTGCTTCGGTTCGTGCGGCTGTTAAAGACTAAATCGGGCGCGGTCTTTGCCTATATTGAAGAGTCGCTGCGCTCTGATATCGCCAACGTCGAGGTGGTCCTGGGTGAGGATCCCGCGCCGCAACCCCTACCGGGCAAGGGCAACGGCGCGGGAAAGCCGGCTTAGCTAGCGTCTACCTGGCGGTTGCGCAGCGCGCGGGCCACGCGGTCACGCTGCTCGGTGACCGTACGGCGCAGACCACCCGGCAGATCCTTCTTCAAGAAAGCATCGGCGCGGTCTAGGCCCTTGTGCGTGATATCCCAGGAAGGGAAGAGGCCCGTCACGGTAGTCAGTGCTACCTCGGAGGACTGGGAAGACCATACCTTTTCCGCGATATCGAAGAATTCCGCGGTGGGTAGGAACTCATCGCTATGCGGGTAGAGCAGGCCTTCCAGCTTGGAGGTGAGCTCGCGGTTGGTGAGATTTCCCGCCACGATTTCTTCCCATACCGCGCGCTTGTTCTCCGCAGTTGCCACGGCTGCGCGGGCACGCAGGGAAGAGTAGTAGCCGGTGGCGGAGTTATCGCGCTCGAGTTGCGCATCCGCGGCAGCGGGGACGTCTTCTACCGCGCCATCGGCGGCAAGTGCCGCCAGCGCGGACCAGCGCAGCCCTGCATCCGCGGAGGACTCGAGCACGCCGCGCAGATAGTCGCGCGCACTATCGTGCAGGCGAATCTTCGCCAGTGCCTGGGTGCAGATGATGGAGCGCTGGGCATCGGGGCTGTGGGCGCCGTCGAGGAGGGCGTCGGCAAGCAGGGTGCTCTGAGCCGCCCACTGTGGATCGGCATAGTTCTTCAGCGCGCTAGAGGCCTGCAGGACAATGCGTTCGAGGACGGCGAGCTCCGTCTCCGCCTGCATGCCGCGGGCAACCAGCTGGATGAAATCGCGGGCGCGCATAATACCGGCGCGGGTCATCTCCCAAGCAGTAGACCAGCACAGGGTGCGGGCCATGGGATCGGCGAACTTATCAATATTGTCCAGCAGGAATTGCAGGGAACCCGCGTCCAGCTCGATGAGGCAATAGGTCAGGTCATCGTCATTGGGTAGCAGGAAGTCAATGTCTGCCAACTGGCGGCCGATGAGCTCTGGAATCTCGGTGGAAGCGCCATCGATATCCATCTCGATGCGATCGGTGCGCACCACCTTGCCGTCCTGCAGGTTATACAGGCCTACCGCCACGCGGTGGGTGCGCAGGGTATCGCCGCCCTGGGTGAGGTAAGCATGGGTAATCGTGCCGGACTCATCCGCATTGAGCGCCACGCTGAGCGTATTGATGCCGGAGGTCTTGAGCCACTGTTGCGCCCAGAAGGAAAGGTCGCGGCCGGAGGCCTCTTCCAGGTGGCGCAACAGATCATCAAAGGTGGCATTTCCCCATGCATGGGCGGCGAAGTGGCGGCGCACACCGGCCAGGAAGTTGTCGCGGCCGACATAAGCCTGCAGCTGCTTGAGCACCGAAGCGCCCTTGGCGTAAGTGATGCCATCGAAGTTTTGCTCCACCGTTTCGATATCGCTGGCATCGGTGGAAATCGGGTGGGTGGTCGGCAGCTGATCCTGCTGATATGCCCAGGATTTTTCCACATTGGCAAAGGTGACCCACGCGGTATCGTATTCGGTTTCCTCCGCCTGGGAGATGGCGGCGGACCAGGTGGCGAAGGACTCATTGAGCCACAGATCGTCCCACCACTGCATGGTGACCAAGTCACCGAACCACATATGGGCCAACTCGTGCAGGACGGTATCGGCGCGGCGCTCATATTTATAGTGCGTGGCCTGGGAAGTAAAGACGTACTCATCGCGGATGGTGACGCAGCCGGCATTTTCCATCGCGCCGGCGTTGAACTCCGGCACGAAAATTTGGTCATACTTGCCAAAGGGGTAGGGGAAGCCGAAGTTGCGGTGGTAGAAATCAAAGCCCTGCTTGGTCTCAGTAAATAGGCGCTCGGCATCCAGTGCGTGGGCGAGCGAAGCGCGGCAGTAGATGCCGAGTGGCACCTCGAGCTTTTGGGCCGGCTTGCCCTCTGGGTGTGCGGTCAGCTCCCCGCGCCAGGTATCGGTGACCTCGTGGTACGGGCCGGCGCACAGGGCTACCAGGTAGGTGGACAACGGGTAGTCAATGGTCGTGCTGGCCACATCGCCCTCCCAGCTCACCGGGCCATTGCTAATGATGGTCCACTCTTCGGGCGCCTTGAAATGCAGCGCATAGGTGGCCTTCATATCCGGCTGGTCAAAGCAGGCGAAGACGCGCTTGGCATCGGCGGTTTCAAACTGGGTATAAAGGTAGACCTTGTCATCGGCGGGGTCCACAAAGCGGTGCAGGCCCTCACCGGTGCGGGAGTACGGGATTTTGGCGGTGACTTCTAGCGTGTAATCGGCTACCTGGAGGCCAGACAGGGGAATGCCATAGGTGGGGTTATAGGACTCAGTGGGCAGGGGATTGCCGTTGAGGCGTACCTCCTGGATTTCCTCGGCGCGCAGATCAATAAAGGTGGAGCCGATCTCCTGCGAGGTGAAGCTCACCTTCGTGGTGGACAGGAAGTGGGTATCCGAATACTTGAGGTCTAAAGTGACATCGTAGTGGTCCACCTCGATCATTCGGGAGCGCTGAACCGCTTCCTCGCGAGTCAGGTTTATAGAGGTCATGGCCTATATTCTCCTTCTAAGCCGAAAATAGTTCTGCATCCACAGTAGTCGTGCACCTAGGCTGGTGGGGCAAACTTTTTCAATCAAAGGAGTATTCATGGCTGACGCAGTAAAGTTCTGGTTCGACGTATCCTGCCCCTTCGCGTGGGCCACCTCGCGCTGGATTAAAGAGGTAGAAAAGGTGCGCGACATTGAGGTCGAGTTCGAGCCAATGTCCCTGTCCGTCCTCAATGATGGCCGCGATCTTGACTCCACCTACATGGACATGATGAAGGCTAACTGGGGCCCAGCCCGCGTCTTTGCCAAGGTCAAGGCCGAGCGCCCTGAGAAGGTAGACGAGCTCTACACTGCGATGGGCACCCTGGTTCACGCCAAGGGCAATGGCGGGCGCACCGGCTTTGGCGCTTATGATGACATCATCGCTCAGGCCCTAGCGGAGGTGGACCTCCCAGCCGAGTTCGCCGAGGTAGCCAATACCGAGGACTATGACGAGAAGCTGCGGGAGTACCACCACAACGGCATTTCCGCTGTGGGCGATGAGGTAGGCACCCCGGTTATCAAGCTGGGCGAGACCGCCTTCTTCGGCCCAGTCATTACCCGCATTCCTAACGGTGAAGAGGCAGGCGAGCTTTTCGACGCCTCCCTGCGCCTTGCCCAGTACCCCTACTTCTTCGAGCTCAAGCGCTCCCGCACCGAGATGCCCCAGGTGGAGGAGAACTAAGCCAAACGAGGATCATTACTCACCTCACGCTCCAGTAGAAGGCGCTGGTGAGTCAAACCCTTCTGACGTAGGGGCATGGGGCTAAATTGCGCACTCTTGCTGCTGGATTTGCGGGACCGAAATGGTTTTGCAAGGAGAACTCAGCAGCGGTAAGCGGAGAAGCTAAAGGATGCCGGAAGGCAGGGCGTGTTTTCCTTGATTGCCTCTACTGAGTCTTTAATTCTCCGCATAAATCGGGGAATGCATTATCCCGGATAGGATTCGCAGCCCACACCGTCCCCGTCCTCATCTCGTGCTGGCGAGTAATCAGGGTCGCCAGGATAGACTTTGTGCCCAATTTCGGCGCAGGTTCGACCAGATCCACCACCGGCTGGTGCTGGGTCGTTTTGTTGCTCGGCCGGCGGTGCTACGAATTGCTGTGCAACCTGTGGCGCCATTTCATCTGAGCATTGTTGAGTCCAACCGGAGGTGCCGTCCGAGAAGAACGTTGTGCCGCGTTCATGAATTGAGGGGTCTCCACAAGAGGAAACGGTCTTCTCTGCAGGAGCTTGCTCAGCTTGTTCTTCCTCATCTGAGTCGCCTAATGCAGCGTTCGGGTTATCGTGTACGTGGAGATCGTCATCGTCGTGCTCATCCTCTTCGCCAGGTTCTTCGACCTCTGATGGAGGCGTAACCTCGCTAGATGAGGAGGTAGTGGCGCTACTTGTCGAGCTAGTCGTAGAGGACGTGGTGGTGCTCGACGGACTGCTGCTGGTCGTGCTCGAAGTGGTCTCGGAGCTTTCACCTGAATCGCTACATGCTGATATCAAAAGCGTGGTTGTGACGAGAATAGGTAGTAGTTTTTTCATGCTCTAGTCCTTTGGGGGGAGAGTTTCAGACTCTTACTAAGAGGCTACTCGGTTCTTAGCCATTTCCTGTCCTGTTCTGGATATGAATCGTCTGATTTCTAGATTTGAAGCGACGGTAAGTGGTGCCGGAGCTGATCTTTGCCGGCAGCCTAAAGGCAAAGAAAGAGTTTCCACCCAAAAATCTGTTTCTTGGAGCTACTGGGCGCTCTTTTCGCGCCGGCGCAGCTGAATCGCAGCGCCGACGCACAGTGCGATGGTTAGCGGGGTCAAGATGAATGCCGGCAGACCTGCGATATTGATAGAGGGAAGTTCCATGCCAGCCCGAAAGTCGTCCCACGCGACCAGTGCCCAGGATGCCCACGAGGCACCGGCAAGAAGCGCGATAATGCCGGCCGCAATTGCGCCCCCGTTGGCCCGCGGATTCCCGCGCACCTTCTGCGCAATCCACCAGACTCCCAGGCCCAGGTGAGCCAAAGTGGCGAGAATGCTCGCGATAAGCGGGAGGAGGAAGCCCCCGCTGCCGGAAACCTGAACACCAAGCATAATGATGCAGGCGAGAAGGCTCCCGCCGTAGAGCGCGAGGACTGGTTTGGTTATAGGCATGGCTTTCCTCCTTTATAGCGATAGTGGTTGCCCGCGAGCTTATCAGGACAATGTAATACGAAACAGGGTGGGCGCTAAGCCTCCTCAAGGCGCGCCGGGCCGGTAGGATGTGGGCCATGCGCGTATATCTAGGAGCAGACCACGCAGGTTTCGAAACCAAGAACCTGATCGCTGAACACCTCACCAAGCAGGGCCACGAAGTCATTGACTGTGGCGCCCATACCTACGATGCCGAGGATGATTACCCGGCATTTTGCATCGAAGCGGCACAACGCACCGTCAACGATCCGGGTTCCCTGGGCATCGTGCTAGGCGGTTCTGGCAATGGTGAGCAGATTGCCGCCAATAAGGTCAAGGGTGCTCGCTGCGCACTGGCGTGGTCCGCAGAGACCGCGCGCCTTGCCCGCGAGCACAACAATGCCCAGCTCATCGGCATCGGTGGCCGCATGCACACCGAGGAGCAGGCGCTGGAAATCGTCGACGCCTTCCTAGACCAAGAATGGTCCCGCGCGGAGCGCCACCAGCGCCGCATCGACATCTTGGCGGAATACGAGCGCACCGGCATTGCCCCGGAGCTGCCGGAGGCCTAAGCCACGCAGAATAAACGCCGCGGACCAAAACTGGTTCCGCGGCGTTTCTTCGTGTGGTTCGGCCGGTTCGGC
>NZ_ACVP01000009.1 GCF_000175635.1 Corynebacterium tuberculostearicum SK141 | reverse complement strand
TTTTGTGGTTTGTGGTGGTTTGTTCTTTTGTTGGGTTTCGGGCTTTTCACGGCCTGTTTCGGATTTTTGTTCTGAAATTTTTTTGTGGAGAGTTTGATCCTGGCTCAGGACGAACGCTGGCGGCGTGCTTAACACATGCAAGTCGAACGGAAAGGCCCTGCTTGCAGGGTACTCGAGTGGCGAACGGGTGAGTAACACGTGGGTGATCTGCCCTGCACTTCGGGATAAGCCTGGGAAACTGGGTCTAATACCGGATAGGAGCCATTTTTAGTGTGATGGTTGGAAAGTTTTTTCGGTGTAGGATGAGCTCGCGGCCTATCAGCTTGTTGGTGGGGTAATGGCCTACCAAGGCGGCGACGGGTAGCCGGCCTGAGAGGGTGGACGGCCACATTGGGACTGAGATACGGCCCAGACTCCTACGGGAGGCAGCAGTGGGGAATATTGCACAATGGGCGCAAGCCTGATGCAGCGACGCCGCGTGGGGGATGACGGCCTTCGGGTTGTAAACTCCTTTCGCTAGGGACGAAGCTTTTTGTGACGGTACCTAGATAAGAAGCACCGGCTAACTACGTGCCAGCAGCCGCGGTAATACGTAGGGTGCGAGCGTTGTCCGGAATTACTGGGCGTAAAGGGCTCGTAGGTGGTTTGTCGCGTCGTCTGTGAAATTCCGGGGCTTAACTCCGGGCGTGCAGGCGATACGGGCATAACTTGAGTACTGTAGGGGTAACTGGAATTCCTGGTGTAGCGGTGAAATGCGCAGATATCAGGAGGAACACCGATGGCGAAGGCAGGTTACTGGGCAGTTACTGACGCTGAGGAGCGAAAGCATGGGTAGCGAACAGGATTAGATACCCTGGTAGTCCATGCCGTAAACGGTGGGCGCTAGGTGTGAGGGTCTTTTCACGACTTTCGTGCCGTAGCTAACGCATTAAGCGCCCCGCCTGGGGAGTACGGCCGCAAGGCTAAAACTCAAAGGAATTGACGGGGGCCCGCACAAGCGGCGGAGCATGTGGATTAATTCGATGCAACGCGAAGAACCTTACCTGGGCTTGACATACACCGGATCGGGCTAGAGATAGTCTTTCCCTTTGTGGCTGGTGTACAGGTGGTGCATGGTTGTCGTCAGCTCGTGTCGTGAGATGTTGGGTTAAGTCCCGCAACGAGCGCAACCCTTGTCTTATGTTGCCAGCATTTGGTTGGGGACTCATGAGAGACTGCCGGGGTCAACTCGGAGGAAGGTGGGGATGACGTCAAATCATCATGCCCCTTATGTCCAGGGCTTCACACATGCTACAATGGTCGGTACAACGCGCAGCGACACTGTGAGGTGGAGCGAATCGCTGAAAGCCGGCCTTAGTTCGGATTGGGGTCTGCAACTCGACCCCATGAAGTCGGAGTCGCTAGTAATCGCAGATCAGCAATGCTGCGGTGAATACGTTCCCGGGCCTTGTACACACCGCCCGTCACGTCATGAAAGTTGGTAACACCCGAAGCCGGTGGCCCAAACTTGTTAGGGAGCCGTCGAAGGTGGGATCGGCGATTGGGACGAAGTCGTAACAAGGTACCCGTACCGGAAGGTGCGGGTGGATCACCTCCTTTCTAAGGAGCTTTTATTTT
>NZ_ACVP01000010.1 GCF_000175635.1 Corynebacterium tuberculostearicum SK141 | reverse complement strand
TCGTCTCCGGCCTCATCGCCGGTGTCATCCTTGGCCTCATGCTATGGCTGGGGTCCGGCATTTTCTGGCTCTTCCTGGTTGGCCTAGGCATTGGGGTCGCTGCAACCCCGCTCCTAAAACTGGCCGCCGATCCTTCTCGTTCGCGCAAGCGCCGCGATAGTTCCTTCCGCGACTAGGTCCGCACCACGCCGCTCCTCACGGCACCCGCATAAGTCAGGCACAAGTCTCACGCAATCCACTTATAAAATGCAGGACAAGTATAAAATATTCGCAGCAACCTTCCAGACAGACTTAGTAGAAAAAGAAAGTCTTTATTAACAAGGGGAGTGCGGCGACGCGTTCCCCTCCGTCTTGAAGGAGAACGCTAGGTGTTAGCACCCTCGCGCATTGTAGGGCTCGATATAGCCCGTTCACTTGCGATTATCGGCATGATAGTTCTGCATATGGCCTCCTTGGTGTGGCATACCAAGGTCATTTTAAATGGCCTGCCCGCCGCACTATTCGCCGTTCTAGCCGGCGTCACGTTGATGCTTATGTCCCGCGATTTCACGGCGACGACGTTCCTGCGCATCATCGCTCGCGGCTGCATAATTACGCTTATCGGCCTCGTCCTGCTGCCCGTGGGCGGAGAGATTCAAATCGTCCTCGTGGTCATCGGTATCACGATGATCCTGGTGTCCTGGGTCCCGCCGCTGCGCTGGTGGTGGAAGCTCCTGCTCCTCGCCGCTGCCACCGCCGCCGCGACCATAAAATATGCGCCGCTGACCCTGCCGCAGGTCTATCCGCTGCTGGCCTATTGCGCCTATTTCCTCGCTGGCATGCTGCTCTATGAGGTCTATATCCGCAGCTCCCGTGCCGCTGCCCAGTGGGTGTCCACCGGCATCGCCGCCGTGGTCGCCGCTGCCGGTTTTTACTTCCGCTTTGCCCCGGACATGCCTGGCTGGCTGCGCTTTACCGGCCACACCGGCGTGCTGGGAGAGATTGTCCTATCCATCGCCGTCGCCGCGATCGTCCTGCACTTATGCCTGCTTATCGGTCGAGTGGTGCCTAAGCTGGCGTATCCCTTTGCTGCGCTGGGGGCAATGTCGCTGAGCATCTACATCCTGCACGTGCTCACCGCCTATTACTGGCAAAGCCACGTCTCCCTCCACAATACCGGCTGGGCCTGCGCGTTCATCGCCCTCTTCCTCGTCCTCGCGAGCCTATGGCGCCGCCTGATAGGGAAGGGGCCGGCCGAATGGGCCGTCGCTAAGACCATCGCCATCGCCGTTCCTGCCGGAAAGAAGGACTAATCATGCAGCACAAAATCTTCCCCGCCCTGCTTACCGCCGGCATCGTGGCATTGACCGCCACCCCTGCCAGCGCCCTCGAGTACGGTAAACCGGCCCCAGACTCGGCGGAGTCTCGCACCGTGGCGCAATTGAAAATCGGGCGCGTGGGCAGCTTCGGCGATTGCACCGGCACCCTGGTGGCCGCCCAGTGGGTGCTCACCGCCCGCCACTGCCTCGAGTCCGTCAACAACGAAGGCACGCAGGCCCGCATCAATGGCACCACCTACGATGCAGATTCGTGGGCGCTATCCCCGCTTTCCGACGCCGCCCTTCTCCACCTCACCGCCCCCGTCACCGACACCACCCCGGCCGAGATTTCCACTCACGTGCCAGAACCCGGCCAGCGCGGCACGCTTTACGGCTGGAGCAGCAGTTCCTCCATGGCGCGCCGCGGCCAGCTGCCGCAGGCGGAGATGGAAGTGGCTGAGCTCCTCGGCGCCGGTCCTGCTGGCCCCGCCAGTTCCACCGAACCTGCTGGCGCGGGCGCCGCCACGGACGCTGGTGAGGATGCCGCTGGCGGAGAAAGCATTCCCGCGGCCGAGGCCATGCCGGGGCTGAGTGCACCAGAGGGGACAGAAAGCGTACCGGCCGGCGAGGCGATGCCGCTGATGGAAAGCGCGATCCTCGATGTGCACTCCACCGGCCGGGCCGGCATGCAGGGCGGCGACTCTGGCGGGCCTTTCTTCGTAGATGGAAAGCTTGCCGGTTTGGCCACCGCGGGCACGGCGAATGGGGATCCGGACTTGCCCTCGCCAAGCGCGGCAATCACCACGCTGGCCGGCACCAAGGACTGGATCGAGGGAGTAGTGAGCGGACGCGATAAGGAAGCGATTCTCACCGCGGAAACCACTCCCGAACCGCCAAAAACCCCGCAGACCAGCGCCGACCACCCTTGGCTTTATGCCGGCATAGCAGTGCTAGGTCTTATTGCCGCCGCGGTAGCATCCCGCATTCCTGGCCTGCGGGGCCGAAAGCGCTAGAAAATCTCGATGCGTCCACCCAGGGACTCGGATTGGCGCAGCTGCGCCACCCAGTTCGGGCCGCCTGGGTGTAGGCGCAGCACTGGGCGGGAAGAAATCTTGACCGGGGAAACCGATTCCTTGCGCGCGCCGGAGCGGGCATCGATGCGGGTGCGGGCGCGATAGCCGGCGTCGGAAAGCTCAGCGATGGAAGGTTCGGGGGAGTCGAGCTTCTCGCGGGCATCGCGCAGCAAGTCCAAGGCTTCGTCCAATGCTTCCACCAACGCCGGCGCATTGGTCTCGCACATCTGCTGTACCAGCTCTGGGTGCGTGCCGGCCACGCGGGTAGCGTCCTTGAAAGAACCGGCAGACAGGGACTGTGCCAGGATTCCGCCGTTATCGCCCACCACGGCGAGGATCTCCGCAAAGACGTGCGGCAGGTGGGAAATGCGCGCCACCGCGGCATCGTGATTAGCCACGCGGATAGGAACCGCCTCTGCGTGCACCATCTGGGTCATGCGCACGACCTCGGTGAAGGTCTCAATCCACTGCTTCGGAATCTTTTCCCCGCGCGCCTCACACTCGGCGGCGTAGTCATAGGTAATGCCCCACGCCGCGCGGCGGAACAGGTCCTTCTGCGAGTTATCCCAACCGGACTTGGACGTGCCCGCCATCGGGTGGCCGCCCACGTAGCGCGACTCCATTCCGCGCTCCAGTACCTGCTGGCGTACGGCCGTCTTAACGGAAACGACGTCCGTAATGCCGCAGCTCGGCGCGTGCTCCTGAATGGCGTCGAGCACCTCGCCCACCGCGTTCATAGGCACGGCTATGACAATGAGCGCGTTCTCCGTCTCCGCGCGGGTCAAAATCGTCGGAAGATCATCGGTGACGTCAAAACCCTGCTTTACTGCAGTGCGGGCGCCAGAAGTGGAGTGGTTGTAGCCAAAAACGGGGTGATTGTATCCGGCGAGATCGCGCAGCAAAGAGCCGCCGATGAGGCCGAGGCCAATAATGCAGATAGGGCGTTGAACATCTTGAGAACTCACGATGACAATTGTGGCACAACACGACTAATCTCACGAGGTATGAGCAACGAAAATTACTCCTTCGCAGTAACCGTCGCCCGCAACGCGGGCCAATGGCTGGTGCGCAGCTTCAACGATGACTTTGAGGATCCGCAGACCTCCATCAATGCGGTGCGCAGCCTGCGTTCCGAGGGCGCTGCGTTCGCGCTGCTGTGCGTGGAGGATGCCTATTTTATTGCCGTGCGCCCAGTGCCGGGCGGGGTAAAGATGCTCATCTCGGACGCCACCTATGGTGTCGACGATGACTTCGCCGCCGATTTCATGGATATCAACGATCATGAAATCCCGGATGTGGACCCCGAAGAGGCCGATCCTTATGGCGAGGGCGATTTCGATATCTTCGCCGACCTTGGTCTATCCGAGGACCAGGTGGGATACATCATTGACAATGATGAGGACTGGCCTTCCGATATGTTGCTGCGCATCGCCGGCGAGCTCGGCTTTGGCGATGAGTTGGAAGACGTCATTGATAACGCCTGAGCCCCTGCTGCGCGCTGAGGCTCGGATGCGCCGCGCCCTCGACGTCGCCAAGCGCACGCCAGCCGGCGACGTCCCCGTGGGTGCGGTGCTTTACGACGCCGCCGGAACCGAACTTGCCACCGGCGTCAACCGCCGCGAAGAGCTTGCGGACCCCACCGCCCACGCCGAGGTCGAGGCCATTCGCCAGGCCGTCCGCGTGCACGGCGATGGCTGGCGGCTTTCCGGCTGCGAACTCGTTGTCACCCTGGAACCTTGCGCCATGTGCGCCGGAGCCTTGCAGGCGGCGCGTGTGGGTTCGGTAGTCTTCGGCGCTTTTGAACCCAAGACCGGCGCGTGCGGCTCGCTAATCGATGTCCTGCGTGCCCCCACTGCGCCCTTTACCCCGCAGGTTCGCGGCGGCGTTCTTGAAGAAGAGTGCGCCGCGTTGCTCAGAAACTTTTTCGACGACCTGCGTTGAAAGTGCGTACACTGGTGCCCATACATTATCCGTCTACTCAAAGGAGTGATTATGGGCGATTTGGAAAACAAGAAGGATGGCCTCGTAGGCAAGGCAAAGGAAGCCTACGGCGAAGCTACCGACAACAAGGACGTAGCTAACGAGGGCAAGGCCGACCAGGTCACCTCCGAGGCTAAGGACAAGCTGTCTGACGCCGCTGAAGGCATCAAGGACAAGGCCAACGAGGTTATCGGTGGCCTGAAGGACGACTAATCCTCGTCCCTCGTTTCCGCATCTCGCTGCGCTGGCACCCCGCCGGCGCAGCGATTTTGTCGCTCGGGCCTACTCCCGTAATCTGGAACGCGGTGGCGTGTCCGAGCGGCCGAAGGTGATCGCCTCGAAAGCGATTGTTGGGTAACCCCCAACCGCGGGTTCAAATCCCGCCGCCACCGCACCGGGATCCCGGCCTGTTTACGCAGGTCGGGATTTTCTTTTGTCCAATTTTCCGGCAGGCGCGGGGAATCCGGCTGGCTGGCCGCCAGCTGTGAAAACTGGGACGCAGGTGGCTTCGTGATAGGGGATTGTGGGGTATGGCCACTACACTAGGGCAAAGTTCAATCCGTCCCCCACGCGAATGCGAAGGTACATCTACCCGTGGCTAAACTGCTTTATCGTCTTGGGCGCTGGTCTTTCCTCCATAAGTGGAAGGTCATCGTGGCATGGCTGCTGCTGCTCGCCGCCGTCGGCGGTGCCGCCGCCTTGCTGATGAAACCGATGACGAGCGAGTTCTCCATCAAGGGAACCCCGTCCATCGACGCCACCTACAAGACCATGGACCTCTTCCCAGAGGGCGGAAACCCTGCAAACTCGCCCTCGGTCAACGTGGTCTTCAAGGCTCCAGACGGCCAGAAGCTTTCTGATCCCGCCAACCGCGAGGCCATCGATGCCACCATCTCCTACCTCGAGGACAACCTAGAGATGGGCGATACCACGCGCTTTGGCAACCCGCTTGAGGTCTCACCTCGCCTACAGGACCAGGTGATCCATCAGTTCACGGATATGGGGCTACCGGAAGCATCCGCCCGCGCGGATGCGGACAACCTCGCCATGGTCAATGATGACGAGACCATTGCCTATACCACCTTCAATTTCGACGCCGAATCGCCCTATAGCGTGGAACAGGCCGACAAAGACACCGTTACCGACGCAATGAATATTGCCCGCGACCGCGGCCTCACGGTAGAAGGCAATGGTGCCGGCTTTGGCGATGAAATCGCGGTCAATTCCACCTCTGAGATCATCGGTCTCGGCGTTGCCTTTATCGTGCTCATCTTTACCTTTGGCTCCCTGGTGGCCTCGGGTATGCCTTTGGTGTCCGCCGTCATCGGCGTGGGACTAGGCGCGCTGGGCATGCTCATCGCCACCCACTGGATTGAGCTCAATAATATGACCCCGGTCCTGGCCATCATGATTGGCCTTGCCGTGGGCATTGACTACGCGCTGTTTATCCTGTCGCGCTACCGCGCCGAGCGCCGCCGCATGGACGGGCCCGATGCCGCAGGCATGGCGGTGGGAACCGCCGGCTCCTCCGTGGTCTTTGCCGGCGCGACCGTCTTTACTGCGCTTTTTGCGCTCCTCATTGCGCGCATTGGCTTCCTCACGGCCATGGGCCTGGCCGCCGCAGGCACCGTTGCCATCGCCGTGTTGGTCTCGCTTACGCTCATCCCCGCCATGCTGGGCTTGCTGGGCGATAAGGCCTTCAACGGCCGCATCCCCGGCGTGGCCGGCAACCCGACCCGCAAGGGCAAGCGCCGCCGTGGTCCCACTATGGGCAACCGCTGGGTGCGCCTGGTTCAGAAGGTCCCCGGCCTGGCCATGGCGCTGGTTGTGCTCTCCCTGGGCGCGATGACCGCGCCGGTGCTCCACATGGAGCTCGCCCTTCCGGCCGATACCACCTCCAATCCCGATACCACCCAGCGCAAGGCCGCCGACATCATGTCCGAGGGCTTTGGCCCGGGCGTTAACGGTCCTTTCCTCGCCGTGGTCGATGCCCACACGGTCAACGCGGAATCCGGCGCCTTGGCCCCGCTTGTCGACGCCCAGTCCCAACCCGAACCAGCCCCCGCTCCCGCTCCTGCCCCCGAAGAGGAGATGCCTGAGCAGCCGCAGGGGGACCAGCCCGCAGCCGAGCCGGAGATCGCCCCGGCCGCTGAGGTGGTGGACACCTCCGCAGATGCGGCCGACGCTGCCTCCCCAGAGGATAAGGCCGCGCTCGCGTCCTTCCTGTACACCGCGGATCAGCTCAAGGGGCTGGGCGGCGTGAAGCACGCGCAGATCGTCGGCCTAAGCCAGGACCAGCGCGCCGCGCAAATCATGGTCACCCCAGAAACCGCGCCGACGGACGCCGCGACGGTCAACGTTGCACACGCGCTGCGCTCGGCCACCAGCGAGATCGAAGACGCCACCGGTACCGACATCGGCTTGACCGGCCTGACCGCCGTGCAGCTCGATATCACGGAGCGCCTCGAGGAAGCCATGGCGCCGTACCTGGCCATCGTCGTGGGCTTGGCCATCGTGCTATTGCTGTTGGTCTTCCGCTCCATCCTGGTGCCGCTGGTTGCGGGCCTGGGCTTCCTGCTGTCCGTCGGCGGTGCCTTCGGCCTGACCGTCCTGGTTTGGCAGGAAGGCCTGTGGAACCTGGTTCCCGCGCCGGGCCCGCTGATTTCCTTCATGCCCATCTTCCTCATCGGCGTGACCTTCGGCCTGGCGATGGATTACCAGGTCTTCCTCGTCACCCGCATGCGCGAGCACATTTCTCGCCACCCGGAGGGCACCGGCGGGCGATATAACGCCGTCGACGAGGCCACCATCACCGGCTTTACCCAAGGCGCCCGCGTGGTGACGGCCGCGGCCATTATTATGATTTCGGTTTTCGTGGCCTTTATTAATCAGCCGCTGCCCTTCATCCAGATCTTCGGCTTTGCCTTGGCCGCCGGCGTGCTTTTCGACGCCTTCTTTATCCGCATGACCCTCGTCCCCGCCACCATGTTCCTCATGGGCCGCGCGACGTGGTGGATGCCGAAGTGGCTGGCGAAGATTCTGCCCACCCTGGATATCGAAGGCACCGCCCTGGAAGAAGAATGGGAAGCTAAACACGCCACCCCAGCCCCAACCCCTAGCCCTGCACACAAGGAAGAAGAATAAAGATGGACTTGAGTTTCGACGTCGGCAAGCGTCTGCCCGAAGGCCCCGGCAAGCACGGCCGCAGCGGTGTCATCCACACCCCGCACGGTGATATCCAGACCCCGGCCTTTATCCCGGTGGCCACCAAAGCCACGGTCAAGACGCTTACCCCGGAGCAGATTCGTTCCACTGGTGCGCAGGCCATCTTGTCGAATGCGTACCACCTCTACCTGCAGCCGGGCCACGACATCGTGGACGAGGCCGGCGGCGTGGCCGAGTTTGAAAATTGGCATGGCCCGACCTACACCGACTCCGGCGGATTCCAGGTCATGTCCCTGGGCGTGGGGTTCAAAAAGGTCCTGGCGATGGATATTGCGGATCTCAGCGATAAGGACATCCGCGCCGCAAAGAAGGAACGCATGGCGCAGGTGGACGAGGATGGCGTGGATTTTAAATCCGTCATCGACGGCTCCAAGCACCGCTTTACCCCCGAGAAGTCCATGCAGATCCAGCACGGGCTGGGCGCAGACATCATGTTTGCCTTCGACGAGCTGACCACGCTGGTCGATACGCGCACCTACCAGGAAGAATCCGTCGCGCGCACGCACCGCTGGGCCAAGCGCTGCCTGGATGAGCACGACCGGCTCACCCGCGAGCGCGCCCACCGCCCGAAGCAGTCGCTGTGGGGTGTTGTCCAAGGCGCGCAGTACGAGGACCTGCGCCGCCAGGCCACCCGCGGCCTGCTCGACCTCGACCGCGCCGCCCGCGAGGACGGCAAGCGCGGCTTCGGCGGCTTCGGCATCGGCGGCGCGCTGGAAAAGGAAAACCTGGGCACCATCGTCGGCTGGGTCTGCGATGAGCTACCCGAGGATAAGCCGCGCCACCTGCTTGGCATCTCCGAGCCGGACGATATCTTCACCGCCGTCGAGGCCGGCGCCGATACCTTCGACTGCGTGGCGCCCACCCGCTTGGCGCGCCGCGGCGGCGTCTACACCCTTGACGGCCGCATGAACCTCACCAATGCGCGCTTCAAGCGGGATTTTGCCGGCGTCGACGAGGAATTCGGCGGATACGTATCCGAGAATTACTCCCGGGCCTACCTGCACCACCTGCTCAAGGCGAAGGAATTCCTCGCCGGCACGCTGTGCACCATCCACAACGTGGAGTTCATGATCCGCCTGGTGGATAATATCCGCGCCGCCATCGACGGCGGCTACTACGAGGCCTACCGCGATGAATTCCTCGGCCGCTATTACGCCGGCAAGTAGTCCTCGCGCTTCTTCACCCACTTAATGACCGCGGCCGTCACCGGCAGCATGACGGCCTCCATCAGGGTCTTCCACACAAAGCCCACGATGACGTAATTGATGAACCCGCCCACGGTGTCCACGCCGATGACCGGCGCGGCGATGGCGCAAAAGAGCAGCGTATCGCCGAACTCGCCCACCACGGTGGAGGCGATAAGGCGAGCAAAGAGGCCCTTTTCGCCGGAGCGCTTCTTCATCGCGGTCAGCGTCCAGGCATTCAGCAGTTGGCCCACCACGTAGCCAGCCAGCGAGGCGAGCAGAATCTGCGGCATCAGGCCAAGCGTGGCGGCGAAGGCCTCTTGGCCCTCGTAGAAATCGGCCGCCGGCAGCCAGATGGCGATATAGAAGCACACGGCCGCCAGGATGGCCATCGCGAAGCCGATGTAGACCGCGCGCCGGGTGGATTTGAAGCCATAGCACTCGGAGAGCACGTCGCCGACGATATAGGCCAGCGGGAAGAGGAAGAAGGCGCCGTCGGTAACCAGCGGGCCGAGCTGCACGCCCTTAGTGGCGTTGATATTGGAAATGAGGAAGGTCACCACAAACACGGTGACCAGCCAGGGGTAGAGGGTGGAACGGACGGGAATGAAGCGCACTTCAGCGCCGGTTGATTTTTCCATGCCCGCCATTGTGCCAGCCCGTAGACTGTGGGCATGAATTCCGCGACCACCGGCGCCGGCCGCTACGCGCCAAGCCCCTCGGGCGATCTGCACTTTGGCAACCTCCGCACGGCGCTTCTGGCGTGGCTTTTTGCCCGGTCGACGGGGAGGCGCTTTGTGGTGCGCGTGGAGGACATCGATAAGCAGCGCTCCTCCCAAGAGGCGGCCGAGCGCCAGTTAGCGGACCTGCGCGCGCTCGGGCTGGACTGGGATGGCGAGGTCATCTACCAGCACGACCGCGACGCCGCCTATGAGCAGGCCCTGGCCCAGCTGCCCACCTACGAGTGCTATTGCTCCCGCAAGGATATCCGTGAGGCCTCCCGCGCCCCGCACGCCATTCCCGGCCAGTACCCGGGCACCTGCCGCAACCTCACCGAGGACCAGCGTGCGGCCAAGCGCGCCGAGCTTGCGGCCCAGAATCGCCAGCCCGCCCTTCGCCTGCTTGCCGACGTCCCCACATTCACCATCCACGACGCCCTCCACGGCACCTATACAGGCGACGTCGATGATTTCATCCTGCGCCGCGGCGGCCAAGACACCGGCTGGGCCTATAACTTGGCTGTCGTCGTCGATGATGCCTACCAAGGCATCGACCAAGTGGTCCGCGGCGATGATCTGCTCTCCTCCGCGCCGCGCCAGGCCTACCTCGCCTCGCTGCTCGGCATCGAACCGCCGGAGTACATCCACGTTCCGCTCGTACTCAATGAATCCGGCGAGCGCCTGGCTAAGCGCGATGGGGCGGTGACCATGCGGGAGATGGGGGAGGAGGGGGACGTCGTCAAGCAGCTGGCGGCCTCGCTGGGGTACGAGGCTCACAGTGCCGCGGAGTTGCTCGCGCAATTCGCGCCCGATCGACTCAGCCCTGAGCCTTATATCTGGCGGGGGTAAAATCTGGGCCCATGGAAGTTCTACTGGTGCTCATTGGGCTCATGCTGCTGACCGTGTTCGTCGTCGCCATCGGTGACAAGATTGGGCTGCCGTGGCCGGCCCTGCTGACGATCATTACCGCCTGCGCGGTCTTCGTGCCCGGCCTGCCCCAGTTCGAGCCGCCCACCGAGCTCATCCTGCCTATTTTCCTGCCGCCGCTGCTGTGGGCGCTGGCTCGGCGCACCTCGTGGGGTGTTATCCGCGAGCAATGGGTGACCATCTTGAGCCTGTCCGTGCTGCTGGTGGTCGCCACCACCCTGGCCGTTGGTTTCACGGCCTATGCCTTCCTGCCGGGCATCAGCCTAGCCGCGGCCATTCTTATCGGTGCGGCCATCGCCCCGCCGGACCCCGTCGCCGTTGACGCCGTGGCCGAGCCCGCCGGCATCCCGCGCCGCATCATCACCACCTTGCAGACCGAGGGCTTGTTTAACGACGCCGCTTCTATCGTCGCCTTCAATCTCGCGCTGACGGCCGTGACCCAAGGCGATGAGCTCTCCTTCGGTGGTGGCGTGCTCAACTTCTTCTACTCCGCATTCGTCGCGGGCGGCCTGGGGTGGGTCGTCGGCCGGCTGGTGGCGCTGTTTATCACCCACGTCCACGACGTCACTGCGCGCAACGCGCTGACCTGGGTGACGCCGTTTGCGGTCTACCTCATCTCGGAGGAACTCGGCGCCTCCGGTGTTATCGCCGTGGTCATCGCGGCCGTGGAGCTTAATTCCCGCGCCGATATCCAGGCCGAGGACCGCCTGTCCGGCCAGTCCTTCTGGGAGACCATCGAGCTGCTGTTTACCGGCGTGGCCTTCGGGCTCATTGGCCTGACGGTCAATACCGCCATCGGTGAAGTGGGCTCGGACCTGTGGCACTCCGTGGTGGTGGGCGTCATCTTGTCTCTCGTGGCCTTTATCGTCCGCTTGGTGTGGATGTACATCTATTACCGCATCAACGTCTCCCGCGGCCGCCCGCGTGTGGCGCCGCTGCGCCTGCAGGAGGTGCTGCTGATGACGTGGTCCGGCATGCGCGGCCTCGTCACCCTGGCGCTGGTTTTGTCCATCCCAGCCGGCGTGTTCAGCTTCCACCACGAGCTTGCCGTTATCGCGCTGACCGTCTTGCTGGTCACGATGGTGGTGCCCGGCCTGCTGCTGCCGTGGCTGATGGAGCGCCTCGACCTCACGGAGGCCTCCCAGATTGCCAGCGATAAAATGCGCGCCGCCGTGGTGAGCCGCGCGCGTGCGGCCAGCATCGAGGCCCTGTCGCACTTCCGGCCGGACGGCCACATTACTGCCGACGCCGAGAAGGTCGACCCCGAAATTTCCGCCAACGTGATTCAGTGGTTCGAGGACCGGCTCGGCGATGGCGAGGATGTTTCCGATGACTCCCGCAAGCAGCGCGCCTGGCAGGCCCGCCACGTGGCTCTGGAGGCCCGCCGGACCGCTTTGGCGGCGGCGCAGGAGGAGCTGCTACGCATGCGCGGCGATCGGGCTTATAACCCGGCCATTGTGGACGAGGTGCTCGAGGAGATTGACCGCATGGTTCTAGGCGCCAAGCGCCACTAGGCTGGGCGGCATGGATCCCTTCGATTATGCGCAGCTTGAGGACGCGCTGGATTACCTCTACGACTTCCTCGACCAGGACCTAGCGGACCGCGTGCGCGCCGAGCGCGAATATGTCCCGGCCGGGCTGGAGGGCCTGCTTGCCGACGACTCCCTCGACGACTACGTCTGGCTCTGGATCAAAGACCCAGGCCCGAATGGCTTCCGGCAATACCTGCGCGATGGGGGCTATTCCGAGGCCGAGGTCTCCCAGGCTTTCCTCTGGGCGCGCACCGAATGGGGGATGAATACGCCGCCGCACGTCGCGTGGCTGAAGGCGGATGGCTACGAGCCGCCGGTCATCGATTAGTGGCTAGCGCGGCGTCGGCTAGCGCGGCCGAGCGCCTGCCTGCGCCGAGCAGATATAACAAAATCCCGGCTCCGTTGCTATGCAGCAGGAGCCGGGATTTCCTGTGGTGGAGGATGTGGTGGCGGAGTTGATGACATATTTGACACTATGAACAGCCCCAACTGCACTATGGCCATCGTCAAAGCTGTACGCCATCCAGGTCGCAGGCCGTGCCAGATAAGTTGCGGGCAGAAATTGTTACTATCCGTCGTCAACTGACGTGGCCCACGCCGCACGTGGAGCGGCTCAAAGAGGACGGCGTGGAGCCGCCCGTCTTTAACTAGTGTTCACGCCTACTTATCTACCGTGACTATCTGATCGTCCGGTGCGGAGCCATCCGTGGGGAAGGCCAACGTGAGCGCCTTGGCGAAGTACTCCGCGCGCTTTTCATTACCTTCAGTCTGGTAATGCACGTCATCGCCTGGGAGGAACCATTCGGGGCGAACGTCGGAAGCCCAGTCATAGACAACAAGGTTTGGGTAGCGATCCCGAGCGGCAAGGAGTGCCTCGTTGAAGGGCGCCATGTTGGCATTATCGTAGGAGCCGGAATTGAGGTTGGTCGCGGCAGTCGGCCACAGGACGGGGGCATCCCCCAGCAGTTCCATGATCTGGTCCACGCGCCAGTCCTCCTCGCCGGATCCACCCACGGCGCGGTTGGCGGCGTCGTTCACGCCGGCACCGATGATCCAACAGGCATCCTCACCGTAGCCCTGATCCAGAAGACGCTGGACAGAATCACGGATAGAGGGATCGCCCTCCAAAGACTCCACAGTGGAGCGTGCACCGGTGACATCGGCTACCACGTCCTGTGCGCCAACATTCTTGTAGGTTACCTGCGCGTTGCGCTGGGGATCGGACAGGTAGGCATCATCAAACATGCCGATGGATGTGGAATCGCCCACGTGAATGACGGTGGTGCAGCGGGTCTTGCCCTTCTCTGGCGTCGCATTCTCCGTGGAAGGAGAAGCTTCTCCGGAAGCCTCAGCGGAGGAATCTTTCTCCTTTGAGCCGGACGGGGCCGGGCCGTCGCCGCCAATCTGGACGCCCATCTGCTGTGCGCCGGGCTGCTCGGCCTGGTTGAGGGAATTATTCCACGCAGCGGGAATGCCCATGGATACCACCGCGGCAAGCAGCGTAGCCGGAATGGCGAGGGCCATGCGCGGCAGCGTATGGCGCTTGGCCCACCATTGCTTCAAGGGTGCGACTACGCCGTGGCGGCGGACCGGATCCTCCACCAGCGTCCACGAAATGTGTGCCAGCGCAATGGCCACCACGGTGACCAACACAGGATGAGCCCACGGCAGGTTCTCCCACTGGGGGATGAAGACAATTGCCGGCAGGTGCCACAGGTAGATGCCGTAGGAACGCTCACCAATCCAGCGCAGCGGCGTGAGGCCAAAGAACTTGGACGTCAGTGTCCGCTTGTCTAGGGCAGCGGTAATCACTGCGACGCTGGCCGCTGAGAGGGCCAGAAGGCCCCAGTTGTACAGGTGTGGTGAGTAATCTGGCAGCAGCCAGAAGAGGACGGCGATGCCCAGCACGCCGAGCAGCGCGGCGGGGATGGTGAGCAGGCGCGGCGGAATGCGGTAACCCTGCGCGTTAGTCAGCGCGATGGCCAACGTGGCGCCCAAGAGGATCCCGCCAGCGCGGGAATCGGTGCCCTCATAGACGCGGGTGGCATCGGATCCGGTGTTGAAGAGGAAAGCCATCCAACCAAAGGACACGGCAGCCAGTACCAGCGTGCTGACGACCAGTGGGGCGCGCTTGCCGCCGGTGAGCTTAAGAAGCACGAACAACACGAGCGGCCAGAACAGGTAGAACTGTTCCTCCACGGACAGCGACCACATGTGGTCCAGCGGCGCGTGTCCAGCAAAGCGGTCGAAATAGGATTGGCCTTCTGCGATGACATGCCAGTTATTGACATAAAACAGTGAACTTAAGGAGAACCTGGCATTTTCGCCCAGTTTGGGCAGGTCGAAGAAGATGGTGAGTAGCAAAACCGTCACCAGCATGAGCGCAACCGCCGGAACGAGTCGGCGGAAGCGGCGCAACCAGAACGTGGGCAAGCCCAAGCCTTTGCCACGGCGGTAGCTTCGCATCAAGTTTGCGGTGATGAGGTAGCCCGACAACGTAAAAAACATGCCGACACCCAAGTAGCCACCTGGCAACCATGCAGGGTTGAGGTGGTAAATCAAAACGCCGAGCACGGCGACGGTCCGAAGGCCGTCGATGGCGGGGACATAAGAGGTGTGTGAATCAACCGGTCTTGGCATGCTCGGGCAGCTCCTCGAATGAAGGTATACGTAGGGAATGGCGCTCGCGCCTTAGGGGACTCACATACTCTAAACCGTGAAGCGAAAGGCGTTACAACTTCTACACCCTAGGCAGGGGTTCTTTTGACCCTTGACCCGAAAACGAACCCCCAAAACGAAGAAAGTCTCGAGACATCGAAATAGAAACGATGTCTCGAGACTTCACAATGGCGGAGGATGTGGGATTTGAACCCACGAGGGGCGTGAACCCCGCACGCGTTCCAGGCGTGTGACATAGGCCGCTAGTCGAATCCTCCGAGAAGAAACATTAGCAGCCGTGGCAATTATTTTACCAATCGCCAGGTCAGGATGTATTTTCGTGGAATTTAAGCCGTTGGTTGGTGGCTAGGTGTCGAGTGTCTTGCCCGCGAGCGCCAGGTGGCTGTGCGGCCGGAGTCCCATTTGGCTAAACCGGCGCGCGGGCGTTAAAGTATTGGGCAGGATTCCGCGTGGCGTCCATCCTCTGAACTCCCCCAGGGCAGGAATGCAGCAAGGGTCAGGAGGCTCTGGCGGGTGCGCGGGGTCCCCTTTTTGTATGGCGTGCGTTACTATTGGGGGCTAAAAGTCGCCCTATACATGGAAGGTAGACATACGCATGTCGCTTCTTACTTTGGAATCGTCCGAACTCGCGGAGCTCGCCGCCCAGGTCCGTAAGGACTACGAGGACCTTAAGGCTAAGGGCCTGAAATTGGACCTGACCCGCGGAAAGCCGGCCAAGGCACAGCTGGACCTCTCCAATGATTTGCTGGCGCTGCCCGGCCCGGGCCACTACACCGATGCGGCCGGAAACGACCTGCGTAACTACGGCAACCAAAAGGGCATCAAGGAACTGCGTGATATCTGGGGCAAGCTGACCAACATGGACCCAGAGCTGCTGATTGCCGCAGACTCGTCCTCGCTGAACATCATGTTCGACCTGATCTCTTGGGCATTCCTCTTCGGCACCAATGATTCCGCACAGCCGTGGAGCAAGGAAGAAAAGCTCAAGTGGATTTGCCCGGTGCCGGGCTACGACCGTCACTTTGCCATCACGGAGCAATTCGGCTTCGAGCTGGTCACGGTGCCAATGGAGGAGGACGGGCCGGATGTAGAGGCCGTCGAAAAGCTGGTGGCGGATCCGGCGGTCAAGGGCATGTGGGTAGTGCCGATGTTCGCTAACCCCACCGGCGCCGTGATTTCTGAAGACAAGGCCCGCCGCCTCGCCCGCATGCAGGCCGGCGCGCCGGATTTCCGCATCGTGTGGGATAACGCCTACGCCGTGCACACCTTAACCGAGGACTTCCCGGAAATCCTGCCGATTCTGGATATCGCAGCAGAGGAAGGCAACCCGAACCGCTTCTGGGCCATGTCTTCGACCTCGAAGATCACCTTCGCGGGCGCGGGCGTGGGTTTCTTCGGCACCTCGGAGGATAACCTCGAGTGGTACCTGGAGCACGCCGGAATTCGCGGCATCGGCCCGAATAAGATCAACCAGCTGGCGCACCACGAGTTCTTCGGCTCTGCCGAGGGCGTGCGCGCGGTGATGCGCCGCCATGCCGCGCTGATCAAGCCCAAGTTCGATGCCGTGCTGCGCATCCTAGAAAAACGCCTCGGCGAGTACGAGGTGGCGCAGTGGACCAACCCGAAGGGCGGCTACTTCATCTCCCTCGACGTCGTCGACGGCACCGCCAACCGCGTCTGGGAGCTCGCGCGCGATGCTGGCATCCTGCTCACCCAGGCCGGATCCGCCTACCCTTATGGCCAGGACGATAACGACCGCAATATCCGCCTCGCCCCAACCTTGCCGCCGCAGGAGGAGGTTGAGGCCGCGATGGACGGCGTTGCCACCTGCGTGCTGCTCGCCGCCGTGGAGAAGCTGGGGGCCTAATATCAACGCCGACGAGTCCGCCCTGTGGCTGAGCGAGATTATCCCGGCGCCGCTGGAGTTCCGCTACGTGGATGAGCGCCGGCTAGGCCTTGCCTCGCTTGCCGACGCCCAATCGCTCGCCCTCACCACCACCTTCAACGCCACCGACACCGGCCTGCAGAGCCAGGACGACGGCACCGATGTGCGCTGCGAGTTGTTGACGGTGGCGCGCACCGGGCAGCCCGAGGTGGCCGCCGCCATCAACGCCGCGGCTGACACCTTCGAAAAGGCCGACGGCCTGCTGCCGGCGCAGCCGGGCGTGATGCTGCCGTCCATCCTCGATGTCCCTGACGTCACCGTGCACCATGGGCTCTTCATCGCGCCGTACCTGTGGGGCGGGCAGACCCCGCAGTTTCGCGAGGAGGGTCGCCTGACCCTCATCCTGCAGCTGGTCATGCTGACGGATTCGGAATATGCGTTTGGGGTAGAAGAGGGCGTCGGCAAGCTGCAGGCGGCGGTGGCCGAGCAGGGCATTGACCTGCTGGACTGGTCGCGCGAGGGTTAGCCGGTAAACTGGCTAACCGTGGCTTTATACCGGAAATATCGTCCAGCAACGTTCGCGGAGGTCGTGGGCCAAGAGCAGGTCACCACGCCGCTATCCGCCGCCCTTGATGCAGGGCGCATCAACCACGCCTACCTCTTTTCCGGCCCGCGCGGCTGCGGCAAGACCTCCTCGGCGCGGATTATGGCCCGCTCGCTCAACTGCGAGCACGGGCCGACCTCGACGCCGTGTGGCAAGTGCGATTCCTGCGTCTCCCTCGCCCCCGGCGGCCCTGGCAACCTGGACGTGACGGAGCTCGACGCTGCCTCGCACAACGGCGTGGAGGATATGCGCGAGCTGCGCGACCGCGCCTACTACGCGCCGGCCGAATCGCGCTACCGCATCTTCATCATTGACGAGGCGCATATGATTTCGCCCTCCGGTGCGAACGCGCTGCTCAAGGTGGTGGAGGAGCCGCCCGAGCACGTCATTTTCATCTTCGCGACCACGGAGCCGGAGAAAATCATTGGCACCATTCGCTCGCGTACCCACCACTATCCCTTCCGGCTGCTGACCCCGCCGGCCATGAAGGGCCTGCTGCAGCGCACCGTCGAGTCCGAGGGCGTGCAGGTCGAGGACGCCGTGTACCCCATGGTTATTGAGGCGGGCGGCGGTTCCCCGCGCGATACTTTGTCCTTGCTGGACCAGCTGCTGGCCGGTGCCGGGCCCGATGGCCTGACCTACGACCTTGCCCGGCCGCTTTTGGGTGTCACCGATGTCTCGCTGCTTGACGACGCCATCGAAACCCTCGCCAACCAAGACAAACCCGGCCTCTTCGCGATGGTCGACCACGTCATCGAGGCCGGCCACGACCCGCGCCGCTTCGCCGTCGATTTGCTCGATCGCCTGCGCGATTTGATGATCCTGCAGGCCGTCCCCGGCGCCATCGACGCCGGCCTCGTCTCCGCGCCCACCGACCGCGCTTCCGTGCTCACCGCCCAGGCGCAGCGCTTTTCCGGCCCGCAGCTGACTTACCTGGCCTCCACGGTCAATGACCGCATCAGCGACCTCACCGGTGCTACTTCACCGCGCCTGCTGCTAGAAATCATGTGCGCGCACCTGCTTATCGGGTCCACCGGCCCCGCTGCTGCCGCGCCTGCACCCGCAGCGGCCTCCGCCCCCGCTCCCGCCTCCGCTGTCAATGCTGCCGCGGTCTCGCCCGCGCCGGCTGGCCCTGCGACCCCGGGCGGTGCTCCCGCGGCCAACTCTGCCGTCGCCGGTGCCCAAGACCCCCAGTCCGCCGCTGCTGCCATCATCGCTCGCCGCCGCGCCAAGTCCCAGGAGCAGCAGGCTTCTGCCCCGTCTTCTGCTCTAACCTCTGCACCGGCCGCTCAGCCGCAGCCGCAGCCGCAGCCCCCGTCCCAACCGGAATCGCAACCGGACGCGCAGCCGAAGGCGCAACCCAAGCAGCCGGAGGCCGCAGAGCCGCAACGCACGCAGAAGCCTCAGGACCAAGAGCCGCAACCGCAACGGGACGAAGCGGCTGTGGCAAAACAGCCGGCAAAGCAGGAACAGCAGCAAGAGGCTGGGGACCCGTGGCAGCGTGAGCGGCAAATCCCGCAAGCAGAAGCGCCCGCGCAGCAAACGCCGCAGCCGGCACCGGCCCAGCAGGAGCGTCGCGAGCCACTGGAGAAGCCTGTGCCGGCCCGCGCGGAGCAATCCGCCACGGAAACTGCACCGGAACCTGCCGCGCAATCGCAGGCGGCGGAGGAGCCCGCGGGCGACTTCGCAGAGGCCGTGAGGGAGAAATGGGTGGCGTTGAGGGGGAGCGTCGGAAAGCGGAATAAGGTGGCCGAAATCATGCTGGCCGAAGCCCGCGTGCTTGGCTTCCGCGATGGCACCCTGACGCTGGGGCACACCACCGGTGCGCTGGCCGAGCGCATCAATGCGCCCGCCAACAACGCCGTCATAGTGGAGGTGCTCAAGGAGGAGTTCCAGCGCGATGTGGCCGTGACCTGCGTGGTGGGTACCGACCCGAAAGCCGCCGGTTTCGATACCCCGCGGCCGCCGCAGCGCAAGGAAGCGTGGACGCCGAATCAGCCGGCGCGCGAGCCGGCCGACGACCAGGAGGCGGAGAGTAAGCCGGAAAGCGCGCCCGGGTGGCGCTCACGCATCGCACGGGCGACGCAGGCGGCCAAGCAGCGCGATGAATCGCAGTTCAGCAATGGCGTGCCGCTGCCGCCCGAGCCTGAGCCAGACTTTGGCGCTCCACCCGAGGAGCCGCCGGCCTATACCCGCGATGACGAAGAGCGGGACATGATGGAGGCCGCGCAGTCGACCGGCGAGATGGATCATCGCAGCGCTACCGAGGTAGCTATGGAGCTGCTGGAGCGCGAGCTGGGCGCACGGCGTGCCTAACCGGCAAGCACGGTACACTCGGGCGGTAGCGAAATTTACAGTTGAATTAGAAAGGAAACGACATGGCTGACCAAGACCCAATGCAGCAGGCAAATGACATGAACGACCTCATCGCGCAGGCCGCGCAGGTGCAGGCGGACCTGCAGAAGGCGCAGGAAGAAATCCTCGCCACCAACGTCGAGGGCCAGGCAGGCAACGGCCTGGTTAAGGTGACCATGACCGGCGGCGCCGAGCTCGTGGACCTGCAGATCGATAAGTCCGTCGTGGACCCAGAGGACGTCGACACCCTGCAGGACCTGGTCATGGGCGCGTTCAAGGAGGCCCACGCTGCGGCCGGCCGCCTGGCACAGGAGAAGATTGGCCCGCTGTCCCAGGGCATGGGCGGCCAGGGTGGCCCGTCTTTTGAGGATGTCTTCGGCGGCAACCAGTAGTCCGCGCGATACGATAAAAGGCCGTTGCCCCGCGTTGGGGCCGCGGCCTTTTGCTGATTTTGGGAGTAATTGATGTTTGAAGGACCTCTGCAAGACCTCATCGACGAGTTTTCGCGCCTGCCGGGCATCGGCCCGAAGTCGGCGCAGCGCATCGCGTTTCACGTTTTGCACATGGAGCCTGAGGACATCGAGCGGCTGCAGAACGCATTGGGTGCGGTGCGCGATGGCGTGACTTTCTGCCGCATCTGCTGCAATATTTCCCGCGAGGATGTCTGCCGCATCTGCATTAACTCGCAGCGCGACGCCTCGACCATTTGCGTGGTGGAAGAGCCGAAGGATATCCAGGTCATCGAGCGCACCGGCGAGTATGAGGGCCGCTACCACGTCTTGGGTGGCGCGCTAGATCCACTGGCGAATGTGGGCCCGCGCGATTTGAATATTTCCACGCTGCTGCAGCGCCTCGGTGGTGTGCTGCCGGACCGCGAGCTGGCGGATTCCACCCCTGAAGCCCCGCTTTACGACGCCACCCCCACCATCCACGAAGTCATCCTCGCCACCGACCCCAATACGGAGGGCGAGGCCACCGCCGCATACCTGGTGCGGTTGCTGCGCGACTTCCCTGATTTGAAGATCACCAGATTGGCCTCCGGCATGCCGCTCGGAGGCGATCTGGAGTTCGTGGACGAACTCACCTTGTCCCGCGCGCTCTCTGGCCGCCTGACCATTTAGCGCGGGTGAGCGCGCGAGCGCGGACTAGGGGACGGCGGCCGAGGGCCCGGTTCGCCCGCGGCCGGTGAACACTGGCGGCCCGTGTGCTTTGCTTGCCGTCCCGTTATCTGCGCTGCTGTGTACACCGCTGTGGCCGCTATGCATGCTGCTAGGCGTAGCGTTGTGCCGGCTGGCGGGCGGAAGCCAGGCGACTCGGCCGTTGACGCGGGCCATGCGGCCGCGGCCCGGCAGGCCGTTGATGGAGTTGTGATACGGGCACAGCAGCGTCATGTTTTCGGGGTGGGTGAGGCCGCCGCGGGAGTATTCGAAGAGGTGGTGGGCTTGGCATTCGGAGGCGGGGCGTCGGCAAGCGGGCCAGGCGCAGCGGGCGCCTTCGGCCTCGAGCATGCGGCGCTGCTTCGCGGAGGCCTGCCGGGTGCGGTAGAGATTGACGGGGCCGCGCTCGGGGTGGATGAGCGTGAAGAGGCCGGCGCCGGCTAGGGTGCGGCGGACGAGTTCGGCGCCGGTGATGGTCGCGCCATTGGTCATGGCGAGGCGGATGTCGTCGCCGTCGCCGGCCAGGATTTTCAGATAATCCGGCAGCTCGATGATGACATTGGTGGTCACGGTCGCGGGCGCGGCGGCGCGGGAACCGGTGAGCCAGGCCAGCGGGTCGGATTTGGCGGCGGCCCAAATATCGGCCATCTGCGCGGCGGGGCCGGTGAAACTCAGGGTGGTTTTCTCGCCGTGCATGATGCGGCGGCCGCCGTCTTCGCGCTCGGGCGGCGGGTTGATTTCGCGCAGCAGCCGCGTCGCCGCGCGCGAGACCTGCGCGGTGGTGCCGGCGGTGGCGCATAGCTTCTCGCGGAATTGCCAGCGCTTGGTGGGGTCAGAAATGCCGCGCGAGCGGCGGGCGATGAGCGCGAGGGTTTCCAGGCTGTGTTGGTTGCGGCGCGCGGCGGCCAGGGCGCGGGATTGATAGCGCGAGTGGCTGGTGGGCGAGAGGAAGGCCGCGGCGGTGCGGCGCACGGTGCGCGCTTGGTCCGCGGGCAGGGGCAGGCTGGAGGCGGCGTGGGCCTCTTCGAGAAGTTCCACGCCGCGCTTAGCGATGTCGCCCAGCTGCTCCAATAACGTCATGCCCCGCAGCCTATGGGCGGGGGCACGCGCCTACAAGGGGAAGCGGCTGAGCCTGTGGATAACTCGGGGGTTGTGGGGCCGCCGGGCGAAGTTATCCACAGGTGTGGGCCTATCTTTGGGAGCGCGGGGGCTCGGAGGCGTTGAAACGTTCGACGCGCAGGCGGTCAACGGCCGGGATCTCAATCGGCTCGAGGTCCGCGAGGGCCACACCCATGGCCTGGGCGAGGAGGAGATCGGCCAGCTGCGGGTTTCGGGCCAGCGCCGGGCCGTGCATATAGGTGGCGATGACGCTGCCTTGGACGGCGCCTTCGTAGGTGCGCTGGGCGGAGCCGTCGCTGAGATCGGCGGTGGCAGCCTGGTCGGCGTTGCCATTGCCGCGGGTGAGCGTGCCGAGCGGCTGCGCAGACGGGCCGAGAATGGTGGCACCTAGGTGGTTTTCGAAGCCGGTCAGCGGCTCGGTGAGGTCCGCGGTGACTCCGGCGCGGGTGGGCTCGGAGGCTACCTCGCCAATGGCGCGGTCCTGCATGCCGGCCGTGGTGGCGTCGATCAGCCCGACGCCGTCGACGATGCGGCCGGAGGCGCGGAAGGATTCGCCGAGGACCTGCAGGCCGGCGCAAATGGCAAAGACGGGGCGGCCGGCGTTAGCGGCGCGGGTGAGGCCGCCATCGGAAATCAGGTGGTCCGCGGCCAGGATCTGTGCGGTATCTTCACCGCCGCCGAGGGTGTAGATATCCAGCGTTTCGGGCACGGGCTCGCCCAAGCGGATGGGGTGAATCTCCGCTTGCAGGCCGCGCATGCGGGCGCGCTGGCGCAGGACGAGGGCGTTGCCGTCGTCGCCGTAGGTACCGAGGACGTCGGGAAGCACTAGGCCGATATTAAGCATTGGTGGCCTCCTTGGATAGCGCCTTTTTCAAATCGCGGAAGGCGGTGTAGTTGGCGAGGACCTCGATGCGGCCCTCCGGGCAGGCGGCGAGCGCGTCCATCGGGTCCGGGATGAGCTCGTGGGAGATATCGGCGTAGACCAGGCGCACGGCCAGGTCGGTGCCGCGCTCGCCGGCGGCCTTGACGCTTAAGCCATTGAAGCCTTCGAATTTCACGTCCCACAGCCAGGACATGTCGATGCCATCGGCCACCTGGCCATTGGTGGCGATGACCAGGCCATCGGCGCTGCGGTCCACCATGGACAGGGCTTCTTGCCAGCCGGCTGGGTTCTTGGCCAGCAGCAGGCGAATCTCGCGGCCCTTCCAGTGGATGGTGGAGTAGCGGCCGGCTACGTCGTCGATGCCCTCAGCGGCCGCAATGGCCTTATCGAGGTCCACACCGAAGCCCTGCACGGCCGCGGCAATGGCTTGCGCGGCGTTGCCCCGGTTCGCGCGGCCGGGCAGCGCCAGGTTCAGCGGGCGCTTGGCGGTCGGGGTGATGATGCCATGCTTATCGACGCCCCAGGTAGGCTGCGGCCGGCGGAATTCGCGGCCGTCGGCAAGCGGCTTAACGGCGTACCAGTCATCCTCGGTGCGCACGACGTGCCCGCCGGTGCGTGGGCAGGTGACGGAATCGCCGAGCCAGCCGGCGCCGGCCGAGACCCAAATGACATTCTTGGCGTCATAGGCCACGGAGGTCATGAGCACGTCGTCGCAATTGGCGATGACGAGCATGTCTGGGTGAGCCTCCACGGCGCCGCGCAGGGCGCGCTCAATCTTGTTGATTTCGCCCACGCGGTCCAACTGGTCGCGGGTGAGGTTGAGCAGAACCAGCGCCTGCGGGTTGAGGTTATCGGCCACGTGGGGCACGTGGAGCTCGTCCACCTCGAGGACCAGGTGGGAGGCGTCTTTGCCGGCCATGAGCGCGGAGATGATGCCGGCGTCCATGTTGTCGCCGCCGTCGTTGGTGGCTACGGTGTGCTCGGCGCGGACAGCGGCGGCCAACATGCGGGTGGTGGTGGACTTGCCGTTGGTGCCGGTAACCAGCACGGCCGGGCGCCCACCGCCCAGGTTGGTCATGATGGAAGGGTCAATGGCATTGGCGATTAGACCACCGATCATTCCGCCGGCGCCACGGCCGGTGGCGCGGGAAGCGGTGGTGGCCAGCTTCGCGGCGGTTGTGGCGGTGGTGGTGCGCAACTTCTTCAGCGCACCCGGGACTCTAAAACTCATGTCCCCTAGGGTAGTCGGGCGGGCGGCTTAGTCGTTCTTTTTCGCCGCCGAGCCGCCAGAATTTCGTCGGCCCCTGCCGCGACCACCGCGGCCGCCGCGGCGCCGGCGCCGCTTGTTGTTCTTACCGCCGCCCTTTTTGTTGTTCTGCGGCGAGCGTTGGGCGCGCGGCGCAGGCTTGGCGGATTCGGGTTCGGGCTCGGCGTCTTCGATGCGCGTGAGGGCGTCAAGAAATGCGGCGTCCGACATCAGCGGGATGCCTTTGCGGTGGGCATGCATGGGTTTTCCCACCAGATCCGTGGTGACATTGCAGACGACCAGCGAGGACTCGCGGGTAAGCTTCTCGGAATAGTTGAGCTCCTCGCGCATGAGCGCGGCGATGATGGTGTCTGGGTCCTCGAGGATTTCCGGTGCGACCACGATTTCCATGCCGCGGCGCAGCTCCTTGCCCGGTTCGTATTTGCCGGGGTTGTGGTGCTGCATGGGGGCCTCGGCGGCGTCGACGCGTACGTGGGAGCGTTGCAGGCCGAAGCGATCGGCGCGCACGTCCTCCGGCGCATAGCTGCGCACCGTGCCGCCTTCTTGCTTGCGGTAGAGCGCGATGAGCAGCTCGGTGTCCTCGCGCGAAGTTTCCGGCTCGGGGCGGGCGGCTCGCTCCACCGAGGCCTGCGGCGTGGCGTCCAGGCCGCTCTGCTTGGCGACGCCCCCCAGCCGCACATCATTTGCCCGCACCTGCTGCGCGTAGGAGGTGGCCAAGGTATCGATAATGCGAACCGGCGTGGGGACGTGCCCGACCTTTTGGCGGCGCCGGCGGCCCTTATTGCGGCCGCGGTTGCGCGCCCGGTTTTGGCGCGCGGCGGCCATCATGGCGCGGCGGGCCTCGGCGACGAGAAAGCCCCAGGTATAGGGGAGATCGTGGACGATGAGCGTGCGGCCGTCGATAAGCTTGTCTAGCGATTTAAGGATCTTGCCAAAAGCCGGTGCCTGCTCAATATCGGTGGTGCTCAGCCCGTGGAGGTGGCGCGGCCCGGCGTCGATATCGGGCTTGAGGACGGCGTGGAAGAGCTGGCCTTGTTCGCCGGCGTCGTTGAATGCGATGGCGTCGATAGTCACGATGCGCCCGGTGCTGGGGTGGATGCCGGTGGTCTGTAGGGTCAGCGCCACGTACGGGTAGTCAGCCGCATCGGTGGATGAGTCGGCTTGCTGCTGCTGTGGCTTTTGGTGAGCCGCCTCCGGCGCGGCAGGTCGCTCGTGACGGGCAGGTGGGTGCGGCTTCGGCTTCGGTTTTGGCTTGGGCTTTGCGGCGTCCGGTTCGCCGGACGGTCGCACTGCGCGGCGCGGCCGGGTACGTCGCTGTTCTGTGCCCGGTTTGGGCGCTGTGGACCTGGCCGCGTGGCGCGAAGCCACCGTCGCGGGCGACGGCGCTGGGGCCGACGCCGGCGTGTGCTGCGGGGAGGAGCCAGGTGTGTTGTTCATTAAACTCAGTGTAGTATCCCGCATTTCGTGCAGGGGGACAGGGCGCGCCGCTTAATTTTCCACGACGACAATGACCTTCGGCGGAGTCGTTGGCTCTTCGGGCTCCTCAGGTCGCCCCGGTGCTTCCGGCTCTGCGGGCTCTGCTGGCTCTGCCGGTTTCTCCGGTTCTTCCGGCTCTTCCGGCTCGGACGGTACCAGCGGCACCTCCGGTTCGAGCTCTACAGTGATCTCTGGTTCGGGGGTGGGGTCGATTTCTGAGCCAGGGATCGTCGTCGTAGGAGCAGTAGTCTCCGGCTCTGGCGTCGGCTCGAGCTCGGAACCTGCGATAGTGGTGCTTGGCGCGGTGGTAACCGGCACCGGCTTAGGCTCAGGCTCGGACTCCGAGGTCAGCAACGGAGACGTCGTGGTAGGTGCGGTCGACTCCGAGGGCTTTGAATCCGAGGACGCAGGCTCTGAAGATTCGGGCTCGGGCTGTGCCGAAGTGGACGTAGAGGACGCAGAGGTAGAGGTAGACGTAGACGAGTCTGCAGCCTGGGTCGGCTTAGACGTTGGCTCGCTCGTGGCAGAACTGGTGGCGGAGCTGGAAGGCTCTGCGGTCTGCTTTTCCGTCGCGGCTGCGGTGGTAGTTTCAGTCGTCGTTTTCTTGGAAGTTGGCTTTTCCGAGGTAGACGTGCTTGAGGTCGGCAGATCGGACGGCTCGGCAGGCGAGGATGCCTGAGAGGACGGCTCTGCAGATGTCGTGTTCTTCGTGGTCTCCGTGGTCTGGGAAGGCT
>NZ_ACVP01000011.1 GCF_000175635.1 Corynebacterium tuberculostearicum SK141 | reverse complement strand
CTTCCAACCTTTCTTTGAGACTGGTGGCTAAGTCTAGAAGTTCGTCGGGATTATTTGCGGGCCGTTGTTGAGACTGATTCCTTTGTGCTGCGCGCACAAACTTAGCGAGCATGCCGGCGTCGCGGGCCAGTGGGGAAGTAGAAGGCAACCCTGTCTGTATTACCTGCAAGCGCTTGGCGGCGTCTAGTGCGTACTCGTAGTCTCCAGTATCCCCGTGCGCCCCAATAAACAAGGCGCACAGGTGCGTGTCCTAGGCTTCATGAACAATGTCCGCCATAACGTCTATTTACTCCCTTTATTCCTCCTTAACAAACGGGACCAAAAGCAATTGTCCAAAAGGCCATGGGGCCAAATAATTTTGTCCCCGTTAGGCTTTTTTGCTTTTAGCTTTCCCCAGCTTGAACCAACAATGCTGACAATTGGAGTCCAAAGAGCTAGAGCAACAATCCATTTTTGTACCGTGGCTAGGCTCCCCTCCCCAGGCAAAGTGCCAGTACAAACCCCATGCACCGCCATAAGAACTAAAATTGTCCAAGCAAAGCCCGTAGTTCTTTCTAAGGCATAATCGTCTGGGTTATTCGTAATTTGATAGCCCCGCTCGTGCATTTTATTCATCCAGAAAGCTCTACTTAGGAACATGCCACTACAAAAAAGGAGAATCCCCCCTATAAATAGAGCGCCCGAAAAGTCTTTTTCATCGCTGCACAGCTGAACTACTTTTCCATCACTGCACAGCTGAACTACTTCTTCATCGCTGTAAGGCTGAACTACTTTTCCATCGCTGCACAGCTGAACTACTTTTCCATCGCTGCACAGCTGAACTACTTTTTCATCGCTATAAGGCTGAACTATATACCAAATATCGAGGCCGATAGGAAGGACAGAGAGCACAACAATACTTATACTAAGGATTTGATATGTCCTTGCTCGCTTCCCCATGGGTTCGTCTTTCCTTTTGCACGGAGTTTCATCAGTTTGCGCTTCTATGTAGGTCGCTTTGGACGGACGTCTTAAAGATAAGCGATTGAGGGCTTGTGTAACGAGGTGAAAGACAATTAAAAACAGCATCGATTTTAAATCGTTCGTTGCTTGATGAGGCTGCTTCAACTTAGCCTTCTTTTCTCCGGATTGCTGCGGAGTATTTTCTTGCTTCGCAGGGGAATTTTTGTTTTCTTGTGCGGCTTGAGATTCATCTTTACTTCCGGTCATAGACACTCCATCTTATAGAAACCGTTATTTAATGCCTGAAAATCTTTTCTACGCATTCATCCATAGACATAAAAGGAAAAGTCTCCCCACCTAATTAGGTATATGCACAGCGCGGCCCATCGTCCCCCATTCCTAATTGTCTAGTTGCAGATTGGTATAAATGTGGGGTGTTAAAAACCTCTATCTCTATCGCTATCGCAGCAGTTATATCTTTCTCCTTGGCTGCATGTTCTGATTCCAGCCAATATGAAGCTTTTGAAACGCAATCTCCTGACGATATTGAGTTCAAAACCATCACTGAGGCCGGTGAAGATGTGTCCAGCAGGCTTCCTAAAGAGTCCGCTTGGGGCTGTGAGTCTCGGACAGTGCGGACCACCGACGGCTTCTATACGTTAAAAAACGCCGATCTCCTTAACGGTAAAGAAGCAACGTTTTTCTTTGCACCGTATAAAAACATGGCTTACTCCTACTCTTTAAGAATCCAGTTTGAGAACGGAACCGTGAACGTACGCGATGAACGCAACGGGATGAAGAGAGCTTTTGTTCAAATTGTCGGTTCTCCTGAGATTGAAATTTCATCCCCTGTGGGCGGCACATACCTCACGTCGTACATTCCTATCCCGGCAGAGTATGAGGAAGAGCTCGGCGAGCTGTGGTCCGTTTCTGCGTCTATCAATGGTGAGCATGCAGGAACTTGCAAAGTGCACCAAAACCGAGGATAGATCCGGTCAGTGGTTACTGCGAATAGACCCAATCTAGGAATTCTTCGCCGCTCCTATCCATTTCCCATTCCTGGAATAGTTCCATAGCGGTATCAATTTCCTCACTACTGCGGACCCGTTGCAGGGCTGAAGAGCGCAGAATCTCCGAGTAGCGCTCAACCCACTCGATAAAGTCCAGCGAGCTTCGACTGTGCTCCCATAGCGAGAACAACTCGTCGGCCTTGAAAATCTTACCCGAAGGTAATTGATACTATCGTTCCTGTATGTAGCGGTGATGAGAATGCACGTTGGAGGTGACTGTCCTGATGGATGCAGCGGAGCAACGTCGGAGCTTGATTGCGTTTTATTTCGGCACGGAAGTAGCTACCGGAGACATCACCAGTAGTCGAGTGGTCGATAAAGTAGCTCGACGCGCCTACGCAGATCTTCGCCGCACTATCCACGGTTTTGGTACTCACCCTGCCAAAGACACAATCAAGAACTACATCCACAGCTCACTTAGAGCGTTTGTCGCCAATTTAGCCACCTGCGATTCGCAGAAAGACTTCGATGAGCGCCATGATCAATGGTGCACAGACGCTTGCGACTATTTCGACCGGTTTCCTGCCCCAGAACGATTCACCTCGTTCCACTACGGCCAGGCGCAAAAGTGGCTGAATATGACCTTGAAGTATCTTGCGGTGCTGGATCACCCCCATGTGCAGCAGGCCTATGGCTACCTGCACGTCCCGGTTGATAAGTATGTTTACGACGAAGCTGCTGCCGCAGGAGTAAAACGCCCACCATGGCCGAATGCTTGGTCAAAGCTCGACCGAGAGAAGTACCTCGACTATCAACATCAGCTCCGGGAGCTGGTGTCCTCTACTCCATATTCCTGCCCCTTGGATTGGGAGGCTGACGTGTGGGTTACGAGAGGTACCGAACCCACCGCCTAAATTGCATTCCCAAACGGGGGAATATTAATACTCTTCGAGAGTTTATACCTCCATCGCTGGATACAGCATTCATGTGTAGTTCCCCTGTTTCGGGTTTTCCTATACGAGAAGACCCCATTCAATATCTATAGAGAGATTCCACTTACAGTCCCGCATCCGCCTACAGCAGCCAATAGGGTACACCCTAAGCAAACGTTACTTTCTGAGCTCCGCTTGTGCCCATGAAGGGAAATCGTCATAGAAGCTGTCGAAGTCAGGGTCAGCACGGTACATGTCCCACAGTCGGAGCACGCCGTCCCAGTTCGAAAAAGGACCGCTGTTTGGAGTTGCCCTGTATACGTCAGTCAAGACTTCCATCGCCCAGTCGACATACCTACTTTCAGTTTTCCCGTCTCCTAAGTACATCCGCCATAGAAGATCGACGCCGTCCCAGTTCGAAAAAGGACCGCTGTTTGGAGTTGCCCTGTATACGTCAGTCGAGACTTCCATCGCCCACGAGGAAAACTCATAACCATTTTCTTTGTCGCTAAGGTACATGTCCCACAGTCGGAGCACGCCGTCCCAGTTCGAAAAAGGACCGCTGCTTGGAGTTGCCCTGTATACGTCAGTCAAGACTTCCATCGCCCACTCGGGGAACGAATTATCGGTTTTGGCATCACACTGATACATGTGCCATAGAAGATCGACGCCGTCCCAGTTCGAAAAAGGACCGCTGCTTGGAGTATTTCGATAAACCTCTTCGATACTTTCTTGGTAAGCCTCTTGAGCTTTGTCCGCGGCTCGATTGTCGTTTGCAAAGAAATCAGATACATCCATCGGGAAACTCCTTGAACAAGGTGGGAACATTTAAAGATAAGTGTGCCATGCGGCGAACCTTTACGAAGGCATAATGACCGCTTTCGTCGTACTACCTACAAATCGTTTTACCTAGATACTGAATACCTCCACACAGGAGTAAATGTACGGTACCCCCTACAGTTACGCAGGGTTGCGCCTGCGTCTTGGCCGTATCATTGGCTTGGATTAGCCATTGTTTTACACCTGCATAGTGGAGCTTAGGCTTAGCTATACAGCCTGAAGAATTGAACCGAAAGCGGAGGTTTCTAGCGGTTGCTAAGGGTTGTGTCCCGTGTCATACTGCATCTGCCACTTTGTGAGGCCTACAACCCCCGATAGGGCCCCGGTGGTCTCTAGAGAAGAAGGGCCGTCTGAGCATACCCCCGTGATGCTCAGGCGGTCCTTCTTTTATTGACTCACTAACACATCCGAGCCGATGATATCGGCAAAGCGCTCTAGTAGATGATTGAGCTCAGCTACTACCTCATCGCGTGACACTGTCGTCGTTGTTGCCCGCCCAAAGCGTCGTTGTGCTGGCATAATACGCGCAGCACCCATGCCAGCAGCACTTAAACGACCGTCAGCAATGCCTTGCGTGACAAAGTGATACGTCTCCTCACGCTTGAGATTAAAGCGCTTGACTACGGTGTCAAGTTCACTAACAAACTTCTTGCTGGCCATCTCATAGAAGTCCTGCGGGGTGCTCTCCCCCTGTAGCTGGCTCAAGAAGGCCTCAATGAGGTCAGACTTCATACGCAGGCTTGGCGAAGAATCCACTTCTCGCTGCACTCGCTCTCGGTCTTCCTCCTTCAAGTTGCCGCGCGCATCCTTAAGCTGCATAACCAGCTCCAGGATGTAGTCCACATCCACAGCGTACTTGCCCACCAGTGCAATCTCGAAGGTTAAGTCCTCAACAATATCGATAACCTCACCCTCACTGGTGTGCGTCATCGTGTCATGAAGATGCAGGTAAACCGACTGATAGTCTTGGAAATCACGACGAGACAGTGTGTCATCAGCATCAAACTCAGCGAACATATCGAGTGTGTTAATCAGCTGCAAAATTGTGCTGAATTGCTTAACAAACTCACGTTGCACCTTCTCGCTTTCTGGGATTTCCCCAGGAGCTGCAATCTCGCGCAGCTTATCTACCGCATCCACAAAGAGATTGCGGTAGAAGTCATAAGACTGCAAGACAACAACGTTATAGGCCTCAGCATCACCAAAGCGGGCGATAGCCTCTTCGATCTCGTCGTCCAAGTTTCGGTAGCAGACAATATTGCCTGCTACCTTCTTCGAGCCAAGAATCCTATTTGTGCGCGAAAATGCCTGGATAAGGCCATGGCGGCGCAGATTCTTATCCACATACAACGTGTTGAGTGTTGGGGCATCAAAGCCCGTTAGGAACATGTTGACCACGATGACCAGGTCCAGTTCGCGGTTTTTCATCCGCTGGGATAAATCGCGGTAGTAATTCTGGAAGCTCTGGTTATCGCTGACCGAGAAGTTCGTGTCGAATAGCTCGTTGTAGTCCTCGACAGCTGCTGCCAAAAACGCCTTGTCATCCACGCCAAGAGCATCAGCGCTAAAGTCTTCGCCATCGAGGAAGCCTTCATCATCAAAGACTTCTTGCTCTCCAGAAGCCGCTGAGAAAATGGTAGCGACCTTCAAACGCTCCTTCGGTGGCCTGGTAGCCATGTGCTCCCTAAAGGCCGTGTAATAGGCCTGTGCAGCGGGAATAGAGCTTGCTGCCATCATGGCATTAAAACCACTGACCGTTGTGACAGTTCGTTGAGTATCCACACCCTTCTTAAACGCTACTGGGTCATAGTCCTGTACGGTCAGCGAGTACGTCGAAGAACGCGATGTATGCCGGGAAAAGTTATCAAGGATGTGGTCAACCACGCTTGCAATACGATCCGGGGCCAACAGCGCCTTCTCACGATCAATGCCTGCAGCTTCTACATCCTCTAAGACATTCGCAGCCATGGTGTCATAGGTCTGAATGTTAAACCGCAAGACATTGTCATCGCGGATCGCGTCCATGATGGTGTAAGTGTGCAGCCTAGGGCCAAAGACCTGCTCAGTGGTCTCTGGAACTGCAAGAACGTTGTGGCGCTTGTGCTCATCTTCCACCGTGTGGAAGATAGGCGTGCCAGTAAAGCCGAACATCGCGGCCTTAGAAAAACGCTTGGCAATGCGCTTGTGCATTGAGCCGAACTGGCTGCGGTGGCACTCATCAAAGATAAAGACCACGTGCTTGTCATAGACATCCAAGACTTCTTTATCGCCGGTGAGATGATTGAGCTTTTGAATCGTGGTGACGATAATCTGACACTCATCATCAAGGAGCTGACCACGCAACACCTTCGCTGAATTATTGCCATTAGCAGCACCTTTAGCGAACTTGTCGTACTCCTTCATGGTCTGATAATCCAGATCCTGGCGGTCAACAACAAAGATAACCTTCGCCACCTCTGGATACTGCGCGACCAACTGCGCAGTCTTAAACGAGGTCAATGTCTTTCCTGACCCCGTCGTGTGCCAGATATAACCACCAGCATTAACCGTGCCCAACAGCGTGCGATTGTGAATTCCGGCAAGCACCTTGGTGACAATGCGCTCTGTGGCCACAATCTGATACGGGCGCATAATAAGCAACACATCATTGGTATCAAGCACGCAGTACTTGGCAATGATGTTAAACAAGCTGCGACGAGCAAGGAAGGTTCTCGCGAAATCACTTAAGTCAGCAATCCGCCTATTCTTCGCATCCGACCACCACATGGTGAACTTGAAGGAATTAGACTTCATAACCCGTGTAGAAGTCGTCTCATCAGCACTTTTACGCGCCAATATCCGGGTGGTATTGGAATAGTACTTCGTCAATGAGCCATTAGAAATCACAAAGACGTGCACATAATCAAAAAGCTTAGACGAGGTGGAAAAGCTATCCCGCGAGTAACGACCAATCTGGTTAAAGGCCTGCTTGAGGTCAACACCACGCTTCTTTAACTCACACTGCAGGATAGGCAAGCCATTGATGAGAATCGTGACATCATAACGATTCGTGCGATGAGCTGGATTAGTAGTAGGCGCAACGTATTGATTGAGGACCTCAAAGACGTTGTTATGCGGATTGTCGAAATCAATGAGCCGGATATTCTCACGAGTACCGTCATCAAAGGTAAACGTGTACACCGCCCGCTCATGCTGGATACGCCTGGTCTTCGCAAGCACATCGTCATCATGCGGAGTGATGAACTCCTGCAATAGTCGATTCCACTCAGCATCAGTGAACTCGACGTCATTTAAGCGCGATAAATGCCCTCTAAGATTGGCCAGCAGACTTTTTTCATCCCGACAGGACACCCGACGATACCCCTGCGAGGTAAGAATCTCGATGAGATTATTCTCGAGCGCTGCCTCTGATTGATACGCAGCACTAGGTACTGCGGTAGGCGAATACTCAGCGACCACAGTCGCGTCTTCACTCGCCGCAATCGGAACTGACGACGAGCCGGTGGAAGCATACGGGTTAGTCATCGTGGCACACATCCTTGGAATCTAAGAGTTAAACGTCAACAGCTTCTCGCGGTGGTACTCGAACTGGGTTTTACGCAGCTCACGCTCTTTCTTCAGGTTGTCGATAAGAGCTTGCATGGTATCGAGCTTGTCAGCGATGTCTTGTTGAACCTCCAGAGAAGGGAGGGGGAATTGATAGGCAAGAATGGCAGCTTTATCACCACGAGGCATCTTTCCGCCACGAGAAAAATTGTTGTTGTAATGCCAGAATTCGTCACCAAAAAGAGTCCAATACAGAAAACGAGCGTCCACCTTTGAGGGATGAATCGCTAGAACATCTCCGCTACAACCGCCCTCATTGGTGGCATGCCAAATCTTCCGTAAATATGGGCGAATGTTACCTATCAACACGTCCCCTACCTGGTATTTAGTAGATCTTTTAGTATTGGGACCATGTTCAGATAGAGCTTTCCCGCCACGATCCTTTAACAGGTTATCCACGCCAACAAACGTATCCGCGTTCAAATCAGCACTATCCACGCGCAGCGGAGAATACCCAGCAACTTCCCCCAACTTCACGTACTCCACGCCATCTGACTCATCGAAGGTCAACAGCTGCTCACGGAAGTACTCAAAACGCTTCTCACGCAGCGCAATCTCTGAATCCAGGCTCTCGATGAGGGCGGCTAATGCGTCCAGTCGCTCAACAATGGCATCCTGTACTTCACGCGGCGGGAGGGGGAAAGCGAGAGTCTTAATAGATTTGAGATTCAACGCCGGAATACCTGCGAATGAACACAAATCTCGAATACTCTGACCATGCTCTTTGAGAGTAAAGAACAGGAAGCGGTCACTAACGATATCGCTGTTCACCTTGACGTTATAGTTTAGGTTCCCTTTGAAATGAGGACCTTCTGTCCAAGATACAAAGCCAACACCAGCACCCCGCGTAGTGATACCAATTGGATCGGTCGAGTTAAACTCTGCGATAAACCCTAAAGGCTCTCTACCACTATTGATAACGGGGTAGATCCCAGCACTCTCAGCGATCTTTTGCTTCGAGACTGACGAACCAGCCTTAACAGTCGCCACATCCCCCAACTTCACGTATTCCACGCCATCGGAGCAGTACTGCTCGATGAGCTGCGTTAACGTCGTCATTGTTTACGCCTCCCCGCCATCAAGCTCAGCTACGATCTCATTGACCCGTGCACGCAACGCTTCTTGTTCAGTGCATACACGCGCGATATCTGCGTTGAGCTGGGCAATGTCTACCTTCTCGCGGGTATCTTCCTTCTCCACGTAGGAGTTGACGGACAGCGTGTAATCCTTGGCGGCAATATCATCGTTTGAGACAAGTTCCGCCTGGTGTTCTACTGCTTCGTGGTTGAAGTAGAGATCCAAGATTGCCTGCTGATTGTCCTCATTCAGCGTGTTTTTCGCGCCATTTTTCACAAAATGTGCGGCTGCATCCACAAACAGCACATCGTTAGTCTCACGGTTCTTCTTGAGGACCAAGATGACCGTGGAAATCGACGTTCCAAAAAACAGATTCGGTGGCAGCTGGATAACGGCGTCTACAAAGTTGTTGTCCACGAGGTACTGGCGGATCGTCTTTTCGGCACCACCTCGGTACAAAATGCCTGGGAACTCAACAATTGCAGCTACACCGTCTTCTTCCAAGTGGTGCAGCATGTGCATGGTAAATGCCAGGTCAGAGTAGCTTTTAGGGGCTAATGCTCCAGCCGGAGCGAAACGCGGGTCATTAATGAGTGTGACATCGTCCTTACCTGGCCACTTCTGCGAGTAGGGCGGATTAGACACAATGGCATCGAAAGGCTGAACCTCAAGATGAAGAGGATTCTCCAGCGTGTCGCCACGTTTGATGTCGAACTTTTCAAACGGCACGCCATGCAGGAACATGTTCATGCGCGCTAGAGCATGGTTTGTCGGGTTAATCTCCTGGCCGTAAAGACCGTCGGTGATGTTGTCGATGCCCAAGACCTTGGCAAAACGGAAAAGCAGCGAGCCAGAGCCCGTACACGGGTCATATGCACGCCTAATCGTCGAGCGCCTATTCACGGCGATAGCAGCCAGGATTTCAGAAACTTCCTGCGGGGTGAAGTGCTCACCACCACTGCGACCTGCATTCGAGGCATACATGCGCAGCAGGTACTCGTAGGCATCACCAAACACATCAATGTCAGTATCGGTGAAACTGCCCAAATCCAGCTTGTCGACCGCCATCATGATCGTGGCCAAGCGCTTAGAACGCTCGACAGTGGTAGG
>NZ_ACVP01000012.1 GCF_000175635.1 Corynebacterium tuberculostearicum SK141 | reverse complement strand
ATCGAACCAAGTCCGCACGAAATTCGCTCAAAAGTAACCTCCCGGCTACCTCGCGGCGACTCGGATTAATGTAGTCCACCACAACCACACAACACAAACCCGCAGGGCAGAGTACACAAATGAAAAATGACGCCCTTCCAACGAGTGGAACGGACGTCATCTACTGCTGTTTAGCTCAACTTAGCGCCAGCGAAGTTCTTCTTGCCTCGCCGCAGCACCAGCCAGCTGCCATGCAGGAGGTCTTCTGCAGACGGCTCCCACTCTGCCGATTCGATGCGCTGGTTATTCACGTAGGCACCGCCTTCCTTAATGGTGCGGCGAGCAGCACCCTTGGAATCGGCCAAGCCGCTAGCCACCAGCAGGTCAACGATCGTGCGCGGTTCGCCGGCGGCAATCTCCGCGACAGTGGTTTCAGAGAGCGCGCCGGCAAGCGTCTTCTCATCAAGCTCGGAAAGTTCGGCCTTGCCGAATAGCGCCTGGGCGGCAAGCTCGACAGCCTTGGTTGCCTCTTCACCGTGAACCAGATCGGTCATCTCTTGTGCCAGGCGGCGCTGAGCGGCGCGCTTATAAGGCTCTTCTTCTACCGCACGCTCGTATTCGGCGATTTCCTCCTGCGTCAGGAAGGTGAACCAGCGCAGGTAGTCGATGACTACAGAGTCACCGGCGTTGAGGAAGTACTGGTACCAGGAGTATGCGGAAGTTTTCTCCGGATCGAGCCAAAGCTTTCCGCCGCCAGTGGACTTGCCGAACTTCTGTCCGGAGGCGTCGGTAACCAGAGGCACCGTAAGGCCATGGACCTTGGCGCCATCGATACGACGGTTTAGGTCTACGCCAGAGACGATATTGCCCCACTGGTCACCGCCGCCGATCTGCAATACGCAATCGCGCTCGCGCCGGAGCTGCACGAAGTCATTGGACTGCAGGAGCATGTAGGAAAACTCGGTGTAGGAAATGCCGTCGCCCTCGAGGCGTCGCTTGACGGTATCGCGATCCAGCATCGTATTAAGGGAGAAGTTCTTACCTACGTCACGCAAAAAGTCGATGACGGACATGTTCATGGTCCAATCGGCGTTATTGACCATGGTGGCAGCCTGCTCGCCGTCGAAGTCGATGAACCGACGCAGCTGCCCCTTGATGGCCTCGAGGTTATGGGCCAAGTCTTCCTCGCTCAGCATGGAGCGCTCGCCGACGTCGCGCGGATCACCAATAAAGCCAGTTGCGCCACCCGCCAATGCGATTGGGTGGTGGCCGGCGTTTTGGAAGCGGCGCAGCATGATAAGTGGGACCAAGTGGCCAGCATGGAGGGAGTCGCCCGTGGGGTCGAACCCACAGTACAGCGCGATGGGGTTCTCACATGCCTCGCGCAGGGCCTCAAGATCGGTGGACTGATTGATCAGTCCGCGCCATTGCAGTTCATCGATGATATTCATGGGGGTCTTTCTAAAAGTCGAAGTTAAGCTGGCCATTTCTGGGCGTGGTCTACAAGCATGACTGGGATGTCATCCTCAATGGGATAGGCAATGCCCAGCCGCTCGTTGACGAGGACCTGTTTATCTTCCAGATATGTCAAAGGGCCCTTGTCTTGCGGGCAGACAAGGACCTCTAGCAACTTCGGGTCAAGACTCATGCGTCTTATCTTAGCGGGTAGAGGAAGAAGTTGGATCCCTCTACCCCACCTTCGACTTAGAGCAGGGATGGAACGTTAGCAACCAGGGAGAAGAGATCCTTCGGGTCATCCGGGTTGGCGATGATGTCGATCTCGGACTCCAGGTCGGTGCCCTTGACAGAATCGCGCAGGTAACGCAGGGCGGAGAAGTCGTTGATGGCGAATCCGACGTCGTCGAAGAGCGTGATCTGCTCATCGTCATCGCGGCCGGTGGCCTGACCAGTGAGCACCTGGTAGAACTCGACAACCGGGAAGTCTTCCGGCTTCTGCTGGATTTCACCTTCGATGCGGGTCTGCTCTGGGAATTCTACGAAGACCTTGGACTTGTCCAGGATGGAGCTTTCCAGCTCGGTCTTGCCCGGGCAGTCGCCACCAACGGCATTGAGGTGTACGCCTGGGGCGACGTGGCGCTCAGCCAGAATCTGGTTCTGAGCCTTGTCTGCGGTACAGGTGGTGATGATGTCTGCACCCAACACTGCCTCGTCGACGTTGGAACATGCAGTGATATTAAAGCCCAGTGGCTCCAAGTTGCGCTTGAACTTTTCTACCGCCTCAGGGTCGATGTCATAGATGGTAATGTCCTCAATTCCCATAACGCCGCGGAAGCCAAGCGCCTGGAACTCGGACTGGGAGCCCGCACCAACCATGGCCATGCGCTTGGAATCCTTGCGTGCCAAGTGCTTTGCCACCATGGCGGAGGTCGCGGCGGTACGCAGTGCGGTAAGCAGCGTCATCTCGGCTTCGAAGGTGGGGTAACCATTGTCGACGTCGGCAAGCACGCCAAAGGCAGTAACGGTCTGGAAACCGCGAGCTGGGTTGGATGGGTGACCGTTGACGTACTTGAAGGAGTACTCCTTGCCATTGGAGGTAGGCATGAGCTCGATAACGCCGAACGGGGTGTGGGAGGCAACGCGCGGAATCTTGTCGAACCGCTCCCACTCGCGGTAGTCGGCCTCAAGGTAGTCCACCATTCCGGTAATGATGTTTTCTACGCCTTCGCGCTGAATCCAGCGCGCCATATTCTCTACATCTACGAACTTAACTGCGTGGTTCATAAAAGTTCCTTTCTATTTCTTTGGGTGAAGGTCTGTTTGCGGTGCAGCCGGGAAGCTGGAGGTTGGCAGGTGCTTGGCCTTCCTCTCTTCCGCGATGGCGCGAATGCGGTCGCGCCATGCGTACCACATTGCCATAAAGACCGGAACGAGGAGCAGGGTCGATGCAAGTGCAAAGGTGCCGATTGGATAATCAAAGGCCATCAAGATAATGACTAGGCCAATGAAGATGAGCACTGCCCAGTCTCCGCCTTCGCCAAACGGCGAGCGGTATCCCGGTCGGGTGTAGCTTCCGCTCTTGGCCAGGCGCACAAATTTGAGGTGCGAGAGCGCAACTGCCGCCCAGGACGCCAATGTGCCCAGGGCTGCCAGGTTGAGCACGATTTCAAACGCCATCTCCGGCACCACATAGTTGAGGAAGACGCCTACCAAGCCCACCATGGCCGCCATGACGATGCCGCCGTAGGGCACGCCAGACTTGGACATGCGAGCGCCGAACTTCGGGCCGGAGCCGGAGGTGGACATGTTGTACATAATGCGGCCGGTGGAATACAGGCCGGCGTTGAGCGAGGAAATCGCAGCGGTGATAACGACAAGCTGGAAAATCGGGGCCGCCGCTCCTACGCCAAGGGACTCAAAGAAGGTCACGAATGGGGAAACATCAGCGACGTAGTCGGTGTACGGCAGCACGAGCGTGAGTAGCAGCACGGAGCCGAAGTAGAAAATCAGGATGCGCAGCAGCACGTTGTTGACTGCACGCGGAATGTGCTTTTCTACATTCTTGGTCTCGCCGGAAGTGGTACCAACGAGCTCAATGCCAGCATAGGCGAAGACGACGCCCTGGACGACGATCACGGCTGGCATCAAGCCATTAGGTAACCAGCCGCCGGAGTTAGAAATGAGACTAAAGCCGGTCGGGTCGCCACTCGGGTGGCCAAAGATGAGGACGCCGATGGCTACCAACATGAAGATGATCAGCGCGACGATCTTAATCAAGGAGAACCAGTACTCCAGCTCGCCGAAGATCTTCACCGAGAGCATATTGAACACGAGGATGCCGCAGATGACGACGAGTGCAAGTAACCACTGCGGGACGGCATCGAGCCACGACGTGTACTGACTAAACCACTTGATGTAGATGGCGACGGCTGTGCCGTCCGCCACCAGGGTCATGGCCCAGTTTCCCCAGTACAACCAGCCAGTGACGAAAGCGGTCTTTTCGCCATAAAACTCGCGAGCATAGGACACGAAGGAGCCGGAGCTGGGGCGATAGACGATGAGCTCGCCAAGTGAACGCAAGATGATGTAGCCGAAGAAACCACATACGAGGTACAGCACGGAGAGGAAGGGGCCCGCGTCTTGCAGGCGGCTGCCGGTACCTAGAAGAAGGCCGGTACCGATTGCGGAACCGATGGCAATCATCTGCAACTGGCGATTGCCCATTCCCTTTTGCAGGCCGTGGTCTTCCGAGGCGTAGACCGCCTTTTCATTCTCATGGGGCCCCGCTGTGGGCGGAGGCGAATTTACTGTCATAGGAGAGATCGTCCTTTCATTACGGTGAATGAGTCTGTTAGGTCACATTCTCTGCAAGAATACTAACGCATCACACTGTAACCCATGTCACCACTACCCCCGTTATGTTCAACAACGCAGTTGACGGGTTGGGAATGGGGGTCAATCTCCCACCCCCGCAGCGAGATATAAAAGAACCGCATGGCCAGCGACCATGCGGTTTTAAAGAGCACCGTGGATTAGCGCAGCGGCTTCTGCGCCCACGTGCGAGCAGCCGCGGCACGCTCGCGGACAGTCTCGCGCTGCTCAGCCACGCGAACACCAGCGGTGCCGCCCTTGGTGGCACGAGAGGCCACTGCCCCATCGATAGTGAGCACTTCACGGACGCTAGGCTTCAGCCGCTTGTCGACGCCCGCCAACTCCTCATCGGTGAGCTCCACTAGGTCAACTCCCCGCTCCTCAGCGATGCGCACGCAGGCGCCGGACGCTTCGTGCGCCTCGCGGAAAGGAACGCCTTGGCGAACCATCCATTCGGCCAAGTCGGTAGCCAACGTGAACCCGCGCGGGGCAAGTTCGCGCATGCGGTCCTCGTGGAAAGTCAGCGTGGACACCAGTCCGGTCATTGCCGGCAGCAGCAGGTTAAGCTGCGCCACCGAATCAACGATGGGCTCCTTATCTTCCTGCAGGTCGCGGTTATAGGCCAGCGGCTGTGCCTTCAGCGTAGACAACAGGCCAGTGAGGTTACCGATAAGGCGGCCAGTTTTGCCGCGGGTGAGCTCCGGAACGTCCGGATTCTTCTTTTGCGGCATGATGGACGAGCCGGTCGACCATGCATCATCCAGGGTGACGTAGCCGTATTCCGGCGTGCACCAGTAGATAATTTCTTCCGACAGTCGGGACATGTCGACGGCAATCTGCGCCAAGACGAAAGCCGTCTCGGAGGCGAAGTCACGAGCCGCAGTGCCATCCAAGGAGTTCTCCGCGGCGGCATCAAAGCCGAGTTCCTCCGCAATGGCTTCCGGATCTAGCTGCAAGGAGGAACCGGCTAGAGCGCCAGAACCGTAGGGCGATACAGCCAAGCGCTTATCCAGGTCCTGCAGACGCTCAATATCGCGCAGAAGTGGCTGTGCATGGCCCAAAAGCTCATGCGCCAAAAGTACCGGCTGTGCCGCCTGCGAGTGGGTCTTGCCCGGCATTATGGCGTCCGGATGTGCTGCTGCCTGATCGGCCAAGGCATCCACCAAGTCGCTCACCTGAGCCGCGGTATCGCGAATGGCATCGCGTACCCACATGCGAAACAGCGTCGCGACCTGGTCATTACGGGAACGACCGGCGCGCAGGCGACCGCCGACCTCTGGGCCCACAATCTCGATGAGCCCGCGCTCCATCGCACCATGGACGTCTTCGTCCGTGGGCGCTGGGTGGAACTCACCGGAGGCCACCTTCTCCCCTAGCTCGGTGAGGCCGGAGAGCATGGTGTTCAAGTCGCCGTCGGAAAGCAAGCCCGCTTTGTGCAGCACCTTGGCATGGGCCTTGGAGGCTAGTACGTCATATGGCGCCAGCACCCAGTCAAAGTGAGTGGATACAGAGAGGGCAAACATCGCCTCAGACGGTCCGCCGGAGAAGCGGCCACCCCATAGGGCACCCTCATTAGTCTTATGCGGTTCCATGTGCTCCTACTTCTGCGCGCTGGTGGGGAAACCACCGTCGCGGTCACGCTGGTTGGAGATCTGGGTGGACAGGCCGTGCAGCCGCACAAAGCCCTTAGCAGCGGTCTGGTCGAAGGTATCGCCAGTGTCATAAGTAGCCAGGTCAAAGGAGTACAGCGACTGGCCGGAACGGCGACCGGTGACCGTGGCGGTACCGGCATGCATGCTCAGGCGGATATCGCCGGTGACGTTTTCCTGGGACTCCTCAACGAAGGCATCCAGAGAACGCTTCAGGGGCGAGTGCCAGAGGCCGTCATAGACCTCCTCGGACCAGCGGGCATCGGTCAAGCGCTTGTAGCGGGCCAACTCGCGCTCCACGGTGACATCCTCCAGCGCCTCGTGGGCCTGGATGAGGACCATGGCGCCCGGAGCCTCATAGACCTCACGGGACTTAATGCCCACCAAGCGGTCCTCCACCATATCCAGACGGCCAATGCCCTGGGCACCAGCGCGGCGGTTGACCTCTTCAATAATCTGCAGCGGGGACATCTTCTGACCATCGACTGCCACCGGGATGCCCTTCTCAAAGGAGATGATAATTTCATCCGGGGCATTACCCAGGCCTGGATCCTCGGTATAGGCGTAGAGATCCTTTGTTGGCGGGTTCCACAGATCTTCAAGGAATCCGGTCTCTACCGCGCGGCCCCACAGGTTCTGATCGATAGAAAATGGCGAGGACGCGGACTGCTCAATCGGCAGGTTGATCTCTTCCGCGAAGGCGATGGCCTTATCGCGGGTCCACGCATAATCGCGTGCAGGGGCGATAATTTCGAGGGAAGGATCCTGGGCGCGGAAGGAAACCTCGAAGCGTACCTGGTCATTACCCTTGCCGGTGCAGCCGTGGGAGACGTGGGTGCCGCCGAATTCCTGCGCGGCCTTTACCAAGTGCTTGGTAATGAGGGGGCGGGAAATAGCCGATACCAGCGGGTACTGCTTCATGTACATGCCGTTTGCCTTGATGGTGGGAACGCAGTACTCCTCTGCGAACTCATCCTTGGCATCGATAACGATGGACTCTACGGCACCGCAGTCAAGTGCACGCTGGCGAACCGATTCCATGTCTTCGCCACCCTGGCCCAAGTCCAGGGAAACGGCGACAACGTCACCACCGGTCATTTTTGCCAGGTATGGGATGGCAACGGAAGTATCAAGGCCACCAGAGTAAGCCAAGACTACGCGTGCGGACATGGTTAATCTCCTTGTTCTATTGGAAACAATTCATCTAAGCACATAATATACGATGGTGGTCTGGATTGCCACCACCGCCGTCTAAATATTTCGCGTGGTAAGTGTCACCGCCAGATCTGCGCCCGTGACGCCCTCGCGCGCCAGGACGAAGATGGTGTCATCGCCGGCGATGCAACCAATGACATCGTGCAGCCCCACCCTGTCAATAAAGCTGGCAAGGTACTGGGCCGCACCGGCAGGGGTGCGCAGCATAGCTATATTGCCGGAAGAATCATGGGATACCACCAGTTCATCGAGCATGCGGCGCAGCTTTTCACGGGGGCCGCCCACCTGGTCTTCAAATTGCTCCAGCTCACCGCCGACCACGTAGAAGGAACGGCCACCATCGCGCTTTACCTTCTTCGCGCCCAGCTCATCCAAGTCACGGGACAAAGTGGCCTGCGTGATGTCGATGCCGTCTGCGAGAAGAAGCTCGGATAGTTGCACCTGGCTGGTGACGCGATTGCGATCCAAAATCTCTAGGATCTTGGCCTGCCGAGCATTGCGGGTGGTCGGGGTGTTCATTACTTAGTTGATCTCCTTATTTATTTCGAGCAACCAGACAAGAAGCGCTTTCTGCGCATGCAGGCGGTTCTCCGCTTCATCAAAGACGCGCGACTGTGGTCCATCAATTACCTCAGCCGTGACCTCATTTCCACGGTACGCCGGCAAACAATGTAAGAATATTGCATCCTTATGCGCTTTGCTCATTATGGTCGAATCAACCTGATATGGCAGGAACGGCGTACGCCTATCGCGGCCATCATTTTCCTGCCCCATAGAGGTCCAGGTATCGGTGATGACTACGTCTGCGCCTGCAACTTCATCTACGTCATCAGTGATGGTGATGTTGCCCCGCTTGCGCGCGCGGTCGACAAATTCCTGGCGCGGCTGGAATCCTTCGGGCGCGATAATGGAGACGTCCATGCCGGCCGTGGCGAAACCAATCATGTAGGAGTTAGCCATATTATTATCGCCATCGCCCAAGTAAACGGCCTTTTTACCTTTGAGGTCACCCAAATTCTCGCGACAGGTCAGCAGGTCAGCCAGAATCTGGCAGGGATGCAGGTCGTCGGAAAGCGCATTGACCAGAGGAACGGTCGCAGTCTCCGCCATCTGGAGGAGGTTGTCATGGTCAAAGGTGCGCCACACGATTGCCTCCACGTACCGCGAAAGCACCGCGGCCGTATCTTGGTAGGACTCCCCTTTGCCCATCTGAGTCGTAGAAGTATCGACGGTAATGCCCTTGCCGCCCATATTCGCTACTGCGGTTTCAAAGGAAAGGCGGGTCCGCGTAGACGTTTTATCAAAAAGCACCGCCACGGTCTTAGGTCCCTCTAGTGGGCGCTCCGCAAAGGGATCCTTCTTGAGCCTTTCAGCTAGGTCCAAAACGGTTGCTTGTTCTTGTGGGCTGAGATCGTCGTCAGCCAGAAAGTGTCGCAGGCTCATGCCAGTTCCTCCATTATCGTCCGAAGTGTTGTCAGTGCTGTGTCTAGTTCATCTTGGGAAATAACCAAGGGCGGGGTGAGGCGGAGTACATTCTCACTGGGTGCGTTGAGGATGAGCCCCTGTGCAAGCCCGTCGCGCACGGCCTGCTTAGCCACCGGTTGTGCTAAAACAATGCCGAGCATCAGGCCGCGGCCGCGTACGCGTTCTACAAGCGGCAATTTTTCAATCTCTTGCCGCAGATAGTCACCCTTATGGGTAACTTCCGCAAGAAATTCCGCATCCACGTATCCGGTGGCGCCTGCAATTGCTACTGAAATCGTCATAGGGGTGACTATAGCAATAAATACACTCGACCGTATGTTATTCATACAATTTAGAAAAATGCCTGGTTAAAGCTTCGTCAGGAGCGGAAAAATGTATGAAAAAGGGGCGGTGAGCTAAATCTCACCGCCCCTTTTTTGGGAAAGCTATGCGCGCATCTCTGCGCCCAAGCGCTGCTTAGCCAGCTCCGCTGCCGCCGTACGGTGCTCGTTGACTTCCTCATCGGTCAACGTGCGGTCCGCTGCACGGAACAGAAGCTGGAAGGCCAAGGACTTCTTGCCCTCACCCAACTGCTCACCACGGAAAATGTCGAAGAGCTCGACGGACTCGATGAGCTCACCCGCCCCCTCTTCCACGGTGGCGCGCACGCGCTCTGCTGGGACGTCTTCATCCACCACGAGCGCAATGTCCTGGTGCAACGCTGGGAAGGAGGACAGTACCGGCGCAGGGAATTTCTCTTCCAATGGCATAGCGGTAACGTCCAGCTCCATGGCGCAAGTACGCGCCGGCAGGTTCAGCGCTTCCAGAACCTGCGGGTGAAGCTCACCGGCATGGCCCAAGACCACATCGGTGCCAGCCACCTTCACGGCAGCACACCGGCCTGGGTGCCAGGGAAGAACGTGCGCGGCCTCAAGCTCGATATCCACACCGGCGGCGCGAGCGACCTGGCGGGCGGATTCGATGGCGTCGGCGTAGCTATATGCGCGTCCTTCGCCCCACGGGCCCTCATGCTCGATATTGCCGGTGGCCACCGTTGCAACGTGCAGCGGCTGCTCAGGAAGAGTATCCAGAAGTTCGGAAACAACCTGCTCAGAAGGTCGCTGCTCTACAGAGGGCATGGGCGATGCCTCGGCGCGCTTGAATGCCACCTGCTGCAGACCATATAGGGCGAGGTCGCTGCGGCCACGCGCAACATTGCGGCCGATGGCCTCCAGCATGTTCGGGAGCAGAGTCGTGGACAAGATGGCCTTATCTGCCTCAAGCGGATTCTGCACCTCTACGGTGCGGCGGCGAGCATCATCCTTGTCCAAGCCCCACACATCAAAGGTGTCGTTCGCCACGAACGGAGCCGGCAATACCTCTGCATAACCGGCATAGGCCAGGCCGTGGCCAATAGCGCGGCGACGCTTCTGCGCTGGGGTGAGACCGCGACCGCCGGCCGGAGTAGGCAGGACGGTAGGAATGTCCTCCAAGCCCTCAAGACGTAGGACCTCCTCAATGAGGTCAACATCCATGGAGATATCGGTGCGCCACGTAGCGGGCGTTACCTGCAGCATGTCACCCTCATCGGCAACAGTGCAGCCGACTTCCTCGAGGCGGGAAATAACAGTCTCACGGGAGTAGTCAACGCCGGCATACTCGCTAGCCTTTGCGGTGCGCAGGGCAATGGGCTCGCGCTTGGCGACGCCCCCGATAAGCGTCCGGCCTTCCTCAATGGTGCCGCCCGCCAGCTGCTGCAAGAGCGCACATGCGGTGTCTAGAGCGACCTCGACAATCGCAGGATCCACGCCGCGCTCGAAGCGACGCGAGGATTCAGAAGACAACTTATGGCGGCGGGAGGTGCGCGCCACGGTAATCGGATCCCAGATAGCGGATTCGAAGACCACATCAGTGGTCTCCTCCGAGATTTCGGAGGTAGTACCGCCCATGACACCGGCCAGCGACTGGATGCCGTTGTCATCGCAGATGACCACATCTTCTGCAGAAAGCTCACGCTTTACGTGATCCAAGGTCTCAAACTTCTCGCCTTCGTCCGCATTACGGACAACGAGATTTCCTTGGATAACGTTGGCTTCAAAGGCATGCATCGGGGCGCCCAAAAGCAACATCACATAGTTAGTAATGTCCGTGGGCAGGTTTACGCTGCGCTGGCCGCAGAGCATGAGCTCGCGCTCTAGCCAGAACGGGGTGCGTGCCTGCGGGTCTATGCCGGAGACCTTGCGGAGGCCGAAACGCTGCGCCTTGGTCTCGGGGTTGAGAGTGACGTCGATAAGCGAGCCCTGCGCCGCTGGAACAGCGGAGGTATCAATGCCAGCAACGGACGGGTCTTCGGCAATATCGGCAAAGTCCAGGTCGAAAGCGGAGGCAATCTCACGGCTCAAACCGCGCGCGGATAGGGCGTAGCCGCGATCCGGGGTGATGTTGACGTCGAAGTTCGTATCGTGCAGACCAATAATCGGGCGAGCGTCCTCGCCCACCTTATCGGCGACGTCATCGCCCAAGACGATGATGCCGTTAGCCTGTGCGCCCAAACCGAGCTCAGCACCGGAGCACAGCATGCCATTAGAGATGTGATCGTAGGTCTCGCGAGCCGCAATCTTGAAGCCCCCTGGCAGTTCCGAGCCCGGAAGCGCCACAACGACATAGTCATTCAGGCGGAAGTTGCGGGCACCACAAATGATGCCTTGCAACTCGCCCGTGCCATTAGCCTGGCCTACGTTGACTTGGCAGTAGCGGATGGGCTTTTTGAACTGCGTAAGTTCCTCGATCTCTACCACCTGGCCGATGACCAGCGGACCGGTGCTTTCTGGGACGGCGGCATAGCCCTCGGTTTCAAAACCGACGCGCACGAATCCGGAGTCCATATCGGCAGCGGAGACGTTCCAACCAGGGTTCTTAGCGCCCAGGATGCGGGTGACCCAGTCTTGGGAAATAAGCATTGGTGTGTCTATCCTTTCTGGGTTTTAAGCCTGCACGCCAAACGGCAGGGTGAAGCGGACATCGCCTTCGACCATGTCGCGCATATCGGTCAAGCCATTGCGGAACTGCAGCGTGCGCTCGAGGCCCATACCGAAGGCAAAGCCCGTGTATTCCTCTGGGTCAACACCTACGGCACGCAGCACATTGGGGTTCACCATGCCGCAGCCGCCCCACTCGATCCAACCGGCGCCGCCCTTCTTATTGGGGAACCACACATCAACCTCCGCAGAGGGCTCAGTGAACGGGAAGTAATTCACGCGCATGCGCGTCGTGGTCTCCGGACCGAACAGCACCTTGGCCAAGTGCTCCAGAGTGCCTCGCAGGTGGGCCATGGTCAGGCCCTTGTCCACGGCCAAACCTTCTACCTGGTGGAAAACCGGGGTGTGGGTGGCATCCAGCTCATCGGTGCGGAATACGCGGCCTGGGCAAGCGATATACAGCGGCACATCGCGCTCCAGCATGGTGCGAACCTGGACCGGAGAGGTGTGCGTGCGTAGTACCTGCTTAGAGCCCTCGCCGGAGACGTGGAACGTATCCTGCAAGGTACGTGCTGGGTGATCCGGCTTAAAATTCAAAGCGTCGAAGTTAAAGTACTCTGCCTCAACCTCGGGGCCATCCGCGATTTCCCAGCCCATACCGACGAAAATATCCGCAATGCGCTCAGAGAGTGCGGTAATTGGGTGAAGAGCACCAGTCTGGGTGCGGGTGGTGGGAATGGTGACGTCAACGGTCTCTGCTCGCAACTGCTCCTCGCGAGCCTTTTGCTCCAAGACATCCTTAACCTGGGCAAAGCGCTTTTCCATCTTGCCGCGGGCCATGTTGACAGCCTTGCCAGCGCTCTTGCGCTGATCCTTGGGCAGCTGCCCCAAAGACTGGCGCGCCTGCGGAATATAGCCGCCATCTCCTAGGTGCTCGCGGCGGGCTGCAGCCAGCTCATCGAGCGTTTCGGCTGCGTCGAAGGCTGCGATAGCCTTATCGGCCGCGGCCCCAAGAGCCTCTTCGGTCAATTCGATCTGCGGTGTATCGGACACGTACTTCGTACCTTCTTCTCGCGCGAAAACTAACGCGTGCAATCTTACTCTGTCCCGGCTAGCCCGACCGCCCCAGGGACCCCCTTTTCATTCGGGGTTCTGCTTAGCTTTGCTCTTGGGCCTTCGCGGACTCATAAAGACAAATGCTGGCGGCTGTTGCCAGGTTAAGTGACTCCGCTCGCCCACGCAGCGGAATACGCACCCGCATATCGGCTTCTTCCAGTAGTTCGCCGAGCCCATGTGCCTCGTTGCCAAAAAGCCACGCCGTCGGTTGGGACAAATCCGCCTCGGCTAGGTCTACTTCCCCGTCGGCGGCCGTCGCCACAATTTGCATGCCCGATTTACGCAGCTGCCCCAAGACGTCCTTAATATTGGGGTCTCGCGCTACCGGGACATGAAACAGCGAGCCGGCCGAAGCGCGCGCTACCTTGCAGCTGAGGGGATCGACCGTCTCGCCCGCAAAAATTACTCCATCTGCTCCCATGGCGTCGGAAGTTCTAATCAAGGTGCCTGCATTGCCCGGCTCCGAAGTGAGCACGGGAACAGAGACCAAGCTTGGTTTGCCGTTAAGGATTTTGCCCGCGGACCACAGGACCGGCTTGCACAGCGCGAAAAGCCCCGTGGTGGTGGCGGTATCAGATAAATGCTTAGCCGCTTTATCGGTGATGGGATGTACGTACACTCCCATGTATCCACAGGCGGTAATAATGTCACCGAAGCGTTCTGCGGCCTTTTCAGTGACGAAAACATCGACAGCAGCGCCAGTAGACACCGCAGCATCTACGGCGTTTTCTCCCTCAATCAGGAATTGCTTCGCCTTCTTCCGGTTAGCAGCGCGGTGCAGCTTGGCTGCATTAACAATGCGCGGGGTGCGTTCAGTAAAGGCAGAGTCAAAATCCAAATTCATGGCTCCTACCCTACCTACTAGTTGCCTAGCCCCAGACTCAGACCCAGCTGCGTAGGCAAAACAAAAAATCCTGTTGCCGGTATGGCAACAGGATCACAATGTTGAGTGCTACTTAGCTAGTGGCACGCCGCGGGCGTCCTTGTCGTAATCACCGGCGCCGGCGATGATCATGATGAACTCAATGAAAACCCAGATTCCGACGATGGCCCAAAACGCGAACCCGAGCAAGAACCAGAAAGTAGCCCAGCCCAAGATATTAAGCACCAGCTGCGCTACACCGAAGGTCGTGCGGCCGGTATAGAAGTTATGCGCGCCGAAGGAGCCCAAGAAGAAACACAGAAGCAAAGTCGCGATCCAAGACTTCTGCTGTCCCTGCGCCACATACTGCTGCTGCACCGGATAGGAACCCATATTCGGTTGTGGTGCATAGCCCTGGTTGTACTGCGGCTGGTAACCGGCCTGCTGGTTATAGGGGTTGTACTGCTGGCCCTGGTTGTTGTCATAGGACCGGCCAGAATACTCGCCATTTTCTGGTTGGTAGCTACCATTTGGGTTTGTCACAGGGAATCTGCTCCTCGGTCTCGGGGTCACTCGTGGTCTGGACTCAATGTAGCATGCGAGACCGAGCTCATTAGACAGATAGAGTATAAAACGAACAAAGCCCGCTTCGCCCGGCACATAAACCGGAGAAACGGGCGTTGTGTCCCTAGTAACTAGGCAGCCTTAGGAGCGTTGACGTCCTCAGGCAGAGCAGCCTTAGCAGCCTCGCACAGTGCGGAGAATGCCTCGAAGTCATTGACAGCAAGCTCAGCCAGAATCTTGCGGTCAACCTCGATCTCAGCCAGGCGCAGGCCGTGGATGAGACGGTTGTAGGTGATGTCGTTCATGCGGGCAGCAGCGTTGATGCGCTGGATCCACAGCTTACGGAACTCAGACTTACGAGCGCGACGATCGCGGTAAGCGTAAGTCATGGAGTGCAGCCACTGCTCCTTCGCCTTACGGTACAGGCGGGAACGCTGGCCGCGGTAGCCCTTAGCGGACTTCAGAATCGCGCGACGCTTCTTCTTTGCGTTAACTGAGCGCTTTACTCGTGCCACAGTGATACTTCCTTAATTCAAATTGTGATGGCGGATGTGGGTTGATTCGGCGCTATTATGCGCGGCCGAGCAGGCGCTTGACGCGCTTGGTGTCAGGCTGTGCGACTGCCTCGGTGCCCTTCAGACGGCGGGTACGCTTGGACGGCTTGCCCTCCAGCAGGTGGCGGCGGCCAGCCTGCTCACGGCGCAGCTTGCCGGAACCGGTCACCTTGATACGCTTTGCGGTGCCCTTGTGGGTCTTCTGCTTCATGAGTATTAAGTCCTTAAATCCTACGTGGAATCTGGTCTACTTCTTGCCCTTGCGAACCGGACCCAAGACCATAGTCATATTGCGACCATCCTGCTTGGGGCGGGACTCAACAACGCCAACTTCAGCGACGTCATCAGCCAAACGCTCCAAGAGGCGGAAACCCAGCTCCGGACGCGATTGCTCACGACCACGGAACATGATGGTCACCTTGACCTTGGATCCCTTCTCGAGGAAGCGAACTACGTTACCCTTCTTGGTCTCATAATCGTGATCATCGATCTTCGGGCGGAACTTCTGTTCCTTAACCACGGTCTGCTGCTGGTTCTTACGGGCTTCGCGAGCCTTCTGAGCCTGCTCGTACTTGAACTTGCCGTAGTCCATGATCTTGGCCACTGGGGGCTTTGCCTTCGGGGCTACCTCAACCAAGTCAAGGTCAGCCTCGTATGCAAGCTTGCGAGCATCATCGGTACGGACGATGCCCACCTGTTCACCACCGGGGCCTACCAAACGGACCTCGGGTACTCGGATACGCTCATTGATGCGAGCTTCAGCGCTGATTGTGGTTCTCCTCGATTAGGGGGTGTATGAGTAAGTAGTTCACCTACCGGGACCACAAACGAATCAAACCCGGTCTGCCAAAGACAGCCGGGAGTTCTCACAGTGCCAAGCATGTTTGCTTGGTTACCTTTACCTTTATCCTACGAACGGTGTTCGCGGCATCGGGTGGGAGAGACTCCGCTTGTGACCCACGCACCTCGAAAAGGCGTCATGGGCGGTAGTGGCTTTGAGGATAGCAGCTTCTACCCTTTCCACCAAATCGCAACTCGCCTAGCTGTCCTTGCATTGGGCAGCTGGTTTGATATTGCCCTTCTCTACCCCTCTATCAACGATGTCCACCAACTCATGGGCGAGATAGTTTACCGCTGGCTCGGCTTTGGCATAGTCCTCGCCATCTGTAACCACAGATAACGCGACGCCGGCGCGCTTTCCGGCCACCTCATGAACACCAAATTGGCGGTAGGTGTACTCATTGTCGTCCTCGTCCAAGCCCCAGCCACTTTTAGCGCGGGTTCGCTTCTCTTTCGACAGGCCAATTTTCTGCCAGGACACAATGTCTTTGAGCACCTTGTGGACGTAGTCCGCCTCCTCAATGCAAGGCAATTCAGCACCGAAGACTGCTTGGTCTTTCAATGCCCACGTGGAGTAGCCAAAAGCGGTGTCATGGATATCCGCGTGTGATCCATAGTCTTCGAGCAACTCCTCCACTGCCTTATCGGCGGAGCCTTCGCGCCATTTCACCTGCGACCATAAGGCGTAGGCGGCATCGTTATCGGACTCCTTGATTGCCAGGTCGACCAAACTCTTATCCGCGCCGTCTTTAAGCGCGGCGATAGCGATAGGGACCTTAACCGTGGACCAGACAGGACCCTTGCCCTTATCGCCCACAGCAATGGTGTCATCACCGGCCGAAATAGCAACCCCAACCTTGGCGTGGTACTTCTTTGCAGTCTTGTCTACTGCACGGTCAAGCTGAGTGCGCACTAAGTCCGGGTCGGGCGCCGGAGAGGTCGTCGCGGGCGCTGAGACGTTCTCGGCCTCAGGATCACCAGAGCAAGCGCTCACCATAAACAAGGTGAGCGCTGCCAACAGGCTGGCGCCGAGGCGGTAACTATTCACAGTGTCCCTACTTCAACATGTCCTTTAGGTAGCTACCGGTATAGGAGCCTTCCACCTGCGCAACATCTTCCGGGGTGCCCTGCGCGACTACGGTGCCGCCGCCGGCACCACCTTCCGGTCCCATATCCACGATCCAGTCCGCAGCCTTGATGACATCGAGGTTGTGCTCAATGATGAGCACCGAATTTCCCTTGTCTACAAGGCCCTGGATAACCAACATCAACTTGCGAATATCCTCAAAGTGCAGACCAGTGGTCGGCTCGTCCAAGATGTAGATAGTCCTACCGTTGGTGCGCTTTTGCAGCTCTGAGGCGAGCTTAACGCGTTGCGCCTCACCGCCAGACAGTGTGGTAGCGGCTTGACCGAGGCGGACGTAGCCCAAGCCGACGTCGACAAGCGTGGCAAGGTAGCGGTGAATCGAGTTGATGGGCTCGAAGAAGTCCGCTGCCTCAGAAATGGGCATGTCGAGCACCTCGGCGATGTTCTTGCCCTTGTAGTGCACCTCCAAGGTCTCGCGGTTATAGCGAGCGCCCTCACACACCTCACACGGAACATACACGTCCGGCAGGAAGTTCATCTCGATCTTGATGGTGCCATCGCCTTGGCATGCCTCGCAGCGCCCACCCTTGACATTGAAGGAGAAGCGGCCGGCCTTGTAGCCGCGAACCTTGGCCTCCTGGGTTTCGGCAAAAAGGTTACGGATCTTGTCAAAGACGCCCGTATAGGTTGCTGGGTTGGAACGCGGGGTGCGGCCAATCGGGCTCTGGTCAACCTGGACCAACTTATCCAAGTGCTCCACGCCCTCGACGCGCTTGGCCCGGCCGGGGACCTGGCGGGCGCGGTTGAGCTTATTGGCCAAAGTCTTAGCCAAAATCTCATTGACCACGGTGGATTTACCCGAACCGGAAACGCCGGTAATACACGCCAGCACTCCCAGCGGGATTTCGACGTTTATGCCCTTCAGGTTATTCTCGCGTGCACCCACGACTTTCAGGGTGCGATCCTTGTCGATCTCTCGGCGGTGATCCGGTACGGCGAGCACCTTCTTGCCGGATAGATACTGGCCAGTCAGGGACTCCTCTACCTTTTCAATTCCCGCCGGTTCGCCTTGGTAGACCACCTCGCCGCCATATTCACCGGCGCGCGGGCCCACATCGACAAGCCAATCGGACTCCCGAATGGTGTCTTCATCATGCTCGACCACAATGAGGGTATTGCCAATATCGCGCAAACGCTGCAGGGTCTTAATAAGGCGCTGGTTATCGCGTTGGTGCAAACCAATGGAAGGCTCATCGAGCACGTACAGAACGCCGGCCAAACCGGAACCAATCTGCGTGGCTAGGCGAATGCGCTGCGCCTCGCCGCCCGAAAGCGTGGATGCGCCGCGATCCAGGGTCAGGTAATTCAGACCGACGTCCAGAAGGAAGCGCAACCGAGCCTGGGTTTCCTTGAGTACCGCACCGGCAATGATTTCCTCGCGGTGCCCCAGCACCAAAGAGTCCAGGAATTCAGAGGCATCTTCAATCGAAAGCGCACACAGCCCCGCAATGGACTGCTCACCGTGAGTAGTAGAAGCCAAGCGGACGGCCAGGATCTCCGGCTTCAGGCGCGTGCCCTTACAGGTGCTGCACGGCACGCGGCGGGTGTATTGCAGCAGGCGATCCTTTTGGGACTGCGAATCGGTCGTTTCCAACTTGCGGTGAATGAAGCCAGTCGCACCCTCAAACGGCGCGGTCCAATTGCGCTGGCGCCCGTAGCGGTTCTTGTATCGAACCTGCACCTCCTCGTCCGTGCCATAGATGAGCGCGTGGCGCTGCTCCTTGGTCAATTCGCTCACTGGCGTCTTAGGGTCAAAGCCCATTGCCTTGCCCAGACCCTCCACTAGCTTGACAAAGTAGCGGGAGTTGGGAGAGGAGTGCCACGGCTGAATCGCATCAACCGCCGGGGCATCTGGGTCTGGGATAAGTAAGTCAACATCGACTTCCAGCTTGGTACCCAAACCATCACACACTGGGCAAGAACCAAACGGGGCATTAAAGGAGAAAGCACGGGGCTCATACTCTTCAATGGTCAAGGTGTGGCCATTCGGGCAGGCAGCCTTTTCCGAGTACGTGTGGGTGAGCTCTTCCCTATCTACGAACTCGATGGTGACCAGGCCATCGGCCAAACGCAGGGCAGTTTCCACCGAATCCGTTAAGCGTTGCTTCTGCGAGGCCTTCACCTGCAAGCGGTCAACCACTACCTCAATGTTGTGCTTGATCTGCTTCTTTAGCTTGGGAGGATCACTGAGCTGATGGGTCTCTCCATCCACTCGCACGCGGGAGTAACCCTGCGCCGAAAGATCCTGAAAAAGATCTACAAACTCGCCCTTGCGCTTACGCACTACCGGTGCAAGCACCTGGAACTTCAGCTTTTCTTCCAGATCCAGCACCGCATCCACAATCTGCTGCGGCGTTTGGCGTTCAATCACCGCATCGCACTTAGGGCAGTGCGGCGTACCGGCACGGGAAAAGAGCAAGCGCAGGTAGTCGTAGATCTCCGTGATCGTGCCCACCGTAGAGCGTGGATTATGGTTGGTGGATTTTTGATCAATGGACACTGCGGGTGACAGGCCATCAATAAATTCCACGTTGGGCTTATCCATCTGCCCTAAGAACATGCGGGCATAAGAACTCAAGGATTCCACGTAGCGGCGCTGGCCTTCAGCGAAGATGGTGTCAAAGGCCAGCGAAGATTTACCGGAGCCGGATAGGCCGGTAAAAACAACCATTTTATCGCGGGGAATATCGATATCCACGCCCTTGAGGTTGTGCTCGCGGGCACCGCGCACCACCAAACGATCAGCCACTATGCTCATACCTCCAGTCCTAGGGATTGCAATCTTCCCTCGAATGTACCCGTAGGCTGGGACACATGACTAACGAGCTTCAGCTACATCAGATTTCCGTGTCCGAGATGGACAATAACTGCTACCTCCTTCAGGCGGGCGAAGAGGGCTTGCTTGTCGACGCCGCCGATGACGCGCCCGCAATCCTCGACATGGCCCGCAAGGCCGGAGTGAAAATTACCGCGGTGCTCACGACCCACCGCCACTGGGACCACGTGCGCGCACTCGAGGAGATTTTGTCCGAAACGGGTGCTACTCACTACGCCTCCTTCCTTGATTCCCCCGCCATCCCGGCTGAGGTAGACGTGGAGCTGCGCAAGGGCGATTCCATCGAGTTCGCGGGTCTTCAGCTGCCAGTCATCATCTTGCGCGGCCACACCCCCGGCGGTGCAGCCCTAGTTGCAAGCATCGATGGCGTCACCAATCTCTTCGTAGGCGATTCCCTCTTCCCCGGTGGCCTGGGCAAGACTACCTCTGAGGGAGACTTCGTCCGCCTATATAAGGACGTCACCGCGCGCATCTTTGATGAGTTCCCCGACAATACGATCGTGCGCCCGGGACACGGCAAGTCCACGACCTTGGGCGAGGAGCGCCCCAAGCTTGGTGACTGGTGGGAACGCCGCTGGTGATCCAAAGGCGGTTTTCCGCGTACAATGGTCTAGCACACGATAGGTCTAGAACAACGAGCTAAGGAGCTTTAAGGACTATGATTCGCAAGCTTGCCCGCCCCATGCTGGCATCCGTATTTGTATGGGAAGGCGTAGACAACCTGCGCAACGCGTCCGAGCACGTGAAGGAAACCGAGGGTTTCCTCAAGACCGTGCGCAAGGCCGTTCCTTCTGAGTATCAGGGCTACATCCCCAATGACCCAGAACTAGTTACCCGCGCCATTGGCGGCGCTAAAGTAGGCGCCGGCTCCACCTTGGCTCTGGGCAAGGCACCGCGCACTTCCGCTGCGGTACTGGCCGCCGCTACCCTGCCTAACCTGATTGGCAAGAATAACTTCTGGGCAGCAGACAACAAGGAAGACAAGGAATCCCGCCGCAACGGATTCGTTACCAACACCGCTTTGCTTGGCGCCCTGTTTATCGCTACCCAGGACACCGAGGGCAAGCCTTCCCTGCGTTGGCGCGCACAGAAGGCCGGCAAGCGCACGAATAAGAAGATTCAGCAGGCGCTGCCTACTAAATCTGAATCCGAGCAGAAGCGCGAAGAGCTCTCTGCCCGTGCTAACGAGCTGTCTTCCAAGGCCGGCGACTGGATCAACGAGACCTCTGCCAAGGCACAGGCTTATGTAGACGACAACAAGGATGACTGGCAGTCCACCGGCCGCGGTCTGCTGGATACCGCCAAGTCCTATGTTGACGATGCCAAGACCTACGTAGAGGACAACAAGGACGATTGGCAGGAGTCTGGCCGCGGCTTGCTGGGCAACGCTAAGTCCTTCATTGAGGACTCGGTCGACAACGCCAAGACTTACGTTGAAGACAATAAGGGTGACTGGCTCGAGACCACACAGGCTAATCGCGACATCGCCCGTACCCGTGCTGTGAAGGCAGCTACCAAGGCTCAGGCACGTGCCGACAAGGCCGTCGCCAAGCTGGATGGCGCCAAGTCCAAGCGCGCAAACAAGAAGGCTTCCAAGCACGCTGACAAGCTGCAGCAGGAGGCAAATAAGAAGATTGAGGCAGCTATCAAGAAGCTGGAAAAGCGCTCTAAGTAGCCACATCTTCCTTGGCCGAGTATCTCGGCGATGACTCAACGGCCCAGCCTTATGCTGGGCCGTTGTTCTTTGTCACAGCAGGGTCTAAACTCATCTCTCCCCCTCGCCGGACAGCGTGCCCGGCACCTTCCACCCCATCAACGTCCAATCACCAAGGAGTCACGTGAACTCAGCATCCCAAAAGCACGCGGCGGCCGCAGGTTCCTCGGAGCGCGAAGCCATCGCTACGGAGCAAGATTATGTGGACGGCCTTTTCTCCCGCCTCGACGATGAGGTGGCTGCAGCAAATGAACGGCTCAATGAGGTGCAGGCGGACGTAGATCCCTCCACCCCGGACGCAGATGCCTTGGTACGCCGCGAAACGGAATACCACGGGCTCCAAGCCAAGCTGGATCGTCTCAATGTGGCCCAAATGGGATTGGTCTTTGGCCGCATCGATATTGACGCCCCCGGTGACAATCCCACCGGGGAAGGCCTAGATCGCCGCTACATCGGCCGCATGGGACTCGATGCGCGTGAAGAGGACTATCGCACGCTCCTTCTAGATTGGCGTGCCCCCATGGCACGGCCCTTCTATCTCGCTACCACCGCCCAACCAGAAGGCGTGCACACCCGCCGCCAAATCCGCACCAAGGGGCGCACCGTCACCGGCATTCATGATGAGGTCCTTGCCGGTCCCGGCGTGCGTGAAGAAGAGGCCGGCGTAGCGAGCGAATCCGCTCTCTATCACGCTATGCAGCGAGCCCGCACGGGCCACATGGCTTCCATTGTGGAGACCATTCAGCGGGAGCAGGACGAGATTATCCGCGATAACACCCGCGGCGTGATGGTGGTAGAAGGCGGCCCTGGCACCGGTAAGACCGCAGTTGCGCTGCACCGCGTTGCCTATCTGCTCTATACCCACCGCGAGCTGCTTTCTGCCACTGGCGTACTCATCGTTGGTCCCAATAGCAGCTTCTTGGACTATATTTCGCGCGTGCTCCCAGAACTAGGCGAGACCGGCGTGGTGCTCTCCACCATCGGCGGACTCTTCCCTGGAATCGAACCGGAACACGAAGAAGACCTGGTGGCTCGGGAAATCAAGGGCAGCGACGCCATGGTGGAAATCCTCTCCACCGCGGTCAAGGACTACCAGCTGCTTCCCGACGCCCCCCGCGAACTAGCAGTCGACGGCCTTACCTTAAGCGTCACCCCAAAAATGGTGAAAAGCGCCCGTACACGTGCACGGCGCTCGCGCAAGCCACACAATGAGGCGCGTGGTGCCTTCATTGAGCACCTCGTAGAAGACCTAGCCCAGCAGATGGCAGACACGGTAGGTGCCGATCCGCTTGGCGGAAAGAATCTTCTTTCGCGCGCCGATGTCGATCAATTCCACGATGACCTTGCTGAGGACGCGGCCGTCACCGCCTTGATCGATGAGTTTTGGCCCGAACTACACCCCACCGATGTACTTGCTGCCCTAGTCTCCTCACGCGAGCGTATCGCTTCTGCCGCCCACGGATATGACGAGGAAACCCAAGAAGCGCTCTACCGCGCAGAGGGGCGAGCATGGACGGGTTCGGATGCGGCCTTGCTAGACGAGCTTGCCGTCCTCATCGGCCTACCCAACCCTGAAGAAAAGAAGGCAGCCGATGATGCGGCGTGGCGCGACCAAGTGGCTGATGCGGAAGACGCATTGGATATCTTGTCCTCCTCCGAGTCCACAGATAATGACGATGACATGTTTGAAGCAGAAATCCTCTCTGCCCACGATGTCATCGACGCCGAGACCCTGGCGCACCGCCAGGAGGTACGCGATAAACGCACCACTGCCCAACGCGCCCGCGAAGACCATACGTGGGCTTATGGTCACATCATCGTGGACGAGGCCCAGGAATTAACACCTATGGAGTGGCGCATGCTCTTCCGCCGCTGCCCTTCCCGGTGGATGACTTTGGTGGGTGATACCTCCCAGACTGGTTCCCCAGCAGGTGTTGATGACTGGGGCGAGGCCCTCGAGCCCTTCGTAGCCCAGCGCTTCCGTCACCACTTCTTAACCGTCAACTATCGCACCCCGCAGCCCATCACGGATTTGGCCAATGGACTGTTGGAAATGATTAACCCTGACGCCATTCCGGCGACAGCCATCCGTGATGGGGTGCAGGTGCGTCGGCTTGAGCAAGGCAACTACACCCCTGGTGTACACAGCGAAGAGGACGGCAGGCTCACAGCGGTTATTGACGCCGCCACGGCGGAGCGCTACAAGGGCCTCGAGTTTGACCACGTGGTCGTGCTCGATCCGCAGCGCATCGTGGACGCCTCCCCACAGGGATTACAGAACCTCTATGTCTGCATCACTCGTGCCACTCAATCGCTCACGCTCGTTGGTGACTGCGGCGAAGTTCTTTAGGCTCCCGTAAGCTTTATGCCATGGCCTTATCTGACATCATGCGCAAAGCTGAAAGCTCACTAAACTCCATTACTTTGAAGCGCTCCCAACGGCGTGGATGGCAGCCCCTGATTGTGGGTTATACAGGTTATGGCACCACCGATCAGGTGAGAGTCTTCGGCCGCGTACTCATGCATGATCCTGATGAAGGCAAGAGGGATACGTGGGGTGAGCGCGGCTACCAGCAGTTTCTTACCATTCAAGTAGGACACCACGACGTTTCGGTAACTATTGGGGAAAAGACTGTCACCGGCACCACCGATCGCAACGGATACATTGACTTACTAGTCCATGACCACGAACTAGAGCCCGGGTGGCATACGGCAACAATCGAGGCCGCAAATGCGAAGGCTGTGGAAGTCCAACTACTTATCGTTGATCCGGCGGCCAAGATCGGCATCATTAGCGATATCGATGACACGGTGCTTGTCACGTGGCTGCCGCGTGCGCTCACCGCGGCGTGGAATTCCTGGGCCAAGCGCCCTAGCAAGCGACAGGCCGTTCCCGGAATGGCTGAATTCTATGCTCAGCTACAGCAACGCTTCCCCCAAGCCCCAGTGTTTTATCTATCTACGGGCGCTTGGAATACCTTTGGCTCGCTCAAGAAATTCCTGTCCCACCATGGTTTCCCCGCGGGTCCCATGCTGCTGACGGACTGGGGCCCAACGGAAACGGGACTTTTCCGCAGCGGGCAGGAGCACAAGCGTGTTCAACTGCGCAATCTGCTCATTGCCTACCCGGATATGCAATGGATTCTCATTGGCGATGACGGACAACATGATCCATTAACGTACGGCGATGTGGCTAATGAGCATCCGGACCGGATACACTCTGTGCTCATCCGCAATCTGAGCCCGCAGGAGCAGTTGCTCTCCCACGGCTCCCTGAGCCCTTTGGCCGATGCCAATGAGGAGGGCCACTTCTCTATTCCCTTGATTCAGGGCGCGAACGGCAACACCATTGCCGCCGCATTCAACGCTGCGCATCCTGCAGAGTAGGCAGCGCTTAACGACGAAACCCGCCTTGGCCTTCCAGCGAGACCAAGGCGGGTTTTAATCACCGCATTTAGCTGACGGTGTGAACGATCATTACATCGCAGTCGGACTGGCGAGCAACGTCTGCCGGCACGGAGCCCAGCAGGCGACCGGTCAGGGAGTTGATGCCGCGGTTGCCCACGATAAGCAGGTCAGCATCGTTGTCGTTGACGATGGACATCAGGGCCTGCACTGGGGTGCCCGGGCGAACAGCGGTTTCGACCTTGGAAGCGCCGAACTTCTCAGCGTGTGCCTTAGCATCCTTGAGGTTTGCCTCCGCCTTCTCATCGCCCAAAATGGTTACGGAATCCTGGCGCAGGGTCTTGGAAGCCTGCTCCTGGTTTTCGTAGTAAGCACAACCAATAATCAGATTGGAATCGAATGCGGCGGCGATCTTAGCTGCTCGCTCTACAGCGAGGAGAGAAGACTTAGAACCGTCAGTACCGACAACGATCGAGTTGTAGTCGCTCATGATGACCTTTCTTTGTGGGTGTGTACCCGGAGTGTTTATTTAGCCTACAGAGGCATTACTGCCAGTGTAACAACGAAAAAAGATTAACGTTTCTCGCTGGTATTAACTACGACGACGTCTACCTTTGACTTGTGGGTTAGTTCCGTTGGGACAGAACCAAAGACTCGACCACGAACGGAATTCACGCCGCGGTTTCCCACCACGAACAGGTCCACGTCATAGTCCTGGCCTACTTCCAACAAGGCTTTTACTGGGTCTCCAGATTTCCCTACGATTTCAATGTGTTCCGCACCCTCCGACTCGGCGATACGGGTGGCATTGGTTAGGTAGGTACCGGCCATGTCCTCACTTACAACGGGCAGACCGGCTTCGTCGCCCCTCGGAGCACCAAGCATGGATCCAGCGTGGTTATAAAAAGCTGAGATGATGATCAGCTTAGCGTCGTACGCCCGTGCCATGGACGCCGCAGCGCGGACCGCGCGCAGGGAGGTTTCAGAGCCATCGGTGCCGACGGCAATGTTTTTATAAGTAAGCATTATTCTCCTTGCAGTTGAACTATTTCACAGTGACAACTAAACGGCGCTTCTGGCACTTATTCAGTATAACTAGCGCAGCCCTTTAGAAAAGTACCCACGGAGCCAATCATCACTTTCAGGGGGAGAAAACTAAATTCCCGCTTCCTTCAACCCACGCAATTCCTTCTTTAGATCAGCAATCTCATCGCGCAGACGACCAGCCAGTTCAAATTTGAGCTCGCGCGCGGCGGCACCCATTTGGGCCGAGAGGTCGTCGATAAGCGCCTGCACCTCATCGGTAGCCATGCTGGAAATGTCTCGCTTCTCCACCACTGCAGAGGGGTCAGAATTGGACTCTTCGTCGCCGCCGTCTTCATAGACCTGGTCAAGAATATCGGCAATCTTCTTACGCAAAGGCTGCGGGTCAATGCCGTGTTCCTTGTTATAGGCAATCTGCTTTTCGCGGCGTCGCTCCGTCTCCTCGATTGCCTCCTGCATGGAATCGGTGATTTTATCGGCATACATAATCACCTCGCCGGAGACGTTACGGGCAGCACGGCCGATGGTCTGGATGAGCGAGGTGGTAGAGCGCAAGAAACCTTCCTTGTCCGCATCCAAGATGGCAACGAGCGATACCTCGGGGAGGTCAAGGCCCTCACGCAGGAGGTTAATGCCCACCAGCACATCAAACTCGCCCAAGCGCAATTGCCGCAAAAGCTCGACGCGCTGCAAGGTGTCGATATCCGAGTGCAGGTAGCGCACCTTAATCCCCTGCTCCAGCAGGTAATCGGTGAGGTCTTCTGCCATGCGCTTGGTCAGCGTGGTCACCAGTACGCGCTCTTGCTGGGAAATGCGGGTGCGTACCTCATCAATAAGGTCATCAATCTGGCTCTTAGTGGGTTTGACCGTAACCTTCGGATCCACCAGACCAGTCGGGCGAATCACCTGCTCCACGTACTCCCCGTCCGAGGACGTAAGTTCAAAGTCACCTGGGGTGGCAGACATATAGACGGTTTGTCCCACACGCTGTTCAAACTCATCAAAAGTCAGCGGGCGGTTATCCACTGCGGAGGGCAGCCGGAAACCGAACTCCACCAGGTTGCGCTTGCGGGACATATCGCCCTCGAACATGCCGCCAATCTGTGGGACAGTGACGTGAGACTCGTCAATAATGGTGAGAAAATCCTCTGGGAAGTAGTCCAGCAGCGTTGCCGGAGCGGAGCCGGCCGGACGGCCATCGACGTGGCGGGAGTAGTTCTCGATGCCGGAGCAAAAACCTACCTGCTCGATCATTTCTAGATCGTATTCGGTGCGCATGCGAAGCCGTTGCGCCTCGAGCAACTTGCCGCGGTTTTCCAGATCTTCCAGGCGCTCGGCCAATTCCTCCTTGATGGCAGCCACAGCTTTTTCCATGCGTTCGGGTCCTGCCACGTAGTGAGTCGCGGGGAAGATACGCACCTCGTCTACTTCCTCGATGACATCGCCAGTGACGGGGTGAATGTAGTAGAGAGAATCAATATCATCGCCGAAGAATTCAATGCGTACCGCACGTTCCTCATAAGCCGGAATGATATCGACCGTGTCACCCTTGGCGCGGAAAGTACCACGGGTAAATCCCACGTCGTTGCGTTCGTATTGGATATCCACCAGCAAACGGAGGAATCGGTCTCGGTCCAGCTCCTCGTCCACGGAAATAATGACTGAGCGATCCAAATAGGATTGCGGGGTACCCAAGCCATAAATGCACGACACGGAGGACACAACCACCACGTCCCGGCGGGACAGCAGGGCCGAGGTAGCCGAGTGGCGCAGGCGCTCTACGTCCTCGTTGATGGACGAGTCCTTTTCAATATAGGTATCCGTCTGCGCAATATAAGCCTCAGGCTGGTAGTAGTCATAATAAGAGACGAAGTACTCCACCGCGTTATGCGGCAAGAGTTGGCGCAGCTCGTTCGCTAGCTGCGCTGCCAGGGTCTTATTTGGCGCCATCACCAGCGTGGGTCGCTGCTGTTTTTCGATCAACCACGCAGCGGTGGCGGACTTACCCGTACCGGTAGCACCCATGAGTACGACATCGCGCTCATCGCGGTTGAGGCGTTCATCGAGCTCTGCAATAGCAGCGGGCTGGTCGCCGGCCGGCTCGTATTCAGAGACAACCTGAAACTCACCTGGGGTGCGCTCGACCTCGCTGACGACGCGGTGCTCGGAATTTGGAATAAGAGGATGTTCAGCAGCAAAAGCCATGCCCACTACTCTACTGCTTATACGGCGCGGCTAGCTATGTTCACGGCAAGGAGTTCTGCGCGGTGCGCAGCCACTCTTCCAGCTCGCCGGTGGTCTCCCACAGCGCATAAACAGAAGACGTCTCTGGTCGCATCGCACTATTAATGCGGCGGCGCAGCCACGCTTTAGACTGCGGCGTATACAGGGGCGCAAGATCCTCGCGGTGGATTCCTTCCGGCAGCGCATCAGCTTTCAGCTTCAATAAGGCGCCCAGTGCGATCATGGTTTCCGCGTCATCGGAGTCCATGGGCTCTTCGGCGCATGACTTCTGAAAGGCCTTGAGATCGAAAGAGCCATCACGCAAGCTAGCGAGCAGTTCTCGCGCTGCGTGATTATCAAAAGGCCCAGTATCCCACGTTCCCACGGCGAGTAGCTTAAGACGCGAAAGTTAACGCAACTTCGAAACTGCGTAAACTCTAACCACCCAACGGTTAAAGTTTGGGTGACCCCGCGTCTATGACTCCGCTTCTATACGGTTCATGACCTCGGCCGCTCGCGCACGCAGCTGCTCCAGCGTTCCGTTGTTGTCAATGACGTGCGTGGCTGCGGCTAGTCTCACCTCATCAGGTACCTGCGCTGCTATGCGACGGCGCGCATCGTCCTCGTCCAGCCCGCGTGAAGCAACGAGGCGACGGACGCGCTCTTCTACGGCCACGTCGACCACGATGACGTAGTCCATGTCTTTGTCTAAGCCGTTATCCACCAAAAGCGGCATATCGTAAACGGCAAAGTCATAGCCTTCTTCACGTGCCTCCGCGAACTGGCGCTGCGTTTCCGCTTGGATGCGTGGATGGGTGATGGAGTTCAACAACTCGGTATGTTCCTTATCCGCAAAGGCTCGCCGAGCCAATTCCTTGCGGTTGAGGCTGCCGTCCGGCAGCAAAATATCTTCTCCAAATGCTGCCGCCAGCTCCGCTAACGCAGGCCGCCCGGGCTTGACGACGTCGCGCGCAATGCCATCGGCGTCTACCACGCGCCACCCTCGTCCGCGGCAGATCCTCGCGACTGTTGACTTGCCACTGCCAATGCCGCCTGTAAGGCCAATGAGTTTCATGGCAGCCACCCTACGCGAGAAGGAACCCCGCCATACGCGATGGTGCGGGGTTCCTCTGTCGCTATAGGTGTCAGCGATTCTTTATTCCGCTGCTTCCTCTGGCTTCGGGGGAATGCGGAGCAAGTCATCACTCGGGGTAACCTGGCCGGCTTCGCCGGAGACCGCGCCGAACTTGGTGGCGTTAGTGACCACAACCGGAGTAATCAGGTTATAGCCCTTGGAACGGATGAATTCCGGGTCAAAGCTAATCAACTTATCGCCCGCGGAAATGCGCTGCTTCTTTTCCACGTGCACGTCAAAGCCTTCGCCCCCCAGTTCCACCGTATCGAGACCTACGTGGATGAGCAGTTGCACGCCATTGTCGAGACTTAGGCCTACCGCATGGCCGGACTTTTGAACGGTGAGCACCTTGCCGTCGGCAGGCGCATAGACGGTAGTGCCAGTTGGCTGGACTGCCATGCCAGGCCCCAGCTTTGCCCCAGCAAAGATAGGATCTGGGACTTCCGAAAGGTCAACTGCCTCGCCCTCTAGAGGGGAATCCAGCACGATGTCGGCCTTGCCAGCCTGCTTGGCGGCAACACCAGTAGCAGCAGTGCCCGCAGCGCTGGCAGCAACGGCGCCACCCGCATTCGAGGGCTCTCCCTTCCCGGCCTTGGTGGACTTGAACTCCGAACGAGCAGCTACGTCATCCACGGATTCGCCCTGTTCGCGGGCGATGCGCTCCAAGTCTGCCTGCTTTTCTTCTGCTGTGCGGTAGCCGAAGAACAGGGTCAGGAAGAAAGAGGTAAGGAATGCAGCCGTAATACCAAGGACGTAGCCCAGCTGCGGCGTCATAGCGCCAGTGGTCAACGCAGAGGTAAAAACGAAGGCCTCAGCGCGGACATCGAAGATACCGATGATTGCGCCGCCTACCGCACAACCTGGCAGCAACCGGTAGTAGCTGCGGCGGAAGCGCAACAAGATGCCATAGAGGGAAGGCTCAGACACGCCACCGAGGATGCCCGCTGCGAAGGCACCGATAGAAACCTGGCGCATGGCATTGTTCTTTTCCCTGAAGGAGATAACCATGACCGCGCCCACAACGCCGAAGCAGGCGAAGTTCCACGCGCCCATCGGACCCTGAATGAAGTCGTAGCCGTAGGTCGCGATGTTCTGAATCATGATGACATTCAGCGGCCAGTGCAGGCCCATCGGAACGAGGAACGGGTACAGCAGCGGAATGACGATAGCCAAGATGAACGGCGAGAAACCATTGATTTGGTACAGGACCCAGGAAATGCCATTGCCTACGCCAATGCCGAACGGGCCGAGCAGGAAGGCCGTTGCCGGAATCATGATGAGCAAGGAGAAGAACGGCACGAAGACCATATGAACTGCGCTCGGAATGATCTTCTTTAGCCCCTTTTCCACCCAGTACAGGCCGATTGCAGCCAAAATAGGCGGGAATACCTGGGAGCCGTAGGAGTTGATGACCAACGGCAGGCCAAACACGTTGACGGTATCGCCTTGCTCACCCAGCGACATGAATTCGGGGGTCAAAAGTGCCGCGGGAATAGCCGCGGAGACCCACATATTCGCGCCCAGCTTTTGGGCCGCGGTCGCACCGACCATTACGGGCAAGAAATAGAAGACCGACTGGAACATGGCATGAGCCAGACGGAAGCCTTCTGGTTGCTCCTCCAGCGGTGCGCGGAAATCCTGGATGTGCGCCGTGTCCGCCAGGATGAGCAGCATGATAATCAGCGAAGCGCCGAGCAATGCCCACAGGACCGGGCGGAAAGTATCAGAAAGGAACTCGAAGCAGTAATCTACCCAGTCATACTTACCGCGAACACCGTCATACTCCTTCTTGGAGGACGCCTCCTTGTCACCAGAAGCATGCACACCGGGTTGCTTGATGATCTCGTTGTAGTAGTCAGCAACGCCGCCGCCCATGACTACCTGGTAGCCGTGAGCACCCTGGGGCACGGTACCAAGCACCGCTGGGTCGCTATCGAGATTTTCTTGGTCAACTTTCCCCGCATCGGCAAGTTGGAAGCGCAGGCGCGTTGCGCAGTGCGTCAGCGACGTGATGTTGTCGGCGCCGCCGATACTTTCAACGATGTGGGTGGAAGTGTCCTTGATAGATGCCACTTCTTACTCCTCAGTTCAAATACCACTTATAACCAGTACTGCACTGGCTATAACGTCAGGTTTGAGTATAAGAGGATTCCCACATGAACAAAAGCCCGTTTTGTTGGCCTTCCAGGGACTTTCTCTACCTGGGAATGCTTCACCGCTGGTCAACCACCTAGAGGCAACGATCATCCCGGCAAACGATTGCACAAACTGTCTAAAAGATCACAAAAGCCGCGCCCACCCCATCTAGGTGATGAAGTGGGCGCGGCGGTAAGCCAAGCCCTAAGGCCTAGCGGAAACTAAGCGGAAGCTTTAGTTGCCAGCGAGCTTGTCGCGCAGTGCAGCGAGCTGCTCGTCGGAAGCCAGGGAGCCGCCAACCTCTGCCTGAGTCTCGGATGCCGGAGCTGCATCGGAGGAATCAGAGGAGTAGTTGGAGGACTCTGTAGACTCAGCAGCCTCAGCGGCTGCGGCGCGGTTGCGCTCGATCTGAGCGGTGTGCAGGTTGAAGCGACGCTCGGACTCTGCGTAGCGTGCCTCCCAAGCCTGACGCTGCTCGTCGAAGCCTTCCTTCCACTCGTTGGTCTCAGGGTCGAAGCCCTCAGGGAAGACGTAGTTGCCCTGCTCGTCGTAGGAGTCAGCCATGCCGTACTTGGACGGATCGAACTCTTCGGTGTAGTCCTCGTCCGCCTGCTTAACGGACAGGGAGATACGACGACGCTCGAGATCGATGTCGATGACCTTGACCATAACCTCCTGGCCAACGGTGACAACCTGGTCCGGAACCTCGACGTGGCGCTGAGCCAGCTCGGAGATGTGAACCAGGCCCTCGATGCCCTCCTCGACGCGAACGAAGGCGCCGAACGGAACGAGCTTGGTGACCTTGCCCGGAACGATCTGGCCCACAGCGTGGGTGCGGGCGAATACGCGCCACGGATCTTCCTGGGTAGCCTTCAGGGACAGGGAAACGCGCTCGCGGTCCAGATCGACGTCCAGAACCTCAACGGTTACCTCGTCACCAACGGTAACAACCTCAGATGGGTGGTCGATGTGCTTCCAGGACAGCTCAGAAACGTGAACCAGGCCGTCGACACCGCCGAGATCGACGAAGGCGCCGAAGTTGACGATGGAGGAAACAACGCCCTTGCGGACCTGGCCCTTCTGCAGCTGGTGCAGGAACTCGGAGCGAACCTCGGACTGGGTCTGCTCGAGGTATGCACGGCGGGACAGGACAACATTGTTGCGCTGCTTGTCCAGCTCGATGATCTTTGCTTCCAGCTCCTGGCCGATGTACGGCTCCAGGTCACGGACGCGACGCATCTCAACCAGAGATGCAGGCAGGAAGCCACGCAGGCCGATATCCAGGATGAGGCCGCCCTTGACAACCTCGATAACGGTACCGGTAACAGGCTCTTCCTTGGCCTGCAGCTCCTCGATGGCGCCCCATGCGCGCTCGTACTGTGCACGCTTCTTGGACAGGATCAGGCGACCTTCCTTGTCCTCCTTGGTGAGAACAAGTGCGTCAACCTCATCGCCGACCTCAACAACCTCGTCCGGGTTGACGTCGTGCTTGATGGACAGCTCGCGGGAAGGGATAACGCCTTCGGTCTTGTATCCGATGTCCAGCAGTACCTCGTCGTGGTCAACCTTGACGACGGTACCCTCGACAATGTCACCATCGTTGAAGTACTTGATGGTGGCGTCTACAGCTGCGAGGAAGTCCTCTGCGGTTCCGATATCGTTAATCGCAACCTGCGGGGTGTTAGAAGATGGCATATTGAAAAAATGCTCCGAATAAATGTAGGAAATCGAAATTGGACAACTGCGCGTCTCTCGAAAAAAGCTTGCTAAGCTGCGCAAATGCAGCTAAAAAGAGGAATATTCGATCCCGCCTCGTGATTGCTTAAAGCCTTCCTACAGGGGCTCAGAACAACCCGTGGCATAGACACGCCCGTCCAACACTACATCTGTCCAGCTTAAAGGGCAAATACACGGACCAACTATTTCGCAAAGGAATTTCTCCCACCGTGACTTCCCCCTCGCACGCAAACCAGGCCTACTGGGATAGCGACGCCGCCAATTACCACGCCGAGCACCCCGACTACCTTTCTTCCTTTTACTGGTGCCCAGAAATGCTCCACGAAGACCAAGCACACTTGCTAGGCGACGTCTCGGCTTCCTCCGTACTCGAAATTGGCTGCGGCTCCGCCCCGTGTACCCAATGGCTGCAGTCGCGCGCGCACTTCGCCACCGGCTTCGATATTTCCCGCGGCATGCTCAACCACGCTGCACCCGGACTCCCCTTAGCCCAGGCCGATGCACTGTCACTCCCCTACGCCACGGGCTCTTTCGACGTAGCCTTTTCGGCGTTCGGCGCCTTCCCTTTTCTTGCCAACCTTGATTTAGCCCTAAGTGAAGTCTCGCGTGTCCTCAAACCTGGCGGTCGGTTCGTTCTCTCGGCTAACCACCCCATGCGCTGGATATTCCCTGATGATCCCACCGATCTGACGGCCGATATCAGCTATTTCGATCGCGCTTACCTGGAGCAAGACCGCGAGGGCAACCTCACCTATGCGGAGTTCCACCGCACCATCGCCGACTGGTTTCGGGCATTACAGGGCAAAGGTCCGTTCCTAATCGATGACATTATCGAGCCCGAATGGCCTAGGGGGCTCACCACTACATGGGGCCAATGGTCGCCGGAGCGCGGCGAAATCTTCCCCGGCACGATTATTTTCGTCTGCCGGAATTGCCGCTAACCTATGGGCATGTTTCTGGATCGAATTGGCCTACTCCTACGCCGCGGCCTCGCATGGTGGATCGACGCCTTCCTGGCAGCGGCCGTTATCGTTGTGGTGCGCTGGGCAATCAATGCACTTGCCGACGCCCCCTTAACCGGCCAAGCCCTGGAAATTTACAACGCTGTGGCCCTCGCCCTAGTCTTCTACGCCTACCGCGTATGGGCCGAGGCCACGAAGACAACTTCGCTAGGAAAATGGTCACTCAAGCTGGAGATCGTCGCCACCCACCCCGGATGGCGCGCTGCCTGCTTGCGCAATTCCTGGCTGTTACTTTCTATGCTCACACTGACGGGAGTGCCGTTTATTGTGCCGTTGCTACTCGGCGTCCTAAGCGTGAGTGTCCTCGCCTTCGGTCAAACACCGTTCGACATGCTCGCAAATTGCTTAGTCGAGCGCCGATCTCAGATGGACACGCCTTCTTTTCGAGGTAATAAGTAGTACAACAGCGCGAAGACAACCAGTACCGCGAACATCCACGACGATGGGAAGAGGAATGCTAGCGCGGTCGCTACGACCATCACCGCGGCGGCCGTTAGCCTCCTGACCTTAGGGTTAGGTGCCAAACGGGCGTTAGCCATGGCACCCTCAAAATACGCCACCGCAATAATTCCGTACCCGATGGCATAGGCCTTTTGTTCTGCAAGAAACCGTTCAAGCCCGAGGTCAGCAATCTCGGTGGCAGGAAAGGTTACTTGAATGGCCCAAAGGCTTTCAAAGACGCGGAGGGTCCACCTATTCGTCTTCTCTTCTAACGCCACGGCTCGGCAATTCCCTTCTTAGCTTTTCGACTTACACTCATAACTTTTTCCGCACAGAAAAGGCTACCTAAAAAACTTAGTGCGCATCCCGCCACAACTTTTGAACTTTCCGCATTGCATAGCCGGGCATGCCCAAGTCCTCGATGGTTTGCTTATTCCACGTTCCACGGACCTGTCCTTCCACCACGATGGCGCGGCGAAATACCCCGCGGTTTCCAGGAACAAGTACCTCGTGGACTTCCTTCGTCATCGCAAAAAGACGGTCTTGATAACCCAAGATGTACTCGTCAAATGCTCCCAGCAGCAATACCGATTGCTTCTTTCGCGCTTCGGCCATTTCCACTATCTCAGCCGACACAAGGTCCTGGGAAACTTCGCCGCAGCGCATGATGTCCGGCGCGAGGTTTTCGGCTGCGGGCCGTATCAGTCTTTGTGGGAGCTTTGCCCACCAGGCAAAGTCGTGCAATGTTGCGGGACCGTGCGTTCGGAAGTACCGAGTCATCAGCTCCGCGGTCGCCGCGACTTTATCGCCGTTGAAGGTCTCCTCTAGCCCCGACAGATCCACCGGTGTGATGAGCTGATCGGCTCCTGAATAGACGGCGTGACCGCTTTCCATTGCTACACGCACAACATGCCAAAAGGGTACGTCGGGCAACGCTGTTGCAGCCCGCTCCTTGAGCTCGGCGCGCGAAAGCGGATTCTCAATGAGCTTGGTTACCCCTGCTCGCAGCTCGGTATCACCCTTGCACCCCTTCGCGCAGAGTTCGGTTATCCAGCCTATGTCCTTGATAGAAGCCGCGAAAAGCGTATTGCGCATGGGATACCCACGCACAATGTTTCCAGCATCTGAATGGTCTTTCGCCCGCAAGGCCAGTGACCGGCGCACCGAATGCAAGTCTTGGCCTTGCATGACGCCGAAGGCGCGGGCTGTCTCCTCAGCACTCTCCCACCGCCTCATGGTTAGGCCTTGCGAGGCGAGCCTCAAGCGCGCCTTTTCCGGGCGGGAGAATGTAACCGAGCTAGTGGGCTGCGGCATCCCAATCCTTGCCGGCTCCGGCGGAGACCTCTAGCGGCACGTTCAGCTCGATCGCTGAGTCCATCTCGCGCTCGAGAATCTCTCGAACTTCGTCCGCCTCACCGGGGGCGACTTCGACCACCAATTCATCGTGTACCTGAAGCAGCACACGGGACTTCATCCCTTGCAGTGCGCGGTCTACGCGAATCATCGCCACCTTAATAATGTCAGCGGCAGTGCCCTGAATCGGTGCATTAAGCGCCGCGCGCTCCGCGTTCTCGCGTGCTAGGCGGTTATCGGAGTTCAGCTCTGGCAAGTAGCGGCGACGACCGAAGAGCGTTGCCGTGTAGCCATCCTTGCGGGCTTGGACCACGACTTCATCGAGGTACTTCTTCACGCCGCCAAAGCGCTCAAAGTAGCTTTCCATAATGGACTTTGCCTCCCCCGCCGGAATGCCCAATTGCTGGGATAGGCCGAAAGCGGAAAGTCCGTATACCAACCCATAAGACATGGCCTTAACCCGGCGGCGCAGCTCGGGTGTCACCTGGTCAACGGGAACGTCAAAGACTCGGGAGCCAACATAGTTGTGCAGGTCTTCGCCTTCCTTGTAGGCCTCGATGAGGCCCGGGTCAGCGGAGAGATGCGCCATGACACGCATCTCAATCTGCGAGTAGTCCGCAGTCATGAGTTCATCAAAGCCATCGCCCACGATGAAGGCAGAACGAATCTGACGGCCGGCTTCGGTGCGCACGGGGATGTTTTGCAGGTTGGGTTCGGTGGACGACAAACGGCCGGTAGAGGCCACGGTTTGGTTAAACGTGGTGTGAATGCGGCCGTCAGGCTGCACGGTTTTGATGAGGCCCTCCAGGGTGGTCTTCATCTTCTGGTACTCGCGGTGTGCCAAGAGGTGATCCAAGAAGGGATGAGGGTTCTTTGCCGCGAGCTGTTCAATCTCCTTGGCCGCGGTGGAATAGCCCGTCTTCGTCTTTTTGGTCTTGGGCAGCTCGAAAGTCTCAAAGAGCACGGTTTGCAGCTGCTTCGGCGAGTTGAGGTTGAGCTTGTCATCGCCGGCAAGCTCGCGGGCGGCGCGCTCTTGTTCGGCAACCTGCTCTACAAAGGCATCCTTTTGCGTTTCGAGAATGTCAACGTCAACGGCGATTCCGGTAGCCTCCATGCGCGCCAGGATGGTTACCAGCGGCAACTCGAGGTCGGTATAGAGCTCGAAAGAGTCAATCTCCTGTAGCTCCGCGGTGAGCCGTTCTGCCAGCTCCAAAATTGCCGCGGCCTGGTCAACCAGGGAGGAATCATCCAGGAGAGACAGCTGCTCCGTGGCGGCGCCGAGAGTCTTTTGGAGGTGGCGCTGGTAGACGTCGGCAAGCGCATAAGTGCGCTGACCTGGGCGAAGCAGGTAGGCAGCAAGGGCCGTGTCATGGGCAATGCCGGCCAGCTCTATCCCACGACCGGCAAGCATATGAAAGGCCGCCTTTGCCTCGTGGAAATACTTCGGCGCATCAGATGCCAACCACTGGGCTAGGGCCTTATCGTCCTCAGCAGAAAGATCGCCCAGCTCCACTTGCAGGCCGTGGCGTTCCTGGTCCACGAAAGCGATCGCAGAAGCGTCGCCTTGTCCCGGGTTTCCCTCGCCTTGGACATACACCGCAACATGCTCGCGGCCGGGCAACCACTGGGACAATGGCTCGTCATCGATGACCGTCTCTAGCTCTTGGACTTGCTCTGCCTGCTCTGCTGCCTCAGCACCATCATTGGGAATGGCTGCGAGTACGCGATCGCGCAGGCTGGTACCAAACTCAAGGTCATCAAACTTGGCGGCAACGTCGGCGACCTTGGCTTCCTTAAAGGCCAAGTCATTTGGACCGACCTCTAGGTCCATGTCCGTAATCATCTGGGTGAGCTTGCGGTTCATCTGCACCTGCTCGATGCGCTCGCGGAAGTTATTGCCTACCACGCCCTTAATTTCCTCGGCGTGTTCTACCAAGGATGCCAAGTCTCCATACTTGACTATCCACTTGGTGGCCGTCTTCTCGCCTACCTTTGGGATGCCCGGCAAATTATCGGAAGGATCGCCACGCAGCGCGGCAAAGTCCGGGTACTGCGCGGGGGTGAGACCGTACTTCTCTTCTACCGCGGAAGGGGTAAAACGGTGGAGCGTGGATACGCCCTTCATGGGATAGAGCACCGTGGTGGACTCATTAACCAACTGCAGGTAGTCACGGTCGCCGGTGACGATCAGGGTCTCATAATCCTGCGCCTCGGTTGCGAGAGTGGCCAGGATGTCATCAGCCTCGAAATTCTCCCGGGACAGGGTGGTAATTCCCAGTACCTCGAGCACCTCGCGAATGAGGTCTACCTGCCCCTTGAATTCCTCCGGCGCGGCCTCGCGCTGGGCCTTATAGTCCGGGAACATCTCGGTGCGGAAGGTCTTGCGCCCCACGTCGAATGCCACCGCAATGGCGTCGGGGGTCTCTTCCGCCACGATATTAGAGAGCATCGATAAGAAGCCATACACGGCATTAGTGTGCTGGCCTCCTGAGGTGGAGAAATTATCCACCGGCAGGGCATAGAAGGCACGAAAGGCCATAGAGTGGCCGTCAATGAGCAGAAGTCGAGGCTGATTAGTAGTCACCTGCCCCATCCTAGAGAACCAGGCCGACATCCGAACACCCCGGTGCAGATTTTGTGGATGACGTGCGCATTCCCCCGCTGCCCCTACCCAATTAGGAATTCGCCTAGTGCCTGCGCTACTATTTTGACAGTCAAAGGCAGTCCGCCTTTGGATTGTGCGCCCCTGTAGCCCAATTGGCAGAGGCAACGGATTCAAAACCCGTCCAGTGTGAGTTCGAGTCTCACCAGGGGCACAACGAGATAAGGCCTCAGTTTCCACTAAGTCAGGGAAACCGAGGCCTTTGCTTTAGCCCAGGTCAGGCAGGGTTGGCAGGTGGTACTTGCGCAGGAGCGCGTTGATTTGCGGGATCGAGGCCTTCAGTTGCGGCAGGGCTAGGCCGATGAGTCCGGCAATGCCTGCGATGCCGAGGAGTGCTCCCAAGACTGCGGGCTTGGAGCTCGTGCCGGTGCTCGATGCGGAGCTGCCCGCGGCTGGCTGCGTAGTATCGGCCGGTTTGCCGCCCCCGGGTGCACGGGCGGTGAGCCATTCGTTCTTGCCCAGAACACCCTGGGTCAGGCGGGTCTCGCCGATCCAGCCGTACCACGGGTCCTGCGGGCGCTGGTTGTCAAAGCCGCCGCCCATGACCCACTGCAGGTCGCGAGGGAGAAGGCCTTCGGCACCTACCGCATTACGCAAGATAGGCGCGCCGTTGATGAACATCTCCACGCTATCGCTTTGTGGATCATTGACCACGGCAATGTGCATCCATTCATCCTTGGGCACCTCGTGGGACCATACGGTAGAACCGCTTCCCTGCTTCGGCTCCGCCCACCAGCGCAGCTCGCGCAGGTTAGAGATGCCAAACATGACGGTGGGATCCGTGTCCTCAGAGCCGTCCACCAGCTTGTTGATGGCAGAGTCGCGGCTAAGCGCGCTTCCCCAGCCATGCTGGGCACCATTGAAGTCTTTAGGAATCTTGACGAAAGATTCGAAGGTGTAGCCCTTGGTGGTGTCGACCTTATTGGCGGCCGCTCCCTTGTCGGTGCGGAACTCGGCGTTGCCGACCTTACCGGCAGGGTCGGACCAGAAGAGGGAGCCGGCATCAGAAGACAGCGGGTGGTGATCGGAGCTATAGGTCACCCGATCACCTAGCATGGCGCCAGAGCGATGCAGGTCGCTGCCCGAATCGCTGGCAATATCGGGGATGGTGGTGCCGCGGCCGGCAGGGGCGCCGTCGGCAAGCGCATGCCCGTCCTTGTCTTGGGCCTGGCCCGGGCGCCAGTGGAATACGGTGTGGTCGTTCTTGGCAAAGTCATCCGCGCCCGTGGGCAACTCATCCTCCGCGATGGTATAGGGCCTATAGCCTTCCGCGGCGATGTCGCGCGCACGCTGCGCTAGGTCCGGCTGGTGGCCCTCGCCCACGGTGAAATCCGGGGAAAAGGAGGAAAAGCGCTGCTCAAAGTCGAACGGAATGGCGTAGCTATCGCCCTGATCATCCAGGGTGAGCTTATCGAATTGCGTCAGCTCCTCGTGCGGCTTCTGCGCCACCCACGGCGAGAGCGCGGTCATCTCCAGCTGCTTGCCGGAAAGGTCGAACTCGAGCACGCCCAGCAGACCATTTCCGCCCTGATAGGCCATCTGATAGTCCTGCAAGATGGAAACGACATCGTGGCCGGCATCGTTCTTATCCACGCGGTAGCCCGCACCGTGGTGGTGGCCGCCCATCACCAGGAAGATCTGGTCGTTGCGCTTGATGAACGTATCCCACAGGCCCTTGCCATAGTCATCGGAATAGAAAACGTTGCCCTCGCCATCGATATTAAGGGCTTCGTGCGTCGTGACGATGACGGGGAGGTTGGGGTGCTTATCGATGATGCCTTGCGCCCACGCAAGGGCCTTCTCATCGGCGCGCCAGCCCAGCGCAAGGTTGAGGTACTTCTGCCCCTCGGCTTCAAAGATGTGAGCCTCGGAGTCATTATTGACCGCAGTGTAGCGCTCTTGGAAGGTCTCCGGATTAGCGTTCTTGGCACGATCGGCGCTAAACCACTTGTCATACGGGTGAGCCGCCGCACCCTCGACGTCCATGTCGTGATTGCCGGGCAGGATGGAGTAGTTCAGGTCAGAATCGTCGAGGACCTGCATGGCCTTATCGGCTACCTGCCATTCGCCCTCCACGTTCCATTGGTCGACGACATCGCCCAAGTGGGTGACAAAATCCATGTTCAGCTCGTCTTGGTGATCTACCAACCATTGAGTTTGGGCCAAATAGGGTTCGCTTCCGTAGCGAGCTTGGGCCAAGTTGCCCGTCTCCGGGGTGGAATAGCGCGAGTAGAACTGGGTATCCGGTAAGACGCCAATACTGAAACGAGAGCCCTCGCTTGGCGACGCCCCCTCGGCCCCAAAATCCGCAGCACTTGCGGCCGGTACAACAACGAGGTTTCCCACCACCGCGGTTGCAGTTAGCGCAGGCAGGACGAAACGATTTTTCATAGAGAGTCCTTTAAGACTGGAAAGGGATGCTTGCTCAGGGGAGATGGCGGGAATACGCAAGGGATTCTAGGACGTGAAGCTTTCAGCTAGTTGACGCCCGCGTAAACAGGAGACTGAATAATGGGAAACTTATGGTTGCTTCTGAATGGACTATCCCACTGTGGCCAAGTCCGTATATCCTGCCCCGAACTGCATAGTTGCATTGGGGTGTATTAAACTGACAGAATATTCGTGAATACCGTTTTACCTCTACGGTTAGGGAAAAGTTCCTCCCTTCCCGCGGCAGGTAGCTAACCATCCTTTAATGAAAGATATGCATTACGCTTCACAGCGGTTCGCCTAGCCTCCCACTTCGGCACCTTTCTGCCGCCTTACTAGGCCAGTCGCCCTCCGCACCAGCCCCCTCCCAGGTAGATTTTTATTTTATGCAGTACATTTTGAACGCTATCCGCGGCGCCCTCATCGGCATGGCCGAGCTCGTACCGGGCATCTCCGGTGGCACCGTGGCGCTCATCGTGGGCATTTATGAACGCGCAGTCCACAACGCCAACGATCTCATCTCCGGCCGCTTCAAGAAGGTGGAATGGAGCTTCCTCATCTCCGTAGCGATCGGCATGTTCATCGCCGTCTTCGGAATGTCCACCGTGCTTTCTAACTTCGTGGAAAATCACGTATCGGCTTCCGGAGCGCTCTTTTTGGGCATGGTGGCTGTGTCCATTTTTGTACCGCTATCCATGCTTTCTAAGCAGGAGAGGCTGCGCCCCTCGTCCATCATCGCGTTCGTCGTTGCCACGATCGCAATCTTCTTCATCACCGGCTTCACCTCCGAACCGCACGAGAACCCCAGCCTTATTGTGGTCTTCTTCGCCGCCGCCATCGCGGTATGTGCACTCATCCTGCCAGGCATTTCCGGCTCGCTCATCCTGCTGACCATGGGCCTCTACCAGCCCATCATTGGCGCCGTTTCAGATCGTGACCTAGGCACTATCGCCGTCTTCGCGCTGGGTGCCCTGTGTGGCCTTGCGGCGTTTATCAAGGTGTTGAACTTCCTGCTGGATCACCACCGCGCCCCCACGCTGATGGCCATGGCAGGTTTCATGCTCGGTTCTCTGCGCGCCCTGTGGCCCTGGGGAGCTGACCAAGATGCCTCTAGCGGCATCATCATCGGCATGTTCATCCTCGGTGCACTCATCGTCTCCGCGTTCATCGTCGTAGATATGAAGAAAGCCCGCGCTATAGATGAAAGGACGGCGCAAAAGTAATGCCGCGCTCGTTTTCTCGCCGCGCGATTATCGCCGCGGTCCTCGTCCCCACGCTGAGTCTAAGCGCCTGCGTCACCAACGAGGAAGATTCCACTCCGGAGGGCTGGGAAGAACCCCATTCCGCAATGGTGCCGGAAATTGCCGCCATGTATGACGACAACGATGGCGTCCTCACTGCCGGAACTAACCCACCCTATGCTCCATTTCAGCTTAAGGATTCCCACGGGGCGCTCCAGGGCGTTGAACTCGATCTTGCGCACGCCGTTGCCGGCGTCTTGGGACTCGATTTCCAGCCCGTGGAACAGGACTTCTCCATGATCCTGCCCGCCGTGCAATCGGGCCAGATTGATATGGGCGCATCCGGATTCACGGATAACCCCGAGCGCCGCAATGAATTCGACTTTGTAGATCACCTCTACGCCGGCATCCAGTGGGCCGAACGAGTAGACGGACCTAAAAAGGTTGACCCGGATAATCCTTGCGGCTTGACCGTTGCGGTGCAGCGCACCACGGTATCTGAAACCGACGATGTGCGGCCCAAGAAGGATGCGTGCAACGGCGATCTCACAGTCTTGTCTTATGACACCGGTGACAACGCCGCGCTGGCGGTACTTATGGGACGCGCAGATGCCCTGTCCGCAGACTCCCCAGTAACGGCGTGGGCGGTCAATCGCTCCGAAGGAAAGATGCGGCAGGTAGGCGATATGTTCCAAGCATCGCCCTATGGCTTTGCCGTACCCAAGGATTCCGATTTGGGCAAGGCCTCAGCTGCGGCACTGCAACACCTCATCGAAACCGGTGAGTATGCAGAAATTTTGTCCCGTTGGGGCATCGAGGATGGCTTAATAGACCAGGCAATGATTAATGAAAGGCCGATCAATGGTTAATGAAAATGCGGCGACGCCAGCTACGGCAGAGCCTAAGGAAAAGCCCGCCAAGATCGAGGCGCGACCTCTACGCCACCCGTGGCGCTGGGTATTCGCCGGCCTGCTTATCGTGCTCGCCGTGTGGTTCATCATCGCCTCCGCCCGCAACGAGGCTTTTGGCTGGGACACCTACTTCCAGTATCTCTTTGATAAGCGCATTGCGCTTGCCTCCCTGCACACCATTGCCATCACCATTTTGTCAATGATCATCGGCGTTGTGGGTGGTGCCATACTTGCGGTTATGCGCATGTCCCCCAACCCGGTGCTGCGCAGCGTCTCCTGGATATTCCTCTGGGTCTTCCGCGGCACGCCGATCTATGTGCAACTGGTGTTCTGGGGCCTGCTCTCCGCCATCTACCAATCCATCAACTTGGGCTTTACCGAGGTGTCTTTGCAGACGATCCTCACCAACGCCTTCTTCCTTGCGGTGATGGGCCTGGGGCTTAATGAAGCCGCCTATATGGCCGAGATTGTGCGCTCCGGTATCACCTCCGTTCCCGAGGGGCAGAAGGAAGCGTCCAAGGCACTGGGCATGTCCTGGTGGATGACCATGCGCCGCACCGTCCTTCCGCAGGCCATGCGCATTATCATTCCGCCCACAGGAAATGAGTTCATTTCCTTGCTCAAGACCTCTTCCCTCGTGGTGGCCATTCCTTATACCGAGGAGATCTTCGGCCGTTCCACGGATATTTCCGCCGCCCTCTTCCAGCCCATCCCGTTGCTGCTGGTCGCAGCGTCCTGGTACCTCGTGGTTACTTCCCTGCTGATGGTGGGTCAGTACTTCCTGGAGCGCCGCTTTGAGCGCGGTGCCACCCGCGAGCTCACCGGCCGCCAACTTGCTGCGCTGGCAGACGCTGAAGGAACCATCCCCCGCAACGTATCCGTGATTTCGGAGGCTAAAAACTAATGGCTACTCCCATGATTTCCGCCCAGAACGTCCATAAGTCCTTCGGACAGCTCGAGGTCCTCAAAGGCATTGACCTTGAGGTCCAGCCCGGCGAAGTGGCCTGCCTGTTAGGCCCCTCGGGCTCCGGCAAGTCCACCTTCCTGCGCTGCGTCAATCACCTTGATAAGGCGACGGCGGGCCGCCTCTACGTCGACGGCGAGCTGATTGGCTACCGCGAAAAGAACGGCACCCTTTATGAGATCAGCGAGAAGGAAGCCGCAGAACAGCGCTCCGATATCGGAATGGTCTTTCAGTCTTTCAACCTTTTCCCCCACCGCACGGTGATTGAAAACATCATCGAGGCACCGGTGCAGGTGAAAAAGATTCCGGAAGAGACCGCCCGCGCCCGCGCTATGGAGCTGTTGGAGGACGTTGGCTTGGCCTCCAAGGCCAATAACTACCCGGTGCAGCTCTCTGGCGGACAGCAACAGCGCGTTGCCATCGCTCGTGCGGTGGCTATGGATCCTAAGCTTATGCTTTTCGACGAACCTACGTCCGCCCTCGACCCCGAGCTCGTCGGCGAAGTGCTGCGCGTTATGAAGGACCTCGCAGCTGAAGGCATGACCATGCTCGTCGTCACCCACGAGATGGGTTTTGCGCGCGAGGTAGCCGATAAGGTCTTCTTCATGGACGGCGGCGTGGTCATCGAGTCCGGCAGCCCAGCTGAGGTTTTGGATAACCCGCAACAACCACGCACCAAGGACTTTTTGGCTTCGTTGCTATAGCCCCCACTACACTCCGCAGAGTGCCTTCAGCCCGCCGCCTCTTCAGCAAAGAGGACCGGCGGGCTTTGTCGTGGCTCACGCGCCTACGAAAGCGTCAAAATACCCCGAATCAGTGCGCTGGCCGCGCCCAACCCGGCAACGCTTAATGAGAGCACGCGGGCCTTTTCTCGTGGAACACGCCGAGCAATCCGGGTGCCGGCCCAAATGCCGACGAACATACCTAATACTCCGGCGGGCCACATCACCCAAGGCAGGCCATCAAAATGCGCCGCACCAGTAAGCGTCTTGGTCATCACGGAAAAGAATCCGCCTACGACAAAAATCGGCTGCAGCGTAGCTGCGTAGACATTTTGAGGCCACTTTGCCGCCTGGGCGTAGACGGTAATAACCGGGCCGGCCACGCCGGCCAAGGTGTTGGTAAAGCCGCCGAGAATACCGGCGGAGATGGCAGGGCCTTTGCCCTCCATCGGCGGGACAAACTTCTTTCCAAATGTCACTACGGCCAATGCGGCCAGAAGCGCAGCGCCCACTACGATCATGAGCCCTGCCGTGTCCATACGCCTAATGAGCAACGCCGCGGCCAAGGAACCAATCACCATAACTGGAGCTATAAGTCCGAACTTCTTCCAGCTCACATTCTCACGCACGGAATAGGTGGTCAGAATCGCATTTATGCAGGCCAGAACGTTAATGACGAGGATTCCTTCGACCGGCCCCATAATGAGCATGAGGATGGGACCGCCGATGAGACCGAGCCCCATTCCGGATACCCGCTGCAGTGTCGAACCAACGACAACGACGAGGAAAATAACCAGTGCGAGGCTCACTGCCGGTATTTCTCCTTTACCGCACGGCCTACGGATTCGGGGAACATACCCGTTACGTCACCGCCAAACTTTGCTACCTGCTTACACAACGAGGAACTGATATAGCCGTACTTCTCGTCCGTGAGTAGGAAGACAGTATCGATTCCCGAAAGGCGCCGGTTCATCTGCGCCATGGGCAGCTCATATTCATAATCCAGAGAGCTACGCAGTCCCTTCACTAGGACGTCTGCCCCATGCTCCGTGGTGTAGTCCACCAACAGCCCGGAGCAATAATCCACCTTGATGGAAGAATCCACGCTCTGGCGGATAAGTTCCATGCGTTCCTCCACGCTAAAGAGCCCTGAGGGCTTGTCGGGATTACCGGTTACCAACACGGTGACCTCATCAAACATCTGGTTAGCGCGATTGATGATATCGACGTGACCTAAGGTGACGGGGTCGAAGGATCCAGGGCAGACGGCCTTAGTCATGCTACTTTCGCTTTCTTTTCAGGGGTTTAGTCTTCGGCGTCCTCGCTGCCGGGACGGGTATAAACCGCCATATCCATACGTGCGATGCCAAAGGTGCGCTTCTTCAGCTTCTGGCCGGTGGGCTCAAAACCAGCAGGCCACACCGTATCCGCGGAATCGACGTGGCGCTCAATTACTACCATTGCGTGATCAGTAAGCACCGGTTCGATGGCAGCAATGAGTGCATCCACCTCATCAAAAGCATAGGGCGGGTCCGCAAGCACCAGGTCAAAGTGTTTGCGCGGGGCACTAGCCAGGTAGGTGCCTACCTTCATCTCTTGCACGCGCACGCCGGGATGCTTGACGACGCCCATGTTGTGCCGGATGATTTTCACTGCATCGGCCGAAGATTCCACCAGTACTGCTTCCTCTGCCCCTCGGCTCGCCGCCTCTAGGCCCAGGGCACCAGAGCCAGCAAAAAGATCGAGCACCGAAGATCCAGCAAAGCCCCACCGTGCAGTGAGGGACGAAAACAGCCCTTCGCGGGCGCGGTCTGCGGTAGGCCGAGTTCCTTCTGCAGGCACTTTAATGGTGCGTCCGCGGGCTTCGCCGGCAATAATGCGCGTCATTTATGCTTCTCCAATCTCCATCAAAAGGTCTCCGCCCACCACGTCACTAAAGTCAGAGACCACAATACGGTGGACCTTTCCTGGTCCCGGGCTTTCTACGGGAGCCTCGAGCTTCGTGGCTTCAACGGTCGCAAGCGGTACTCCGGTATCAACAGTGTCTCCCACATTCACATGGCAGCGGACGATGCCCGCGAAGGGGGCGTAAATTTTCATGCTTCTAGGTTAACCCGTCTTAGTTCTTCTCCAAGTATTCCTGTTCGCTTTCGCTCAAATTGCGCGTGAGTTCCTCAGCCAGCTCGGGATTGCGCAACACCATGGCGCGCGCATCCGTGTGGGTGCGCTCCACAATGTCTTGGTCATCCGCCAAGTTCAGTAGCCGCAAGGTGCGGTGCGTTCCGGACTGCATGGTGCCCAAGATGTCGCCCTCTTGGCGTTGGCGCAAATCAAGCTCGGCCAGTTCAAAACCCGAGGACGTTTGGGCGATCTGAGTGATACGACGGAAGGACGGAGTGTTATCGGCTGCCGTCGTGTGCAAAAGGCAGACGGAGGCATTGCCGCCTCGTCCCACACGCCCACGCAACTGGTGCAACTGGGAAACGCCGAAATGCTCGGACTCGCGGATGAGCATCACCGTGGCATTGGGAACATCCACGCCCACCTCAATGACCGTGGTAGAGACCAGGATATCGATCTCTCCCCTGGCAAATGACGTCATTACCTCGTCTTTATTGGGCATCTTCCCATGCAAAATGGCGATCCGTAGTCCCTTGAAGGGACCGTTTTCTAACTGCTGTGCAAGCTCTAGAACTCCGCCTTTGCCTTCAATGCGCGGGCAAACGATATAGGCCTGATGGCCGTGGGCAACCTCCTCGCGTATCCGCTCGAGTGCGCGCAGCACCCAGGTCGGCCGCCACTCGGCCACCACTGCTGACTGAATAGGTTTGCGACCACCGGGCAGCTCGGTCAGCGTTGATACGGCGAGGTCGCCAAAGACGGTCATCGCAATGGTGCGCGGAATCGGCGTTGCTGTCATCACCAGCACGTGGGGGCTAAGTCCCTCACGCGCCTTTAACCGCAGGCTATCGCGCTGCTCTACACCAAACCGGTGTTGCTCATCCACGACGACCAATCCCAGGTTAAAGAACTCCACGCTGTCTTGGATAATCGCATGGGTTCCAATGACGATGTCCGCGTCACCGGAGACAATATCCAATAATGCCTGCCGCTTGTCCGCCGTACGCATGGAGCCGGTCAGGAGTACCACCTTGACCCCTTCGGGAACCGAGGTCCCGATGGAGGCAGCGTGTTGGGAGGCGAGCACTTCCGTAGGCGCCAACAGCGCGGCCTGCGTTCCTGCGTCAACAGCCTGCAGCATAGCGCAGGTAGCCACCATGGTTTTGCCAGAGCCAACCTCACCTTGCAGCAAGCGCATCATGGGCAGCGGACGAGCCAGATCGTCTTCAATCTCGCTGATGACGCGCCGCTGCCCTTCAGTCAGATCAAAGGGCAGATGGCTCACCAATTCTTCGCGATAGCCGCCTAAGGTAGCTGGCATGGTAGAAGCGGTGCGGGCTTCGGCATCTCGCTGGCGTAATGCCATCACCAAACCAATAGACAAAGCCTCGTTGTACTTCAGCCGCTGAATCGCACGGTACGGGCCTGCCTCCCCCGGCTCATGGATTTCCCGCACTGCCTTATCGAGGCTGATGATCATCTGATAATCCAGCGGTTCCTCAATCGGCGGGGTCTTAGATAAGACGTAGTGGATAGCGCCCATGATGTACCACGAGGTCACCTTGGACGTGGCCGGGTACACCGGTATCCATTCACGTTCCAAGAGGAGCTGGTCGAGCCTGCCAAACTGCGACAGGTTCCGCAGCGAGCCGGTGGCCTTTGGGCGGTGCTTCTTGCCGGATTCGGCCGCTGGCTGGCGGTAATCATCCAGTTCGCCATCGGGGCGGCCGAACGCATCGATCTCTACGAAGTCCGGCTGCTGTAATTGAGGTTGGTTGCGGAAGAATTTGAGCTTGCCGCTCATCATGACGCGCTGTCCGCGGTGCAACATCCGCATCACGTAATTGGCATTGAAAAAAGTCGCAATGATGCTGCCATCGAGCTGCACATTGATGATGGTGGTCTTGCCCGAGTCGTGGCGGGTGAATCCGGTAATAGTTCCGGTAACCGTGACGATATCGCCCTCCGCAGCATCTCCTAGTCCGACGTCCTTGTTGTGGCGGATATAGTCTCGCGGATAGTGAGCTAAGAGCTCGCCGCAGGTCTCATACCCCAGTGCTTTGGTAATCTTCGCGGCGTCTTTCGCCGCAAGCACCTCTGTCAAAGGGCGATTGTCCTGCCAGCCGAGCATTGCTATTCCACTCCGATTTCGGTTGCGATATCCGGTACTTTCAGTGCCATAACGTCCACGCGAAGCTGTTGAGCTAGGTCCTCCTGGTCTAGGTCAAGGGCGCTTAAGACTGTGATCTGCTCACCGCCTTCTGCTAAGAGATCGCGGCAAGTGGCAATGATTGATTGCGGGGTTTCCTGGCTCGGGTAAGCCACCCGCATGGACTTGGCAGCATCACGCATGGCAGCAACGACGGCACCAGTATCTGGGTTATCCGGTTCATAGACGGAGATCGCGGCTAAGGCTGCAGCCAGAGATTGCGCGGGCACTACTCGCCCAGCAGCGGTCTGCGAACTCACGCCGGTAGCAAGAACGATGTCCTCGTCTTTAGCCGCAATGGGATCATCCGGAGACACAACGCTAACCCCCGCAGATGCCAGAAGATCGCTGATGGGCCCGGCTGGTGCAGCGGCAAACACTCTACGAGAAATCGGCTCTTCGGAGGCAGGTTCGGTGTGAGGAGGCAACACCTCCAGGTGGAGGTTGGTTACCTTTCCTGTACCAAAGGCGGTTTCAATGACTTTGCCTGCCTGCCGGGAGTGGATATGTACATTAGCGCTGTCCTCGGTGGCCCGAGCGATAACGAGGCTGTCTCCCAACGGTTCGATTGCTGCCTGGAGCGTGTCTATATCTCCCGCAAAGAAAAAGACAACTTCCAGTTCAGTTTCCGGCTCCGGTTCAGGCAGGCCTGTGTGTCCGGCCGAGCCTTCAATTTCTGCGAGGAGAGACTCTAAAAGGATGACGAGGCCGGCGCCGCCAGCATCCACCACTCCTGCCTCGCGCAGGGCTGGTAATTGCGAAGGAGTGCGCTCGAGGGCCATTCGCGCGGCAGTGATTGCGGCGCTGACAATACTGTGCAAGGTTGCGCCTGACTGCGCTTGAGCGTCGTCGGCAGCCTCGGCTGCTGCCTTCAAAACCGTAATAACTGTTCCTTCCACCGGCTCGGCGATAGCCCGGTCCACCAGCTCCACGGCCTGCTTGAGGGAACGGACAAAGACGACACCGTCGATAACTGAGTCCACCGTTGACTCGGCCACGCCGCGCAGAACCTGCGACAACACCATTCCCGAGTTTCCGCGGGCACCACGCACCGCCCCGAGCGCGAGTGAATCGGCGACATCGCCACCGTTGTCGAGCTCCGCAACCGCTGCCTCCATGGTGTGCGCCATATTCGAGCCCGTATCGGAATCCGGTACAGGAAAAACATTGAGCGCGTTGATCTCATCGCGGCGATGGGCTAGTTCCCCCACGGCGCGGGTGGCCCAATTGCGCATTCCGTGGGAATCCAGCGTGCTGGGGTAGGACATGCGCAACAGTTTACAAGCGCCAGTCTATTTCCTGTGCGCCTTGGTCCCGCAAAAGGGCGTTTGCCCGGGAAAAGGGCTGGGAACCAAAGAAGCCGCGGCTGGCAGATAGCGGCGAGGGATGTGGGGACTTGATACAGGGGACGTCGGGAAGAAAGCGCTCACATGCTTGCGCATCCCGGCCCCAGAGAATCGCGACCATGGGGCTGCGGTTGAGCGCGCGAATGGCAGCCTCGGTAATCTCTTCCCAGCCGATGCGGCGGTGCGATCCAGCCTGGCCTGGGGCTACGGTAAGCACCCTGTTAAGCAACAGCACTCCCTGGTCCGCCCAGGCGCTCAGGTCCCCGTCTTCCCGGCCGTCGATACCCAGATCATCGTGCAGCTCGCGGTAAATATTGACCAAGGAACGCGGCGGTTTCACACCCGGGCGAGTGGAGAAGGCCATGCCCATGGCGTGTCCTGGGGTGGGATAAGGGTCTTGGCCCACAATGAGCACGCGGACCTCATCCAGCGGCATCTGCAACGCACGGCAGACATCCTCAGCCGGGGGCAAATAGTCCTGCCCCTCAAGAGCGTGAGAAATCTGTGGCCATTGCTTTTCAACTACCGGTGCCAGCATCGGCTCCCAAGAGGGGTGGTAGGTGGGGTGCATGGTTAAAAGCTCAACCAGCCTTTCTGATAGCTCGGTGTCGTGCCTCCCAGCGTAACCCCGCAGCCGCGGGTTACGGTGCCAATCTTTCGGAATCCGGAGGGGGCGTCCTTTGCCGTCGTGCCGATGAGGGTGTGGTCTTCGCCGCCGCTGAGTACCCATTCCCACGGGTCGCAGTCGAGTAGATCCGCGGCTTGGCACAGCAATTCTTCCGGTTGCAAGGCCTGCGGATCCAAGTCCATGTGCACGCAGGAATGCTCGGCCATCGTCGTGCAGTCTTGAATCAAACCGTCTGAGTTATCGGTCATGGCGGTGACCCCGGCGGCGCGGGCGATGACGCCACGGCCGGGGTTGAGCCAGGGGGCACAGTGGGCGTCGATAAGCGGCTGCAGGTGCTCATGCCCTGCAGGAAGGTTCCGGCCGAAGCGCTCCAACAAGGCCAAGCCGGCGGCCGAGTGGCCGATCTTGCCGTGCGCTACCACCTGCTGGCCGGCCCGCGCCCCGTCCAAAGTCAAGGCGGGAAGGCTGCCGCCCAGGAAGCCTACGGCCGTGATATTGATGACCAAGAGATCAGACTTCGTGAGGTCGCCGCCTACCAACTCGGCGTTATAGAAGGAGCTATGTTCCGCAATTCCCTCGGCAATGCCACGTACGAAGGGCACCGGGGTATCGCCTGGCGCGGCGATTGCAAGCAGGGCAGCAACCGGACGGGCACCCATAGCTTCCACATCGGCAAAATTGCGCAAGATGGCCTTCTTGCCAATCTCGCGCGGGGTAGACCACTCGCGCAGGAAATGACGTCCCTCCACCATCAAATCAGTGGCCGCCACGGTGCGGGAATTCGGCGGCGCGCTGGGCAGTACCGCGGCATCGTCTCCATTGAGCCTACTGGAGGCCACGGAGGTAATTTCCCGGATGGCGGCGCGTTCTCCCACATCTGCGAGAGTCTGAGTTAAGTTCACCAGCTTCCTTTCGATACTATGAGCCCTTATGACATCCCAATTTAACCGCACCGCGATCTTCATTTCACTTGGGTTGTCCATAGTGATGGTTCTGGCGGTCCTTTTCGGCGCAAAATACGTATTCAATAACGTCGCCAAAGCACCAGTGGCGGTCTCCCCCGTGGAGTCTAAGGAGGCAGACTCGCAAGCCTGCCGCAGCTTTATCGACGCCCTTCCGGATCAGGTCATGGATAGGCCACGTGCCGATATTGCCGAGCCCGTGCCTTCGGGCGTCGCGGCCTGGGCCACTACCTCAGAGGATAAGGTCACCGTGCGCTGTGGCGTAGATATGCCTTTCCAGTACACCGAGTACTCCCAGACCCAGGACGTAGAAGGCGAACAGTGGTTCCAGGTGCGCGATGCCACCCCCGGCTCCAACCTCACCACTTGGTATGCGCCGCAGCGCTTCCCCGTTGTCGCGGTCACTGCCTCCACTGACGCAGAGCCGGGCGAGCTGAACGACGCCCTCTCTTCCCTCGAAGAAAAGCCTGCCACTGCCCACGAGGCGCCACTTAAGGCTCTCAAGGCGGGGAATGACCAGATGTGCGCAGAAGTAGACAAGGCCCTGCCCGATTCGGTGGCTGAGGGATACAGCCGCCGCGAGGTTGAGGATAAGAATACCTATGTATGGAGTGCCGAAGGCCGCGAAGACATCGTTGCGCGATGCGGCGTAGCCAAGCCGGAGAACTATCGCGCCGGAGTCAAGCTCCAACAGGTCAACGATATTCCGTGGTTCGAGGACACCACCTTGGCCCATGGCACGACCGCGGGCACGTGGTTTGCCCTCGGCCGCGAGGACTACCTTGCGCTACACGCCCCACAAGATGCCGCGCAGGCGGCACTGGTGGAAATTGGCGATGTGCTCGCAGAGCACACGGCCGAAAAATAAGCAGCGCTTGGGCCTACTTGGCTAGGGCCTGCTCGATAAGCGCCTCGAGCAGCGCCGGGTACTCAACGCCCGAGGCCGCGAGCACCTGCGGGTACATGGAGATCGGGGTAAAGCCCGGCAGGGTATTGATCTCGTTGATGTACACAGATTCCTCGGTGACGAAGAAGTCGACCCTAGACAAGCCCTCACAGTTGAGGGCCTCGAAGGCGCGGATTGCCATGTCGCGTAGCTTTTCGGTCAGCTCGGGTGCGAACGGCGCAGGGATTTCGGCGGTGACCACATTGTCGAGGTACTTGGTGTCGAAGCCATAAAAGCCCTCGTCGGAATCATCGATACCGGCGAGCAGCGCCGGGACGGAGGCCAGCAAGGTGCCATCGGCGTAGTGGAGTACACCGATTTCTACCTCTTGGCCTACGATTTCTGGCTCCACCAGGATCTTTTCATCATCTTCTAACGCCAAGTCGACGGCTGCGGGGAACTCCTCCCAGCTATTGACCTTGGATACGCCGATCGATGATCCGCCCCGGGCGGGCTTTACAAAGACGGGCAGGCCTAATCGCTGCTTTTCGTCCTCGCTTAGCTCGGTGCGGCCTTTGAGGATGACCTCGGGCGCTACGGGCAGGTCTGCTGCCGCCAGCACCTTCTTGGTAAATTCCTTATCCATACCCACCGAGGAAGCCAATACCCCTGGGCCTACATAGGGCAAGCCGGAAAGCTCAAAGAGGCCTTGGATAGTGCCGTCCTCACCAAAGGGGCCGTGCAGAATGGGAAATACCACGTCGACCTCTGCGAAGAGCGTGCCGTCGGTGACGTTGTGGAACTGTCCCCTGGCATTGGGATCAAGAGAAAGGGTCAGCTCCGCACCTGGGTTGACCTCCGGCATGACACCATCGACAATTTCTAAGCCCTCCGTGGTGCCAGGCGTCCACGTGCCCTCACGGGTAATGCCGATGGGCACCACCTCGAATTTCTCTGGGTCGAGGTGGTTCATGATCGCACCTGCGGATACGCAGGATACGGAGTGCTCGGTGCTACGGCCGCCATAGATGACGGCCACGCGGGTCTTTTCAGTCATGCCCGCAGATTTTACCCTCGACCTACTCCGACTTCTTGGACCGACCCATCAAAGCGATGATCATATCTTCTACCGCCACGCCCTCGTAGCACACGCCATAAACGGCGTGCGTGATAGGCATCTCTACCCCGGCCTGCTGGGCGAGGCGATAGATGGAGTCACAGGAGTAGACGCCCTCCGCGACCTGGCCATTGGTGGCTGCCTTGGCCTCTTCAATCGTGCCACCTTGGCCCAGGCGGTAGCCAAAGGTGCGGTTGCGCGACAATGTCGAGGTGCACGTTGCCACCAAGTCGCCCATGCCTGCCAGGCCGGAAAAGGTAAATGGATCCGCCCCCAGCTCCACGCCCAGGCGGGTAATCTCCGCCAGACCGCGGGTGATGATGGTGGCCATGGTGTTATTGCCCAGCCCCTTGCCGGAGGCGATACCACAGGCCAAGGCGATGACATTCTTGCAGGCGCCACCGATTTCCGCGCCGATGACATCGGTATTGGTGTAGGGCCGCAGGTACGGCGCGGCGACCGCAGCCTGCACGCGCTGAGCGCGGTCTTCATCGGAGCAGGCAATCACCGTGGCGGCCACTTGGCCGGCAGCGATCTCCTTGGCCAAGTTCGGGCCAGACAGTACCGCCACGCGGTCTGCTGGCACGCCCGCCGCATCCATAATGACCTCGCTCATGCGCTTGAGCGTGGCAGTCTCTACGCCTTTAGAAATAGACACCAGGGTCGCGTCCTCTGGCAGGTGCGGCGCCCACTTTTCCACGTTGGCGCGCAAGGTTTGGGAGGGAACGCCGAACACGACGACGTCGGCAAGCGCCAGCGCTTCGACATCATCATGGGTGGCCCGCACCGCGGCCGGCAGGCGGGTATCCGGCAAATAGTCCGGATTGGTGTGGGTCTCGTTGATGGCCTGCGCCAATTCCGCGCGGCGCGCCCACAGGCGGACATCATTTCCGGCATCCGCAAAGACCTTAGCCAAGGTAGTTCCCCAAGAACCAGCACCCATCACAGCAACGTTAACCATGGTGTTTCCTCCAAATGTGCGAATCTATAACCCCAACCTTAAAGCATGCCCGTTCACCGTGGGGCGAGGATGCATAACGCGCCTAACCCGTGGGACAATGGGCCCTTAGACGTTGTTCTTATAAACCCAATTACTGTGGAAAGGCCCCGTGGAGGCAGACGATGCCCAATATTAAAAAGATGCACGAAACCGACAAGGATCAGCAGCACGAGGAGTTTATTTCCGGCCGCCATCAGGAAATCCCGGTGGACCCCGCCAAGGAATTCCACCGCACAACCCTTGCCGCCGGCGCCGTAATCTGGCGCGGGTCCCCGCAGGACCCGGAAATCGCACTCATCCACCGTCCCCATTACGATGATTGGTCCCTGCCCAAGGGCAAGGTCGATCCCGGCGAATCACTGCCCACGACCGCAGCCCGGGAAATCCTGGAGGAAACCGGCTTTAGCGTGCGCCTGGGCAAGCTCATCGGCAAGGTAACGTACCCAGTCCAAGGCCGCACTAAGGTGGTCTACTACTGGGTGGCCAAGTACCTGGGCGGAACCTATTCCGCCAATAGTGAAACCGATGAGCTACGGTGGCTGCCCATCGACGAGGCGCAAGACCTCCTGTCCTACGACGTTGATACCGCGGTAGTAGCCAAGGCGGCTAAGCGCCTACGCATCGCGCCCGCTACCCGCGTGCTCTATGTGCGCCACGCACGCGCGCATGAAAGCGGTAGCTGGCAAGGCGATGACAACCTGCGACCACTGGATAAAAAGGGCCGCCGCCAAGCAGAGATGCTGGTGCCGATGCTCAGTGCCTTCCAGCCCACCGCCATTTACTCTGCCCTGCCCCAGCGCTGCCAGCAGACGGCTGCCCCGCTTGCCGACGAACTGGGCAAGGACATTTCCATCAACAAAAACTTTGGCGATGAGGCCTGGGAGAACGACCCAGAAGCAGCCAAGAAAGCTTTCCGCCGCGTGGTCAACGAAGGCGGCGTTCCCGTCATCGTAAGCCAGGGCGCCACCATTCCTGGCATCATCGAGGACCTCGCCCCAAAGTTCCTGAAAAAGCCGGTGGACAAGCTGAAGTTTAAGAAGGCTTCTGTGTGGGTCTTGTCTTTCAACAATGGCGAGCTCACCGGTGCCGATTACCTGGCTAGCCCACTGCCGGTGCGCTAGCTGCTCGGCTCTTCCGCACGCTACTACTAAGGCCCTGCCTGCCACCTGATTCGGTGGACCGGCAGGGCCTTCTGTGCACTCCTATTGTGCGATGCGCAGCTTTCTAGCCGCGCAGTCCAAGGGTGCGGCGGACAAAGAGAACCATAATGAGTGTATTCAGCGCCGGGAACAAAATAGCGCCGACGATGGTAAAGCTCAGCACGGCGTACAGGACGGCAATTAGGACGAGCACCAAGATGGTCACTCCAACGTTCTTCTTTGCGACCTCGATGGAAGCCCCAAAGGTTTCGCCCACAGATAGCTCAGGGCGTGCAGCCTTGACGGCCGGCATCCAAGTGAAGAAGAAGGCGGCGAAGAGTCCCGGAATAACCAGGAGAATGAAGCCCAGGGAAATAACCAGCCACGAAAGCACATTCACCGCCATGAGACCGGCGACATTTTTAAAGCTCAGAAAGTCCTTTATCTCCAGCGTCCCGGTATCCACCTGTTTATTAGCAGCCTTGTACCAAGTGCTAACTGACCAAATAACCACGAGGAACATGGCGATAAAGGCTAAGAACATTACTGCAATGAGCCCACCGGTAAGCGCGGCATCGGAACCCGAGCCGCTATTGGCTAGAGCATCAATGGATGCACCGCTGCCTGCTAGGACGGCGAACATCAGCAAATAGAGGATCAAGACAACTACCATCTGCACCAGCGGACCGAAAATCCACTCCGCCCAATTGCGGCCGAAGTAGCGGAAGCTATCCGCGATTACCTGAATGGCGTCTACGTCACGACCAAAAAGGGAATCGTCTCCCGGATACGGGCTCCCGGCGTATCCGGGCTGGCCGTACTGCTGTTGTCCATACTGTTGCTGGCCAAACTGCTGTTGCCCAAAGTGCTGTTGGCCGTAGCCAGACTGGCCATTCGCCTCATTTCCATGAGATGCAGACTCATGGCCGGCTCCGGGATACTCTGCCCCGTTGTTTCCTGAATTGAAGGAATCATTATTCGAATAGGGATTGCTCATAAGTCTAAAGCTAGGGTGATACTTCGTTGCGGGAAACTGGAGCAAACAATTGTTACCTATACGTTACCGAGTTGTACCCCCATTTACCCCAAGGCAGAAGTTTAAAGTTCACGTGTGGGCGCACGGCGCCCCTACGGCCCCTTCGCGTAGCAGGACTGTAGGGGCACTGCTGGCCCGCCGATCGCCATCGATTCTTCTGCTATTGGGCGTGAACAGCGGGCTTGAAGCTGGGGCGACGCGATTCGTACGCAGCGATTGCATCCTCGTTGCGGAGCGTAACGCCGATGTCATCCAGCCCTTCCATCAACCTCCAACGGGTGTAGTCATCAATATCGAAGCGGTAGGTATTTTCACCCACCGTGACCGTTCGGGCCTCCAGGTCCACGGTGACCTGGGTTTCTCCTGCTTCCAGCTGTTTCCAGATGAGCTCAATATCTTCTTGCTCCATCAATCCAGTAAGCAGTCCGGATTTTCCAGCGTTGCCGCGGAAAATATCAGCAAAGCGGGAAGAAAATACCGCGCGGAAACCGTATTCATTCAACGCCCACACGGCGTGCTCACGGGAGGAGCCGGTGCCAAAATCACTGCCCGCGAAAAGCACCGAGCCGTCCTTGAATTGCGCCTGGTTGAGTACAAAGTTGTCATCGGAGCGCCAATTTGAAAATAGGCCATCTGAAAAGCCGGTACGCTTGACCGACTTCAAGTAGCGCGCGGGGATGATCTGGTCAGTATCCACGTTGGAAGCGCGCAGGGGCACGCCCGTTCCCGTATGCGTAATAAATTTCTCCATTGTCAATGCCTTTCTAAGCGCTTAATCCAGATCTGCCGGGCTAGACAGGTAACCGGTCACGGCAGTCGCGGCAGCCACCTGCGGGGAGACAAGGTGCGTGCGCCCACCAGGGCCTTGTCGCCCCTCGAAGTTGCGGTTGGAGGTGGAGGCGGATCGCTCGCCCGGAGCTAATTGATCTGGGTTCATACCCAAGCACATCGAGCAGCCGGCGGTACGCCACTCCGCGCCGAACTCTCGGAAGACTTCGTCGAGGCCCTCCTCCTCCGCTTGGGCCTTGACCACGGCGGAGGACGGCACGACCATCATCCGCGTATTGGCAGCGATGGTGCGCCCCTTGACCACGTCGGCCGCAGCGCGCAGGTCTTCAATGCGGGCATTGGTACAGGAACCGACGAAGACGGTATCTATTTTGATATCGCGTAGCGGAGTACCTGGCTGCAGGTCCATATACTGCAAAGCCTTTTCCACAGTGGCCTTTTCATTATCGTCACCACAATCTTCCGGATCTGGGACCTTCTCCCCTAACGGAAGGCCCTGTCCAGGATTGGTTCCCCACGTAACAAATGGGGTCAGCGAGGAGCCATCAATTTCCACGACAGTATCGAATTCTGCCCCTTCGTCCGTGGGAAGTGTCTTCCAATACTCAACTGCAGCATCCCAGTCTGCTCCTGTGGGAGCGAACTCGCGGCCCTTGACATACTCGAAGGTCGTCTCATCGGGAGCAACCATGCCGGCGCGGGCTCCTGCCTCAATAGACATATTGCAGATGGTCATGCGCGCTTCCATGGACATCTTGCGAATGGCCTCACCGCGATATTCAATGATGTGGCCTTGCCCGCCACCGGTACCGATTTTGGCGATAATGGCCAAAATGAGGTCCTTGGCAGATACCCCCTCTTGCAGCTCGTCAGTCACCTCGATAGCCATAGTTTTGAATGGCTTTAAAGAAAGCGTCTGCGTAGCCATGACGTGTTCTACCTCAGAGGTGCCAATACCCATGGCGATAGAACCAAAGGCGCCGTGCGTGGAGGTATGCGAGTCGCCACACACGATTGTCATACCCGGCTGGGTGATCCCCAGCTGCGGGCCAACTGTGTGCACAATGCCCTGCTGGGCATCACCCATAGAGTGCAAGCGCACTCCAAATTCCTCGCAATTCTTGCGCAGGGTCGATACCTGGGTGCGAGAAACCTCATCCTTGATTTCCAAGAGGTTTCCGGACTTGATGCCTTGCGTGGGTACGTTATGGTCCTCAGTGGCCAGGTGCAGTTCAGGGTGACGAAGCTTGCGGCCGGCCAGCCGCAAGCCATCAAAGGCCTGCGGACTGGTAACTTCATGTAGTAGCTGAAAGTCAATAAAGATAAGGTCTGGCGCCCCAGCATCGCCGTGTTGGACGACGTGATCGCGCCACACTTTTTCTGCCAATGTCAGCTTCTGGTTCATAAACATCTCTCCACACTTGAAATCTCATAAGTTGGGACGTAGATTTCATTGTATGGGAGAGTATAGCGCAGTTTCCGGAATAAAGGTGTTGGATCGAGCAATGGCCATTATGATGGCCGCCGCCAACCACCCCTCCACCCTCAATGAATTATGCGAAACCACGGGGCTGCCTCGGGCGACAGCGCACCGATTGGCCACCGCACTCGAAGCACACCGCATCCTCGTTCGCACCCCCGATGGAAAGTGGAAGGCCGGCCCTGCCCTCCCCGGCAACCGCGATCATCTCCTCGAGGCAGCCGGGCCAATCATGGAGAAACTGCGCGAAGACACCGGAGAATCCATCCAGCTCTACGAGGTCACCGGAAATACCCGTACCTGCATTGCCACCAGGGAGCCGGAATCCGGCCTCCACAACGTCGTACCAGTCGGGCGCCAGCTACCGCTTAGCTCCGGCTCTGCCGCGCGCATCATTGCCGCATACGTAGACATCAATACCGATAACGCCTCGTTTACCCAAGAAGACATTGAGGCGGCCCGAAACCAAGGCTATTCCGAGTCTATTGAGGAACGCGAAGCCGGCTTAGCCTCCATTTCTGCGCCGGTTTTCGATAGTTCCGGAACCTTCCTCGCAGTACTGTCAATTTCCGGATCGGTCGAGCGCTTCCAACCTTCCCCGGCCCAGAAATACGCCGACATTCTCACTTCCGCCGCACGCGAATTGAGCAATCTCCTCTAAAGCCCCCCAGCTTTACGACGCCCGCCTCCACCTAGCCCCAAGGAGGCGGGCCCTTTTATTTCCCAAACCGGAAAATTAGAGAAACGCGCCCACACCTATTGAAACTGAAATGAAAATACGGTTTAATGAAAACACACTGAAAACAACTGGGAACGTCCCCTACCAGAGAGGATCAGGCATCATGACCCACAACACCCACGAAGACCATACCCACACCCATGGCGCCGATTGCGGCCACGTTTCCTTCCCGCACGGTGACCACACCGACTATCTCCACGAGGGCCACATTCACCGTGAGCATGATGGCCACTGGGATGAGTGCGAAACCACCGAGCACGTTGAAGCCGAGGCCCACGCCGACCACACCCATGGTGAAGGCTGCGGCCACGTAGCGATCCCGCACGGCGACCACGTGGACTACCTGCACGACGGCCACCGCCACGCCGCCCACGGCGATCACTACGACGAGCACTAAGCGCCTATCGGGGCCCAGCCCCACGTGCTTGCCGCCTAGGTCCCTTGAACTGAGGACCCAGGCGGCTTTTTCTATGCCCACCCTACTGCTGAAATCGTCCCCGAAATTCACACCAGAAACATATCTGCAAGCTCGACGGGACGCGCTCTCTCATTTCTGTTAAAACTGACAGTCAGGCTATTAGTTCTTTCCGGTTGGGTGTTACGATTTTTCGAGTGATTACTAGTTGGAAGATTTTTCTTCAAGATTTTGTCCGCTTGTGGCGGACCCCGCAGGTCTGGGTGATCCTCATTGGTTTGATGATCACCCCAGCCCTGTATTCCTGGGTAAACATCTCCGGTTTCTGGGACCCATACGGAAACACAGAACACCTCAAGGTCGCCGTAGTTAATGAGGACAAAGGCGCATCCTCGGAAATGACTGGCCACTTAGACGTCGGCGGGCAGATGATTGACAAGCTGCATGACAATGACGAGCTGGGCTGGCAGTTCATGGACAGGCAGGAAGCCGAAGACGCCGTTAAGAAGGGTGACGTCTTCGCCTCGGTGATTGTCCCCGAAGACTTTTCGGCAGATTTCGTGAGCCTTTTTAAAGGTACCTATTCTCAGCCCACGCTGGAATATCACGTCAATGAGAAGCTCAACGCCATTGCACCGAAGATTACTGATACTGGCGCTTCGACACTAGACACCACCATCAGCTCGACCTTCAATGAGCAGGTAGCGGATTCGGTGGCTACGGAGCTAAAGAACTCCGGTGGCGATTTGAGCCAGAAGATTAACAGTACCGCAAGCAAGACCGCGGATTCTTTTTCAGAGACCGCAGATACGGTAGCTAACTCCCGCAGCCAACTTGCTGACGTGCATTCCACCATCGAGGATGCGCGCCCAACTATCGCGCAAGCCCGCAAGTCTTTGGGCACGGTGCAAAAGACCATCGACGATGCCCAGACCGCCTTGGATGAGCTGAACGCTATAACCGCAGAGGTCCAGCGGGAAGTCACTTCTTTCTCGGACGATGCCACCGCCGCCTATGTAGAAGGCACGACCGCCATGGCGGACGGCACCGCCTCCGCCAATGCCACCGTAGGCTCGGTCTCCGGCAAGCTGCGCGGCGCACTCAACCGCGTAGGTGCCGCATCTGCGGGCGCGTCAGGAATCGTCGGTGAAGCTGACCGGGCAATCGATCAGCTCGATAAGCTTGCGTCTTCACCAGCCCTGCCCCCACAGGTTTCCCAACAGATTAAGGATCAGGTAGGAGACCTCCGCAAACGCAATGATCAAAATAAGGCCGTTCTCGGTGACTTAGATACTCTCAACGGCGATACGAACGACACCATCGATTCGCTCAATAAGACCACGGGCATGCTGGAAGAGATGGCTGCCCAAACGCGCGATGATTCCCACGCGCTGCGCGATAATGTAGCCGAAGGCCTACCCAAGCTCAACGCTGCGCTGTCCGACGTCACCGCTACCACCGGCAAGCTTTCCGCCTCGCTCGAAAGCCAGCAGGCACTGGTCGGGCAAACCGATGGGCTCTTGGGGGGCGTCGACGAGCAGCTAAGCCAGGCCCAGCAAGTAGTTGAGCGTTTTTCTGTGGACCTCGACGGCATTGAGGAGGGGCTTCGCGCCTCCCGCAGCGACGTGATTGCGCTGAGCAATACTGCCAATAACAATTCCATCCTGCAGTCTGTCAAGGGCCTTAACACCGATGAGGTGTCTTCCTTCCTTGCCTCCCCTGCGGAGATGGAAAGCCACGCCGTATTCCCTGTAAAGCACTATGGTTCCGGCATGTCCTCGCTCTTTATCAACCTCACGCTGTGGATCGGCGCGTTCATGCTGCTCATCATCTTCCGTGCTGAGGTAGACCCGCAGGGCCGCAAGGACCTCACCATTACCAAGGCTTACCTTGCCCGCTTCCTTTTGCTTTCCTTCTTTGCCATTGCCCAGGCACTCATCGTGTCCATCGGCAACCTGGCCATTGGTGTTGAACATGCCAATGCATTGGCCTACGTCGCTACCGCGGTCATCGTGGGCCTGTGCTACCTGAGCATTACCTATAGCTTGGTTTCTACGTTTGGACACGTAGGCCGCGGCATCGCGGTGGTCTTCGCCTTCATCCAGATTCCGGGCGCATCCGGCCTCTACCCCATTGAGATGACGCCGGACTTCTTCCGCGCGGTGCATCCATTCCTGCCCTTTACCTACGGCATCGATGCCATGCGCGAGACCGTCGGTGGTTTCTACGGCAACCACTATGCGCGCGACCTTGCCGCGCTCATCGGCATGGCCGCGATCGCTTACCTCATCGGTACTGTGATGCGCCGCGGCCTGTCCAACGTCAACATGCTGGTCAATGACGAACTGCATAAGGGCGGTCTCGTTATCAATGAGCAGGTCCACCTGGTCGGCAGCCGGTACCGCTTTACCGACCTCCTCTATGCCTTGAATGACCGCGAGGCGTACCAACAAAGCTTGGAGGATAAGTGGAGCATGGCCCGCAGGAATTACTCCCAGCTGATGAAGATTACCGTCGCGGTAGGCCTAGCGTTAGTCGTCGCTTTGGGCATCTACTCACGCATTAACCCTGAAGAAAAGGCCATCATCTTCGGCCTGGCCTGCCTGGTGACGCTCATTGCGGTGGGCGTTATCTGCTCCCTTGAGTACATCAAGCAGAGCATCGCGCACGATAGCCGCCTGGCGGATCTCAGTGATGAGGAAATCCAGGAGCACCTCGAGCACCGACAGGAACACCCAAACCGCTACCTCCTAGAGGACTTAGACGAGGAATCCACATTTTCTAATGCCAGCGAGACCAAGGAAATGCCCGCCGTTGATGGCGATGACTCCGGAAAGCGAGGCGAGTAAGTCATGAAAAACATCCTGACCATTCTCCGCGATGACCTCCACGCCATTCGCACCAATGTAATCACCGCGGTCATCATCTTTGGCCTTGCCATCATCCCGTTGCTTTTCACCTCCTTCAACGTGTTGGCCAGCTGGGATCCCTTTGCTAATACCGACCAACTCAAGATCGCTGTGGCCAGCGAGGATGAAGGCCACGAAAGCGACCTCGCCTCCCTGAAACTGAATTTGGGCGATAAGGTGCTCTCACAGCTCAGCCGCAATCAAGATATAGATTGGGTCATTACTGATAGCGCCGATGCCGTCGAAGGAACGAAGTCTGGCGAATACTATGCCGGCATTGTTCTGCCCAAGGACTTCAGCGCGGATTTGCTCACGTTTTATGTAGAAGGAACCGAGCCAAGCAAGCTCAACCTCTATACCAATGAGAAGAAGAATGCGCTGTCTACCATCATCACGCAAAAGAGTGCGGACGGCGTCATCCAGAAAATCAACGAGTCCTTCACCCGCGTGGTATCCAATGTCGGCCTTGGCGTCGTCTCGGATTTTGATAAATACCTTAATGAGGACGATACCCAGACTGCACTCAATAACCTGCACAACCGCGTCAATAACGTCAGCACTCGCCTCGATGCTGCGGCTGGCACCGTAGGTGCACTAAGCAATCTGGTCGACTCCACCCTGCCGCTTACGCAGGCTGCGGACAATATCCTCGCCGAGGCTGGCCGCCAGGCTACGGAGACCGACAATGACCAAGGCGAAAACCCCATCGACGTTCTGCGCTCTACCCTCAATGACTCGGCTGGCTCGCTCGACGCTTCCTTGGCGGCTACAACGCAAAGCTACGACGCGCTCTCTGCCCAGGTTGATGAGTTGCTCGATAATGCAAGCACCACCAGCGCACAAACGGCGCAGACCTACCGCACCGCAGCTGAGCGTGTAGACGAGCAGACAAAGGCCTTTGAGGGAGTTCGCGCTTCCCTCAAGGACCAAGCCGATAAGGTAGCTCTACCAGCTCCAGTCGCGGGTGGATATAAGGCGATGATGGGTCAGATTGATGCCTCCATTGCGCAGAGCAACGCGCTGCATGATTCGCTGGTATCTACCGCCGATGACCTTGAGCAAGGTCGTGGCACGTCCCAAGACTCCCGCCAGCGCACCAAGGATGCCATCGCTAATGCCAAGCAGGCTGCTGAAAAGGCACGCAATTCCTATAACGAGAACCTCAAGCCCCAACTAGATCAGCTCAACCAGAGCGTTTCGGTGGTCGCGGACGATATTGATGCTGTCAAGCAGGACATCGCAGGCATTCGCTCTTCGGTCTCCCAGAAGGAGGGGTCGCCACAGCAAAGCCTGGCGCGCGCCCGCGATACCACCGCCAGCCTTGCCAGCACCCTGCGGGAGCAAAGCGGCCGTTTTGCTGACATGGGCCGAAAAATCGACGAGGCGCGCCGTGGCGGCGATTTAGACAAGCTAGCGGATATCGTCGGCAACGATCCAGAACTGCTCGCCTCCCGCATCGCCGCTCCCGTGGCTGTAGACCGCCAACCGGTCTACCCTGTCGCTGCCTTTGGCGTGGGTATGACGCCGTTCTACCTCGCCTTGTCCCTATGGGTAGGCGCCCTTCTGGCATGCGTGCTGGTGCATACCAACGCCGAGCGTAAATACTTGCGCAAGGACGAAAACGGAAAGTACGACGAGAGCGAATTCACCCGTGGTCAAGCGTTCTTCGGCCGCTTTGCCACACTCGGCCTGGTCGGCCTCGCGCAGGCCACCTTGGTGGTCCTCAGCCTCATCTTCTTTGTCCAGATCGAGCCCGCGCACCCATTCATGCTCATGTTCGCCGCATGGATAGTCTCGCTGGTGTTTATGTTGATCATCTATTCACTTGTCATCACACTCGATAGTGCCGGCAAGGCCTTGGCGGTGTTGTTGCTCGTGATACAAGTCTCTGGCTCCGGCGGCGCCTACCCGCTACCCTTGCTGCCTGAGTGGTTCCAGAACGTGAGCCCGTGGCTGCCAGCGACCTACGCCATTGATGCTTTCCGCAGCGCCATTGCGGGCATCTATCACGGTGACATTTGGCGCGAGTTGGGCATGCTACTGCTGTTTACCATCCCGGCACTCATCGTCGGCCTCATTCTCCGCCGCGCAATGGATGCCTATCACAAGCGCCTCAAGAAGGCGATTAAGAAGACGAAGGTCATGGCGTAGCCGCGCTTGGCGACATCTCCCCTTCCGCCCTTCCTACACCTCCCACCAAGCCCTTTTTCACGGCTTGGTGGGCTTCTTTCATGGTTCGGGTCCCACGCTAGTGCCCCAAGGACCTAGAAGGGGCAGAGAAAGCCGCATATGCATCCACTAAAGGGACTCGGATACCCTTCCTATCGCTAGGTCTAGCTCCTTCTTAAGAGATTCGCTCGAACGCGGCTATCGAGCACGAAACCACTTACGGCCCACCTGAGCCCCTACTAAAAGACCGCTACGGGAGTCTGCGTCCCAGTTTACTTCGGCTCCCAAACCGTCCCGAGGGCAGGACGGTTAGCCCTTGGACGTCGAGGCCTCCCCTACATGCCGCTAAACCGCACAGGTTTTGAATAAAGAAAAAGCTGCGAGCCATCTGGCTCGCAGCTTTCCGTTGGTACCCCGTACGGGATTTGAACCCGTGTTACCGGCGTGAGAGGCCGGCGTCCTAGGCCGCTAGACGAACGGGGCGCGTTCGCAGCAATCGCACACTGTGCGTTGCGGACTTGTTAAGAGTAAACGATGGGTTAATTCAGCACAAATCGCACGGTCAAGGACGGTTTTGAGGGAAGGCGAAGGAAAACGCAAAAATTCCCGAGCCCGGTACTGCAGTGAGGGTTCTTCGTGGCCGAGGTGCGGATCGAATCAGTGGTTATTCCGCAAGCAATCTGTGGATAGTCCGTGGCCGAGAACGCTGTGCTAGTAGGACTCGGGATGGCGCTGTGCGTCGAAGTGCATATGCTGCAGGCTCCTATACTTCGTACAAACGTTGGTGGGAAGGAAGTTGTGGATTATAGCGTTACTACCTGGCTGTGCTTTCGGGCTGTGCGCCTTGGCTGTGGTGCGTTTCGCTTTCTGTCACCCGCTCTCCTTTCTGTTTGTTTTCTGCTGTACTTGCAGTCTATGCCTACGCATGCAGGACAGGAAGGGTTTTGCACAACTTCGCGGTGGTCTTAGCCCTGGTCTCATTGGCAGCAGGCTGCGGCCTGCGCAGATAAGGCTAATGGTCTGGGGGTAGGTTATAACCAGTTTTGCTCGCGTCGTGGTCGGAACCCAGACTGACGCTGGAAAAGACGCTGGAAAAGACATTGCCCCGGATATGAAAAATCCTCCAGCCTTTGGGCTGGAGGTCTTTGTACCCCGTACGGGATTTGAACCCGTGTTACCGGCGTGAGAGGCCGGCGTCCTAGGCCGCTAGACGAACGGGGCTTAGAACTAGTGAGCCTGCCGTTTAAAGCATTTTCACTGCTGGCCTACCAGGACTCGAACCTAGAATGGCGGTACCAGAAACCGCTGTGTTGCCAATTACACCATAGGCCATTTGCTAACTTGCGCTGGAAGCTTACCGCCTTTCGGCTGTTCTCCCTTGCTCGCTGCAACGTGTAATAACTATAATGATCATCGCGTAAACTGCCAAATCGCCAGCGCACGACCCATTTTCAGGCCAGTAGAAGGTTAATAAAAATGCGGCGAATGACAGCGCTGTAGTTCAGCTGCCATTCGCCGCATCGAAGGGCGGGATTAGACATCTATCGCCGCCTTACGGGAGGCACTCCCCCTACTGTGCCGCCGGCACGTAGGGAGTCACTTCACGGGCCGCACGAAGGCGGGCCAGGGTGGACTCCTTGCCCAGCAGCTCCATGGACTCAAAGAGCGGCGGGGAAACCTGGGCGCCGGAAATGGCTACACGCAGTGCTCCGTAGGCCTTACGAGGCTTCAGCTCGAGGTCTTCAATAAGGGCCTTAGATAGTGCCGCCTCGATATTCTCGGTCTTCCACTCCGCAACGCCCTCGAGGGTCTCGATACCCACCTCGAGCGGCTGAATGGCCTCTTCCTTGAGGTTCTTCTTCGCTGCCTTCTCATCAAGCTTTAGGTCGGCATCCGGGGTCACCAAAAAGCTCATGAGGCCATAGGCATCAGACAGGGTCTTGATGCGGGTTTGTACAAGGTCAGCGGCGAAGGCGAACTTCTCGCCGTCATAGTCGGCCGGGAAGTCCGTGTACTCGGTCAAGTAGTTACGCAGACGGAAGGCAAACTCTTCTGGGTCCAGCTGGCGGATGTGGTCCGCGTTGATGGCCTCGAGCTTCTTCTGATCAAAGCGTGCGGGGTTACCCAGCACGTCGTGGACGTCGAAGTTTTCTACCAAGTCATCCATGCTAAAGATGTCCTGGTCCGCGGACAGGGACCAACCCAGCAGGGACAGGTAATTGAGCATGCCCTCAGGGATGATGCCGTTATCGCGGTGATTAAACAGGTTGGACTGCGGGTCGCGCTTAGATAGTTTCTTATTGCCCTCGCCCATCACGAAGGGCAGGTGGCCAAACTCTGGGGTGAACTCGGCAACGCCGATCTTCTTAAGGGCGTCGTAAAGCGCGAGCTGACGCGGAGTAGAAGAAAGCAGGTCCTCACCACGCAACACGTGGGTGATGCGCATCAGGGCGTCGTCGACCGGGTTAACCAGGGTGTAGAGGGGTGCACCATTGGAGCGAGCCACCACATAGTCCGGCTGGGTCTCAGACTTGAAGGTCATCTCGCCACGCACCAGGTCGGTCCAGGTCCAATCCTGCTCCGGCATGCGCAGGCGCCAGACAGGCTTGCGGCCCTCAGCCTCAAAGGCGTCGATCTGCTCCTGGGTGAGATCGCGGTCAAAGTTGTCATAGCCCAGCTTCGGGTCACGGCCAGCAGCCTTGTGGCGCTCCTCCACCTCTTCAGCGGTGGAGTATGCCGGGTAGACAAATCCGCCGTCGATAAGCTTGTCTAGGACCTCTTTGTAGATGTCCATGCGCTGGGACTGACGGTAAGGCTCGTGCGGGCCGCCAACATTGATGCCTTCATCCCAGCCCAGGCCAAGCCAGGTCAGGGAATCAATGATGGCCTGGTAGGACTCTTCAGAGTCACGGGCGGCATCGGTGTCCTCGATGCGAAATACCAGCTTGCCACCGGTATGGCGGGCATAGGCCCAGTTGAATAGTGCGGTGCGCACCATGCCTACGTGCGGTGTGCCGGTTGGGGACGGACAGAATCTAACGCGTACTTCAGTCATGCCCACCATCGTAGTGGAGGCGCCGATTCCAGTCCGCACCAGCCCAAGCGCCCCTGAATCCTGCCCGGCGCGCAGCGGCTTGCAGTCTATTCCTACACGCAAATTGGGGTAATTGGAAACGGGTTTCACTACAAAGCCACTGGTCGGTGAAATCGGTTTCCATTACGGCTAGCAGGTTATGGGATTCATTTTCTATAGTTTCTGGTGAACTTGTGAGAACTGTAGAAAGGCCTTCCCAACTGTGGCTTCCCCACGCACCCGTTTCCTTGCCACGCTGAGCACTTTGGCACTTATCACTCCCGCCACGGCTGTCGCAGGCCCCGATGATGGCAAGCACATCGCTACCAATACCCACGTTGACTCCCCCAAGTCTTTCTGGGAGAACAACGATTTCGTCCTGAAGTCCGAGTTTGGCGGTCAAGAGCCCCCGATCGCAGACACTGTTGCCTGGGTGGGCAAGGGCTACAGCGCCACGGATAACAGCAACCAGTATCTCTATACGCTTCCGGCAAACGGGACCCAAGACTACATTGGGGCCCCAGGCACGACCTACTACACAGCGCCGCACCAGGTATCCGGTAATAATTCGCCCATTTGGCTGGGCTTTGGCGCAGATACTTCCTTACCCACGGACGAATTCCGTGACGGCGTAGCGTTCCTTGACTTGCTCAGCGTCGATGGCCCCGGCGAGGTAGAGCTTTTTACCAATAAAGATGATGAGGACGGCACCCAGCTGCACCGCATGCTCGGTTCCTTCCCGGATTCGCCGCACTCTGCCTACATTGTTGCCGGCACGCATACGCACAACTCCACTCTGTTTACCAAGCCCGGACGATACCGCCTGACCTACCGCACCAGTGCGCGCGGCAAAGACGGCCGGCTCATCGCCAATGAACCGCAGACCACAACGGTTCAAGTAGGCGGCCAGAAGCCCAAGAATGAGAAGACTCCAAGCTTGCAGGAACGCTTTGCCCAGTCCGCGACTGGCGACGCCGCCGCTGCCGGCTACAGCCTACGCATGGCCCCTAAGCACAATCCCGAAAAAGACGGCGATGACAAGCTCACCACTATTTCCTTCGACGCTAAAAATAAGGCGCAGGGTACCCTGACGCTGCTTATCGACGGCTACTTCCTCACCGACCTCCCCGTTAAGAATGGCCGCGCGCAGTGGGACGAATACATGGGGCCAGAGCCTTCCCAAGTGCAGGCCGTATTTACCCCAGAGGGTGATGCCCCGCGCTGGATTTCTAATCCCCTTGACGTCCAGCCTGGCGCGTCCGTCCAGACAGATTCTTCTTCTGCCGCCGAGACGTGGCAGGAAGCTTCCCGCCCGCGCCAGCTTGCCCCTACCCAGGAAACCGAGCTGGAGGAGCTGGGCTATACCATCCGGATGCGCAAGCAGGGCAAGGGCGGCACCAAGATCGTGGTCGATACCGAGGATAAGAACTTCAACGGCCTTCTCACCGGCGGTCTTTATGATGCTAAGGATTCCAAATACCCCACCGTGGATCTTGAAACCCCCATTACCAACGGGCACGGCGAGGTTGCCTTTGACGAGGGCGAATACTTCACCGGCTCTTATGCAAAGGTCAATCTCTTTCCTCATTCCACCGTGAAGGCCGGGCATGCAAGCAGCGTGATTACGGAGTCCTTTGCCTTCGGCGAAAACTACGAAACCACGGGGCGGTTCTCCACTTCCAATGAGGAACCGGACACCACTCCCGGCAAGGAAGACTCGCCTTCCCAAGCGCCGAAGCCAGGCGCAAATGAAGCGGAAGCCGACACGCACCAGTGCAGCGAGAAATACCTACTGGACCGTGGGCACGTGGACATCAAGGCTCAACCTGCCGAGGGCGGCTTTAGTACCGTTCTGCGCGATGACACGGCACAGGTGGATAAGAAGTCTGTCGACCGCAAACTTGATGACGTGGTGCTCGGCGTACACGATAATGCGCTCACCCGGCGCAACGAGAAGCTTGCGGGCAAGGAGTTCGACTTCCTCGGAAAACCCGGTGAGCGCTTCTATCACCTGCCGCAGACACAGAATCAACACATTATCTGGCCGGGTTATAACACTCAGGACTTGGATTATTCCGCGACCAAAGACAATGCCGTCAACCTCAACCTGAAGCCCACCTCCACCCCAGACGGGGCCGAGTGGGGCGCCTTTATCGACGCCTCGCATGGCAAGGGCTTTTCGGTCTTGGCGAACTCCGCGGCCAAGGACTACACCATCGAGACCAACTTTCCGGCCCACACCCACACGCACTGGGCCTTTTCCAAGCCCGGTGTCTATACCTTCGAGGCCACCTATACGGCCACGGGGAAGGACGGCAAGGAACTTAAGTCCGAGCCGCAAACTCTGACCTTTGCCGTCGGCGATAAAACCCTAGATTCTTGTTCCTCCCGCAAGCCGAGCGACTCCGAGGGCGAGACACCCAGCGAGAGGCCGACCGAGAAGCCGGACGAGAAGCCGGACGATGCCGCTAAGCCCGAAGAGCCAACGGGATCCTCGTTGAGCCCGTGGAGCTTAGTCCTCCCAGCGGTCCTCGTGGTGGTCTTCAAGGCCTTCTATAACTTCTTCCGCGATAACGAAGACCTCATCCGCCGGCGCTTCGGCCTCAAGTTCTAACCCACCCCAACCCAACTGACTAGACGGGACACCACAATGCATCAATCCCACTCTCCTGCCTCCCGCCGCGCCCCACAGTGGCGCCGGTTCATGTCGGTACTCGCTGCTGTCTTTGCCGCAGTCTTAGCGTTCTTCTCGCCCGGCGCAGCGTTGGCCTTCGATGAGGTCTTTGATTCCGGGCACGTCGACGCCTTCTACGTCACGGCCCCTGATGGCACGCTGCACCTTTCGATGAAGGAAGACATCACGGGGTCTGCCGTTCCGCGCTCTGGCGATGACGTAGTGCTCAAGGTCGTCGAGGATGCCTGGTCCGATGCCACCGAGGGCGTGCCAGAAATCGGCCAACCCACCTATTTCCTGCCACAGGCCCAAGACCAGCGCATCATCTGGCCGGGTTGGGATACTCAACCCGCCCGCGATGGCGGCTTCGAAAGCGTTGATCTGGAATTTGCCGAGGTCTCCGGCCCGGGCACTGTGTATGTCTTTGAAACCAGCAGTTTTGGTGGCATCGATGCCGTGACCGATTCCGGTTCCATGGAGCTCACCAGCGGTGAGGTCATCAACCAGCCCAATCCCGCTCACCGGCATGTCAACTGGGCTTTTAGCGAGGCCGGCACCTACACCATGACGGTGCGCGCCCATTCCAATGGCGAGTCCAGCAATGCGGTGACCTACACCTGGGAGGTAGGCGACGGCGGCGATGCCTCCACCGCGGATCGCGCGGCTGACTCCGGCGATGGCACCACTGACCAGGGAGATACAAATACAAAGCGACCTGCAGGCAAGAGCGACGCGGCAGGCTCGGGCACGTCCGGCGCAGCAACAGGCGAAGAATGCACCCCGGGCATGACCCCGCAAATCAAGGACGATACGGTCTCGCCCTCCGAGTGGCGCGATGCCGATGGTGCCACCTTCTACCTCTCCGATAAATCCAGCGTGGATCTCCCCCAAGAAGTAGGACCAGTGCCAGCAGGAAAGGCCTGGATGATTGGTTCTACCCAGGTCGACGGTGTTCCGTGGTTAGGGGCGAATACCCAAAGCCCATCGATGCGCGAAAATATCCCCGGCGATGTCACCTGGGAGCTGGTGGGCTTCAAGGGCCCCGGCCCGATGATGGTCTACTCCCAGGGCGGGCTGGGCAAGGTCGTTGGCGAGGAGTGGTTCCGCGGCAACGCTGATGCGGCGGAAGGCACCCATTCCATCGCCCCGAATACTCACGTGCACCCCAACTGGGTCTTTGGCGCCCAGGGAACCTATGACGTCACCATCCGCCAAGTGGCTCAAACCGGTGAGGGAAAACAGGTTGCCGGTGAGGCAACTCTCCATTTCGTCGTCGGCGGCGATGAACCGGCCAAGGCGTTTGATAACGGGCACTTCGACCTGGGAGCTGCCGTGAATCCAGACGGCGGCGACTGTGGGAATGGCGCGGCGGCAGGTGGGGCGTCGGCAAGCGCTAGCGGCTCTACCTCACCCACCGGATCCAGCAACGGTCAGTCGGCGCAGGCACAAGGCACGGGCGGTTCTTTAGCCAATACTGGGACCCCCATCGTGCCCCTCGGCATCGGGGTGTTGGGCCTTGGCATGCTCTTCCTCGGCCTGGGCATTGCGCGGCTGGCCGTAGCTAAGGCAGCGGACTAATGGGGCGTTCATGTTCCCACAATCGCCGGCACCTTACCGTAGGAGCACTTTTGGCCAGTTGCCTGCTCACCGCTAGTTGTGCGTCCTCAGCCGCACATGATGCTGGGACCGGAGAAGGATTCAGCGTGGTGGCCACCACCCCAATCCTGGCAGACCTAGCGCGCAACGTGGCAGGAGAAGATGCCCAGGTCAAAAGCCTCATCCCCAGCGGCAAGGATCCGCATACCTTCGAGCCAACGCTGCGCACGGTGCGCGATATTGCCAATGCCAACCTGGCGCTTAGCAACGGCTACCTGCTGGAACCGCAAGCTCTTATCGATACGCTGCACGAGTCCACCGACGCTCCCGTGGTGGAGGTCGCCGACGCTGCCTCCACCCGCGGTGCCACCCTGGTGCCGCTGGTAGAAGATGTATCCTTGGATGCCATTTGGCTAGGACTGCGCATCAGCGGCGCCGCGCAACACTCCTCCGGGGTAGACTTTCGCATGGTCTCAGCCGACGGGCCGGGCGACGTGGCGGCCTATGTGGTCTCCGCCTTCGGTACCCCGGAGGTCCTCTTTAACTCGGCCGATGGCGTCGATGGCAAGGAAGACGCAGTAACCCTTCCTGCCAACGCCCACACCCACGTCTCTTGGGGCTTTTCCCAACCTGGGATCTACCGCCTTGGGTTTCAGGCCGACGGCACCGAAGTCCAGCACCTCACCGTGGCCGTGGGCGTCAACCCACCTAAAGGAATGCAGGCCATTGATTCCGGGCACCTGGATATTGAGGCAAACCTGGCGCAGCACCGCATTGACCTGCGCGACCAAGACAAGCGCTTTGACCCCGCCACCACCGCGGTATCTATCCCCTCGTCAGTGCTGCAGCCCATCCCGCCGGATCCTGCCTACCGCTTCCTCGGCGCGCCGGGCTCGGATACCTACCTCTTGCCGCAGGCCGTGCTGGGCAAGCACATCCACGGCGAGGTGGATCCGCATTTATGGCACAACGTGGACAACGCTATCGCCTACGTGGATGTCATTGCGGAGGAGATGGCGCAAGCAGATCCCTCCCACGGTGCCGCCTACCGGCAGCGGGCAGCGGCCTATACCAAGCGCCTGCGGGACACGGATGACTATGTAAGCCGCGCCATTGCCTCTATCCCTGCTGAAAACCGGCATCTAGTGACCACGCACCATGGCTACGCCTACCTCGAGCAGGGCTATGACATTTCGGTGGCAGGATTCGTCACGCCCAACCCGGCCATCGAGCCTTCCCCGCGGGAGGTCATAGCGTTGCGCCGCACGCTGGAGAACCTGCATCTGCCTGCTGTTTTTGTCGAGCCCGTACAACAGGCCAGCGCCGACACCCTTACCCAGGCCGCCGCGGAACAAGGCGTGGCGCTGTGCCCCATTTATGGCGACACGCTGGACGACACCGTCGGCTCCTATATCGACCTCATGAAGTTCAACGCTGATTCACTCCAGCGTTGCCTGAACCCCAATTCCACTAATGGAGAAAACAATGCTTAAATTCGCTACCCGTACCGCTATTCGCACCGCCGCCTGCGCCCTTACTGCCGGCCTTGCTTTTTCTACGAGCCCTGCCTGGGCCGGCGACCTCGCACAAGTCGTCGGCGCCGAGGAACAGGTCGCCCCACAGGGCGAGGACAAGGTCATCGACACCGGCCACGTTGACGTTGGCGCTTTGCTCAACGGCACCGATTCCGAACTCATGGCCCGCGATGATGCCGGCGACAAGCCCGTCTGGCGCCACCTAGATGATCTTGTCTTTGCCGTGGGCGATAAGGCACAGCAAACCCTACCGGAGACCGATGACTTTGGCTTTGTAGGCGCCGATTCCGGCGAAAAGGTCTGGGTAGTTCCCCAAACCGAGCAGGTCGGGGTTCCCTGGCTGGGTTGGAATACCCAAGCGCCCTCGCTTGTCGATGCCGCCGATCGCGGAGTCACCATGGAATTCCTCGGCCACTCCGGGCCCGGCGATTTCTCCCTTTTCCTGCAAAACGGCGGTTTTGAAGCACCACAGCTGTTGTGGTCTACCGCGCAAAAAAGCGACGAAGACTTCTGGGTAGACCTCAATACCCACACCCATGCCAACTGGACGTTTACAGAGCCAGGCACCCATCAGGTAGGTATCAGGGTCAAAGGCAAGACCAAAGATGGCGCCGATTTCAGCACCGATGGCGTGCTCACCTTTGCCGTGGGCGATGATGCCGATGTCCAAGCGGCCCAAGATACTACTTGGAATCCAGACGATGCCCAGACCACAGGCTCTTCCATCCCCACTTGGGTCTTTATCCTCGCCGGCGTGGGTGCCGTCGTACTCCTGCTGGCCCTTGGCCTAGTACTGCGCTCTTCCAAGCGGGGCGATAGCCGTGGCTAAACCGCTCATTTCCGTTGCCGACCTGGACGTATCGCTATCCCACCGGCGCGTAATCACCGGTGCGAACCTAGAGGTCCACCCGGGAGAATTCATTGGGCTCTTAGGCCCCAATGGCGCGGGCAAGACCACGCTTATGCGCGCCATTTTAGGGCTTATCCCTTCCTCCGGAACTCGCAGCATCTCCGGCACCGTGGGGTATGTTCCCCAGCGTCACGAGGTGGAATGGGGCTTTCCCATCAATGTCTATCGCACCGTGCTCAGCGGCCGGACCGGCCTTATCGGCTGGCTGAAGCGACCGCGCGCTAAGGATCATGCCGCAGCAGCAGAGGCGCTCCGACTGGTTCACATGGAAGAATTTTCTACCCGCCCCATCGAAGAACTCTCCGGTGGTCAACGCCAGCGCGTGCTCATCGCCCGGGCCCTCGCCACACAACCACACGTGCTGCTGCTCGATGAGCCCTTTACCGGACTAGATGCGCCCAATACCGAATCGCTCCTCGAGCTTTTTGAAGAGCTTTCCCACCGCGGAACATCCATCATTATGTCCACTCATAACCTTTCTGAAGCCGCACATTCTTGCCACCGCCTCATTCTCTTTAACGGCACCGTGGTAGCCGATGATTCTGCGTCGACCCTTCTTCACCAGACGGATCCGTGGACTAAAACCTTTGGCGTGCGTGCCGGTTCCCCTTTGCTTTCTGCCATTGGAGTCAGCGCATGATAGAAATTTCCTTCCTCGATTTCCTGCGCGACCTGGTCAATCCCCACCTTGACTTTCTCGCCCGCGCGGTAGGCATCTCTTTGCTTGCGGCCATCGTATGCGGCGTCATCGGCTGCTATGTCGTGCTACGCGGCATGGCCTTTATTGGCGATGCCGTCTCCCACGCCGTATTCCCGGGACTAGCCATTGCCTTCGCCCTGCAAACCTCGGTGCTCGTGGGTGGCGCAGTCGCCGGTGCGGTTGTGGCCTTGCTCATCGCCGCTTTTTCGCAGCGCCGCCACGTGCGCGCGGATTCCATCATCGGTATCTTCTTCGCCGCGGCCTTCGCTTTGGGCATGGTGATAATCTCGCGCACCGATGGTTATAGTGCCTCGCTGACAAGCTTCCTCTTCGGCTCACTCACTGGCGTTTCCCGCACCGATATTATCGTCGCGGGCTGCGTGTGCGCCGTAGTTGTCGCCATCGTTATTGCCTTTGGCCCCCAGCTCAACGCCACGTGCTTGGACCGGGAAACTGCCCGCGCAATGGGCTTGCCTGTCTTTGTTTTGGACATCATTTTGTACCTGTGTGTCACGGCCGCAGTGGTCATTTCCGTGAGCACCATCGGCAATATCTTGGTTCTCGCGCTGCTTATCACTCCGGCCGCGACAGCACGCCTGCTAAGCACAAATCTAAAGACCATGATGTGCCTTTCTGCCCTCATCGGTGCGCTGTCGAGCTTCCTCGGCATCTACCTGGCGTGGGCCATTGATCTGCCGGCCGGCGCCACCATCGTGCTCACCCTCACCGCCATTTTCTTGGTTGTATGGGCCATCCATCCACTGCTCGGCGCCCGCAAGCACGCAGGTGCCTCGCTTTCCGACGCCCCACACCCCACCCCACGAAAGGAATCCGTCTCCTCATGAAACCTGTCTGCCGCACCGCGGTGGCCCTTGGCACCGCGGGACTGATAAGCCTCGGCGCCCTTCCGGGAGCGGGAGTAGAACTCTTCGCGCCCGCCACCGCATATGCAGAAGAATCCACCGATTCTTGCTCTGCCAGCGACTTCGACCTCATCACCAAGGGCCACCAGGATATGGCGCTCAGCGGCGATTCCGGCGATCTCAGCTTCCAGGTCAAAGATGATGATAAGGACATCGAGCATGACTCTGAGTCCTTTGCCATTGAGGTATCTGATGACCTTAAACAACCGCTATCGGAGCTCGGTGATTCTTCCCTGCCCGATGAAGGTTGGATTCTGCCGCAAACGCAAGACCCCGATGCTCCTTGGCTAGGTTTTAATACCCAAGAGCTGTCTCAGGATCTCCTCACCGCTGGAGACACCGCTACTTTGAGCATGGCTATCGCACAGGGCCCTGAGGATGGCCGCATCCTGGCCTACCAGGTGAATCTTGGTGACCCCAAGGTGCTTATGGACACTGCCGATGGCTCTGCCTGGGACTACCCCGGCAACTCCCATTCCCACCCGGCCTTTGCCTTTACCGAGCCGGGTACTTACGCAGTGAGCTTTACCTTCGAGCTTCCCGACGGCTCCCGACACCACTTGCATGCCGGCTTCCTCGTCGGCGAGCAGGCAGATGCGAAGGATCTATGCGGTGTGGACTATGCCGATGCGGATGGTGCTTCCGGCAACAGTGGTGACTCAAATAGCCGCCCCAAGCAACTGGAAAAAGACGTCAAAGACGTAGACAAAGCCATCGCCGGGTTGGACAAAGAGCTCGACAATACCCTGCAGGAGGGCCAGAAATTCCTAGAAGGTGGCAAGACACAAGAAGACAAGAAGGGTTCTGACGAGGACAGCGCGGGCAAGCGCAAGCAGCCCTCCCGCACCAAGGAAAAAGACGCTGGGAAGGATGGAGCGCCACGTAAGACGCCGTCCACGGGTTCGGCTCACGCCTCTGGTACTACTCGAAAGTCTGGTGCTGGTTCTGGGGCTACGACCCACCATTCGGCTAGCCGTGTTAATGATTCTGCCTCCACTGCGAAATCCGGAAAAAGCGGAGGCGCTGGCACGGGCTCGCACCGTTCTGCTTCCACCAGCGGTTCTTCCCACTCGACGGCCAAAAAGTCCACCGGCTCTCGGGACGCAAAGTCCGCAAAGCGTACCAAGGGCAAGGCCGCAGGCACCGCTGGTGCACAGAGGGTGCCGGATGCTGGCGCTGCGGAAGGCAGGGACTCTGAGAATGTACTGACTAATGCCGCTGCGTATACCGCCACTCTGGCTAAAAGCAGCTTCTGGGCGGGCCTTTTAGCCGGACTAGGCGCATTCGCTCTGGTGCTCGGAATCGGCCTGTTGGTCTATGTCCAGTTCTTCCGCAAGAAGAAGGCCCCAGCGCAGCAGCCGGCCGATGATGCCACGGCAAACTTGCCGCGCGTCGACTAGCCCAGTGCTAGTCATCGGCCAACAATAGAACTAGGCCCAGAGGATCTCTCCTCTGGGCCTAATCCGTGGCTAAGCGCCGCTGTTTTTATACCCTGGTCTTGGACGAGAGGAAGTCCCAGACCACCCGTGGAGTATCTGGCTGCCAGAACCAGGTGTGGTCTTGCGGAACCTTAACCAGTTGCACATCCTTTTGGCAGCCGTTAAAACTCAAGCGTTCTGAACCGCCAGCCTCCGGAGTGGACTGGAAGGTCATATCGCAGCGATTGCGCTTCAGATAGCCGCCGAGCACCGTACGAACAGGGAGGTATCCAGCCTCGTGCCGGTCACCGCCCTCATAGGTCATCATCTTGTCGTTAACGCCGTGCATGATGAGGGTATTCATCGGCGCATCGGCACAGTTGACCTCAACTGGGTTGTAGAAGGCACCCGAAACCATCGCTACAGCGGCAAAGGTGTCCTGTGCGTGGCAGCCAAGCACCGAGGTAAAGCCGCCTCCATTAGACATGCCCATGGCGTATACGCGGTTTCGATCAACGTGGTAGTCCTTGTCTACCGAATCAAGAATGCGCTTGATAAAGCGGATATCCTCCCCATCGCGCGTCTTAGCATAAGGCGCAGCCTCCCAGGCGCGCTCGAATCCCTCTGGATAGACGATGATGGCCTCGTTATTGGCCTCAGTGGTCTGCATGCGTGCATAGCTGGAGTAGTTCTCCGGGGAATCTCCCCACCCACCGAAGCCGAAGAGAACGGGCGCGGCCTTTTCCGGCGAATAGTGGTTAGGAATACGCAACAAGTACCTGCGGGTCTTGCCCTCGTGCTCCATTTCTAGGGACTGCATGGAACCCGGCGCAAACGGCGGGTTGGGATTGATGCTGGTATCTACCATTGCCGGCCGCGGCGCTGGCTCGGGAAGAGACGATCCCTCAGGACCAGGCGCTGCATTGTCATCGCTGCTGCCGCCTTCTACTGGTGCCGGGGTGGATTCCTTAACACCTTCGGGAACTAGGTGGGACCCATCGGGCTGCGGGGTAACCGGCTTTGCATTTTCGGGAGCAGGTGCTGGAGCCGGGGCCGGTGCAGGCGCAGGAGCAGGTACGGGCGCTGGACCTTCCTGTGCATAGGCAGGAGCAGCGCACACAAGCGCAGCGCTTGCCAGTGCAGCAGCGAGGATCAGGTACAGGGAACGATGAAGAAACTTAGTAACATTAGCCACAAGGTTAAAATTAACCACATCATTCACTTGATTCACTGTTTACACGCCCAGTGCATACTCAATTCTGTAAGAAAAGCCCAAGGCACTAAGCTAGATCCCCATGCACGAAGACAGACCAAGCACCGCCCCCGATTTTTTGCTTTCGCGAGCAACGGGGTCTGTCCGTACCCAAGGTGCGCGCCGCACTTTTAATGACACCGACGCGGCGATTTCCGCCCTGCGTAGCAAGGATGTAGACATGGTGGTCGGCGCGATTCCGTTCGACTCTGACACGCCCGCTGCACTGACGGTACCGGAGGCCATCATTCGCGAAGAGGGCCCCTTGGAGCCGCACGCCTACTACCGGAATAAGAGTCTGAACTCGCGAGTGGTCGGATTCGATCCGGAACCCGAAGAGCACCTGCGCCGCGTAGAGGCAGCCATCGGTACCATCGAGACCTCCAAACTGGACAAGGTGGTTTTGGCCCGCGCCGTAGATATCGAATTCCCTGAGGCAATTGATCCGCGCCTGGTCGCGGCACGCCTTATCGACCTTTCCGCTAACCGCGATGGGTTCATCGCCGATCTCTCCCCTGCTGGCCGGCCGGGCGCGATGCTGGTTGGTTCTTCCCCAGAGGTTTTGGTCAAGCGTCAGGGCTCGACCGTTTCTGCCTTCCCCCTGGCGGGCTCGTCTCCGCGCCGCGCCTCAGCGGCCGAGGACCACATCGCAGGCCAAGATCTCTTGCACTCTGCCAAGGATCTCCACGAGCATTCCTTTGTAGTGGAGCACCTGCGCCGGGTGCTTAGCCCATTATGCGAGCGGCTAGATATCCCGGACGCTCCGCAACTTATTAGCACCAATGAGATGTGGCACCTAGGCACGCCAATTTCCGGAACCCTCAAGGATAAAGACTTGACTGCGCTCGAGCTTGCCTTGGCAGCGCACCCCACCCCGGCTATCTGTGGCACCCCTGCAGAGGCCGCCCAAGCTCTCATTGAGACGGCAGAAACGGACCGTGGATTCTATGCCGGAGCGGTCGGCTGGTGCGATAGCTCCGGCGACGGCGAGTACATGGTAGCTATCCGCTGCGCAGAAGTGGCCGGCGATGGACTTTCCGCGCGCGCGTGGGCGGGCGGCGGCATCGTAGGCGATTCCGACGCTCAGGCCGAACTGGAAGAAACCACTGCCAAGCTGCGCACCATTTTGAAGGCGCTCAGCCTCTAGGCTGCACGCTTGGCGACGAGCACGACGTCGCTGCGGTGGTGCGCACCGGCGCCTTCTGTCAGGTGGCGCTCGCGGCGGGTCAGCTCGACGGCCTCTAGCTCTTGCAGATTCTCCGCTAGCCATTCGGGCATCGCTATCTCAGCCGACTCCATATCGTGATGGACAAAGAGCAGTGTTCCGCCTGGAGCCACCAAACGCTCTAGCTTCTCCACCTCTTCTGGCGTGGCGCGTACCCCGCCATAGTGGACGCTGACCAAGTCAAAGGGCTCATGGCTAAAGTCACTAAACGTTGCGACCTGCGCCGCGACACCGCGGGCCCTAGTGCGTGCGACGGCAGTCGGGGCGAAATCAATGCCCAAGACATCCCAGCCGTGGTTCTTTAGCCAGAGCGCATCCGCACCTTCCCCGCACCCAATGTCGAGGGCGGTACCGGGCTTAAGCCCCGCGGCGTAATCGACAAGGGTCGCATTGGGATTGCCCGACCACACCCGCTCAGTACTCTGGTAGCGTTCCTCCATTTCCTCGGAGGTGGGCACGTAGCCGCGGTGTTCGTGGTGGCTTGGGTTACGCACGGTGGATGGTATTGCGCAGGGTGCCGAGGCCCGGGATCTCGATCTCGATGGTGTCACCTGGGACCATAGGAGCGGTGCCAGCCGGGGAGCCGGTGGTGATGACATCACCAGGCAGCAAGGTATAGGCAGCGGAGATCTCCTCCAAAATGCCGCCCATCTTCACGATCATCTGGTCCGTATTGGAATCCTGCTTTTGCTCGCGAGAACCCTCGTGCGTCAGATACGCATTAATCTTCTGATCGTCTAGATTCAAGCTATCCAGATCGGTTTCGATCCACGGGCCGAGCGGGCAGAAAGTGTCAATCCCCTTGGCACGAGCCCATTGACCATCCTTAAACTGCAGGTCGCGGGAGGAAACGTCGTTACAGATGGTATAGCCCAGCACGTGGTCTTTCCAGTTCTCGGCCTTGATATTCTTCGACGGCTTAGAAATGACCACGGCAAGCTCGCCCTCAAACTCGACGTTGGTGGCGTAGTCCGGGATCTTGATCGCTGCATCCGGGCCAATGACCGCGGTAGATGGCTTGATGAAGATGGTGGGAGGCAGGCTATCGGCAGACTTTTTGAAAACCTCGGCAACGTGGTCCGCATAGTTGCGTCCAAGCGCTACCACCTTGGTGGGAAGGGTCGGCGCCAAGAGGCGAACCTCGTTAAGCTTCCACTCACGGCCGGTTGGCTCCGGCGGGGTGAAGGGCGTGCCAGCAATTTCCTTTGCTACCAACTCTTCCATTGGGGCGTCTTTTGGCCCATCGATAATGGCGAAACAGATTCCTTCGGGGTGTGCAATTCGTCCTAAACGCATAGCGGCAATCCTACTCAATAGCCACCTTCACATGTGTGCAAAGGATACGGTGTTAATTAGTTAATTTGAGTAAATCGTCGTTGCCCCTTACTCACCGTTACTAACCCCAGTGCCGACTACGCTAGGAAACGCTGGACACTTGGGGCGTCGGCAAGCGCCCAGCACAAGAAGCCCACCTCTATGCGACGAGAAGCTGGGCGATTCGGTCACCGACTTCGACGGTCTTTAGCGGCCCATCGCCGCGGTGCGCAACATCTTGTGCCACAGCATCCTCAATCCGCTGGGCGTTGGACTCATCGCCTACGTGGCGAAGCAGCATGGCGGCGGACAAGATTGCCGCCGTTGGATCTGCAATCCCCTTTCCCGCAATATCTGGCGCAGAACCATGCACCGGCTCGAACATGGAAGGATTCGCGCCAGAGGCATCGATGTTTCCGGAGGCAGCAAGGCCAATACCGCCAGTTACCGCGCCCGCCAAATCGGTGAGAATGTCTCCAAAAAGGTTATCGGTGACAATAACGTCATAGCGCGCCGGATCTGTCACCATATAGATGGTTGCAGCATCAATATGCTGGTAATCCACCCGAACCTCTGGAAACTCGGCGGCGACTTCATTAACGGTGCGCTGCCACAACCCACCAGCATTGACCAAGACATTTTTTTTGTGCACCAAGGTCAGATGCTTACGGCGCTGCGCTGCCCGCGCAAACGCATCGCGCACTACACGCTCCACGCCGAAACGAGTATTTTGCGATACCTCGCTGGCCACCTCGTGCTCAGTTCCTTCTCGCAAGGTACCGCCGTTTCCACAGTACAAACCCTCGGTACCTTCGCGCACCACAACGAAATCGATATCGCCCGGTTCAGCCAGCGGCGAGGAAGCGGTGGGATAGAGCCTGGAGGGGCGCAGGTTCACGTGATGATCCAGCGCAAACCGCATCTTAAGCAACAGCCCCCGCTCCAGCACGCCTGGTGGCACCTCACCTGGGGCGCCGATCGCTCCCAATAGGATCGCATCGTGTTCGCGCAGGCTCTTCAAATCAGCGTCCGTGAGAAGCTCCCCATTGCGCAGATAACGCCGCGCACCCAGGTCATACTCAGTGACTTCAATATCGGAGCGAACGGCGCGAAGAACCTTGAGCGCCTCGGCCGTCACTTCTGGTCCAATTCCGTCGCCGCCAATGACCGCTAGTTTCATTATGTAGGATCCCTTTCTCACAGAGTGGATATGGACTTACCCTACCAAAAAGAACCCGCGTAGCGCAGGCAGATACCTGTAACTACGCGGGATTAGATTCTTAGGCAGTCGGCGGGCCTAGGCTTCCATGTCTAGCTGCTCGCATTCGGCACCCAAGGCTGCGTTAATTTCGGCGATGAGATGCTCTGGTACCTCGGCTTCCACGCGCAGAATTAGCACAGCATCAGATTCCTGTTTACCGTGCGTAAGTGCGGCCGCCACGATGTTGATTCCCGCAGCGCCCAACTTGGTACCCACCGTTCCTAATGCACCTGGGGCGTCCGCGTAACGGAAGAAAAGATTGCGGCCGGTAGCACGCATATCTACGCCGCGGCCGTTGATGCGAATGAACTTTTCGGTTCCATCGACACCGATAAGTGCGCCGGTGAGCGAGGATGTCTCGCCATCGGCGCCAATAACCTTCACCTGCAGGGACGAGCGGTGCCCCTTGGACTCCGCATTGGTAGATACCTCCACCTCTACCCCGCGACTATTAGCGATCTGCATTGCATTGACAAAGGTCACCGGCTCCGAAGTCACCCCGCTAAACAAACCCCGGACGGCAGAAAGTCCTAGCACCTCTACATCTTCGGTAGACAACTCGCCACAGGCCTCCACCTCGACGGCAACGGGAGCCTGACCCAAAAGGCGGCCAGCAGTAAGTCCTAGCTTGCGGGCGAGGTCCAACCAACCTGCAACCTCTTCTCTCACTGCCCCGCCGGAGACGTTGACCGCATCCGGCACAAACTCTCCTTCAAGCGCCTTCAAGACAGACTCTGCTACATCGGTTCCCGCACGGTCCTGGGCCTCTACAGTGGAGGCGCCTAGGTGCGGAGATACGGTGACTTGCGGCAGCTTAAAGAGCGGAGAATCAGTGCACGGTTCCGTGGCATAGACATCAAAGCCCGCACCTCGATGGTGTCTCGACTCGATAGACTCAGCCAGGGCCGCTTCATCTACCAAACCGCCTCGCGCTGCGTTAATGAGAATCTGCCCCTGCTTGGCCTTTGCCAAAAGCTGCCTATCAAACATTCCGGCTGTCTCCGGAGTCTTTGGCAGGTGAATGGTCACGAAATCCGAACGCGACATCAGCTCTTCTAGCTCAACTAATTCCACGCCCAACGCTGCCGCGCGAGCCGGGTTGGCATAGGGATCGTGCGCGATAATGGTCGTCTCAAAGGACTTCAGTCGCTGGGCAAAGAGCTGGCCGATGTGCCCAAAGCCAACGATTCCGATGGTCTTTCCATAGACCTCTACGCCCTTGAAAGAAGATCGCTTCCACTCCCCTTCGCGCAGGGATTGGTCGGCTGCTGGGATCTGGCGCGCCGTCGCTAAGAGCAGTGCAATTGCCTGTTCACACGCAGAGTGAATATTCGATGTTGGCGCATTGACCACCATGACGCCCTTGTCTGTGGCCGCCGGAATATCGACATTGTCCAGCCCCACCCCGGCACGCCCCACAATCTTGAGCTTTGTAGCCGCTTCCAATACCTCTGCATCAACGGTTGTGGCAGAGCGCACCAGCAAAGCCTCTGCCTCCGGAACCGCGGCGAGGAGCTCGGCACGATTCGGCCCATCCACCCAACGGACCTCAACAGAATCCCCCAAGGCCGTAACCGTGGACTGGGCTAATTTATCGGCAATAAGGACTACCGGCTTCGACATATCTTCCTTCGCTTAAATAAAATGCGGTGCACGCGGGTTGCCCGCGTGTCAAGGAAGTGTAGTTCAGTCAGGAGTGCCCTGCTTGATTTTTGCCTTAAATTCTTTCACTCGACCGAATTCCGGCCCCAAAGCTACTAAGGCGCCGTCCTCAAGGCCCGCAACAGCAGCCATGCTGTGCTTATCCGCTAGCGGATCGGCAGTCGGCACGACCAAAACTCTTCCACCGTAGGCTGCCGCAGTAATAACGTTCGCGATGGGACTATCCTTAGTGGCAACGATATTTGGCGCCATCTGACCGTCCCTGCGGGACTGTGCTGGGATGGGTTGGTTCTTTTCCTCTCCGGCATCGAGTTCGCCTTCATACGGCACCCAGGCAGGACGCAGCTCCATATGGGGAGTCTTATCCAGCCGTGCAATATCCTTTACCATCTGCTCCGGCGAGGCTACCACCTTGGAACCATATTGGAATGCCGTGAACTCCCCTAGTGCCTTATGCGTTCCTGGATCCTTGATCACGCTGAATTCACCAGAGGTTTTCGTCCACGGCACGTCACCTACTACCACCAAGCGACTTACTCCCAAGTCCGTGAGCAACTTATGGATCTCCAAACGCCTAGCATCGTCATACTGCACCGCTGGCAAATGCTGGTTTACCGCCAAGGTTGCTGCACGAAGAATAGATTTATCGTCCGGAGCAAAAAGGACAAGCGAATCCGAATCTTCAAAAAATAGTCGGCTGGCTTCAATTCCAATGGGGTCATTAACAATGACCAACTTGCCATCAAATTTCGGATCAATAAGACGGTTTTGGTTTTCCGCCTTGGCCTTGCTGAGATCGATTTCGGACTCATCCAGATCGGATAGACCACGCCTGACCAGCTTGGATTCTGTGACCGGAGTGCCACAGGCTGCTAGCGCTAGGGAAGCAACAAGCACTGTAGCGGCCAAGCGCACAGATTTAGCGATCAAAAGCTTGCGGACCTTCCTCTCCACCAAAAAGGTTTGCTTCATCCACATCGCGGATAACGGGTTTACCTAAAGCATATTCCACAATGCCCAAGAAACGGTGACGGCGGTCCGCAAGGAATTCACGCGGCTGTGATGCGCGCAGGAAGTCCAGGTCCATTTCGTGGGATGCTAGCACCTCATCAAATTGCGCATCTTCCATGATGGACTTGGACTGAACGCGAGGTAGGTAGCGGTTGGGGGCGAAACCGTCGAGCACTACCTCGGTTCGTTTGCCCATCGGGGTGTAGTTCATCACCGACTCCGCCAAGACGGGATCAACTCCGTGACGCTTGCACCAATTGAGCGGGAATACAGGGAAAAAGCCTGGCTTGAGCTCTTCAAAGGTATGCCGGGTGAAGGCCTTTCCGGTGCGCCAGTCCTTCGCGCCGCGCGCCATAAGGAGGGCATAGAGTCCGTGCCATACGCCATCTTTGCCATCTACGGAAAGCAGCCGGGATTCACGGAAGGTGGCATCAGCGACGGTCTTCGGCGTCTCATCCGTTGCACCGGCTACCCATTCGGTGACCTCATCTACGTCGCGAGCTGCACGCAGCTGCACTGCAGAAGAGCCGTAGAGCTCGCCAAAGACGCCACACCAGAACCATTGGTTGATGCGGTTCCAGGACTGCTCGGTAGAAAGCGCTCCCCCGCGCTTGGCCAGGCGGGCGATAATGACTGCCAGGGGAACAATCTGCTCATTAAACGGAACCTGATCCATGCTGAGGATGCAGCGCTGCGCCAAGAACTCTGATACCTCACGGAAGGTAATGCGCAGATCGTTGGCTGCCGACTTGTACTCCGCCAATGACAACTTCAAAATATCCTCGCGCTGGCCACCTGCACAGCCCTTTTCACCGGAGACCAGAAGCGATACTGCAGAGAGGAACTCGGTGCGCCCAATTCCATCCAAGGCTGGGGACTTACGCAGATCCTTTTCCACTTCTTGCCAATCAGCGGCCAAGTGGAAGCTGGGGTCCTCAGAGGCAAAGACGGCAGTGAGCAGATCGAACACGTCCATCTGCAAGCCGGCCGAGTTCGCTTGGGCAAAAATCGAGCCGATGCCGGCTCGCTCCGTCTCGCGGGAAAGTCGAATCATTGGCAGGTCATAACCGGACAATGGCCGAATGATGCGATTATTAAAGGCAGCCAGTTCCGCGCTGTATTCCTGTTTGGTCGCCGCAAGTTCAAAAAGCATGCCGACGCCGTCTTCACTGAGCAGAGAAGCCACGGGAATGCACATATTCTCTAGCGCATCTTCGCGCGTTAGGATATCGCCCTCAATTGCTGGTGCAAAGTGCGAGCGAATCTTTCCGTCTTGATTGACCGCGAAGATGGCATCATCCGGCATTAGATCTCCGCGAACGGCCGCGCGAATATCGATAAAGAAGCGGCGGTGAATCTTCTTCTTGCGGAAGTCAGTGGTGTCTACGAAGCCCTCGCCGTTGAAGCAGTGATACAGGGTGGTCAGGCGCTGCTGCCCGTCTAAAAGGAGCAAGCCGGGGTCGACGCCAGTGTCAGGTGCGCCCGCAAGGGTACGGGGACGAAAGCGCATCTTTTCGTTTCGGGTGTCAAGAGCCATGAGCGCGCCGATGGGATAGCCGCGCAGCACGGAAACAATAAGAGATCGAATACGATCTTCATCCCAGGCATAGCTGCGCTGGAAGTCAGGTAACTGGATATCCCCGCGATCAATTCGTGCAAAGAGGTCTTTGAGGTCATAGCTTGGCGTCGTAAAACCCATGGCCCTCATCCTACTCCCCGCACCGGAGTTTTACCTGACACAAATAAGGCAAAACCCACGGTAAACATGCCTGTTCACCGTGGGTGTGCACTATAGACGCCGCCTTTTATTCCTAGGCAGTAGCATCCAGCGGGTTCTTGACCCAGCTCATCAAATCGCGCAGCTTGGTGCCGGTCTTTTCAATTTCGTGCTGCGCAAATTCCTCACGCAGACTCTCGAGCTCCTTGTTGCCGCCCTCAATATTGGCCAGCAGGCGCTTGGTGAAGGTGCCATCCTGGATATCGGACAAGATATCCTTCATGCGCTGCTTGGCATCGGCATCAATTACGCGAGGGCCAGAAATGTAGCCGCCGAACTCGGCGGTATCAGATACCGAGTAGTTCATGTTGGCGATGCCGCCCTCAAACATCAGGTCCACGATGAGCTTCATCTCGTGCAGCACTTCAAAGTAGGCCATTTCTGGCTCGTATCCAGCCTCCGTCAGAACCTCGAAGCCGGTGCGAATCAGGAACTCTACGCCACCGCACAGGACAGCCTGCTCGCCGAAGAGGTCAGTAACCGTCTCTGCTTCGAAGGTCGTCGGGATAACGCCGGCACGCGCACCACCGATGGCTGCTGCATAAGACAGGGTCAGATCGTGGCCTTCGCCCTTAGGATCCTGTTCGGTAGCGATGAGGCACGGAACGCCCTTGCCATCAACGAACTGGCGGCGAACCAAATGGCCAGGCCCCTTAGGTGCAACCATGCCAACGGTGACATTGGCTTGCGGTTCAATCAGCTTAAAGTGGATATTCAAGCCGTGCCCAAACAGCAGCGCATTGCCGTCTTCCAAGTTGGGGGCAATTTCATCTTCAAAGATCTGCTTCTGAGAGGTATCTGGTGCCAGCAGCATAATTACGTCTGCCCACTTGGCAGCCTCTGCGACGGTCTTGACCGCAAAGCCTGCTTCCTCGGCCTTGGCCGCCGACTTGGAACCTTCACGCAGACCAATAACAACCTCGACGCCAGAATCGCGCAGGTTCTGCGAGTGTGCATGCCCCTGGGAGCCGTAGCCAATAACGGCTACCTTACGACCCTGGATGATAGACAGATCCGCATCATCGTCGTAGAAGGTTTCAATAGCCATATCGTAGTCCTCAATTCTGTAGTAATTGTAAGTTCAATGAATCAACGTCCCACCTAACACTATACCACTATGCGAGACATAGTGTTCATATAGTGGGATTTAATTTCGCGGGGGTGCCATCGCCTTCGGACCACGCCCCAAGGCCACGTCACCAGACTGCACCAGCTCGAGCACACCGAATGGCTCCAGGACATCGAGAAGGGCCGCCAGCTTTCCAGGGGTACCAGTGGCCTCCACCACCACTGATTCTTGTGCCACGTCTACCACACGGGCACGGAAGATATTAACGGCATCGACCACCTGCGGCCGATTGGCGTTATTCGCAGCCACCTTGACCAGCATCAGGGCTCGCGCCACGGTCGAGTCCGCTTCGAGCTCCACCACCTTGATGACCGGCACAATCTTGTTGAGCTGCTTGGTCACCTGTTCCATAATTCTTTCGGAAGCATCGACCACGATGGTTAACCGGTTAATCCCTGGATTTTCCGTTTGGGCAGAAACCAGCGAAATGATGCTGTATCCACGCCGGGAAAACATGCCGGTCACGCGCGACAAAATTCCCTCTACGTCTTCTACCAGGACCGACAAAGTATGCCGGGAAACGTCACTGGGTGCCATGCCTATACCTCCTGGATAGTCTCGTCGATATCGGCAGGAGCTTCTGCTGCCGATTCATTGTCAGCAAAAAGCGGGCGCAAGCCACGGGCATATTGAATTTCTTCGTTAGACGCCCCACCGCCAATCATTGGCCAGACCTGGGCATCTTCACCAACGATGAAGTCAAGGACCACTGGGCGGTCATTGATTGCGCGGGCCCGTTCAATGGCCGGCACTACTTCTTCCTCACAGGTGACTCGGATGGCCTCGCATCCCAGCGCCTCTGCCAGGCGGACGAAGTCTGGGGTATAGACATCTCGTTCTCGCAGCTTGGTATTGGAGTAGTTCTCATTAAAGAACAGTGTCTGCCACTGACGGACCATGCCGAGGTTGCCGTTGTTAATGACGGCAACCTTAAACGGAAAGCCCTCCAATGCCGCGGTGGTGAGCTCCTGATTGGTCATTTGGAAGCAACCGTCACCGTCAATCGCCCATACTTCTTTATCCGGGCATGCTACCTTGGCACCAAGGGGCCGCCGGCACGGCATAGCCCATGGTTCCGGCACCGCCGGAGTTGATCCAAGAGCGTGGATGCTCAAAATCAATGAACTGTGCCGACCACATCTGGTGCTGTCCCACACCGGCACAGTAGATAGCCTCAGGACCTACGGTTTCACTCAGCTTTTCCAACACAAATTGGGGATTGAGCTGCCCATCCGGAGTGGGATCATAGCCACGGGGGAACCGTTCCTTGAGCCCATCGAGGTAATCCCGCCATGGGCCTACTTCCGGAGATTTCACCGCGGAGTTCTTGCGGGACTCCTTTAAGAGACCTGCCAACACGTTGCGGGCATCACCCACGATTGGCACGGCAACGTCGCGGAGTTTCCCAATTTCAGCCGGGTCAATATCAGCATGAATTACCTGGGCCTCAGGAGCAAAAGTGGAGGTATCACCGGTTACTCGATCATCAAATCGCGCGCCGATAGTAATCAACAGGTCAGCTCGCTGCATGGCCGCAACTGCAGGGACGGTGCCATGCATGCCCGGCATACCCATGTGGAGCGGATGAGATTCCGGGAAGGCCCCCAAGGCCATGAGCGTAGTCACGACAGGGATTCCGGAAAATTCCGCAAACTCGCGCAACTCCTTGGCCGCCTCGGCTTTGATGACACCGCCGCCGGCATAGATGACCGGCTTTTCTGCCTGTGCAATGAGCTCAACCGCTTGCACGATCTGGCGATGGTGCAGCTTGGTCGTCGGTTTATATCCGGGCAGTTCAAACGTAGCCGGGAAAGAATATTCCAATTCACCGTTTTGCACGTCCTTCGGGATATCCACCAAGACCGGCCCCGGACGGCCCGTAGACGCCAGATGGAATGCGGCTGCAATGGCAGCTGGAATCTGGCTCGGTTCCGTCACGATGTAGTTGTGCTTGGTAATCGGCATCGTCACGCCGCGAATATCGGCCTCTTGGAAGGCATCGGTTCCCAAGAGGTTGCTGCCCACCTGGCCGGTGATGGCGACGATGGGAACGGAGTCCAGGTTGGCGTCGGCAAGCGCTGTCACCAAGTTGGTCGCACCCGGCCCGGAGGTGGCAATGCATACGCCTACCTTGCCGGAAGCTTGGGCATATCCTTCGGCGGCGTGGCCGGCACCCTGCTCATGGCGGGTGAGCACATGGCGCAGCTTGGTCGAGGTGTGCAAGGCATCGTATAGAGGAAGCACGGCACCGCCTGGAATGCCGAAGACGATATCGGTTCCCAAGTCTTCGAGAGTGCGGACAATGGCGTGAGCACCACTCATCCGCTCCGGAGCGTGGGCGCGTGAGGCTGCAGCCACCGAAGCGGGCGTGGGCGAAGTTGTCGTAACCACGGTTAATGTGCTCCTTGGAATGGTCTATTACAGGTCCTGATCATCATTGGCACCGGCTCCAGATATGAACAAAGCCCCCGCGGGCTTTTCTGTCTGCGGAGGCGAAATGCGTCGACGTCATGAAGCGTCGCGGTCACCACCGCGTTGGTACTGCCTGAAGTCGAATAATGATCATGGGCCTGACTATACATTGATAGGTATTGCACTCGTGGTAATTACCCCCTTTTGGGATCCGATTCCCACCTGGTGGGACACGCCTGAAAAATAGGTTCGCCCTTGCCGGCCTTAGTGAATTAGGCTTGCACACTATGACTCCACCACCTAAGGACAACCAACCTCGTCAGTCCACCACCCAGGCAGAGGTTTTCAAGCCATCCCGCGATCACATCTTGGGCATCCTCATCCTGTCCGCCATTGCTCTGCTGAGCATCGGATGGGCCCCCAAATACCTCGCATGGCTGTTCATAATCCCCATCCTCGGATTGTGGTGGGTCATAAAATCCCGCACAAAAGTCTCCGAATCTGGAATCGCTATCTCTTACGCATTCCGGAAAAATATCCAGATCGCATGGGACGATTTTGCCGGAATCGGCTTCCAACGCGCCCGCACCTTCGCCCGCACCAAGGCCGGCGCGGAGCACAGCCTGCCCGGCGTTACCTTTAACTCGCTCCCGCGACTTTCGGAGGCCTCCCGCGGCCGCATCCCTGACGCCCTTACCCAGGGCCGTGAAGCGGCAGATGACAAGGTGGTAATTGTCCACCGTGACGGCCAACAAGTCCTCCTCAGCAAAGAAGAGTATGAGGACTACCTCGAGCGCCACCCCGAGCTCAAGCCTTCGGCCGAAAACTAAATACGCCGCCTACACTCCCCCCACATCCTTGAAGGAATGGTGACTGAAAACCATGTTCCCGCTGCGTTCAAAAGTAACTACCGTCGGCCGCCAAGCCTCTGGCGCCCGCGCCCTCTGGCGGGCCACCGGCACCAAGGAAAATGACTTTGGCAAACCGATCGTCGCCATCGCCAACTCCTACACCCAATTCGTCCCCGGCCACGTACATCTCAAAAACGTTGGCGATATCGTCGCCGACGCCGTGCGCGAGGCTGGCGGCGTGCCCAAGGAATTCAATACCATCGCCGTCGATGATGGCATCGCCATGGGACACAGCGGCATGCTCTACTCGCTGCCTTCGCGCGAAATCATCTCCGATTCCATCGAGTACATGGCCAATGCCCACACTGCCGACGCCCTGGTATGCATCTCCAATTGCGATAAGATCACCCCGGGCATGCTCAATGCGGCACTGCGCCTGAACATTCCCACCATTTTCGTCTCGGGTGGACCGATGGAGGCCGGCAAAGCCGTCGTAGTCGATGGCGTTGCCCACGCCCCCACCGACCTCATCACCGCCATCACCGCCTCCGCTAATGACGCGGTATCTGATGAAGGCTTGACCCAGGTCGAGGAATCCGCCTGCCCCACCTGCGGCTCCTGTTCCGGCATGTTTACCGCCAATTCCATGAACTGTCTGACCGAGGCACTCGGCTTGGCGCTGCCCGGCAACGGCACCACCCTGGCCACCCACACGGCTCGCCGCAGCCTTTTTGAAAAGGCCGGCTCCACCATCGTCGATATGTGCCGCCGCTATTACGGCGAGGAGGACAAATCCGTTCTCCCCCACAATATCGCTACCAAGGAAGCCTTCACCAATGCCATGGCGCTTGACATGGCCATGGGCGGATCCACCAACACCATCCTGCACACGCTCGCGGCCGCACAGGAGGGCGAGGTGGATTTCACCCTCGATGACATTAATGACATCTCCTACCGCGTGCCCTGCCTGTCCAAGGTCGCGCCCAATGGCACCTACCACATTGAGGATGTCCACCGCGCCGGCGGTATCCCCGCTATCTTGGGAGAGCTTCGCCGCGCCGGGCACCTGAACTTGAAGGTGCATACGGCGCTATACGACAACGCCGAGCAGTGGCTCGATGACTGGGATATCCGCAACCCGCACGCCACCGATGAGGCTCGCGAACTGTACTACGCCGCGCCGGGCGGCGTGCGCACTACCGAACCCTTTTCCCAATCCAACCGCTGGGACGAGCTCGACACTGACGCCGCCAATGGCTGCATTCACGACGCCGATCACGCCTTTTCTTCCGACGGCGGCCTAGTTGTCCTGCGCGGAAACCTGGCTCCAGACGGGGCCATCGTCAAGGCAGCGGGCGTTGAAGAAGAGCTGTGGACATTCTCTGGACCTGCCCGTGTGGTCGAATCCCAGGAAGAGGCCGTATCGATAATCCTGAACAAGGAAGTTCAGCCGGGCGACGTGGTGGTCATTCGCTATGAAGGCCCGTCCGGCGGCCCGGGTATGCAGGAGATGCTCCACCCCACCTCCTTCCTGAAAGGCGCCGGTTTGGGAAAGGCATGCGCCTTGATTACCGACGGCCGCTTTTCCGGCGGCACCTCAGGCCTTTCCATCGGCCATATCTCCCCGGAGGCAGCCCACCAGGGCCTTATCGGGCTCATCGAAAATGGCGACACCATCACAATCAATATCCACGAACGCGAACTAACCCTGGATGTGGACGAGGACGTGCTGGAGCGCCGCCGCGCTGCCCAAGAACAGCGCGAGCGCCCCTGGACCCCAGTGAGCCGCAACCGACCGTTCACTAAGGCGCTGCGTGCGTATGCAGCCATGGCCACCTCTGCCGATCGCGGCGCGGTGCGCGCGGTCGATGGCCATGTGAATTAGCCAGTATTAACTGCTAAATCCCTATGAGCCTCGGTGGGGTGCACGCCCGTTTGCCTGCAGATCGCATAAAGTGTACTGCGATGAAACTCGCGCGCACCCCACTTTTTCGTTATGCCTTAGCTCTGCTGGGCCTCATTTTTGGCGCCTGCAAGATTATTCAAGACACCCGCATCACGGACTTTCCCATTGACATGGTGGTCTACCGCGAGGGCGTCAAGGCCTTCCTTGAGCATCGCTCCGTCTATAGCGAGCCCATGCTGGCCGGGGACATTGAACTTCCCTTCATTTATCCGCCCTTTGGCGCGCTCGTCATGGTTCCGATCACGGCCTTTGACGGCATTGACCACGATATGGCAGGCGACATCGTGGTCGTCCTGTCTGACCTTCTCGTGCTCCTATGCCTCTACTTTGTATTCAAGGCAGTCCTGAAAAAGCCAGAGTTCCTCCTGCCCGTCACCGCCATTACTTGGGCCATTGCCTTGCGCTTCGAACCAGTTGACCTCAACAATGGTTTTGCGCAGATCAATATCGTGGTGATGGCGCTGGTTATCCTCGACCTCGTTCCGCGCAAGCGCTTCTTGCCCCAAGGTATCTTGATTGGCTTGGCCGCCGCAATCAAAATTACCCCACTGGCTATGTTGCTGTATTTCCTCGTGCGCAAGGAGTGGAAGCAGATTGCCACAGCGCTCCTTTCCGCTGTTGCGGCCACCCTCCTTGCCGCAGCCTTCCGCTGGGACGCGTTCGTGGAGTTCTTCAGTTCCAAATTGCTCGATATGGGCTCTGGCGGCGACTTCGGCGTGGGGACTGATTACCAGTCCAATAGCTCTATCAAGGGCGCCATTCAGCGCATGTATTCTTCTTCCGAGGCCATGGACGCCAATGGGCTGGCCATCAACATCGCGTGGATCGCCGCCTCCCTCGTGGTAATTGCATTCGCCGCGTGGCTTATCAAGCGGCTGTGCGAGGAGCACCTGCTTGTCGACGCCCAATTGGTCACCGCCCTCACCCTCCTGCTCATCTCCCCGGTTTCCTGGTCGCACCACTGGGTCTGGCTCACGCTCATCATCCCGGTCTTTGTCTACCGCGCCTGGACCTGGCTGCCATCTGGATGGGCCGCGGGCAGCCTGCTGACCGTCCTCGTCGCCTGGTCAGCCATGCTGCTGACCGTCCCGCCCAAGTGGTGGTGGGGCGATCAAGTCGATGTCCACGCCATGGAGCGCTACCAGAAGTTCTGGGTGGATGACTTCGTGTGGCTAACCATACTGACCGTCGCACTTTTCGCAGCCGCTTTCTATGCCTCCCAGCGCAATAGCCGGAACGCGAATACCGCTACTCCTGCCCCGCTAGCGTCTTAAGCGCCGCAAGGTGCGAATCGAATGCGGCCTTACCTTTAGCCGTGAGCATCACCCATACCGTGTCCTTGCCACGCGAGGATCCATACTCACGAAAACGACTGACATACCCCTCTTTTTCCAGTGCGCTTAGCTGCTTAGACAGCGTGGCATCGGATTGATTCACCTTGTCCCGAATCGCAGCAAAGCGCATCTCTTTGTTGATGGCGCCTTCCACTGCGCCAGCCGCGTTGAGCACCGCACAAATTTTAAATCGGTTGAGCGGGTGAATTACTGGATCAAGCTCACTCATCACCGCTCGCCTGCTTGCCGTCTTCATGGCCACGCGTGGACATATCCATTGCTCCCGAATTGAGAGCCCAAAACACGCCCACGCCCCACAGCGTGAATACGATGGCCGCAATTACCATGTGCCCTTCGAGAAAGGTCTGGAAGAACGTAGGGGCAAACATTAGAAAAATTCCGAAATAGTATTTCTTATCCGGCTCCGGCTGGTTGAATGGATCCTGCCTATAGCTCGGACGCACATCACCCTGATGGCTACCCACCCACATTGCCGCTCCGAGGCCAAACATCATGAAGCCGAGGAACGCCCACAGAGGAATATCATCTTCCCACTGGCTCATAACGAAATAGCTTCCTGCAAGAACTACTGCGAGCGAGGCATTAATCACGGTCCGCCTCTTGCCGCTTTGCTCCTTCTCCACTTCCTCGTTGAAGGACAGTGCCTCGTGCACGCTTTCATCCATTCTCGCCGTTCCTTTCACCTTCGACTTTTCGTTGTTTTCCACTTTAGAAAGTATCATACTTTCCGCCATGGAAAGCAAGAGCAAAAGAAAATCCGCCGCAATTGCGACGGACAGCTATTGGCGATTAGTTCAGCGGATTAACGCCTGCGCCGAAGAACCAGAGGGCGGCGAGGATGGCGATGCCGATGAGAACAAAGGCCCAGGAAGTACCCAGCGGGCGGCGCGCCCAGGAGCGCTTGAAGTCTAGGGAGATAAAGCCTGGGCCAGTAAACTGCAGGCCTACTGCGATGACAAAGAGGATCAAGGAAAGCCATACGGATTCCGGCCAGCTAAAGACATCCAGGCCAGCATCGGTCTGGGCGAGCTCGTGGACGGCGGTAAAGCCGGTCACTACCAGACCAATCATGGCCGCCAGCGGCGTAATGAGGCCGAGCAGCAAGAACACACCAGCGATAAGCTGCATGGTCGGCACCGCGATAGACAGTGCGGTATCCCAGGCATAGTTGGCAAAATCGCCTTCCAGGCCGGACAAGCCCTCGCTATCGCCAAGCGTGAAGAAGGTCTTTGCTCCCGCGACGATAAGGTAAGCGCTCAGCGCCAAGCGGATGAAAAACAGGCCGAAGTCGATGGTGCCGCGGCGACCATAGCGTTGGTAGCCTTCCTTTTCCTCCTGCTCTGCCTGCAGGCGTGCCTCGCGATCCTCCGCGGTTTCGGTGCTGAGGGTGCTCTCTACGGGGGCGTCGGCAGTAGCAAGTGCCGTTTCTTGCTCTGCGCTAGCCGGCGTGGTGGACTCCGGTTGCGCGAAGGCTACGGTCTCTTCGCCGGCGCCACTGTCCTGACGTGCGGCTTCATTGGCACTGGAATAGGACAGCACCTCGGTTTCAGGGTGGTCCTGCTGCGCCTGGGAAGGCTTGATCTCCTGCGGCTCAGCGCGGCCGGCGCGCTCGAAAAGGCCGGGCTTCGACTTTCCCTGGCCGGAAGCAGAATCCTTACTAGCGGGCTTCGCGTTGTAGGTAGGCACGTCCATATCCTCATCAAACGGGGTGGCTTTATCCGGTTGCTGCTTATCGCTCATAGCTCCAACTTAGGGCACGTGCCTGCACTTTTGTGGTACCCACCACGGCGCGCCGCACCAGCTTGCGCGCTATGTGGCCACCAAGTCGCTCGCAGCCTCGAGAACCGAACGCGTAAGTTCGCTCAAAACCTCTGATTCCAAGCGCCAACGCTGCCAGTAAAGGTCGATATCGAGCGGGGAGTCGTCGAGAAGCACCAGCTCTTTTGCCGCCAATAGGGGCAACGCTTGGGCCTGGGGCAGAAGTCCCCACCCCAGACCAACGCGAACGGCCTCGAGGTAGCCCTCGGAAGAGGGAATCTGCGATACCCGGGCACGCACCACGGCCGAATCAATGAAGCGCTCCCGCATCGCATCATCCAGCACCTGATCGTTGGGACCATAGCCAACAAGGGGCATAGTTTCCCAGGTCAGGTGGCCATTATGGAAGCTTTCTGCAATATGTGGTGCCGCGACTGGGAAGTAGCGCATCGTACCTAAGAAGCTAGACTCGCAGCCCGAGACCGGTGTGGCTTCCCTCGTCACCGCGCCAAGCACATCGCCCCGCCGCAGCTTGGCTAAGGTGCGCGCCTCATCCTCAATCCGGATGCGCAGGGCGACATCGCCCCGCCGCGCGGTATCACTAAGGACCCTACGAAACCATGTCGCTAGGGAATCCGAGTTCACTGCAACAGAGAGCGGGACCCGGGCTAGGCGGTGGCCCAGGCGCGCGTCCGTTTCGGCCTGCACCAACGCCATACGGCGTGCGGATTGCACCAGGATCTCCCCCGCTTCTGTCGCGGTTACCGGAGTGGCACGGCGAAGGAGCACTCGACCGGTGCTCGATTCTAGGGCCTTGATTCGTTGACTTACCGCAGACGGCGATATACCGAGCACGGCTGCGGCAACATCGAAGCTGCCTTCGTCCACGATGGCGAGCAATGTTTCTAGGTGCACCGGGTTCATGAAGCTATTCTAAACCAACTGTAGATTCATTAACTGGACTAATTCAGGCCGGCAATTCACACTAGAAGGCATGTCCATCGTGCTTGCTGGTTTCTTCCTGGGATTATCGCTCATCGTGGCCGTCGGTCCGCAAAATGCCATGCTGCTCAAATACGGCATCCGCCGCGACCACATTGGCCTCATCATTGTCGTCTGCGCGCTTTCCGACGTCATCCTGATCACCTCCGGCACGGCCGGCGTGGGCTATTTGGTAGAAAAGTTCCCCAACGCCCTGCAGGTTTTGAAATATGTTGGCGCCGCTTACCTGGCATATTTCACCTTTACCTGCTTCCGCGATGCGCTCAAGACCAAAGGCGAGGCCATCGAGGTGGAATCCACGCAGCCGAAGGTACCGCAGGAAGTCGCTTCCTTCGATGGCTCTCAGGCACGCAACACGACCAAGACCGCAACTCGCGTCGAGATCAAGCGATCCCCCTCCTGGGTTAAGCCGCTGCTTACCGCCCTGGCCTTAACGTGGCTTAACCCAGGCGCCTACGTGGACGTAGTGGTCATGCTCGGCAGCATCGCTAATCAATATGGCGAATCGGGGCGCTGGCTTTTCGCCGTGGGTGCAATCTGCGCCAGCTTCACTTGGTTCCCCTTCATCGGCTTTGGAGCGGCGCGCTTTTCCCACGTGCTGTCCCGGCCCACAGTGTGGCGCTGGATTAACTTCGGCATCGGCGTCATCATGATTGGCCTAACGCTCAAGTTGCTCCTGCTCTAGGGCCGGGATTCCGCCCGCCTAGTTGCCGCGCACGCGCGACGCAGTGGCGCCGGCCCAGCGATTGATGCCGGCGTCATGGGCGGCGTCGTCAATCGCAGCCAGCTCCTCCGCGCTGAAGTCAAGGTGATCCAGCGCGCCCAGATTGTGTTCGAGCTGCTCCACCGAAGAAGCACCCAACAGCGCCGAGGTAAGCGTGCGATCACCTTGATCACGCAGCACCCACGAGATAGCCATCTGTGCCAGAGACTGCCCACGCTGGCCTGCAATATCGTTGAGCGAGCGGATCATGGAAAGGTTTTCCTTATTGAGCCAGTCCTTTTCCAGGGTCTTATTCTTCGCCGCACGCGAATCTGCGGGGATGCCGTCGATATAGCGGTCCGTCAGCATGCCCTGCGCCAACGGGCCGAAGCCGATGACGCCTAGGCCGCTGCGCGCCGTAACATCAAGCAGCGACTCGCCGTCTTCGCCCGGGCGCTCAATCCAGCGGTTCAAAATGGAATAGCTGGGCTGATGAATCAGCAACGGGCAGCCTTCATCTTCCATAAACTCCACGGCCTCTGCGGTGAGCTCCGGGCCATAGGAAGAAATGCCCACATACAGCGCCTTGCCGGAAGCTACGATATCGCGCAGCGCGTACAAGGTCTCCTCCAGCGGGGTATCCGGGTCCGGGCGGTGGTGGTAGAAGATGTCCACATAATCTAAGCCCATGCGCTTCAGGGAAGCGTCCAAGGAGCTCACCAAGTACTTGCGGGAGCCACCAAAGCCGTAGGGCGAATCATTCATCACCCAGCCGGCCTTGGAGGAAATGATCATTTCATCGCGGAAGGGGCGGAAATCGCGGGCGAAGATGCGTCCGAAGTTGTCCTCGGCGGCACCTGGTTCAGGGCCATAGTTATTGGCCAAATCGAAATGAGTAATCCCCCGGTCATACGCCGCGCGCAGGATGTCGCGCTGCGTGGCCAGGGGACGGTCGTCACCGAAGTTCTGCCATAGGCCAAGGGAAATGGCCGGCAGCTTCAGCCCAGAGTTGCCTACTCGGCGGTACTCCATCGAATCATAACGGTCAGATGCGGGTGCATAGATACTCATAGCACCCCATTGTCCGCTTAATTCTTGGAATTGTCAGCCTTTGGTAGCTCCTCATCTTCCTCAGGGTCGCCGGATGCGCCGGTTTCTTCGACCCACTTTTCAATTTCTTCCGGGGTGCGGTCAGTTTCTACCGCATCACGCTCGGTGTAGTAAGAGTGGTCGTGGCGGTTTTCTTCGTACTTTTCCTTGTCAAAGTCCACGTCGTCGTCACCATCGAGCTCTTCGGTGACTTCCTCCACCAGCTCATCGTAGAGGGCCTCATTGTCCATATTGGAGTCCTCGATGTGCTGGCCAATCTCATCGTCGTAGCGCTCGGCGTCGTAGTCCTTGTCTGGGTGCAGCTTCAGGTGCATGAGGGCACGCACGCGCTCACGGCGCACAGCCTCATCCTGGATTTGAGACTGGCTGCGGAACCAAGCAAAGACCAAGATGGCCACCATCAGAATGCCCATGTAGCCGATGACTGGGTAGATGTAGTTCATCAGGGTCTTAAAGCCGGCGAAGGACACGGCGAACCCGGCCAAGCAGCCAACGATAAAGATAACCGGGAAGCGCTTCTCATGGCCGGCAGATAGGCGCTTGCCCAGCGCGTAGAACATGCCGATAGCGGTATTGAAGATCATCATGTAAATGATGACCGCCATGATGGAGCCGAGCGTCGGGTTAACGCTATCTACCAAAGACAGCATCGGAATATCGGAGCCTTGTGCCTTGTCCGAGTTCATCAGCAAGGAGAATCCGGCAAGGCCCATCATGATGGAGTAGATGACGCCGCCTACAACGCCGCCCCAACCGGCCTCGCGTGGGCTGATATTGTCGCCACCGATAACCAGGGACATGGACACGGCGAGCATCAGCGCCAGGCCGTTGTAATTGAGTGCGGAAATGAGCCAGTTACCAATCGGGGTGTCGATCTGGCTGGAGGCGTCCATAGCGGCGCCGATGTCATCCGGCATATTGAGGCCGGTGTAGATGGCCACGCCGATGACCGCAATGATGATGGTCGGCGTTACGGCACCAATAACCTTGGATACCTTGTCCACGTCGAGCATGCCGACAATCAAAACCAAGACCAGCATGAGCGTGGAGCCGATCCAAGTCTTCCAGCCAAATTGCTGCTCCATATTGGAACCCGCGCCAGCCAACATCACAAAGCCAATAGCAAAGAGGGTGATGATGACCGCGATGTCCAGCAACTTGGAGACGATCGGGTGGGTGACATTGCGGAAAACGGTGTTGTGCTCAGAAGCGTGGAAGTAACTGCCCAGCTGCAAGAACACGGTACCGGCAAGGGTCATGATGAGTGCGGCGATAATGATGCCGGGAATACCCCAAGAACCAAAGGCAGTGAAGTACTGCACCACCTCTTGGCCCGTGGCAAAGCCGGCGCCCACCAACAAGCCCACGAAGGACATGGCAATGGCGATAATGTTTTTAGAAGACACGGTTGCCTAACTTTTGTAGCGAATATCTCTCGCATACTGGTGCGCGCGGCCCCTTGTCCCCCACTCCCCAGCACGTGGGTCCCACAACACCGGTATGCGTTCCTTAAGGAATGGTACGTAAGTGACCCGTTAAACACCTACTGACACATACCGATGTTGTGATAAATCACATTTGGTGATTAGGCGAAATCAACCTAACGCTTTAGTCGTCGAAGGTCGCGGTATCAATCACGAAGCGGAACTTTACATCGCCTGCCACCACGCGCTCATAGGCGTCATCAACATCGTTAACGCCGATCTTTTCAATGACGGCGCCGATACCGTGCTCGGCACAGAAGTCCAGCATCTCCTGGGTCTCTGCAATGCCGCCGATGTTATTGCCCGTAAGCACCTTGCCGCCGCCGACGAGGCTGCTCATATGGATCCCCAGCTCCTCCGGCGGAAGTCCGACAACGGACATGATGCCGCGCGGCTTCAGTAGCTGCAGATAGTCATCGAGGGAGTACTGGGCAGAAATGGTGGACAGGATGACATCGAATTCGCCGCGGTGGTTGGCAAAGAAGTCTTCCTCTTCACCGGTGGCCAGAATATGCTTCGCACCCAGCTCATAGGCTTCCTTTTCCTTGCGCAGGGAGCGGGAAATTACGGTTACTTCCGCACCCTTTGCCGCAGCGATCTGCACACCCATGTGACCCAAGCCGCCTAGGCCCACTACGGCAACCTTGTCGCCTTCCTTGACCTGCCAGCGAGCCAGCGGCGAATAGGTGGTGATTCCGGCGCACAGCAGCGGGGCTGCGACATCAAAGTCGATACCCTCCGGAATGGTGCACACAAAGTTTTCGTTGACGACTACCTTCTGGGCGTAGCCGCCTTGGGTAATGGTGCCATCTACGTCTTCGGAGTTATAGGTGCCCACATTGCCATTCAGGCAGTTCTGCTCCTGTCCGTTGCGACACTGTTCGCACTCGCCACAGGAGTTGACCAGGCAGCCAACGCCAACGCGGTCGCCGACTTTAAACTTCGTGACCTTATCGCCCACGGCTTCCACGACGCCGGCAATCTCGTGGCCCACCGTCAGCGGGAAGTGGGCTTGACCCCATTCGTTGCGGATGGTGTGAATATCGGAGTGGCAGATGCCCGCAGCCTTGATATCAATGACCACGTCGTCTTCGCGCGGATCGCGGCGCTCAATTTCTACGACCTTGAATGGAGCTTCAGGGCTTTCCTTTTGCAATACTTTGCTCTTAATTGTCATGCCCACGACCCTACGCTTAACCCCACTGACCTCGCCTAACGAAAATTATCACCAGTTCCGGCAGGGAAGGAAAACCAAAAAGCCAGCCACGTCCCTTCGGTTGAAGAGGGATAAACGCGGCTGGCTATGTGGGGGTCTTAGTTCAGCTTCTCTGCGATGAGCTTATTGACCTGGCCCGGATCGGCCTTGCCCTGGGTGGCCTTCATGACCGCACCCACGATGGCACCGGTGACCTTCTTATTGCCGGCACGGTACTTTTCCACGATGTCCGGGTTGGCGGCCAGCGCGTCATCTACGGCCTTCTCGATGGCGCCGTCATCGCGCACAACCTCCAAGCCGCGCTTCTCGACGACCTCGTCGACGTCACCCTCGCCCGCCAACACACCATCAACGGCCTTGCGTGCGAGCTTGGTGGTCAGCTTGCCCTCATTGACGAGCGCGATAACGCGCGCCACGTGCTGCGGGGTAATGGACAGACCAGCAAGATCGGTCTCCTGCTCGTTGGCCTTGCCGGCCAGGTAGGAAACCCACCAGGAGCGCGCCTCGTCCGGCTTCGCGCCGGCCTCAACGGTATCCACGATGAGGTCGAGGGCGCCGGCGTTGACCAAGTCGCGCATCTCCTCATCCTTAATGCCCCACTCTTCCTGGATGCGCGCACGGCGCACCCATGGCAGCTCCGGAAGGGTCTGGCGCAGCTCTTCTACCCACTCGCGCGGTGCGATGACCGGCGGCAGGTCCGGATCGTTGAAGTAACGGTAGTCCTCCGCCGTCTCCTTTGGACGACCTTTGGAGGTGGTGCCGTCGGCCTCTTGATAGTGGCGGGTTTCCTGATCAATGGTGCCGCCATCTTCGAGCACCTGCGCCTGGCGCTGCATTTCGAAGCGAACCGCCTGCTCCACGGAACGCAGGGAGTTAATGTTCTTGGTCTCGGTGCGGGTACCAAACTCTTCCTGGCCCACCGGGCGCAGGGATAGGTTGGAGTCCACACGCATAGAGCCTTGATCCATGCGGGCGTCGGAAACGCCCAAGGCTGCAACGAGCTCACGCAGCGCGGAAACGTAGGCCTTAGCCACCTCGGGCGCGCGCTCACCGGCGCCAATGATCGGCTTGGTAACGATCTCAATGAGAGGAATGCCCGCACGGTTACAATCCACCAGGGATGCCGTGGCGCCGTGAATACGGCCGTCTGCACCACCGAGGTGGGTCAGCTTGCCGGTGTCTTCCTCCATGTGGGCACGCTCGATTTCCACGCGCCACTCGGTGCCGTCTTCCAGTACAACGTCCAGGTAGCCGTCATAGGCAATCGGCTCGTCGTACTGGGAAATCTGATAGTTCTTCGGCTGGTCCGGGTAAAAGTAATTCTTGCGGGCAAAGCGAGAGGACTCCGCAATGGAGCAATTAAGCGCCAGGCCAATCTTGATGGCGCCCTCCACGCCCTTGGAGTTAACTACCGGCAGCGCACCGGGCAGGCCCAGGGAGACCGGGTCAACGTTGGAATTAGGCGCTGCGTTGAAGTTCGTAGGAGAGGTAGAAAACATCTTGGTTTCCGTATCCAGCTCTACGTGGACTTCCATGCCCATTACCGGTTCGAACTTTTCTAGGACCTCATCGAAGTCCATCAGGTCATACATCGCAGCAGTCATGCGTGCCATCTTAATACGTCGATGCGCCCGCGCGCTCACGCCCCTAAGCTGAATATTATGACTACACCACATAGCGTTGATGCCGCGCTTATCGATGCCCCTTTGATCAACATCGCAGTCTTCCGCACTGCCCCTACCCCTGAGGAGGTAAGCGAACGCCTGACCACCACTTTTGGCGATCGCCTGGGAGATATCATGCCGGGCAAGAATCCGGGAAGCATCATGGTCGAGCTTGATGATTCCTTCCTATTGCACTACCAAGCCGTCGATACCCCTCCCACTCGCGATAGCTATGGCCTCCACCCCATTTTGAGCGCGGATGCCCGCGGCCTCGATTCTGCCACCGCACAAATCCTCGTGTCCGTGCTTCCCCAAGAGACCGAACATGATCGCGCGAAGCAATTCCGCGAGGCCCGCCGCGATCACCTTGAACTGCTCTCCAAGGCCACTGCGGTGGTAGCCGAGCACCCCGACTGCTTGATTGTTCACAACCCCCGCGGAAACGTATCCATTGCGCCGAATACATTCCTCGAGGCCGTTCGAGACAACCTTGCCCCAATGCACATCGCTCCGGTGTGGCTTACCCAAAAAGAAAACAAAATCTTGGGCTATACCGTTGGGCTGGTCCAAGCCGGACACCCCGAAATCCAGGCGGCCACCGAATCCATGGATCCCACCGATCTGTATTACAAGCTGGCCAATATCGCAGACCACGTGCTCCAGGGCGCCACCGTCAAAGACGGCGACACCCTATCTTTCGAGCAAGGCCAGCCACCCCTGACCGTGCAGAAAGAACCCTGGTTTGTAGACGAATCCTATCCTGCGGTCACGATTAATTTATAGCGGGTTCCCGGTCCTACTTCCGGGAATCCGAATAGCGGCAGATGGCTGCCAGCACCGCACCAGAGAGGTTGTGCCACACCGAAAAGACGGCACCTGGCAGGGCGGCCAATGGGTTCATATAGGTCGATGCCAGGGAGGTGGCCAAGCCGGAGTTTTGCATGCCCACCTCGACGGCCATGGTGCGCCGCGCGGCGATCGGCTGCTTGGTCAGCATTCCGGCCAGGTAGCCAAAGCCGTAGCCGCAGCCGTTGTGGATTACCACTGCGGCGAAGACGAGTACGCCTGCGGTAGCGATGGTGTCGTGCGCGCCGCCGACCACGATGCACACAAGGGCCGAAATGGCCGCAACCGAGATCCACGGCAGCGCCGCGTTAATCTTTGCCACCACGCGCGGAACCAGCATTCCGATGAGAATGCCGGCGACAACCGGAATGAGCACGACCTTCACAATGGACCACGCCATGGCGGAGGCAGAGACCGGCATGTACTCCCCTGCCAGCCACAAGGTCAGCACTGGGGTAAGGACCGGCGCCAACAGGGTGGAAATGGACGTCATGGTCACCGACAGAGCCACATCACCGCGTGCAAGATAAGACACCACGTTGGAACTCGTGCCGCCGGGCGCGCAGCCCACCAGGATGACACCGGCAGCTACAGCATGGGGAAGATCCATCACCGCGACCACCAGCAGCGCCACCAGCGGCATGATGACGAACTGCGCCAACACTCCGATGAGAACGGGCAGCGGACGGCGAGCCACCAAGGCAAAATCCACCGGCTTGAGGGTTAGGCCCATACCGAACATGACAATACCCAGCAGCGGGGTGACCTGCGGGGCGAAGGAAGCTGCGGTCTCTGGCGCGAGGTATCCCACCACGCCACCGATAATCACGAGCACGGGAAAGCCTAGCGCTGCAATAAGTGCTTGACGGTCTTGTGCTGAGGAGGGCGCAGCGTTCGCCTCCACCCGATTATCTGTCATACTATCGATACTCATAGGCAAAAGAATACGCTCCCACTCAGTGGGAGCGCTATCTTAATATTCGGAACGCAGTATGCCTCTAGCCAAAGAGCGCCTGGGCGTTGCGATAACGCGATTCCGGTACCGTCTTCAGCGTACCCACGGCATCTTCCAACGGGACGAGGTCAATATCCTCACCATGGAGGGCAACACACATGCCAGACTTGCCTTCGTGGATGGCGCGCGCTGCGTGCACGCCGTAGCGAGTAGCAAGCACGCGGTCATAGGCCGTCGGCGTGCCGCCGCGCTGGATATGCCCCAGCACGGTCGTACGCACGTCATACCCGGTGCGTGCCTTGATTTCATCGCCGATTACCTGGCCGATGCCGTTGAAAGTCTGGTGCCCAAACTGATCGACGCCGCCGGCCTCGAAGTCCATAGTCCCCTCCTTCGGGAGGGCGCCTTCTGCCACGCAGATAATGCCGTACTTCTCGCCCATCTGGAAGCGGCGTTCCATCGCCTTCGTAATCTCCGCGATATCAAAGGGCTCTTCCGGTACCACGGTGTAGTGCGCGCCGCCGGCCATGCCCGCGTGCAGGGCAATCCATCCCACGTGGCGGCCCATAACCTCCACGATCAGGATGCGGTTATGGGACTCTGCGGTGGTGTGCAGACGGTCGATAGCATCGGTGGCCACAGAAACGGCGGTATCGAAACCAAAGGTGTAGTCGGTGGCGTTAACGTCATTATCAATGGTCTTCGGCACGCCCACTACTGGCACGCCGTTATCAGAAAGCCACTTTGCGCCCTTGAGGGTACCTTCACCACCGATGGCGACAAGGGCATCCACCCCGGCATCCGCCATGTTGGACTTAATCTGGTCAAGGCCGGCCTTGAACTTATCCGGATGCAGGCGGCCGGTACCCAGGATGGTGCCGCCGCGCAACAAAATACGGTCGATTTCCGCATCGTCATAAAGATCGCGGCGGCGGTCTTCCATCAGACCGACCCAGCCGTCTTCATAACCTACAACGGTATCTCCAAATTCATTGGACGCGGTACGCACTACCGCACGGATTACAGCATTGAGGCCGGGGCAATCGCCGCCGGACGTTAAAACACCTAGACGCATATCTACCAATCTAGCGCGCGATTTTTAGGCCTGCAGAGTGTCCCTAAAACCTAGGGCAGAAACCAGGCCCACCACCAGCGCAGCCACGATGACGAGCAGCGAATTAATAATTGCCGCCTCTGGGTTACCCGTTTGCATAACTGCGGATACCAGGGCAACTCCCACCACGGAACCCACCTGGCGGGAGGTGTTATACACACCGGAGGCAGCGCCCATAAGCTCCGGCGAGATATCGCGCAAGGTGGTAGCTGCGTTGGAACCCCAAATGAAGGACTGTCCCACGCCGAGCCCGGCAATGGGCAGACCGAGGACCCACGGAAGGGCGTCGACCTGCATGACCCACCATGCCGCAAGGAGCGAAAGTATCAGGATGGAAAATCCCAACACCCCCAGGATCCGCGGGTTAACATAATCCGCCATGATGCCAGCGAGCGGAGATATCAGGAGAGACACCAGCGCCATAGGAGCCACGATGATGCCGGCTTCGCCCGCGGGCACTCCCTGCATGGTCTGCAGCCACAACATAATGGGGAGCATCACCGCGGCAGCCATAAACCCCATTGCGATGATGCCTACCGAGCCCGCCAAATAATTGCGGTCACTAAATAGCGCCAGCGGCACCAGCGGACTCGACCCGCGGGCCTGGGCAGTTGCCTGCAGTCGAATAAACCAGACGCTAGCGGCAACTCCGGCGAGCAGGATCAGCCAAATGGTCCATCCCCAGCCAAGCACCGGGCCCTGCTGAATACCAAAGACGATTGCCGCCAAGGCGATGAGCGAAACGATGGCCGAGGGCGCATCGATAGACTGCGCGGTCGTGGGTAGCTCAGGCACCCACAGCAGCGCGAAGATAATGGCTAGCACCACGAAGGGAACGTGTATCCAAAAGGCGGCCTGCCACCCAAAGTGCCCGACCAGAAAGCCACCGGCGAGTGGGCCGGCAAGTGCAGCTACCGAGCCGATGACGCCCCACACGCCCAATGCGCGCCCACGGCGCTCACGCGCGAAGATGCGATTGATAACGGACATGGTCTGTGGCATCTGGAGGGACGCACCCACGCCCTGCACCGCACGCGCCGCAATGAGCACTTCCACAGTGGGCGCCACGGCACACGCCACCGCACCCAGCCCGAAAATGCCCACGCCCAAACAAAACATCCGGCGCTGGCCTAAAACATCGCCCAAGCGGCCGGCAAAGAGCAGCGGCACCACCACAGCCAACAAATAGGCCGCGGATACCCACATGGTGTGGTTTACCCCCGCGTTCAGCTCGCGTTGCAGGTCAGGCAGCGCCACCGCCACCATGGATTGGTCCAGCAGGGATACAAAGAATCCGAGGGACAATGCAAACATGGCGCGCCATGCTTGGCGCTCGGGCGGCAGATGCGTCTCCACAGTCATGGCCTTAGAGTCTAGCGGGCCGAGGAATGTCGACCTAGACTGGTCACATGTCCATGATCGATATTAAAAAGCCCCAAGACGTTTCTACCGCCACCACTGTCACCCTCGGCCTTATCGGTGGCTGGGTCACCGCCCGCGAGACCGGCATTCGCCCGCTGGGCGGCGTAATCCTCGCCGCTGCCGGTGTATGGGCGGGGCGCTCTTGGGCCAAGAAAACCACCCCGGCTACCACCGCCGGCCTGTGCGCACTCTACGTGGGCGCATTCGGCGCCTCCCACCCGCTGGCCAAGAAGATCGGTGCGTGGCCGGCGGTACTCAGCGTCACCGCAGCCTCGGCGGGCGCGGCTTATGCGCTTTCCGACGCCAAATAGTCCCCACCCACACCAATGCGCACCACGTCCCTAGACATGGTGCGCATTCTTTTATCCTGCGTGCCGCTAGTTTCTACTTGGCCACCGTGAACTCAACCGCAGCATCCTCGCTGCCCAAGGCAACGGTGCCGCCGGGGAGGTTATAGAAGGAGGGGTTGGAGTCGAGGAGGCCACGAAGGGCGTCGGAAAGCTGCTGCGTATGCTCGTCGCAAGCCGCGCGGGTGGAGTTGAATTCGCCCACGCTGATGGTGCCGTCCTTAGCCACCTCGTAGGTAGTGGTGTAGATATTGCAGCCATCATTGACTACCAAGGTGCGGTCCTTGGCAAAGGTGACGCTCAGCTTGCCATCTTCCTTGACGGAGTGGAGCTCGCCGGTGATGGTCTGGCCTTCCACGTGAGGCTCCAGCTTCTCGGGACCCTCCGGGAGCGGAGAAATCAGGTCAGACTGAGTCGGCGCGGTCATGCTAAACCCCGGATCGATGTCGGGGACCTGCGCGGCGTTGGCGGCACCAGCGCCCATCAGTGCAGCGGCGGACAACGAAAATAGTGCGGTCTTTTTGAAATGCATGCCCAATAATTTACCCCCGCCGAATATAAATTCAACGGGGGTAAAGAAATCCTTATGGAATCGTCAGGGACTCCACAGGCGGCGTTTTACTTATCGCGGCCAGCCTCGTAGGCAGCGCCCACCTTGTAGAGGCGGTCATCCTCGAAAGCCGGAGCCATGATCTGCAGGCCGGTGGGCAGGTTGGTATCGCTAGCCAAACCGGAGGGCACAGACATGCCGCACAGGCCGGCCAGGTTCAACGGCAGGGTGCACAGGTCAAAGTTGTACATTGCCATCGGATCCTCGGCCTTCTCCCCCAGCTTGAATGCGGTAGTCGGGGTGGTCGGGGAAACGAGCACGTCAACCTGCTCGAAGGCGCGGGCAAAGTCCTGCGCAATGAGGGTACGCACGCGCTGCGCCTGCAGGTAGTAGGCGTCGTAGTAGCCAACGGACAGCGCATAGGTGCCCAGCATGATGCGGCGCTTTACCTCGGGGCCAAAGCCCTCTGCACGGGACTGGGACATGACCTGCTCCGCGGAGTGGGAGCCGTCATCGCCAGCGCGCAGTCCGTAGCGCATGCCGTCGAAGCGGGCTAGGTTGGACGAGACCTCACACGGCATGATCAGGTAGTACGCCGCCAGGGCGTCATCGAAATGGGGGCAATCAACCTCAACAATATCGGCACCCTGCTCGCGCAGCTGATCGACGGCAGCGTGGTAGTTCTCCATCACGCCTTCCTGCCAGCCATCGCGCTCAAATTGCTTAATAAGACCGACCTTGACACCAGAGAGGTCACCCTTGGCGCCTTCGCGTGCGGCGGCGACAACCGGTGCTACCGGCTTATCCACGGAGGTCGCATCGAAAGCATCATGGCCAGCGATAACCTCGTGCAACAGCGCGGTATCCAGGACCGTGCGGCCACAGGGGCCGGCCTGATCCAGGGAAGATGCAGCAGCAATAAGGCCATAGCGGGACACGGTGCCGTAGGTTGGCTTAACACCCACAGTATTGGTCAGCGCGGCTGGCTGGCGGATGGAGCCGCCGGTATCGGTACCAATGCCGAGTGGCGCTTGGCCGGAAGCGAGTGCAGCTGCGGTACCGCCACCCGAGCCGCCCGGGGTGCGCTCGGTGTCATAAGGGTTATGAGCCGGACCAAAGGCAGAGTTCTCATTAGAAGAACCCATGGCAAATTCGTCCAGGTTGGTCTTGCCCAGGATCGGAATTCCGGCCTCGCGCAGACGCTTAGTCACGGTGGCGTCGTAGGGAGAAACGTAGCCTTCCAGCATCTTGGACGCTGCGGTGGTCGGCGCATCGGTGGTAACGAGCAAATCCTTCAGCGCCAGGGGCACGCCTGCCAGACCAGAAGCAGGCTCTTGGCCGGCATCGAGAGCCTTATCCACGGCGTCGGCAGCCGCGAGGGCTTCTTCCGCCCCCACGTGCAGGAAGGAATTAAGCTCCTCATTGGTCTCTGCGATGCGATCCAGGAAGGCCTGAGTAACCTCGCGGGAGGTAATCTCGCGGGAGTGAATCTTTTCCGCCAACTCGGCGGCGGTCAGGGAGGTCAAGCCCTCCGCAGGAACGGTCAGGTTAGACATTTATTCTCCTCCCAAAATCTGTGGCACGACGAAGCGCTCATCTTCTACGGCCGGCGCCTGATCCAAAGCCTGTTCTGCAGTAAGGGTGCGCACAATAACGTCCTCGCGCATCGGGGCGTCCACGGAGTGCGGGTGACTCATCGGCTCCACACCCTCGGTATCCACGTTTCCTACAGCGGAAACGGAATCAACAATTTCATCAATCTGCGTTGCAAACTGGGCTAGCTCTTCCTCACTGAGGGCCAGGCGGGAAAGCTTGGCGAGGTGGGCTACCTCATCACGCGAAATCTCAGACACGCGAACTCCATCCTTTATCTGCATAATCGACATGCGGGTGAAAAATATTCACACCATGCATGTACTATGTGAATTGCTAACGACCCATGGTACTGCACCTACCGAGACGGCTGCCGCGTCACCCCAAATTTGCGTTGCTTGAAGCCCGCATTGTGACGCACGTATCATGTTTGGGACTACAAGCTACCGAAAGCGTGCGAGACCATGTCCTTTTTGATCCGTGTACTGCTCCCCGATGCCCCTGGCAGCCTGGGCCAGCTTGCCGACGCCTTTGGACTCGTCGACGGCAATATCCAATCGGTCGATATCGTAGAAAACTTCCCCGACGGCACCGTTATGGACGACATCGTCATTGAGCTGCCCCAAGGCACCATGGCCGATGTGCTTATCACCGCCGCCTCCTCCGTCGACGGTGTGGAAATTGACTCCATCCGCCCGTTTAGCGGCCGGGTAGACCGCCGCGGCCAGATCGAGCTGCTCGCGCGCGTAGCTCATGCCACCAATGTCACTGCGGCTATGGAAGAGGTTGTCGCGGCTATCCCGAAGGCACTCACCTCCACCTGGTGCATCGTCATTGACAATAACGAGCCTATCCGCCGCCTGGCCTCCTCCAACGCCGCCCCGGAAGATGACGGCACCGTTCCTCACGACATTGAGGTCGAAAGCGCCCGCGTCCTCCAGCCCGAGCGCGACGAGTGGGTGCCGAAAAGCTGGTCCCTGCTTGACTCCGCACTCGCCGCCGCCCCACTCGGCGATACCGGGTTGGTCATCGCCATGGGGCGAACCGGCGGCCCTGACTACCTCGCCTCCGAGGTCGAGCACTTGGGCCACATCGGCACTATCTTGGGCAGCTTCCTGAAGTAAGTGAAGCGAATTAGACTTCGCCGGTTTCTAGTAGTTGCTGGAATTGCGACTCGTTGAGAATCGGGATGTCCAGCTCGCGAGCTTTATCCTCCTTCGAGCCGGCGTTTGCACCTGCTACTAGATAGGAGGTTTTCTTCGACACCGAACCGGTGGCCTTGCCGCCACGAGAGACAATAGCTTCTTTCGCGGAATCCCTGGTGAAGTTCTCCAAGCTGCCGGTAACCACAATGGTCAAGCCCTCGAGGGTCTGCTCTTTGTGTTCCTCGGCCGCTACCTCCATGGCCACGCCCGCAGCAGCCCATTTGTCCACAATCGTGCGGTGCCAATCCACCTCGAACCAATCGTGGAAGGATTGCGCGATGGTCATGCCGACGCCATCGACCTCTGCAAGCTCCTCCGTCTTCGCAGCGCGCAGCTTGTCCATGGATCCATAGCGGGAAGCAAGCGCCCGAGCCGCAATCGGGCCCACGTGACGTATGGACAGCGAGACCAAGACGCGCCAGAAGTCGCGTCCCTTGACCTCCTCCAGGTTGTTTAGCAAATTCTGGCCAGCCGTATTGACCTTGACGTTGCCCTCCTTCTTGGAGCGCTTGTCTTTGGTGTCCTTCTTTGCGGTATAGACATCGGAGGCCAAGAGTTTTTTCGCAGTGAGCTCAAAGAGCTCCGACTCATCGACGAGGATGCCGTTGTCGATCAGATCCATCGCGCCCTTTTCGCCCAAGGCCTCAATATCCAGCGCCTTGCGGGAGGCCAGATACTCCAACCGTGCCGAGAGCTGCGCCGGGCAGGACTGCGTATTGGGGCAACGCCAATCAGCATCGCCGTCCTTCTGCGGGGCCAATTTCGTGCCGCACGCAGGACAGTTCTCTGGGAAGGTCCACTCATGCTCGCTACCATCGCGCTGCTCGCGCACCGGCCCGAGGACCTCCGGAATAATTTCGCCCGCCTTGCGGATAATGACGGTATCCCCAATGAGCACGCCCTTGCGCTTGACCTCGGATTGGTTGTGCAGGGTAGCCATCTCCACCGTAGATCCGGAAACGAAGACTGGCTCCATCACTGCGTACGGGGTTACTCGCCCGGTGCGACCAACACCCACCTCAATGTTTTTGAGCTTCGTGGTCACTTCCTCCGGCGGATACTTGTAGGCAATGGCCCAGCGCGGTGCGCGGGAAGTCGCACCCAGCGCGCGCTGCGACGCCAAGTCATCCACCTTGACCACGAGTCCGTCCATTTCAAAGATGGCGTCGTGGCGGTGTTCTGCCCAGTGCGCTACCTCGTCCTGAACCTCTTTGGCCGAGTGCACCTGCTTGGTATACGGGGAAACGGGTAGCCCCCAAGCCGCAATCGCCTTATAGGCATCGTGCTGTGAGGTGGGCGAAAATCCCTCGCGCGCGCCCAAGCCGTGGCACACCATCTTCAGGCGGCGCTTTTTCACCTCGGCGGAATCCTTCATGCGAAGTCCACCGGCCGCGGCATTGCGCGGGTTGGCAAATTTATCTTTGCCATCAGCCGCGCGTTCCTCATTGATCTCCTCGAAGTCCTCGGGGCGCATGTAAACCTCACCACGGATCTCGATAAGCTCTGGGACAGGGTATTCAGCAGTTCCCGTAAGCTCATGCGGAATATCCTCGATTACGCGGGCATTGGCGGTGATCTCCTCGCCCACCGTGCCGTCGCCACGAGTAGCAGCGGTGGTCAAGCGCCCATTGCGATAAACCAAGTCGATAGACAAGCCATCAATCTTGAGCTCGGTGAGATAGGTCTTAGCCGGAGTTCTATCCAACCAATCCTGCATCTCGCCAGCGCTAAAAACATTGTCCAAGCTCATCATGCGCTCAAGGTGCTCGATATCTTCGCCGACGCTCGGGGCAGCACCCACCTGCTGGGTGGGCGAATCAGGCACGGCGAGCTCTGGGTGCTCTTCTTCTAGCGCAAGAAGGCGCTGGAAAAGTGCATCAAAGTCGGCGTCGGGAATAGCCGGCTCACCGTTGTAGTACAGGTTGCGGTGGCGGCGCACTTCCTGCGCGAGGTCATTCCATTCACGGTGCAGATCAACTGGATTAGTCACGCTGCCCAAGTGTAGCTATCCCTCGTGTCGGGGCTAGCTACTAAGGTATGGATCATGAATTTCGACGCCTCCCGCATGCTCGCCTTCGACCTTGAGACCACCTCGGCCAACCCTAAAGAAGCCCGCATTGTTACCTCTGCCCTAGTCCGCATTGACGGTCGTGATGTGCAAAAAGTAGAGCACCTTGCCGATCCCGGAATCGAAATTCCGCAGGAAGCGACCAATGTCCACGGAATCACTACGGAAAAGGCCCGCGCCGAGGGCCGCCCGCACGAGGAGGTGCTGAAGGATACGGTCGAAGCAATTAAAGCCGCATGGGAGGATGGCCTGACGCTGATCGTCTACAACGCAGCATTTGATCTCACCGTATTGCGCAGCCTCACCGGCGATTTTACGGTGACCGGCCCGGTCTATGACCCCTACGTAATTGACCGTGTCAGCGATAAGTGGCGTAAAGGAAAGCGCACCCTTGGCGCCGTGTGCGAGCACTACGGCGTTGAGCTTGGCAATGCTCACGAAGCTACTGCCGACGCCCTCGCGGCCGCCCGCGTGGCCTGGAAGCAGGTTCGCCAGCACTACCCCAACCTGGCACAGATGGATGATAACGAGCTCATGGAGTTCCAAGCCGTCAAGTGGTACGAGGACCGCGTCGCCTTCAAGAAGTACTTGGAAGGCAAGGGCCGCGATGCCTCGGATGTCTCGACGGCGTGGCCGCTAATTTCTTAAACTCATTGCCAAAGTTCTAGAGTTTTGGAATTCTAGAACTATGGAATCTATAGAATCCCGAGTTTTAGCCCTCGAGAAGCGCGTCGCCAAGCTCGAAAATCCCACACCAACTCAGGCGGAAGCTCCCACAGGCGAGTCCACCATGTGGCTTGCGGACGCCCTCGAGCCTTCTGAAGAGCTTCCTGAAGGGTCCGTAATCTTTGGCGGCAACCTCACTATCGGTGAGAGTTCCTATATCTACCAATGGCAGCGGCCAACTGAAGCAGTTACACATGGCGACTGGTCCGACAACCTCGACCGCCTTGCCGCTTTGGCCCACCCGATTCGTGGCGACATCCTGCGCCGGCTCCTTACCGCACCGGTCAGCGCCACAGAACTTGTCGAAGAAGAAATCGTCACGTCTACCGGCACGGCCTATCACCACCTGAGCGCCCTCACTAGCGCGGGCTGGACCACCAAAACAGGCGGAAAATACTCACTTCGCCCTGCCCGAGTGATTCCCCTCCTGACCATCATTACCGCAAGCGAGGCTCACTAATGCGCAGAATAGCCCTCGCCGCCGTCGTAGCCGTGGTATCGGCCGCCTTCTTACTCATTGTTGGGCCCCAGCGAATCTCGATAGCCGATACCGCAACCGGAGATCCAGAACTCTCCACACACCTACGGGAACACTCGGAAGCTGGTTTCAACAACCTCACTGCCTTTACCCTTGATCAGGGAAAAGCCACCTTCGCCGGACTCGGCGCCAATGAACACACCGAGGTAGAAATCGGTTCTGTCACTAAGATGTTCACCGGAGAAATTGCCCACCAACTGGCAGAAGAGAGAAAGATACACCTCGACACCACGATGGGTGAAGTCCTCGAGGTCGGTGACTCACCAGTCTCCGACGTAACAGTTCGGGAGCTACTCGATCACACCTCGGGTTTACCCAGACAGGCAAAAGCCATGACTTTCTCATCTGCTGTCTCTAGCATCACCGGTTCAAACCCGTACGCAGGTGTATCCACACAAGACATCGTAGATTCAGCAACCGAATCGGATCTTGCAGATCGTGGCACAGAATCCTATTCCAATTTGGGATACGCACTGCTCGGCCACGCCTTAGAAACGGCTGCCGATACGCCATACGAACAATTACTCCACGAGAGAATCCTAAAGCCCGCCGGAATGAAGGAAACCTACCTCATGACACCAGGTTCCGTCCCCGACGAAGCCCCTCGCGGACTCACAGCCGCAGGCCGAGAAGCTGAACCTTGGGAAATGGAAGGTTGCTCCGCCGCAGCGGGAGCTCTTCGGTCCACCGCTCATGACATGGCAGCTTTCGCTACATGGTTTATGGAAAATGGCGACACTAGCTATGGATGGCAAGAGAATGATGACGGCAAGAGCTTTTGGCACAACGGCGGCACCTACGGTTACTCCACAATGCTCATCATTGACCCGAAGGAAAATCGCGCTGCCTTCGCAAATAATGACTCACCAGCAGGAACTGAAGACCTCGCAGAAGCGCTTTTCGAGAGGATTTAGGAAACCACAATGCTCCTCACATTAATCCCCGCCGCTATTACCGCATCCGAGCTCTGGTCTGCATGGAAGACCCTAAAGAAGCCAGTTTCCTCCCCTTTGCTGGTTATAGACGCAATATTCACGATCGCCATCATTACTCTTGTCGGCATTGCAATGCCGTGGTACAGAGCAGTAGATTTTGGATGGTGGTACGCGATTGTAGTCACTGGCTCTCTTCATATCGGTGCCATCGCTTGGCGCCTAGGCTCTCTCCACAGTAAGAAACCTACAAAGTCTCCCAAATCTCCACTTCGAGCCGAAAGTCTCCCAAATCTCCGGCAAAACGGGTTACACTAGCCGCATGGACAACCCATTCCGCCCGACATTCGGCGCCCCTCCCCTGTTCTGGGTCGGACGCGGCATCGTGCTCGATAGTTTCCGCACTGCCCTCGATGGCTCGGCAGGCAATGCCTCCCGTTCCATGGTGCTAAGCGGAGCTAGGGGCATCGGCAAAACGGTCCTTATCAACGAGTTGGAAGATATAGCTGAAGCGCACGGTTGGGTAACGCTACGCGCCTCTGGGCGCTCCACCATGGTGGAGGAACTGGTCAACACCACGATTCCGAGGCTTCTCGAGCGGCTTTCGCCCAGCGATAAGAAGAAGATCAGCCGCATCGGCATCGGCGGCGTAGGATCGATTGGCTTCGACCACCAGAAGGAAGACCGCTTCACCCCCACGTTGAATACTCGCCTACGCGAGCTTTCCTCCGAGCTGAAAGGCACCGGCATCCTCCTCACCATCGACGAGGTTCAAGACGCCGACGTCGAAGAGCTCACTACCATCGCCGTGGCCTACCAAGACTTGGTGCGCGATGAAATCGATATCGCATTGGTGGCCGCTGGTCTGCCGCAGGGGGTCAACCACTTGCTGGACCTGCCCGGGGTAACCTTCCTGCGCCGGGCCCAGAAATACGTGCTCGGCCCCTTGTCGCCGGCCAATGCGAAGCAGGCCCTAGAGCATACGGCTTCGGGGTCGGGGCTGGAGTTTAGCCACGAAGCGATTACCGACGCCGCCGCGCTCACCCGCGGCTACCCCTACCTCGTGCAATTGGTCGGCTCACTGGCGTGGGAGCGCAGTCGCCGCAACCAAGAAGGCGGCATTTCCCAGCAGACAATCACCTCTATCGCCCCAGATGCAATATCGATCATGGGCGCGCAGGTGCACCAGCCTGCGACGCTAGCCCTGCCGCCGGCGCAGCGGGAGTTCCTGGAAGCGATGGCCGCAGTCGAAGTCGATGGCATCGCTACTATCGCAGACATCGCGGGCCACATGGACCGCACGGTGCGTTCCTTGTCGGCCACCCGCCAGCGGCTTATCGACGCCGACCTCATCGAACCCACCGCACATGGCAAGCTGCGCTATGTCATTCCCTATATGGGCGAATACTTCACCACCACGGATAGCCGCGGGCGCGTCGATTAAAGATCGCCGGCGTCGCGGATGAGGATGCCCGCCACCTCAGCGGCAAAAGAATAGCTGTGCGCGGACTTTTCCACCGGCCACGGAAAGATATCAACCTGTCCTGGAATTAGCTCCCGCGACAAACCCATGCGGTCAAAGTGCTGTGCAATAGCAATAGCTTCCGTGCGAGCATCGTGCCCTGCCACACCCAATCCGACGCGAGCGCCACCATCAATCCACTGCCCCAAGCCATCGAGATGCTCTGGCGAGGCTAGACCAGCGAAATCGAGCAGCACCGTTTTCGCTGCTACTTCCCATAGTGGCTCGCGAAGCCTTAAGTAATCCGCGCCAAACTCCGCAAGTGTCGCATTGACCTGGTCCGCGGGAACAGCCCTAATCGTATCGAAGTCGGTGGTGCCTGGAAGGGTGCCTGAAAGGACGTCGGCAAGCAGGGGCTCGTCCAGCTGGACACGCACTTCTGCCCCAAAGCGCTGTGCCACCTGCGCCGTGTGTTCCTGAATCCCGGCCAATAGAGCACCACACAGGTCCCGGAACGCACCCGAATCAGTAATCGCGCGGTGCCCGTTTCCTAGCTCCACAGCGGCCGCCAAACTCCACGGGCCTACCGCTTGGACCTTGATGCGCGGAACTGACTCGCCCCACACCTCCTGAATCTCGTCCAGGTCCCGGCTCAACTGGTCGCCAATCCGATGCGAGATGAGCTGCGGCCGATCACTGAGTACCCACGATCGTGGTCCGCGGTCAATGGAGACTGCTTCCAACAAGCCCGCTGTTCGCCCAATGGCCCCAGCGTGAATCCCGCGGTCCGGCAACTGCGGAAGGTGCGGAAGACCACCCGTCTCCCCCATCACGATGTCTGCCGCCTCACTCATGGAGTATCCCGGCATGGGGCCTAAGCCAAAAGCGTCCATATTCACCTCGGCGCTAGTATTATTTCTCAGAATTATCTATTCGATACGCGACGTATCACTTGGAAAGGAACCTTACTATGGGCGTGGAAAAATACTCCGGCTGGACCTTCTACAACGAGTGCGAAATCCCTCAGGACATTTCCACCGTCTTGGCTGACCAGGAATATCCTGTCTGCGCTTTCAAGACCGTCCGTGATGCCGCCGTATTTACCAATAGGCGCCTCATCATCCGCGATGCCCAAGGCCTTACAGGCAAAAAGGTAGAGATGTACTCCCTGCCCTATTCCTCCATCACCATGTGGTCCACGGAAAACGCCGGAAAGCTCCTTGACTTCAATGCGGAGCTACAGCTGTGGACTAGGGCCGGCGAGTTCAAAATCAACATTGGCCCCAATATCGATGTGCGCGCCCTAGATCGGCTCATCGCCAACTGCGTGCTTAATTAGTTCCGCAGATGGTGCCGGAGCCGATGACGATGTCTCCCAGCTCGTCCGGCGAAGGCAAGTACAGCACCGCTGCTTGGCCGCGGGCGACACCAGATAGCGGCTCCTTGAGTTCGAGGCGCATCTCGTCCGCCTCGCGGTCAACGTGGGCGATACAGGGCACTACGGAGCCGTGTGCGCGCACCTGAACCTCGCACTCAAAGTCCCCATCCATGCCTGGGTGGAGGTACTTCAGGAGATCGGCCTGGATAGAGGTGACGGCCAAGTCCTCGCGGGCACCGACGGTAACCGTTCCGGTAGCAGCATCAATATCGGTGACGTAGCGGGGGCGGCCGTCGGCAGCCGGCGCCTTGATGTCTAGGCCCTTGCGCTGGCCGATGGTGTAGTTCCATGCGCCATCGTGCTCTTTGAGCTCCGTGCCTTCTTGGTCCACGATCATGCCGGGGCGCAGCCCAATGCGGGCACCCAAAAACGCCTGCGTATTTCCGTCTGGAATAAAACAGATGTCATAGGAATCTGGCTTCTTCGCGGTGGAAAAGCCATGGGCCGCAGCCTCTTCACGGATCTGCGGCTTGGGGGTATCGCCGATGGGGAAAAAGCAATGCTCCAACTCCTCGGCCGAAATCACGCCGAGCACATAAGACTGATCCTTATTCTCATCCAAGGAGCGGCGCATATAGCCGTCCTCGTCGATAGTGGCGTAGTGGCCCGTCGCAACCGCATCGAAGCCAAGCGCCATGCCCTTTTGCAGCAGCGCCCGGAACTTTATCTTCTCGTTGCAGCGCAGGCAGGGATTGGGCGTCTCGCCGCGGGCGTAGGAATCCACGAAGTCCGTGATGACCTCTTCTTTGAATTCTTCCGAAAAGTCCCAGACATAAAAGGGAATGCCCAGCTTATCGCAGATGCGGCGGGCATCGGCCGAATCCTCCAATGAGCAGCATCCGCGGGCCTTTTCCCTGGTCTGCTGTGCGTCTTTGTGCAGCGCGAGGTGAACGCCAATCACCTCGTGGCCGGCTTCTACTGCACGCGCGGCGGCAACCGATGAGTCCACGCCGCCGGACATGGCAACCAATACTCGCATTGTGCTCCCCATTTCACCTTGACTACAGGCCCGAAAGTCTACTCCCTAGCCCCAACGCGGTTTAAATCGAATCCATTCCCTAAGCTTGTGTGACATGGGCAGAAAGCGAGCTTCCACCGATCCGGGAATCACCGGCACCTACGAGATTTCTACCGGCACGGCCGAGGTGGTGCAGGATGAGTTTCGCGACGGTGCCTATATTCTCAACGTTAATGGCGTGCCGAGCAGCCACATTGTGCTCGGCGAGCCAGAAGAGCTGGAGTTCGAGTACATGCGCTGGATTGCGGCGGCGGTTGAGCGCCTCAATACTCAGCCCGCGAATAAGCTTCGCGTCACCCACTTGGGCGGCGCGGGATGCTCCCTTCCGCGCTACTTCGCCAGCAAGCTTCCAGGCAGCCGCCACACGGTGGTCGAACTCGACACCAAGTTGGGCGAGTTGGTGCGTACGCTTTTCGACGTCCCCCGATCCCCCACCGTCAAAATCCGCGCCGGCGAAGCACGCACAGAAACCGAGGGGTTCCTTCCGTCCAGCCGCGACATCATCATCCGAGATGTCTTTGCCGGCGACAAGACACCAGCCAACCTCACCACCGTGGAATTCTTTCAGGCTGCAAAGCAGTCGCTGGCGCCGGGTGGCCTCTACGTAGCCAACTGCGGAGACCATTCCGATCTACAGCTGGCAAAGAGCGAGCTGGCGGGCCTCGATCGAGTATTTGACCACCTCGCCGTCATCGCGGACCCACCGATGCTCAAGGGCCGGCGCTACGGGAACATCATCCTGGTAGCCTCAGATACAGAAATGCCAGCCGAGGGCTCCGTCGAAGCCGCTCAGCTGGCAAAGGCACTCCTTGGCGGGGCCGTGCCCGCCCATTACAAAGACGAGGCCTGGACCCGCGCGTTTTTCACCGGTGCTACTGCAGCACTCGATTAAGCAGCGTAGCCACCTGACCCGCATCAAAATCAGGAACATCGGCGCCGGCGTTCTTGGCGGCATTCTTAGCTTCCGATACCTCCGACTCGGAGACGTTGCCTGACTTAACATTGTTCACGTGACCGGCATTGTCCAGCAGGATAGCTAGGTCACTGACGGAAAAGTTGCCCTTGGCCATATCACCCAGGTCCTCCACTGGAAGGGCATCCTTGTCTTGCAGGGTCTTTACGAAGGCAGCCAAGCCCTCCGCTGCTTCGGGATCGAGGCCGGACTTTTCGGCGGCGTCGGCAAGCTGCGGAATCGCAATCAGCCCCGCCGCCAGGGCCAAAATAGCACCGATGAGCGGCGTACTATCGGAGCTCAAGTCAAGCCCATCGCTCACAACCAGCTGTTCTAGCGCGCCGCCGACGTCAACGTAATTGCCGTCGCTGAAAGTCTGCAGCTGCTGCTTGGAACCATTAAACAGGTTCATGTCGACATCGGTAGAAATGCCTGCTACCTTGCCAGAACCAGAACGCTGCCAGAAAGATAGCTCGTTCCATCCGCCCACCGCTTCAGGTGCTTGGTCCTGATAGGCGGCGAGCCACAGTGGCATATCCGAGAACTTCTGGGAGTTATTCATCTGCCCCATCCAGAAGTACTTGTAGGTGTAGATCATGGGCGTGCGACCGGTAAGACGCTTGAGCTCGCTAGTAAAATCTTCAATCCACTGCTCCAGCTGTGCCGCAGACTTCCCTTCCGTCACCTCGATATCAAGTGCAGGAGGCAATGTCTGATTCGGGGCAAGGGCGATCTGTGCCGCGAAGTTGGCCGCCTGAGTCTTGGCGTCGCCAGCCGGACGTGCGTAGTGGTATGCACCGGTCTTGAGTCCAGCAGCATTAGCCGCCTGAATATCCTGTACGTAGTGGGGGTTTACCCAATCCCCGCCTTCGGTAGCCTTCACAAATGCAAAGGACTGTCCGTCGGAACGCACTTTAGACCAATCGATGGGCGTACCGCCCGGATGCTGGTGCGCCGCCACGTCAATGCCCTTAGGTGCACCAAAGCTCACCGCCTGGGCAATGGCGGTACCACTTACAGCTAGTGCAGCCACGGTAACTACCGCAGTGATGCTCTTTCGGAGTGCTTTCTTTGAAGTCATGCGCGTGAGTCTAGCAACGCCTTCACTCCTGTCACATCTTTAACACGCACCACTTGAAATAATTTTCTTTACTTTCATTTCGCCCCTCTTGGAATGCATCCCTTTAGAACACATTTTTGTCCATACCCCTTGCAAAGGGGCAGGGTACGCCTTAAAATATTCACCATGAAGCTAAGCACACATGTTCTACACATCGGGGGATTTAATCTTGGACGCCTACTACATAGTCAATGATCCCAACGATCCACTTGCAGTTAAAGCCACAGAAATCAGAAAACAAGATTACCTATTCTGGAATGAGGTGAAGCCAGACCTAGAAGAAGATTTCGATATATCTTGCCACACACTTTCCACCCGCACGGGCTTAAGCGAGCGGCGCACGCGAGACATAACAATGGCCCTTTATCGACTCGCAGAGCTTCCACTCACAAAGGCGCTCCAGGAAACCTATTACTTCCTGGATTTCTCTCGTCTTATTACTATCGACGCCGTGCTTAGCAAGCTGGGCGACATCCCGACCGAGATTCTCGAGCGGATAGACCAAGAGCTTGCGCGTTACCTGACCCCCACGAAGCCCGGCCAGGTACTGCCTTCGAATACGAATGTGCGGCGAAAACTAAATGGCCTCATCGCTGTGGAGGACCCACACCCCAATGAAGATAAAGAGCCTAATGCAGGGAACGACTCCTATTTCACCTACCACAGTTTCGGCGGGAAGGCCGGGCTAGCTGTGGAATTCGATGAAGCTACCATGCTAGCCATCGATGAACACGTTAGTAAGGCAGCCGAAGAGCATAACCTCACGAAAGCTGAAGCCCTAGCCAAGTTGATTCTGGGCGAAATAGAGTCGCGGACGAAAGTGGTTCTTCACATGTACCGAGCCCACGACCAGGAGGCGGCTCCCGCATTCATCCGGGGATTCGGGTGGGTAAGCCCAGAGACCGCTGACAGTCTGTGCCCCACCCAGACGCGAGACATGGATCGTGCCAAAGTAAAGGAGAGCGAAAGCTACGTCACTCCCCCGCTCATTGGCGCCTACGTAGAAGGCCGCGATGGCGTGTGCCGCTGGCCAGGTTGTAATCGCCCCGCAGAGAACTGCCAAAAGGACCACCGGATTGACCATGCACAGGGAGGAAAAACGGCGGGGAGCAACTTGGCATCACTCTGCCAGCATCACCACAACATCAAAACCGACGGTGGTGCCTTCTACATAATGGACCCGCACACCGGAGACATTGTGTGGCTCTTTGAAGATGGCCGCTGGGAATACGATGAGCCCCAAGGACCGCTAGCGCCCAAGAACAAGAACTGGGCTCTAACGGTAGGCCAAGCTATCGCCGCCCGGCGGGCAGCAGCAAAGGAAAGGAATGATAGCTAGACGGAACGGGCTCGGGAAATGACCTCCGGAAGATGAGCCAAGACGTAGTCAACATCCTCTTCCGAAGTAAGCCTGCCGAGAGTAAAGCGCAGGGAACCGATTCCTTCCGCCTCACTTACACCCATTGCCTCGAGGACATGAGACATGCGGTTTACGCCTGCGCTGCAAGCGCTGCCGGTAGACGCCTCGATCTGCAATGAATCCAGCAGCATGATGAGGCTATCGCCGTCAGCGCCGGGGAAAGAGACGTGCAGGTGGGAAGGCAAGCACGGCTCAGCAGAGTTGACCACTACGTCATCAATGGTGTCGAGGATTACGTCACGCAGCTTATTGCGGAGAGCAGCAATTCGCTCACCCTGGGCGGTGATTTCGGAGACGGATTCCTCCAACGCCGCAGCTAGACCAGAAGCGCTCGCGACGTCCACGGTGCCAGGGCGAATACCTCGCTCTTGGCCGCCGCCGTAGGCGATCGGCTGGGGCGCAGGACTGCGCTTGGCCAAAAGCAGACCGATGCCGCGGGGGCCACCGAACTTGTGGGCGCTGGCGGCGAGGCTGGTGACCCCTAGCGAGGAAAAGTTGATGGGGATCTTGCCAACGGCCTGGACCGCGTCGACGTGCACGGGCGTGCCTGTCGCATTCGCACGTGTGGCAAGCTCTTCGATGGGCTGAATGGCGCCGGTTTCGTTGTTGGCCCACATGCAGGTAGCGACGTCGGCAAGCGTGTCTAGGGCAGACAGATCTGCGATGTGCCCAGAACGGTCGACGGGAAGGATATCGACGGCCGCTCCGGTTTTCTCCAGCTTAGAGACGGTATCGCGCACGGCCGGGTGCTCAATATCGGTAGAAATAATGCGGTTTGTTTGCCCAGCCGCGTAGAGCCCCTGGATGGCGATATTGTCCGCTTCGGTGCCAGAAGAAGTAAAGATGACTTCGATGGGCTCGCAACCGAGGAGGGAAGCGACCTTTTCACGGGCATCATCCAGCACGGACCGAGCCTTTCGGCCAGAACCATACTGCGCGCCGGAGTTGAGGGAGCCGGCCGCCGCCACCCACGCGTCAATCGCGCTCTGGCGCATCGGCTGGGTAGCGGCATAGTCGAAGTAGTACGGCATTACTGGCGCGCCTTCAGTTCCTCGGTCAGGGCCGGTGCGATTTCATGCAGGTCACCCACGACGCCGAGATCAGCGATCTGGAAGAACGGCTCATCTTGGTCTTGGTTGACTACCACAATGGTGCCGGAAGTCTGCATGCCAGAGGTGTGCTGGATAGCGCCAGAGATACCCAAGCCGATGTAGAGGTCGGGCGAGACGGTAACACCGGTCTGGCCGATCTGATAGGCAGCGTCATAAAAGCCTTCATCGACGGCGTCGCGGGTGGCGCCGACTGCAGCCCCGAGGGCGTCGGCAAGCGGCTCGACGACGGCGCCGAACTCATCGCCCACGCCACGCCCGCCGGCGACGACTGCCTTGGCCTCGGTAATTTCCGGTCGTGCGGACTTCTGTGCCGGAGTAAAGGAAGTTACCTTGACGTCTTTGCCCGTGGCGGCCGGCAACGGCATCGGCGCCGGCTGCGCCTCCACCTGCTGTGGCGCTGCCTCAACCGCACCCGGGCGAAGGGTGTAGATCGGGCATTGGCCAGCGGCGGTGGAGGTGGTCTCATAGGAACCACCGAAAATGCTCATCTGGGCGGAGCCATCAGCGGCGATGCCATTGACATTGACCAGCGCGCCAGAGGCGAGGCGAGCCGCAAGGCGGCCGGCAATCTCGTTATTGGCCGGAGTTGCGGCCAGCACGATGGGCGCTGGGTTCGCAGCGCCAAGCGCATGCAGGGCATCAACCTCCGGGGTAAGGAAACGCTGGTCATAATCCTCGGCCGTTGCCTGAACTACCTGTGCGGCACCGAGGGCGGCAAGGTCGGCATCGAACTTATCGGCCTGCTTGCCGACGACCACTGCAGACACCGTACCCAATTCCCGCGCGGCCGTAATCAGCTCGCCGGTAACGGGAAGGAGGTTGTCCGCGTCGTGCTCAACTAGTACGTAAACGTGAGACATATCTACTCCTAAATCAAGTTCTTAGCGGACAGGAAGTCAGCGATCTTCTTCGCTGCGTCCTGCGGGTTGGGCTCCGAAATAACTTCGCCGGCGGTGCGCGGCGGGCACTTCTCAGCGGCCACCACGGAGGTCGTCGGCGCGATGGCTTCGATGCCCAGGTCAGCCACGGTAAAGGTGGTGATTTCCGCCTTCTTAGCTGCCATAAGGCCCTTGAAGTTGGGGAATCGTGGCTTGTCGCTCTTATCGTTCACCGTAACGATCGCTGGCAGTGGCGCCTCAAGTTCCCAGGTGCCGCGCGCATCCTCGCGGGTGCCCTGCAGGGTGCCGTCTGCTAGCTCTACCTTGTGCAGGCCGGTAAGGGCCGGCAGCTGGCGGTATTCGGCGAGCAGGCCGGCAAGCAGGCCGGTGGAGGCGTCGGAAGCCTCGGCGCCAGCGGTGATCAGCTGGACGTCGTCAAGCTTGTTAAGCGCGGCATTGAGGGTCCACGCGGTCGAAAGCGCATCCGCTCCGGCCAAGGAATCATCGGAGACGAGCACGGCATCGTCGGCGCCCATGGCCAAAGCCTTGCGCAATGCCTCGTCGGCTTGGGCCGGCCCCATCGTCAGTGCTACGACTTTGTAGCCCGCATCGGGGTTATCGTCGCGCAGTCGCAGGGCTTGTTCCACGGAGTACTCATTAACCTCATCAATGACGTTATCCACGGAGGTGCGATCCAGGGTGTGGTCATCGTTCAAAGACTTGGTAGACCACGTATCCGGCACGTGTTTGACCAGAGCCACGATAGTTGGCATTGGGCACTCACCTTTCCGATATATTTATGTTGCGTAATTATCCTCGGACGATGATACTCGGGGTTGACACAGCAAGGCGATTCCCTGTGAGCCAATTCGCGTAATGATGACCGCAAATGGTTTCTTGCCCTTCAGCTTCATCTTCTTCCGCAGCTGGTCAGGGTCCACTTCTACCCCGCGTACAAGGATTTCTAAGCTTCCTGCGTCATAGGATTTAAGTACGGATTTTAATCTCTTTAGGGGTACTTTTTCTATGAATGGAAATCCCGAAGTCCCCTCCGGAATCCTCTCTCCTGTCAGGTATGCGATGCGCGGATCGATTTGATGCAGCCCTTCCCTGGCCGCGTAGTGCTGGACCAATCCCGCACGAACGATGGCCCCATCCGGGTCGATGAGGTAACTGCCAATGTCTCCAGCATCGGGTAGGTTGTCGGCGTGGTCGTCGAGGACATCCAGCTTGTTTCCTCGAATCATTACCGCTCTTCGGCCGCTGCCAAGGCCTGGGGTATAAAGGCAGGCTTCTTTTACCCCGCCATCGACGCTCGCGATGGTGACGAGGCCGTCCCACTCGCTAAAATCAAGGCCAGGAGCGCACTTGATGGCCAGTTCCTTGTCGCGATGCTTATCGACGACCTCCGGGAGCGGTGGCACCAAATCCTCCGGCCGCGTGATTCGCCTGCCACCGGCGCGGCGGGCCGGGTCTGCAAGGAGAACATCGGCGGTGGTAGTAGTCGTCAGCGCATCCGCGCGGAAAATCTTGGCGGAAGAGAGGTTATGCCGCGCCATTCTTACCCGTGATTCATCCAGGTCTGAGCCGATGTAGTCGAGCGGAGAATTATAGCCTTCGGTGCCGATGGAACAGGTGACGTCGTGGACGCTGCGCACGCCCTGCTCGGCGAGGAATTTCGTCCGATACGCCGCCACTTCGATGGGGGTTGCTTGCTGGGCGGAGTCTGCGTCCATAAGCCAATCGTGCGGGAGCTTGCCGGAACTGCGGGCGGTTACCAGCTCCATGACCGCGCGGCCATACTCACCGAACTTAGCTTTGAGGATTTCGGTGTCTTTGAGCCGAGAAGCCTTGGTTAAGGTGAGGTCGAGGTGTGCTATTTCCTCTTGATGCTCGGCAAGGAAGTCGACTTCTGCGGGGGTATAACTCATATTCGGTCTAAAGGGGTGGTGGAAAAGAATTCGCGGTAACGGGGATCTTCGCGCGGATCCCCAATGACGGGGCGCAGGTCCGAAAAGGACGCATCCTCTAGGACCTCTTGTACGGAGGAATACTTGCTCAGCCTTTGCATCTGTGCCCACGTGGGGATGACAAGGCGCACCAGCCCGGCGCGCCAGCCGTCCAGGATGAGCTGCGGGGAGAACCATCCGGCATCGTCTGCTTCATCGGTATCCCCATCGGGTTCTTGGCCGGAGGGCAACACCCCAACGAAGAAGAAGGTGTCGAACCAATGGCTTTTCCCCTTTCCTACCCAACGCGCCCAGGGAAGGAGCATATCGGCGTCGACGCGCATTCCGTTATTGCTGAGGAATTCGGTAAAGGAAATGGTGTGGTTTTCGAGGAGCTTTCGCTCCTTGTGATAGCGCCGCGCATTGGAGACAATGCCGTCCTCGCGGATAGCGAAAAGGGTGCCGGCCTCCTCGAAGAGCTCGCGGGCAGCGGCGAAAACAAGGGCGTGGGCTTTGTACTTGGTCACGCCCATCCGGCGCGCCATAGAGATGACAGACTTTCCGGCCCACAGCTCGCCCGAGTCCCAGGAACGCGGCGGAAAGTCGCGCGGATCTACACCGCCGCCCGGAAATACTGAATGCCCCGGGTAGTTGTGCATGGTGTGGACGCGCTCTTGTACCCACACTTCAAGACCATCAGCGCCGTCCCGCAGGAGCAGGACGGTTGCCGCCAGGCGCCCACCGTGGAAGCCGGTGGTATCGCTGGCGTCAATGGCATCGAGACGGTCATGAAAAGGATTGGTCATAGAGAAGCTCGGCGGGCGAAGTATCGCTGTCCAATGCGGTCCACCTGAATGGGCTGGTGGAAAGCGCGAGTCAGATTTTCGGAGGTGAGGACGGAATTAATCAGTCCTTTTGCCACAACTTTACCCTCATCCAATAGCATGGCGTGGGTGAAGCCATAGGGGATCTCCTCCACGTGGTGGGTGATCATGACTATCGCTGGGGCATCTGGGTCCATGGCTAGATTGCCAAGATATCCCACGAGGTCTTCGCGGCCTCCCAGGTCCATTCCCGCGGACGGCTCATCGAGGATGAGCAACTCCGGGTTAGACATGAGCGCGCGAGCGAGGACGACGCGCTTCTTTTCTCCCTCAGACAGGGTTCCCCAGGTGCGCTCTTTGAGGTGGGTGGCCCCAACTTGGGCCAAGATGTCATCCGCGCGGGAGAAATCCATGTCCTGGTATTCTTCCCGCCAGCGGCCCAGCACTGCGTAGCCAGCGGAGACAACTAGATCGTCCACTCGCTCAGTATCCGGGATGCGCGATTGCACCGCCGCGGAAGAGATGCCTATAAGCGCACGCAGATCGCGCATGTCGGTTTTGCCGATTTGCTCCCCCATCAAAAAGGCGGTGCCTTTCGAGGGGAACTCTTCGGCCGCGGCCATGCGCACCAGCGAGGTCTTGCCCGCGCCATTGGGGCCGATAATGACCCAGCGCTCATCGAGCTCTACTTGCCAGTCCACGGGTCCGACGAGGGTCTTGCCCCCGCGGCGCAGCTCGACGCCGCGAAAATCTACGAGCCAATCTTGATCAGTGGGAGTTACGTCGTTCACGCCTTCCATTGTGACTGATTTGTTCTTTGCCCGGTGAAATTGACACAGCTGCATTAGTCTTATGGACATGACTACTCGCCTTGGTATTGACGATGTCCGCCCGCTTATCTCTGCCGGTTCTGTAGCCTCCAAAGCCGTTGTAGGCGAGGTAATTCCTGTCACCGCCCTCGTCTGGCGCGAGGGCCACGATGCGGTCTCGGCAACCCTGTCTGCGTGGGCGGCACGGACCACGGCTACCTCCTCGGTCACCATGCAGGTTGATCCCGATGATCAGGATCGCGTACACGGCGTATTTACCCCGGGCACCCAAGGCACCTGGTACTTCCGCGTCGATGCCTGGTCCGATCCCATCGCCACGTGGAAGAACGCGGTAACCAAGAAGATGGCGGCTGGGCAATCCGCTGCTGAGCTGGCCAATGACCTGCAGCATGGCGCCGAGTTGTTTTCTCGCGCGGCTCTGCAAACCCCGTCGGATGTGGTGGAACCGCTCTTTGCGGCCGCTCGGGACTTGGAGGATGAGTCCTTGGACGTCGATAAGCGCGTGCAGGTAGCACTCTCGGAGGAAGTAGCAGGCATCCTGCACTCGCATCCCCTGCGCGACCTGCTGGTGGAGGGCGCAATCCACGAGGTATATGTGGAGCGCCGGGCCGCACTCTATAACTCGTGGTATGAGCTTTTTCCCCGCTCCACGGGAGGCTGGGATAAAGAGGGAAATCCAGTCCACGGCACTTTTGACACCACTGCCAAGGCACTGGAGCGGGTGGCCGATATGGGCTTCGATACGGTGTACTTTCCGCCCATCCATCCCATCGGCAAGGTACACCGCAAGGGAAAGAATAATTCGGTCGTGGCCGAGCCCGGCGATGTGGGAAGCCCCTGGGCCATCCAGGACCACTCCACCACCCATCCAGACCTGGGCACGATGGAGGATTTCAAGAGATTAGTCTCTCGCGCCCAGGAACTCGGCCTGGAGGTAGCGCTTGATTTCGCGCTTCAGGCATCGCCCGATCATCCATGGGCTAGCAGCCACCCAGAATTTTTCACCGTCCTTCCGGATGGCTCCATCGCCTACGCCGAGAACCCGCCGAAGAAGTATCAGGATATTTATCCGCTCAACTTCGATAACGCTCCTGATGCCATCTACCACGAGATCTATGAGACCTTGATGATTTGGGTGGAAGCCGGTGTGAGTACATTCCGCGTGGATAACCCGCACACCAAGCCGGCAAACTTTTGGAACTGGCTGATTACCCGCGTACATGCCACCCATCCGGATGTCATCTTCTTGGCGGAGGCCTTTACCCGCGCGCCTCGCCTCTTCGGTCTAGCGAAGGCGGGTTTCTCCCAGTCCTATACCTACTTCACCTGGCAGACCTCTAAACAAGAACTCACCCAGTTTGGCCGGATGCACGTCGACCAAGCAGATATCTGCCGCCCCAACCTCTTTGTTAATACTCCGGATATCCTGCACGAGTCCCTGCAGACCGGCGGGCGTGCCATGTTCGCCATTCGCGCTGTCCTAGCCGCCACCATGTCGCCTCTATGGGGCGTGTACTCCGGCTTTGAACTCTACGAGCACACCCCGGTAGCCCCAGGCTCCGAGGAATATCTCGACTCTGAGAAGTACGAACTGCGCCCGCGCGATTTTGCGGCGGCGGCTGCGTCAGGAGATTCCCTCGAGTCCTATATCCGGCTGCTCAACCAGATCCGCCGCGATAACCCGGCTTTGCAGCAATTGCGCACCCTGCGGTTCCATGACACCGACAATGAAGCCATAATTGCCTATTCGAAGGCGGATCCAGCCACCGGCAATGTGGTGCTCGTTGTGGTCAACCTGGATCCGCGCAATGCACAGGAAGCCACCGTCACGGTAGATATGCAGGCTATCGGCCGCCACCCCGGCGAGTCCTATACCGTCCAGGACACGATTACCGGCTCTGCCTATCACTGGTCCGAGCGCAACTTTGTGCGCTTAGAGCCGCTTCGCGACGTCGCCCATGTCTTCGTCCTTCCCCCTGCCGACCACGCCCTCCAGGAACAGCTCACCTGGCGCGAGGTCACCGACTACCGCCCGTAAAGACTCGCCCACCGGACCGCACTCGAACTAGGTACTCTGATTGTATGACTATCCCGGCCGCTGACCTCACCCGCCTCAATGACTGCCGCCACCATGACCCACACGGCTTCTACGGCTGGCATGAAGGTACCGTCCGCACCCGCCAGCCTGGTGCAACCGCGGTACAGCTTCACACTCCCGCACAATCCGTGTCCATGAATATGGTGGGCGATGATATCTGGGAGGCGGAAATTGGCGATAACTGCGATTACCGCTTAGAAATCTCCTACCCCGAGGCCCCTACGCGCACCGTGGCAGACGGCTATCACTTCCTTCCCACGGTGGGCTCGCTGGATCTGCACCTGATTGGGGAAGGCCGCCACGAGCGCCTCTGGGATGTCCTCGGCGCCAACCTGCGTTCTTATGACACCGAAATGGGTACCGTTTCCGGCGTCTCCTTTGCCGTGTGGGCCCCTAATGCCCAAGGCGTTGCCGTAGTAGGCAATTTCTGTGGCTGGAACCCAACCCAGTACCCAATGCGATCGCTCGGTTCTACCGGCGTATGGGAGGTCTTTGTTCCGGGCATCGGTACTGGCGAGCACTATAAGTTCGCCATCTTTAGCCAGGAAGGCCGCAAAGACAAGGCCGATCCCCTAGCCAAGCGCACCGCCTGCCCGCCGGAAACGGACTCGATCGTGGATTCCACCAGCTTCGCTTGGTCCGATTCCTCCTGGATGGACAAACGTACCGGAAACCTCGATGTGCCCATGAGCGTCTATGAGGTCCACGTTGGTTCGTGGAAGGTCGGCGCCAACTACAACCGCTTGCGCGAAGATCTTATCCCATACCTTAAGGAGCACGGTTTCACCCACGTCGAGCTCTTGCCCGTGGCCGAGCACCCCTTCGGCGGGTCTTGGGGCTACCAAGTCTCTGGCTACTACTCGCCGTCTGCGCGTTGGGGCTCGCCGGATGAATTCCGGGAGCTGGTCAATGCCCTGCACGAGAATGGCATCGGCGTCATCGTGGACTGGGTGCCAGCCCACTTCCCCAAGGATGATTGGGCCCTTGGTCGCTTTGACGGCCAGGCTCTCTACGAGCACCCCGATCCCCGCCGCGGCGAGCAGGCTGACTGGGGCACCTATGTCTTTGACTTCGGCCGCAATGAGGTCCGCAATTTCCTCGTGGCCAACGCCCTGTATTGGGCCGAAGAATTCCACATCGACGGCCTGCGCGTAGACGCCGTGGCTTCCATGCTCTACCTGGACTATTCCCGCGATGAGTGGCTGCCCAACCAATATGGCGGCCGCGAGAACCTAGAGGCCGTGCAATTCCTGCAGGAAACCAACGCCACCCTCAACCGCACGCATCCAGGCGTACTCACCATCGCTGAGGAATCCACCTCCTGGCCGGGCGTTACCGCTCCTACTTCCGAAAACGGGTTGGGCTTTTCCCTGAAATGGAATATGGGCTGGATGAATGACACCTTGGAGTACTTCAAGCACGAGCCCATTCACCGTTCCTATCACCACGGCGAGCTCACCTTCTCCATGGTCTATGCCTATTCTGAGCGCTACGTGTTGCCGTTTAGCCACGACGAAGTTGTGCACGGTAAAGGCTCGCTGTGGGAGCGCATGCCTGGCGACGACTGGAATAAGGCCGCCGGCCTCCGCGCCCTCTATGGCTACATGTTCTCCCACCCCGGCAAAAATCTGCTCTTCATGGGCCAGGAATTTGGCCAAACCACCGAGTGGTCCGAGGAACATTCCGTGGACTGGGGCAACCTCGATGGTTGGGGCAATGAATGGCACCAAGGCATTAAGCGCCTAGTGCGCGATATCAACCTCATCTACCGTGACACCCCAGCTTTGTGGAGCCAGGATTTCAACCAAGACGGCTTCCAATGGGTCAAGGCCGATGACTCGACGAATAACGTGCTTGGTTACGTCCGCTACGGCGCGGACGGGTCTGCCTTGCTCGCCGTATGCAACCTTTCGGGTTCTTCCATCCCCAACTATGGCCTCTGGGTTCCACAGGACGGCGAATGGAACATGGTACTCAACACCGATGACGCCGTCTACGAAGGCGCTGGGAACCCACTTCCCCAGCGCATCCGCGTGGAGAACAACTCCACGACGCTGCATCTGCCGGCCAATTCCGTGCAGTGGTACGTGCTGGAAGGATAGAGAGTTATCGCTGGGCGCGCACGAACTCAGCTACGCGAGCATCTATGTCATCGCGCAACGCGTCCATACGCTCTTCCCCTTCAAGTCCGCGGAGCGAGGGGTCCTCAATATCCCACCGCTGCGCTGGCCCCTCATATTTCGCATCACCTACTAAGATGACGTGGTCGACAGCGGCAGCCAGGTGGGGATCCACTAGAGCAGGGATACCAGTCATTTCTGCTCCCACCTTCGCGAGGGAAGCTTTGGCTTCTTGATTGATGCCCTGCTGGGTATGCTCCGGGGTAGTTTGCACCCCAGCCGAGTAAATATCCCATCCAGGCGCATGCTTGGCGGCTAGCGCCGCAGCCATCTGCGACTTGCCGCGATTTGTATTGCACAGGAAAAGCACTGAAGTCATGCTTTTATGCTACCCGAGCTAGTACAAGGCACTTGCCAGCTTGGTGCGAGCTTCCATCACACGCGGGTCATTCCCCTCAAAGAGTCCGAAGAGCTCCAGCAAGCGCTCGCGCAGGCGTGACTTCTCATCACCAGCCGTTGTCTTCATAGTCTCGATGAGGCGATCAAAGGCCTTTTCTGGGGCTCCGGCTACCACCTCGGCGTCGGCAGCTCGCATTTGCTTATCGACGTCCCCTTTATCCCCTTCCGCGGCCGCAATCGGGTCCTCGGTCTGGTTGGCAGGATCGAGGCGCTGGAGCAATACGGTGGTGTCGCGCGCCTGTTTGATCTGCACATTATCGGGCTCGGATTCCAAGATGGAGTTGTAGACGTTGAGAGCGCCATCAAAGTCGCCGGCGTTCAAGAAGCTTTCTGCTTCCTGGAGACGCGGATCCACTTCTTCCTCTTGTGGCTGTTCCGATGCCTCATTGCCTTGCAGGCCCTTCAGCTGTGGTCCAACATTTTGCACCAGGGTATCGACCCATTGCTTTAGGGCGTCTTTGGGTTGCGCACCCTCAAAGTTCGTTAGTGGCTGCCCAGCGCCCAAGGCCACGACTGTCGGCAGATTCTTAACACCAAAGGCCTGCGCAACCTGCGGAGTAGCATCCGCATCCACGTAAGCAACCAAGAAGCTCAAGTTTCCTTGCGCGGCCAAATCCGCAAGGTCCGTCTTCAACTGCTCCGACTGGGTAGAGCGAGCAGTACCGATGAGGACCACGACCGGAACTTCCGTAGACCGGCGAACCACATCTTGATCGAAGTTTGCCTCGGTCACTGTGAAGAAGGGCTGGACGCCGCCGGCACTTGTCTGCGGCGATTCCTGCGCCTTCTGGCGGGCCTCGGCTCGCGCCTTGACCTGGCTGAGGTCGAGCGCTCCTCCTACATAAGCATTATTTGGTGAAGTCATCTAGTCCTCCTTTGCAAGGCGGCGGTTAACCGCATCTACTTTGTCCGTTAGCTGATTAGTTACGCCTTCGCGAATATCGGCCTTGACCACCAAAGAAGTGCGTGGGGAAACCGCACGCACTGCATCGGTGGCTTTTTTAATCGTGCCAAAGACCTCGTCCCATTCGCCCTCTAGCAAGGTGAACATGGCATTAGTCTCGTTGGGCAGGCCGGATTCGCGGACTACGCGCACAGCCTCGGACACGGCATCAGCCATTTCTTGGGAGTCATTATTGACCACCGCTGGGGCTACAGAAAATGCAACAATCATGCCCGCTAGTCTACCTACGCTCCCAGCAGTGGCGGTGCCAATGCCGGCGATCGTCGCCCTGGCGGCCCACGTCTCGCGGCCAGGCGACGATGTGTGCCACCCCGGGCGGAATGTTTTGGTTACAGCCAGGGCACACGTAGTACTTCTGAGCGCGAGCAGAACCAATATGCCGCATGACGTAGGGTTCGCCGTGCGTCCAGCTTGGTCCCTCGACCGTTTGCGAGCCCAGAAAGGTTGAGCCGTCCTTAGGCAGGGATCGGATCTCTATGGGTTTGCGTCTATTTCGCCGTGGCATTAGAACAGTCGCAGTTCATTCGACTCGAGCCCGCGCAACTCCTGGTAATCCAATACGACGCACCGAATGCCGCGGTCCTCAGCCAAGGTACGAGCTTGCGGCTTGATTTCCTGGGCCGCAAATACACCGGACACAGGGGCGAGAAGTTCATCGCGATTAAGCAGCTCTAGATACCGTGTCAGCTGTTCTACGCCATCAATGCCACCGCGGCGCTTTACCTCGATGGCGACGTTATTATTGTTCTCATCCTTCGCCATGATGTCCACAGGACCGATGGCTGTAGGATATTCGCGGCGCACCAAGGTGTAGCGCGCGCCCAAGGTATCAATCTGGTCCGCCAACAGCTCTTGTAAGTGAGCTTCGACGCCATCCTTGACTAGGCCTGGATCCTCGCCCATGTCATAGGAGATTTCTTCATGAATCTCAGCAATGGTGATACGTAACTGCTCGCCCTTGGGGTTTTCCACCAGCCACAAAATTTCGCCGGTGTCTTCCCCGTCGAGGTCCTCAATCGCTGACTCCTTCAGGGTGCACGGGGGTGTCATCCAGTTGAGCGGCTTATAAGCGCGGTCGTCGGCATGCACGGACACGGAACCGTCCGCTTTGACGATGAGCAGGCGGTCTGCCATCGGCAGGTGGGCATCCAAGCGGCCCACGTAATCTACTGAGCATCGGGCGATTACTAAACGCATGTTCTCTACCCTAGCGGGTGGAGTTATCGCTTGGATTGACGGGTAGCGCGCTCGCGCAATTCCCGGAAGTCAAAGCGCTGCTGGCGCTTTGATGGAGCGGCCTCTACCCACGCCCCAAAGGCCATGATGCCGTGTGCGTCGGACGCCAGCTCATATTCTTTTCCCTTGGCCCGAAAGCGAACGACCTCGGTGGCAGCGGACATAAAAGAAGCCTCGTCATCATCAAGCGGGCGGGTGCTCACTACTTCGATGTCGAGGCGGTTGATGCGCAGATCGCAGCGCGGAGAGACAGAACGGAGCTTGAAATACTCCACAAATTCGCCTTCATAACGCAACGAACCATGGCGCCAGGAAAGGGAATTCTTAGCCGGAACTCGGCGCAGAAGGACTGAAGTACCGCGCGATCGCACGGTGAAAAAGCGAAGCGCAGCCAGAAAAATAACTAGCAGCAGGGCCACTGCAAGGGCCCACAGAAGCACTGCAACCACCGTTGAATTCATGGGCCTTTTCACGCCATCCTCGCTCTGTGGAGAAACTGATTCTTTGGATTGTAGCGCCTTGAAGGGCCTACACGCCAATAAGAAAAGGCAAAGAAAAAACGAAGAAGGCGCACCGGCTATAAACCGACGCGCCTTAAGAGAGCAGGAAGGGCGGCTATTGCTGCCCTCTCCTACCAATCCAAGGTATTAAGCCTTGGCGCGGCGAACTGCACGCTGTGCGGCCTCGCCACGGGACTTGGTGAGCTCGTGCTCAGAAGCGAAATCCTTCTGAGCCTTCTCCTCATCCACCTCATTGGACCAGATGGCCCAATCAGCGAGGACGGTAATCTTGTCCTGGGTAACGGAGAGGAAACCACCCTGCACGGCGGCGACGCGGCGCTCGCCGTCCACTGGGTGGATGGTCACCACGCCATTATCGATCAGCTGACCGATCATTGGCTCGTGACCGGGAAGCACGCCGATCTCACCCTCGGTGGTCTCAGCCGTGACCATGGAGGCCTGTCCAGACCACAGCAGGCGCTCGACGGAAACCAATTCGGCGGTGATGTCAGCCATGTGCCTCTCCCTACTTCTCGTTCAACTTCTCGTATGCAGCCTTGACGTCGTCCAAGCCACCCAAGCCGTTGAAAGCCTGCTCTGGGTAGTGGTCAAACTCGCCATCGCAGATGCGCTCGAAGGCATCGATGGTCTCAGACAGCGGCACGTAAGAGCCCGGCAGGCCGGTGAACTTCTGTGCGACGAAGAAGTTCTGGCCCAAGAAGCGCTCGATACGGCGGGCACGCTGAACGGTGACCTTATCCTCCTCGGACAGCTCGTCCATACCAAGGATGGCGATGATGTCCTGGAGTTCCTTGTTCTTCTGCAGAATACCGATGACGCGCTGTGCAACCTCGTAGTGCTTCTCGCCAACGATACCCGGCTCGAGGATACGAGAGGTAGAGGTCAGCGGGTTCACTGCTGGGTAAATACCCTTGGAAGCAATAGCACGGTCCAGCTCGGTGGTGGCGTCCAGGTGAGCGAACGTCGTTGCCGGAGCCGGGTCGGTGTAGTCATCGGCAGGAACGTAAACGGCCTGCAGGGACGTAATGGAACGGCCCTTGGTCGAGGTAATGCGCTCCTGCAGGACACCCATCTCATCAGCCAGGGTTGGCTGGTAACCCACAGCGGAAGGCATACGACCCAGCAGGGTCGAAACCTCAGAGCCGGCCTGGGTGAAACGGAAGATGTTGTCGATGAACAGCAGCACGTCCTGGTTCTGCACATCGCGGAAATACTCCGCCATGGTCAGGCCGGACAGAGCCACGCGCATACGGACTCCTGGCGGCTCATCCATCTGGCCGAAGACAAGTGCGGTATCTTGCAGCACGCCCATCTCTTCCATCTCCAGGAAGAGGTCGGTGCCCTCACGGGTACGCTCGCCGACGCCGGCGAAGACGGAGGTACCGGAGAACTCACGGGCGATACGGGTAATCATCTCCTGAATGAGAACGGTCTTACCCACACCTGCGCCGCCGAAGAGGCCAATCTTGCCGCCCTTAACGTACGGGGTCAGCAAGTCAATGACCTTAATGCCGGTCTCCAGAATCTCGGTCTTACCCTCGAGCTGGTCAAACGCTGGCGGCTCGCGGTGGATGCCCCACTGCTCACCATCGCGGCCGAGACCCGGCTCGTCGAGGCAGTCACCGAGGGCGTTGAAGACGTGGCCCTTGACGACGTCGCCGACCGGCACGGAAATTGGCTTTCCGGAGTCGATGACCTCGGCACCGCGGACGAGGCCGTCGGTCGGTGCCATGGACACGGTACGGACAAGGTTGTCACCGAGGTGCTGAGCGACCTCGAGGGTGACGGTCTTTGCAACAGCTTCGAGCTTAATGTCGACGTGCAGTGCGTTGTACAGGGCCGGCAGTGCCTCACGTGGGAATTCCACGTCCACAACCGGACCGATGACGCGCACGACACGACCGGCGACTGCCGAAGACTGTGCATTCTGCTCTTGCAGAGCTGTAGTCATAATCTAGTCACTTTCTGCGCTGTCAGATAGCGCGCCAGCGCCACCGACGATCTCTGAAATTTCCTGGGTAATCTGTGCCTGACGGGCCTGGTTAGCCACGCGAGAGAGGTCCTCGACCATCTCGGTTGCGTTGTCAGTAGCAGACTTCATAGCTGTACGGCGTGCAGCGGACTCGGAAGCGGAAGCTTCCAAGAACATAGCAAACAGGATACGCGAGACGTACTGCGGAAGCAGCGCTTCCATCAGCGTATCTGCGTCTGGCTCAAACTCGAATCCTGCGGCGACATCATCCGCAGACTCGGAGTCAGTCAGAGCGGATTCACCGAGGTGATACTCCTCATCCTGAATAACCGGCTGAACTGGCAACAGCTGCTGAGCACGCGCGGTCTGGGTCAGCATGGACTCAAACTCGGTGTAAACAACGTGTAGCTGGTCAAAGCCACGTACACCGGCGCCTTCACCCTGCGCATGCAGGCCGTCGCGGCCCTTGGTAGTGCCATGGGAACCAGCAATAAAGCCATCAATCAGGTGACGGCGCACATCGTGGGTGGTCTCCCAAGTTGGATCCTGAGAGAAACCGCCCCAGCTGCCAACTACCTCGTCCTCGCGGAACTTGTAGTGGCCGATGCCCTTATTACCGGTAACGTAGCGAACTACCTCGTAGCCCTTGCTTTCCAGGAGAGCTTGCAGCTGTGCCGCCTTCTTGAAGACGTTGTTGTTGTAGCCACCGCACATACCGCGGTCAGAAGTGACCACGAGGATGGCGGCGACGTTTCCGTCTTCACGCTCACGCAGCATGTCATGCTCCAACGTAGAAGCCGCAGCCAGCTTGTTCATCATGCTGGTCATCTCAGCCGCGTACGGCTGTGAGGCCTCTACCCTAGCCTGCGCCTTGGTAATGCGCGAGGTAGCAATGAGCTCCTGGGCCTTGGTGATCTTCTTAGTCGAATTGACGGACCGGATGCGGTCACGTAGTTCGCGAAGATTAGCCATCGTGTCTCCTCCCTTCTTTAATCTAGACGGTTAGTTTTGAGTTCTGAACTCTACTTAGCCGTCTTGCGGGAGACGTTGAGCTCGGTGTTCTTTACGTCGCTTTCATCCAACGGCTCTTCCGGCGCCTCGGAGCCTAGGTTGTGGCCCTCGGAGGTGCGGAAGGTCGGCTGGAAGTCCTTAGCTGCCGCAACCAATGCGTCCTTGGACTCATCGGTCAGCGGCTTGCCGCCGGAAATCTGCTCAAAGACCTCTGGGGTATTGGCATTGAGGTACTCGTGCACCTCGTCCTCGAAGCGGCGGACGTCTTCAACGGGAACGACGTCGAAGATGCCAGCCTCGGCGAGGTAAATGGACACCATCTGGTACTCCACCGGCTGCGGGGAGGACTCCGACTGCTTCAGCAGCTCGACCAGACGGGAACCGCGCTCCAACTGAGCCTTGGAGGCAGCATCCAGGTCAGATGCGAATGCCGCGAAGGCCTGCAGGTCACGGTAGGAAGCCAGGTCCAGACGCAGGTTACCGGCGACCTTCTTCATGCCCTTGGTCTGTGCAGCGCCACCGACACGGGAGACGGAAACACCGACGTTAATAGCCGGGCGAACGCCCTGGTTGAACAGGTCGGACTCCAAGAAGACCTGGCCGTCAGTAATGGAGATGACGTTGGTCGGAATGAAGGCGCCGACGTCGTTTGCCTTGGTCTCAATGATCGGCAGGGCGGTCATGGAACCAGCACCCATGTCGTCGGAAAGCTTTGCAGCACGCTCCAGCAGGCGGGAGTGCAGGTAGAACACATCGCCTGGGTATGCCTCGCGTCCCGGCGGACGGCGCAGCAGCAAGGAAATGGCACGGTAGGCCTCAGCCTGCTTGGTCAGATCATCGTAGATAACCAGGACGTGGTTGCCCTGGTACATCCAGTGCTGACCCAGCGCTGCACCGGAGAACGGTGCCAGCCACTTGAAGCCGGCGGAATCGGAAGCCGGTGCGGCCACGATGGTGGTGTAATCCAGTGCGCCGTGCTCCTCAAGGGTGCGGCGCACGCCAGCGATGGTCGAGCCCTTCTGGCCGATGGCGACGTAGATGCAGCGTACCTGCTTGTCCTTGTCGCCGGACTCCCAGTTAGCCTTCTGGTTCAAAATGGTATCGATGCAGACCGCGGTCTTACCGGTCTTACGGTCACCGATGACCAGCTGGCGCTGGCCGCGGCCGATCGGGGTCATTGCGTCGATAGCCTTGATGCCGGTCTGCATTGGCTCTTCAACCGGCTGGCGCTGCAGCACGGATGGTGCCTGCAACTCGAGGACGCGCTCCTCTTCAGCGTTGATTGGGCCCATGCCGTCGATCGGCTGACCCAATGGGTTAATTACGCGGCCGAGGAATTCCTCGCCCACTGGGATGGAGAGAACCTCGCCGGTCCTCTTAACCTCGTCGCCCTCCTTGAGGGACTCGAAGTTGCCCAGGACCACGACACCGATGGAGTTAGTGTCAAGGTTCTGTGCGACGCCAATCACGCCGCCTGGGAACTCGAGCAGCTCATTCGCCATAACGGACGGCAGGCCAGAAACCTGCGCAATACCGTCAGCTGCCGAAATGACCACGCCGACCTCCTCACGGGAGGCCTCCGCGGAGTAGCTCGAGGTGTAGTTCGCAATCGCACTACGGATCTCGTCGGAGGAGATCGTCAGCTCCGCCATGTTCTTCCTGCTCTCGGTAGTATCTTCCAGCACTTACTTAAATCGTTTCTGTCGTTTCGGCTACGCCATCTGGGCACGCAGGCGGGCAATCTTGCCTGCCGTGGAGCCATCAATGACTTCATCGCCGACGCGGATGCGCATGCCACCGAGGAGGCTGGTGTCAACCTCAGAGTGAATGGACATCGCACGACCATAAATTTTGCCCAGCTTCTCAGCGAGTACTGCTTGCTGGCCTTCGTTTAGTTCACCCGCTGCGGTAACGCGCGCAATGGTGCGGTCCTGCAGGTCAGCTGCAGAATCAGCCAGAGCGGCTACGTCATCGATCGGGTTCTGCTCTGGGCGGGAGATGGCCTGAAGCACGAGGGCCTCAGTAAACATCGTGACCTTGCCGTAGAGCACGTTTGCCAGCAATCCGCGCTTGCGGGCGGAATCAGCAGTTCGGTCGGAAAGCAGCTGGGTGAGCTCGCCCTCACGGTCAAGGATCTGGGACAGGCGGAAGAGCTCGTCTTCTACCTGGCCCAGCTGACCCTGCGCCTCAGCACCGCGCAGCAGTGCGCGGCGGCCCAGGGACACCAAGCCCTTGACAAAGTCCTTCGGGGTGGACCACTGTGCGGCCGCAGCTTCCTGGATGATGCGCAATGCGCCATCGGAAATCTTGGGGCCAAACAGGGTCTCAGCCAGGGACTTGCGTGCCTCGCTCGGGGCGGCGATATCGGTGAATGCGACGCGCAATTCGCGGTCTGCATCCAAGACATCGACAACCTCGAAGATATCCAGGCCCGCCTGCGCGGCGGTGGCGACATTGTTGTCGCCTCCCAGGATCTCATCCAAGCGGGTTTGCGAGGTTGCGAGTGCTTCGCGGCTAGCTGCCTTCATAGTTGCCTACTTTCCGGCCGGTGCCACAGAGTCGAGCTCGGACAAGAAGCCATCAATGGTGGAGGACTTCTTAGAGGCGTCGGAAAGCTCGCCGCCCAGAATCTTCTCCGCCAGGTTGATGGAGTTCTGGCCCATTTCGGAACGCAGCTCAGTAACAACCTGCGAGCGGGAAGCCTCCAGCTGCTTTTCGCCATTGGCGACGATGCGGCGGGACTCTTCTTCCGCGTTGGTCTTAGCCTCGGCCTCAATCTGCTTACCGCGCTCACGCGCCTGCTCGCGGATCTCGGCTGCCTCTGCACGGGCATCGGCCAGCTGAGCATTGTACTTTTCCAGAGCAGCCTTAGCCTCGGCCTGCTGAGCCTTAGCGCGGTTCAAGCCGCCCTCGATCCGGTCTTCACGCTCCTGCAGCATCTTGGTGTACTTCGGAAGCACAAGCTTCCAGAACAACAAGAGAATTACAATGAAGCACAGCAAAGACCAGAAAATGTCATAATTCTTGGGCAGAAGCACGGAGAAGCTACCCGATCCCGGGTTCTCCCCTCCTTCTGCAGCAAGCATATAAACGACGTTATTCATAGGTCTCCCGTCTTAAAAGTTTCGGTTTGGAAAACTCGATCTTTTAGAACAGGAAGCCGGCAACGAGGCCAATAAGTGCCAGGGCCTCAGTGAAGGCGATACCCAGGAACATGGTGGTACGAAGCTGACCGGCCATCTCCGGCTGGCGAGCCATAGCCTCAACGGTCTTGCCGGCGACGATGCCGATACCGATACCAGGACCAATAGCTGCTAGGCCGTAGCCAATAGTACCGAAGCCTTCAAACTTAGAAGCGGCGTCCGCTGCCAGAATGATCTCGTTCATGGTGAAAGTCGTTCCCTTTCGTAAATGTGTCAGCCCACAATCGGACTGAATGTCAATGTTGTGAAGTTAGGTGGTTTACTCGGTCGCGCTCGTCGACCTCGTCCTTAGTGCGAATCTGCGTGCAGGGACAGCTCAATGTACACCGCCGTCAACAGAGCGAAGATGTACGCCTGCAGGAAAATAACCAGAATCTCGAACAGGCTCATAGCCAAGCCCAAGACAACGGTTAATCCAGACAGGGCGGTCCACCCATTCAGCTGCCAGAAGAAGAAATTCGTAGCAGAGAAGAGAAGAACCAGGATGATGTGTCCAGCAAGGAAGTTCGCCATGAGACGAATAGCAAGGGTAACCGGTCGCAGAATGAACGTAGAGAAAAATTCAATCGGTACCACCAGCAAGTGCAGTAGCGGAGGCAAGTTCGGAATCACTACAGAGGAGCGAATGAACTTTCCCAAGCCGTAACGCTTAGCACCGGCGTAAATCATGGCGATATACGCAACGGCAGCCAAGACAATTGGCATACCAATACGACCGTTTGGCGAGACGTTTAGCCCCGGGATAACGGTCGCAACGTTCATAAACAAAACCGCGAAGAAGATGCTAGCGATAATTGGCAGAAATCGCTTTCCCTCCTTCTTACCCAAGATGTCCTCAGCGATATGTACACGGACAAAGTCGACCGCGTTTTCGCCCACATTCTGAAGGCCGGAAGGAACCAGCTTGGGGTTCTTAAAGGCGGCCCAGAATAGGATCACCACAATCAGCGTCATCAATATACGAATCAGCATCAGGCGATCAAGCGCGAACCATCCGCCGGCAAAGTCGCCGAAAAACAGATGGTCAGCATTCATTTGCCCCGGGAAGAATTCTTCACCTAGATCGGGCGTATGGAAGTGCCCTTTCATAGCCAATGTTGTAACGCTCAGCGTTCTCTCCCGTGTTCGGGCCACACAGCTTGTGAAAGCTTCTGTGGTGCGATGGACGTCTCAAACTCTCCGCCTTGAACACGGACTCCGTCGCACATCAGCGTGATCAAGGCAGGGATTTACCAGGACGGAAAGCAGGCTGGTGCCAACTACCGCGGTAACCCGAGGGAAATAGTATCAGCTAGATCAAGAGTTTTTGCACGTGGGGGCCCCAGTTTGCGAGTTGATCTTTCCCACAGCAGCGATCAAAGGATCAAAACCGCTATTTTCCGGCCAAATTCAAGAACGTGGAGTTCATCACACTGTTCTCTTTCACCTCCTCCTCGGGGGTGCCCATTTCCACTTCTGGCCGGTAGTGCACATAAAAAAAGAGCTGTCCTCCGCCACGACATGCAAAGAACAGCACATCCCAAATTGAGGTCGCTAGAGTAACCGTATGGGACTTAGGATACGTAGGTAACCCTAGAGGTAACGACTCCCCAAACCTCGGTGCCTAATGTCACAACGAGAGCTAAAACCACCGTTATAAACAACGCCCAAGTGTCGTAGAAATCCAGATCGCGGATCAAGGCAAGCACACCAATAAGGACAATTAGCTTGATTAGCCACCCTCCTAGAACTAAGGCAATCGTTGTGGGCGGGGTAGATTTCGCGGTAAGGAGGACAGACCCAGCTGTAAAAAGCACGAAACCACCGCCAAAGGCAGCACCAATAGCAACTCCCCATACCCCCGGCATACCCTTCATACCGCCCCACACAGCGAGGGAAACGATTGTAATGGCAAGGAGAGCCTTTGCACCTAGGCTTACAGCTCGCTGTATTGGAAGTCGCGGGTCATCAAAGTCAGGATTCACTATTTGGTCACTCACGGCTACACACCCTACCTCACGAGGGCTCGGATTCCTTCACCACGACGGTCTCTCGCGCAGCTGGGCCAATCTTTCCTTGCCGCAAAGGTACGAGGGTTGCCGCGAATGCCAAGAGCAAGGCAACAACGGTAACGCCGATGGCCACGGGTGGGGGCACGATAGAAAAGGACACCGCGCCGAAGGCTACGGCGGAGACCCACAGGTAAAGGACCAGCACGGTCCGGCGGTGGGTATGGCCGAGCGAGAGTAGGCGGTGATGGATGTGCGCCTTGTCCGCCGAAAACGGCGAGCGCCCTTGAGACAGGCGGCGAATGACGGCCCAGACAAGGTCCAGGACTGGAATAAACACCGCTGCGACCACCACAATGATGGGCGACATCAAGGCGACAATGTCCACCGTGCCGTAGAGCGACATATTGATCTTGCCAGACGCAGAAGTCGAGGCCGCAGCGAGCAAGAGACCAATAAGCATCGAGCCAGAATCGCCCATGAAGATGCGCGACGGTTCGAAGTTATGCGGCAAGAATCCAGCGCACATTCCCACCAGGGCAGCGCTGATGATGGCCGGTGGGTATGCCGAGACCGCACCGCCTTGGTCATGGAGAACGGTCAAAGAAAACACCAGAATTGCCCCGCCCGCAATCATGCCAAGGCCTGCCGCTAGGCCATCGAGGCCGTCGACAAAGTTGATGGCATTGATGAGCAGAACGGTAAAGAAAGCGGTGAGCAGGGTGCTTTGCAATTGGTCGAGGACGACCGTGGTGCCGCCGCCAAAAGGGATGAAAAGCAGGGTCCAGGTAAGGCCCAGCCCGCTCATCAAGGTGGCAGCAAAGAGCTGGCCAAACAGCTTCACTATGGCACTCAGCTCCACCAAGTCATCGACCACTCCGACAAGCAATAGCGCCAGGGCCGCCCAGAGTACCGCATTCATCTCCGGAGTGACGGGCATAAAACCCCGAGTCAAGGCTGGAAGCTGGGCTGCGAGGAATATCGCCGCCGCGAAGCCGGTAAACATGGCCACCCCACCCATGCGCGGGGTGGGCTGTGTGTGGGCGTCGCGCAGGCGAATCTCCGCCACGCGGCCGGTGCGCACCAAAACGGAGCGCACCACGCCGGTGGTGAGATACGTAAATGCTGCTGCGACGAGGATGACGAGGGCCAGCTCGCGCAGCGGTACACCACTGCCGCTCACGCGCATTCCTCCCTTAAGCCTGTGGGCGGGTACGCAGGGTCTGCGCGTCGACGCCAATGACCTCGCCGATTTCCTCGGCCGAAAGTGCCCCTTCTCGCAGCAGATACGGGCGCTCGCCAGAGAGATCAATGATCGTCGAGGGCTTGCCGACGGCCGTCTCTCCCCCATCCAAGTAAACCGTCACGGCTTTACCTAGCTGCTGCTTGGCCATAAGCGCCGTGGTTGGTGGCTGGTGGCCAGAAATATTGGCGGAGGAGACAGCCATGGGGCCAACCTCGCGCAGCAACTCGATGGCGATGGGATGCAACGGCATGCGCAGCATCACGGTGCCACGGGTATCGCCGAGGTTCCACGGCAGGGACGGCGCTTGCGGGACGACGATGGACAGGCCACCGGGCCAGAAGGCCTCCACCAAGTCACGCGCGGTATCCGTATAGGAAGCGACCAGACCGCGAACGGTATCCCAGGAACCCACCAAAACCGGCACCGGCATATCCGGGCCACGCTGCTTGGTGGCCAGGAGGTTGGCTACGGCATCATTATCAAAGGCATCGCAGCCGAGGCCATAGAGCGTATCGGTGGGCATGACCACAAGGCGACCGGATTGCGCAGCCTTGACGGCAATGTTCATGCCCTCTTCGCGCTCGGCATCATCGGCGCAGTTAAAAATCTTTCCTTGCATAATCTTTCCCCTTCTTGCCCTTAATAGTGTCTTAGTCTACCCCGCGCACCGCAGTGACAAACCGGGGCGTTCCCGTCAGGTCTTGCAGCGGTGCGATCTGTTTAAAGCCGCCGTGTCGGGCCAATGCGGCTTGTACGGCCTCGCTCGTGGAATCATCGTGTTCGATGGCCACCTTGCCGCCTGGGCGCACGAGGCGCGCAATGGTCGGAATAAGGCCGGTGATGACCCCCATCCCATCCGCCCCGGCGAAGACCGCGTTATGCGGGTCGTGATATACCTCCGGTTCAAGATCCGGGGTCTCCGGCACGTAGGGCGGATTAGTCACGAGGAGATCCACGGTCCCATTCCAGTCTGCCAAGGTGTCGCCGGCCGTGGCGTCGGCCTGGATGACCTCTACCCCGGTGTTACGGGTATTGGTTTGAGTGTAGGCCAAGGCGGCGTCGGCAAGCTCGACTGCCCTCACCTGCGCTTCAGGCAGATAGTGGGCCAGGTAGAGCGCCAACGCGCCCGTGCCGGTGCACAAATCAACCAGCCGCGGGCCTTCGGCATTGTGCACCGCCCAGTCCGCCATAACCTCGGTTTCCGGCCGCGGGATAAATACGCCCGGGCCCACCTTGAGCTCCAGCGGGCCGAACCAGGCGCTGCCTAGTACGTACTGCAAAGGCTCGCGGGCCTCCCGGCGGCGCAGCAGTGCATCAAAGGCCACGTCGAAGCCGGGCATAGGAGATTGATCGAGAGGGATATCCATGTGGCCGCAGTGGATGAGGTGCGCGGCCATGATGCGTGCATCCCACTCAGGGCTGGCCACCCCGGCAGCACGAAGGCGCTGCACCCCGCGGCGCAGCGCCTGTCCATACGTGTTCTCCACGCTGGTTTACCCCTCGGCCTCGAGGCGCTCAGCGCGCTCTTGGTCCTGCAGGGCCTTAATAAGGTCATTCATGTCACCGTTCAACACGGAGTCCAGGTTATTGGCCTTGTAACCAATGCGGTGATCCGTGATGCGGTTTTCCGGCCAGTTATAGGTGCGGATGCGCTCGGAACGGTCCATGGTGCGCACCTGAGAGGCGCGCTGCTCGCCGGCCTCAGCCTCGCGGGCCTCGCGCTCCATCTGATCCAGGCGGGCCTGCAGAACCTGCAGCGCACGCGCCTTATTCTGGATCTGGGAACGCTCCTTCTGACAGGTCACGATAAGCCCGGTCGGCAGGTGGGTAATACGCACCGCGGAGTCAGTGGTGTTCACGCCCTGACCGCCCTTACCAGAAGAACGGTAGACGTCGACGCGAATATCCTTGTCATCGATATTGACGGACTCGACCTCTTCCGGCTCCGGGTAGACCAGCACGCCGGCGGCAGAGGTCTGAATGCGGCCCTGGGACTCGGTTACCGGAACGCGCTGCACGCGGTGCACGCCGCCCTCAAACTTGAATACGGACCAGGCACCATCGCGCGACGGGGACTTGGAGCGGAAGGAAATGGTCATATCCTTCACACCGCCCAAATCGGACTCATTGAGGCCCAAGACCTCCCAATTAAAGCCCGTCTTGTCCGCATAACGCTCGTACATGCGGGCCAAGTCGCCGGCAAAGAGGGCCGCTTCTTCGCCGCCCGCGCCGGCCTTGATTTCCATAATGATGTCCTCGGAATCCTGCTCATCGCGCGGCGCGAGCAGGTCAGCGAGCTTTTCTTCCAAGTTCTCCACGGACTTTTCTAGCCGGTCCGCTTCTTCCTGGAAGTCATGGTCCTCATAGGCCATCTCCTTGGCATCAGCGAGATCCTCGCGTGCCTGGGTGAGCTCATCATTGACCATGATGATGGGGCGCAGCTCCGCGTAGCGCTTGGAGAGCTTGCGGAATTGCTTCTGGTCGCCGGCTACTTCCGGATCGGCCATCTGCATCTCAATGCCCTGGTACTCGGACACGATGTCATCAACGAGCGAAACCTGATTAGACATAATCTTCTTCATCCTTATCCGCAGCCATCGGGGCCGAGGAGGCCACCTGCATCAAGAACTCGCCATTGGAGCGGGTCTTCTTCAGCTGCTTAATGAGCAGGTCAATGGCCTGGTGGGAGTCTAGGGCGGAGAGGATGCGACGCAGCTTGGTCATGATGCGTGCTTCCTCTGGAACGAGCAGCAGCTCGTCCTTACGAGTACCGGACGGGTTGACGTCCACGGCCGGGAAGACGCGGCGCTCAGAGATGCCACGGTCCAGCTTCAGTTCGGCGTTGCCCGTGCCCTTGAATTCCTCGAAGATGACGGTATCGCCGGTAGAGCCGGTCTCCACCATGGCGGTGGCGATAATCGTCAGCGAACCACCCTCTTCGATATTGCGGGCGGCACCCAGGAAGCGCTTTGGTGGGTAGAGCGCATTGGAGTCCACACCGCCGGAGAGAATGCGGCCAGAAGCCGGGGAAGAATTGTTATAAGCGCGGCCCAGGCGGGTAATGGAATCCAGCAGGACCACGACGTCCTTGCCCTGCTCCACCAGGCGCTTGGCGCGCTCGATAGCCAGCTCCGCCACGGAGGTGTGCTCTGATGGCGGACGGTCAAAGGTGGAAGCAATAACCTCACCGTTGACGGAACGCTGCATGTCCGTAACTTCCTCAGGGCGCTCGTCTACGAGGACGACCATGAGGTAGCACTCCGGGTTATTGGTAGAAATCGCGTTGGCGATATTCTGCAGAATCGTCGTCTTACCGGCCTTTGGCGGGGAGACAATAAGCGCGCGCTGGCCCTTACCAATCGGCATGATGAGGTCAATGACGCGGGTGGTGAGGATCTTCGGATCCGTTTCCAAACGCAAGCGCTTATTCGGGTACAGCGGGGTGAGCTTATTAAAGTGCGGGCGCTGCTTTGCGCCTTCCGGATCGATGCCGTTGACGGTATCGACCTGTACCAGCTGGTTGTACTTGCGGCGGTTGCGGCCATTGCCGTGCGTATGCGTCGGGCCGGAGACCTTGACCTGGCCGGTGATAGCGTCACCAGAGCGCAAGCCCAGGCGGCGGACGATGCCGTTGTTCACAAAGACGTCGGAAGCCGCGGCACGGTAGCCCGTGGTGCGCAGGAAGGCGACATTATTGTCTACGACGTCCAAGATGCCGCCGACGGCTTGCAGCTCATCGCCCTCGCGGACCTGCAAATCGTTGCCGCCGTTATTGTCATTGTTATTTCCGCGGCCGCGGCGGTTGCGGCGGTTGCGGCGCCCACGGCGGTTGCCGCGCTCGTGGTTATTGTTGTCCTCATGGCGGTTGCCGCGCTGCTTATTATCGCCGCGGTCATTCTTCTCGCCCTGACTATCGGAGCCGTCCTGGGAGTTTTTGTCGCGGCTGTCCTTAGTGCCGCCCTGCTCCTCGTTGCGGTTGCGCTCCTCGCGCTCTTGCCGTTCTTGGCGCTCCTGACGCTCTTGGCGGCGGGCGCGGTTGCGGCGAGCGCGGCGGGCCTGGGAGCGCGACTCATAGCGCTGCTCCTCACCAGAGCCCTGCTGGCGATTATCCTTCTTCTCGCTGGATTCTTCCTGCTTTTCCGCCTTGTGCGGCGCTTCATCCTGCGCCTTATTGCGCGGCTTATCTGCCTTCTCAGGCTTCTCTGCCTTTTCCGCCTTTTCTACCTGAGCGGCTTTTTCCACCTTGGCCTTCGCCTTAGGCGGAACCTGTCCGGTCTTGATGGCGGTGATGAGATCCCCCTTGCGCAGGGCAGAGACACCACGTAGGCCGCGCTCTGCGGCCATTTTGCGCAATTCCGGCAGCTTCAGGGATGCAAGATCCTGTGCTGCGGTGTTGTCCGTTTCGCTCACGGATATCCTTTCGTTGCTTGACCAGGTCCGATTATGCGGGAGCCGCCGCAGCCTATGCTCGCGGCGTTGCACTGGAAGCCAATGTGTATTTTTCTAGGACTTCTCGCCCTCGTGCCAAGGCGCATGCGCGTCCTGCCGGGCAATAAGTATGAGGCCTCTTCCGTGTCCTCGAGGAGACTTCGCACAACGAGTGCGCGAACCGGAAGAAATCAAGAAACGACTGCGGGCAAAAATACTTCTCTGGGCCCGAATGCATAGGAAAGGGGAGCTAAAACTTTCCGGTTTCCTACCAGTCGCGAACAAGTATAACGCATAGGGCGCAACGCCCGCACCATGACACCGCTACAGTAGAGGCATGCTTTCCACGATGATGGATATCCCCCTCTCCCTGACCCGCATTTTGGAATACGGTGCCTCAGTACACGGGGACACCACGGTTACCACCTGGCACGGTGAGGGCACCGGCTCGGAATTCGATCCGGCCGAGGAAGTTACCTTCCGCGATATCGCTGCCCGCGCCGCCGCGTTCGCCCACGCCATTCACGATGAATTGGGTATCACTAGCGATGAGCGCGTGGGCAGCTTTATGTGGAATTGCGCCGAGCACTTGGAGGTAATGTTCGGCACCGCCTGCAAGGGCGCGATTTTTGCCCCGCTGAATAAACAGCTGATGAATGACCAGATTCGCCACATTATTAACCATGCGGAAATCTCCGCCATCGTCTGCGATCCGCGCCTGGCGCAGCAGCTGGGCAAGGTGCTCGTGGGCACCGACTCGGTGGGAAGCGTCATCATCACCGGGGCCCAACCAGCGCAGCAGTTTGCTCACCTTTTCCCCCGCGGGGTTGAGGTGTATTCCTATGAGGCTCTTATCGACGGCCGCTCAACCGTCTATGACTGGCCCGAACTAGATGAGCGCACGGCCGCGGCGCTGTGCTATTCCACGGGCACCACGGGCGCTCCCAAGGGAGTGCTGTATTCGCACCGGTCCCTCTACCTGGAGGCCATGCAGCTGCGTTCCTCGGACTCGCTGTGCATTACCCACGGCGAGACCTTCCTGTGCTGCATTCCTATCTGCCACGTGCTCAGCTGGGGCGTTCCCTTCACCTGCTTCATGACGGGCACCCCGCTGGTGCTTCCCGACGCCGACGTGTCCGCCCCCACCCTAGCCAAGGCCATCGCCGCTACCTCTCCGCGCGTGGCACACGGTGTGCCCACCATCTGGATCCAGCTCTTTGTCCACTACATGCACCATCCACCAGAGCGCATGACGCTCACCGAGATCTACGCCGGCGGCTCCCCCGTCCCGCCGACGCTGATCAAGATGTGGGAGGAGCGCTACGGCGTCGATGTGGTCCACGTGTGGGGCATGGTGGAAACCTCCACCGTAGGCAGCGTTGCCCGCCCGCCCCAGGGCGCCTCCGGCGATACCCGCTGGGCCTACCGCGTATCCCAAGGCCGCATCCCCGCCTCACTGGAATACCGCGTGGTCAACGACGGGCAAGTCGTCGCTCGCACCGACCGCAATGCCGGCGAGCTGCAGGTGCGCGGCAACCTGGTCACCGGTTCCTACTACCACTCGCCCACCGCTGAGCCGGGCGAAATCGCCTCCGAATTCCGCGGCAAGCAAGTCGAGGCCGCGGAGGATAAGTTCACCGCCGATGGCTGGCTGCGCACTGGCGACGTCGGCTCTGTTACCAAGGACGGCTTCCTTACCGTGGAGGACCGCGCCCGCGATGTCATTCGCTCCGGCGGCGAATGGATCTATTCCGTGCAGCTAGAAAACCTCATCATGTCTGACGAGCTTGTCGTGGAGGCCGCCGTGATTGGCTACCCCGATAAGCAATGGGTCGAGCGCCCACTCGCCGTCACAGTATTGGCCGAGGGCGCCTCGCCCACCATCGAAACCGCAGAGCGCCTGCGCGCCAGCATGCGCAAGGAACTGCCGAGCTGGATGCTGCCGGAGTATTGGACCTTTGTAAAGTCCATCGATAAGACCTCCGTGGGCAAGTTCGATAAGAAAGATTTGCGCGCCCACCTGGCAGAAGGCGAGTACAACATCATCCGGCTCAAGGGCCCAGGCGAATCCCAGCGCCTCGATGCCACCAACGCCGCCGATTTAAGCCGGGAAAACTAGGAATAAATTCGCGTCAGTCGCCGTTGCAGCTTGGTGTACCTCGTCCCCTCTCTTAGACTGACACCAATGACCTCTTCCTCCCAGCAGCCCGTGGTTTCCCTGCCCCTGCCTACCGTGGGCCGAGCGAAACCGCCGGCGGATCTGCCTGCACCGGCCGCTGATGGCACGCACGCCCTACTGGATCGCTATGGACGCCAGGCCCGCGACCTGCGCGTCTCGCTCACGGATCGCTGCAACCTGCGCTGCACCTATTGCATGCCGGCCGAAGGCTTGGAGTGGATGCCCACTGAGCAAACCTTGAGCGATGAGGAAACCATCCGGCTGATCCGGATAGGCGTCGGCAAGCTGGGCATCCGCCAAGTGCGCTTTACCGGCGGCGAGCCCCTGCTGCGCAAGTCGCTGGAGAAAATTATTGCCGCGACCAAACAGCTGCGCACCGACCAGGGCCGCTCCCCATCCACCGCGCTGACCACCAACGGGCTTGGCCTAGAAAAGCGCGCCGACGCCCTCGCCGCGGCCGGGCTCGACCGCATCAATATCTCGCTCGACACCATCGACCGCGAGCGCTACGCCGCACTCACCCGCCGCGACCGGCTCGACCACGTATTGCAGGCCATCGCCGCCGCGGATGCCGCGGGCCTGCATCCCATCAAGATCAACGCCGTGGTCATGCCCGGAGTCAACGAAGAAGACATCGTTCCGCTGGCGGACTATGCCGTCCACCACGGCGCCCAGCTCCGCTTCATCGAGCAGATGCCGCTCGGCCCCCGCGAGCAGTGGCGCCGCGAAGACATGGTGACGGCCGAAGACATCCTCACCCGCCTGCGCACCCACTTTTCCATGGCCCCGGCACGCGAACCGCGCGGTTCCGCCCCCGCCGCTCTGTGGGAGGTCAGGGCTCCGGATGGCACGCGCGGCACGCTGGGCATCATTGCCTCGGTCACCCACCCCTTCTGCGGCGATTGCGACCGCACCCGCCTTACTACCGATGGCGCCATTCGCAATTGCCTCTTTGGCAATTCCGAAACCCCGCTGCGAGACCTGCTGCGCTCCGGCGCGAGCGATGAGGACATCATGGAGGCTTGGGCCGGGGAAATGTGGACCAAAAAGCCCGGTCATGGCATTGATGACGAGGGCTTCCTCCAACCAGACCGTCCGATGTCCGCCATTGGCGGCTAACCTGAATCTTATGTCCACGCCCCGCAGCATCTCCGCGCACCTCGATGCCGTACTCGCGCTGGCTTCCACGCCGCCGGCCGAGTCCGCGCCCGTCGACGCCTCCCTCATCGGCCGCGTCCTCGCTGCCGACGCCACCGCGCGCTTCCCCGTGCCGCCCCATGCCAATTCGGCGATGGATGGCTTCCTCGTCCATGCCGCGGATCTTTCCTCCTCCGCACGGTGGACCCTCCCCGTCGCCGGCGATGTACCGGCCGGCGCGGCTCCCATCGATGTGCCCGCCGGCCACGCCGTTCGCATCATGACCGGTGCCCCTGTGGCCGATACCGCAGGAATGCTCGTCGTTCCCGTGGAAAACACCACCACCCCGGCCGGCCCGGTAGCACTTCCGGACGAGGTCACCATCTCCGAGGCCCCCACCAAGTCGCATATCCGCCCCGCCGGCGAGGACATCCAGCCCGGCGCGCCAGTCGCCACCGCCGGCACGCTTATCGATGCCGCCGTCATCGCCGCCCTCACCTCCGCCGGCGTATATACCGTTACGGCCTACCGGCGCCCGCGCATCGCGGTCATTTCTTCCGGCGAAGAACTCGTCTCTTCCCCAACGGAGTTAGTCCCCGGCCAACTACCGGATTCCAATGGCCCGATGCTCGCTGCCCTTGCAGGTGCAGACGCACACTTCCATGTGGGCGATGCCCCTGCGGACCTCGCCTCTGCGCTGGATGAACTTTCCTCCTCCCACGACCTCATCATCACCTCAGGTGGCGTATCAGCCGGCGCCTTCGACGTCGTGCACACCGTACTCGGGCGCACGGATTCCGCGTGGTTCGGGCACGTCGACCAGCGCCCGGGTGCCCCGCAGGGCTACTCCCTGTGGAATGACACCCCGGTGCTGTGCTTGCCCGGAAACCCTGTGGCAGCCTTCGTCGATTTCCAGCTTTATGCCCGGCCGTTTATCGCCGCACTGTCTGGACACCCCGCGCCACGCCAGCGGGTCAACCTGCGCGCCCGGGTGGATTCGCCCCTTCCCGCCTCCCGCGGCCGGCCGACCATTGTTCCCGTCACCGTAGACTTTCAGGCAGCGCCCGCCATCATCTCGCACCTGCCCCACGGCAGTCACCGCATCGTGTCGCTGGCTGGCACCAATGGCTTCTGCCTCATCGACTCCGAGCCGCCGGCCATGGGCGAGGACATCACCGTTTATCTGTATTAAGGAGCAACCATGGAATTTACCCACCTGAACTCTGACGGCGCCGCCTACATGGTCGACGTCACCGAGAAGCAGCCCACCGTGCGCACCGCCACCGCTGAGGGCGAGGTAGCCTGTTCCCCCGAGGTCATGGCCGCTTTGCGCGATGGCACCGTACCCAAGGGCGATGTCCTCGCGGTAGCCCGCATTGCTGGAATTTCGGCCGCCAAGAAGGTCCCCGAGCTACTTCCCTTGGCACACACCATCGGCGTGCACGGCTGCGCAGTGGAGCTCACGCTTGCCGACGACCACGTGTCCATCTCCGCCACCGTCCGCACCGCCGACCGCACCGGCGTGGAAATGGAGGCACTGACGGCCGTGAACGTTTCCGCGCTCGCCATTATCGACATGGTCAAGGGCGTGGACCGCTCCGCGTATATCCGCCGCTGCGGCATCGTGGCGAAATCCGGCGGCCGCTCCGGGGACTGGTCCCGCACCCTCCCGGAGTCCTAATGCTCGGCGCGGTCATCCTCGCCGGCGGCCACGGCAGGCGCATGGGCGGCGCCGATAAGGCCTCCCTTTTTGTCCACGGCACGCGCTTCATCGACCGCCTGCTCGCCCAGCTTCCCTACGGCACCCCGACCGTGGCCGTCTCCCCGCATCGCCTCGGCCTGCCCCAGGTGTGCGAGTCACCGCTCTACGGTGGTCCTGTCGCCGGCATCGCGGCCGGCGCCCAGGCGTTATCCCACTGCTCCGAGCTCGCCCTCTTCGCCGTGGATGCCCCCGATTCGCCGCTACTGCTTCCCCGCCTGCACTCGGCCCTCGCCTCCTCCTCGGCCGATGCCGTACTCACCCGCGCCGCCGACGGCTACCTCCAGCCGCTGTGTTCCCTCTGGCGCGCTCCCGCGCTCCACGCTCAGCTCGAGTCCCTTCCCACGACCCGGAACGTCTCCGTCCGCCGCCTCATCCGTGGTGCCAACTTCATCGAGATTCCCGGCACCGGCGCTGAACGCGACTACGACACCCGTGCGGAGCTGCGCGAGGTTCCTGCGTTCCCTCCCCACACCGGCCTTCGCGCTCACCGGAAGCCGCTCGGCTAGTACTCCACCTCCGCCGGTGACCGCCAAGGGAGAAGTCTCCGCCTCCCCGCCCTTCGCGCTCACTGAGAGCCGCAGCCAACGCGAAATTACCGTCCCGGTGAGCGCGAGGGGTGGACGAATACAGAAACCCGCCCTTTGCGCTCACGGTGGGCATCAAATGTGAGCACGAACGGTCGCTGGTGAGCGCGAAGGGCGGGAGGAGCGGGAGGGGCCGTACCGCTGGAGGGCTACTCGGTCACGATGAACTTGCCGTGCTGGCCCTTCTCCGCGTTAGTCATGATGTGATTGACAAAGGAATAGGTACCGGGCTCGTTGAAGGTCATCTCGACGAATCCGCCTTGCGCCGGGAGGAGGTCCAGGGCTTGCGAGCCGGTCGAGTCCTCATTCTTGATGAGGTAGGCGCCTTCCTTGTAAGCGGTATCGAATTGCTCGCCCACAACGTGGAAGCTCAAAGGCTGGTCGGGGCCTAGGTTGGTCAACCACAGGCGGACGGTATCGCCTACCTTGGCCTTGATGGGCTCTGCGTCATACTGTCCAGGGTAGTAATTGAAGGCCATCAGGTCGAAGCGGCCGTCGGCAACGCGCTGGGCGTCGGCGCCGGTGGATTCCTCGCCCAGGAAAACATCGGTAGCCATGAAGTTATACTCCGCGTCCACGGGCTTGAGGTCCGGCGGATCGATGATGACGTTGCCGGCCATGCCGTTAGCGATGTGTAGGGACATGGGCATCGTGGAGCAGTGATACATCCAGATACCGGAGCGGTTCGCGGTGAACTTGTAGGTCAATTCCTCGCCCGGCTGAATGGATTTCATGGTCTTATCTGGGTTGACCTCGCCGGCGTGGAAGTCAATGGAGTGGGCCATGGAGCCCTCGTTCTTAATGGTGATTTCGAATTTATCCCCCACCTTGCCGCGCAGGGTGGGACCAGGGGCTTGGCCGTTGAAGAGCCAGCGCATCTGCTTGATGCCGGGGGCGACCTCCACGACTTCCTCGGTCATCGTCCAGGTCTCTTTGTGCGTCTTCGTCTCAGCGGCCGGCTGCAAGGTGGCGTCAAAGGCGGAAAAATCGTCGCGCTGTGCGCCGAGTTCGGCGGCGGTTGGCACGTTGACGTGCGGGTTGCTTGCTGAGGACACCGCATGGTCATGTCCTGCAGCGGCGCCGTCTCCCACATTGACCTGGAAGGTCATGCCCTGCATCTTGTGGCCGGCGATGGTGCAGTAGCCTTCCTCGGAGGAGTCGATGACTCCAGCGTCGAGTTGGACGGTCTCACCGGGGTCGACGCGGCCGGTTTCGGCGTCGCCAATCTTGAGGTCATGGACTTGGTCGCCGGAGTTGGTGAAGTTGACCACCAAGTGGGTGCCGGGCTCGATGTCGATGGACGAGGGAGTAAAGGCCATGCCATCTACGCCCACGTCAATGGTCTGCGTTTCGCCAGAGGATACCGGTGCCGCAGACTCCGTGCCCTTGCCGGTGGAATTGACCACCGCGAGCGCGATGACCGCCGCCAGCGCGATGCCGATGAGCAGCCACGAGGCCCACGATGAATCCTTCGGCGCGGGTTTGTCCGCAGGTTGTGAGGAAGAAACGCTCAGCATTTAACTCTCCAGTCTTTTCTTTAGGTAGATGGCTCGGCCGACGGCGATGACGTTGGCGGCAAGGCCTATCCCCATCATGATAAGCCCGGCCACGGTAGCGCCTAGCAATGTCAGCAGTCCGCCCAGGTTGATGAGCAGCAGGCGGGCGTAGCCGGTGCGCTCGGTGGTATTAGGGCGTGCGCCGGTAAGGATGGGAAGCAGGTGGTGAAGGACACCGGTGACCAACTGCAAGAGGCCGGCACCGAGGAAGCCTGGCAGCAATATCAGGGTGATGGCGCGCGGGTAGGCGCCCACCGCTGCGGAAATGGCGTCACCGGCACACAGCGCCAGCATCCACAGCAGTCCGGCGATCACGGCCACGGTGGCGGTGGTCAGCCGCGGCGAGCGCCCCATAACGGTGGCAAGCACCGGCTGGATGATGAGCACCGCCGCGAGGACCACAAGCAGTTGGGCCATGCCTGCGACGCGGGTAAGGCCCACCGCGTACAGTGCCATCGCCAAGGACAGGCCAACGCAGTGCACGATGAGCGCGCGAGTACACCGCGCGCGAGCGGTGGGAGAAATCGCGGTGGCCGATAGCGTGGGGAGCAATGTGACCACCGTGCCGATGACGGTAAGCCACGCGAAGCCCCAGATCATGCCGCGCGAGTGGGCGCCGACGAGGAGGGAATACTCGCCTACGCCGTTACCGCTGAGGATGACGAGCACCACGGAGGCAATCATGAACACGGCCGCCGCGATATAAAAGGGCACGGTCACGGCAAAAGAACCAGACAATGAGCCGCGTAGGCGCCGCGCGACGAACCACAGGTGCCAGGTGAGGGCGGCGATGATGAGGGCAGAGGCGGCGTCGGCAAGCGGGCCCCAGTCATACCCCGCCCTATCAATGAGCAGCAGGATAAGCCCGAGCTGCACTAGGCCCACGCGACTGCCGACGCCCCGATAGTCCCCGCCCGCAGTTCGGGTCAAGGCCTCGGTGAAATGGGTGGAAAAGACGATGATTGCCGTGGTCAGCGCACCAATGGTGAAGGGATGGATGATATCCCACCACACCACCGGAGCACCCAGGGAGCCAGCAATGAGCAGGCCGAAACCGGTAAGGATCCACAAGCCGATAATGGCGGCGCTCAGGGTATGCCAGCGGCCGCGCGCGGCCAGGGATACGTCATGAATGCGCACGTCGCGCCTCCTTCGCAGTCAAGGCAATGCCGCAGGCGAGAAAAATTAACACTGCGAATATCGTAACCACCCCGCCGGTGTGGAGGGCAGTGGTGTGCTCGGCGCAATCGGCAAGGATGCGCAACGCGAGGCCGCCATGTAAGAGCGCCACCGGCACATAGAGCACCGGGCGGTACGGCAATCGGCGGCGGATAACGGAGGTGAAGATGATAGGTGCGTGCGCGAAAATCATGGACATGACAAAGCCCAAGAAGATGGCGTGCACTGAGGCATCATAGGCAAAGCCGGTGGACTGTCCGTGCAGCAGCCAGAGGTAGCCGCCGAGAGCGAGCCAGCCGTAGCCGGCCAACATGCACGCCGCCGAGTAGCGCGGCAGGCCGTGAGAGCGCACCAGATTCTTGGCCACGTCCACCCGCGCGGTGGCCGCAGCGATGGCAATGAGCATCAAGCCCATCGCGCGATAGCCCACCGCTGGGGCAAGCACGTAGATGACAGCGGCCGCCGCCAGCCCCAGAACCAGAAGGGTCAGGTGGTTTTCGGCGCGGGTTCCGGCCATGGTGACGCGCGCTAGTTCCATGCGCTCGCCGATGATGGTGGCCACGGCGTAGAGGACGCACAACGGCATCGCCGCGGCGAACCCCGGGCCTATGGCCCACAGGGCGGCGGCTGCTACTCCCCCGATTACACCGGCTGCCTGCACCAAGATCGCAAGGCTAGCCTGGCGGCGATAGATAGTGGCGTAAATGAAGCCCAGGACGAGGAAGCTGGCGGCAAAACACACAGCCGGGACCGCCCGCGGCAAGCCGGCGAGAATACCCAGCACGCCAGCAACGTGGCACACCGGCCCGGCCCACGCCCACGAGGTGCGCACAGCGACAGTACGCTCCAGACCAATGGCTCCGCCCACGAAGCCGAAGACCATGAGTGGTCCGTGGTCGGCAGCGAAAGACGCGCCAGGGGTAGCGGTCAACCCCAATAGGGTGGCACCCGCAGCCAGGCCTACCAGCAGGGACAGTCCTGCGAAGGCGAGGAAGATGAGGCGATGCGCCACGCTATTCTTTTGCACGGGTTTTATCGTACTAATATTGGTAACAGAGCGAAACTCGCACCCCTTAAGAAAGGACCACTCGCTATGCAACTACCCACCTCCGATGCCAATAAGCCACACTCCATCCCAACTCTGAATGCCTCCGAAATTCCGCACGCCGTTCGCCACGGCGCCATCCACGGCGCACTCGGCACCCTCAACGTGGGCGAAGCAATGATCCTCATCGCCCCGCATAATCCGGTTCCCCTGCTCAAGGAGGTCGAGGCTCGCGAGGAGGACTTCGAGCTGGACTACCTCAAGGAAGAAGAAAACGATTTCCATATCAAGTTCACCCGCGTGAGCTAAACCCGCGCGGGGCGGAGGGCTATCCTGGATAGGTCACACTCTCCGCTGTAGAAGGAGCCCTCCGCAGATGAAGAAGCGCGCCGCCGCACTCCTCGCCGCCATCGCATTCGCCCTTGCGGCCTGCGCTCCCCCAACGTCAACGACCTCCGCCCAGGACGCGGATGCTCCCACGCTCAATGTCCTGGCTGCATCCTCCACCCGCGTCATCAATGACGAACTAAGTCAGCGCGCAGGCCAGCTCACGCCGCCGGTAAATCTGAACTTTGAAAATGGCGGCTCCTCCGATTTGGTAAGCAAGCTGCGCGAAGGCGCCCCGGCTGATCTTCTCCTCACGGCATCGAAAAAGACCATGGATAAGGCGGTGCAGGATGGCACGGTTGCCACGCCCGAGGTGCTTGCCACCAATGTCATGGTCATGGTCGTGCCCAAGGGCAACCCGGCGGGAATCCAGTCAGTGGAGGATCTCCCCCACTCCCACCACTTCGTGCTTTGCGATCCCCAAGTTCCCTGTGGCGATATCTCCTCCCAGATCATCGACGATAAGCGCCTTGACGTCCACCCTTCCTCCCAAGAGCGCCAGGTAGCTGACGTATTAGGCAAGGTTGCCTCGAGCGAGGCCGATGCAGGGTGGGTCTACTCCACAGACGCCGCTGCGGCAGGCGATGATGTCGAGGTGATTGACATTCCTGGCGCGGAGAAGTTCTCTAACCAGATCGTGGGCGCCGTAGCCAAGGATGCATCCCACCCCGATCAGGCTCGCGCGGTGCTCGATATCTTGAGCGGCGACTTTGCGTCCACCTGGCGCGAGCGCGGCTTCACCCCGGCGGAGTAAGCTATGTCCGCCCCACAGCCTATTCGCCCCAAAGCCCCGCTTCTTATCGGCCTTATTGGCCTCATTGCGGTAGCGACCATCATCGTCCCCGTTGCCGCCCTTGGCCTGCGCGTGCCGTGGGCGCGCATAGGCGACTACCTCGCGCGCGACGAGATCCAGGACATGCTGCTCATCTCAGTGGCAGCAGCCTTCCAATCCATGATCCTTGCGCTCGTACTGGGCTTGGGGCTGGCCCTGTGGGTGCAGCAGCTCGGCCGCGGCAGCGCCGTAGTGCGTCTCTTGGTCTACCTGCCCTTGGCCATGCCACCGGTGGTGGGCGGCTTGGCCCTTACCGCAGCTTTCGGCCGCAAGGGGTACCTGGCCCCGCTTCTCGACACCCTCGGCATCCACTTCGCCTTCGCCTTCCCCGGAGTCGTTATGGCGCAGACCTTTGTGGCGCTGCCCTTTGTGGTGGTCGCGGTCGATTCGGCATTGCGCCAGCTGGACCAGGAGATCCTCGCCTCTGCACGCGGCGTGGGCTTGGGTCGGTGGGAGGTACTGGGCAAAATTACCCTTCCCTCCATCGCCCCGGCCTTGGCCACGGGCGCGGGGTTGGCCTTCGCGCGCTCGCTGGGCGAATTCGGCACGACCCTGACCTTTGCCGGCTCGCAGCCTGGGGTCACCCGCACCATGCCGCTAGGCATCTATTTAGAGCGCGAGGTCGATGCGGATGGCGCGTACGTGCTCTCCGCGCTGCTTATCGGGTTGGCCTTGGCCTGCCTGGCGCTGGCGGGCCTGCCTGCCCTGCGGCGGCGAAGCTACCAGCCGCAGGCCAGGAGGTTGCATGAGATGGACGTCGATAAGCTCCGCGCCCTTACCCGGCCCACTGATGCGCCGGCGCTGTCTGTGACCGTCGACGGTGTGCGCACGGATTTTTCCCCGCGCGCCATTACGGCCGTGGTGGGCCCGAATGGTTCCGGCAAGACGACCTTGATGGGACGCGCTGCCGGGCGCCTGAGCGGCGGGGAGGTCTCCCCGGAGGGCACCGACGTCGTCTTGCTCACCCAGCGGCCGGGATTGCCGCCGCGCTCGACGGCCCTGCAGGCGGTCGCCATGGTCACCCGCGATAAGACCCGTGCGCAGGAGCTCCTGGCTGCAGCGGGATTGCACGAGCTTGCCGACGTCCCCGTTCCCGCCCTGTCCGGTGGCCAGGCCGCCCACGTGGCGCTGGTGCGCGCGCTAGCCGCACGGCCGGCCGTCTTGATTGTGGATGAGCCCCTTGCCGCCGTCGATGTGAAATCGGCCGAGAGGTGGCGGCGCTTCTTGCACGCGGCACGCGCGGACCGTACCACGCTGCTTGTTACCCATGATGCTCTCGATATTGCGCACTTGGCGCAGGACATGCTGGTCATGGAATCCGGCCAGGTGCGGGCGCACGGCGCAACCGCGCGTCTGCTTGAGGCACCGCCGACAGGATTCGTTGCGGCGCTAGCGGGTCTTAACCGCCTCGAGGGCACCGTAACCGAGATCGGCGCGTCCGCCGTAGAGGTCGCGTGCGGCGATATTACAGTTCTGGCGGCCACGGAGCATGCGTCTCTTGCGCCCGGCCAGAAGGTGGCGGTGACCTTTGACCCGCATGCGGCTACAATTGGCGCCGCGCAGGAAACGTGCAATCAGTGGACGGTGCGAGTCCTTGCAGTCGAGGCCACCAGCCTCGCGGCGATGCAGCTGCGCGTTGATCTGGGCGGCCACGAGGCGTGCGTACCGATAAACCGCGAGTTCGCTTTAGACGTTGGGGTGGGTAACATCGTATCCTTAACAGTGTCTAAAGCAAACGTTTTTGTCCACCCCAACTAATAGTTCTGTTTTCGCAGATCCCAAGGCGGATTTCCACCATGCCTGATTCACTTCCCCGGCCCACCACCGAACTCTTTCCGGAGGCCCTCAACCTCTCGCCCAAGCAGCGGGAGGTGCTCACCGCTGTGCAGCGCCACCCCGAAGGCGCCAAGGCCGGCACCGTCGCCGAGGAACTAGGCATGCACGTCAACACCGCCCGCGGACACATCGATGAGCTGGTCAACGCTGGGGCCGTCAACGTAGTCTCCGCGCCGAGTAAGGGCCGCGGGCGCCCCTCCCTCATATTTCAAGCCCGCGTACCGGATAATAAAGCGGTAGCAGAGGAATATATCACCTTGGTGGAAGTGCTGACCACGATGCTGGCGGATAAGGAAGAGCTTGATGACGCCGCCTCGACCAAGGCCCTCGAGATCGGGCGACGCTGGGCGCGCGCCGCAGGTGCCGACGCCTCCGATGGCGCGCTCGATACGCTCTTTGCCACCCTGCGCGATATGGGCTTTGATCCTGCCACCAAGCCTGATTCAACCGACATCGAGCTCCATGCCTGCCCGTTTGTCTCTTCGGGGCTTAAGCCTTCGCCGTTCCTGTGCGCGGTACACGCTGGCTTCCTGCAAGAAACCAGCGACGATGCCACCTCGATTACCTTGGTGCCACGCCAGCCTCACAACGTGTGCCGGCTAAAGATTAAGCCTGCGTAAGCTCCACCCTGACGGGGCCGGCGACGGTGAGATCGATGACCCGGAGGTTCTGCTCGCGGGCGTCGGCAAGAATGCCCTCCTCAATATCCTCGGTGTGCAGCACCATGACGGTGGGGCCGGCGCCGGATAGGTAGGCCGCATAGCCGCGATTGCGCAGGCGGTTCACCCACTCCGCGGTCACGGGAAGCACATCCGCGCGATACGGCTGATGCAGGCGATCGCGGGTTCCCTCCCACAGGAGATCCGGGTAGTTCTGCAACGCCGCCACCTGGACCGCGGTGCGCGAGACGTTGAACGCCGCATCCGAATGCGTCACGTGCGACGGCAGGACGCGGCGCACCGCTTGGGTGGAGGCGTGGAAATCTGGCACGAGCGCGGTGGCGCGGATATCTTCGTGCACCTTGATGGACGCGGCGCGGTAGTCCGGCAAAGAATGGCCGTCGACGGGGACATTTGTCCACGACACCACGGCGTCGCCCAGCACGGAGGCGGCGGCATTATCGGGATGGCCCTCAAAGGCGGAAGAAAGCTGCACCACTTGCTCCTGGGTCAGGGGGCTTCCCGCTAGCGCATTGCCGGCGGCCACGCCCGCCACCGCGGCGGAAGCGGAAGAGCCCAGGCCACGCGACTGCGGGATAGTATTATGCGAAACCACGCGCAGGCCCGGCACGGTGGCGTCGGCCGCCGAAAGCGCGGAGCGAATCGCCTTGACCACCAGGTGGGAGCCATCGCGCGGCAGGTCTTCTGCACCCTCGCCGAAAATTTCCACCACAAGGCCCGAGGTGGTGACCTCTACCTCGACGGTGTCATACAGGCTCAACGCCATGCCCAAGGTGTCATATCCTGGGCCCAGGTTCGCCGTGGAGGCAGGGACGGTCACGATTGCCTTAGTGCCGACTTCAACTTCGATACTCATAGCTATCCAGTCTATGGGGCCGGTGCTAGCTGCCGAGGCGGATTACGGAATGAACGGCCTTGACCTCTTCGAGCTCGCCCAAAGCAGCCACGATGGTGTCCAAGGTGGCCTCCTTCGCGGCATGGGTGACCACGATAAGGCGGGCGGTGTCCGCGCCGTCTTCCTGGCGCACGGTACGCAGGGAAACATCATTATCGGCAAAGACGGCGGAGATAGCGGCCAGCACACCGGTGCGGTCTTGAACTTCCATATCGATGTGGTAGCGGGTTTCTACCTCACCGAAGTCTGCGATAGGCAGGTTGGCATAGGTATTCTCGCCCGGTGCACGGCCGCCGTGGACGATATTGCGGGCTGCCCCGACGACGTCGCCAAGCACGGCAGAAGCCGTAGGATTGCCGCCCGCACCATTGCCGTAGAACATCAGGGAACCTGCGGCCTCGGCCTCGACGAAGATGGCATTATAAGACTCGCTCACGGAAGCCAACGGGTGCTCCTTGGTCACCAACGTGGGGTGCACGCGGGCATTGACCGCCTCGGAGCCATCCGCACGCTGGAGGCGCTCGCAAATGGCCAGCAGCTTGATGGAATAGCCGGCATCATTGGCCGCGGCGATATCCGCGGCGGTGACCTTGGTAATGCCTTCGCAGTGCACGTCCTCAAACTTCACTCGGGTATGGAAGCCCAAAGACGCCATGATGGCTGCCTTGGAGGCGGCGTCATGGCCCTCAACATCCGCGGTGGGATCGGCCTCGGCATAACCCAAGCGGGTAGCCTCCGCTAACGCTTCATCATAGGAAGCGCCCGTGGACTCCATCGCGTCCAAGATGAAGTTAGTGGTGCCATTGACGATGCCGGAGATGCGCTCTATCTGATCGCCGGCCAGAGAACGACGCAGCATGCCCACCACCGGAATCGCGGCGGCTACGGCAGCCTCAAAGTAGAGGTCTACGCCGGCACGGTCGGCGGCCTCCGCCAGCTCGTCTGCGTGCGCGGCAACCAGGGCCTTATTGGCGGTCACCACGGACTTTCCGGAATTGAGTGCGGCGAGCACCAGCTCGCGCGGGAAGTCAATACCGCCGATAACCTCGACCACGAGGTCGATATCGTCGCGGGCGACGAGCGCCTTGGCGTCATCGGTCAACAGATCCTGGGGCACGCCCGGGCGCAGCTTATTTTTGTTGTGGATGGCAATGCCGCGAATCTCGGCTGGGCCACCGATGCGGTGAGCAAAGGCATGAGCATTCTCCCCTAGCAGGCGAAAGACCTCAGCACCAACGGTGCCAAAGCCTAGCAGCGCGATACCGACGGTCTCGCCCTCGCCCTTGCCGGAATGCTCGTGTGCCTGAAGCTCGCTAGTCGATGCAGCCATAATCCGTCTCCATTGTGCGGTTGGGGTAAAGGTGTCGTGCCCGCTGATTGCGGATACAGGACACTATACAGAACAAGCTGTCTACTTTCGCGGCAAATGGGTCAACAGATAGAAAAGTCCCCGTCACAGGCCCTGAATTAAATTAGGCGCTGTGACGGGGACCGAGTGCGTGGGCTAGTCCACTTCGAGGGAAAGAAGATCCTCGATGGTCTCGCGGCGCAGCATCGGCTTGGTCTGGCCTACGCGCGTGGCGACGACCGCCGGGCGCACCGCACCGTTGTAGCGCGAGGACATCATGTACTGGTAGCCACCGGTAGCAGCAAAGGCGATCAAGTCTCCCGGCTGGATATCATTGGGCAGCTCGCCGTCTTCAAGGAGAATATCGCCGGACTCGCAATGGAAGCCCACCACGCGGGAGGGCACCTCTTCCCCATCGCTAAAGCGGTTGACCACGCGTACGTCATAGGCCGAACCGTAGAGCGCTGGCCGGATATTGTCTGACATTCCACCATCGACGGAGATATAGCGACGCAGCGGCAGATCCGACTTGCCAGTTTCTACATCCTTGACGGTACCCACGCGATAAACGGTCACCGCAGAGCCGGCAACCAAGGAACGACCGGGCTCAACCAAGAGGAAGGGCGCCTCAATGCCCAACTCCTCTGCGGTGTGCTTGACCGCGCCGAGCATATCGCCGGCCACGCGCTCGATATCCAGCGCCTCCTCATAAGGCATGTAGGGAATACCAAAGCCGCCGCCCAGGTCGAGCTCTTCTAGAGTTACGCCCAGCTCGGTATAAATCTGGCGGTACAGCCCCATGACGCGCTCTGCGGCAAGTTTGAAGCCCTCCGCATTAAAGACCTGGGATCCAACGTGGCAGTGCAGGCCGCTTAGGTGCAGGTTGTCCGCCTCCAAGCAACGCTTGGCCGCAGCAAAGGCCGCACCCGTGGCGAGCGAAATGCCGAACTTTTGATCCTCATGCGCCGTGGCGATGAATTCGTGCGTATGCGCATCAACACCCGGCTTGACGCGGATCATCACCGGCTGGACCTTGCCGGCCTCGCCCGCAATGCGGTTGAGCTCTTCCAGCTCGAGCTCGTTATCAATGACCACGTGGCCCACGCCGGCGTCTACGCACAAACGCAGGTACTCTTCATCCTTATTATTACCGTGCGTGGTGATGCGCTCGGCCGGAAACTCCGCGGCCAAGGCAATCTTGAGCTCATTGAGCGAGGCAGCATCCAAGCACAGGCCTTCCTCATTGACCCAGTTCACGATCTTCTTTGAGATGAAGGCCTTGGAGGCATAGTGCACGTGCTCGGGTCCACCGAAGGCGCGGGCCATGTCCTGGCAGCGGGACCGGAAGTCATCTTCATCGAAGACATACAGTGGGGTCTGGAATTCCTCTACCAAATCCGGCAGCGGAACACCAGCAATGGTTACTACGCCGTCTTCCTCGCGCTTTGCATTGCGCGGCCAGACGTGGGCCGGCAGCTCATTGAAATCCGCCACTTACATCTTCTCCGGGGTGCTCACACCCACCATGGTCAAGGCATTGGCCAAGACCACGCGGGAGGCTTGTGCCAGCGCGAGGCGGGCGCCATGGATAGGAGCTTCGTCCTCGCCGGCCTTGGGCAGGACCTGGCAGGAGTCATAGAAGCGGTGGAAGACCGCGGCGAGGTCCTCGGCATAGCGGGCGATGCGGTGCGGCTCGCGCAGCTGCGCGGCTTCTTCCACCACGGCTGGGAACTCACCCAAGGTGCGGATGAGGTCGCCCTCGCGGTCGTGGGTGAGCAAGGAGAGATCCGCGCCTTCCGAATCGACGCCCAGCTCGGCTGCCTTTCGGCCGATAGAGCACAGGCGGGCGTGGCCGTACTGCACGTAGTAGACGGGGTTATCGGAAGACTGGGATTCCCACAGGCCTAAATCAATATCGATGCTCTGGTCCACAGAGGAACGCACCAGGGAATAACGAGAAGCGTCCACACCGATGGCAGCCACGAGATCCTCCATGGTGATGACCGTGCCCGCACGCTTGGACATGCGCACTGGCTTGCCATCGCGCAGGAGGTTAACCAGCTGGCCAATGAGCACCTCGACGGCGTCGGCATTGTAGCCCAGGGCGGCTGCGGCAGCCTTCAAGCGTGGCACATAGCCGTGGTGGTCAGCGCCCAGCATGTAGATATTCAAATCGTGGCCGCGGTCGAACTTATCGGCCACGTAGGCAATGTCGCCGGCAATATAGGCCGCATTGCCATCGGACTTGACCACCACGCGGTCCTTGGAATCGCCGTAATCGGTGGACTTGAGCCACCAGGCATTTTCAGCTTCGTACATATGGCCTTCGGCCTTGAGCTTTTCCAGCGCGGAATCGACTGCACCGGATTCGAAAAGGGAGTTCTCGTGGAAGTAGACATCAAAGTCCACGCCAAACTCGTGCAGGGACTGCTTGATCTGCGCAAACATCATCTCCACGCCGTCTGCACGGAAAGCTTCCTGGACCTCTTCGTCGCTGCCCTCTAGCGCGGATGGGTTCTTTTCCACGACGGCCTGGGCAATGTCCTGAATATAGGCTCCGCCGTAGCCATCCTCCGGAGTAGGCTCGCCCTTCGCGGCAGCCACCAGGGAACGGGAGAAACGGTCAATCTGGCCGCCATGGTCATTGAAGTAATACTCGCGGGTGACCTCCGCGCCAGACGCCTCCAGCACGCGGCCCAGGGAATCGCCCACGGCCGCCCAACGGGTGCCCCCGAGGTGGATCGGGCCAGTCGGGTTAGCGGAAACAAACTCGAGGTTAACCTTCTTACCCGCAAAGGAATCGTTAGAACCGTACTCCTTACCGGCGCGAAGGATTTGGGCGACGATCTCTCCCTGGGCGTCGGCAGCAAGGCGAATATTAATGAAACCAGGGCCAGCGATATCGGCCTCTGCAACGGCATCATTGTCTGCCAAGGCCTCTGCCAACCAGCCGCCCAGCTCGCGCGGGTTTGCACCGGCCTTCTTGGCCACCTGCAGCGCCACGTTGGTGGCATAATCGCCGTGCTCAGGATTGCGTGGGCGCTCTACGGTTACCGTTTCTGGCAAAACGGAGGAATCAAGCTCATGGCTTTCCATGACCTTAACGGCAGTTTCTTTAATCAATGTGGCCAAATCAGCTGGTGTCATGTCGCACGATTCTAGTGGACTGAAAAGTCAAGTGTGAAAAGGGCCAGGCCAGAAAACTCCTCTTTGCAGGACAAACGTTTGATAAGAGCTTTTTGCAACATTGATATTGCGAAATAATTGCTGGTCAACAAAGGGACGCATTACGCACGTACTGCTTAAAAGGAGTAGGGTTGTGCCTACCCCCATGTCAAGAATCAACGAGGAGCACCGTATGCGCATTGCGCTATTTTCCACTTGCATTGGTGACGCCCTTTTCCCGGACGTACAAAAGGCAACGGCACTGGTTCTCTCCCGCTTGGGCCACGAGGTGGTCTTCCCGGAGGAGCAGACCTGCTGCGGCCAGATGCACATCAATACCGGTTACCAGAAGGAAACCCTGGGCATGATCCGCTCCTATGCGGATGCCTTCGCAGATCCCTCCATTGACTATGTTGTTGCTGCCTCTGGTTCCTGCGTCGGCGCCGTTCGTGAGCAGCACGAGCGCATCGCCGACCGTTACGGCAACTCCGCCGACGTCGACGGCGCCCGCAAGACCACCCAGAAAACCCTGGACCTGCCGGAATTCCTGGTGGACGTTGAAGGCGTTACCAACGTGGGCGCATTCTTCCCGCACCGCGTGACCTACCACTCTTCCTGCCACGGCCTGCGCTTCCTGAAGCTGGGCGATCGCCCAATGCAGCTGCTGCAGGAAGTCGAAGGCATCGAACTGGTCACCCTTCCAAATAAGGAAGAATGCTGTGGCTTCGGCGGCACCTTCGCCATCAAGAACGCAGAGGTATCCCGCGCGATGGTCACCGATAAGACTCGCCACATCAAGGAGACCGAGGCAGAATTCGTCACCGGCGGTGACTCTTCTTGCCTGATGAACATCGGTGGCGCCCTGAGCCGCCAGCGTTCCGGCGTCCGCGCCGTTCACATGGCTGAGATCTTGGCGTCCACCAAGGAGCACCCATGGACTCCGACCTCCGCCGCTTACTCCAAGGAGACGATGCTCTAATGACCTCTTTCCTCGATACCACCCCACCGCGCGCGCCGGAAGGCTACGGCAACCTGCGCGGCAGCAAGGCCTTTGTTCCCCTGGCACACGTTGGCCTGAATAACGCCACCCAGCGACACAACCTGCAGCACGCCACCACCTCCATTCGTGAGAAGCGCTCCAACGCTGTGGAGGAGCTGGATGATTGGCAGGAGCTGCGCGCTGCAGGTTCCGCCATCAAGGAAGACGTTGCCGCTCGCATGCCAGAGCTGCTCGAGCAGTTCGAAGAGGCAGTCAAGGCTCGCGGCGGCGTCGTCCACTGGGCACGCGACGCCAAGGAAGCTAACCAGATCATTGAGGGTCTGATTCGCGCCACCGGCGAGACCGACGTGGTCAAGGTTAAGTCCATGGCCACCCAGGAAATCGGCATGAACGAGCACCTGGAGGCCGCGGGCATCAACGCTCGCGAGACCGACTTGGCAGAGCTCATCGTGCAGCTGGGCGAGGATAAGCCGTCCCACATTCTGGTTCCGGCTATCCACCGCAACCGTGCGGAGATTCGCGATATCTTCGTCAACAAAATGCCGAATACCGATGACACCCTGCAGGCTAATCCAGCAGAGTTGGCCGAGGCATCCCGCCAGTTCCTGCGCGAGCAGTTCATGCAGGCCAAGGTTGCCATCTCCGGCGCTAACTTCGGTGTGGCAGAAACCGGCACCATCAACATCGTGGAGTCCGAGGGCAATGGCCGTATGTGCCTCACCCTGCCGGAGACCCTCATTACCGTGATGGGCATCGAAAAGCTGGTTCCTACCTTCCAGGATCTGGAGGTCTTCCTCCAGCTGCTGCCGCGTTCTTCCACCGCGGAGCGTATGAACCCGTACACCTCCATGTGGTCCGGCGTTACTGAGGGCGATGGCCCCCAGAACTTCCACTTGGTGCTGCTGGATAACGGCCGTACCGCGGCCCTGTCCTCCCCGATTGGCCACCAGGCCCTCAAGTGCATCCGTTGCTCGGCTTGCCTGAATGTTTGCCCAGTCTACGAGCGCGCCGGCGGCCACGCCTACGGCTCTGTCTACCCTGGCCCGATCGGCATCTCCCTGACGCCGCAGCTGACCGGCATGAAGGATCACAACGATCCTTCCGCCAGCCTGCCTTATGCGTGCTCGCTGTGCGGCCGCTGCGACGAGGTGTGCCCGGTGAAGATTCCGCTTTCCGACGTCATTTTGGAAAACCGCCACCAGAAGGTCACCCACGCCACCCCACCAATCGAGCCGAAGCTCTTCAAGACCATTCAGCTACTGTGGAGCAACCCGAAGCTGTGGAACAAGGCAACTCACATGGTCGCCTTGGGCCGCATCTTGGGTGGCACCAACAAGACCATCGAATCCCTGCCACTGTTTATGTCCGGTTGGTCCGAGGGCCGCGACACCGCGGTTCCGCCAAAGAAGTCCTTCCGCCAGTGGTTCGAGTCCGAAGAAGGCAAGGAACTTCTTGCCGAGGCCCGTGAGGAGTCCAAAAAGTGAACGCAAAGCAGGAAATCCTAAGCCGCATCCGCTCCGCTCAGAAGCAGGCTGGTCTCCCCGACCACGTTGATGCCCCGCGCGACTACCACCACGAGGGCACCCTGAACGCGGACGAGTTGCGCGATATGCTCATTGACCGACTCGAGGATTACAAGGCCGAGGTGCACGTCACCGAGGAAGGCGAACTCAAGCAGACCATCGCCACGATCCTCAAGGACCGCGAGTGCAACGACATTCGTTATGCCGAAGGCATGGACGCCACCCTCTTCGAGGGCTTCGACGCCAAGCCTGACGATAAGTCCGTCGATCCGCGCACCCTGAACGAGACCGACGCAGTGGTCACTTACTCCCACGTCACCTCCGCCCAGACCGGCACCATCGTGCTCGAGTCTGATGAACGTTGCGGTCGTCGCGCGCTCACCCTGGTTCCGGATCGTCACCTGTGCATCGTCCACCAGGATGAGATCGTCTACGGCATCCCCGAGGTCATCTCCCGCATGGATCCAGAGAAGCCTGCAACCTGGATTTCCGGCCCTTCCGCCACCTCTGATATCGAGCTCACTCGTGTCGAGGGCGTACACGGTCCGCGTGACCTCATCGTTGTCATCGTCAAGTAGGTGCATAGCCCTCGCCTCGGCCGGTGAGGGCACCCACCTACTGTGAATGCGATGCCAAAAGCATCAAAGAAGCATAGGCTAGGTCTACCAATCATTTTTATTCTGGAGACCTAACCTATGCTTTCTTTTTCATCTAAGCTTGCGGCCGCGCTCGGTGCAGCTGCGGTCACAATTGGTGTTACTGCACCGATTGCTACGGCCGCACCTGCACCTGCACCGCAGGACACCAAGCCCGCTATTTCCTGGGAAGACTGCCCCGAGCAGGTAGATATTGACTCGGCCGAATGCGGACGCATCGAAGTCCCTACCTACTATGACAACCCGAAGGCCGGCACCATTAGCGTCGGCTTCGTGCGGGTGCCCGCCGCCAACCCAGAAGCCCGCCGTGGCGCATTGTTTACCAACCCTGGTGGTCCAGGTGGCGATGCTTATGGATGGGCCGGCAATAGCGCTGTTCCGTGGCCACAGGCCGTGCGCGACGAGTGGGACACTATCGGCGTACAGCCACGCGGTCTTCCAGGCTCCACTCCAGTTAAGTGCGATGCTTTGGCTGCTAGTGATCCACTCCGAGATAGCCTGCAGTTTGGAAAACTCACTCGCGATGCCTGCGAGAAGAATACCCCGGGCTATACCAACTCATTGACCACTGCGAATACCCTGCAGGATTGGGAAATGGTGCGCCGCGCCTTGGGCGAAGAAAAGATTGACATCGCCGGTACCTCCTATGGCACCTATCTCGGCTCCGCCTACGCCACCAAGTATCCGGAGCACACCGGCAAAGTCTTATTGGATTCCGGTATGAGCCCCAAGCTGGCATGGAATGGCATCTTTGCTTCGCAACAGCGCGGCTATGAAAAGGGACTGCACGATCTCTTCGGGTTTATTGCCAAAAATGACGCCAAGTACCACCTCGGCACCACCCCGCTGCAAGTCTATGAAAAGTGGTCTCAAAAGGTAGCTCGTGAGGCAGGTGTACGCCCTACTGTCTTGCCACCAAACGCCAAGATTGGTGACCTTCCTCCAGGCCTCGAGTTTGCCGGACAGCCTGGCGCGGACATTATGACCGCCACCGGCCCACTGCGCGTGCAGGCGGAGTTCCTCAGCCAGAAGATTCAGCAGCCCAATGCTGTGCAAGTGTCCTCCCCGCTTTTGGGCATGACGCGCCTCCTCGTGCCGGTTCCCGCGCAGTGGGATGCCTTTGCCAAGCACTTAAATGGCAGCGAGCCTATGGATGCCGAGCAGTCCGATCCGGAGGCGCTGCGCAAGGAGCAAGAATCCCTGGCTCAGGCGATGAATATGCAAAACCTCATCGTCTGCAATGAAAACACCGTGCCGGGCAATCCGCTGCTGTACCCGAGTTATCTATGGGCCAACTTCGTCAGCGCTGATCCCTTCACCCTCATCAACTCTCTGTACGGCTCCGGCGCAGGTTGTGGTGGACGTGCGCCGGTCACGGGCCAGGCGCCTCTCGACGGCTCCAAGCTCACCACCAAGCCCCTCCAGCTCCAGGCAACGGGCGACCCGCAAACGCCGTACCAGTACCACACCAGCCTCTCCAAGCCGATGCAGTCGCACGTGGTCACCGTCCACGGCCCCGGCCATGGCCACTTTGCTTCTAAGAATAAGGTCGTTGATGACATTGGCGTGCACTACCTACGCACCGGCGAAGTCACTACTGCCGACGCCCCCGGGTTGATTTAGTCCCCCGCTAACCCATGCGCTAAAATCACATCGTTGGGAATTTTCCCAGCGATGTCTCCGTAGCTCAGCGGATTAGAGCATCGGTTTCCGGTACCGAAGGTCGCAGGTTCGATCCCTGTCGGGGACACATTCACCGCTGACCACCAGGACTGTCTGGTGGTCAGCGTTTTATTTATCTTCCTGTCAGCTAGGTCTTCCTTAGCTGGACACGAGCCTTCTATTGCCACTCCGGGTTGTCGGTATCCACCCCTTGTGCCTTAGCTGCATGCTCAATCGCGTCTGCCAGCCACTGCGCCAACCCCTCCTGCTGCGCCTCATAGTGGGCACGGAAGCGCTCGTCAGCTACGTAGCCGCGTGAAATCAAGAAGTGCTTTGCCGGCGTGACGGGAAAGAAGGCGCTTAATGCTTCGCGGTGCTTTTCGACGATCCCCTGGGCCTCCTCCGACCCCGCACCCACACCGCTCGCTACGGCCTGGGCCAGCTCTTTTTCGACCTCAGCGACTCCGGCTTGCGCATCGCTCCAATTGTCCTTCGACCAGCCGGCAGTGCGCTGCTGATACACAGCCCAATCCTCACTCGATCCGTAGGCCTCCTCGGCTTCTTGTTGATGCGCGGCGAAGTTGGCATCGCCAACAATCTGCCCAATTTCTTCAGTGGTGAGCTTTCGGTTATTCATTGCTTCCTCCATCAGGGTGTCAATTGCTGCCAGCATGTCAGTAAGGCTGTCGCGCTGCGCGAGCAGGCTCTCCTTTTGCCTCCGCAAATGTTCTAAGTCGGAGGCACCGCCATCTAGCAGCTGTTTAATATCGGTCAATTTCATACCGGTGGCGCGATAGATCAGAATCTTCTGCACTCGAGCACAGTCGTCCTCGGTATACAGCCGGTAATTGGACCAGCTGCGCCACGTGGGAGACAGCAAGCCTTGTGCCTCCCAGTGATGCAAAGTGCGCACCGTGATGCGGAAGAGCGCTGCTACCTCGCCAACGGTATAGAGAACTTCATCGATGTCGTCCATGGCTTCATTGTCGCGCCTTACGCTGCGTCAGGGTCAACCGCCGGAGAAAATCTGCAGAATCTCTTGCCAGAGTGTTGGGTTTATGCAACACTTGGGTGCATGACAGCAAACGACGCCCCTGTTTCAACAACGATCCGCGCCGAACGGTTCCGCAGGCCCGGCCCCACCCGTGGATTAATCGCGTCAATGTATGGCTGCGTGGCCGTATCCGCGATTTTCCTCATCCTCGCATTGGCGCTTTCTTCTTACTGGGCACTGTTAGGAATGTCTATAACAATGGTGCTCTCTTGCATTCCGTGCACCATTCTGCGGGTATCAATTGATTCCAAAGACCGCAAGCCGCTGTCCTCTCTTGATGAGTACGAGGCTCGGGTCCTCGACCAGTGGCGCCGCAAGGCTTTCCAGCTGTCTACCGCGCTTCTTTTTGCCGGCGGTCTTGTACCCCTCCTCGTAGGCAATTGGTTCCTAGGCGGAGGCATTGGCGGAGGCATTACCGGCATTATTGGCACCAAATATTTGCTAGGAGCTGGCTACTTCCTGCTCTTTAGCTACTTCATCTCTGCTACCCTGCCCGCTGTCGGATACGCACTGACCTTCAACCACACCTCGGAGGACTAGACATGCCCACCTTGACCATCGACCACCTCAATAAGTCCTTCGGGGAGACTCAAGCCCTGCGGGATATGACCTTTAGCGTTAGTGACGGCGAAATCTTCGGTTTCGTCGGATCCAACGGCGCCGGAAAGTCCACCACCATGCGCATTGCGCTTGGTGTGCTGGCGAAAGACTCCGGCGAAGTCTATTTCGATAACGCCCCAATTAATGACGATAATCGCCGCCGCATTGGCTATATGCCGGAAGAGCGCGGCCTCTATGGAAAGGAACCGTTGCTTAGCCAGCTGGTCTTCCTCGGCACCCTGCACGGAATGGATAAACCCGCCGCCAAGCGCGCCGGCACTGAGCTCCTTGAACAGTTAGGGCTGGGCGAGCGCATGAACGATAAGCTCGATGACCTGTCTTTGGGCAACCAGCAGAGGGTGCAGCTGGCGGCCTCCCTCATCCATGATCCTGACATGCTGATTCTGGACGAGCCCTTCTCCGGCCTAGACCCGGTTGCGGTCAACGTCATGTCGGACATGCTGCGCGAGCGCGCCAATCGCGGCGTGCCCGTCATTTTCTCCTCGCACCAGTTGGACCTGGTGCAGCGCTTGTGTGACCGCGTGGGCATTGTGACGAAGGGGCATATGGTGGCCGAAGGGGGCGTCGATAAGCTGCGCAGCCAAGGCCCGCCTCGCTTCGAGGTCGCTACCCCAGCGCGCGGCTGGTATCCGGAAGGCACGGAGCTGGTGGCAGAAACTGCCGATGCCGTAGTACTCCAAGCCGGTCCCGCCGTAGATGATCAGACAATCCTGCAGGCAGCCGTTGCCGCAGGCCCGGTGCATTCCTTCGGCCGCAAGATCCCAGACCTGACCGAGCTTTTCCAGGACGTCGTCACCAGCAACCAGAATGAGGAGGCCTAAGCCATGCAGTATTCCGCAATGAAGACCATCGGGGTTGTAGCCAAGCGTGAGATGGCAGTCGCACTGAAGTCGAAGATGGTAGTGGGCACAATGCTGCTGCTTATCCTCGGCGCCATTATCGCACCCATTGCTATCAATTTCTTCAGCGGCGATGACGAACCTGATTCCGTAGCCATCGTGGGGATGGAAGCGTCTGCCTTTGATGATTCCGGTATTGATGCCACAGAGGCAAAAGACCGCGCGGAAGCCCAGCAATTGGTGGAAAATGACGAGGCCGATGCCGCCCTAGTACCGGCAGAGAACGCCGGCTGGGATCTCCTCAGCAAGGGCGATACGCCTGCCGCGGTAACTACCACGGTCAACCAAATCGTTGCTTCCCAAGCACAAGCAACGGCGCTGGATACGCTCAATATTGACCCGCAAGAGTTAGAAAAGGCTACCCCCTCGACCACGGTCAATCAGGTGAACTTAGAAGAAGAAGACGGCACGGAGCAAAAGATGGCCGGCGTAGCCACGGTCCTCATTGGCGCAATGGTGGTCGTCTTTTCCGTCATGACCTTCGCCGGCTTAATTGGTGGCCGCGTCACGGAGGAAAAGTCCTCCCGCGTGGTGGAAATTATCTTGTCTTCCGTACGCCCGGTGGACTTTTTGGCCGGCAAGATTTTGGGCAATACCATCATCGGTTTCTTGGCCACCCTCCTCATCCTGGGCGGTGGCGCGATCTCGCTTGCTACGTCCGGTCTGGCTAGTGACCTCGAGCTGGACTATGGCTTGGTAGCGGTCCTCCTTGTTGGCGAGATTCTAGGTCTGCTTTTCTTTGGCAGCCTCTACGCTGCAGCCGGCTCGATGGTGCAGCGCACCGAGGATCTCCAGTCCACGCAGGCACCCATCCTGTTCCTCGTCTTTGCCACCATGTATGTACCAATGTTCGGCTGGATGCACTTGGATGCCACGTGGATGCAGGTAATGACCTGGTTGCCACCGGTGTCCATGCTGGTCGCTCCGATGCAGGTGGCCGGGGGCAACCTCAGCTGGTTGGGCTTGCTAGCTAGCTATGTGCTCATGGCTGTGGTGACCGCACTGATTATCGTGCTGGTCGGTCGCATCTACCGCCGCGCCATTTTGAACAATGGCCGCAAGATGACCTGGCGCCAAGCCCTGGGCAAATAAAATTATCCGGCTCCCCGCCCTATGCAGGGGGAGCCGGATTCTTCTATGTGCCGAAGCTACTGAGTAATGAACTCGTTGGTGATCGGCTGGGTGATGTCCAAGGTGCCGTGCTCGATGTAGTACATACCGAAGAACATGGCAGCCAACATCACTACGGCTAGCAGCATGGAAGGGATCCACTGAAGGAATACGGGAACCCAGCCATTGCCCTTATCGCGAGCTGCTGCTTCGCGCTGTTCCTGAGCCTCACGCTCGTTCATAATGATAAAACCTTTCGATCCACCGAGGATTAACTACGGATATCTTAACAGTTAAGTGCCCGCAAGGCCGCATTCCTCGCACTTTTGATTGACGCCGAAATTCGGCACTTAGATACCTGGGTCCTCGTTATTAAGCAACGCTTCTACGAAAGACTCGCGATCCGCGAGCATGCGCTCAATATCCTCTTCTGCGCCAACGATCCACAGCTCGGTGTCTTGGTCGTAGGTCAGCGCGGAGTCTGGGTACGCCTCTAGTGCCTCCTCCATTGCGGCGACTTGTTCTGCGCTAGCCGTATCCTCCAAGTGCGCCTCGGGGTCACCGATTCGCGGGCTAAGCTCCTCTAACGCGGTGATGCCGTAGGTTTTATATTGCTTTTTTGGGTGCTCAAAGAGCTCTTGGCCCATCATGGAGCTTAATCCTTTCCGTGTAGTAGTGAATCCGGCACATACCCCTCGTAGCCTGGCAGGTTAGTCACCTGCACAACTCCGGCGAAAAAGCGCTTAAGCGCCGGGATATCCTCGGGCTGCAAGTGATCAAAGACCATGCGCCGCACTGATTCCACGTGTTCGGGGGCGGCGCGGCGTAGGTGTTCTAAACCGGCGTGCGTTACGCACACATTGATACCGCGGGCATCGTCCTCGTCCGGTTCCTTAAACAATAGGCCGCGCTTTTCCATTCGGGTTACCTGGTGCGAGGCCCTAGAGCGGTCCCACTCCAGCTGTGTGCACAACTCGCGCAGGCGCAGGCGCTGTTCAGGTGCCTCTGAAAGAGCGACTAGGACGGCAAACTCGGAGGCAGAGACTTCCCCGCCGGCTTTCAGCGTTTCATCCATTCCCCTATCTATTTTGCGCACAGCGGCAAGCAACAGGCGCCATAGCTCCTGTTCTTCGTCGTTTAACCAGCGAGTTTGATAAGGCATGGGACCTAGATTACCCCTTTGAGGGAAGCTATGTCGCGCTCGTCGCGTCCCGGCACCCGGGAGTAGCGCTCTGGCATGCAGGTAAAGACCAATACCTGATTATCCCGGCCGACATGGGAAAAGAGCGTGGCCATTAGTTGCAGACGGTGCGCGTCAGTAGAACCCAGCGCATCGTCGACGATGACCGGTACCGACTCCGCCCCCACTAATTGTGCAATGGCAAAGCGGGTGAGGATGGCCAATTGCTCGCGGGCACCACCAGAAAGGCTAGCCAGACTTACCGTCTCATTGTCCTGAGTGCGAGCGATGACACGTAGATCTTCATCGAGTTCAAAGGTGATTTCGCCACCATAAACAGTGCGCGCCAACTGTGAGAGCGCAGCCACGAAGGGCGCGGCGTAGCGCTGGCGGGCGGCATCGCGGTGCTTGAGCAATATTTCGCGGAGGTAACGGGCTGCTTGGGCGCGCTTGTCGACGCTCTCGTACACCGCCCGAGCCATATCTACCGCCGCGGTGGCCTGCTGTGCGCGCTCGGCGGCACCGGAGTGGAAGTTCACCTCGCTAGAGAGCCGGCCGAGGTCCACCTCGCAGCGCTGTATGCGTTCGGTGAGGTAATCCAGATGGGATTGAGCGCCTTCCACCAAGGAGTTGGCGGTCTTAAGGTCCACAGCTTCCATCTGATCCAGTTGCCCACGCAAGTCCGCCACTACGGATTCCAGGCGGATAACCTCGGCACGCAGGTCCCCGTCGGCGGCGTGTTCACGCGCGGAGGAAAGGTCTCGAGTCACGCGCTGCGCATTTTCGCGGGCGGCGTCCAGCTCGGCATCTAGGCGCACCACCTCGTGAGCAAGGCGGCTTTCGCGATACGGCACAAGCTCGCGGTCGAGCGCATCGACCTTTTCGCTAGCATCTTCCTCCGCGGCTTCGGCGGCGGCGAGGTCTAGCTCCTCCCCGTCCGCAAGGTCTGCGATCTTCTCAGCCAGCGCAATATGCTGGGCGCGCAGCTCACCCAAATCATCCGGTCCCAGTTCCGCGGCAAGGGCGCGGGTGGCGGCATCGAGGTCGTCGTTCTGCGCACGGTGCGTCTCATGGGCTTCTTCGGCCGCAGCCACTGAACCTACGCCGAGGGTATCGAGCAGCTCGTGCAGCCGGGTGCGGGCCTGTTCCACATCGCGCTGGGTGTCCTCCGCGGAATAGGAACCGGCCGAGAAGCGGGCGGTGATATCGCCGATGGTGATTACGCGGGAATCGACAAGCTCGACGGCGGTGTCCTCCCCCACCTCGATGTCCTCGCCATCGACGCGAATGGTAGAACCCGCCGGCCCAGAAAAATGCACCTTGGCGGCCGCAGCCTCGTGCAGGCGCTCTGCTACCGAAAGGGCCGAGTCCGCCTTATGCAAACCGGTGATATCGGCCGCGGTCACCTCGCGGCCGCGCTGCGCAACGACGGCGCGGGCTTGATCCGCCTCGGCGGCAAGGGCGTCAAGCGCTTCTAGCCGGGCACTGAGCTGCTCAAACTTCTGCTTATCTTGCTGGCGACGCGCTTGCTTAAGTGTGCTACGAGCCGCAGCATAGTCCTCTTTGGCCTCCGCTAGTTGCTTCTCTAGCGATTCCTTGGCCGCGGCTTCTTCTTTCGCCTTGTCCTGGGCGGCGATGAGCTTGTACTGGGCAGCCTCGGTGGCCCTGACAGATTCCTCAGCCGCGGTGACGAGCTCGGCGCGCTCGGTGACGACGGCTTGCGCACGGGCAAGATCCTCTGAAGCACGGGCGAGGGTGGCCTTATGGGAGTCTAGGGTGGCCTGCGCGGTGGCGGCTTCCTCGGCCTGCGCCTGTTTGTCGGTGAGATCGGCGCGGGCGGCGGGGAGCTCTGCTTCAGCGGCGGCTTGGTCGCGCTCGAGTTGCTCGTAGCGCTCGACCACGGAGTCGAGCTCGCGCAGCACGCGAGTGGCCTCAGTGTATTCTTCTTCGGCGCGGGCTAGCGCTGCGGCGGATTCCTTGTACTCGCCGGCCGGGTTACCCTTCGCCGCGGTGAAATAGCGCTGATATTCCTTGTCCACGCGGGCCAGCAGCGCGGAATCGTCGCCGGAGACCTCGTCCTCGGCCAGGCCGGATTCGCGCTCGAGCGCGCGGGTCAGGCTGGGAATGCCGACGGCTGAGATGGCCTCGCCGGTGTCGTCTTGGCGCATAAAGAGGGCGTCGACAAGCGAGCGATCCAAGTGTTCTGAAAGGATACGCTCCAGTTCATCGTCGGCCTGGCTGCCGGTAAATTGCGCCGGCCGTGGGGAAGAAATATTCAGCTCGCAGGATTTCTTTGATAGCCAACGCTTGGCAATGCGGAAGCGGTACTCCCCTACGCTCAGCTCGGCCGTAACTTCCGGGGCAACGTCCTTGCCCACCGGTTGCAGGGAGCGAATGCGCTTGGAGCGGCCGCTGTGCTTTTCGGTGAGCACCACGTCGAGTGCCTCCACGATGGTGGACTTGCCGGCTTCGTTCTCGCCATGGATGACCACGACGCCGGTCTCGGGCAGCTCATCGAGGACCAGGTGCTCAATGCCGCGAACGTTGGTGAGTTCTAGGCGGTGGATGCGCATTAGGACTGTCCCTCCAAGCGGAATAGCAGGTTGGCGGCGTCGCGGGCGACGGGATCCTCACGGTTATCCAATAGTTCATGCAGCGCCTCGGCCGCGTAGCCGGAGATATCGAGGCTGGCCAATTCCTCTTCGCTGGGTTCCAGGTAAAGGTCCATGGTGCGCTCACGCGGGCGCAGGGACGCAAATACGGCCTCATACTCGTCCAGTCCGCGCTGCAGGCGGGCATGGGCCGCGACGCCGAGCGTGCCGCGCAGGCTATATTTCACGGCCGTGCGCACCTTATCGGGGTACTCGCCTAGGCGCGCAAGGAAGCGTTCCACGTCTTCGGCGGAATCCACGGCAGCGTCGAGGGCTTCAAAGGTCCAGCGGCCAATGCGGCGCTTATCGACGTCCACCTTATCCCCCACGCGCACCACCAACGCATTGCCGGAATCGGATTCGCCGCCACCAGTACTCGTTTCCTTATAGTCCGTGGTCTCCGGGCTACCGGAGAACCACACCCGTCCGGTGGTGCCGAGGCTGGCGGTGGAGTGGGTATCACCCAGCGCCAGGTAGTCGATCACCCCGCGGTCCAGGCAGTCCTCGACGAAAGCAAGGTCGATGGTATCGGCGTCATCCTCGCCGGAGCGGGAGTCCACCTGGCCGTGGCCGACGGCGATGCGGATGCCCGCGGCCGGCTCCAAGGGTTCGAGCGCTTGGCGGACCAAGTCGTGATTCGCGCGCTTGGAAAGGTACGGCGCGCCAACCAGTTCCACGCCGGGTGCGACCTCGATGGGCTCCGAGTCTGCGATGACGTGGACGTTGTCCGCGCTGGTCTTATAAAACACCGAATCCGCCACCAGCGGGTCGTGGTTGCCGGGCAGGACATAGACTGGCACCGGCAGGCGCTTGAACATTTCCGTGGCGCGGGCGAGGATTTCGCGGGAGAGGGAATTGTGTTCAAAGACATCGCCGGCTACGACGATGAATTCCGCCCCGGTGTCCTCGGCCAGCTCGCCCAGCCGCATGATCGCGGCCTCGCGGTCATCATTAAATCGGCCTTGGGCCTCGCCCTGCAAAAACCATCGGGTCATGCCTAGCTGAAAATCGGAGGTATGGATAAACGTGGTAGCAGTCATTTAGTGCGAGAGGTGATAGTAGAGGTCTTCAATATCGGATACCGCGCGCAGGAGATCCAGATTGGTGTGTGAAACCGAGCGCATGGCCTTGCGCAACAGGTCCGGATCGGAGTCATCGATGGCTGGGGCTACCTTGGGCTGCGGCAGCTTCGGTAGCTCGCGGCCGTTCCAGAAAATCTCATTCTTTTCTTCCTCGGACAGGTCGCTCGGGGTAAAGCTTTCGCGGCTGACCGTCTTGGCCTGCTCTAAGACCATGCGCTCCAGCCGGGCAAAGTCCAGCCCGCGCATATTAAAGATGACGGCCGGGTCCGCATCAGCGCGGGTGGCGAGCTTATCGCCCACCGCCACGATGTGCTTGCACACGTACTCGCCATCCGGACAATCACAGGTCAAGCGGAGGTCTTCGGCCTCGGGGGCGAAGAGGGTGTCCAAGGCGGCGTCGGAAAGCATGCCCTTGCGCGCGTTGGCCACGGAATTGGGGGTGCGGGCGAATTCGGTGGCCAGCTGGGCAATATCGTCGTTATTGCGGTACGGCAGCTGGATGAGCACCGCAAAGGGCTCGTTCTGGGAGCCGGCCACGCGGCCATGGATGGCGCCATTGCGCACCTCGAGGCCCACGACGTGTCCGCCCTCGGCATACTGGCGGCCGCGGGTAATTCTGCCACGATCCGCGCCCTGCGAGGTAAAGGCCGCAATACGCGATGCGGTAGTGGACAGGATGCGCCCGCTGCGGTCCACGTGATTGACCTCGGCCGGGGTGCTTACCCGCTTGCGAGTGCCAAAATTGGCATAGATAACGTTGTCGTCGCCTTTGACGGCCATGGATTACTCCCTCCCCCGGTAGCTCATGAGTGCGGCCAGCTGATCTGGGTCTAGCTCCGTGAGCCAGCCCTCGCCTTCGCCCACCACGGCGCCGGCCAGCTGCGTCTTACCGTCCAAGATATCCTGGATGGATTCCTCCAGCGTACCTGCGGTGATCATCTTATACACCTGCACATTGCGGCGCTGGCCAATGCGGAAGGCACGGTCCGTCGCCTGGTTTTCCACCGCGGGGTTCCACCAGCGGTCCATGTGCACGACGATAGAGGCGGCCGTCAGGTTCAGACCGGTGCCGCCGGCTTTGAGCGAAAGGATCATCGCCGGCGGGCCGTCCTCGGACTGGAAATCTTCCACCATCTGGTCGCGCTTATTCTTGCTTACCCCGCCGTGGAGGAAGGGGATATCGCGGCCCAGCTGGTCACTCAGATAGGGCTGCAGGATATCGCCAAAGGCTTTGTACTGCGTAAAGACGAGGAGTCGCTCGCCGGATTCGGTGGCCTCGTCCACGATGCGCATGAGCTCTTTGACCTTGCCCGAGCGGTGCTTTCCCTTGAGCGTCACCGGCGAGTTATCGCCCAGGTAGTGCGCGGGGTGATTACAAATCTGCTTAATGCGGGTCAGCGAGGCTAGCACGAGCCCGCGCTTATTGATGCCCGTCGCCTCCTGCAGGTCCTTTTTCACCTGGTTGACCAGTGCCTTATATAGGGCGGCCTGCTCGGTGGTCATGGATACGGTGAGGATCTGCTCGGACTTTTCCGGCAGGTCATCGATGATATTCGGGTCCGTTTTGACGCGGCGGAGGATAAACGGCGCGGTGAGCTGGCGCAGGCGCTCGGACATTTCCTCGTCATTATTGCGCTCGATGGCCTTGGCAAAGTGATTGCGGAAGAACGAGGCGGTGCCCAGCACGCCGGGGTTGCAGAAATCCAGGATGGAGCGCATCTCAGAGAGGCGATTTTCCACCGGGGTACCGGTCAGCGCCACGCGGTGTTCCGAGGGCAGCGAGCGCACGGCCTTGGACGAGCGCGTCGCGGAATTCTTAATCGCCTGGGCCTCGTCGAGGACGACGCGCTGCCAGCCGACTTCGCCCATGTCCTTAAAATCGCGGCCCACGGTGCCGTAGGTGGTGATGACGAGGTCACACTCGCTGGCCTCCTTTAAAAAGTCCTCCCCGCGCGGGCGGCTGGGGCCGTGCTGCACCATGACTTTGAAGTCTGGGACGAAGCGCTGGGCCTCGCGGGCCCAGTTGCCCACCACAGACGTTGGTGCCACCACGAGGGTGGGGCCGGTCTGCTCCCCGCGGTCCTTCTCCACCGCGAGGAGGGACAGTAGTTGGAGGGTTTTGCCGAGCCCCATGTCGTCGGCAAGCACTGCTCCAATGCCACTGCGCGACATCCAATACAGCCAGTCGACGCCGCGGCGCTGGTACTCGCGCAGCTCCGCGTGTACGGATGCGGGAATCTCCACGCGCTCTGGGGCAACCTTGTCCACCCCGCCGAGTAGCGCCGTGTGCCAGGTGCTGCCGGTGAACTCGATGGGCTCTTGGGTCATGGACTCTAGCGCCAGCTCGCGCAGCTCGGCCACGGTGACCTGTTCGTGCTCCTCGCCGCCCTCGTTGAATTCTTGGCGGCGGCGCTCCACGTCCGCCATCAGGGCTTCCCACCCTGGCTGGTCGAGCTGCTTGGCCATTTCCGCGGAGGCGGCTAGCTGCTCGAGCTCCTTCTTCTTGCGCGCTATGGCCTTCTCCCGCAGCGCGTCCATGTAGCCGGAGACTTGGGAGACGACCTGCTTATCGGCCATGACCCACTTGCCGCGCAGCTGGATGAGGCCGGACTTAGAATTGACCAGGTCCTCCATCTCTTCCTCGGTCAGCTCCACATCGCCCACGGACATGCGCCAGTTATAGTCCACCAGCTTATTCATGCCGATGTGCTTCTTCGTGGCGGCCTCGGCCGGATCGCGGGCCTCGTGGGTTTCCAGCTTGGCCTTAGTCTCCATCTGCGCCCAGGCTTTGGGAAGCATGACGGTCACGCCGCTGGCCTTGAGCTTATCCACCTCGTGGGTAATAAAGTGGGTGAGCTGGTGGGTTTCTAGGTAGACGTCCCAGTCGCCGTCGCCAGGCTGCGGCAGCTGCGCGGTCTCCCCCAGCGTGGGTGCGATGCGCACGGCTTTGCGGTGAGCTTCGCGCAGCTTTTCCACACTCGCCCTATCCAAACTCTGCGCCGACACCGGCCGCGGAGAATCCGTGCCCGAACGCACCCGCACGCGCACTGGCCACTTGGCCGCATCCGGGTCAACGTCAAGCGGCTCCTCCACGATGTAGACCAGCTGGAGTTCTACCTCGTAGATGGAATTCTTCCACTCATTGAGCCCACGCAGCAGCTGCGAGCGTCCCCGCCGGATCGGCCGCGTATCGAGCAGGGCGCGGGCAAACTCGTGCCACGGCATCGGGCGCGGAGCCTCCGCCACGGGCCGCAGCTCGCGGAAGGCAATCCAGTGGGTGAGCTCATCGGCCATGTCATCTGAGAGTGCCCGGTTATTCACGTGCAAGATGCCCGGCGCGGCCGCCATCATCTCCGCGAGCCAGCCGCGCTCGCCCAAGCCGGAGGCCAGCTGCCACATGGGGAACCACTCATTGGCCTGGTAAGCCAGCCGGAAGGTCACGCGGCCGGCGCGCACGAACTTGCACAGCCCGCTGTAGGCATGGATCAGCCACTGGAGGTCGGGCGCAATGGTGGCCGGCGGCTTGTGGTTCAGGTGCTCCATTTGGGCAAGCGCCGCCACGGCCTCTTCGGGTCCGAACATCGCCATGGGCACCATCAGGGAGACATCCTTGCCCTTGGGCGTGCGCAGCGATACCCGCGCTCGGTTGCGGAAGGATTTCTTCGCCAGGATGGACTCCACCGCTGGCGGGAAGGTGCCCTCAGGAACGGCATTGGGCATGACGATCTTGTGCCCTTCTACCTGTTCAATCCATAGACCTAGTCCCGTAACGGGGAGCCACAGTCCATGCACGAGGTAAGAAGCCATAGCCGCCAGCATAGCAGCCCCTTTTGGTTTTGTTACAGGCTCGTTATGTTCCACCCTTTTCCCAGTTGAACGACAGAAAATCGAAACGGAGATCTGCGCCACACCTGTATTTTCGCTTGGGTTAACCTTGTGACCCCGTTAACGTGAGAATGTCATCACACACCTACAAGGAGTAAAACGTGCAAGATTCAACTTGGTACGTCATTGCGATGATCGTGTATCTCCTCGCAATGGCAGCCATTGGCTATTGGAGCTACAAGCAAACCGACCAATATGACGATTATGTTTTGGGCGGCCGTGGCCTGCACCCATTCGTAGCGGCTCTCTCCGCCGGCGCTTCCGACATGTCCGGCTGGCTCCTCATGGGCCTGCCTGGCGCGCTCTTCCTCTCCGGCATGTCCGAGCTATGGATGGCCATCGGCCTGCTTGTCGGCTGCTGGGCAAACTGGAAGTGGGTCGCGCCGCGCCTGCGCTCCTACTCAGAGATCGCGGCCAACTCCATTACCGTGCCGTCCTTCTTTGAAAACCGCCTGCACGATAAGTCCCGCCTGCTGCGCATCATCTCCGCAGCCATCATCATCTTCTTCTTTACCTTCTACGTCTCCTCCGGCATGGTCTCCGGCGGCCGCTACTTCGAGTCCACCTTCGGTGGCGACTACCTCACCGGCATGCTTGTTATCGCCGCGGTGACCATCTTCTACACCTTCGTCGGCGGCTTCTTGGCGGTGTCCTACACGGACGTCGTCCAGGGCGTGCTTATGTTCGTCGCCCTGATGATCGTGCCGATTATGGCAATCGTCTCTCTCAGCGATCCTGCTTCCATCTTCTCTTTCGCCAGCAATAATGCCTACGGCACCGATGGCGTAGTGGAAAATGACAACTACTTCTCCATGTTCGCGGGCGTTTCCGCTGGCGTCATCATCGGCAACCTGGCCTGGGGCCTGGGCTACTTTGGCCAGCCACACATCGTGGTCCGCTTCATGGCGCTGCGTAAGCCTTCCGACGCCCGCCAGGGCCGCTTCTACGGCGTTACCTGGATGGGCCTGTCCGTCATCGGCGCCATCTTCGTCGCTCTCTCTGGCACCGTTTACTTCACCCAGACCGGCCACAGCATCACCGACCAGGACAACTTCGAAACCATCTTCCTGGATATGGCTCAGGCCATGATGCACCCACTCCCCGCCGGCTTCGTCCTGACCGCGGTTCTAGCCGCCATCATGTCCACCATGTCGTCCCAGATGCTCGTCGTCTCTACTTCCCTCATCGAGGACCTCTTCCTCATCTTTGCTAAGAAGAAGCCCAGCGAGCAGGTCCTCATCAACCTCTCCCGCACCGCCATCGTGGCCATCGCGGTCATCGCCGCCCTGCTGGCCATCAACCCGTCCGATTCCATCCTCGGCCTGGTTGGCTTCGCCTGGGCAGGCTTCGGTTCCGCCTTCGGCCCCATCGTTCTGCTGTCCCTGTACTGGAAGCGCTTTAACTCCACCGGCGCGATTGCCGGCATGGTAACCGGCGCCGTCGTGGCCATTGGCTGGGGCATGTCCCCGCTTTCCGACATCCTCTATGAGATGGTCCCAGGCTTCTTCCTGGCCCTCCTCGTGGCCGTCGTAGTCACCAAGCTCACCAAGGAACCACAGCCGGAGGTTGTTGCCGAGTTTGAAGAGGCCACCAAGCTGGCCAAGCTCGTGGAAAATAACTCCGACCTCGACTTTGAGGAAGCCGCAGAAAAGGTCACTGATAAGTAATCGGAACCAACGCGGACTCCTCGCAGTCCAATAGGACATGAAGTCCTATTACCTGGCCGCGCTATCATGCATCACCGTCCTCATCGGTGCATGGTATGCGTGGCCTTTTCCGCGTTTTGACGTCACCACGCTCCCCTCCCGCCCCGAAGCCGCCGGCTACAACCGTGAAGACTTCGGCATCTGGCAGCCCCACGGCGCCTGCACCACCCGCGAGGTCATTCTAGAAAGCCAATCCAGCGATCCCCTCCACGCCTGCCACGCCCGCAGCGGGACTCTTTATGACCCCTATAGTGGCACCACCATTCCCGCTACCTCTCCCATTGAGATCGACCACATCTTTCCCCTCTCCGCGGCCTATGACCTTGGCGCTTCCGAGTGGGACCGCGAAACCAAGGTCCGCTTTGGCAACGACCCGCTCAATCTCGTAGCCACCAGCCGTGAGCTCAACCAAGAAAAGTCAGACGCCCTCCCCGCGGAATGGCTACCTCCTGCTAACCGCTGCGACTATTCCCGCCGCCTTGCTGACATAGCCCGAAAGTACGCCCTTCCCCTCCCTTCCAAGGACGTGCGGGTGATGCAAAGGCAATGTCGGTTAGCCGTACTCACCGGAAATTGATTAGGGTTGACGTGGCAACTTTCCGCGATTGAAGGGTTCTTTCAATGACTTCTTTCCTTGTATTCCTCCACGTGGCCGCAGCCATTCTATTGATCGGCCCGGTATGCGTATCCACCTCTAGCTTCCAGACCCAAATGGCCAAGGCAGCACAGGGTGACCACGCGGCGCTCGGCTCCGCTCGCGTCCTGCACAACATCACCAATACCTACGGATACATCTCTGCCATCGTGCCTATCCTCGGCCTCGGCGTATTCCTTTCCGATATCAGCGCTTACAAGTCCGAAGTGAACTTCCACATCGCCATCTTGGTTGCCATCATCGCATGGTGCCTGCTCTTCTTCGTCATTCTGCCAAAGCAGAAGAAGGCAATGGCCGCCCTCGAATCCACTGAATCCTTCGACTACGCGGCAGCTAAGAAGCCACTGTCCGCATTCGGCGGCGTATTCAACCTTCTGTGGATCATCTGCCTCATCCTGATGTACGTCAACTTCTAAGTGGCCTTCTAGAAAGCCATTTACTCCTCTGGGACAGTGCCTTCACTGTCCCTTTTCTCGTTTTCTAGCTCTTCCTTCAGCTTTTGCGCATCTTCGTGCGCATTTTCTCGACGCCGCCGCGTCGCCTGCGCCACAGTCTGGGCCCACCTCCGATTCTTCGGCGCGAGCGGCCCGCTGGCTTCGTCATAGACCCAAGTCGAATCTTCAAAGAGCCAGACGACGTCCCCGCTAATCGGGTCCTTGATATAAAACGCCCGCCCATCAGTCTTGATGTTGTGGTGATGTTGACACAGGCAGGTCAAGTTTGCCGCCGAAGTAGGTCCTCCGTCAGCGAAGTCATGCCGGTGGTCCATCTGGGAAGCCATCGCCGGCCGCGTACATCCGGGCCACCGGCAGGTTCCATCGAGCCCTTCCACAAAGGCGCGAATATGCGGCGGGGTGACGTAGTTTCCGCTTTCATCTTCTGCCGCCTTCTCCATGTCGCGCACGGTCGTGGCCCGCGATTGCATGTCATCGGCCACCTCAGGCGAAACCCAACCCAAGCTTTGGACGAAGGCGGGAGCATCCGGCAGATCGCAGCGGTACATATTGAGCACCACCTTCGCCTTGGCTTCGGCCTCACCGGTGAGCAACTCGACCGCAGCCTGAGCCAAGGGAATGTCCTTCTCCGTGGCTACACCGCGAATATTTCGGTCGATGATTTCGGCAGTCTCTAAGCCCACGTCGAGACAAACGGCGGCCCACTCCCCGCCCGTAGGCTCGAGGTTATAGGACTCCTTGCGCCGCGGATCGCGTGCGGCGATGGTCGGATCGAGGCGGACAATGAGCTCCCGCAGCTTTCGCCGCAGGTTGCGATGGGACGGTAATTTTTGGTTGGGGCGTTTGGGGGTGAGGTAGGTGGTTAATTCGGCGTCGATAAGCAGGCATTGTTCGGTGCCAATCTCTCCCAACTTGGAGAGCGTCTGGTCGATGGTAATTAAGCGGTCTAAATCTAAGTGGTAGTGCTCTTCCAGCCGGGCTTTAAGGCGCGGCAGCTCCTGTAATCGCTCAAAGGCGAAAATGATATTTCTAATTCGGGACTGCCGTGTTCCGGTGAGATCCGACAGTGATTGGCTAATTATTTCGATATCGTCATCCGGGTCTGGATGCAGGCGTTTCCAAAGGAGGTATTCGGCCTTGCGAATGTCTGTTGCTGCTTGTGATGTGGAATTTGCTGGATTGGTATTGGCAAAGTAGGGCGCATTCATGGACTTCCCCCGCAGAAGTTTCTCTAGAACATGTTTGCGCTTTCAGTATATAAAACGCCTCCGACACACTACCCCCGTTTATAGGAAAACCGCAGGTCAAAGGGCACGAAAAAATGGGCCTCCAAAGAGGCCCATTCAGGCGAAAATGCTAGTCGCGCCAGCGTCCACCGCGCTTGCGTCCACCGCCGTGGTCACGGCGAGGTGGGCGGCCGGTGTCCTTCTGAATCTTGATCAGCTGGCCGGAAATGCGGGTATCCTTCAGGCGGTCCAGCACTGCCGGGTCGAGGTTCTTTGGCAGGTCAACCAGGGTGTGGCCCACCGCGATGGTGATGCGACCGAAGTCCTTGGCAGACAAGCCACCCTCGTTGGCAATAGCACCCACGATGGCTCCCGGGCGCACATTTTGCCGCTTGCCGACGTCCAGTCGGTACGTCTCAAAGTCTCCGTCCGGCCGCTTGGGGCCGCGACCCTTGCCGCCGCCCTTGAAATCGCGCTTGCGATCGTCGCGGCGGTCGCGGTCGCGCTTCGGCTTGGGAAGCGGCCTGTCTTCCATCAGGAAGTTCTTGCCACCCTGCAGCATGACGGCGAGGGCTGCAGCGATGTCATCCATGGCCGCGTTATTGTCCTCGGAGTACTTGCGCACCAAGGTGCGGAAGAAGTCCGCCTGCTTATTATCCATGGAGTTGGTAATGGACTGCGCGAACTTTTCCTTGCGCTTTTCATTGACCTCATCGACGGACGGCAGGTCCATCTCTTCCAGACGGGCGTTGGTCACGCGCTCGATGGAGCGCAGCATGCGGCGCTCGCGCGGGGTGACGAACAGGATGGCTTCGCCGGAGCGGCCCGCGCGGCCGGTGCGGCCGATGCGGTGCACGTAGGACTCGGTATCGTTCGGGATATCGAAGTTGACCACGTGCGTGATGCGCTCGACGTCGAGGCCACGGGCGGCGACGTCGGTAGCCACGAGGATGTCTAGGCGGCCATCCTTGAGCTGATCGACGGTGCGCTCGCGCTGAGCCTGCGCAATATCGCCGTTGATGGCGGCGGCGCTGAAACCGCGGTCACGCAGGGTCTCGGCCACTTCTTCGGTCTCGTGCTTGGTACGGCAGAAGACGATGATGGCGTCGTAATTGATGACCTCGAGGATGCGGGTGAAGGCATCCATCTTTGCGCGGTGCGGAATGAGGAGGAAGCGCTGCGTGATGTTGTCATTGGTGCGGCGCTCGGACTTCACCGTGACCTCGGCGGGGTTGTCGAGGTACTGCTTAGACAGGCGTCGGATAGCGTTCGGCATGGTGGCCGAGAAAAGCGCCACCTGCTTGCGGTCCGGGGTGTCCTCCAGGATGCGCTCGACGTCTTCTTGGAAGCCCATGTTCAGCATCTCATCGGCCTCATCGAGGACGAGGAACTGCAGCTGGGACAGGTCCAGCGAGCCCTTCTCCAGGTGGTCGATGACGCGACCCGGGGTGCCCACGATAACCTGCGCACCGCGGCGCAGACCGGAAAGCTGAATGCCATAGGCTTGGCCACCGTAGATAGGCAGCACCTCGACGCCCTTGAGGGACTCGGCGAAGGATTGGAAGGAGTCCGCCACCTGCAGGGCCAGCTCGCGGGTTGGGGCGAGCACGAGTGCCTGCGGATGGCGGGCCTTGGTGTCAATCTGTGACAGAACCGGCAGCGCAAAGGCTGCGGTCTTGCCGGTACCGGTCTGGGCAAGGCCGACAACGTCGCGGCCTTCCATCAAGATCGGGATGGTTTCTTCCTGAATGGGGGACGGCTTGGTGAAGCCTACTTTCGCAACGGCCTCCAGAATTTTCTCTGGCAGGCCAAGATGCGCGAACCCCTGGGAGTTGTCGTTGGCTGAATCTTGGGACTCAGCGCCGGTGTCCTCAGAAGTATTCGCAGCCCTGGTGTCCTTGGTGACACCTTGCGAGTTGTCCTGAGATTCCGACTTATTAAAATCTTCCGGCTCGTTGACGCCGCCGGTGGCGTTATCGGTAATGCTCATTGCTTCACCAACCCTACGCGATTGCCGCCCCAAACTCCATATCCTAAGCGCCCGCGACGAAAGTGCGGTAGCTCAGTGGCATGCCTGGCCGGTAGGCCAAGTGCACGGCGCTGGGGGCGTCGAGCACGTGCAGGTCCGCGGCGGCGCCCTCCACGATGGTGCCCTTAGCGGGGCGGCCCTGCGGGTCGAGGCCGTTGCCAACGTTGTGGCGGCGCAGGGCGGTCGCTCCGCCGGTGGTGGCGGCGTGGATGGCCTCATCGACGGAGAGGTGTTGCTGCAGGACCGCGGTGGTCACGCAGTAGTTCATCGAGGAGGTATAGGACGTGCCGGGGTTGAGGTTGGAGGCGATGGCGAGGGTGGCGCCGGCGTCGAGAAGCGTGCGGCCTGGGGCGAGCGGCTCGCGAGTCGATAGGTCACAGGCCGGCAGCATGGTGGCCACGGTATCGGAGTTGGCCAGCAGCTCGACGTCCTCGTCGCTCAAGTGGTTGACGTGGTCTACCGAGGCGGCGCCCAGTTCGACGGCGAGGGCAACGCCTGGGCCCTCGCCCAGCTGGTTGCCGTGCACGCGCAGGCCCAAGCCCAACTTCTTACCGGCCTCCAGCACGCGGCGGGATTGTTCCTCGTTGAAGGCGCCGCGCTCACAGAAGACGTCGATCCACTGCACGTAGGGGGCAACGCCTTCGAGCATGGAGCCAACGACCTCGTCGAGGTACTCCTCCGCGTCCGCTCCCGGCGGGACCAGGTGCGCACCTAAGAAGGTCACATCATCGACGTGGCGGGAGGCTACCTTGGCGGCCTCCACCTCGGACTCGGTGTTAAGGCCGTAGCCGGTTTTGGTCTCGAAGGTGGTGGTGCCACCGCGGCGGCCGGCGGCCACGCGATCCGCCACCAGCTTGTCCAGGCGGTCGGTACCGGCCTGGCGGGTGGCGTCCATGGTCACGGCGATGCCGCCTGCTTCATAGGAACCGCCGGAGATGCGGGCCTCGAATTCGGCGGAGCGGTCACCGTCGAAGACCATGTGGGTGTGCGAATCTACCCAGCCGGGCAGGACGGCGCGGCCGCCCAAGTCCACCTTCTCGTCGGCGGCCGGTGCCTCGGAGGCTGGGCCGACCCAGGCGATGGTGCCGGATTGGGCGATAATGGCGGCGTCGTTAAGCGTGCCACGCTCGCTGACCGTACGGAGTTCTGAAATGCCGGTAAAAAGTGTGCTCATCTAGTCCCTTGCCTTGAATTCCATCGGAATGCGGACGCCGCGCTCGTCGGCGACCTCCTTCGCGCGAGTGTAGCCGGAATCGACGTGGCGGATAACGCCCATGCCCGGGTCATTGGTGAGCACCGCGCGCAGCTTGGCCGCGGCGAGCTCGGTGCCGTCTGCAACGGTAACCTGGCCGGCGTGGATGGAGCGGCCCATGCCCACGCCACCGCCGTGGTGGAGGGAAACCCAGGTAGCGCCGGAAGATACGGCGGTCATGGCATTGAGCAGCGGCCAGTCGGCCACGGCATCGGTGCCATCGAGCATGGCCTCGGTCTCGCGGTACGGGGAGGCCACGGAGCCAGAATCCAGGTGGTCACGGCCGATGACGATCGGCGCCTTGATCTTGCCCTCGCGCACCAGGTCGTTGAAGAGCAGGCCGGCCTTGTGGCGCTCGTTGTAGCCCAGCCAGCAAATGCGTGCCGGCAGACCCTCGAATTCGACGTATTCTTCGGCGGCGTCGAGCCAGTTGTGCAGGTGCTCGTTGTCTGGGAAGAGCTCCTTGAGCGCCTGGTCGGTGATCTTAATGTCCTCTGGGTCGCCGGAAAGCGCGGCCCAGCGGAAGGGGCCCAGGCCCTCGCAGAAGAGCGGGCGGATATAGGCCGGAACGAAGCCCGGGAACTCGAAGGCACGCTGGTAGCCGGCCTTGCGGGCCTCATCGCGGATGGAGTTGCCGTAGTCAAAGACCTCGGCGCCCTCATCCTGGAACTCGACCATGGCCTGCACCTGGGCGGCCATGGACTCGCGAGCCTTCTTGGTAAAGGTGGTCGGGTCTGCCTTGGCCTCGTTGTGCCAGTCTTCCATGGTGATTTCAGAAGGCAGGTAGGACAGCGGGTCGTGCGCGGAGGTCTGGTCCGTGACGATGTCTACGGTAAATTCCCCGGCGCGCTGGCGGCGCAGGACCTCCGGGAAGACCTCGGCGGCGTTGCCCACGAGGCCGACGGACAGCGGCTTCTTGTTTTCCTTTGCCTCGAGGACCAGCTTGAGGGCCTCGTCGAGGTCGGTGACAACCTCATCCAGGTAGCGCTTGTGCTGACGGCGCTTCAGGCGGGTCTCGTCTACGTCCACGATGAGGCAGGCGCCGCCGTTGAGGGTGACGGACAGCGGCTGTGCGCCGCCCATGCCGCCGCAGCCACCGGTCAGGGTGAAGGTGCCGGCCAGGCTGCCGCCGAAGCGCTTCTTGGCCACGGCCGCGAAGGTCTCGAAGGTGCCCTGCAGGATGCCCTGGGTGGCGATGTAGATCCAGGAGCCGGCCGTCATCTGGCCGTACATCATGAGCCCCTCGTCCTCGAGCTTGCGGAAGTGCTCCCAGTTAGCCCAGTCTCCCACGAGGTTGGAGTTAGCGATGAGCACGCGCGGTGCCCACTCGTTGGTCTTCCAGATGCCCACCGGCTTGCCGGACTGCACCAGCAGGGTCTCATCGGACTCGAGGTCCTTGAGGGATTCAACGATGGCGTCAAAGGCTTCCCAGCTGCGTGCTGCGCGGCCGGTACCGCCATAGACCACGAGGTCCTCGGGGCGCTCGGCAACCTCGGGGTCGAGGTTATTCATGAGCATGCGCAGGGGCGCTTCGGTCTGCCAGGACTTGGCGGACAGTTCGGTTCCGCGCGGCGCGCGTACTTCGCGTGGTTCAGACATGGGCTTCCTTTCGTCGTGCTTGTTCGACGCCTTCCCAAGCCCCCTAGGCCGGTGTCCCGGGGCTGTCCCCGAGGACTTGTTCAGCGTCACATGTCACAAGGTACTGTGACCCAGCTCTGTGCACCATGCCACACAAACCCGAACTGTCTCGTATATGAGACACCCGCGGAATGATCTACGATGGCCTGCATGCGTCGGTTCATCCCCCTCTTTTCCGTGGCCCTCCTCGCCGCTTGTTCCACCCCCGCCGAGGAACCGCAGCCGCCCCACTATGTGGCGCTGGGGGATTCCTATGCGGCCATGGGCTCGACCACGCTGCCGCTCGATCCGCCCAATACCTGCGTGCGCGCTCAGGATTCCTACCCCGAGCTTGCAGCCAAGGAAATGGACGCGAAGCTCACCAATGTAGCCTGCCAGGGCGCTAGCACCCTCGACGTACTTTCCTCGGCCGGCGAGCACCCCGCCCAGGTGGACGCCCTACGCGAGGACACCGACCTGGTGAGCCTATCCATCGGCGGCAATGACGCCAGCTTCGTGCGCCTTACCCAGTGCGCCACGGACGGTATCTGCCAGGCGGAATCCGGCGCGCAGATTGACCTGGAAATCCGCGATCTACCCCGCCGGCTGGACAAGGTCTACGAAGAGATTCACCGCCGCTCCCCCAACGCGAAGGTCCTCGCCACCGGCTACCTACCACTCATTAAACATGGGGAGACCTGCCCCTACATAGAAAAAATCCCGGCCACTGACCGGGAATGGTTGGCAGAGTCCATCGAGCGCATCAACCAGGCAGTGCGCGAGGCCGCCGAGCGCAACGGGGCTGCTTACGTGCTTGCCGACGCCGCCCTAGACCACACCGCCTGCTCCCCCTCACCGTGGGTGGATTTTACGGGCAAGGACACTAATTCCTTCCCCATGCACCCCACCCACGCCGGACAGGTGGCCATGGCCCAAGCCCTTAGCCGCGCAGCTTTCCAGTAGCGTCCTCGACGGCGTCGATAAGAGCGCCCTCCTTGACTAGGCGTACAGTTTCCTCGATTTCCGGGGACAGGTAGCGGTCCACGCCGGGCCCCTCCACAGTCTCGCGCAGCTTCTCAATCACCGCGCCGGTTCCCTTGGCCGGGGTGCCCTCGCGCATGTCGATGGCGCGGGCGGCGGTGAGGATCTCTACGGCGAGCACGCGCTGCAGCCCATCAACGGCCTTGCGCAGCTTGCGGGCGGCGGACCAGCCCATGGACACGTGGTCTTCCTGCATGGCCGAAGACGGAATGGAATCGGCCGAGGAGGGATTAGCTAGGCGCTTCATCTCACTAACGATGCCAGCCTGGGCGTACTGCGCGATCATGTGGCCGGAGTCCACACCAGGGTCATCAGCAAGGAAAGCATTCAACCCGCGGTTGCGCGCCGGGTCCAAGAAGCGGTCGGTGCGGCGCTCGGAAATGGAGGCCAAGTCCGCGGTGACGATGGCGAGGAAATCGAGCGCATAGGCCACCGGCGCGCCGTGGAAATTGCCATTGGAGACCACGCGGCCGTCCTTGGTCACCACCGGGTTATCCACGGCGGCGGCCAGCTCGCGCTCGGCCACCTGGGCGGTGTGGGCCAGGGTATCGCGGAACCCGCCGGCAACCTGCGGGGCGCAGCGCACGGAGTAGGCATCCTGCACCTGGTTCTTCTTGAACTCCTCGAGCGCGGCCTCCAGGATCTCCGAGCCTTCAGCCACCTGGAGGATATTCGCCGCGGCATCGGCCTGGCCTGGGTGCGGGCGAAGCTGCTGCAGGTCATCGGCAAAGACCACGAGGGTGCCGAGCAGTCCTTCCACGGTCATAGCAGTAGCAATATCGGCGGTCTTTGCGGCCGCGCGCAGGTCAGTAATGGCCAGGCAGAGCTGGCCGAGCATGCCATCGGTGCCGTTAATAAGCGCAAGACCTTCCTTCTCGCGCAGCTGCAACGGCTCGATTCCGGCAGCGGCCAGGGCGTCGCCCGCATCCTTAAGCTCTCCGTTGACACGCACCTCGCCCTCGCCCAGCAGGGCCAGCGCGCAGTGAGCCAGCGGCGCCAAGTCGCCAGAGCAGCCCAGCGATCCATACTCGCGCACCACCGGAACGATGCCAGCGTTCAGCGCCTTGGCATAGGTTTCTACCACCACGGGGCGCACGCCGGTACGACCGGTACACAAGGTGGACAGGCGCAGCAGCATAAGCGCGCGGATGACCTCTTCTTCCACCTCCGGGCCAGTTCCCGCAGCATGCGATCGCACCAGGGAAAGCTGCAGCTGGGCGCGCATCTCCTCCGGGATATGGCGGCGGGCAAGTGCACCAAAGCCAGTGGAAATGCCATAGACCGGAGTGGGATCCTGTGCCAGTTCTTCCACGCGCTCGCGGGTAGCGGCCACTTCTTCGAGAGCTTCGGGCGCAATCTCCACCTTCGCCCCATAGCGGGCAACGGCAACGACGTCCTCGATGCTCAGCGCACCGACATTGACGGTCACGGTGGATGGGTAAGCGTTAGGCATGGCAAAAACTCCTTGGAGTAGGGATTGATAATCAAAAATGTGTCGCGCGACAACCCAACGCGATAGATGTATGCTACATCACTTTCTTCGATTGCGGTACATTTTCCCCGCCACCTTGTCTGACGCCTCCTGCAGTGCCCGAATGGCGCCATCCACCTTTGCATCTGGCGTCCCTACCGGATACGTCACCGCCACCGCCGCCGCTGGGCGGTCCAGATGGTCCAGAATGGGCACCGCTACAGAAGCCTGGCCACGAGTAATTTCCTCCACCTCTTGGTCCCAACCCCGCGCGGCCACCAACCGCAAGCGCTCCTTCAAAGCAGAAAAGCCACTACCACCCGCAGTATCGAATGCGGCGCGCACCTCCGCGTCAGGAAGATGCGCCAGCATTACGCGCCCGGACGCCGTCTTATGCGCTTGCAATCGCACACCAACCTCGGTCACCAAAGAGATTGCCTCTGCGGCACGGACCTCCTGCAAGTACAAGATTTCCGATCCAGCCATACGAGACAAGTGCCCCGATCCACCCACCAGATCCGCACACCGTTCCAAGTCCCGAGTAGCCATTCGCACCAAAGGCTGTTGGGTTACATAGGCCGAAGCCATGGAATAGGCCGCAAGGCCCAGCCCATATGTCTTATGTTCCGGCAAGTGCGCCACAAAGCCGGCATCCACCATCTCCGCTAGCAAGTGATAGGTAGATGACCGTGGCAGTCCCAGTTCACCTTGTATCCTGGCAGCAGAAATAGGTACGTCAATCGTCGATAGCAACTTAAGAATCTCTAACGCGTGACGGGCCGCTGGAACTCGATTTGTACTCACACTTAGTGATTGTAGGCAGAATTTCCCTGCCATATCCCGCGTTCTTGCCTACCCTCGGTAACCATGAACACCGAAAAAGCTGAACTTTTCACCCCCGCCCCCGAATGGTCCGGCCGCTCCGATGGCCCTGGCCCAGAGCATGCCCGCTGGCATAGCGTTATCAATCAGTCCACCGACTCCCCCGCCCCGGTAACCCTGGTGGGCTTTGCCTCCGATGAGGGCGTGCTGCGCAACGGCGGCCGCCAGGGTGCAGCCGCAGGCCCGGCCGCACTGCGTTCCGCGCTGGGTTCCTTGGCGGTACACCATGCGCATGCGCTTGCCGACGCCGGCACAATCACCACCCAAGCCGACGACCTCGACGGCGCCCACGATGCGCTCTCCGATAAGGTCCAGGAGCTTGTCGAAGCCGGCACCCTCCCCATCATTCTGGGCGGCGGTCACGAAACTGCCTTTGGCTCCCACCGCGGCCTCTACCGCGTGGTGGGCGCCACCAAGATCATTAATCTGGACGCCCACTTCGATCTGCGCCGCGCCGATCAAGCCACCTCCGGCACCCCGTTCAAGCAGATTTCGGAGCTCACCGATGACTTCGATTACACCGTGCTGGGCATCTCCCGCCCCAATAACACCGCAGTGCTTTTCGACGAAGCCGAGTCCCTCGGCGTGGCCATCACCCTAGACGAAGAGCTGGTCAACCTCTCCCCGGCCGAATGCGGCGAGCTTGCCGCCCGCGCTACCGAGGGCAAGGACAAGGTCCACCTATCCATCGACCTCGACGTCTTGCCAGCATCCACCGCGCCGGGCGTATCCGCACCGGCGTCGCTAGGCGTCAGCTACGAGCGCATCCGCGCGATGGCCGTGGCTATTGCGCAAACGGGCAAGCTGGCCCTGGTGGACGTCGTCGAGCTCAACCCCACCTTTGATATAGATAACCGCACCGCCAAGGCAGCGGCGCGGTTAATCGATGACATCGTCACGGCCCACCTCGGGGCCTAGCTCCTACCTCAAAACAGCAGGTGGGCAATCGGCGTGGCGATGAGGATGGTCAGCGCCACGCGCTCAAACCAGATGATGACCAGGTGGGTGAGCTTCACCGGAATCTTGGTAGCCAGGATGCACGGCACCAGCGCGGAGAAGAAGATGATGGCGGAGACTGCCACCACGCCGATGACGAACTTGAGCACCATACTGTCGCTGCCTGCCACTGCGGTGGCGGGCAGGAACATCTCCGCAATACCCATGGCCGCGCCCTTGCCGGCTTGTACCGGCTCCGGCAGCTGCACTACCCATGCGAACGGATAAAACAGGTAGCCAATCCACTCAAAGATGGGCGTAAAGCGCGCAAGCAGTAGGCCAATAAGGCCCACCGACATGATGGAAGGCACGATGGCCGCCGCCATGCGCACGCCATCGCGCAGGTTCTCCCAGATGGACTCCCACAAGGACGGCGCGCGCTGCAGTGCCAGCATGGCCTCACGCCACGCGTTCTTGATGCGCGATCCTTCCACCGGCTTTTCCGGGTCTGGGTGCGCCTCAGCAAAGTACTCATCCGGAATGGTACGCAGCGGCGGAATGCGCACGGTAATGGCCGTCACCACAAAGGTCACGATGAGCGTGACAATAAAGTAGGTGCCCCAGACTTTCATCAGGTCAAGCTGCTTAGCAACGATGACCATGAAGGCCGCAGAGACCGTCGAAAAGCCGGTGGCAATAATGGCCGCCTCGCGCCCGGTATAGCCGCCCTTTTGGTAGACGCGGTCTGTGACCAAAATGCCCAGCGAGTACGAGCCCACAAACGAGGCCACCGCGTCAATGGCGGAGCGCCCCGGCGTCTTCCACAGCGGCCGCATGATGGGCTGCATGAGCACGCCAACAAATTCCAGCAGGCCAAAGCCAATGAGAAATGCCAGGAAAGCACCTCCGATAGGCACGATGAGGCCTACCGGAATCGCGATGGAGTTCCACAGGAACGGCACTAGGTCCTCATCACCAAGCACCCACGGCAGCGCATCGATGACCATGAGGAAGGAGACCACCGCGCCCACGATATTGAGCACTGCAAAGACCGCCTGCAGCGCGCTTTCCTTAAATGCTCCGGTGGTAAAGCTGCGCACCGTGCCATAGACGGCAAGAGCAAAGATAATCCACGGCACCGCCGCTGGAATCCCCTCGCGCACCATGGTGACCATGTGGTCCAAAGGAATGGAGCGCTTATCCTGATACGTCACCGGCAGGAAGAATACGAACGCGCCAATGGCGCTATATAAAAAGAGTTTCCACCGTCCCCCAGGCTGCGGGATCTCCCCGTCATGGCTCTGGTGCGAGGTGTAGACAGATTCGGTAGAAGTCACAGTAAAACCGTCCCCTCAAGCTTGCATACAAAAATCAAGCCCGCGTGACAGCCTTACGCGAACATTGGGGATATGTTATCTAAGTAACAGCTCACTGTCTAGATGTTTCCGAGATCCAAGGCACAATGGAGTCATGTCTAACCCCATACGCGTCGTTGGCGCCGTCTTCCACGACGGCGAGCGGTTCCTCGCCTGCCGCAAGAAACCAGGCAAGCCACTGGAAGGCCACTGGGAATTTCCGGGTGGAAAGATCGAGCCTGGTGAAACACCTGAGCAAGCACTAGCGCGAGAAATCCGCGAGGAGCTCAACCTCATCGCCGAGGTCGGCCAGAAAGTGACGACAACAACCTACGAGTACGATTTTGCGACGATTGAGCTAACCACTTTCTACTGCACGCTTGTCGACGGCCGCCTACGCCTGACCGATCACGACGCTACAAAATGGGTTACCTCCACAGAGGCCGCGCATCTGACGTGGGCTCCCGCAGATATCCCGGCAGTAGAAGCTATTGCTTCTAGTCACAGCTAAGGAAAGAAAGATTCTTCCTTTCGTATTTTCCTTCTGCCAGCATTCGGCGGATATTCTCCGCCAAACGCATTACCAATTGCGGATCGGATTCCGCCAACGCTGCGATTTCCTGCGTTGCCTTGCCTCCGTTTGTCGTTTGTCCTTCATAGGAGGGGCGCGCCGAGTAGAGATCAAAGTATTTCCGGCTCACGCCATTGACATTCCTAAATTTAGGACCTGGCTGGAACTCATCTCCATACATGACTCCCCTGGCCAGAAGGTTGGAAACCCGAGATATTTCCTCCTTAGGTCCTTTAGCCGGCCATCCTAAACGGATTCCAATTTCGGCGACCAAAAGAATCTCATCTCGTAGCCATTTTGGACTTCTCAATCCAGTCTCCAGTCAACAGGGATAAAAATTTAGACTGCTGGGATTGCACTTCTTAATCGAGTTCAAAGTCTCTGGGGAATGCGAATAATGAAGATCACTGAAGGGCAACACCGTCTGGAGAAAATTTACTTCGCCAATCCTTGAATCAGCCAATTTGCATACCGAAGCCTTTAGAATTTGGTCATTATGAGTACCAACCCTGACTCTTCCCTACCTTTCGGCGTTTACGAGACCCCTATTACGGCCCGAATTCGTGAACGAATGAACGAAACGCTAAGCCAACATCCTGCTGCAGGATTCGGTATTGGAAGAAGCTCCGATAAAGAGGCTCATGGCCGCTATACCTCGGCGGTTTCACAACATATTGGTTCACTCCTAGAGCGACGGCTATACGGTTTGAAGTCACCCGAAGACCGGGTTGCCCTAATCAATAACATCGCGCTTCTACTGGGCGAAGATGAGGAAATTGATTCCGAAGAACTTCTCTACGCCGTATACAACTCCGGATTGGCGGACCCTCCCTTACTTCCGGATGTTTCACTCACCAAGAGTGCACTATTCACTAACGCCCAAGGAGAATCTAGTTTAACCAGCGAAATCGAGAGAGAAATCAAAACTGCTGATTCGGTTGATCTGCTCTGTGCGTTCATCAAGAACTCCGGCATCAGCGTTCTTGATAGACAACTCGAGTACCTTCGCGATAACGAGATCCCTTTCCGGCTACTCACTTCTACCTACTGCGGTGCGTCCGACGCAGCTGCGCTCGAGCGATTGGTTGAAAAGTATCAGGCCGAAGTAAAGATTTGCTATGAGCACAAATCCACTCGCCTTCATGCCAAAGCTTGGCTATTCCGCCGAAAGTCCGGATTCGATACTGCCTTTATCGGCAGTTCCAACCTTTCCCGATCTGCTCTCGTCGATGGTTGGGAGTGGAATGTCCGCGGGTCCAATACCGCGACTCCTGAAGTAATCGATAAGTTCATCAAGACTTTCGATAGCTACTGGCACGACAGCCATTTCAAGACCTTCGACCCAAATCGCGACATGGAGAGACTCGAGCAGTCTCTCCGCGTTGCCAAGGGTAGTGAGGCCTCCGGAGCACTTCGCCAACTGGAGTTATCTGGCCTTGAGGTAACTCCTTACCCCTACCAAGAAGAAATGCTCGAGGCTCTACGCTCAGAGCGTGAGGTAAAAGATCGGCATAGGAACCTCCTGGTTGCTGCTACAGGAACAGGAAAAACAGTAGTTGCCGCACTGGATTACCGGAACCTATGCGAACAATGGAAGCGACGCCCTCGGCTGCTTTTCGTTGCACACCGGAAAGAAATTCTTCAACAAGCCCGCCGGACATTCCAGGAAGTGCTTAAAGACGCGGACTTTGGCGAGCTGCTAGTCGACGGCGCTGAGCCTCGCCGCTGGGACTATGTGTTCGCCAGTGTGCAATCTCTCAGCGCTTCCCGTTTACAAAACCTAAATAGCAAGCATTTTGATGTCGTAGTAATCGACGAGTTTCATCACGCACAGGCCCCCACTTATAAAGCACTTTTGGACCACCTCCAGCCTCAAGAGCTCCTGGGTTTAACGGCAACACCAGAACGTGGTGATGGCGAAAACGTACAGAAGTACTTTGACTATCGCGTAGCTCATGAACTGCGTTTATGGGATGCCTTGCGTCTACAGCTCTTAGTCCCTATGCATTACTACGGGATTGCCGACGGAACGGACCTTTCCTCATTGACTTGGAGCCGAGAAAAAAAGGACTACAACACAGAAGAGCTCTCCGAGTTCTACATCAAAGCGGGAGAGAAGCGCACCCGCTTCATTGTTAACGAGCTAAACCGACGCATCTTCGATCTCTCAGATATGAAAGCTATCGGCTTTTGCGTCACGATTGCTCACGCAGAATATATGGCGCGGCAGTTCCAGCATTTTGGAATCCCAGCGCGAGCGGTCACAAGCGATCTCACCGCAACCGAGCGTGCTCAGGCCATTAAAGATCTGGAGAATGGCGACGTCAAAGTCCTGTTCTCAGTAGATATATTTAATGAGGGCGTTGATATCCCTGCTGTAAACACCCTTCTTTTGCTCCGCCCGACACAAAGCCCTGTGGTCTTTCTACAACAACTGGGTCGCGGTCTTCGTCTATCTCCAGGCAAGGACTCCTGCGTCATTCTCGATTTCATTGGCCAGCAGCATGTCGATTTTGATTTTGAGAGAAAGTTCCATGCCTTAACCCGGAAGCGGGGTAAGCGCTTAGCTGAAGAAATTGAGCAGGGCTTTCCCACCGCCCCACCGGGTTCGCATATTCAATTCGATCAATCGACGACCGAGCAGGTTCTCCGAAACGTCAAGAAGGTCTCACGGAATTCCTTACGCAAAGTGCGTGCATTGCTCTCTGAAATTCGAACCACGAATCTCAAAGAGTTCCTTGAGGATTCGAACCTGCAATTAGAGGATATCTACCGTCCATCCAAATATTCATGGACCCGGCTACTTCGAGAAGAAGGGCTACTACAGCAAAACACGGATGAGACCGAATCATTTCTACTTAACAGAATTCGAGTCTTCCTTCACGTCAACGATCCACACCGAATCGATGCCTATCTGCGCATCCTTTCCACCCCAAGTCTTCACTACGCCGACATGGGGCCATCCGACCAGGCCTTCACCCGAATGCTCGTACTCGGATTCTGGGCGAACTCAAATTCTCCGCACCCTGGTTCCTATGACGCCGCCCTGACGATTTTGCGCCAGCATCCACAAGTTGCTTGGGAGTTGGAGCAGGTTATGCAACTGAGCAGTGACTCCTCGCGCATCGTTCCACAGCATAGCGATAGTTCAGTTTTGGAAACGCATGCGGATTACTCGTTGGCCGAGCTTATTGGTGCTTTAGAGTCAGGAAGCCTTCAGCAGCTTGTAAACCTGCCACGCGAAGGTGTGAAATATTTTCCCGATATCAACACTGATCTTTTCTTGGTGACGTTTCAAAAGGACGAGCAAGTCAGTGCCTCCACGAACTACCGAGACTATCCAATATCACCCGATCTGTTGCACTGGGAATCTCAATCAACAACGACGCTGAAATCAAAGGCGGCTAGGCGATATATCGGTCACCAGGAGCGTGATGGAAAAATTCTCATTGCCTCGCGCTTTACCAAGAAAAACGAAGTAGGGACTGCGAGCGCATATACCTACCTCGGTGCAGTGGATTATGTTTCCCACCATGGGGAAAAGCCAATTCAATTTGAGTGGAAGCTCCAGAGGTCAATGCCCAAGGCTCTTTATGCTGCGGGAAGAACGGTGGCTTAAATCTCCGCTCGAGGAATTGAATTCCTCGTTTTCCTGATACTAGGCAGCACTCTCCCTATAGTGATTAGAAACACAATCAATTGAGAGGGTGCTATGAGCCAGACCAGCGAATCGAATTCCGCCCGGCCTGCAGGGGGCAAGCACGACACAGAATCAACCGACCAGACAAAAGTGAAATGGACCCTGGTCGGTCCGGGGCTAGTTGCGGCAGCAACAGGCGTCGGCGCAGCCGACCTAGTTGCCACCATGATTGCCGGTCAACGCTATGGCTACGCACTCCTTTGGGCGGTCATTATCGGAACAATTATGAAAATTGTGCTGGTCGAAGGCGTCGGTCGGTATAGCCTTGCTACCGGAAACACAATGTTTCATGGCTGGCGCGAGTTGGGACGGTGGACTTCCTGGTATTTTGCCCCTTAAATCGTTATTTGGGGTCTTGTCTACGGTGCCGCATCGATGTCCGGCGCTGGTCTCGCCCTTAGCGCTCTTTTCCCAGGTACCAGCCTAGAAATGTGGGCAATTATTGCCGGAATATCCTGCTTTACTCTAACTTGGCTTGGGCGATATCAGCTTTTCGAGAAGCTATCAGCCATCTTGGTCGGAATCATGTTTGTCACCGTGGTGGGTATCGCAGCCATTACGGCTCCGAACCTTCCCGAAGTCATCGGCGGTTTGGTACCGCAGATTCCGGATGGCTCCTTCGTCTACGTGTTGTCCATCGCCGGCGGAGTGGGCGGCACAATCACGCTTGCTGCTTATGGCTACTGGCTGAGAGAAAAGGAATGGTACACGCCAAAATGGATGCAGGTTATGCGCATGGACAATGCAGTGGCTTACGCAGTCACCGGAATTTTTGTCTTGGCTACACTGGCACTGGGCGCTGAACTCCTCTACAGCGCCAACGTCGCGGTCTCCGATAATGATCAGGGTCTCGTTGATATGGCGGACGTTCTCGAGGACCGCTACGGAACGTTCATGTCTAAGTTGTTCATCGTCGGGTTCTTCTCCGCCGCGTTCTCTTCCTGCCTTGGTGTTTGGAACGGTGTATCCCTGATGTTTGCCGACTACATAGGTCACCTCAAAAAGATCCCGCAAGGCGATCCCCGGACCAGTACTGGTGGAAAGTACTACCGCGCTTACCTCATCTGGCTAACTTTCCCACCAATGCTGCTTTTGCTCCTTGGAAAGCCAACCGGACTCATCATCGCCTACGGCGTCCTGGGCGCATTGTTTATGCCGTTCTTAGGCCTTACGCTTTTGGTCCTGCTGAATACCAAACACACCCCGAAACAATGGAGAAACGGTTGGATCGTCAACACGTTGATGGCGGTAATCTCCGTTGCCTTCGTTTACCTTTGCGTTTCCCAATTGGGTGAAATTCTCTAGCCGAGAATACGTGCCTACTTCTCCTGCGGAACTCGCTTCGGCTTGTTCCCCACCCCGGCGTGCGGGTCGCGGCCGAATACCCAGGCAATGATGCCGATGAAGGCGATGGCGCCGCAGACGGTGAAGGCAAGGGGGAAGCCGGAGGCGTCGGCAAGCAGGCCAATGAGCATGGGGCCCAAGATTTGGCCGAAGTCTCCTGCCATCTGGAAGGTGGATAGCACCTTGCCGCCGGAGCGATCATTTCCGACGATGTCACCCACCGCGGCCTGCTGGGAGGGGTTGATTAGCCCGGAAGAGGCGCCGGCGAAGGCAGAGACGAGCAGGAGGAACCACACGCTGGTGGCCATGCCCATGAGCACCATGAAGATGGCGGATCCAACGAGGCCAATGAGGATAAGTGGTTTGCGGCCGTGGATATCGGACCACTTGCCGGAGAACTGCAACACGATGGCGTTGCCGGCTGCAAAGACCGCGAGCGCCAGGCCGGAGGCGGCCGCGCCATTGTGGAAGATGGAGGCGGCAAAAAGCGGCAGGACGGATACGCGCACGCCCATATTGATCCAGCTATGGGCAAAGTTGGAGGTCAGCACCGCGCGGTAGGCAGTATCGCCCCAGGCCTCCTGCAGGCGCATGGGCGGCAGCTTATCCTTGCTGGCTTGTTTGTGGTTGACGCGAGGCATTTGCCACCAGACGACGAACGCGGCTAGTGCCACGCCCACGCCGTAGATGAAAAATGGCCAGCGGAACCCCAGGAAGGACAGGCTGGCACCAAGAACCGGGCCGGCGACGTTACCGAGCAGGAAGGCCGTGGCGTAGGTGGCAGAGCACTTGCCGCGAATCGTCGGCGGAGACATGCGCACGATAAGACCCATGGCGGAGACGGTGAACATGGTCGAGCCAATGCCGGCTAGGGCGCGCAGGGCCACGATGTGCCAGTAGCTTTGCGCAATGGAGACTAGGCCCGTGGTCACCGCGACGGTCATGAGCCCGATGAGATAGACGCGGCGCGAGCCGACGCGATCCACAAGCGATCCGGACATGGGCGCGAAGATAAGGCGCGAGGCGGCGAAGATGGAGACCACAAGGCCCGCGGCAGCCATGGAGACATCAAAGCTCACCACGAACTGCGGAAGCAGCGGGGCGATGAGGCCGTAGCCCAAAGCGATAATAAAGGCGGCCGTGACCATGACCCAGATTTCGCGCGGAATCTTGGGTGCTTCCTCGTGTTCTACTTCCCCACTGCGTGTATTCATCATATCGGCTGCAACTCTAATCCTTGGCGTCAGGGAAAGCTATTTGCGACTTATGTTCGAACATTTGTTTGTTTTTGGTGGGGTTGTGTCCGCGTTGGGTTCTAGTGTGATGGCCATGCACAACGTACAAAAGAAGTTTCCCCAGCCCACCGCAATGAACCTGCCCCAGTCTGCTTCCGAGATTGCGGCGGACTTGCTCTACCACGAATATGACACCATCAATTCCATCGCCGCCATCATGCACCACCCGCGCTCCCTGGCGCGCCCCACTCCCACCTGGCGCCCACCGATAAAGCAACTGCCGACGCCCGCCGGTGGACCGGGCGGAGAGTACTGCATGAGCATTACCCGCCACCGCGTGGGTGCGCGCGTGAAGGCCCGCGTGCGTGGCTTTGGGCAAGACCGCATTCCGGCGTATCTGATTACCATCCGCATTACCGAGAACTTTGGTCAGCCGGTAGATCCAGCTGTGGCCGAGGGCTGGATACGCACGCTCGTGCCGGCAGAGATGGTGGGTGCAGTCCACGAGGTCTCCCGTGGCCCGAATGCCACTTATGTGTGGCTCGTGGATAGCTCCTATCAGCCGGTCCACTCCCCCGAGTCGCTCTTCGCCGGCTTCAGCCAAGCCGCCTAGGCGGTCGCTCGCTGTTGTGTTGACTGCGCAGATGCGTCTGACTCTGCATGCGGGTCAGGCGCGTGGAGCACCTTCTTCATCACCTCGTGGTTGAAGGTCACCGTATAGTGGCGGGCGATTGCCTTTGGCATAAAGCGCAGGACCAAGCAGGCGATGAGGACGGTAAAGACCTTATCCAGAATGTCCGAGGTAAGGCCCTGCAAGATGATGGCCAGGCGCTCGTCTTGGACGATCATCTCGTAGAACTTGGTGAGGTTTTGTGGCCCCTTGCGTGGGTGACCACTGAAGGAAAAGATGAGTACGTACACGCTCATCACGCCGGAGCCGATGCCTATTCCGAGGCCGGAGAAAATGATCCAGGACAGCTTGTTGAATACCCCGCGGCGAGCCAGCAGGCCTACTGCGGCACCGATAAAGATACCTACGGGCGCAAAGGCGAGATTATAGGCAAAGTACGCTCCGCCCAATACGGTGGTGGTAAGCCCCGTGGCCATGCCGAGCACGGGACCGGCGATGATGGCGACGATGGCGGTGCCGACAGCATCGAAGAACATCGGCACCTGCGTGCGCACCGTCAACGAGCCCAACAGCAGGTTGATGGAGGCGCCGAAGATCGGATACAGGAGGATGCAGTTAGGCACCAGCCCATGCTGCGAGGTATATAGCAGCACCGCGGCCGCTAGGAGGAGGACCCAGACGCTGGCGGTCAGGTAGGACTCGAAAGTCATATTTACCGTGGAGTACACCCCAAAGACGGTGCATAACCACGCGGCAAGCGAGAGTGCCACGGCTACTACAACAAAGACGTAGCGCCACGTGGTATCGCGGGTCATCGCCATGGTCTTCTCCTCCTCACAAGGCTAGGTTTAGGGCGGATTTCCAGCTGCAGGCTGGGGATGCCCTAAAGCCTAATTGGCGGCGCGCGAAAGTAGCAACACAAAAGGGCCCCTAAAACGGGAAAGGCCCAGCCCGGCCGCGGAAGGCGGCGGGGCTGGGCTATGGGAAGGCCGGGATTACTTTTCGTCGGCTGCGGGGGCGTCGGATTCGTCGTCCAGGTCGGCATCGTCGCCGTCGAAGTAGTCCTCGTCTTCGTCCTCGTCGTCTTCGCCGAAGATGTCGTAGACGTCAGGCTCTTCGTAGTCTTCGTCATCGAAGGAAACGAGCTGTGCTTCCCAGTCCAGGGCCTGCTCGGAGACGAGGCCTAGGACATCAAAGAGGCGATCGAAGTCGGTGTAGGTGCCAAGCTCAAGGGCCTCGGCGGGAACCTCCACGATGGGAACATCATCAAACTCGGCGTTATCAAAGAGGGCGAGGCGGTCAGCCTCGTCGAGGTCCTCATCCTCTTCGTCCACTTCCCAGGCGAGGGCGACTGCCTCATCCTCCATGTCATCGAGATCGTCTTCGTCGAAGTCGAAGGCAAGGAAGCGCACGATGGCGGACGGGACGCCGTCGATGGTTTCCACGAGCACGCGCAGCTCCGAGTCATTGGCCACTTCAGCCACGACGAGGTGCGGGTTGAGCTCATCTTGGGCAAATTCCAGTTCCGCGATGCGCTCATCGGTGCCCTCCAGCAGGTCCCGCAGGACGGTGACGACCTGGTCGGTGGCGATGTGGCGGGATACCGCCTCCACGGCATCATCTACCGAGAAGGCGACGGAGACAAGGACTGCCTCGAATTCCTCATCGTCTTCATCAACATCCGCCGCGGCAATGTAGACGTTCGCGGCGGGGAGAAGCGGATCGATTTCAATAAATTGGATTTCCAGATCAGAGGTGATTGGAACGAACATGACGTCATCGTTGACGCGGGACTCGATGCCCTCGGCATCCAATGCAGAAGCAATATCTTCGAAAAAGCTCATGGTGGTTTAAAATCCATCCTTCGGAAGCAGAGGTTCCCACGGTAGGCAAGCCGCCGCCCGCGGTCACTGTGGAGTCTACCGTTATTCCCACCCGGATGGTTGGAAGCCCAAAGATCTCACCAGCTCCGGGCGCCCACTTCCCCACTCCAACATGCGGTAGCCCTCCCAGGCTTGCCGCTTGAGCTCGTGCGGGGCGTGCTCAATATAGGCCTCGGCATCGAAGATCATGGTGGCGCGCTGAGTGGACCCGTAGCGCGGCCAACTCATCTCCGGGCGGCCGCCGTGGATAAAGGCAGACCAGTGTTGCTGCATGGTGGCAGTAAGTTCCTCCATCTCCGCGCGCGAGCCCCAATTGGTAAGGAAAGATGCGCGCGAGGAGTAAGGGTCACCGAAGACATTGCCCAGCTCCATCGAGTGCATGGCACCGAGGCCCAACCACTTGAGCACGGCAGAGGCGAAGTCGAAGCGATACATCCACGTGGGTGCCACTTTGGCATGGGCGGTGGCGATGCGGGTGGAAGGTGCCCAAAAGAGGGCGTCGGCAAGCAGGTGCGCAAAGTCCTCCCGGGCCACCGCCCCGTCATAGGCAGCGACGACCTCGGGGGCGTGCTGGGGATCGAAGGAAGCCAGGAGGCGCAAGGCGGCGCGCTCGCGGGAGCTTTGGCGCTGGAAGAGGAATTTGCCAAAGCTAGCCTCGTCCGAGTTCGTGCCGATGAGCAGCGGAATCTGGTGCTGGTGCCCGTTTTCAAAGGCGGCGATGGGGTGTTCCGGAATGAGCTCATCATCCACCGTGGGCGCGTAGCAGGAATTGAGGTGAATGAGCTCGCCGGCCCGCCACATCATGGATTGGCCCGAGCGCACCAGATCGGCAAAGTTTTCCTGGCGCAGGTCCTCCACCGAGGTGCGCCGGGGCAAGGCCATGCGGTGCACCAGCTCGCGCGCCCACAAGGTGGACTGGGCGCGGGAATGGATCATGGCAATCGGCGGGGACTGGGCAATAGCGCGGTGGAAGAGGCCTTCCGCGGCCGGGCTCGTCATGAGGGTGAGCACCGCCGCGCCACCGGCCGACTCGCCCATCAGGGTGACGGAATCAGGATCGCCGCCAAAGGCTGCGATATTGTCGCGCACCCACTGCAGCGCCAGGATCTGATCGGCCACCGCCGGGTTAGCGCTGCAGTCCCCGCCCAGGCTGCGCAGATCCAAATAGCCCAGGGAGTTGAGGCGGAAGTTAATGGATACGTAGACCACGTCCATGCGGGTGGCCAGCTCAAAACCGCGGAGCATAAGCATGTGAGAGGAGCCCATGATAAAGCTGCCGCCGTGCAGGTAGACCACCACGGGAAGCTTCTCTTCGGTGCGCGGGCGCACGATGTCGAGGTGCAGGCAGTCCTCGGAGCCGATAATGCGGTCGGTCCAGGAATACGTGGGCTGCGGGGCCGGTGGGCCGAACTGGCTGCAATCGCGCACACCCTCCCAAGCCGGTGCGGGCTGCGGGGCGCGGAAGCGGTTGTCCCCGGCGGTGGTATCACCAAACGGGATGCCGCGCCAGGTAAGCACCGGCCCGGCGCTAATGGGGCGATCGGTGCGCAGGTCCTCCTCTATAACGCCGCGCACCCACCCAGAGGTAGTGCGCACGGTGAGCTCATCTGCCAGGGCGTTTTGGGCCTCTTCGTGCGCGCGGCGGGCGCGTTCGTGGGCCTGCTCCGCTTTAAGGCGCGCCGCCGCAGAAGACTCCTCCAGAGGGAAACCCTCGGAGTCGCGGTTGTTCTCGTGCGGCGTAACCATACCCACTAGCTTAGGTCGCTTGCATGCCCTCGGCGATCTCGTTGCGGCGCGGCGGCGCATTAATAGAGCCTTTACTATGCTGGGCGCAGATAAGTTTTAGCGAAAGAGAAGGAAAAATGGGTCTATTTACTAAAGACAAAAAGGACAACTCCGCCGAGGTCGACACCGTCGATACCTATGACATCGATCCGGAAGATACCAACCGCTTTACCTCCGCGCTCCTCAATTCCCTGGACCGCGCAGTGGCCGTGCAGTCCGGCGTCATCATCAAGTACGTCGAGAACTTAAAGAAGCGTAATAAGGACGCGAGCCCGCAGCAGCTACAGGAGCTCATTGACAAGCACTTCCTTAATATCACCTCCGGCACGGGTGCGGCCGCGGGCGCTTCCGCTGCCATCCCAGGTGTTGGCTTGGTAACCGGCGCAGCTACCATCGCCGGCGAATCCGTGGTCTTTTTGGAGGCGACCGCGTGGTACATCTTGGCTTCGGCCTACCTGCATGGCGATGACATCAAGTCCCCCGAGCGCCGCCGCGCCCTTGTACTTTTGGTGCTGACCGGTTCGAAGGGCTCCGCTTTGGTGGATACCTTTGTGGGTGATCTCAATAGCGTGGCGGGCATGCGCTCGGCCGCTAGCCTGTCCCGTTTCTCCGGCCCGACGCTGTCTGGAATCAACGGCCGCCTGACCAAGCTTTTTACCAAGCAGATCACCAAGCGCCTGGAGTGGGCGTGGATCAGCAAGCTCATGCCCATGGGCATCGGCGCCGTGCTCGGCACTACCGCCAACCGCAAGCTGGCCAAGCAGGTCATCGAGCACGCCAGCGAGCAGCTTTCTCCCCTCACCCAAGCCTAGGGGTAGCCGGGAACCGATAAGTGGGGCAATTGATACCCCTAACATAGTGAGTTTAGGGGTATGACCCGTATCATGTAGGCAGACTCTTTGGCGAGTGACGCATGCGCTCGTGCAAAGGCCGCACTAAAGTCGAATAAACGACCATTTTAAAGCAGAGAAATGAGGCGAATACCTGCCGTGAGCACATCGAATATCTTCGGCCCCAATGCGTGGCTGATAGACGAGCAGTTCCAGCAGTACTCCAAGGACCCTAGCTCCGTAGATAAGGAGTGGCGCGACTACTTCGAAGCAAACGGCGCGCCCAAGTCTGAGGCACCTGCCAAGGAAGCCCCGAAGAAGCCGTCTAAGCCTGCCGCGAAGAAGACTGAGGGTACGACTACCGCCCGCAAGCAGGAGGCCCGCGAGACCAACGTGGATAAGTCCGTGGCCAAGGCGCAGGAAAAGTCCGCTAAGGCCAAGCAGTCCGTGAAGAAGTCCGAGTCCCCGCTCGACCGCATCGAAGACTACAAGGGCGGCGAGGAGCACCAGCTCAAGGGCATGTTCAAGGCCATTGCGAAGAACATGGAGGAATCCCTGGAGATTCCTACCGCTACCACCGTGCGCGATATGCCGGTCAAGCTCATGTGGGAAAACCGCTCCATGATCAATGACCACCTCAAGCGCACTCGCGGTGGCAAGATCTCCTTTACCCACATCATCGGCTACGCCATGGTTAAGGCCGTACAGCTGCACCCTGACATGAACGTGCGCTACGAGGAAAAGGATGGCAAGCCTTATGTCATCCAGCCGGAGCACATTAACCTGGGTTTGGCCATTGACCTGCCGCAGAAGGATGGCTCCCGCGCGTTGGTCGTCGCCGCCATCAAGGAGTGCGAGAGCAAGTCCTTCTCCGAGTTTGTTGAGGCCTACGAGGACATCGTTACCCGTTCTCGCAAGAACAAGCTCACCATGGATGACTTCTCTGGTGTGACCATTAACCTCACCAACCCAGGCGGCATCGGCACCCGCCACTCCATCGCCCGCCTGACCAAGGGCGCCGGCTCCATCATTGGCGTGGGCTCCATGGATTACCCGGCCGAGTTCGCCGGTGCTTCCGCGGACCGCTTGGCAGACCTGGGCGTCGGCCGCCTGGTTACCCTGACCTCCACCTATGACCACCGCGTCATCCAGGGTGCAGAGTCCGGCGAATTCTTGCGTACCATTGGCCAGCTGCTTGTCGACGGCGCCTTTTGGGACGACCTCTTCTCCTCCATGGGCGTGCCTTATGAGCCGTTGCGTTGGGCACAGGACGTGCCGAACTCCGGCGTGGACAAGAACACCCGCGTCATGCAGCTCATCGAGTCCTACCGCTCCCGCGGCCACCTGCTGGCCGATACCAACCCGCTGGGCTGGGTACAGCCGGGCCTGCCTAACCCGGACCACCGCGACCTCGACATCGCGACCCACGGCCTGACCATTTGGGATCTGGACCGCACCTTCAACGTCGGTGGCTTTGGCGGCAAGGAGCAGATGACCCTGCGCGAGGTGCTGTCCCGCCTGCGCGCCGCCTACACCCTGAAGGTCGGCTCCGAATACACCCACATCCTCGACCGCGATGAGCGCGGCTGGCTGCAGGACCGCTTGGAGGCGGGTATGCCGAAGCCGACCAACGCGGAGCAGAAGTACATCTTGCAGAAGGTCAATGCCGCAGAAGCATTCGAGAACTTCCTGCAGACCAAGTACGTGGGCCAGAAGCGCTTCTCCCTCGAGGGCGCCGAGACCCTCATCCCGCTGCTGGATTCCATCATCGATACCGCCGCCGGCCAGGATCTGGACGAGGTCGTCATCGGCATGCCGCACCGCGGCCGCCTCAACGTCCTGTTCAATATCGTGGGCAAGCCACTGGCCGATATCTTCGGCGAGTTCGACGGCAACTACAAGGGCGGCCAGCTCGGCGGCTCCGGTGACGTGAAGTACCACCTGGGCTCCGAGGGCCACCACCTGCAGATGTTTGGCGATGGCGAAATCAAGGTCACCCTCGCCGCCAACCCATCCCACCTTGAGGCCGTGGATCCGGTCATGGAGGGCATCGCCCGCGCTAAGCAGGACATCTTGGACAAGGGTCCAGAGGGCCACACCGTTGTTCCAGTCATGCTCCATGGTGATGCTTCCTTCACCGGCCTGGGCATTGTTCAGGAGACCATCAACCTGTCCCAGCTGCGCGGTTACACCAACGGCGGCACCGTCCACATCGTGGTCAACAACCAGGTGGGCTTCACCACCACCCCGGACTCCGGCCGCTCTACCCACTACGCCACCGACCTGGCCAAGGGCTTCGACTGCCCGGTCTTCCACGTCAACGGCGATGACCCAGAGGCAGTTGTCTGGGTTGGTCAGATGGCAGCCGAGTACCGCCGCCAGTTTGGCAAGGACGTCTTCATTGACCTGATGGTCTACCGCCTGCGCGGTCACAACGAGGCCGATGACCCGTCCATGACTCAGCCGGAGCTCTACTCCGTCATCGACGAGCACAAGGCAGTGCGCGAGCACTACACCAACGACCTCATCGGCCGTGGTGACCTTTCCGCCGAGGACGCTGAGGCAGCCGCACGCGACTTCCACGACCAGATGGAATCCGTCTTTGCTGAGCACAAGGAAGCTGGCAAGGCCCGCCCGAAGGAGCAGACCGGCATCACCTCCTCCCAGGAGCTCACCCGCGGCCTGGATACCTCCATTACCGCTGAGGAACTCGCCGAGCTGGGTGCCGCTTATGGCAACCCACCAGAGGACTTCGAGTACCACAAGCGCGTGGGCAAGGTAGCCAAGGAGCGCGAGAAGTCCTCCCGCGAGGGCGGCATCGACTGGGGCTGGGGCGAGCTCATCGCTTTCGGTTCCCTGGCCGGCGAGGGCAAGGTTGTCCGCCTGGCTGGTGAGGATTCCCGTCGCGGTACCTTCACCCAGCGCCACGCCGTCACCTTCGATCCACGCAACGGCAACGAGTACAACCCGATGCACGCCATCGCCACCTCCAAGGGCAACGGCGGCAAGTTCATGGTTTATAACTCCGCTCTGACCGAGTTCGCCGGCATGGGCTTCGAGTACGGCTACACCGTGGGCAACCCAGACGCTCTCGTGGCTTGGGAGGCACAGTTCGGTGACTTCGCCAACGGCGCCCAGACCATCATCGACGAGTACATCTCCTCCGGTGAGGCGAAGTGGGGCCAGCTGTCCAGCCTGGTACTCCTCCTGCCGCACGGCTACGAGGGCCAGGGCCCAGACCACTCCTCCGCCCGCATCGAGCGCTACCTGCAGCTGTGCGCTGAGGGTTCCATGACCGTGGCTCAGCCTTCTACCCCGGCTAACCACTTCCACCTCCTGCGCCGCCAGGCACTCGGTGAAATGAAGCGCCCGCTGGTCGTCTTCACCCCGAAGTCCATGCTGCGCAACAAGGCAGCTACCTCCGCCGTGGAAGACTTCACCGAGGTCAAGCGCTTCCAGTCCGTTATCAACGACCCGAACTTCGTTGACGTCAACGGCAAGAAGGTCGGCGATACCGACAAGGTCAAGACCATCATGCTGGTCTCCGGCAAACTGTACTGGGATCTGGAAAAGAAGCGCGAGGCCGACGGCCGCGATGACATCGCCATCGTCCGCGTGGAGATGCTCCACCCGATTCCGTTCAACCGCCTGCGCGAGGCATTCGAGGCTTACCCGAATGCCACCCAGGTCCGCTTCGTTCAGGACGAGCCGGCCAACCAGGGCCCATGGCCGTTCTACAACGAGCACCTGCGCACCCTGATTCCGGATATGCCGGAGCTGGTACGCGTTTCCCGCCGTGCTCAGTCCTCTACTGCCACCGGTAACGCCAAGGTGCACCAGATTGAGCAGAAGAACCTGCTGGAAGAGGCCTTCGACATCTAGTCGCCTCTACCCCGTTTAAACCCCAGTGAGGACCTCCTCGCTGGGGTTTACTCATGCCGACGTCAGCATTAGTAAAACTTCAGTTCTTGCTTCTGCCGGAGCACTCCCTCGGCGTTCTTGCCCTCTCACGTCTTTTCTCATCTCCGATTCCTTCGCGCTCACCAGCGGAACACTGTTGTCTTGGCGGTCGCTTTCCCATGAGCGCCAAGGGAGCGGGTTAAGAAGTAACGCGCTTACTCGATATGTCCAATCGTGTCGCGGATGCTTGTCACTCAAACCCGGGAGCAATGAAAAGCACTAGCGTCGGTATTCACGAGCCCAGAATGGTTCCATATCGAGTCACACGTGTCCTTGATCCTGTGGAGGTGTTGGTCTGCCGGTTGCTAACCATCAGGAGCTCCAAGTTGCCAACAAGCCCGGGAAACTCACACAAACCTGCCAACGGTCAAATATTAAGAACCAGTGAGATTCGACCCGCCGGAAGAATCGGAGTCGCCTTCTTCATGGGCGATGTCGCCACCGGAGGAATTCATCCAGGAGCGTACGACCTTCTCCGCGCTGGAGTCGTCGTTTTCTACCTCTTCGACCATGTCAGAGAGATCTTTTTGGGTAATGAACTTAGTCAGCGAGGCCACGGCCTGGCGCTCTTCGCGGTCGAAAAGATCGTCTTGATAGAGCACCACGAAATTCTCTGGCAACTCGGGCTCAGCCTCCTCGCAGCCGCTGGCACCGGAAGGCTCGACCGTGGTGGTATCCGTGGGCAAGCTCGACATGAGCGCAATGTGGGTGCGGGCCAGGTAGTCCTCCCCGCCGGGCTCGGAGGATTTCTGTGCCTTCTTGTAATCCTTAGAAATCGCCCGCGCCTCACCGGGGTTAAGGATATTAAGGAACGCGCCGGTGCAGCCTACATAGAAATTGCCGCCCGGGTTCATGGAACGCCCACCCTTGGTGTCTAGGAAAATGTCTTCCTTCACAATGGACGCCTCGCGGCCCTGCCCCATCAGCTCCTGGCGGAAGATTTCCGCAAGGACAAGCTGGTCGGTCTCATTGGTATCCACCAAAATGCCGATGGGCTCGCTCTGGGGGCTCTTGGCAAAAGGGTTGGCATCGAACTGGGAAGAGCAGCCGGTAAGCAGCGTTGCGGACAGCACCACACCGGCAATGGCGCGGGCGGGGCGGGCAAAGCTGCGCATAGCGATACTCTTCTCCTTTTAGTTAGCGGCGCGTGAGCGTCTAGCTGATTCTACACCGAGGGCGTGTTTACCTCCTGTTGCGGCGTGACTAAGATGGCAAGGGTTATGTCTAGCGTTATTACTGAATCCGCCGTACGCGAGGCACTCTCCCGCGTCGAAGACCCCGAAATCGGCCGCCCCATCACCGAACTCAACATGGTGAAGTCCGTTACCGTCACCGGTAATGACGTGGCCGTGGAAATCTACCTCACCATCGCTGGCTGCCCCATGAAATCCACCATCGAGTCCAATACCCGCGCTGCGGTAGAGGATATCGAGGGCGTTGGAAACGTCACGGTGACGATGGAAGCCATGAGCGACGAGCAGCGCCGCGAGCTGAAGAAGAAGCTGCGCGGTGGCCAAGCCGAGCCGGAAATCCCATTTGCAAAGCCAGATTCCACCACTCGCGTTTTCGCGCTGGCCTCCGGTAAGGGCGGCGTAGGCAAGTCCTCCATGACCGTCAACCTTGCCGCGGCATTGGTCCAGAAGGGCCTCAAGGTTGGCATCGTGGACGCCGATATTTACGGCCACTCCGTACCCAACCTGCTGGGCTGCACCGACGGCCCCACCGTGCTCGATGATGAGATGCTGCTGCCGCCGATTTCTCATGGCATTAAGCACATTTCCATCGGTCAGTTTGTGGAGGGTAATGCCCCGGTAGTCTGGCGCGGCCCCATGCTCCACCGCGCGCTACAGCAATTCCTGGCTGACGTTTTCTGGGGCGACCTCGACGTGCTGCTCTTGGATCTGCCTCCGGGCACTGGCGACGTCGCCTTGTCCGTAGCCCAGCTCATCCCGAATGCGGAGCTACTCATTGTCACCACCCCGCAGGCCGCGGCGGCCGAGGTGGCAGAGCGCGCCGGATCCATCTCCCAGCAGACCCGCCAGCGCGTGGCCGGCGTAATTGAAAACATGGGCGCCATGGTGATGCCGGATGGCTCCACCATGGATGTCTTTGGCTCTGGCGGCGGACAGATTGTGGCCGATCGCCTAGGCGTCATCTTGGGCCATGAGGTGCCACTGCTGGCCTCCGTGCCGTTGGATCCCACCCTGCGCAGCGGTGGCGATGCCGGCACACCGATTGTTCTCGATTCCCCCGAGTCCCCCGCCGCCCAACAGATCCAGGCAGTGGCCGATAAGCTGGCCATACGTTCTGATTCCCTGGTGGGCAAAAACCTCAACTTGGGCGTGAACTAACGCCTTAGGTTACATCGCCCCACAAGCCGCCGCCGGTGGATTCTTCCCCACCACGTGGCGGCTTTTTCTCTGGCGCGGGCTGCTCCGTTGGCTGGGGCGCTTGAGGGCGTTGCTGAGGCTCTGGCTGCGGCTGCTCGGCATAGACCTGGGAGTAGTCGAAGCTCGGGCGGCGCTGCTGCTGCGGTTGAGGCTGCGGCTGTTCCTCCGGCTCCTGTGGCGCGGTAGCGGTCTTGACGTTTTCTGCCATTTTCTTGGGGTTGAAATCGTCCCAGGCGGAATCGTCGCCGTCGAAAAGCGCCTTGGTAATTGCGCCCTTCGGGCCGAGGCGCGTCCACTGGGCTGCTTGGGTGAGCGGGCCGCGGATATCATCGAATTCCGAGGTAATCGACCCCATCTCGCCATTGAGCTCCGCTTTGGCGTTATTGATGGCCTTGCGCGCCGCGTAGATGGCCGCGCGCACATCCTTAATCACCTCGGGCATGCGCTCCGGGCCGATGACGATGATGCCCAAAACCACGATGACGAAAATCTCGGGCCAACCAATGGAAGAAAACACGGTTAAATACTAGTCCCTCACTCTTAGCCGCGCTGATTGTGCTTGATTGCGCGAACCACCATCTCCACCTTGTCCAAAAAATCCTGCTGCGGCCGGTGCACGGGCGTTGCCGCATCCGGCCCGGGCGCAACCTCTTCGGTGGCAATGCCCGCGAGCTTTGCCAGCAGGGATTGCGGCGCCTTGACCTTAGCGGAATCCGCGCAGTGGCGAACCCACTCTGAGGCATGGCGCTGCTGGTGCACATCCGCGCGGCACTCGGCGCAGTGCACCAAGTGGATGCGCACGCGGTGCATGAATTTCGGCTCCATCTCCCCGTCTACGAAGGCAACGACAGCCTCTGGGCCGAGGTGCCCGATGGTATCGCTGCGCCGAGCCTTGGCTTTCGCCTTATCGCGGGCTTTGGCCTGGGCGGCATCGAATCCGCCGCGCACGCTCAGCGTGGACACGGTCCGGCGTCCTCGCAGCGAGTCCATCGACACCCTCCTCCACTAGTTGCTTGGCCTTCAGTGACACGGAAAGTCCCCGCCGGCGGCGGGGACTATGCAGTTTCTTTAGAGTTTAGCGCGCGATGGTTTAACGCGTGCGCAGCAGCATGCGGGTTTCCGCATTGGTTTGCGCCTCTTTTTCGAGCGCCGCACGCAGCTGGGAACGGCCACGGTGGATGCGGGAGCGAACCGTACCCATCTTGACGCCGAGGGTCTCCGCAATCTCGTCATAGCTCATACCTACGACATCACACAGCACCACGGCCACGCGGAAATCGGGAGCCAAGCCATCGAGCGCGGATTGCAGCGCCGGGTCCAGGTTGGCCACGGTATAGGCCTGCTCCGGGGTCATATCCGTTCCGGGCACGCGCTCATAATCCTCCGGCAGGGCCTCCATGCGGATCTTGGAGCGATGGCGAACCATGTCCAAGAAGAGGTTGGTGGTAATGCGGTGCAACCAGCCTTCAAACGTACCGGCCTGATACTTATCCAGGGAGCGGAAGACGCGCATGAAGGTTTCCTGGGTCAGGTCCTCTGCATCGTGCTGGTTGCCGGAGAGGCGATACGCCAAGCGGTAGACGCCATCGGCGTGTTCGGCCACGAGGTCACCCCAGGCTGGCATGTCGGCTTCGCCGGCATCGAACGCCGCGGTACCGGTCAACTCCGCCTCAGGGGTGGCGGGCTGAAGGGATTCGGCATCGCGCTTCGTTGTTGTCATGCATGTCATCTTTCTACACTTCATGGTGAAACTCCAGCCACAGTGCTGATAATTTCCTGTGAGTCCGTCACATTATCCCCACCCACCACAACCTCGCTGGCTAGGCGCGTTTTTGCCACATCGGCGGACACTTTTCCCTAAGGTCTATTACGTGACTACTACCGCATATGAAGCACTGCGTTCCTATATCGAGACCACCAGCGAGCCCTCCGCTGCCCTGCGTGGCGCGCGCGACCACGCCGAAGAGTACGGTCTGCCCGTTCCAGATGAATCAACGGGCCAGCTGCTCACCACGCTGACGGCCGCCTCGGCCGGCTCTACCGAACGCCCCCAGTCCGTGGCGATCACCCCGGCCGCCAATGTGGTAGGCCTCTACCTGCTTGCCGGCATGCCCGATAATGGCATCTTGACCTGCATCGACCCCGAGGCTGAACACCAGCGCAGCGCCAAGACCGCCTTCCGCGAGGCGGGCTATGCGCCCTCGCGCGGCCGCTTCCTGCCGTCCCGCCCACTCGAAGTCATGGGCCGCCTGGCTAATGACGCCTACCAGGTCATCTACGCCGACGTCGCCGCGCTCGAGCTCCCCGCCATCATCAAGGCCGCGTGGCCACTGCTGCACCAGGGCGGCACCCTGGTCTTGGCTAATTCTTTGCTCGATGGCACGCTTGCCGACGCCTCCCGGACCGACCGCGACACCGCCGCCGCCCGCGAAGCAGACGAGTACCTGCGCGAGCTCGAGGGCGCAAACGTCACCCGCTTGCCGCTGGGGTCCGGGCTCACCCTCGTAACGAAGCTCTAGACCTTCTGGTTTTTGCCGACGACAACCACGCCGCCGTCAGAAACCTTGAAGCGCTCCTCATCGCGCTCACGGTCCACGCCGATAATTGCGCCATCGCTGACGACGACGTTCTTATCGAGGATCGCGCGGCGCACCACCGCACCACGGCCGATGCGCACGCCCGGCAGGATGACCGATCCTTCGACCGTGGCACCATCGGCCACGTGGACATCGGACGCCAGCACGGAATTGCGCACCGTGCCGCCGGAAATAATACAGCCCGGCGCCACCATCGAGGACTGCGCGATGCCATTTTGCACGAACTTCGCCGGCGGGAAATTGGAGTCATCCGTGGAGTGAATCGGCCAATTCCGGTTATAGAGGTTAAAGATCGGGTGCACCGAAATCATGTCCATGTGCGCTTCGTAGAAGGAATCGATGGTGCCCACGTCGCGCCAGTAGCCGTGATCGCGTTCGGTAGATCCCGGCACTTCATTGGCCATGAAGTCATAGACATGCGCCTGCCCACGCTTCACAAAGTACGGAATAATATCGCCGCCCATATCGTGGGCGGAGTCCTCGTTCTTTTCGTCCTCCAAGAGGGCGTCAATAAGCGCCTGCGCCGTAAAGACATAGTTGCCCATCGAGGCATAGCTCATATTTGGGTCATCCGGAGTGGCCGGTGGGTCCGCAGGCTTTTCCACGAACTCCGTGATGGTTCCCATGCCATCGGCCTGGATGCATCCAAAGGCCGTTGCCTCCTCGCGCGGCACGCGAATGCCGGCCACCGAGCAATCCAGCCCCGTGGCGATGTGCTCTTCTACCATCTGCGCCGGATCCATGCGGTAGACGTGGTCTGCGCCGAAGACGATGACGTAATCCGGTTTCTCGTCATAGATGAGGTTAAGCGACTGCACAATGGCATCCGCCGAACCGTTGTACCACCGCTTGCCGCGGCGCTGCTGGGCAGGCACCGAGGCAATGTACTGCGGCGTCGGCCCCGCCAAGTTCCATGCCTGGGAAATGTGGCGGTCCAGGGAGTGGGACTTGTACTGGGTCAGCACCGCAATCTTGAGGTAGCCGGCATTGACCAGATTGGACAGGACAAAGTCAATGAGCCGGTAGGAACCTCCGAAAGGCACGGCGGGTTTGGCGCGGTCTTCGGTCAGGGGAAAAAGGCGCTTTCCCTCGCCGCCGGCGAGGACGATGGCTAGGACATTTGGCAGGCTTCTCACGTTTTCAAACCTAACCGCAAATCCCACATTTCGCAGCAGATATATGCACATTTCTACCCCCATCCCGTATTTCTGCACGCGGCACCAGAGATACGTATTCTGGGTGGGCATGAGAGCCGGAATCTTTTCCAAAGAATACCCGCCGGAAATCTACGGCGGGGCCGGAGTTCACGTAGCTGAACTCACCCGTTTTATGCGCGATATCATCGATGTCTCCGTGCACTGCATGGGCTCCCCGCGCGAAGAAGAAGACGTCTTTGTACACGGCGTAGACCCCGCACTCGAGGGTGCCAATGGCGCGCTTAAGACCTTGTCCACCGGGCTTCGCATGGCCGATGCCGCCTCCGATATCGACATCGCCCATTCCCACACGTGGTACACGGGCCTCGCCGGCCATCTTTCCGCCCAGCTCTACGATATTCCGCACGTGGTCACCGCCCACTCGCTGGAGCCGCACCGCCCGTGGAAGCGCGAGCAGCTCGGCGGCGGCTATGACGTCTCCTCGTGGTCCGAGAAGAACGCCATGGAATATGCCGACGCCGTCATCGCCGTCTCCGCCGGCATGAAGGACTCCATCCTGGATGCCTACCCGCGGATCGACGCCTCCAAGGTCCACGTCGTCCTCAACGGCATCGACACCGAGCTGTGGCAGCCGCGAGAGGGAGATGTGTTGGACAAGCTGGGCGTCGATAAGCAACGCCCCATCGTTGCCTTCGTTGGCCGCATTACCCGACAAAAGGGCGTAAAGCACCTGCTGCAGGCGGCGCAGAAATTCGACCCGGATATCCAGCTGGTGCTGTGCGCCGGCGCGCCCGATACGCCCGAAATCGCGGCGGAGACCGAGGCGCTGGTGGAGGAACTGCGTGCCCAGCGCGATGGCATTTTCTGGGTCAAGGACATGCTCCCGCGCAACGAGGTCCAGCAGATTTACTCCGGTGCGGATGTGTTTGTTTGCCCGTCCATCTACGAGCCGCTCGGCATCGTCAACCTGGAAGCTATGGCCTGCGGCACGGCCGTTGTCGCCTCCAACGTAGGCGGCATTCCGGAGGTTGTGGTCGATGGCGAAACCGGCATACTGGTGCCTTACGACGCCGCCGCTACCACCGCCTTCGAAGCCGACCTCGCCGCCGCCGTCAATGACGTCGCCGCCGATAAAGAGCGCGCCGCGGAATTTGGCCGCGCCGGCCGAGAGCGCGCCATCCGTGATTTCTCTTGGGCTACCATTGCCGCCCAGACCGTCGATATCTACCGCAGCCTGATTTAAGGAAGGATAGCCGTGACAACTCACCGCCCCGAACTGCATTTTGTCCCCGAAGACGGCGTCCTCGACGCCCCCGCTGGAATCCTGCGTGACGGCGATACCTGGCACCTGTTCCACCAGTACCGCCCCACCGCGGACTCCCCTGCCCGCTGGGGACACACCTACTCCGAAGAGTCTCCCTTTGACTGGTTGGACTGCGACGATGCCCTCGCGCCCGTTGGCGGCGAGCTCTCCCTGCGTGCCGGTTCCGTAGCCCAAGGCCCGGACGATATCCACCTTTACTTCACTTCCGTGACCGCCGCCGGTATCTCCGTTCACCTCGCCCGCTACGCCGATGTGGACGAGATCTGCGAGGTCTCCGATGACCCCCAGGCCCTCGACCCCAATGTCGTTCGTTTTGGCGAGGTCGTAGGCAATACCCGCAACTTTGATCACTTCCGCTCCCCCTCCGTGGTGCCCGATTGGGCCTCCGAGGACCGCGATGACGGCCACGACGGTTGGCTCATGCTCGCGCTCACCGGCCACTCCGACGCCCCGGTTCCCGTCATCCTCGAATCTGCCGATGGCGTGTCTTGGCGGCTGCGCGGCAGCCTCAAGTTCGACGGCGACCCTGGCTTCCTCGAAGGCGAGGTCCCCGCTACCTCGCCCATCCCGCCGGTCGTCTCGCCGCGCTTGGTCCGCCTGCGCGATGAGGTCGACGGCAATATCTACGACGTCCTCTTCGTCACCCTAGAGCGCGGCGGCCGCGACGTCTCCGGCTACCTCGTCGGCCGGCTGGAGGGCACTACTTTTACCGTGGTCTCCGGCTTCCGCCGCGTAGACTTCGGCCACGATTTCTCCCGTCCGCGCAATACCAATACGACCACCGGCACTCTCACCCCAGAGCAGCGCTACGAGCGGGCCGTCATCGTCGGCCTCCTCAACGGCAACGGCCGCGGCGACGACGCCACCAAGCACGCTTCCTGGGAGGCCGAAGGCTGGGCCAATGCCCTGTCCCTGCCCCGCCGAGTCACCCTCGAGGGCGGCGTCCTCTACCAAGCACCCGCCCGCGGCCTGCCCGATGCCGTCAAGCTCTCCGATTACGCCCGTTCCTGGACCGGCGTCATGGAGGTCCCTTCCGGTTCCTGCGTGACTGTCACGCTTCTCGACGGCGCCGGTGACCCCGCCGCCACCATCTGCCACTCCGGCGATGACATCAGCCTCGATCGCTCCATGAACAAAGCCTTCGACCACTGTTTCGCCGATTCCGAGCCCGCCACCGCCACGCTTGCCGAGGGCGACTCCGATACCCTCACCATCATTCAAGACGGCTCCACCGTCGAGGTATTCGTCGACGGTGGCCTCATCGCGATGGCCTCCCGCGTCTACTTCGAAGGCGGCTGCTCCGGCCTGCGGGTCGAGACCTCCGGCGATGCCGTCATCGAGCAGGACTGGCAGCGCTCCGGCTCCAAGCTTTAATCCTCCTGGCTCGCCCCTCCTCACCCAACCCGTCTCTCTCCGTCCCTCCCCCCGCCCTTCGCGCTCACCGGCGCGGCCGCCCACCGCGGTTCCGCCTCTCCTGGTGAGCGGCAAGAGCGGGGATTTCGTTTTCAATCCACATCGCTGGGCTGCGTCTCTCCTAGCTCCCTCACACGCGTCCTTCGCGCTCACGGGGAGAAGCTGGGGCGTCGGAAAGCGTGTGCCGGTGAGCGGCAAGGGGGAAACCTCCCCTCGCGCTCACTGGGGAGACGAAAAGAACCGCCCCACGCGCTTCCGGTGAGCGCGAAGGACGGTGGAGGTGGCTGGGGCCAGCCGGGAGCTAGACGGCGCGGAGGCGATCCAAGCGGGCGCGGGCGGTGACCGTGAGCGTCGGGGGCAACGCGGCCATGCGCTCGGCGAGTTCGCCGGCACTGATGTGGCGCGCGGACGGGCTCATGCCCACCTGGGCGGCAACGGAGGCCTTATCAAGCTCGATGGGGAACGAGATATCGACCGGGTCGGCCGCCTGCTCGAGGAAGCCCTCGGCCTGCTCATACATGCGCTCGACCTTGCCTTCTTCCACGCCGAGGATGCCGAGCGGCTCGCGCAGCTCATCTAGGTGTCCGGCGCCGGGGGTCAAGACGATGACCTGGCCGCCTGGGGCGAGCACGCGCTGGAACTCGGCGGGATTGCGCGGGGCGAAGACGACGGAGATTGCGTCGACGGACTCATCCCGGAGGGGCAAGCGCTCCCACACATCGGCCACAACGGCGCCGACGCGCGGGTGGCACTTAGCCAAGTGCTTCGCGGCGTGCGGGGAAATATCGAGGCCAACGCCACGGGCCTCCGCGATGGAGTCCAGAGTATGGGCCAGGTAGTAGCCGGTGCCGGCGCCCACCTCGAGCAGGGAGGCGGGCGTGGACTCGGCCAAGGAAGCGGAATCCAGTGCGTCCTGGACGGCCCCGGTTACGGCCTCGACGAAGGGCGCGAAATGGCCCATGGCCAGATAGGTCTCACGGGCGTTGACCATATCCATGTCATCGCCCTTGTGCTTGAGTCCAGCGCCGGCCGCGAGGGTGACGTAGCCCTGCTTGGCCACATCATAAGAGTGGCCGGATTCCGAAACGAGGCGAGAGAAATCATCGGCACCAGAAAGCGCGGTGCCATCGTTGGGATCGGCCAGAATGTCGACGATATGAGAAAGCATGTACCTAGACTAGCTAGAAACCTCGGTCAACAGGGAACCGAGCTCGGCGGCCTCGTCCTTGCTCAGCTCGATGACGATGCGACCGCCGCCATCCGAGGGGATGCGCATGACAATTTTGCGGGACTCCTCTACTGCTTCCATTTCTCCGCCCGTGGTGCGCGGCTTCATTGCTGCCATAGTGAGTCTCCTTTAGTTAACTTCTTTTCCTTCCAGCTTAGACCTTTTCTGCGCGGAAGATAGTTGTTCCTCCAGTTGCGCGAGGAGATCGTCTACCTGGTCCTGGCGGTATCCACGGGGAACCACCTCGAATTTTACCTGGTCAAGGCGACCTTCACGGAGGGCGGCGCGGTTATTTTCGCGCACCTTCTGCGGCTCGTCGAGCGGGTGCATGACCTCGCCGCGGCCAAAGATGGAACCCCACACCCAGGTGCCGATGACGGTCAGGGCGATAAGGACGAGCAGGAGCATAATCCAAGACAGCATGGCTTAAACCTTACCTTTTAGCGGCGGGCGTTGAGCAACGGGAGCGATGACCCCGGCGCGGGCGAGCAGCGTGCGCGCGACTACCTCGGCCATCGGCGCCAGCTGGTGCAGCGGCCGGTTGCGGTGTACCCGCGTGCCCAGGTCTACCTGTGCGATTGTGCCCCGCTTGCCGACGTCCACCATTAGCCCCGCTTCCACCCCATACCCCTCCACGAAGGGCAGTTCTAGGGCGGTGGCGCGGCGCAGGGCGTATTCGCCTCCAAGGGGCTGAGCGATGTGGGCGAGCTCGGGAAAGAACTGCTTGATGAGCGGCTTGGCGGTCAGTTCGGTCACGCGGCCGCCGCCGGTGGGCTGGCCGTTGAGGCTGCGGCGGTAGCGGGCTTTGACCATCTCCACCGCGGGGTCGGCGAAGGGCGCGGCCAAGGCCGAGACCATGCCGGGCGCGGCGGATTCGAGGTCGGCATCGACAAAGACGACGATATCTCCCTTCGCCGCGGCAACCCCGCGCCAGAGGGATTCGCCCTTACCGGGGCGCGGTTCCTCCGGGAGGATATCGCGCCAATTGCGCACATCCGCTCCGGCAGCGGCAGCGCGGGAGGCGGTGGCGTCGGTGGAGTCAGCGTCGATGACGAGCACTTCCAGGGGGTCATCGGCGAGGCAGGCGCGCACGACGTCCGCGACGGTGCCCTCCTCGTTGAGCGCTGGAATGATTACAGAGACGCTCATGCAAGGCCTCGCGTAGTGACTAGCGGGGCCACCTCGCCTTGGATGGCGGCGGTCATGCGGATGACATCGGCGGTCTCGGCCACCTCGTGGACGCGGAAGGCGGCCACGCCGCGGGCGGCGGACCACGCGGTAGCGGCCAGGGTGCCGGCCACGCGCTCGCCTACCCCGCGGTCGAGCGTCTCGCCCACGAAGTCCTTATTGGATAGCGCCATGAGCACCGGCCAACCGGTGGCGACGATCTCGTCAATGCGCCGCAGGAGCTCGAGCCCGTGAAAGGTGTTCTTACCAAAGTCATGCGTCGGATCGATGAAGGTCAAATCCTCCGGACAGCCGAGGGAGGCGGCGCGCTCGGCCAGTTGGGTGGTTTCCGCGATGACATCGGCCACCACATCATCGAAATGCACGCGGTGCGGCCTAGTGCGCGGGGTAATGCCGCCAGTGTGCGAGCACACGTATCCCACGCGGTGCTGGCCGGCGACCTCGATGAGCTCGGGGTCCCAACCGGCCCAGGTGTCATTGACCAGGCCGGCGCCGGCTGCGATGGCTGCCTCGGCTACCTCGCTGCGCCAAGTATCGACGGAGATGAGCACGTCCGGGTGGCGCTCGTGCACCTTCTCGATGGTCGGCACCACGCGGTCGATTTCCTCCGCCGCGTTCACGGCCTTGCCGGGGCCAGCCTTCACACCGCCAATATCGACGATCGACGCACCGGCCGCGATCACCTCATCACAACGGCGCAGCGCCGGGTCAAGGTCAAAGGTTGCGCCCTTGTCATAGAAGGAATCCGGGGTGCGATTGACAATCGCCATCACACGCGCGAGGCTCAACGCGGCTCCCTGATGCGCTTATCGCTCATGACTTGGTGGCGCTGGATGATGTGGGCGAGGGCTTCATCGGGGTCGTCGGTAAGCAGGAAAAGCTCTCGGTCACCTTCGTTGATATAGCCGCTGGCCGCCAGGGTCTTTTCCATCCATTCCAGCAGGCCGGACCAGTACTCGGTGCCCATGAGCACGATGGGGTAATTGGTCACTTTTCCGGTCTGGACCATGCACATGACCTCGAAGAACTCATCCATCGTGCCCATGCCACCAGGCAGGCAGATGAAGGCCTGCGAGTACTTCAAGAACATCGTCTTGCGGGCAAAGAAGTAGCGGAAATTCAGGCCCAGATCCACATACTCGTTAAGGCCCTGCTCGTGGGGAAGCTCGATGCCCAAGCCCACGGAGAGCCCGCCGGCCTCGTGGGCGCCGCGGTTGGCTGCCTCCATGATGCCGGGGCCGCCGCCGGTGATGACGGCATAGGAGTGCTCGGCCAGTTTGCGGCCGACCTCGACGCCGAGCTGGTAGCTCGCATCCTCCGGCGTGGTGCGCGCGGAGCCGAAGACGGTAACGGCCTTCGGCAGCTTGGAAAGCGCATCGAAGCCAGCGACGAACTCGCCTTGGATGCGCAGGACGCGCCACGGATCGGCGTGCTGCCACTCATGGTCCGCGCCGGACTCCAAGAGCCGCTGGTCAAAGGTGGAGGCCTGCTCGCCTTCGGTGCGCAGCAGCATCGGGCCGCGCAGGGTGCGCATCTGCTCAGGAGTCATGGTTATCCCTTCAGGTAGTTCAGGAGGGCGGTGGATACTTCGGTGATCTGCGCGGTGGGGACCTGCTCATCCTTCTTATGCGCGAACCCGGGGTCACCGGCGCCAAAGTTTACGGCCGGGGTGCCCATTTCAGAGAAGCGGGCAACGTCGGTCCAGCCGTACTTGGCGCGAACGTTGCCCCCGACGGCGTCGATAAGAGCCTTGGCCGCCGGCTGGCCCAAACCGGGCTGGGCGGCCGGTGCAATGTCATCGATCTCGATGGTGACATCTTCTTCCTCGCCGATGATGGACTTCATATACTCCAGCGCCTCGTCGCTCGTGCGGTCCGGCGCAAAGCGGAAGTTCACAAACATCCATGCCTCATCCGGCAGCGTATTGGTGGCAACGCCCGACTCGAGGTGGACGATGTTGAGGCCCTCGCGGTAGGTGCAGCCATCGATGGTGACATCGCGGGACTCATAGGCGGCGATGCGGCTCATGATGGGCGCGAGCTTGTGTGCTGCGTTGGAGCCGAGCCAGGCGCGGGCTGAGTGCGCACGAGTGCCATGGGCGGTCACGCGCAGGCGGATGGAGCCCTGGCAGCCGGCCTCGACCATGGCGCCGGAGGGCTCGCCTAACAGGGCGAAGTCGCCCTCGAGCCACTCTGGGTGGTCTTTTTGCAGGTGGCCCAGGCCATTAAATTCAGTGGCTACTTCTTCGCCCTCGTAGGCGATGACGGTGAGGTCATGCTTGAGCTCACCGGCTTCGTGCAGCTGGGCAAAGGCATTGAGGTAGACGGCCATGCCGGACTTCATGTCCACAGTGCCGCAGCCCCACATAATCTCTACCCCGCCTTCAGAGGTTTCCATGTGATGCGGTACATTTTCTGCCAACGGAACGGTATCAATGTGACCGGCGAGCACCACGCGGGAATCTAGCCCGCGGTTCGTGCGGGCGCACACGGTATTGCCGTAGCGGGCAACCTCGACGTCCAAACCGCGCAGCGCTTCTTCGATGGCGTCTGCGATGGCCTCCTCATGGTGGGAGGGGCTCGGAATATCCACGAGCGCCTTGGTTAGTTCGATGGGGTCTGCATATAGATCTAAAGTCACAAAGCGCCATGCTAGCGCTCCGCGCAGCTCACCGCATTGTGTAAAGTTCACTTCACTGCAAATAATTCGTCCTCCCTAAGGTGATAACAATGGCCGAAGGCACTCAATTGAAATCCCGCCATCTCACGATGATGGGCCTTGGCTCCGCCGTAGGCGCCGGCCTCTTCCTCGGCGTGGGCCTCGGCATCCAGATTTCCGGCACCTCCGTGCTCATCTCCTATGCCGTAGCCGGCGCGCTCATCGCACTGGTGATGTGGATGCTGGGTGAAATGGCCGCCGCCCGCCCCTCTTTGGGGTCATTTTCCACCTACGCTGGCCAGGCCTTCGGTCACTGGGCGCGCTTTACCATGGGGTGGATTTTCTGGTTCATGCTGATCATGGTCATGGGCGCTGAAATCACCGGCGCGGCCGCCATCATTTCCAACTGGTTTGATATTGCCCCGTGGATTCCAGCGCTTATTGCTGTGGCCTTCTTCGCGGTGGTCAACTTCGCGGCCGTGGGCGGTTTTGGTGAGTTCGAGTTCTGGTTCGCCATCATCAAGGTCGGAGTCATCGTCGCCTTCCTCGTCATCGGCGCACTCATGGCGCTGGGCATCCTGCCGGGCATGGATGTCTCCTTGGCCGGTACCAATTTCACCGATAACTTCCTGCCCAATGGCATGCCTGGCTTCGCCGCTGGATTGCTGGCTGTCGCCTTTGCCTTCGGCGGCATCGAGCTGGTGACCATCGCGGCCGCCGAGTCCGAGGATCCGGCGCATAACGTGGCCACTGCGGTGCGCGCCATCATCGTGCGCATCATGATTTTCTACATCGGCTCTATCGTGGTGATCACCATGGCGCTGCCGTTTAGCTCCATCCAGGACGCCGATGTGGCGGCGGATTCCCCCTTCACCCTGGTGCTCGCGGCCGCCAAGATTCCTTTTGCGGCCGGCTTCATGGAGGCGATTATCGCCCTAGCACTGCTGTCTGCCTTCAACGCGCAGATTTACGCCACCTCCCGCTTGGTCTTTGATATGACCAAGGACCACTGCGCCCCGGGTTTCTTCCTCAAGCAAAACCGCGCCGGCTCCCCCATCAACGCCGTCATCTTGTCCATGGTCTTCGCCTTCGCTTCGGTGGGCCTGCAGTTCTGGAACCCGCCAGGGCTTCTGGCCTTCCTCTTCAACGCGGTCGGAGGGTGCCTGCTGGTCATCTGGTCCTTCATCGTGGCTTCCTTTATCAAGTTGCACCCCGTCCTGCGCGATAATGGCGAGCTGACCGAGATCCACGTACCCGGATTCCCCTGGCTTCCGTGGGTTACGGCCGCCGCCCTGGCCGGACTGACCCTGCTGATGCTCTTTGATCCGGCCGCGCGCAACCAGGTCATCTCGGTGCTCATCCTGGCCGCGGTGCTCGTCATCTTGTCTTTCGTGCTTCCCACCGGCCAGCGCGCGGAGGCGCGGAAGTAGTTGCTAAGCTAGCGGGCATGACTTCTGCATCCGCACGCGGCCTAGCAACCATTACCCATGACGGCACCGTCTTGGACGTATGGTTCCCGGCCGTATACACCGATAAGAACGTAGAGACCACCGAGACCAAGCGCTTGGAAGAGGTTCCCCAGCAGTTCTCCGCACTGGCAGGCCCGGACGAGGAGCGTGGCGTGGCCCGCGTCGCCGTTGAGACCTCCATCAAGGATCTGGATGACGCCCCCGTCGATACCTACGATGCTTACCTGCGCCTGCACCTCCTGTCCCACCGCGCGGTCAAGCCGCACGGCCTGAATATGGACGGTATCTTCGGCCACCTCAATAACGTGGTCTGGACCAACTACGGTCCGTGCGCCGTGTCCGATTTCCAGATGGTGCGCGGACGCCTGGCCTCCCGCGGCCCGGTCGTTGTCTACTCCGTGGACAAGTTCCCCCGCATGGTGGACTACGTTGTGCCGTCCGGCGTCCGCATCGGTGACGCAGACCGCGTGCGCCTGGGCGCCCACCTGGCTGAGGGCACCACCGTCATGCACGAGGGCTTCGTCAACTTCAACGCCGGCACCCTCGGCGCTTCCATGGTTGAGGGCCGCATCTCCGCGGGCGTCGTCGTGGGCGATGGCTCCGATATCGGCGGCGGCGCGTCCATCATGGGTACCCTGTCCGGCGGCGGCAAGGAGGTCATCTCCATCGGCGAGCGCTGCCTCCTCGGCGCCAACTCCGGCATTGGCATTTCGCTTGGCGACGACGCCGTGGTCGAAGCCGGCCTCTACGTCACCGCCGGCACCAAGGTAACCGTCTTTGGCAAGGTCGCGGAAGCACTCGGCGTCGGCAATGGCGAGAACATCAAGGGCTCCCAGCTCTCCGGTGCCTCCGGCATGCTGCTGCGCCGCAACTCCGTCTCCGGTGCGGTTGAGGCCGTGGAGTGGAAGGCCGAGGCCGTCGCGCTTAACGACGAGCTGCACAAGAATTAATACCCCCGATTCCTATAGCCCAATCGGGCAAAATAAGATGGAGGGGTGACTGATAACTCCTCCACCCTCGGTTCTGGTCTGAAGGTCCGCCACCTGACGATGATGGGGCTAGGCTCCACCATCGGTGCCGGACTTTTCTTGGGCACCGGCGTCGGCATTTCCGCCGCCGGCCCCGCCGTGCTCCTCGCCTACGTCATCGCTGGCTTTCTGGCCATTTTGGTGATGCAGATGCTGGGCGAGATGGGCACCGTTATCCCCGCCTCCGGCTCCTTTTCCGAATACGCCGAACACGGCATCGGCCGCTGGGCGGGCTTTACCCAGGGCTGGATCTATTGGCTAGCCACGGTCGCCGTCCTTGGCGCCGAAATCACCGGCGCGGCCGGCTTCATTGGCTCCTGGTTCAACGTTTCGCCGTGGATCCCCGCCGCCGTCTGCGTGGTCCTCTTCGGCATCATCAACCTGCTGCGCGTGCGCAGCTTCGGCGAATTCGAGTACTGGTTCGCCCTCATCAAGGTCGTCGTCATCGTGGCCTTTCTCATCATCGGCGCGCTGCTCATCTTGGGCCTTCTGCCCGGACATTCCTTCATCGGCACCTCCGTCTTCCTGGAGGACGGCTTCATGCCTAATGGCCTCGGCGGCGTCGCGGCCGGCCTGCTCGCAGTGGCCTTCGCCTTCGGCGGCATCGAGGTGGTCGCCATCGCTTCTGCCGAATCCGAGGATCCCGAGAAATCCCTGGTTAATGCCGTGCGCTCCACCATCTTGCGCATCTCGGTGTTCTACTTGGGCTCCGTCCTCGTCATCACGTTCCTCCTGCCCTATTCCATCCTGGGCGGTGCCTCCTCGGCCGCAGAATCGCCCTTCACCATGGTTCTCGAACGCGCCGGCATCCCGGGCGCGGCCGGCATCATGGAAGTCGTCATCGTGCTCGCGCTACTCTCCGCCTTCAACTCGCAGATCTACGCCTCCTCCCGCATGATGCACTCCCTAGCCTCCCGCGGCGAGGCCCCGCGCATCTTCACCACCACCAATAAGGACGGCGTTCCTACCACCGCCATCGGCCTGTCTGTCCTCCTCTCGGCCGTCATGGTGGTGCTCAACTACGCCGATACCGGCTGGCTCCTTACTTTCATGCTCAACGCCGCCGGCGCGTCCCTGCTCATCGTCTGGGTCTTCATCGCCGTCAGCCAGCTGCGCCTGCGCCGCCAGCTTGAGGCCCTCCATCCCCTCCCCATCCGCATGTGGGCCTTCCCCTACCTCACCTGGTTCGCCCTCGCCCTCTTTGCGGCCATCGCGGTACTCATGCTTACCGACGCCACCGCCCGCACCCAACTCCTCTCCGCCGCCGCCATGTTCGTGGTGCTCGCCATCGCCGGCGTTATCAATTCCAAGGTTCGCGGCATCAACCCGACCTCGACGCTGCCCCTCACCTAGCCCCTCGCCCCTGGAGGCACGGCTCGCCCACTCCCCTTGGCCCCTCCCCGCCCTTCGCGCTCACCGGCACGAGGCGGGGTCTCTCTTTTTCGTCACCTGGTGAGCGCCTACGGCGAGCTCTGCCCACGCCCCTCCCGTCGCGCTCACGGGGAGCACAAATCAGGGCCACCCGAGGCCGCCGGTGAGCGCGAAGGGAAGTTATCCACAGCTATCCAGACCACGCAGCGAAAAATCGCCCCCAACCCCAGGGTTATCCACAGGATGCCGCGACGCGCATAGCTACAGCTCAACACGACCGCTTAGGTTAAGCCCCATGGGGGAATGGACTACCGCGGAACTGCGCGGCCAAGGTTTGAGCAAGGATGCGATTCGTCGCAAGGTTCGCGAGGGGAAGCTCTTTCGCGTGCACAGGGGGATTTATACCGATGAATGGACGCCCTGGGCGGTGGCGCGGGCGCTGGCGCATGGGCTCAGCCGCATCCATTTCACGGGAAAGACGGCGCAGGAGATTTACCTCGGCCGGCAGCTGACATTTCCTCTGGAAGCGGAGGGACCGCGTACTTTGAAGGGAAAGAACTTTCGCGTTTCGCACTCGCGACTTCAAGCCACGCACAATGTCAACGGCCTTCCGGTGGTGCAACCGTTGTGGGCCGCGCGTAGGATTTCGCGTGCGTGCAGGCCTCTTCTGGAAGAACACTATCGAGGAAAGCACGGACCCGGCCGTCTAGAAACGGACCGTCGGCGAATGCGGCGCGTGCCAAGGAGTCTAAAGGAGACGATTCGGCACGCTGCGATCGGAGCGGATAGCCCACCGGAGCGCACTTTAAGCAGAAAGCTGCGCACTGAAGGAATTTTCCCTGAACACAATGCCCTCATTGCGGGGTACCGCTTTGATCTCAGGATTGGAAGGCTCCTTGTGGAAGTCGATGGCTGGGAATACCACAAACACAGCGTGGCCTTTCAAGCTGACCGGTCCAAACAAAACGCGGCCGTCGCCCACGGATATACGGTCTTGCGCTTTACTGCCGACGACATCAAATACCACCTCAGCGAAGCCATCCTACTTATCAAAGCCACTCTTGAGGTGCTTAAAGGCCGCAACCCTGAGCTTCCGACCTCAGCAGCTCAGCCTTATTGGAAGTGGCATCTATGTGTGAGACATTTGCCCCAATGACAACTATCCTTTACATTAGGACATGTAAGCAAGACACACAGTAAAGGAGTCCAGATGGCCGACCACCCCAACATGGTCCGCAAATGGCGCCGCTGGCTCGAATTATCACAAGCCGAACTCGCTGATAAAGCCGGCGTCTCCCGCCAAACCATCGCCAATATCGAACGGGGCAATTACTCCCCTTCCGTGCACCTCGCGCTGGACATTTGCCACGAACTAGGAAAAACCGTCGAAGAAATTTTTGGAGCTGAACAACATGATTAACGCCATCGCCAATTACTCCCTCAATGAAATCGATCGCGCAACCCGCGATGAATTCGAACGCGACACGCTCTATAAAGCCTGCGCAATTGGCATCACTCTCATCCCATTCCTCGAGCTCGTCGTCGCCGCAATCCTCGCCTGGGTCCTCCCCGGCCGAATGAGCATGCTGTGCTTCCTCGCGCTCGTACCATCCATCCTCGGCAATTCCATCGGCACCGCGTGGATGCGCCAACGCGTCGCCACCCCACCAGTGGGCCGAAATTGGACCGCAATGGCCGTCTACTTCATCCCGCTCATTGCCATGTTCGCCGGCATTGCCTATAACGCCTACGCGCCTGCCGACGGCCACAGCCCCGCCTCTTACCTCCTCGGCACCGCCGTCGGTGTTATCGCCGTCCTCATCCTCACCCCCTTCATTCGTCGCCGCCAGCACCGTCGCGACCAGGCTCGCCTCGATGCCGAGCTCGAAGACTAATCCCCCTCCCGCCCCTTCCCTCCACCCGCCCTTCGCGCTCACCGCGGACGGCGGGTTTTCTCTGATTTCGTTCCCCGTGAGCGCGACGGAAGGTACTGTGCCCTTCGCGCTCACGGGGAGAAAGAAAAATCTCCGCCAGCCTGCGCTGGTGAGCGCGAGGGGCGGAGAGGAAGGAAATACGGGACCTAGCTAGGCTGGCTCGGTTTCTTCGACAAGTTGAGGCGTCTTCGGCTGCGAGCGGAAGGTCCAAAGCTTGTTCAAAATAAAGTTAATCGGCATAGCGACAATGATAGAAATGGCCGATGCCCAGTACACCTTTGTACGCAAACCGGTCGAATCATCCAGAATGTCTGAGGGCAAGTGCAGCGGCGAAGTCGGATTCATTAACAGTGTCGCCACAACTTGACTTACGATAAAAGCTCCAATTCCAGCGAGAAGGAATGGGAAGAAACCGCGCAGCCAAGACACCTTCGCCACCGATCGGAAAGTCCACATGCGATTCAGCTGGTAGTTCCAAGTGTTGGCGACCAAGAACGCAATGGTCAAAAACACATGGTACCAACGGATATGGAAAACAGAGCCGAAGAGATTGATGAAGGGGTCATCCGCCTCGATGCCGCCAGACCACCAAGTAATCTTTCTGCACAAATAGACCACAAAGAGATTAACCGCGGTACCCGAGCCGCCAACAATGCCGAATTTGAGAAACTGCCCAAAATTGGACACAAAGCGCGCGACGCTGAGGTCTGCCATGGGCCGCCTTTCTAGCCAGTGATTAAATAACTACTCGATTGTAGTTCTTAAGGCCTGGGAACTGAAAAATTGGCGCTCGGAATGTGATAGAGGATCTATAAAAGTTATAGCCTCATGGAGCAGCGCGAGCGGGGTTCGGAAGTCATAGAGGTCGAGCTTGCGCGGGGTGGGATAGGTATCGTCGCCAAGCAGTGGGTGGCCGAGGTGATTGAGCAGCACGCGCAACTGGTGGGTATGGCCGGTGCGCGGCCACATGGTCACCTCCCGGCCGGCGGCGCGCACATATGTGGAGGTCAGCGTACCTTCGGGGGCCACGAACACCTGGCGCGACCCGCGGGGCTTGTGCATGCGCAGGGCAATTTCCTGGTCCACGAAAAGCGGCTGCTTGACGACGCCCCGATACCTCTTCACCGCACTCCCCTCCAGAAAGATGCGCTGGTAGGCGGCGCGGGTTTCGGGATTACGGGAGCAGATGACGAGGCCAGCGGTCAGGCGATCCAGGCGGTGCAGAGGTACGATGTCGTCTTCGCCAAAATCCACGCGCAGGCGGGTTTGCAGCGTTTCGCGCTGGAGGCGGCCGTTGGTGGTCGTGGGCAGGAAGTGCGGCTTATCGGCCACGATGAAGTCGCGGTCGGCGTGGACCACGGAGTAGTCGAAAGGAATCGGGCGCTCCGGCGGCACCGCAGGGTGGTACCAGGCGGGCACGGGGTGCGGGAGTGCGGCGCCGGGCGGCAGCGCGGTGCCGGGCGAAAAGGGAGAGTCGCCGGCACGGGCGGCGAAGTACTCCCCTTCCTCCGGCACGCGGCCGCGCAGAACCGTTTTGCGCGGGGAAATGCCCGCGCGGGCGGGAGGCCTCCCGGAATTAGGCACCGGCGAGGCGGTCCACGGCGGCATCGATGCGCTCATCGGTGCCATTGAGGCCGATGCGCACATGCTTCTCGCCGGCCGGACCGTAGAAGTCACCGGGGGCCGCGAGGATGCCACGCTCTGCAAGCCAGTCGATGGTCTCGCGGCAGTTCTCGCCCCGGGTGGCCCACAGGTACAGGCCGGCATCGGAGTGGTCGATGGTAAAGCCGGCGTCGACAAGCGCGTGCATGAGCACCGCACGGCGGGAGGCGTAGCGGTTGCGCTGGAGGGCTTCGGTGTCGTCGTCGTTGAGCGCGGCAACCATGGCGGCCTGGATGGGACCTGGAACGATGAGACCCGCGTGCTTGCGCAGCTGGAGCAGCTCAGCAATGAGGTCGTTATCGCCGGCGAAGAAACCGGCGCGATAAGAGGCCATATTCGCGGTCTTGGATAGCGAATGCATGGCAATAAGCCCGGTGTTATCGCCATCGGTCACGCGCGGATCGAGGATGGATACCGGCGGGTTATCGTCATTCCATCCCAAGCTCATATAGCACTCATCGGAGGCGATGATGGCGCCGGTCTCGCGCGCCCACGCCACGATGCGGCGCAGCTCCTCCACGCCGAGCACACGGCCGGTGGGATTGGACGGCGAATTCAAAAAGACCAGGGAGGCGTCTTGGAAATCGGAATCCGCGCGCAGCGGCGTGGCGCCGGCGAGCAGGGCGCCCACCTCGTAGGTGGGATAGGCCACCGAGGGGAAGGCGACGGTCTCGCCGCGCATTCCCAGAAGCGTGGGCAGCCAGGCGATGGCCTCTTTGGTGCCGACCACCGGCAGTACGCGGTCCACCTGCATGTTATAGCGGCGAGTGAGCGCGGCGGCGATAGCCTCGCGCAGTTCCGGGGTGCCGGCGGTCTGCGGGTAACCAGGGTCCTGCGCGGCTGCAGTCAACGCGAGCTGCACGCCTGGGGACACAGGGTCAACGGGGTTGCCCACCGAGAGGTCAACGATTCCACCCGGGTAGGCCTGGGCTTTCTTCTTGGCGCCAGCCAGCGAATCCCAAGGGAAATCTGGAAGCGTCTTTCCTAGCGGTGTGCGTGCCATGTCTTACTCCTGATTCTGTGGCGGAAGCGCGGCAATCATCGGGACGTCAAAGTCCTGTGGGCCGAGGGCCGCCGCGCCGCCCGGGGAGCCCAGGTCATCGAAGAAGGCTGCGTTGGCGTCGTTGTAGTCCAGCCACTCATCGGGAACGTCATCCTCGTAGAAGATGGCCTCGACTGGGCAAGCCGGCTCGCAGGCGCCGCAGTCCACGCACTCATCCGGGTGGATGTAGAGCATGCGCTTGCCCTCGTAGATGCAGTCAACAGGGCATTCCTCAACGCAGCCGCGGTCCATTACGTCAACGCAAGGCTGTGCGATCGTATAAGTCATGGAGATTCCTTGAAGCTTCCTGATTTCTCGGATTTGGGATGTTTAACAGTATGTCACTTCTGCTTGAAAAATGGCCAAACGCCCCCGCCTATCCCGGCCAAAAGCAGGAGCAGGCTGAGAATATTATTGGCCAAGAGCATGTCTCCTGTCATCGGTACGAGGAGCATGAAGGCGAAAAAGCCCAAGCACCAGACGATGAGCGGGATGGCGCCGACCATCGGCGCGGGGCTCCATAACCGGGCGGTGCGGGTGAGCACGGAGTTAAACCACCACGCAAGCAGGATGGTGATGGGAAAAGCCACACTCGCCCCATTGGATAGCGGAATGCGGGCGGTGAGGTAGATCACCTCGAGGAAGACCGAGAGCAACGCGCCGATGGCCAGCCACACCAGTCCGGTGACCTGCTCGCCGCGGCTAAAATCCGTGCGCATTACAGGCCGCCCAGCAGATCATCGGCCGGCTCGCCTTGGCCCAGCTGGAAGTACTCGGCGCGCAGCAGGGGCATGACCAGCAGGTTGGATAGACCATAGGCTCCGGGCACGTGCTCGGGTTCGTGCAACGCGGCCACGGCGGCCTCGGGGTTAGTGCGGGTGGTGGTGCCATCGGCCACCCAGATTTGGGAGGCGTGGGCGCGCATGGCGCAGCGCTTGGCGTCCAGGGCGGCGTCGGAAAGAGCGACGGTGACATCGGCGCCCTCGTTAGTGAAATTGTCCAAGTACTCTTGGCTGGGCTCGGTCCACCCGGCCGGCGCATCCAGGGTGTCCAGGCCGGCATAATTGGCGGCGCGTTCAAAAATGCCGTACCAAATGCGCGTGCTTGGCGGAGCCGCCTTCATCACCGCCTTATGCACCGCAATGTGGTCTGGGTGCCCGTAGCCACCATCGGGCCCGTAGGTCAAGATGGCGTGGGGCTGGATGGCCTCGAGCTCGTCGCTGAGAAACTCGGCCGCCTCCTCGATGCGATTGACCAGTGCACGCGGGTTCTCGTGCGAGGGAGAACCCGCCATGCCGGAATCGCGGAAATGCCCGAATCCGCCCAATTGAGCTCCCTTGACGCCCAGCGCATCGAGGGCATTGGCCAATTCGCGGGCGCGGAAACCGCCGAGCTGATCGTGATCGGCCAGGCCTTGGTAAGGCTCGCCGATGACCTCGCCATCCTCGCCCAAGGTAAGCGTAATGACGGAAACTTCGGCGCCGCGTGCGGCTAGAGTGGCCAGGGTGCCACCCATAAAGAGGGTTTCATCATCTGGGTGGGCGTGCACTGCCACCACGCGGTAGCCGGTTAAGTCCTTAGTCTTCATCTATCCTCCAGCGGGGCGCGGTGATAAGACCCTCGTCCCAATCATCAATGCTCTGGCCGGGGCCTACAATACCCTCCCCGAGCGCGTGGATACGCGTCTCATCCACCAAAGGCACGTAGAGGGCCTCCTTAGAGTTCACATCTCGAATGCGTCCGAGCGCTTCCTTCGGGCTCATGGCTCCGGACAAAATCTCCTCGCGAATCTCATCCGCGTTCTCCGGACAGATTCCGGACAGGTCGCCGGCGAGCGGCTGTTTGTCATCGCAGCTGAAGATATTCGCCGCGGACACCGAGTTCAGTGAGATATCCTCCCAGGTCACTACCGCATCCACCTCGCCTTCGGGCAGGAGCTTGGAGGTGATCGTGGTCAGGCGTTCGGACACCACCTCGGCAGCGATCCCGTGGGCTTCGAGGACGTCATAAAGCGTATTGGCCGCAGCCAAGGCCGTGGGGCTGGTGGGGTCTACCGCAAAGCGAATCGGCTTCTTACTAGCGCGGGTGCGCAGCGCAGTGAGATCCACATCCTTGCTTATCGGGTTATTCCCGGGCTCTAGGTTGGAAGCGCGGCCGGTGGCCAAGCGCGCGACCTGGTCCGTATCAATCAGCGAGGCCAATCCGCGGCGCGCTGCCCTTTCTTCCAGCGCTCCATCCGCGGTGGACATGTGCAGGCGCAGTTGGCGCGGGCGGGTCAGTGTCTTATCGGAAACATGCCCTAAAAGACCCAGTGCCTCCTGCGAGGTTTGATCCGGGGTAAAGTCCGCGAAACCAATCTGCCCGGAGCGCAGCATATTGAGCGCCTGGGTGCTATCGCGCACCTCGCGCAGCTGAATGACGTCCACCTGCGCCGGATTGGCACCCCAGAAGCGGTCATTCCGGTTCAAGGTAATGACTCCGCGGCCGCGGTCCACGCTGTCGACGAGGAAGCGCCCGGCCGATGCCGGAATCTTATCGGCCAAGGCAGAGCCAAAGTTATCGTCCTGCAGCAGGTGGGAAGGCAGCAAATTATGAAAAAGCAGGTGCCAATCTTTCACCTTCTCAGAAAAATCCACGGTGACTACGCGGCCACCATCGGAGGTATTGACGGCCGATATGGCGTGGTAGCCGGCGGGATCGCGCACACCGGCGGTGGTGGTCATCTGCTTCCACAGGTAGCTAAAGTCCGCACCGGAAATGGGTGTGCCATCGGACCATTGTGCGGGCGAGGCAATGACGTAGCGCACCCGCTGCGCCACGCCCTTAGGCGCGGTGACCTCAGAGGCGGATTCGAGGATATCGGCGTCCCTTTGCCCGTTGTGGAACGCTGAGGGCAGCACCAGTTCTGCAATCTGGTCGACCAGCTCGGAGTTATTGGCCACCAGGTGCGGGTTCAATCCCGCGCGCAAGGGATCCACGCCCACCGAGATGGTGGGGCGCTTGGCGGAGTCAGCATCCTGCGGCTGCTCTTCTTCCGGGGTTGGCGTGCTGGTGGTCTGATCTTCTTGCAGCGCGGAGGAATGGTCCTCCACCACCGGTGGTGGGCCGGGGTTAGCCGCGCAGGCGCTAAGTAGTGCAAGGCTGGCGGTGCTGAGTACCGCTGCGATTGCCGACGCCGCGCGCCTTGGTGAAGCCGGATTCTTTTTCATCGCGGACTACTTTAGTCCTTTTCCCCCGCCGAAACGAAGATTATTGGCGCTAGACTCGGCCATAGACCGCTACTTTTGAGGAGGCCCAAATGCTCATCTGCCAGGAAATGTTCCTTCTACTGACCAAGGACAACGGCAAGAAGGAAGACTGGGTGTCCAATAATGAGGCCGCTCTGCGCGCCACCGTACTCGCGGACCTGCTGCTGGGCGGGCACGTAGAGCTCGGTGAGAAAAAGAAGGTAGAGACTACTCCACAGCGCCCGGAGCACCCCGTGTTGGCTTGGGCTTGGGAAGAGCTGCAGCAGCACAAGGCCACCAGCATGCAGAGCCTGTTGGAGGCTTCGTGGTTTACCCCGCGGGAAATCATCGCCTTGGATTTCCACGCGAATGGACAGCTCGATGTGGAAAAGGCCAAGTGGTGGCAGATTAGCGGCGACCGCTACATCATGACGGACCTGGAGCTGGAAAAGGAACTGCGCGAACGGTTGGTTGCAGTCCTGGAGGCGCAGCGACCAGCCACGGTCAATGACGTCATCATCCTGGATATCCTCCGCGAGGTCAGCGGCGCCTATACCCTGCTGAAAAACGATGCGGAGGGAATGAAGCGCCGCGAGATGCGGGCACGCATTCAGGAGATCAAGAAAGAGGTCGAGTATGACAAAACCGCCTCCTCTGCGGTCAAGGCCGTAGTTGAGGAGGCGGCAGCGGTTGCGGCGATGGTGGCCACTTCAGCAGCAATCACCATCACCTAGGGTGCGGCTTTTTACTTATTCATCTGCTTCGCGCGGGCGGCGGCACGCTTGCGGTCGGTAGCGGAAAGCTCAACCTTGCGCACGCGCAGAACGTCCGGGGCGACCTCGACGCACTCGTCGTTGCCACAGAACTCCAGCGCCTCTTCCAGGGAAAGGGTTTGTGCCTTAGCCAGGGTGACCGTGGCATCCGCGGTGGCGGAGCGCATATTGGTCAGCTTCTTTTCCTTGGTGATGTTGATGTCAATATCCTCATCGCGGTTATTGGCACCAACGACCATGCCCTCATAAGCCTCGGCGCCCGGCTCGACGAAGAAGTTGCCGCGGTCAGCCAGCTGCATCAGCGCGTACTGGGTGATCTGGCCGGTGCGGTCAGCCACCAGGGAGCCGGTCGGGCGGGACTTGATCTCGCCGGCCCAGACATCCAGGCCGTCAGAGATGGAGTTAGCGATGCCGGCACCGCGGGTCTCGGTCATGAACTGGGTGCGGAAGCCGATGAGACCGCGGGCAGGAACGCGGAAGATCATGCGTACCCAGTCGCCCTCGCGCACGTCCATGGCCTGCATCTGGCCCTTGCGGGCGGCCAGCAGCTGGGTAATAGCACCCTGGTGCTCGGACGGGGAGTCAATGGTAAGGATTTCGTATGGCTCGTAGGTCTTGCCGTCGATTTCCTTGGTCACAACCTGCGGCTTACCAATCGTCAGCTCGAAGCCTTCGCGGCGCATGGACTCAATAAGCACGGACAGCGCCATCTCGCCACGGCCCTGGACCTCCCATGCGTCGGGGCGCTCGGTGGGCAGCACGCGCAGGGAAACGTTACCGATGAGCTCTTGCTCCAAACGGGCCTTGACCATACGCGCGGTGAGCTTATCGCCGCCGCCCTGGCCTGCCATCGGGGAGGTGTTCACGCCGATGGTCATGGAGATGGCCGGCTCGTCTACGGTGATGCGCGGCAGGGCCTCTGGGTGCTCTGGATCGGCGATGGTGTCACCAATCATGACGTCAGAGATGCCGGAGATAGCAACGATGTCACCGGCGATGGCCTCCTCAGCGGGCTGGCGCTCGAAGCCGACGGTGCGCAGCAGCTCGGCGACCTTCACGGTCTTGGTGTGCTGGTTGCCATCCTCGTCGTAGTGGATCCAGGCCACCTGCTGGCCCTTCTTAATGCGTCCGGCGTAGATACGCAGCAGCGCGATACGGCCTAGGAAGTCGGAGGCGTCCAGGTTGGTCACGTGCGCCTGCAGTGGGGCGTCGACGGTAGCGGAAGGCTCTGGCAGGACGTTATAGATGACGTCGAAAAGCGGCTGCAGATCCTCGCCCTCAGGGACGTTGCCATCGCCTGGGTTCTCGGTAGAGGCAACGCCGGCGCGGCCGGAAGCGTAGAGAACCGGCAGGTCCAGCAGCTCCTCGGCGGCGGCCGCAGCTTCCTCGTCCTCCAGGCCGGCGGCGATTTCCAGCAGCAGGTCCTGAGACTCGGAGACAACTTCGTCAATGCGGGCATCCGGGCGGTCAGTCTTGTTCACGCAGATGATAACCGGCAGCTTGGCTTCCAGTGCCTTGGTGAGCACGAAGCGGGTCTGCGGCAGCGGGCCCTCGGAGGCATCGACAAGCAAGACGACGCCATCCACCATGGAAATACCGCGCTCAACCTCGCCACCGAAGTCGGCGTGGCCTGGGGTGTCGATGACGTTAATAATCAGGTCCTGGCCGTCCTTGCCCAGGCCCTTGCGGTGAATGGCCGTATTCTTGGCCAGAATGGTAATGCCGCGCTCGCGCTCCTGATCATTGGAGTCCATGACGCGGTCCGTGTGTTCACCGTGGTCACCAAAGGCGCCGGACTGCTCCAGCATGCCGTTGACCAGGGTGGTCTTGCCATGGTCAACGTGCGCGACGATGGCAACATTACGGAACTCGGTATTACTCACTAGTGGGGTTCTCCTTCGGAGGATCTACGGCGCTTGCGCGCGCGAAATTGATCTTGAACGAGCTCCCACGATACCCCCTTAAAGGGCCAAGTGCAGCATTGGGGATGGCTTTACCCCGTAACGCACCGTATAGAACGGGCGAAAAATCTTATAGATTGCGAATGCACTTGACACTCCCATAAGCATCACTATCGTTACTGTAGGTAATATTGTTACAAATGTGACTAATGGGGCTTGAACGCCCATCCCGAGACCGCACCCAAGGAATTGATAACGTGAGCCACGCCCGCACCACCTGGCGCCTGTCCAGCCGCACCGGTTATATCGCCGCTGCCACGGCCGCGCTCATCGGCCTCGCCTCTCCCCTCGTCGCCCCAGCGCAGGCTTCCGCACCGGATCTTTCTTCCTTGGTGCAGCAGGCATCCTCCCATAGCCCGCTGGACGAGCTCGGCCGCCCCAATCAGGAAACCCAGGACCGCATCCGCGCTTTTGCGGCACAACCTTGGATTCCCGAGGATGTTCGCAACGCCATCTTGTCGGGCCTCGCATTCTTCGCCGGCGGCGGCAATGGCAAGGGCGGCGTAGCCATGCCAGAGGGCAATAACCCGAACTTCCGCCAGTTCTACTGGCCCACAGTTTCCGCACACTGCATTGGCGGCACCAGCGATGCCATGGGCTCGGCCATCGCCGTTCCTGGCCCCACCGAAATGCCGGCACCGGGCGCAAAGCCTGGCGAAACCGTCTTCCTCTTCACCGCCCTCGGCACCCCACCGGCCGCACGCGAACAAGGCGGGATGAACGTGCAGTGGTTCAACCTTGACACCCTGCGCAGCGGCGTCACCCCACTGAATAACAACGGCATCAATCAAGACGGCCCTACCACCTTGTCCGGCACCGCCCAGACTGGCAAGGGCACCGTCATCGCACTGCTTTCTGGCGGCGTAAACACCCAGGAATCCCGCTGCAATTTCGCCCCCACCGCCGCCTTCCTTGAGGTGAAGTAGATGCCGGCGGATCTCCATCCGGTCAAGCGCGAGACCTTTAATACCGCCGAGTACACCAATACCGACCCCAAGGGTTTCCTGCGCGAGGTCGACACGTACACCGAGACGGATTTCGGCCTCTACATGGCTCGCGGCGCCGATCACCCGCGCTTTGGCTACCTGGAATCGTGGCTGCTGCCCGATCTCAACCTGCGTGCCAATATCTTCCATTTCCGCCCTGGTGTAGACGTCCACCAGGACTTCTATATTGATGTGGCCGAAATCCAACGCGATGGCGCGGTGTGGACCACCCGCGATCTTTATGTGGATCTTGTTGCCACGCGCGGCGAGCCCATTTCCGTGCTCGATATTGATGAACTCTCTGCCGCAACCTCCGCCGGTTTGATTTCCGCCGAGGACGCCGAGAAGGCGATCGACACCACACTTGCCGCGGTCGAGGGCATTACTCGCAGCGGTGATGATGCGATGGCTTGGCTGGCGCATCAGGGGATACACTTAACGTGGTCCGATAACATCACCTTAACCCCAGAAGGATAATTTATGGCCGGTGGCCTTTTTGCCCTGCTTGACGACGTCGCCCTGATCGCCCGCTCCGCTGCCTCTAGCGTTGACGATGTGGCCGCCCTTGCGGGCAAGACCTCCGTGAAGGCCGCAGGTGTGGTAGTCGATGATGCTGCCGTAACCCCACAATACGTGGAGGGAATTAAGCCCCAGCGCGAGTTGCCGATGATCTGGCGCATTACCAAGGGCTCGCTCATCAATAAGCTCGTAATCATCTTGCCCATCGCCATGATCCTCTCTTGGATCGCGCCGTGGGCGCTCACGCCCATCTTGATGTGCGGCGGTACCTATCTATGCTTTGAAGGCGCGGAAAAAATCCTGCATCACCTTCTTCCCCACCGAGAGAAGGAAACTGAATCAGTCCAGGAAAAGGGCGCAGACGCCGAAGATAGCTTGGTCAAGTCCGCTATCACCACGGATCTCATTTTGTCTGCCGAGATCATGGTCATTTCCTTGAATGAGGTCATCGACCAGCCATTCTGGATGCGCCTGGGTGCCCTCATCTTCGTCGGCATCTTGCTGACCCTGGGTGTCTACGGCGCCGTAGGCCTCTTGGTCAAGATGGACGATATTGGCATGGCCCTCAATAAGCGCCACAATGGCAACTCCACCATCGGCACCGCTCTGGTCAAGGGCATGCCGGTCGTACTCGATATCATCGGCGTCATCGGTACCGCCGCCATGCTGTGGGTAGGCGGCCACATCGTAGTCAAAGGCCTGCACGAATTCGGAATGGATCAGCCACACGAGTTCATTGCCTCCGTGACCGAAAATATTTCCAACGGAGCCCTGGCGTGGCTGGCAGATACCGGTATGTCCATGGTCTGCGGCCTGGTGCTTGGCACAGTGGTTGCCACCATCGTGATGGCGGTCAAGGCCTCCTTTGGCAAGACCTCGGCCACCTCCGCCCAGCCGGCGGAGGCTTAAAACGCCGTAGCCCGGCTGCATAGCCGGCTACATAAATAGCATCAGCGAAACCGCCATCACGGCCATGCCGGCAATCAAGCCGTAGATAGCGTGATGGTGCTCGCCGGTTTCCTCAGCAGTGGGTAATAGCTCATCCAGCGAGATGAAGACCATAATGCCGGCGATGGCGGCGAAGCTAATGCCCATCGTCGCCGGCCCAATAACCGGCAAGAGAAGGCCGAAGCCGATGAGCGCGCCGAGCGGCTCGGCCAGGCCAGACAAGGTGGCCCACCAAAAGGCCTTCTTGCGGGAGCCAGTGGCCTCGCGCAGCGGAACAGCCACCGCAATGCCTTCCGGGATATTGTGAATGGCGATGGCCACCGCCACCGGCACCGCAACTTCCTTAGAATCCAGGCCGGAAAGGAAGGTGGCAAACCCCTCGGGGAAATTGTGCAGGCCCAGCGCGCAGGCGGTAAATACGCCAGTTTTCATTAGCTTCTTGCGGCGGGCTTCTTCGGCCGTGGTGGCCGGCTCATGGGGATTAATCTCCTCCGGCACGAGCCGGTCAATGATGGCGATGACGGCGATGCCAGCAAAGAACGCCCCGACGGCGGCCCAGGTGCCGGTGGTTTCCTCGCCGAGGGCGTCGGAAAGCTGCGCAATGCCTTCCGGCAGGATCTCCATAAAGGAGACATACAGCATCACGCCGGCCGAAAGCCCCAGTGCAGCGGCCATAAAAGCCGGCCCCGGCTCGCGCCTTCCCACCGCCAAAGCGCCGCCAATCGAGGTCGATAGACCCGACAGCAGCACCAAGGCGAAGGCAAAGGCAAAGGTACTAAAAGTCATAGCTGGCACCCTACCAGCCAATAATTGTCAAGTATTAATTTTCTTCCTTATCTTCCGGTACCGGAGAGATGAACTCGCCATTCTTGATAGATGGATCGTTGTCCACATACTCGCCTGCCTCATAGTCATAGCCCACGGCGCGGCCCTCTTCGTCCGTGCGCGCGTACCAATCGGTCACCTCTGCTGCAGTGGAGTTAAAGTGCGCGCCCGTTGCGTAGTCGCCGTCTGTCGGCTCGATAGACAGGGCAAAGTTATCGCCATAATCGCGCACGCCCCGCACGATCGCATTAGAGACCGCTTCGTCCTCGTAGAAATGACGGATGGAGGCAGGATCATGGCGCAGCTCGCGCACCAACGCGATGCACATGAGCACGATGATAACCGCGAAAGGCAAAGCCGTCACCGTAATAAGGTTCTGCAGGCCCTGCAGCGCATTACGGCCACCGGCAAGCAAAATGACCACAGCAATGCCGGCCATACATACCACCCAAAAGACCGTAACCACCGGGTTGGGCTTGGGGTTGCCGCGCTGGGTGAGCTGCGAGTTCACAATGGATGCGGAGTCAGCCGTGGTAATGAAGAAGACCACCAGCATGATGATGACGATGGGCGCCATCCACTCCGCTCCTGGGAAGTGGTCCAAGACCTTGAAAAAGATGTCTTCTGCCGCCGGCATGGAATCAATAGTGCCATCTGAGGCGATATCGCCATCGCGGCGCTGCAACCAAATGGTGGTACCGCCCAGGATGGTAAAAGCGGCAACAATGATGGCCGAGGGAATAAGCAGCACGCCAAGCACGAACTGGCGGATGGTACGCCCGCGGGAAATCTTGGCTACGAAGACGCCCACGAATGGCGACCAGGATACCCACCACGCCCAGTAGAAGGTGGTCCAAGAGGACAGGAACGCAACCATATCTTCCCCCTGGCCCATATTGGCAGAGAGCATCTGCGGCATTTCATCGAGATATTCAATCACCACGGCCGGCAGCATATTGGCCAAGAAGGCGGTCGGCCCCACGACGAAGAAGAACAGGGCCAGTGCCATGGCCAGCACCAGATTGATATTGGAGAGCCACCGAATGCCCTTGGCCACGCCGGAGACGGCCGAGAAGATCGTTCCGATGGACAGTACCACGATGATTACCAGCGCCGCGGCATTGCCGGTGGTAGACCAGCCGCTAACCAATTCCACGCCGCGGCCGATCTGCAGCGCACCGATGCCCAGCGTGGCGGCGGTGCCGAAGAGAGTGGCAATAATGGCCAGGCCATCGATGATGCGCGCGGGCAGGGAATCAGAGGAGCGATTGCCAAAGAGCGGCATCAGGATGGAGCTCATCAGCGGCACGCGGCCGCGGCGGAAGGACACGTAGGCCACGCACAGGCCCACGATGGCGTAAATTGCCCAGGCATTAAAGCCCCAGTGCATGGCTGCCTGCGCCATGGCGCCCAGCACCGCTTCATCGCTCGCAGCCTCATAGGCGCCCGGGCGCGGCGAAAGGTAGTAGCTCAGCGGCTCGAAGGGGCCGAAGAAGATAATGCCGATGCCAATGCCGGCGCCAAAGAGCATCGCAGCCCAGCTCACCGTGGAAAATTCCGGCTTCTCCCCATCTAGTCCGAGAGGGATTTTGCCGTACTTTGAAATGGCCAAGATGATGAGCAAAAACATCAGGAACGTCGCCAAGGCGGTAAAGATCCAGCCCAAGTTACGCATCACCCAATCGAGCGCTGCCGAAGAAGCATCGAAGACCTGCTCGGGCGCAATCACACCCCAGATTACGAAGGCGACGACCAGTCCGCCGACCACAAAGAGGATCGGCTTGTCCACTCCGTACTTGACCTTCTGGTCCTCAATGGAGACGCCCGGTACCAGCGCGGGGTGGATATTATGCGGGTACATAATGTCCTTTAGGATGCGCTTGGCGTTGCGGGTGCGCTTTTTGCTTTCCTCCGAGCTATTTACCCCACGCACAGGGCGGGATGAGGAAGACGATGAAGAAGAGATGGGTCTACTCCTATTCTGTTTTCCGGGTGTCACTTTTAAGAGAGCTGTCTATACATTAATAAAAACTCGCAGGATATAAAGCTGGCGCCAGCCCTTCCCCCATATGCGTAAAATGAGCTACGCATTGTTTACCGGCCTTTAACCTTGGGAGTGACTTTCTATGGCGCTATACCCGCTCGCGACTAGTTACTTCGGCGTGGAGCATGTTGCGGTCCTCGAGCACCCAGTGCTGGGCACCGCATTGAGTATCCCCGGCGTGGCGAAGCACGCTGCGCTTGTCGACGTCTCCCTAGAACCCGATACCTACACCAACGGCTGGCGCGTTCGCTCAGACTTCGGCTTCTTAGGGTTTCTGGACGAGGTCGAGGCGGCGGAATATCCCGCCTTGGAGCGATTGAAGGCCTCCTCTGCACAGCCGCAGACGATCGCCACCGTGGAGGTAGTTGACGGCCAGGTCGAGGTTGCCGTGTCACTGGGCCTGTGGCCCTGGATGGTGCCGGTCAATGACCAACCGCAAGGAACCGCGCTGCTCTCCGGCGGACGAGGCGTGCTGATCGATACCGCTGCCGGCGACCTATCGCCCGCTCAGCTTGAGCAGATGGGCACGCAGCAATTTTTCGTCACACTGGACGACCTTGCCGGCACCGCGGTGGCGACCTGCGACGATACGGTTCTCGGTCCCCTCGGCGACAGTGCCGCGCTCCCTGGACTGCGCGCCGCATTCGCTGCGGCACACGGTTCTGGGGCGGGGCTTTCTGCCCGCGCCTACGCGAGCCACGGCATGCTTGCCGTCGATATCCCCGCCGATGAGGCCACCACCGCGGAGCTCTTCTCCCCCGCTGTTCCGCCACTGCGCGTGCCCGCGCCACAACCTGCGATTCCCGCCGCCGCGCGCGCAGCCACACCGGCTCAGCCCGAGGTCTGGGAGCACACGCTTTCCGGCGAAGCCATCGTGACGGCACTGCCCAGCGGCTCGCGCCGCCCGAAAGGGCCGCAGGCCCAGCCGGCTGCACCCGCTAAGCCAGATGCGCCAGCTCAGCAGCACAATGAGCAAGCACAACAACCGCAGGCCAGCGCCAAGCTGGCGGAGTTGGTCTCCTCTATCCCAGGAGAGCAGAACTTCAGCTGGCGTGCGCTCCCGGTAGCCGAAGAACCGGGCCGCTTTTCCTCCGAATCCGCGCGCGTGCGGGCCCGGCGCGTGGCACGCGACACGTCTCACCACCGCGGGGGCAATCACCGCAAATAGGTGTGATGCTCGGCCACAGAGGCCTCGCTAGCGCAGGGTGCGCTGGCCCCCGTCGCCGCGGCGCGTAATCCGCTGGGCGTCGAGGTATTCCAGCAGCGGGATGGCTACCCGTCGCGTGGTGCCCAGCGCTTTACGGGCTGCCGAAAGCGTAAAGGGTTGCTCCAGTACGCTAAGGCGCCGGCGCGCCTCCTCCGGTGCCGAGGGCAAGAGCACGATTCCCTGCTTGAGGCGCAGGAGGCGCCCGGCGCGCTCGGCGGCGGCAAGTGCCTTTGGGCCCAGGCCCAGCTCCGTTAGGTCATCTGCCTCGGGTGCCGCAAAAGGTTCTACCTTAAGCCTTTCCTCGATGGCAGCGACCCCGCGCTCCGCCGCACCGAGGTCCGCCCGCTGCCCGGGAAAGCGCAACACTCCCTCACTGCTTTCCGCCTTCGTAGCCGCGATGGCAAGGCCCAGCAAGCCTTCTTCTTGCAGGCCGAGGGCATCCAAGGCTGCTTTGCGGGGCATTCCCGGTGCCAGGGGATGTGCAGCAGCGTGGGCTTGCAGGGCGTCGGTAAGCGCGTGCTTCCACCGAGTTACCTGGGAGGCCGCAATCCACCAGTCGCGGAAGGCGATAATGCCTTGCGGCGGCGCTGCGGTAATAAAGCCGTCGCGGGCTAAGTCATCCACACGGGCGAAGCCGACGCGGCGCAGGTAGGAGGCGGGATCGCGGAAAGAGTCCTGGGCGCTGAGCTCTTCTGCGCGGCGGCGGGCGTCACCGCGCCGGTTAAACTCCGGCGGGCGCAGATCTACTGCCTCTACCCCAGCGACGACGTGCCGGCCGCCAGGGCTGCGCACTACGAAGCGATCAAGGAGCCGCAGCGGCAGCGGATGTGCCAGGCTGATGCGCGCGAAATCGCCAGACAAGGGACGCAGGTGAGCCTCTACCCCGGCGGTACCAGTGTGCACGACGAGGTTATCGGGCAGCCCATCGAGATCCGCGCCAAAGGTGCGGCGGACATCGAGGTGGTCCACCAGGCGCCACGCACCCGGGGTAAGCAGCACGTCGCCGCGGTGGATATCGGCGGCATCCGCCCCACGCAGGTTGACGGCCGCGCGAGTGACGGGGCCGAGTGAATCCTGCGCGCGATTTTCACTATGCAGGCCGCGGACTTCCACGTCCCTTTCCCCACCGGCCGTGACCACCTTAAGGCTATCGCCCACGCGCAGGGTACCCGCGGCAAGCGTTCCGGTCACCACGGTGCCCGCGCCCTTCACGCTAAAGGCGCGGTCTACCCACAGGCGCACGGGCGCCTGCGCATCGGGAACGGGCACTGCGGCAAGGACCTCATCGAGCGCCTGCCGCAGCGCCGCAATGCCGTCGCCGGTAGGAGCGGATACGGGAATAATGGGGGCGTCGGCAAGCGGGGTGCCGGCCAGCTGCGTTCGGATTTCTGCGGTGCGGTCCACGGTGGCGCGATCGCTGCGAGTGAGCGCAATAATGCCGTGCTCTACTCCCAGCGCACGCAAGGCATCGCGGTGGTCGGTGGACTGGGCCTGCCATCCCTCATCGGCCGCAACCACAAAGAGGACCACCGGGGCTGGGCCCACGCCAGCGAGCATATTGCCTAAGAATTTTTCATGGCCGGGCACATCTACGAAAGCCACATCCGCGCCAGAAGGCAGCGTGGTCCAGGCAAACCCCAAATCAATGGTGAGCCCGCGGCGCTTTTCTTCCTCCCAGCGGTCCGGGTCCATCTCCGTAAGAGCCCGCACCAGGGTGGACTTGCCGTGATCCACATGACCGGCAGTGGCGACGACGTACACCTATCCCACCGCCTTAATAGCGGCAATAACCGCGGCGTCGTGGTGGGCGGGAACGCAGCGAATATCCACCAAGCAGCGGCCCTGATGCACGCGGCCTACCACGGGCGGGGCCTGGCGGCGCAGCGCGTCCGCATAGCGCTCGGGCAGGCTCACCGCGAAGCCCGGCAGCGGGTACTCGGGCGCCCCGCCACCGCCCACGCGGCCATCATGAGGCACCACTTCTGCCCCGACTGCCTGCGCGATGGCTTCCGTGCGCGCGCGGTGGGTCTGGGGATCAAGGTGGAGGGCGTCCTGCACCGCATTCGAGGGCGTCGAAATGGCCGCCTCCAGCGCGTTAAGCCGCAGCTTATCTATGCGCACCGCACGGGCCAGCGGGTGCTTCTTCACCGCGGCAATCGCCTCCTTGGTGCCGAGCAAGATTCCTGCCTGCGGACCGCCGAGCAGCTTATCGCCAGAGGCAATGACGATATCGGCCCCGGCGCGCAGCTGGGCCTGGATATCTGGTTCTTCTGGCAGCGCCGGGTCATGGGTGAGCAGGCCGGAGCCCAAGTCCACGATGAGTCGCGTATCGTTCTCCACCGCTAGGCGGTGCAGTTCCTCTACCCCGACTGCGGCGGTAAAGCCCTCGATGCGGAAATTGGAAGGGTGCACCTTCAAGATGGCGCCGGTGTTATCGCCTAGCGCGCGTTCATAATCGGCCAGGTGTGTGCGGTTAGTCGCCCCAATTTCTTTAAGGCGCGTGGTCGTGGACTCGATGAGTTCCGGCAGGCGAAAGCCCGCTCCAATCTCAATGAGCTCGCCGCGCGAAATGATGACCTCTTTGCCGGGAGCGAGCGCAGCGGTGGCAAGCAACAAGGCGCTGGCGCCGTTATTGACCACTAAGGCATCTTCTGCACCGGGGCAGGCCGCGAGCAGCGCGGCCGTGGCGCCGGCCCCGCGATTTTTTGATCGCTTGCCCGAGTCCAGGTCCATTTCCACATCCGTATAGGAGGCAGCGGCCTGCAGGGCCTCTACCGCGGCGCTGGGAAGCGGGGCACGCCCTAAGTTCGTATGAATGATGACGCCGGTGGCGTTAATGACCGGCTGCAAGGAATGCGCTGTCTTTTGTTCCAGGCGCTGCGCAATTTCTGCGGGTATATCGCTGACCGGCAGCTGGCCGCGGCGCGCTTGGGTGACTGCGCCCTGGATAATCGCGCGGATGGCGTGCTCGGCTAGGCGCTGGCGCGCGGATTCTACTTCCGGCAGCTGGAGCAGCTCGTCCATGCGGGGAATATTCCTGCGGGGATCCGGGCTGGCAGCAGGCGTGGGCGTGGGCACTGTGGCATTCCTCCTTGCGCGCGGGTGGCGGAGACGGACAGGAATCGAACCTGCCAGACCGAGATGCTCGGCCTCACCGGTTTTGAAGACCGGGGCGCCCACCAGGACACGTACGCCTCCGTGTGCTCACCTTACACGGAGGAAGAAATTTCCCGGGATTCTCCGTATAATTAACGTTTTTCTAAGATTCGGGCTAAGATTCCACTTATGTTCCTATCAGGTTTAAGGCGGCGAGAGATTGGCCGGCGCGCGGGCGCCGGTTGCATACTCGGCTTCGCCCTTCTCGCCACCGCGTGCTCCCCTGCCACTTCCCCACCTGCGGAGTCCCCCAACATGACCCGACCAGAGGTGGAGTCGCAGCAGCTGGAAGCCTTCACCGAGGACGCAGCCGGCGCCCCACATGGCTTCACTGCCACCGAGCCTGGCACCCACTTGCACTATGGCGAGACGGCCTCCGTCCTCACAGAATCTCGCGAGGGAAATATAAGTTATTTTAAGGTTCGGGTAGATGCCCCACGCCTCGCTGACAACATCCGCCCTACCGGCTCTTCGGAAGACTTCACTCTCCCTGAGTCCGCCTCCACCATCTGTTTCCCAGTATCGCTGACTTACCTCGGAGCTGCGGATACCTCCGCACCGACTTCCTTTCCAGACCTCGCACCAGCCACCGCTGACGGCTCGCGCGCCAATGAGGTGCCCAACTCCGCCGCGGCAAGCTGCCCCTATAGCCAGGTCCCTGCGATACCCAAGGTAGGCCAAACCTATCGCACCGCACTGGTTTCCTTTACAGAACCTGCCCATGCGGCAAGCGATCCCCACGGGGCACAGTTCCACTTCCACGTGCCCTCCTTCAACCGCCTCGACCGCGCGGAGGCAATTTCCTGGGGCTAGTAAAATGGCGCTATGACCGAAGATATTAAGCTCACCTCTTTCGCAGCTGGTGGCGGCTGCGCCTGCAAGATCCCCGCTGGGCAGCTGGAATCCGCCGTCGAAGGCCTCATTGGCAAGGCCGACCCCAACGTGCTCGTTGGTTTGGACGATGGCGATGATGCCGCAGCCGTAAAGATTCAAGATGGCCTGGCGGTTATCTCCACCGCGGACTTTTTCACTCCCATGCTCAATGACCCCTATGACTGGGGGCGGGTGGCCGCGGCCAATGCGCTCTCTGATGTCTATGCCATGGGTGGCACCCCGGTTACCGCCATCAACCTGGTGGGCTGGCCCAATGAAAAGCTGGGCCTGGATGTGCTGCGCGAGGTCCTGCGCGGCGGCATGGATATAGCCACCGAGGCCGGCATCTCCGTAACAGGTGGGCATTCCATCACCGCGCCCGAGCCCCTGTACGGTATGGCAGCTACCGGCATCGTGGCCCCCGACAAGCTCATGCGCAATGACGCCGCCGAACCCGGCCTGCCCATCACCCTGACCAAGCCCATCGGCGTGGGCATCCTCAACAACAAGCACAAGGCCACCGGCGAGGTCTCCCGGGCCGCGGTTGATTCCATGACCACCTTGAACCGTGAGGCCGCCCGCGCTGCGGTGGAGGCGGGCGTGCGCGCAGCCACGGATGTCACCGGCTTCGGACTGCTCGGCCACCTGTACAAGATGTGCCGCGCCTCCGGCATCGCCGCGGAGCTCGATTTTTCCGCCGTGCCCACCGTCGAGGGCGCGAAAGAGGCGCTGGCGGAGGGCTTCATCCCTGGCGGTTCCCGCCGCAATCTGGACTGGGTGCGCCCGCACCTCGATACCTCCTTGAGCGAAGAAGAGCTTGTGCTGCTTGCCGACGCCCAGACTTCCGGTGGCCTCCTCCTTATCGGCGAGGTTCCCGGCTACCCCATCATCGGCCATACCACCGAGCGCACCGGCGATGCGTTCATTAAGGCCTAAGATGCGCCGACGCCTCCCCGCTTTCCTCACCCTCGCCTCCATCGCCCTTGCCGGGGTGGGGCTGGTGGGGTGCTCGTCCGAGGGGGCATCGCCAATGAGTACTCCCCCTTCGAGTTCACCGCCGCTGACAGGCGCTTTTATTGCTCCGCCTGGCCGGTCGAAGAGTCAGTATCTACCACGTGCGTGACCACCGTGGGCGATGTAGCGCTGAACTACTACCTCCACCGTGATGGCCGCGACTCCGCGGCCGAGCAACAACGCATGGAAGACATCGGCGCGGAGCTCGCCCCCGCCCTGCAGGACCTGGACTAGTCCGGGCTCACCACATCGTGGTCGAGGCCCTGCTCGCGCCGGCGCTTTTCCGCCCGGCGCTTCTGCGGCCCGATGGTGGTCTCCGGGTTCTTCACCGCTTCCAAGCCGGCGTTGAGCACGCCAAAGCGCGTGCACGCCGAGCCAGCCAAGAGCGATAGCCCCGCAGCCACCGAGACCGCCCGCGACTTCGTCACCGCAGCCACCGCGCTACCGACACCGCCGGCTGCGATGAAGTATTCCGAAGCCTTCATCAACGCGCCCGGCTTACCCTGGTGCAGAGCTTCGCGCGGCTCCGGCTCCATGCCTTCCTCCAGCACCTTGGTCGCTGCCAGATCACTTGCTGCAGCGGCCATGCCCAACACACGGGCCGGTCCCGCGTGCTCGACCGGAGTGGTCACCATAGCCAGGCCTGACGACGCCGCACCTGCCGAGGAAACGAAGACATACGGCAGGTGCTTTTTCATGTCATTCCACACCGGGTTCGAGGTATTGGACAGCAATACCGCGGTATAGCCTGCGAGCGGACCACCGAGTACACCCGCGACCGCGCCCGCCGGCCCGGCCGACTTCTTCAGCGCCGTGCGCACGAATTTCGGCAGCGGCAGCTTGTGGCCAGTCGCCGCGTCCACTTCCGCGGCGGCAGGCAGCGCGGCCGCGCTGGCAAAGCCCGACAAAATCCACGAGCCCATGGACATTGGCGAGGTCACCTTGAAGACGCGGAACATGTTCAATGCGCGTTCCGGGCGGCCCAAATCCAGAATCAAAAAGACCGATCCCACGGCCGCCGCGCCAAAGGCAGAGATCCGCGTGGTGCGCCGCAGCGGCGCATTGCCGGCGGCCTGTGCACCAGCGGCCAAGAGCCCCGAGCCGCCGCTCACGCCACCCAGGAAGAAGTAGGCGCCGATGGGCCATTCCCACGGCGGAGCCTTCACCACTGGTCGGCCATAGTAAGACGAGAACTCGAAGTCCTGCGCCATGCGCTCCTCTTTGGAGCCGTCCTGCGCACCCGCGCCCGGCCGCTTCCGCTTCTTCTTCGGCTTTGTACCGTCGAACTTCCGGTAGCGATTGCGGCGCTCCGGCTGCGGTGGACGGTATTCATCAAAGTTGCTCATTTGCGTCCCCCAATCAGGAAGGAACCAGCCACGGCCAGCGCCATGCCGCCGATAGCCTTGGCTGCGGTCTTATACATCTGCGGCAAATCGGCCGTCGGCACGCGCGGATCCGGCGGCAAACCGTAGACCTCTGGTGAATCCAACAGCAAGAAGATGGAACCGGTTCCGCCCACGCCATCGTCCTGGTTGGCGCCGTAAAGGCGGGCCTCGGTAAGGCCTTGCTCGTGCAATACACGCACGCGTTCCTTGGCCGCGGCCACCATCTCCTCGTACGGGCCGAACTGAATGGAATCGGTAGGACAGGTCTTAGAACATGCTGGCTGTTCGCCCTGCTTCAGGCGGTCGTAGCACATGGTGCACTTTTGGGCCACGCCCAAGTTCTTAATCGGCATCGACTCGCCTGGCGTGTGGTCCGGCCCCTGCGGGGCAAGCTGCTTAAGCTTTTTCAGCACGTTCACGCCGGCATGGGAATTATCCACATAATCCACCGTGGCCGTCTTGTCATACTTCAGCGCCACACCGCCGTCATCGCGGCGCTCGATGACGCCAAACGGGCAGCCGGCCACGCAGGTACCGCAGCCATTGCACACATCATCTTGGACCACAACGGTGCCAAACTCGGTGCGGAACAGCGCGCCGGTAGGACACACGTCCAAGCAGCCCGCATGCGTGCAGTGCTTACACACGTCCGAGGACATGAGCCACCGGAACGTATCCGTATCCGGCGGGGTGGTATCAACCTCTGGGGCCTGCGCCCCTACCGAGGGCATACCCAGGGAAATGAGATTCTTTCCCTCCTCGCGGGCTTGCTCGATGCGGTCATTGTTTTGCTCCACAAAGGCCACGTGCCGCCAGGTATTTGCTCCCAGTGCGCCGGTGTTGTCATAGGAATCACCCGTGACGTCATAGCCTTCTACCGGGTTGCGGTTCCACTCCTTGCACGCCACCTCGCAGGCCTTACACCCGATGCACACGGAAGTATCGGTGAAAAAGGCCATACGGCGGTACTTGTCGTAGCCATGCCGGCTCGCATTTTCGGTCAGAAGATTTGTCATTTACTTACCTTCTTCGCTTTCCTCGCCCTTTTCGCCGTGCTCATCCACATCCGCGGGCTGCTGCGGCTCTGGGTTATAGGTGAAGGAATCATCCACGGTGAGCAGATCATTGCCGGAATCCAGGTTCAGGTGCGCGCGCTTCTGATATTCCTTGAGCATCTCCACACGAGCCTCGCCGCGCGGGCGACGGCCCGGCTGGATATCGCAGGCGCCGATCTTGGAATTCTGGATGAATACGTTCGGCTCCAGCGTAAGGCCCAGCAGATCATTGGCGCCATCGCCTGCAACGGCCGTGGAATCGGACTCGCCATAGTGATACGGCAAGCCGATCTGGTGGAACTCCTCACCGTTGATCTTCATCATCTGCATGCGGTCAGTGACCAAGACCTGTGCCTCAATCACGCCGCGCGGCGAGACGATGGTGGCCCACTTGCCGTTTTCCAAGCCACGCTTTTCTGCCAAGGCCTTATCGACCTCGCAGAAAAGGCCCGGCTGCAGCTCCGCCAAATACGGCAGGCGGCGCGACATCGCACCCGAGGTATACATCTCGGTGAGGCGATAGGTGGAAAAGACAAACGGGAACACCTCGGAGCCCGGCTCGCCAGGTTCTGGGCGCGACAGGTTGTCTGGGCGCTTAATGGTCAGGCGCGTCGGCGACTGCTGCTGCTTGTACAGCACGTTGTGCACCGGGGACTCGTGCGGCTCATAGTGGGTGGGCAATGGGCCGTCGGAAAGCCCGGTCGGTGCAAAGAGCCAACCGCGGCCATCTGCCTGCATAATGAAGGCATCGGTGCCATCGAGGGCGTCCGGGCCCACGGCGTCGACCGGAGCCTTGTAGTCCGGGGCCTTGGTAGCCGGGAAGTCCGGCACGTCATCGCCAACCCATTGACCCTGGTCAGCGTCCCACCACACATACTTCTTGCGCTCCGACCACGGAGTGCCGTCCGGCTTCGCCGAAGCACGGTTGTAGAGCAGGCGACGGTTGGCCGGCCATACCCAACCCCACTCGGGAGCTACCTCGTTTTGCTCCGACCCCGGTACCTTGCGCGCGGACTGATTAATGCCGTCCTTAAACACGCCGGTATAGATCCAGCAACCGCCCGAGGTGCTGCCGTCATTCTTCATCTCCACGAAGGCAGGCAAAAGCTCGCCCTTCTTCGGGCCCTCTAGGTAGTAGCCGTTGATCTCCTTGAGGACGTCCTCAGAATTCGGCTCGCCTTCCTCGGTTTCCACATAGTCCCACGTGACCTTCTGCAGAGGAATATCTCGCGGATCGGTGGAATCGCGCAGGCGTTCCTTAATCTTTTTGCCCAGCTGGTAGAAGAACCACAGGTCACTCTTGGCATCGCCTGGCGGCGGGGCTGCCTGGAAACGCCACTGCAACATGCGCTGCGTCTGGGTAAAGGTTCCTGCCTTTTCCACGTGGGTAGCCGCCGGCATCAAGAAGACCTCAGTGCCGATGTCTTCGGTCTTAAGCTCGCCGTTTTTAATCTCCGGCGAATCCTTCCAGAAAGAGGCGGTCTCAATCTCCTGGAAATCGCGTACGACCAGCCACTTCAGCGCCGCCAAGCCGCGGCGCTGCATGCCGCCATTGGACTGCGCGACGGCCGGGTTCTGGCCAAAGACAAAGTAGCCTTCCACCTGTTGATCCAACATGGCCATGAGCGTTTCATAGGTAGAATGCGCACCAGAAATGCGCGGCATGAGGTCATAGCCCCATCCATTGTCCTTGGTTGCCGCATCGCCCCAATAGGACTTCATCAGCGAGACTGCGTAGTTCTCACCAATCTGCCAGAAGCCCTTCTGCGACTCGTTACGGATTGCATCAACGAACTCTGGCCAGCTTTGCTTATCGACGCTCGGCATGGGCAAATACCCCGGCAACGAGTGGAACAACGTCGGGATATCGGTAGAACCCTGAATCGAGGCGTGACCGCGCAGCGCCATAATGCCCGAACCTGGGCGACCCACATTGCCGGTAAGCAGCTGCAAGATGGCCGCGGTACGAATGAACTGCGCACCCAGGGTGTGCTGGGTAAAGCCCAACGCATAGGCAAAGCAGGTGGTGCGATCCGGCGTGGAATTCTGCGCGATCGACTCCGCCAAGTAATAGAAGTCTTCCTGCGCAATACCGCAGGTCTCCTCCACTACCTCAGGCGTATAGCGCGCGTAGTGCCGCTTGAGAATCTGGAAGACCGAATTCGGATGCTCCAGCGTCTCATCGCGTTCTACATTCCATGACGCACCCTCCGGCTTCTGTACGTACTGCCACGAGTCCGTGACGTACTTGCCGGTCTCTGGGTCATAACCAGAGAACAGGCCGTCCAGATCTTCGGTGTCCTGGTAGTCCTCCGAGATGATCATTGGCGCATTGGTATACGCCACCACGTAGTCATGGAAGTACAGCTCGTTGTCCAGCAAGTAGTTAATGACTGCGCCCAAAAGCACCACGTCCGTGCCGCCGCGAATGCCAATGTGGCGATTCGCGAAGGCAGACGTGCGCGTATAACGCGGATCCACGTGAATGATGCGTGCACCACGCTTCTTGGCTTCCACCACCCACTGGAATCCCACTGGGTGACACTCGGCCATATTAGAACCCTCAATGACGATGCAGTCCGCATTCGCCATATCCTGCAGCGGTTGGGTTGCGCCGCCGCGGCCAAACGAAGTTCCTAGACTAGGAACAGTGGCGGAGTGTCATATGCGCGCCTGGTTCTCGAGCTGAATCGCACCAGCAGCGGTAAATAGCTTCTTGATGAGGTAGTTTTCCTCATTATCCAAGGTCGCACCGCCCAAACCGGCGATGCCCATCGTGCGATTGAGCGCACGACCCTCATCGTCCACATCCTGCCAGCCATTGCGGCGGGCTTCCAAGAAACGATCCGCAATCATTTCCATCGCGGTATCTTCATCAAGATCCTGCCACTCCGTAGAGTGCGGCGCACGATATTTGATCTTGGTAAGGCGCGTAGCGGAGTTGATCAACTGCTCCGACGCAGACCCCTTCGGGCACAGGCGTCCACGAGAAATGGGCGAATCCGGATCGCCCTCCACCTGGATGACGCGGTCATCTTTGACATATACGCGCTGCGAGCAACCAACCGCACAGTACGGGCACACCGACTGCACCACGCGGTCTGCTTCCACGGTGCGCCCATGCTTATCTTTACTCTTTTGAGACTGCGTATTGACGTCCCTTCCGAAGGGATCGCCACTGCGCAGCTGGCGCACAACCGGCCAGTTGAGAGGGCTAAAGCGAGACATGTCCTTTAATCTATATTTCACCGATTAAAAAAGCCACCAAGGCTACCCTAACTAGCTTGCACCGCCCAGAGTGCCCGCTTAATCCCCTCAACGATGTCCGCCAGCTCCATCATGGGCTTATCCGTTTTCTCCTGCTCTGTAATGAACGGGACGTGGACAAATCCTGCACGCACCCTCGTCGCTGCAAAGTGGTGCAGGAGACCATAGAGCAGCTGATTGCATACAAAGGTCCCGGCCGTATTCGACAACCGCGCCGGACTATCCTCCATTGCCGCAACCATTTCCTTTACGAGCAGCGTAGAGAAGTATGCCGCCGGGCCGCCTTCCACAACCGGTACATCCACCGGCTGATAACCCGCATTATCAGGAATATCGGCATCCATAACGTTAATCGCGACCCGCTCCGGGGTGATATGCGCCCGCCCACCGGCCTGGCCCAAACATACAATTGCATCGACCGCCGAGCCCTCCGCGGCCTCGATCGCCCGACGCAGCGATTCCCCGAACTTCGTCGGGATCACCAGCTTGATGAGCTCCGCGTCTCCAATGCGATCCGGCAGTTGCTGAAGCGCTCGTTCCGTGGGGTTGATGCTCTCTCCGCCGAAGGCGTCAAATGCGGTTACGAGGATTTTCATGCTGCCAGTATTCCAGATCCCCGGGCCCTCCCACCCCCTTCGCGCTCACCGGCAGCACCTAAATGGCGCTTCCCCTTGGCCCCGGTGAGCAGCAAGGGCGTAGGCCACAATCCCCACTCCCCTCGCGCTCACCGGGAGCCATACTCAAAGCACTCAGGGCCCTGCCCGTGAGCGCGAAGGGCAGGCTGCCTAACCAATCTGTTGCTTCGTAGTGCAGTCGATCTTCGCGTAGGAACGCCCTTTCTTATCCACGGACGTCAAGGCATAGTTTCCGCCATAAGCTCGGCACCCGGTGTAGTTATCGACCACCGGCGCCGGCTGAGGTGCCGGCTGCTGCTCGGGGGCTTGGTAGTCAGCCACCTCATCGTGCGTTGGCTGCTCCGCTACCTCTACTTCCGGCGCGTAGTGCTCCTGCTGATGAATCTCTTCTTGCCGCTGCTCTGCACGGCGGCGTTCTTCTTCCTGGCGCTCCTTTTCACGCTTCTCTTCCTCCCGCTCTTTCTCCTCCAACTTCTCGAGCCCTTCGCGGGCTTGTTTCTCCTCCCCCTCAAGCTCGCGTTCCTTCTTCGCGGCAATCTCCTTGGGAGCATCCGGATACGCTGCTTTCTGGAAGGTGCTTCGATCATCTTTGTGGCGAGTCAGAACCGCCAATCCGGCCTTCGCAGCTGCTGACTTGTCCAGTACATCCTCGTACCCTGCAATATCAGCTTCCCCGGAAGCTGCAAATGCTGCCGCTGCAGCTTCAGCGCCGCTAACCGCCTCGGCCATGTTCTTATCGCTGGAAACCTTGCACTCGTCTGAGACCCCAAAGATCCCTTCGCCGGCGTCTTTAGGGCCGCGTTCGGCATTGCGCACTTCGTCATAAAACTTGTCGTTTCCGCCAAATACAACCGCCGTGGCTAACCCTTCGGCCGCGACATCCGCGTTAATGAAGTCATCGTCGATAAAGACACCGGCAAGAGTGCGGCCGTACTTGTCGGTCCGCTCGGAGTCATATTCCAACCGAACCTCCGTCCCTTTTGGCAGCCGCCCTTCCAGGTACTGCTTCGCTTCCTCCGCGAGGCACTCACTCGGTTCGCCGTTATGGCCGATCTCCGGCGTATCAATATTAAGTAGCCGGACGCGGGTATTTTCGCCGTCTATGTCGACGTCAATGGTGTCGCCATCGATCACTCGGTTGACCACCACAGTATCTTCATCACCGCCGCCTAAAGCAACGGAAGCCACTGCGCCAACTGCGAAAATGCCAACGAGAGGTTTAACCCAGCCCATGAATGTTCCTCCTGAGAAAGATAGAGAGAGTAGCTATCTAAAGTTAGCAATGGGACACACGTGGTAGTTCAAGGTCCCTTCCCTTCGCGCTCACTGGCGTCGAAAAGCAAGCACAAAACCACCTCTCCGTGAGCGCGAAGGATGAGGTTGCGGCCACTGCATATAACTCGCACTTTGTGCCTATGGACGCAGAAGGAATAAGCTGAGCGATGTTGAAGTTGAACAGGACAGTATCTGGAAAATAGTCCGATCTGTCCATTTTTATTTTCAAAGGAATCTTTATGTCTCAACAAGAATCTTCGCGCTCCAAGCTTCCCGGCTGGGCCACGGGATTCGGTGCTCAGGTCATCGCGGGCCTCATCATCGGCCTCATCCTGGGCTTCATCGCCTCTGGCATGGATACCGACCCAGACAACCCGGGCTGGCTGACCACTCTGCTCACGGGCGTCGGCGGCGCCTACGTTCAGCTGCTCAAGGTGATGATCCCGCCACTCATCTTCGCCGCTGTTGTTACTTCCGTGGCTAATCTGCGCAAGGTGGCCAACGCCGCTTCCCTGGCAATTTCCACGCTTGTATGGTTTGCCATCACCGCATTCTTCTCCGTCTTGACGGGCATCATCGTCGCCGTCGTGATGAAGCCGGGCATCGGCACGAGCATCGATGCTTCCACCGCGCAGGATCCTTCCCACGTCGGCTCGTGGACCGCGTTCTTTGAGCAGCTTCTACCCCAGAACTTCGTGGGCCTTTCTGCCTCGCTTTCCGACGGCGAAGTATCCCTCAGCTTTGGCGCCCTCCAGCTCCTCGTCATCTCGCTGGCCATTGGTATCGCCGCCGTCAAGACTGGCAAGTCTGCCGAGCCTTTCCTGCGCTTTACCGAGTCCTTCCTGAAGGTCATTCAGGTCATCCTGTGGTGGATTATCCGCCTTGCCCCGATTGGCACCGCGGCCCTCATCGGCAAGGCCGTAGCTACCTACGGCTGGGATGCACTGGGCTCGCTGGGCAAGTTCGTCTTGGCCATGTACGTCGGCATGGGCCTGGTATTTGCCGTGGTCTACCCGGCAGTGCTGAAGTTCAACAAGATCCCGGTCATTGGTTTCTTCAAGCGCGTATGGCCTGTGACCTCCCTGGGCTTTGTCACCCGTTCTTCGATGGGCGTCATGCCAGCTACCGAGCGTTTCAGCGAAAAGGCTATGGGCGTTCCCTCCGAGTACGCTTCCTTTGCTATTCCGCTGGGCGCAACTACCAAGATGGATGGCTGCGCTTCCGTATACCCAGCCATCGCTGCCATCTTCGTCTCCCAGTTCTATGGCATCGACCTTGACTTCACCCAGTACCTGCTCATCATCTTCGTGTCCGTTATCGGTTCCGCCGCTACCGCAGGCACCACCGGCGCAACGGTGATGCTCACCCTCACGCTTTCCACGCTCGGCCTGCCGCTGGCCGGTGTTGGTCTCCTGCTTGCCATCGAGCCGATCATTGACATGGGCCGTACCGCACTGAACGTCACCGGACAGGTGCTGTGCGCCACCATCGTGGCTAAGCGCGCCGGCATCCAGGACAAGGCAACCTGGGATGCTGCCGAGAACGGCGTCAAGCACATTATGGATTCTGACTCGGCTGAGGCTATCGGCGTCAAGGCTTAAACCAGTCTCCTAAATAAGGCAAAAGAAACGCCCGCAAGGTATTCCTTGCGGGCGTTTAGCTATGCGCTTTTACTTCTTGAGGCCGTCAACACCATCGGTGTCGATCTGCTCCTTGCGCAGCTCCTCGGTGTGAGTCTCGGTGTCGCGAACGGTGTCCTTCTTCAGGTTGATCTTCTCAACCGGAACGGTTTCCTTGTTCACGTTTACGCGCTCCTCGTGCAGGGTGACGGAAGCTTCCTCGGAGTCACCGGAGATGGTGCCGTTGTAGTTCTTGGCATCCTCAGCGCTGATCGGGGTGCGCTCGACGCTAACCTCTTCACGCTCAACCGGAACCTCAACGGTCTCGGTGTCGGTCACAACGTACTTGCGCAGGCGAGCCTCACCGGTAGCCACGCGCTCCTTGTTGACGTTGAGCTGCTCCTCGGAACGGATGAGCTCGCCATCGTTGTTGGTGCGTGCAGCTGCAGCGTCATCAGCTACGCCAGCCTTGCGCTCGGTAGCAGCGGCGTCGGTGGTGTGGGTAGCTGCCTTCTTCTCATCAGCGTGTGCACCAGCAGCGCCTGCACCTGCAACACCTGCGCCAGCACCAGCAGCGCCGGCACCTGCGGTCAGGTTGTGATCCTTGTCAGCGCCAGCCTGAGCGTCACGCTTGGAGTCAAGGTTGGAATCCTTGTAGTCGGTAACGTCGTGTGCGTTATCCAGACCGTAGTGCTTGAAGATATCGGACTGTGCCTCAGGGGTCAGCGGCTTATCGGAGTCGAAGTCCGGAGCATCCTTGATGCGGTCCTTGGAGAAGCCCAGCTTCAGGTCATCGCCGGAGAAGTCGTGGCCGCGCAGCGGAACCAGGCTGGAGTTCATGCCGAACAGGCCGTGGTTAACCTCAACGAAGGTAGGCTGGCCGGACTGGTCATCAACGAATACCTCGTTAACGTCGCCCAGCTTCTCGCCGTTCTTGTCGTATGCGGTTGCGTTAAAGAGGTCCTTAATGTTCTTACCCATTGTCAGTAAATCCTTTCTGCTATTGGTATAGCTATCTTCAACCAAACAAAAGGACATTTTCTACCCCCGACACGTGGAGTATGGGGGTGAAAATCTCCAATTGATTGCTGTAACAACCACCATACGGAGAAATCAAAATTTTTCGACCGGCAGACAAAAATTTTCTAAATTTCGTTCACCGAAATCAGGCTTCATGCAGCTCAGAACGGTTGGTAACAGTTCTATAACATTGGAAAATCTGCACCATAAGCGCCCGAATTGAGGAAACCGGATGTCGATTCCCTCGCCCGTAGCGCCCTAGACACACCCCTTCACGATCTTCAAATCGTCCACTGTTCACCACACCCCGAAATGCGGTGACAACTACCCCACAGGATTCTTTAACGAGGGTGTACTTTTATCCCAGTATCCACAGGCGGTGCACAGGCCCGTACACCCGAACGGGCCTACACACATATTGGTCTAGTACACATACACCACAGTGATGGGCAGCAAACTTAGAAGATTAAGCCTTAGCGGAATAGGTACGGACGCCGATTTTCCAGGCCCGCTGGTTCCACATGAATGATCGCACTGCAGCCTGGGTACAGCTCGTCGAGGGCAATTTCCACTGAGTCTGCAACCTCGTGAGAGTGCATGACGCTCCACTCCCCTGGCACCTCCATGGTCAGGTACACCAACCGCTGGCGGCCAGAGGCCACGGTGCGACGATCCGTGAAGTTTACCGAGTGTTCCTGCTCCAGCCGAGCTAGGAGCTGCCTAATGTTCTGACGCTCGTCGTCGGGAAGCGCCTCAGAAAGCAGGCTACTCACCGAATCGCGCAGGAGGCTATAGCCTGTCCACAAGATATTGATGCCCACTGCGAGCGCCACTACAGGATCCAGCCACCACCAACCAGTAAGGAATACGGCGGCGATGCCTATAAGGACGCCTACGGAAGTCCAGACGTCGGTAAGCAAATGGTGCCCATCCGCATCCAAGGTGGCGGACCGGTAGCGCTTACCTGCACGGATGAGCGCGATGCCCACCGCGCCGTTGAGCACGGAGGAAAGCGTTGACAACGCCAAGCCCCAGCCCGGCTCTTCAATCGGCTGCGGAACAAAGAAGCGTTGGATCGCCGTGTACACGATCATGCCGGCCGCAATAAAAATCATTGCGCCCTCTACCAAGGCGGAGACGTACTCGGCTTTGCCGTGGCCAAACTGGTGGTTATCGTCGGCCGGCTTAGAGGCAATCCGGAGGGCATAAAAGCCGGCGACGGCCGCGACGAGATTCACGATGGATTCGAAGGCATCGGAGAGGAAGCCCACCGAGCCCGTAAACCACGCGGCCAAGGCCTTGAGGAGGATGGTAGCCACTGCGGCGGCGATGGATAGCTGCATGAAGCGCTCAAGAATGCGCTGTTCTGAGCCCATGGAGGACATAGTCACTTCTCCCTTCGGTTCGGTTGCGGACCGAAGGTCTCGTTCACGGCCGCGGGCACTGCGGGCGCTGGCTGGCCGGGCTAAACGCCAGTATGTCGACCAGTCATCTCAGAATTAACCGAGGGAACTACTCCCCTTCAGGAAACCCCAACTTTATAGGGCAGGTGACACCGGCGCAAGATCGAAAAAGCCACGGGAAACTCCCGTGGCTTGAATTCGTGAAGCTTTAGTGCTGGCCCTCTGCAAACTCTTCTACCAGCTTGGCGTTAAAGGCTGGCAGGTCATCTGGAGTGCGGGAGGAGACCAAGCCCTGGTCGCAGTGAACTTCCTCATCTACCCAGGTGGCACCTGCATTGCGCAGGTCGGTCTGCAGGGACGGGAAGGACGTCAGGGCGCGGCCCTTGAGGGCTTCAGCATCAGCCAGGATCCAAGCACCGTGGCAGATAGCGCCGAGCGGCAGATCCTTGCTCATGTGGTTGCGCACGATTTCCACCGCGGCCTTATCCAAGCGGATGAGGTCGGCGTTATCGGTACCGCCAGGCAGAATAATGCCGTCGAAAGACTCGCCGGTGGAGTCAGCGGTAGCGGCGTCTACGGAAATCTCCGTGCCGTTTTTGCCGGTAATGGTGCCGGCCTTTGGAGCGAGGACACGCACGGTAGCGCCGGCGTTCTTCACGGCCTCTAGCGGGGAGGTCAGCTCAGAGTCTTCGAAGCCATCGGTAGCGATGATGGCAATGGTCTTATTATCTAGTTCAGCCATGTTGCAGCCTGCTTTGTTCGAGTACGCCGCCCACGGTAACGCGGAAGTTTCGTCTTCGCTACCTTCTCTTGCGCGCGAGTGGGCGGCGCCTTCTCCCTCTGACAAAGGGCCGGTTCCAAGCGGTGTGGAATTAGCCGCCGATCTTAAAGTCGCACACGTCGCCGTCCTGCATGATGTAGTCCTTACCCTCTTGGCGGACCTTGCCATGCGCACGAGCCTCAGCCATGGAGCCAGCGGCTACAAGGTCATCGAAGGAAACGATCTCGGCCTTAATGAACTTCTTTTCAAAGTCGGTATGGATGACTCCGGCTGCCTGCGGTGCGGCAGAGCCCTGCTTAATGGTCCACGCACGGGCCTCCTTCTCCCCGGCAGTGAGGTAGGTCTGCAGACCCAAGGTGGCAAAACCTGCCTTAGCCAGGGTGGCTAGGCCCGGCTCATCTTGGCCTACAGCCTCGAGCAACTCGCGGGCTTCGTCTTCTTCTAGCTCGAGCAGCTCGGTTTCGGTCTGCGCATCGAGGAATACGGCCTCAGCCGGGGCGACGAGCTGGCGGAGTTCTTCCTTCTTAGCGTCGTCGGTAAGCACTGCTTCATCCGAGTTAAAGACATAGAGGAAGGGCTTCGCGGTCATCAGGTGCAGATCGCGCACGAGGGAGAGGTCAATCTCGCCTTCCTTCGCTGCGGCGAAGAGGGTGCGATCATCTTCCAGGATCTCCTGGGCCTTCTTGGTTGCTTCCACCTCGGCGGCCAAGTCCTTATTCTTGCGCGCATCCTTTTCCAGGCGCGGCAGGGCCTTTTCGATGGTCTGGAGGTCCGCAAGAATGAGCTCGGTATTAATAACGGAGATATCGTTGCGCGGGTCAACCTTGCCATCGACGTGAATGACATTGTCATCAGAAAAGGCGCGCACTACCTGGCAAATGGCGTCTGCCTCGCGGATATTGGCTAGGAAGGCGTTGCCCATGCCTTCACCCTGCGAAGCGCCGGAGACGATGCCGGCGATGTCCACGAAGGACACGGTGGCAGGAAGGATGCGCTCAGAGTTAAACATCTCCGCCAGTTGGGTCAGGCGGGAATCCGGCAGCTCCACCAAGCCCACGTTGGGCTCGATGGTGGCAAACGGGTAGTTGGCCGCCAGGATCTCGGAACGGGTCAGGGCATTAAACAAAGTGGACTTGCCCACATTGGGCAGGCCGACGATTCCTAGTGTAAGACTCACGGGGCCAATCCTAACGCACCCGCCTTCTTTTAAGGCAAGATGGTGGGGTGAATTCTGATAACCAACCGCTGCCCGATGACCCCCAAGCGGGCCTGGGCGATAAGTTTGATGAAAGCTTCGACACCAGCAAGCTGGAGGATGTATCCCCACATCCGCCGGGCGATCAGGTAGACCGCTCCGTCATCGCCGGCGAGGTGGTTAAGGCCGCATCTCTATGGGCCGTTCGCCTGCTCATCATCTGCGTTTTCCTCTACGCCCTCTACCGTTTGCTGGGCAACTTCTGGCAGGGCCTTTTGCCAGTTCTTTTGGCCCTTATTATTTGCACCGTTCTGGCGCCAGTGGCGAAGAAGCTGCGTAATATTGGCCTTCCCGCCGCGTTGGCGGCCGCCGTAACCATTTTGGTTTCTTTCACGGCTGTTGGCGGCCTCATTGCGTTTGTTGCCCCAGATTTCATGCGGCAATCCCGGTCCCTGTATTTGCAGACGGTCTCCGGCATCCAAAGCCTGCAGCTCTGGGCCCAAGGCCCGCCGCTTAACCTCGATAGCGATGACATGAGTAGCTACATCGACGAGGCGGCGTCCTGGCTGCAGCAACGTGCCGGCGCCATCGCAGGCTCGGTCTTTACCGGCATCGGCACTGCTACCTCCATCCTCGTCACCCTCTTCATCGTCCTGGTGCTGACCTTCTTCTTCCTGAAGGACGGCGCAAAGTTCCTTCCCTGGCTGCGCGATGCCACGGGCAAGCGCGCCGGCTGGCACCTCACTGAGCTTCTTACCCGCGCGTGGGCGACACTGGGCGGCTTCATTCGCGCGCAAGCAATTGTCTCGCTTGTCGACGCCGTCTTTATCGGCGTCGGCCTCGCCCTCATCGGTGTCCCTTTGGCCATGGCTTTGGCGATCATCACCTTTATTGCTGGATTTATCCCCTTCGTCGGCGCGATTGTGGCCGGCGCCCTCTCCGTCACCATCGCGTTGGTCTCCCTTGGCGTCACCAAGGCTCTTCTCGTCCTCGGCCTGGTGTTGCTGGTCCAGCAGTTGGAAGGCAATGTTCTTTCGCCCTGGCTGCAGTCCAAGGCCATGGACCTGCACCCGGTCATCGTCCTGGTTTCCGTGACGGTAGGCTCGGCTCTCTTTGGCCTGATAGGTGGCTTCCTCGCGGTTCCCGCGGCCGCTATGTTTGCGGTGGCCTACCGCTACGGCCAAGACATGATGAAGCTACAGTCAGGCGAAAAGACCGCCGCGGATCTGGACTTTTCTACCGTGGCTGGTTATCTCATCGGCCGCTACACCGAAGACCAAGGGCGTTATAAGCGCGAGGCATGGCTCAAGATGCCGGACTATGCAGCCCCAGAAGGCGCGTTTGCCGACGTCTCCGCGGACGGCGATTCCAATTCCCTCGACGCCGCCCTCAACGTGGAGTCCACCCCCAAGAAGCATGAAAAGCCCGGCATGCGCGCAAACCTGCGCCGCGCCCGCGACGCCTTCGAAGGCCTTTTGAACGGAGATTCGAAAAAATAGTGGGTCGTGTCGGCGGCGCGTGCCATGCTGGAAACCATGACTTCCACTTTGCCCGTGCTGCTACTTTTTATCGGCCTCATTCTCGGCGCGGTAATGGGCTGGTTAGCACATTCCTACTCCGCTACCCGCTCCGCGCCGAGCGCCGAGCACCGCGCGCTGCAAGACTCGCAGCGCCGCCAGGCCGAGCTCCAGCCGCTAGAAAAGGCCATGGACCGCTTGGGATTTCAGCTCCAAGAAATTGAGGAAGACCGCACCGCGCTGCTCGCCTCCCTCTCCAGCCAGGTGCAGGCGGTGACCCGCACCTCCTCCCGCTTGACCGAACGCACCGACAAACTTGTGACCGCTCTGCGCTCACCCAATGTGCGTGGCCGTTGGGGCGAGGTGCAATTGGAGCGCGTGGTTGAGCTCGGCGGTATGACCAAGCATGTGGACTTTGATTGCCAGGTCTCCGCCCCATTGGGCGGGCGCATCGTCCGCCCTGACATGCTCATCAATTTGGCCGGTGGCCGCCACATCATCGTCGATGCCAAGGTTCCTTTTACCTCGTACCTTGACGCCCTAGAAACCGATGACCCGGAAGAACACGCCGGCTTCCTCCGCCGTCACGCGCATTTAATGCGCGGCCATGTCCAAGCACTATCGCAGAAGGACTATATTGAGGCGTTTCAACCAACGCCCGAGTTCGTCATCCTCTTCGTTCCCGCTGACCCTTTCCTTGATGCCGCGCTATCGGTGGATCCGGAACTTATCGAGTACGCCTTTGAACGCAATGTAGTCATCGCCACCCCCAGCTCGCTTTTTGCCCTCCTGCGCACGGTGGCCATGGGGTGGCACCAGGAAGACATTTCCGCCAAGGCTAAGGAGGTCCAGCGCTTGGGGCGCGAACTGTATACGCGCCTAAATACACTTTCTGATCACTACGGCAAAGTGGGCCATAACCTGGAAAAGGCAGTCGAGGCCTATAACGCCACGCTTTCCTCGCTTGATTCCCGCGTGGGCGTCACCGCCCGCAAACTGCATGAGATGGATATCCCGGGCCGCACGGACCGCACCCCGCGGGAGCCCTTGCCTATCGATACGTGGCCGCGCGGAAATTCGGCACTATAAATCCGCCGCTTTAGTGCGTGGAAATAGCCATGGGCTTGTGGCAACCGGTAGGATCTTCCGACGTGTCACAAGCCAAGCAAAGAAAGTCCTCCGCCGCCCAAAGCTCCGGTCTCCCCAGCATCTCGCTGGGCAAGGGCCTTGGGCTGCTCGCGGCACTCTTGCTCACGGGCGCGTTGATTTCCATCCTGATGGGTTCCATCGGGTGGGCTTACCTCGCGTTCCTTGTCATCGGCTCGCTGCTGGTGGCGCTCATCGTAGAAGAACGCGGCCTCTTCCTCACCGTGGCTTCTATCCCCATTGTGTATGCCATAACGGTGGGCGTGGCCGGTTTCTTTATCACCAAGGCCAACTTGCCAGACGGCGCATCGGCGTTTTCCAAGACGGCGATCGTCACCGCGGCGTTCCCCCTTGTCCAGAGGTTCCTGTGGCTCCTCATTGCCTTCGTGGGTGCGGCAATCATCGCCTGGCTGCGCTGGGCACGCTATCGCAAGACGGCCAAGCGCACCGCCGCAATGGAAACCGCTTCCCGCCGTGCCGACGCCGAACAAGACCGACGCAACCGCGAGGAACGCCTATCGGTTGCAGACTTGATGGCGCGCGATAAGCCGGCAAAGCAACCTAAGAAATCGCAAGCCGCACCGCAGCGCGCCCGCGCCTCGCACACGTTAAAGAAGTCACGCCCCGCGCCCAAGGATCGCCTGCGTGGGCGCGACCGTGAAGAGCGCCGCCGAATGCAACAAGAGGAACGCGACAATCCGCTGCGCCCGGATCCAGCCCGGCGCGCTGGCGATTCCGTCCCGGCGTCTCAGCAGGAGAAGGAACAGCCTAAGCAAGGCTGGGACGATAACCTCTACGACGAGGATTAAAGCAAAAAGAAAGGCCCGTTTCCGGGCCTTTCTTTCGTTTTCACCGCCGTATAGGCGAACGCTACTTAGGTGCGTGCTGGGCGCAGGTCGCGCGGTAGGGCGAAGGTAATCGTCTCGGTAGAGGTAGTTACCTGCTCTACGTCGCTATAACCGCGCTCGTCTAGGAACTCCAGCACTTCGCGTACCAGCAATTCAGGTACCGAAGCACCACAGGTTACGCCGACGGTCTGGACGCCTTCCAGCCAGGCTTCGTCGATTTCCTTGGCAAAATCCACGAGGTGGGAAGCCTTGGCGCCTGCCTCCAGCGCCACCTCAACCAAGCGCACCGAGTTAGAGGAGTTCTTAGAGCCCACCACAATCATCAGGTCGCACTGTGGGGCGATGGCCTTGACGGATTCTTGGCGGTTTTGGGTGGCGTAGCAAATATCGTCTGAAGGCGGGTTCTCTAGGTGCGGGAAGCGCTCGCGCAGCTTATTGACGATGGTGATGGTCTCATCCACCGATAGCGTGGTCTGGGACAGCCAGATAAGCTTCTCATCCTGCAGGGACTCTGGCAGCTTGGCGACGCCCTCGACGCCATCTACGAGGTGGGTGACCTCGGGTGCTTCGCCGGCGGTGCCTTCTACTTCTTCGTGGCCTTCGTGGCCAACCAAGAGGATGTGATAGCCATCGCGCTGGAAGCGCTGGGCTTCCTTGTGCACCTTGGTCACCAATGGGCAGGTGGCGTCCAAAGTAAGCTGCTTGCGCTGCGTTGCCTCTGCGCGCACGGCAGGGGAAATACCGTGGGCGGAGAAGACTAGGTGGGCGCCTTCTGGTGCCTCAGAGGCCTCGTCGACGAAGATGACGCCGCGTTCTGCCAGAGATTCTACGACGTAACGGTTGTGCACGATTTGTTTGCGTACATAAATGGGCGCGCCGTACTTTTCCAGCGCCTTTTCTACGGTCTCGACCGCGCGGTCCACGCCTGCGCAGTATCCGCGCGGGGCCGCGAGGAGAACATTTTTACCATCAGTCATGGCTCCCAGAGTATCGAAACACTACGCAAAACAATAGTGGGGCCTAACGTCACCTTTCTGGCTACCCCGAGCGGGGCAATAGACCGCGCTGGCCCCTAAACTAGACGGAAGAACACGGCAGACTGAAGAAAGGGAGGCTGTGTGAATCAACCGGCAAATACTCCGGATACTCCCTGGCCCGTTGGCAAGGTCAATGACCAAGTCAAGGGCTGGATTGAGCGCCTGGGTTACCTGTGGGTAGAGGGTCAGTTGACCCAAATTAACTTCAAGCCCACCTGGAAGCTGTCCTACCTCACTCTGCGTGACGTACAGCAGGAAAAGTCCGTGCAATTGACTTGCCCATCATCGATGTTGCAGTCATTGTCTGCACCGCTGAAAGACGGCGACCGCGTCATTGTCCACGGTAAGCCCGCCTTTTACGCTGGACGCGGATCCTTTTCACTGTGGACCACCGAAATTCGTCATGTGGGCATTGGCGATCTGCTTGCTCGCATTGAAAAGCTGCGCCAACAGCTAGCTGCTGAAGGCCTTTTCGATCCCGCACGCAAGCGGCCCCTCCCCTACCTGCCACACAAAATTGGGCTGATTACCGGACGCGGCTCGGCTGCAGAGCGGGATGTGATGGCGGTTGCCCACGACCGCTGGCCGGCGGTGCAATTCCGCGTCCTCAATACCGCGGTTCAGGGTGCGAATACCGTACCTGAGGTTATTGATGCGCTCCAGCAGCTTGATGCGGATCCTGAGGTGGACGTCATCATCATCGCCCGTGGCGGCGGCTCCGTGGAAGATCTGCTGCCCTTCTCGGAAGAAGCACTGCAACGCGCAGTAGCAGCAGCAGGCACCCCGGTAGTCTCTGCCATTGGCCACGAGCCGGATAGCCCAGTACTCGATAACGTCGCCGACCTGCGCGCCGCCACGCCTACCGACGCCGCAAAACGCGTCGTGCCCTCTGTAGCCGAGGAACGCGCCATCGTCGCAGAGGCTCGCTCTCGCATGGCGGCCGCACTGCGCGGCTGGGTGGAAAGGGAACGTCGCGGCCTCGACAATATTCGTTCCCGGCCTGTCATGGCAGACCCGATGACCCCTATCCGTGCGCGCCGCGAGGAGGTGGAGCGAACCCGCGCTACCATGCGGCGAGAAATTGAAGTCATGGTGGAGCGGGAAACCCGCCACGTGGAATCGCTGCGCGCCCGCATATCGGCGTTGGGACCGTCGGCAACTCTCGCCCGCGGATACTCCATTGTTCAGGTAGTGCCCAAGGACGGTTCCGGGCCCGAGGTTGTCACCTCTTATAAGCAATCCCCGCCTGGCGCTCAACTGCGCATTCGAGTGGGCGACGGATCTATTACCGCAGTTTCTATGGCCTCCCAGGCCGCCGATTAATCACCAACCGAGGAGAAAATCATGTCCGATGACACCATTGGTACCGGCCAGCCAGGCCAGGATGCTTTTACCCCAGTAGAAGAATTGAGCTATGAGCAAGCCCGCGATGAGCTCATTGAAACCGTGAAGATTCTCGAGCTTGGGCAGATGGGCTTGGATGAGTCGCTGAAGTACTGGGAGCGCGGCGAAGCCCTTGCCCGTGCGTGCGAGGCGCACCTCGACGGCGCGGCGAAGCGTGTGGAAGACGCGCTCGATAAGGCCGAGGACGCAGACGCTGAAGGAGACGAGTAGTGCAGATCTATGGTTATCCAGGCGAGCGCGTGGATTTTGTGTCGAAATCCGCGGCCGCCGGTTCCATCATGACGGGAGATTCCCGAGATTTCGTAGAAGAATTCTTCGGTCCTGCACACACCCGCGACGATAATGAGGTGAGCTACTTCTCCCGATCCGTGGTGCTGCGCTTTACGGACGACAAAGTACGCGAAATCGCCGTTTATCCGCAGCGCTCGCAACGTGAGCGCGTCGATGTCTTTGTAGGAAAGACACGCCTCAGCGGCCTGGATGCGGAGGCTTTGGCGGAGGTTATTGCCCAGGCCGGCGACGGTCTTAGCGCCACCGCCGCGGAAGAAGGCTTGGGCGAGGTTATTTTTCGGCTATAGGTGCGGCGTCGATAAACGCAGCGGTAGCAGCCTCAAAGTCACTGTCGTCCGCGGCGCCGGAAATGATGAGGCGGGCATCGCCCAAATCCGTAACCCACAGGCGGCGCACGGAATCATCGTCGCTTTCTAGCACCCGCACTTGGTGCCCCTTGACCTCGCGGGCGGATTCGATGCCGCGGTAGTTGGCATCGTACGCCTCGCCTGCCTTATCGGCCGCGACCTGCGTTTGCGTAGATTCCACAAACCCTTGGTCAGCGGTCACCCAACTGACCACGGTGGCGTTCTCGCCGCCCATATCTACGCGGCGGGCAGCATTGGCCTCCCAGCCCTCCGGCATTTCGGGATTGCGAATTGCACCGACCCCTGCGCGGGCTTGGGTGTTTAGGAAGGTTTGTTCATCCACTTCCTGCACCGCTCCCTGCTGGGTTTCGGAGTTAATTGAACACAGGCCGGTCGCTCCCACGGCGAGCAGCATCATAATCACCACGACGGCGAGGGACAGGGAAATATCCTTCGCGCCTTCAAAAATCTTTGGTCTTTCTTCTGCAGCCACGCGCCTTAGTATCGCACGGCCTGCTTTCAAAAAGCCACACGGCCCCTTTTGCCCCGAAAGATCTGTCAATCCCCCACAAATGGGGCGCAAAATCGAACCCATTAGAGCAAAAAAGTGCGAGAATGGAAAGGTAGAGCATCAAGGGGAACACCCCTCGATGAGAAAACTATGGAAGGCAACCACTACACATGTCCGAAAATACGTCTTATCTTCCTGACCGCAACCTGGCAATGGAACTGGTTCGTGTCACCGAGGCAGCAGCACTCGCTTCCGGCCGTTGGGTAGGCCGCGGCCAGAAGAATGAGGGCGATGGCGCGGCGGTCGACGCCATGCGCAAGCTCATCAATTCTGTAGCGATGAACGGCGTCGTTGTCATTGGTGAGGGCGAAAAGGATGAGGCCCCCATGCTCTTTAACGGCGAAGAGGTCGGCACCGGCGAGGGTGCCGCCATGGATATCGCCGTGGACCCAGTCGACGGTACCCGTTTGATGGCGGAAGGCCGCCCCAACGCCATCTCCGTCATCGCAGCCGCCGAGCGCGGAACCATGTATGACCCTTCCGCAGTCTTCTACATGGAAAAGATTGCTGTCGGCCCAGAGGCCGTAGGTGCCATTGACATCAACGAATCCGTGGAATGGAATATCCAGTCCGTGGCTAAGGCGAAGAATATTCGCCCTACCGATCTGACCGTGGTGGTCCTTGACCGTCCCCGCCACGAACAGCTCATCTCTGAAATTCGCGCCGCAGGCGCCAAGGTGCGCCTCATCATGGATGGTGACGTAGCCGGCGCCATCGCCACCTGCCAGGATTCGAACTCCATCGACATGATGATGGGCATCGGCGGCACCCCGGAGGGCATCATCACTGCCTGCGCTATGCGCTGCATGGGCGGCGAAATCCAGGGCAAATTGTGGCCGAAGGATGAAGAGGAAGCAGAAAAGGCCCGCGCCGCCGGCCATGATTTGGACCGTGTCCTCAAGACCAATGATCTGGTCTCCTCTGAAAACTGCTACTTCGCTGCCACCGGCGTGACCAATGGTGACATGCTGCGCGGTGTTTCCTACCGCAATTCCGGCGCTACGACCCGCTCCCTGGTTATGCGTTCTAAGTCCGGCACCATCCGCTACATCGACTCCATCCATAAGCTATCTAAGCTGCAGGAGTATTCCGTAGTGGATTACACCACCCCGACCAAAAACTAGGGTTCACCCCCGAAGGCGGCCCTTCTTGTAGTTCTCCGCCATACTGGATAGCACACACTCCCCAATTAACTGAGGTGATCTTCACATGACTGAATACCGCATTGAACATGACACCATGGGCGAAGTTAAGGTTCCTGCAGATGCCCTGTGGCGTGCACAGACCCAGCGCGCAGTGGACAACTTCCCTATTTCCGGCCGTGGCCTGGAAAATGCGCAGATTCGCGCTCTTGGCCTGCTCAAGGCAGCCTGCGCCCAGGTAAATAAGGATTCCGGCAAGCTGGATGCAGATAAGGCCGATGCCATTATTGCCGCCGCTACCGAAATCGCCGAGGGCAAGCATAACGATGCCTTCCCTATCGACGTTTTCCAGACCGGTTCCGGCACCTCGTCCAATATGAACACCAATGAGGTCATCGCCTCGTTGGCACATAACAATGGCGTGGAAATTCATCCGAATGACCACGTGAACATGGGCCAGTCTTCCAATGACACCTTCCCCACCGCTACGCACGTGGCTGCTACGGAAGCTGCCGTTAATGACCTCATCCCGGGCCTGAAGGTCCTCCACGAGTCCTTGACCAAGAAGGCCAAGGAATTCGCTGATGTGGTCAAGGCCGGCCGCACCCACCTGATGGATGCCACCCCGGTTACCCTGGGCCAGGAATTCGGCGGCTACGCCCGCCAGATCGAGCTGGGCATTGAACGCATTGAGGCCACCCTGCCGCGTCTGGGTGAGCTGGCCATCGGCGGCACCGCCACCGGTACCGGCCTGAATACCTCCGCTGACTTCGGCGCCAAGGTGACCGAGGAGCTTAAGAAGCTCACCGGCGTGAAGGAACTGAAGGAAGCAGAAAATCACTTCGAGGCACAGGCTGCCCGCGATGGCTTGGTAGAATTCTCCGGCGCCATGCGCTCGGTTGCTGTATCCCTCAATAAGATTGCCAATGACCTGCGCATGATGGGTTCCGGCCCGCTGACCGGCCTGGCCGAGATTCACCTAAAGGACCTGCAGCCGGGTTCTTCCATCATGCCGGGTAAGGTCAACCCGGTTATCCCAGAGGCCGTCACCATGGTGGCGGGCCAGGTGGTAGGCAACGACGCAGCCGTAGCCTTCGGCGGCGCTCAGGGCCACTTCGAGCTCAACGTCTTCATCCCGATGATGGCGCGCAACGTACTCGAGTCCGCTCGCCTGCTGGCCAATGCTTCCCGCGTCTTTGCCGATAAGTGCATCGATCACATCGAAGCCAACGAGGAGCGCATGAAGCACTTTGCGGAGTCTTCCACCTCCATCGTGACCCCGCTCAACTCTGCCATCGGCTACGAGAACGCAGCAAAGGCAGCAAAGCACGCCCTGCACGAGAAGATCACCGTCCGCCAGGCCGTTATTGACTTGGGTTTCGTCGACGGCGAAAACCTCACCGAGGAAGAGCTGGATAAGCGCCTCAACGTGCTGAGCATGACTAACCGCGACCGCGATAACTTCTAAGTAATCGCCGCACCGCCACCCCGCCCGGGCAGGACTCGGGCGGGGTTTTCGCATGCTTGGGGTAAGGGGGCGTCGGCAAGCGCTATGGCATAGCACACATTAGTGGAAACGCACTTCTAAAATCACCACTTTTGCACTTGGTGCAAGTTTGCACCGAGTGTAAAGTTGCATGCCGTGCAAGAAGAATTATCACTACGCGAGCAGAAGCGCCTCGAGACGCGCCTGCGCATTGAGGATGCCGCCACAAAGCTGGTGGATGAACAATCCTTTAGCGCGGTCACGATTGAGAGGATCTGCGAAGTAGCCGGTATTTCTCGGCGCACTTTCTTCAATTACTTCGACTCCAAAGAATCCGCCGTGCTGGGCGCCCCGAGCACCGAGTTTACGGAGGAGATGCGGGAATTCTTCCTCACGGAGCCAACGACCAGCATGGTGGGACTCGTCCTCCAGTTGGTCAGGCAACACATGGAAGGCCACCACATCAACCCGACCATCCGGGACCGCCGCAAGCGCATCTCTAATGATCCGGATGCGGCCGCGGCGGCAATAAGCCGGAAGCGGGCAAAGTCCATTGAGCTTATCGATCTCATTGAAGAACGCCTCACCACAGAACCGGAGCTTCGCGTCCTCGATAACTGCTCCGCAAGTACCGAGGCGATGCTCATCGCCGGCCTCGTCCGCGAGGCACTTTGGCTCGCGATGGCATCCCCCGATGCGGATTGCAGCAAGGACCTCCACGCGCGACTCGATACCTCCCTCACGCTAATAACAGATTTTATGAAAGGAATGCGATGGTAGATACGGCTACTAAGGCCCCCACGCAGGGCCAGTCCCGAGCCGATAACCTCGGGCTTATCTTCTCGGCTTTGATGCTCACCATGCTGATGAGCTCTTTGGGCCAAATGATCTTCTCTACTGCTCTTCCCACCATCGTTGGTGAGCTTGGCGGCGTCGACCACATGAGCTGGGTCATCTCCGCCTTCCTTGTCACCATGACCATCGCCATGCCTATTTCCGGCAAGCTGGGTGACATGCTGGGCCGCAAGTGGCTCTACATCGGTGGTATCGCCACCTTCGTCGTGGGCTCTACCCTCGGCGGCTTTGCAAACTCCATGACACTGCTGATCATCGCCCGCGCTGTGCAGGGCTTTGGCGCAGGTTTTATGATGATTTCCTCCCAGTCCATCATCGCCGAGGTCACCTCCTCCCGTGAGCGCGGCAAGTTCATGGGCATCATGGGCGGCGTCTTCGGCCTGTCCTCGGTTCTCGGCCCCGTCCTCGGCGGCTGGTTCACCGACGGCCCAGGCTGGCGCTGGGGCATGTGGATGAACATCCCGCTGGGTATCCTCGCCATTATCGTGTGCACCCTCGTGCTGCACCTGCGCGTAGGTGATGCCGATATGAAGCGCTTTGACTGGCTAGGTGCCACCTTCATCGCCATCACCACCGCCTCCCTTATCCTCATGACCACCTGGGGCGGCACCGAGTACGAGTGGGGCTCTTCCATGATCCTCACCTTGGGTGCCATCACCATTATCGGCGCCATCATCACCGTCTTTGTGGAGCTGCGCGCTAAAGAACCGCTCATCCCGGTTCGCCTATTCAAGAACCGCAACATGGCCCTGACTACCCTCTCCGGCGTGGTACTTGGCCTGGCAATGTTCGGTGTTCTGGGCTACATGCCTACCTACCTGCAGATGGTGCACACCCTGACCCCAACCAAGGCGGGTCTCATGATGATCCCGATGATGGTTGGCCTTATCGGCACCTCCACTGGCGTGGGCTTTATCATCGCCCGCACCGGCCACTACAAGGTCTACCCCATCATCGGCCTGGCGATTACCGCCGGCGCCCTGTTCTGGATGTCCCACCTCTCCGTAGAGACTTCCCTGAAGCAGCTGGGCTGCGAGTTCCTCGTCTTCGGCATCGGCCTGGGCATGGTTATCCAGGTCCTCGTGCTCATCGTCCAGAACTCCTTCCCGCTGTCCCAGGTGGGTACGGCTACCGCGGCGAATAACTTCTTCCGCCAGATCGGCTCCGCACTGGGTGCTTCCCTGGTTGGCTCCATGTTCATCCACAATATGAAGGATGAGATGGCCACCCGCTTGCCAGAGGCTTTCCAGAAGATGGGACCGGAGGGCGCCGCCTACGCGGAGAAGTTCGGCGACGCCAATGGCGGTGCCAATAGCCTCACCCCGGATTTGGTTGCGTCCTTCCCCAAGCCCATCGAGGAAGCAATCCTCAACTCCTACAATGACGGACTGACCCCGGTCATCGCCCTCATGGTTCCGCTGGTTATCGTCGCCCTCATCCTCCTCCTGCCACTGCGCGAGGAGCGACTGAAGGAAACGATTGACTAATATCACCTTCACCTGCAGAAATACAGGCCACTAGCCGGTAGCTGCATGCCCTGCGCGATGCACTCCCGCTTGCCGACGCCCCCATTGAATCCGCCCTCGGCTATGCCCCCGGCGGCCTCCAAGCGGCGTTACAAATCCAGGCCGGTCCCATCGAAGTGTGGCGCAAGCCCGCGCGCACGGTGGGCCGATATGCCCCGCCCTAGGCGGGGCATTTTTATTGCCGCTCCCCTGGTTCTAAGGCCTAAACAAAAAGCCCCTGCCATCGTTACCACGAGTGTGGTACGAGCAGGGGCTAGTATGCGCCGGGGAAGCTACCGCTTCTTTTCCTCCGGCTTGGGCAAAAGCAGCTCATATACGTCGGTGTCGCGCCACTGGCCCGCAAGCTCGCCGTAGGTCATCTTTGCCATGTGCGAGTAGGTGCCTACTTTCACGAAGCCGCGCGACTTATGCAGCCCCGCAGAACCTGCGTTCTCAGGGAAAATCCACGAGTGGATAGCCCACTTGTGCAGGTCCTTGCACACCTCGATCAGGCGATCCAGAAGTGCGCCGCCGATACCACGGCCCTGTGCCTCGGCACCTAGGTAGATGGAGTCCTCCACTACTCCGTGGAAGACGGTGCGGGTAGATACAGGGGCCGCGGAAACCCACCCCAAGACCTTAGAATCATCATTTGCCTCAACGGCCACATGCACCGAAGGCATGATCTTGCCGGCTTTGAATTCTTCAAAGGTCAGGGATCGGGTCTCATAGGTGGCGTGCCCAGTATTGAGCCCCTGTTCATAGATCTCTCGCATCTGCGGGTAATCCGCCGCGGTGAAGGGGCGGATGCGGAAATCTTTCTTCTTATCGTCCGAAGACGTCTGCTTGGCGTTCTCGCTCATATACAACATTATTACTGGGACATGCCCAGCTTCGCCACGCTGTACACATAAAGATCGCCCAACGCGAACGAACTTGGCCTAGTTGCCGCCTTCCAATAGGTCAGTAACGAGCTCCGCAATGGCCGAGCGCTCGGAACGCTGCAGCGTAATATGTGCAAAAAGCTCATGCCCCTTGAGCTTTTCAATCACTGCCTGCACTCCGTCGTGCCGGCCTACGCGAAGGTTATCGCGCTGCGCCACATCGTGAGTAAGAACTACTCGCGAGCCCTTCCCCAACCGGGAAAGCACGGTAAGTAGGACGTTTCGCTCCAAGGACTGCGCCTCATCCACGATGACAAAAGCATCATGCAGCGAGCGACCGCGAATATGCGTCAGGGGCAAGACCTCGATGAGGCCGCGCTCGTGCACCTCTTCCATGACGTTTTCAGACACCAAGCCTTCCAAGGTGTCATAGACCGCCTGCGCCCACGGGTTCATCTTGTCCGATTCCGTGCCCGGTAGGTATCCCAGCGACTGCCCGCCAACCGCATACATCGGGCGGAAGACCACAATGCGCCGGTGCTCGCCGCGCTCGAGCACCGCCTCCAAGCCGGCGCACAGCGCAAGTGCCGACTTGCCGGTGCCGGCGCGGCCACCGATGGAGACAATCCCTACGTTGGGATCCATCAGCAAATCCAAAGCGATACGCTGCTCCGCGGAGCGTCCCTGGAGGCCAAAGGCATTGATATCACCACGTACGAGCTCGACCACGCCATCAGCACTCATGCGACCCAGCGCGGATTGCGCGCCTGCCGCCAAGGTCAAACCGCAGTGCACCGGTAGATCCTCAACGGCGGTACCCTTTTCAGTTTCGACGCCGTCTAGCATGACTTCCCCATCACGATAGAGGGCATCGATGACATCCGAGCTGGTTTGCACCGTCGCCATTCCGGTATAGCCGGTCAAGACTACGTCCTGGGCGTGATACTCATCCGCCTGCACGCCAACCGCGCCGGCCTTTACGCGCAGGGGCACGTCCTTCGTGACCAACACGGTGTCCTTCCCCTCGTGCGCAAGGTTAAGCGCGCACGCCAAGATGCGGTGGTCACCTTCTGGCCCGCGGAATGCGGTAGGCAGCAAGGATTGGTCTTGATGGTTCAATTCCACGCGCAGGGTGCCGCCATCGACGTTGACGGGAACCGGCTGGTCTAAGGCCTCATAGGTAGCGCGCAGCTCCTCCAAAAAGCGAAGAGCTTGGCGGGCGAACCAGCCAAGCTCCGGGTGATGACGTTTTCCTTCCAGTTCAGAAATAACTACAACGGGAAGGACCACGTCGTGTTCCGCAAATTTGCGCAGGGCCCAAGGGTCAGAAAGCAAGACCGAGGTATCCACTACATAGGTCTTGGTAGCGACGGTGTTATCAGTAGCGGCAAGCGGAGTAGAAAGTACAGAGGGACGAGACATGATGGCAGGGTTCTCCCTTAGTGTGCGGTAGATCAGACTTCTTCCGAATCACCCCGGATCCACGGGGTTGCCACCCAAAGTAGGCACCGAAGGTTGAAATTACATGGGTGCAAGATGAACATTAAGAAAACGAAAAATCCCTCCGCAGCACTTGCTGCAGAGGGAGAAGCTCTAAAGGAGCTTTTTACTTCTCTACGGAAGAGGTGAACTTACCGCTCTCGTCCTGGATCCAGGAGATTACGCCATTGTCGAACTGCTGGGTCCAGCCCTTGCCCTGAGCAGCCTTCTCCTCAGCAGCCTTAGGCAGGCCTACCTCAGAGTCCAAGCCGCCCTGCTCTTTCCAGGTTTCAGCAATCTTGCCGACGATAGGCTGAGCGCCCTCATCGTCGTCGAAGGTCAGCAGGTTGCCGTTATCGAAGTTAGCGAGGAACTCATCATCGTCACCCTGCTCGATGCTCTTTACGTCGCCCCACTCAGCCTTCTTCTCTTCAATAGCGGAAGCGAAATCAGCCGGAACGTCTACGTCACCGTTAGCGGTAGCGATGGACTTGGTAGCGCCGCCCTTGTCATCGGCGTCGTCGGAAGCATCCGCACCTTCGGAAGCGTCCGCATCGTCGGCGTCATCCTTGGAAGTAGCCTCAGCAGCAGCGGAGCCAGCAGCGTCGGTAGCGTCTGCAGCTACGGAGCCGGCGGTATCCTTAGCGTCGTTAGCTGCATCCTCAGCATCGGAGCACGCTACGAGAGCAACGGACAGGGTTGCGGCTGCAAAGCCACCTGCGATACGACGGGTCATCTTCTGCATTACTGCATCATCCTTTCATCGAGAAAGTAAGTTAATTCTAAAATTATTGTTAAATCACCCTTTATGGCGAACAACGACCACCGTAACGACGACTCCCAGCTGGCGCCACCCGTCCGGACAGGAAGTAGACAGCAAACAGTAAAGGCCTACCTACGTTTGCGCTGCTTAGGGACCTTCTTTTTCTTTTGTAACGAATTGTTAACGTTTCTCCGCGCCTGCTTCGCCTTCGCCTTTTCCCTGGCGCTGCGCTTCGGCTTCTCTTGGCGGGAGGAACGAGCCGTACGGCCCTTAGCGACGCCCACGAAGTCCTGGATCGCCTCCCCATCCTCATCCTTGCGCCACACCAACGCAATCTCCGTAACCGGCACGGACTCGTCCTTAAGGCCCAACGGCACCACCTGCTTTTTGCTCAGGACCTTCAGCAGGGGCCGCGGCGCAATCGCGATACCCACGTTGGCCGCCACTACCTGCAAGGCGTCGCGGACTGCGGGGACATCGACACGCCCGGAATCGGCGAGGCGGTAGTTGAGGTGTTCATCGGCGACGTCGGCAAGCGCAAGCTCCTCGCCCACCTCCGCATAGACCGAGTCTTTGGGAACGGCAATGCCAGGGGCCTCTTTATAAAGTCGCACCACGTGAAAGGTGTCATCCACCCGCGCATCCGGCAAGCGCGCGAGAGCTAGGTCCACCTCGCCGGCTACCAGCGGGGCAAGCGCATCGTCCGCATCAATGGTGGACAAGCCACCATGAGCAGTATTTTCCTCGAATCGGCGGAACCACTTTCCAGGTTCTGTACCCGTGGCAAAAGCTAAGCGCAGCATAGAGGACAGTCTACTGAAAGTGCTACGGTAAAAGCGTGACTGAAGAACAAAAGCAACCATCCGGCACCGCCATGCGTGCCCAAACCGCGGCGAAGAAGCTAGGCATCTACCTGCCCGCCGCGCCGGACGAGTTCCAAAATAGCGCCATTAGCCACGAAGAGCTGCGCGAACTGCAGCATAACCCACCCGAGTGGCTGCAAACCTTGCGCCGCGAAGGGCCCCACCCCCGCCCCGAGGTTGCCCATAAGCTGGGAATCTCTGTTACCGCGCTCAAGAAGAACGATATGGATAAGCCGCTGACCACAGCGGAAATCAATCAGCTCCTCCAAGAGCAGCCGGAATGGCTTCAGCAGGCCCGCGCTACCATGGCGCAGGCCCGTGGCCATGAGGTGAAGGACTAAACCAGCTTCCAGTCCTCGAGGCCCTCATACAGCGGGTAGTGCTGGGCAATCTTGTCCACGCGAGCGCGCAGGGCCTCCACATCGGCATTCTTGCCCTGGACTAGGGCGGTGCCGATAATATCTGCAACCTCGGTGAAGGCCTCGGCATCGAGGCCGCGGGTTGCCAGCGCAGAAGTACCAATGCGCAGGCCGGAGGTGACCATCGGCGGACGCGGGTCATTCGGCACGGCATTTCGGTTAACGGTAATGCCCACCTCATGCAGCAGATCCTCTGCCTGCTGTCCATCCAATTCGGAATTGCGCAGGTCCGCCAAGACCAAGTGCACATCGGTGCCGCCGGTCAGCACGTCCACGCCAGCCGCCTTGGCATCATCTGCGGTAAGGCGCTCTGCCAGGATGCGAGCACCCTCCAAGGTGCGCTCCTGGCGCTCCTTGAATTCCTCGGTAGCAGCAATCTTCATAGCAATGGCCTTGGCAGCGACCACGTGCATCAGCGGTCCGCCCTGCTGGCCCGGGAAGACGTTGGAATTGATCTTCTTGGCATAATCCTGCTTGGCCAAAATCATGCCGGAGCGCGGGCCACCCAGGGTCTTATGCACGGTGGTGGACACGATATCCGCGTGAGGAACTGGGCTCGGGTGCAGGCCCGCCGCCACAAGACCCGCAAAGTGGGCCATATCTACCCACAGGTAAGCGCCGACCTCATCAGCGATTTCACGGAAGGCCGCGAAATCCATGGTGCGCGGGTAGGCAGACCAGCCGCCGATAATGACCTTCGGCTTTTCCTTCAGCGCCTGCTCGCGCAGCTTATCCATGTCCACGCGCATGGTCTCTGGATCCACCTCATAGGCTGCGACATCATAAAGCTTGCCGGAGAAGTTCAGCTTCATGCCGTGGGTAAGGTGGCCGCCGTGAGCCAGGGACAGGCCCAAAATCTTGTCGCCCGGCTCAGCGATGGTGGAAAGAACCGCGGCGTTCGCCTGCGCGCCGGAGTGCGGCTGAACATTGGCGAATTCCGCACCAAAGAGTTCCTTAGCGCGGTTGCGGGCTAGGTCCTCAACGACGTCGACATGCTCGCAGCCGCCGTAGTAGCGGCGACCCGGGTAGCCCTCGGCGTACTTGTTAGTGAGCACGGAGCCCTGTGCCTGGAGCACGGCGCGAGGCACAAAGTTCTCAGAGGCGATCATTTCCAGGGTTTCGCGCTGGCGGGAAATCTCTCCCTGAATTGCGCCGAATACGTCCGGATCGAGGTCGCGGAGGTCAGAGGTAAAAGAAGCCATAAAGGTGTGGTCCCCTTCTCAAAATCATGCGGTATGGGCTGCTGCATATCTTATCGTGCCATGCACCCTAAGGGGGCATACTTTTACCCACAGATTATGCAAGTGCAACAATGGAGCCATGGCGCGCACATTGGATTCGAGTCCCTACCTAGATTTTGACCGCGAGACCTGGCGTGAACTGCGTAAATCCATGCCCCAGGTACTCACGGAAACCGAGGTGGAAAAGCTTCGCGGCCTAGGAGACCGCATCGACTTGGACGAGGTAGCTGATGTCTACCTCCCCCTCTCCCGCCTCATCCATATGCAGGTCATGGCACGCCAGCAGCTCACCACGGCTACCGAATCTTTCTTAGGCAACCCTCCGACGCACGTTCCCTTTGTCATCGGTGTAGCCGGCTCCGTGGCAGTGGGAAAATCCACCACCGCCCGCCTCCTTCAGGTGCTCTTGCAACGCTGGGAGTCCCACCCCAAGGTGGCGCTCGTGACAACCGACGGCTTCCTCTTCCCCACCGAAACCCTCAAGAAACGCGGCCTCATGCAGCGCAAGGGATTTCCAGAATCCTACGACCGGCGTGCACTCCTTCGCTTTGTCACGGACGTAAAATCAGGAAAGCCTCTGGTCAAGGCGCCGCTTTATTCCCATATCTCCTATGACATTGTGGACGGGGAATATCAAGAAGTTCACCAGCCCGACATCCTTATTCTGGAAGGGCTCAATGTACTACAAACGAGCCCCACGTTGACCGTGGCGGACCTCTTTGATTTCTCGGTATATGTTGATGCCCGCACCGACGATATCGAGCAGTGGTATATCGACCGCTTCCTTACTCTGCGCCACACCGCTTTTCGCGAGCCCAACGCCCACTTCTCTGCCTTTGCAGACATGAACGATGAGGAGGCCCGCGACCAGGCCCGCGAAATTTGGCAGTCCATTAACCTGCCGAACTTGGTGGAAAATATCCTGCCCACCCGTGTGCGAGCCTCCCTCGTGCTGAAAAAGGGCTCGCATCACCTGGTAGAACAGGTGCGAATGCGCAAGCTCTAGAGCCTATTTGCCAAAGCGGCGCGAACGCTGGGAGTAGTCCCGCAAGGCGCGAAGGAAATCCACCTTGCGGAATGCAGGCCAGTAAGTATCCGTAAACCAGATTTCGGAGTACGCGGCCTGCCACAGAAGGAAGCCCGACAGGCGTTGTTCACCAGAGGTGCGGATAACCAAGTCTGGGTCCGGTAGTCCCTTGGTGTACAGGTGCTCCCCAATGGACTCTGCGGTAACGCGGTCCGCCATCTCCGCTGCGGTAGTTCCCTTCTCTGCTTCCGCGCGCACCAAGTTCTGCACTGCGTCCACAATTTCTTGGCGCCCGCCATAGCCCACCGCCACATTGACGATGACCCCGGTATTGTCCTCGGTTTCCGCCGCCGCCGTCACCATGCGCTGGCGAATTTCGTCCGGGAGCAGATCGAGGTGGCCAACAAGGCGCACCTGACAGCCGACGTCGCTATGCGATAGGTGCGTGACCACGTCCGAGATGATGTCAAAGAGCAGCTCTACTTCCTGCTCGCTGCGCTTCAGGTTCTCCGTGGACAGCAAATAAATGGTGACCACTTCGATATCGGTATCGCGGCACCACGAGATCATCTCTCCGATTTTCTTTGCGCCTTGGCGGTGACCATGGCTGATATCGGTAAACCCAGCCTCACGCGCCCACCGACGATTGCCATCGGCCATGATGGCGATGTGCTTAGGCTGCGGCTTGCCCTTGATCAGGCGCGCCAGACGGGCTTCATAAGCTGGGTAAGCCAGCTGCTTGAGAGAACTCACGCTCATTAGTCTATCCGCCTAGAAAATGGACTTCTTGCGGTTATCGTAAATGCCGGCTTCCTTCATCGCCTTATCCACGGCTTCCTCATCGAACGGATCGATTCCGTGGTCCTCCGCAAACATCATGCGGCGGCGAAAGCGTGAGTACCGGCGATGGAAATTCCAGCCTGCAAACAGTACCGCAACGCCCATAAGCGCCAGGATCAGCAGGCCAATGGGCGAAGCTTTGCCAAATTCAGGGCCCATTGGGCCGCCTTCGGCGCCCTCGGTTCCTTGGGCAAGTACAAATACGTCATGTGCGGCAAGCACGAAAGAACCATACATGCTCATATCTTAAGCCTCCTCTTCCTCTTCGATGCCGGCGAAGAGGTCATTTTCTGGCAGGGAGGTAGAAACGCGAGTCTTCGCCAGCTCGAACTCCTCGGTGGGCCAAAGGCGCTGCTGTACCTCCACCGACGTCGCCAAGAAGGCACCCGCCGGATCGATCTGCGTAGCGTGCGCCCGCAAGGCCTCCTCGCGATTGCTGAAGTAATCCGCGCATTCCACCTGGGTGGTGACACGCGCCATGATATCTCCAAAAGTGGTGTCCCAGCGCGCCAGCATCGGCCCATAAGGGCTGGTTTTACCCTCTTCTAGCAGCAGATCATGGAACATCTTCATGCGCTGATAAACAAAGCCGTGCGAATAGTACAGCTTCAGCGGCTCCCACGGCTTACCCAGCTCTGGGTGGTACTCGGCATCGCCTGCCTTCTCCCACGCGATCATGGAAGCCCGGTGCACCACCAAATGGTCTGGGTGCGGATAACCGCCATTTTCGTCATAGGTGACAATGACGTGTGGTCGAAATTCGCGGATAACCTGGACGTATTCCTGCGCGACGGTGTCATCGCCCAGCAACGCAAAACAGCCCTCCGGAAGCAATTCCTCCATAGTCTTGCCTTCAACTGGGTCGGGCAATCCGGAATCAACGTGGCCCAGCCAGCGGTGTTGTACGCCCAGCGCCCGCGCAGCGTTAGCCATTTCTTCCCGGCGCACCTCGCCCATCTTTTCCTTGATTCCCGGGCGATCCATGGCGGGGTTAATCACATCGCCGCGCTCGCCGCCGGTACAAGTTAGCACCAAAACCTCATTGCCTTCTGCGGCATAGCGCGCGGTGGTTGCAGCACCCTTGGATGATTCATCGTCTGGGTGCGCGTGGATCGCTAGTAGGCGAAAATCGCTCACTGAAAATCCATCCCCTTATTAATCTAGGTTCTTTGAACAGATGATTATCCTAGTAGATAATTGGAAAACAGTGGTCCTCGGCTAGAGTGGAAGCCATGACTTCCGCCGGAAAATCTCGCTCAGTCGCCCGCTACGGCTCCCGCGGCTCCTCTGAAAAGAACTCTGGTAGCTGGACTAATAAGGCGCTGGTGCTCATCTTTGTCGCCATTTTTATCGCGCTTATTTTCTTCGGATTCCGGTACTTCCAGGAAAAGGAACGCGTGAACGCACAGGTGTCCATCGTGACCCAGGAGGTTTTGAGCGATGATTCCACCCGCGTTTGGGTCGATGTCACCCGCAATCACACCGATGAAGATGCTTATTGCATTGTCCAGGCCTTTGACTATTCCAAGTCCGAAGTAGGCCGCCGCGAATTCCCTGTTCCCGCGGGCGGAAACGAAACCCAGCGCATCGCTGTCGACGTGCCGACCAACGCTCGTGCCGTAGCTGGCGGGGCCTATGGTTGTTCCGGCAATATCCCCGAATACTTAGATATGGATAACCCTGACTACGCGGAAAGCCGCTAGCCGCGTGTGCTAGGATTTGTAGCGCCTAGAACTGGGCATATGCCCCGTTCCACTTTTACTTATAGCCCCAGGGATTAGCAGGGGCTTTGACCACAATTCCTATCTACGGAAGGTTGCAGAATGGCTGAGCAGCAAAAGCAGTACATCACCCCGGAAACCAAGGCGAAGCTCGAGGCCGAGCTGCAGGAGCTCATCGACCACCGCCCAGTAGTCGCGGCTGAGATCAACGAGCGTCGTGAGGAAGGCGACCTCAAAGAGAACGCCGGTTACGACGCCGCACGTGAGATGCAGGACCAGGAAGAGGCCCGCATCAAGCAGATTTCTGAGGTTCTTGCGAATGCCACCACCGAGCGCGGTGCTGTTCAGGAAGGCGTCGCCCACACCGGTTCCGTAGTTCACGTTTACTACAACGGTGACAAGGACGATAAGGAGACCTTCCTCATCGGTACCCGCGCCGCTGCTTCCGATAACAAGGACCTAGAAACCTATTCCGAGCAGTCCCCGCTGGGCGCTGCCATCCTTGGTGCACAAGAGGGCGAGACCCGCGAGTACACCGCTCCGAATGGCAAGACCATTTCGGTCACCATCGAATCCGCAGCGCCGTATGATTCTGCTAAGGCCGCTGCTCCACGCGAGTCCTAAACTTTTAACCACTTACTACTCTGGAGAAAGAGCACATCCCCATGAAGAAGTTCTCCCGTTTCGCCGCCGCTGGCCTGGTCTTCACCGCTGGCCTCTCCCTCGCTGCTTGCCACCCACCGAACCAGCAGGATTCTGATTCCAAGGTAGAAAATGCCTCCACCTTCACTGGTGAGGCCCCGATGCAGAAGGCTGCTGAGACCAGCTCTTCCGCACCAGAGACCGTTATTGAAGAGGAAGCACCTGTAGTCGAGTCCGGTGTTCCAGAAGAGCCTGCACAGCCGCACTTGAACGGTACCGCCACCGAACTGCCACAGCAGTAATAAGGCTTGAAGGGCCGAGGGATATCCTCGGCCCTTTTTCATGCTATTTTCCTGGGTCCACTTCTCGCACCCAATCCCCGATGACACCGGGTACGACAGCGGGCGGCTCCCCCAGGAGGTCGCGCTTATTCGGGTCCCTTTCGACCTGCGTGGTGACGGACTTTACGCGCTTTTTCTCACTGTCTTTGCCTCCGCGCATCCCCATCATTGGACCATAGGCTCGCGCCCCTCCGGTTGAGCGGCCTGCATTGCCACCGCGCGCTGCCGCGGCGCTTTCGCTGCCACCTGTTCCTGGAACAAGGCCGCCACCCACGCCGGGCCGCATGCCCGCACCAGCACCGCTGCCAAGACCAGCGCGCATACCCGAACCGCCGCCGAGTGCATTGCTATGGCCAGCGCGCACGCCTGAACCAACACCGGCGTAGGGCGCTCCGGCTCCGCGTCCAAGGTGCAGGCCCGACTGCGCCCCTTTTCCGGCACGCGCAATATCGGCGCCGCCACTTACACTTCCTGCAGCGGATCCAATTCCGCCTCGTAGCGACTGACCGCCGAGTACGCCACGGCCCGCATCCGCAGGCCTTCCAGCTGCCATCATCGGCGCCATCCCAGAAGTAGCGGATTGCGCTGTAGCTGTCGGCGCCATCGCACCACTGTTATTAAGCGCGCCAGCGTTTGCTCCTGCGGCAACCGGATGCGCCGTGCCACTAGGAACCTGCCCCATCGCCCCGTTCGGCGCAGTTACGCCCGGCATGGATGCACCTTGGGTGGACACGTCATTGCCGCCGATGGCTACGTGGTCTCCTAGGCCCAGCTTTTCCAGCGCATTCCTGCCGCTAGTATGCATCTGCTGGTGAAAATCAGTAATTTCCTGTGGGCTCATCCCCACTGCTTCTAGCCCGTCCACATTGCCATTGACGACGTCGAAGTTCCCCGGCCCCAAATCTCCTCGCGCTATCGCTTCCGCAATCTTCTTTGGCCATACCACAGCATCGGTGGTGTAGCGCTGCCCATCACCGTCAACTCCGGCGAGGCCGGCCTCAACGCCGCCGCCTCCCGACGCCGGCGATTGTTCCATCAAAGCGTGCTGGTACGGCATTGCCTCTACCGCGAAGCGCTGCAGGTCAGGTTGCAACGCGGCCAATGCGGCCTTTTCCGCAATCTCGCGCTCCACCGGTTCTGGAATGGCCATCACTTCCATCGCCATGGCCATCGCAGTCGGCTGCATGCCCATCAACTTGGCGTGGAATCCGGTCAGCTTCTCCCCCATGACCTTGGCATTTGCTACAAAGTGGCTTCCCGACGCCGCCACTTCCCTAATCTTTGCCGCCGCCCTCGACGTTGCCTCACTGTCGTTCTCGCCTTCCAAAGACCCGGCTGCTTCCTGTAACCCGCTAACAATATCGTCGACTTCCGACGCCAACGAGCTCCACCGCGCATTCGCCTCTGACACATTCCAAATCTGCGTCGACATCAGGTCCGTAGCCAGCTTCACAATGTCCGTACCGACATTCACCACCGGCATGGAAAACCCAAATGGGCTGTACCCCGGCTCAGGCTGGTTCATAATCGGCATCGACTCAATGCCGATATCCCCACCCGCATCCGCGATCTCCATTCCCCGACTATTCGCGTCTTCCTGTGCCTGAAACCCTCGAGCCTCCCGCCCGAGACTGTCGTACAACCATTCTAATTGCTCTGAAAAGGTCTTGATTGATTCACACGCAGATCCCGGGTCAGTCTCAAGAACCCTCTGGTGAACCGCACCTACATGATCAATTCCATTAACTGAAGAAAATCCTGCATTAAGTGGAGAATTTATCCCCGCTCCTACTTCACTAATTCTTGATTGAAATTCATTAATTGCCATAGAATTCAGCTCAAGATTCTGACTATTCAGCTTCATTGCTCCCCCGATTTTTATTTACATTGTAAGGTCTTCAAATATTTGCTCGGCATTTTCGCAGGTAGTCTCTACAGAACCTTCTTGAAGATTGGAAAAGCTAACTTTCACTGTTCCACCTTTAGTCTCTAGAAATGCCGAACAGTATCGGCCCAAAGGACCATCTTCTGGATAAGCTACGAGAGGTAGATTCTCGCCAGTCAAAATTGGTTCACCGGTAAATTTGATTGTTTCTTGATCGATCCCCAAATTCTTTGACGCCAAAGTGATAGAGGCTTTTCCATACCTCGCCTCAGAGCCACGAAATCCACAGAAACTCCATCCTGACTCCCGATGAACCGAAATAGGCTCAGGATGTATCCCAGAAGCTTCTAATCTGCCGTACGGAATCTCCGTACACGGATCAAAAAGCTCGAAACTCGGGTCTGCCGGATCGAATTCCCCCAGTGGCGGTAGGACGCCGGAAGTGTCTCCCGACCCCGTGGCGCCGGCCTCCCCCGGTTGGCCGGCGCCGTCCGCATTCTCCCCGCCATTAGTGTGTGCCGATTCCCCCTGATTGTCGTCCGCATCATCCCCCGGGTCCCCGTTGGTTCCCCCTGCACCGTCGGCCGAACTAATGCCGCCAGCCTCGTCCACCTTGGTGGTCTCCTCTGACGCGCTCCTCGTACCGATGTCCGCAACGCAGCTACTCAGCATAACGGTGCTGCTGACCATCAACGTTGCTACGGTGACCTGACGCTTCACAACAATCCTTCGCGCACTCACTTCCTGACGAGAGGAACAGGAAAAGTGAAACAGAGAACTTTTCACTTCGTATTTCCCGTTCCGGTACACAGCATGCATGAGGCCCCAAGAATTTTCTATGCAACCGCAAAGGTTAACGGCAATTTAACAAAATTATTTGCCCCATATGTCACATCCATAACGTCTAAAGGGCGAAATTTCCTGCTCATTAGCTGTACCACCCCGGGGAGTGGTTTTGTAGACCAAATGAAGGCTAAACCCGCACTTTATCCCCCAGAATTACCCCAGAAATTACACGTTTGTAAGCGATTTTTGGCAACAAAAAGGCCCGCACCGAAGTGCGGGCCAATGCAAAAGAGTCAGTTAGTCTCGCTGGAAATAGCTCAGCAGACGGAGGATCTCAGTGTAGAGCCAGACCAGGGTCACAGCGAGGCCAAGAGCTACGCCCCAAGCGTTCTTAGCAGGAGCACCAGCGCGGATCATGCGGTCAGCCTGATCAAAGTCGGTCAGGAAGGACAGGGCACCCAGAACGATGCAGACGAGCGAGAAGATAATGGCAATCGGGCCACCATCACGCAGTGGGTTGAAGTCAAAGAAAATCGCGCCCAAGAAGTTAACAAGAGCCATGACAGCAACGCCAGCAATCAGGCCGAAAAGGATCTTGGTGAACTTCGGAGTCACCTTCACTGCGCCAGTCTTGTACACAATCAGCATGCCAATGAATACACCAATGGTGCCGACAATCGCTTGGCCAATGATGGCCATGCCGCCCTCGCCCTGGAAGTTGACGTTGGAGAACATCAAGGAGAAGCCACCGACAAATAGGCCTTCAAATACGGCATAAATCAGGGTGACTGCAGCAGAACCCCACTTCTTGCCAAAAGAGGCAACGAGCACGGTAATGAAGCCACCGATACCACCGACCAAGGTCAAGGCCATGGCGATACCTGGGCTTACTAGCATTCCCAGGGCGAAGTTGATGGCTGCGGCGACGATGATGACGCCGAGGGTAATGCCCGTCTTGGTCACTACGTCATCCACGGTCATGGGACGAGTAGATACGTCCTCATAACCAGAGTTTTGGCGGCTACTATTTTCGGTCAGAGAACTCATTACCGGATTGCTTGAACGCACGGTTGTCCTTTCTAAGAGAGGTGCAAATTAGCTATCTCACCCCATTCAACGAGACACCACCCCATAAAGTTCCACATTCTTTCCATTTAGCTAGAAGTTTTGTGTGCAACTTCTACATCAACCCTGTGAAGACCTGTTAACGAGAAAAGTCTCGAGACACCGACCGGAACGATGTCTCGAGACTTCACATGGTGCCCCCAGTGGTGTCTGGTTCGGA
>NZ_ACVP01000013.1 GCF_000175635.1 Corynebacterium tuberculostearicum SK141 | reverse complement strand
GACATCGTTCCGCATGTCTTATGAGATAGTTCCGGTCTAACCAGCACTAATGTCTCATTACATCGATCCGGTAGAAAACTCTGAAGTTAAATTTGCCCGGCCGCGACAAAAAGTGATGTCTCGAGACATCGATCCTCCATGCTTTAAAAATGGAGCAGAAATCAAAACCAAGCCCAAAAATCATCATCGAAACCATGCTTGCTACCGGCATGACTCAAGCCGAAGCAGCTGACCATTTCGGCGTCAGCACCAGATGGATCCGAACACTTCAAGCCCGCTACCGAGAAGGCGGAATCAACCGCCTAGAACCACGCTCTAAACGCCCGCGCACTAATCCCCGAGCGCTCAACCCCAGCACTGTCGACCGCATACTTAAACTGCGCCAGGACCTCACAGAACGCGGCACTAACGCCGGAGCCCATACAATTCGCTGGCACTTGCAGCAAGAGGGAATCGACCCACCACCAGCACCATCCACAATCCACCGAGTGCTCGCAAACAACGGTCACGTCATCGCCCAACCACAAAAGCGTCCTCGCAGCTCATGGATACGATTTCAAGCAGATCAACCCAACGAAACATGGCAAATGGACTACAGTGACTGGACCATCGCAGGTCACAAGCGAGTAGCTATCCTCACCATCTTGGACGACCATTCCCGGTTCATCATCTCCTGCTGTGCCTACAACAATGCCACCGTGGGAAACGTCATAGAAAGCTTCATTAATGCAGGCCAGACACACGGCTACCCCCAGTCCACCCTCACCGACAACGGCCGAGCATTCACAACCAGCACAGACCGGACAAACCCCGCGCGAAACGGATTCGAGCAACTGCTCATAGACCTAGGAATCAAGCAGAAAAACGGTAAACCCTACCACCCCCAANCACAAGGAAAAGTTGAACGCTTCCACTACACCCTTAAACTAGCCCTAGCAAGCAAAATACCAGCTCAAAGTCTCGATGAACTCAACTCTCAGCTAAAAGAAATCATCGAATACTACAACCACAAACGCCCCCATAGAGCCCTAAACAGAACCACCCCCGCAGAAGCCTACACAGCACTGCCCAAAGCTCTCCCAGCAGACATCAAACCAGACCACGACTACCGCCTACGCACTGACAAAGTAGGCACCAACGGCAAGACAACCCTGCGATGGGGTGGCAAACTACGCCGCCTCTACATCGGGCGCCGATGGGGCGGCGAACCAATCACCATGGTCTGCATCGACAACCGCGTAAGCATCAAAATAACCACCACTGGGGCACAAATCGCCGCCTACACACTC
>NZ_ACVP01000014.1 GCF_000175635.1 Corynebacterium tuberculostearicum SK141 | reverse complement strand
GGGCCTGACCCCCGGAAAGTGGACACGTCGGGGGTTAGCTATGCTGCTCTAGTCAGTGTAGCTGAATTCTCGGCTTCAAAGACGTCAGGAGCTGAAAGATTGCACCAGGAGTGCCGTCGGCGTGTGTTGTAGCGCATGCACCACCGGAAGACTTCTTGGCGGCAGGAGATCGGATTGTCAAAGACTTTCCTGTCACGCAAGATTTCCCGCTTGAGCGTGGCGTTAAACGATTCTGCTAGGGCGTTATCAGCACTCGTTCCTACCGCTCCCATAGACTGGCGCACACCCAACGACGAGCAATAGTTCCTAAAGGCTTGTGAGGTGTACACGCTGCCGTGATCAGAATGGAAAATTGCCCCTTTAAGGCTTCCGCGGACTTTCCTGGCATGGGACAAAGCTTCGATAACCAGTGATACCCGCATGTGATCGGCGAGTGCATGTCCGACAAGTTTGCGCGAGTAGACGTCGATGACCGTGGCCAGGTACATGTTCTTGCCGCCCTTACACGGCAGGTACGTAATGTCGCCTACATAGACGTGGTTTGGCCTGTCAGCTGTGAATCTGCGGCCTACTAGATCTGGCATGACGCGGTGACCAGGCTTACGCCTGGTAGTGACGCATCGGCGGCGTTTGGTAAAGCCTTTAAGTCCCATGGATTTCATGATTCGTGCGACTTTCTTGTGATTTATCGGGCCAAAGCTCGTATCGGCTTTAAGGCTTGCAGCGATGCGTTTAGCACCATAAAGCCCGTATTCATCATCGAAGATGGTCTTGATTCTTGCACCAATAAGAGCATCCGAACACGTCTTTAACCTGCGTTCTTCGCGGGTTTGCACCCATTTGTAGAACGAGGAGCGATTGAGCTTTAACACCTGGCACATCCGCTTAACCGAGAATTCGGTTCGGTGGTCATAGACAAACTGGAAGCGGATCACCAGTGAGTCTCTTCGGCAAAATATTTCGCGGCCTTGCGCAGGATGTCACGTTCTTCGCGCAGCTTTGCGTTCTCTTTTTCTAACTGGCGGATCCGTTCGGAATCATTCGCTGCTTGGACCTTGTCGCGCATGCTTTTTGTGCGGGCACGTTTGCCGGTGCCGTACTTCTTGATCCAAGAATGCAGCGAGGCACGGTTGATACCGAGCTCTGCTGATGCTGAGTTCAGTGAGAGGTCCTCATTGTTTTCGTAGAGGGCCACGGCATCGCGTTTGAACTGTTCGGAGTACCTGGACATGGTGGTAGATTACCTTTCTTCCAGCCCGACTGGGCTGGATATCAGGTGTCCACCAAACAGGGGTCAGGT
>NZ_ACVP01000015.1 GCF_000175635.1 Corynebacterium tuberculostearicum SK141 | reverse complement strand
CCCCTCTCGTGGATTCGCGTTGGTAACCACGTCCCATACGCTTAGAGAAGGATCTAATCCAATTCGTTGACGCAAATACCCCGAGTTGCCGATCACGTAGCCCGCCTCACCGGAGTTAATTCGGTTTAAGAGCGTGGTCTTGCCACTTCCATTTGGTCCTGACAAGCGCACCCGTTCTGGGCCGACAATCGTCAGCCCAGGAATCGAAATAACCCGCTTTCCTTCCGGCAGCTCAGTTTGTGGCAGCTCGATATAGACCGAATCATCATCTCGTATGTTTCGCTCAGCTCGAGCTAAAGAGCGTTGGGCCGCTTCAACTGCGCCTGAATGGATTTGCGCTCTGCGTGATGCCGTCTTTTCGGATCGCTGCTTATCAAGCTTCATCGTCATGCCTGGTTTGCGCTTCGACTCCGCGAACTTCTTTCCACGGCGCGCATCACGCGCAATTCGTGTTTGCATTGCTTGTTGTTCGCGGAGTTGCTGCTTATAAGTCGCCTTGGCGGTAGATACTGCTTTCTGAGCTACTTCCTGTTCTGCATTAATCGTGGCTAGGTAGTCGGAATAGTTGCCTTGGAAGAAGCGTAGGTTCCCATCCCTTAATTCCGCTACCTCGGAAACTACATCCAACAGGTCTTTGTCATGGCTTACCACTAGCACCGGCGCCGCGGCATTTACCAACATATCTTTCAGATGCTTCTTAGCAGTTCCGTCGAGGTTATTGGTCGGTTCATCGAGGATAATGAAATCCGGCTCGGACAAGAACACCGCCACCAAAGCGACGCGGACCGCTTCACCTCCAGAGAGGCTTTTGATAGGGCGGTCCAACGGGATATCCAATCCGGCGGCGGAAAGGGCAGCGGCAATGCGCTCACCGACGTCCCATTGCTCCCCAATTAACTCATAGAGTTCTGGTTCATACTCACCGGCTTCGACTGCGGAAATCGCCGTGAGCACTTGGGTGACACCGAAGATGTCTGCTACTACATCATTTTCATTCCAAGCAAGGTCTTGTGGCAGGTACGCTATCGATTCCGGCTTTTCCACCGTTCCAGCAGTAGGCAAGATTTTGCCAAGGATGACGTTTAACAGAGATGTCTTTCCTGCACCATTATCCCCAATCAGCGCAGTTAAAGGGCCAGAAAAGGCACCGTTTAGGCCACTGAAGCAGGTTGTGCCATCGGGCCATACTAGGGAAAGGTCGTTCAATAAAATAGGCATGCTTAAATCCGTTCTTCCTTTAGTGTTTTACGCAAAAACACGACGGATGAGCACTGCCTACTCCTTTCACCGACAACAATTGCTCCCAATAGCATAACAGTTTCAAGCCTTGAGTTCAGAGGGTCGTTGCAACACTTTCCCTTAGGAGGGTGTTGTTGTGTCTGGGGTTGTCGGCCCGTTTCATTCGTTGTCTGAGTCGGATCGTCGTGGCTTAGTTGCCTTGGTTGGCAGTGGGCGTAGTGTCCGTTCGGCGGCTGGTGAGCTTGGTTGTCATTACGGGCATGCTTTGAATTTTTGCCATGCCTTTGGATTGCCAGTCGTGTTTAAAGCCAAACGAGTTGATCGCCGCGGCAGCCAGGCTTTCCAGCTTGTGGAGCTAGTCCGAAGCGGACTGTCAGTACACCAAGCCGCCAAAAGATGTGGGATGCATCTTACCGCGGCTTATGCCGTAGCTACGGAAGCTGGGTGCCATATCCGGTTAAGTGAGGGTGTCCGATTGTTTGTGTGCGGGGGGTGGTTTACAAGTAGTCCGCGAATCGGTCGGGGTAAGCCACGGCTAGTTGGTTGATGGCTTGTTTCCACCCGGTGGCTTTCGCTCCTTCAATATAGCCGTTGCACTCAATGTTGCGCTTTGCTTTCTTCGCTCGCTGGGCGGCACGCTTGTTCGATGTTGCAGATCATCAGCCACAGCGTTTTCTGCGCCGCGGTATCGTTCGGGAATTGGCCCCTGTTGCGGGTAGCTTTACGCAGTTCAGCATTCAGCGACTCGATTGAATTGGTGGTGTAGAGCACCCGGCGTGCCGCCGGCGGAAACTGCAGAAACGGCACGAACCGCTCCCAAGCGTCGCGCCAGACTTTGACCGACTGCGGGTATTTCCGGCCCAGTTCACTGGCTTCGAACGCATCCAAGGCGGCACGGGCGGTGTCCTCGTTTGCGGCCGTGTAGACCTCACGCAGCGCCCGGGAGACACCTTTGCGGTCCTGATACGACACCCACCGGTTCGCAGCCCGAATCAGGTGCACAATACAGGTCTGCACCATGGAATTCGGCCAGGTTGCCTCCACGGCTTCCGGCAAGCCTTTGAGCCCGTCGCAGCACACAATGAACACGTCTTGGACACCGCGGTTAGCCAGATCCGCACACACCGATGCCCAGAATGCGGCTCCTTCATTGTCGGCGGTCCACAGTCCCAGGATGTGCTTGATGCCGTCCATGTCGACACCAACCGCCATGTAGCAAGCCTTGTTGACCACGCGGTGGCCGTCACGGATTTTCACGCGTAGCGCGTCGAGGAAGATCACCGGGTAAAACTCGTCGAGCTGGCGGTTTTGCCAGATCATGACCTCGTCTAACACCGCATCGGTAATGGTGCTGATCGTATCCGGGCTCATATCCACCCCAAGGGTGGTCGCGAGGTGATGCTGGATATCGCGCACGGTCATCCCACCGGCGTAGAGCGAGATAGTCATGTCGTCGAGTTCTGTGAGCCGACGTGCACCCTTGGGCACCATCCGGGGAGTAAACGTGCCGGCACGATCCCTGGGCACGGTCACCTCAACTGCGCCGTAGCCAGAATTGACGGTCTTGGTGTACGACCCGTTACGGTGATTATTCTCCTGTGCGGTTTCGACCTGGGATTTCGCTTTGCGGTCGGAATGGCCGTAGCCCAAGTGCGCATCCATCTCCGCCTTAAGGCCAGCGTTGATTGATGCTTGCAGCAGGCCTTTGACCAGCTCGCTTGCATCATCAGCGGAGCTCGACAGCTCGCTAATCAAGCTGGCGATTTCAGAATTTTCCATCAGCTTCTCGCTGATCTCGTTGACCCTCGCCGGGTCATGGTTTTCTTCGGTGACACCGTAGTCATTATCGGTGAAACTCCTTCTAGATCAGAGCCTCACACACAAACTTCCTGACGCTGATAATGGGAATACAGGATCGGAACCACGTGGAATGACCCACTTCTTGACTGGCCATGATCTCCTCATGTGCCTTCAGCGTGATCTGTCTTCCATGTTAGTTCCGACCCTGTACCGCAATCTGGTGAATCCGCCCATGACCTTATAGGAGCGTGACGTCTCCACCGTGACCACCCCGGCAGGTGTCTAGTGTAGTCGTCCCATCAGCGTCTTGTCTGCCCGGAAACCCCGGATCGCGGGTCACCCGCACGTTTGCTCACAGACAGGACCTGATCCCCAATGTCTACCACTTTCGACTGCCCCACCGGCCCCGTTGCCGGAATCGACACCCACACCGATACCCACACTGTTGCCGTTATTTCGGACACCGGCCGGCACATCGCCACCGACACCTTCCCCGCCACCAACCCTGGCTACGTGGCGATTTCAGAGTTCATGGCAACCTACGGTGTCACCACCGTCGGTGTGGAAGGAACCAGCTCCTATGGAGCAGGCCTGACACGCCACCTTCGCACCCAGAAATACTCAGTCGTAGAAGTCTTACGCCCTACCCGGGCCGTTCGACGCCGGGACGGCAAATCAGACCCCGTTGATGCTGTCGCTGCCGCCCGCCAGGTGCTCACCGGGGAAGCCTTAAGCATCCCGAAAGACACTTCCGGGCCAGTGGAATCCCTCCGTGGGTTGCAGATCACCCGCCGTCAGCTCGTGATGACAGCAGCGAAACTGATGACAACGATCAAATCGTTGCTGGTCACAGCACCCGATGAGATTCGACGCCGCTATAGTGCGATGTCCACATTGGTCATGGTGGAGGCCTTGTCCCGGTGCCGACCATCAGCTGACCTGGCCGACCCCAGAAATGGGGTGCTCCTCGCGTTGAAGACATTAGCCACCACCTATCGTGATTTACAGAAACAGGGTACGCAGCTGGAAAAACACATCAGTATCCTGGTTGAGATGATCAATCCGCATGTGACCTCGATATTTGGGTGTGGTTCCGTGGTGGCTGCTGATCTGATTGTCAGTGTGGGGGATAATCCAGGCCGGATTCACTCCGAGGCAGCATTAGCTCATCTGTGCGGGGCCGCACCGATTCCGGCTAGTTCTGGACGGACTCATCGGCACCGTCTCAACCGGGGTGGTGATCGTCGGGCGAATTCTGCGTTGCATCGGATCGCGTTGGTGCGGATGCATCATGACCAACGCACCAGGGACTACGTAGCCAAACGCACCAAGGAAGGATTGTCGAAAAAGGAGATCTTACGGTGTCTGAAACGCGCCATTGTCAGGGAGGTCTACCGGGTGTTGTGCTTGGGTCAGGCCGTTCTTCCAACGGGCCAGGTAGAGGTTGATGAACTCAAAGCTCGACGGATCGAGAGGCAGTTATCGCAAGCCCAGGTTGCTGAAAAACTCGGGTGTGCCCCGGCGAGAATCAGTGATATCGAAACCGGCAAGCGCCCTTTGCCGGAGTTGAGGTTGGCTTATGAAGAACTTCTCAAATCAGCTTGACACAACATAGGAGCATCACCCTTCAGGAATGACAGGCGAGGAGCAATCCGCGGGGACGGATAAGGCCACAGCGCGTTCAAATGTCTCACATGAGTGCAACGGTGAGGGGTGTAGAGAACGCACGGTGGGCGGTTGCGAATAAGTGACCACGCTGGCAGCCAAGAGGTACGAGCGATGAAAGATCAGCTCGAGCATTAGCGAACGTACTGACGTCGCTTTATTAGGTGTACTGACCGGGTACGTTGCGGGCACGCCGGTTCGGCGCACCGCCACAGCCGCTTGCGCCACACCAGCAGCACCGGCCGCCCCGCCGAGGGGATGTCACGCACCAGATGCTCACGCCGGCCGTGGGCCACCGCGACCACCCCGCACCGCGGGCACCCGGTCACCGACTCGGAGGTCTCCACCAACAGCTCCAGCTCACCGCCGTACTCACCGACGGCAAGCACCACCAACCCCGAGATGCCGAGCATCGCAGCGGGCAGGACGGTAGCCTCAACACTCACCTGGGACTCCTCTCGATCCGTTGCTTGGTCGCTACGAATCGTGGAGTCCCAGGCCCGTCTTCACCAGCCCAACCCGGTCAGCGCGTCGCAACCCGGCTACCACGCTTGGTGAGGAAAAGCTGCTAACATGGTTCGGCGACGGCCCGGGCACGTCCTTGTTCCTAACCGTCGTGCGCTGGGGTCCGCGTGGACCGCTCGGCCAGCGTCCATCCAGTCAGGAGGCAGTCAGCAAATGTTCGACGACAACGGCTCATTCCTACTCGCCATGTTCGAGTTCTTCATCTTCTTCGCATGGTTCATGTCCCTGTGGTGGATCTTCGGAGATCTCTTCCGCAGCAAGGACCTCGGCGGCTTCGCAAAGGCGCTGTGGGTGGTGTTCATCCTCGCGCTGCCGTTCATCGGAATGCTCGCGTACCTGCTTGTTCGAGGTCGGGGGATGACCGACCGCGCGGTCGAGGCGCGCCAGGAGCTCCAGCAGCGGCAGGATGAGTACATCAAGTCCGTCGCCGGCGGCTCCGCCGGATCGAGCCCGACCGATGAGATCGCCTCGGCGAAGGCCCTTCTCGACTCGGGAGCGATTACCCAGCAGGAGTTCGACCAGATCAAGGCAAGGGCGCTCTCCTCGGTCTGACCCTGGTCCGCTCCCTCGCCAGCCGCAGCGTCGCGGTCCGAGGGCGGCCATCCGGCGCGGCCTAGGTATTCGCCAAGCTTCAATGAAATGCAAAAGCCCCCTTACCTCCCACGCAAGAAACGCGGCAAGTAAGGGGGCTTAACTAGTACCGTTCGGCGTGGATTACTCCACGGTCACGGACTTGGCCAGGTTACGCGGCTGGTCCACGTCGTAACCCTTGGACTTTGCTACATGGGCGGCAAAGATCTGCAGCGGCACGGTGGCCAGCAGCGGCTGCATGAGGGTCGGCGCCTTCGGGATGCGGATGACGTGGTTAGCGTAATCCTCCACGGCGGTATCGCCTTCTTCCGCAATCACGATGGTGATGGCACCGCGGGCGCGGATCTCCTGAATATTGGAAACGACCTTGGAGTGCAGGGAGTCGCGGCCGCGCGGGGACGGCACGATAACGAAGACCGGCTGGCCTTCCTCAATCAGTGCAATCGGGCCGTGCTTGAGCTCGCCGGCGGCAAAGCCCTCGGCGTGCAGGTAGGCGATCTCCTTGAGCTTGAGCGCGCCTTCAAGAGCTACAGGGAAGCCGACGTGGCGGCCCAGGAAGAGCACGGATTCCGCATCCTTCATGGAGTTGGCCAGGTTGGCCACCTGGTCCTCTTCATCGATGACGTTTTGGACCTTGTCCGGCATGTGGCGCAGCTCAGCGAGAACGCTCTGGATTTCATCGGCGAACATGTTGCCGCGCAGCTGGGCCAGGTAGAGGCCAAGCAGGTAGGTGGCGGTAATCTGCGCCAGGAAGGCCTTGGTGGAGGCTACGGCGATTTCCGGACCGGCGTGGGTGTAGAGCGCGGCATCGGATTCGCGCGGGATGGACGAGCCCTGGGTATTACAGATGGCAATAACCTTGGCGCCCTGCTGGCGGGCGTGACGCACGGCCATCAGGGTATCCATGGTCTCACCGGACTGAGACAGGGCGACAACCAAGGTCTTTTCGTTCACGATCGGATCGCGGTAGCGGAACTCGTGGGCGAGCTCGACCTCGGTAGGAATGCGGCACCAGTGCTCGATGGCATAGCGTGCCACGTGGCCGGCGTAGGCGGCGGTACCGCAAGCGATGACGATGATCTTGTCGATGGACTTCAACACGGTCTCATCGATGCGCAGATCATCGAGAGCCAGCTGGCCCTGTTCATCGAAGCGGCCGAGCAGGGTATCGCGCACAGCGGCGGGCTGGTCGTGGATTTCCTTTTCCATGAAGGAATCGAAGCCACCCTTTTCGGCAGCGGCGGCATCCCACTTGATTTCAAAAGGCTTGCCCTGTGCAGGGTTGCCCGCATAATCGGTGATTTCTACCTCGTCGGCGGTGATGGTCACGACCTGGTCGTTGTCCATCTCCACGGCGGACTTGGTGTAATCGATGAAGCCAGATACGTCGGAGCCGAGGAAGTTCTCGCCCTCGCCCAGGCCGATAACCAGCGGCGAGTCGCGGCGAGCGGCAACGATGCGATCGGCCTGCTCGGCGTGGATGGCCAGCAGGGTGAATGCGCCCTCGAGGCGGGAGCAGGTCAGCTGCATTGCCTTGGTGAGGTCACCAGCGGCCTCGTTGTGGAAGACATCGCCCAGCAACGTAGCGGCAACCTCAGTGTCGGTCTCGGAAACGAAGTTGTAGCCCTTGTTCAAAAGCTCGGACTTGAGCTCGGCAAAGTTCTCAATGATGCCGTTGTGCACCACGGCCAGCTTGCCGCCATCGACCACGTGCGGGTGCGCATTCAGGTCGGTAGGGCCACCATGGGTAGCCCAGCGGGTATGGCCAATGCCCAGCACGGAGTCTGGCAACGGGCGGGCCTCAATCTCAGCATCCAGCGCAGCGACCTTACCGGCCTTCTTGCGCCAGCTAATGTCCCCATCGGCGTACATTGCTACGCCAGCGGAGTCATAGCCGCGGTATTCCAAACGGCGCAGCCCTTCCAAGACTACGTCGAGGGCGAAGTAATCACGGTCACCACCAGCGTGACCAATATATCCAACAATTCCACACATAGTTGCTGATTTTACAGCACGTGGAAGAAACCTCTAGGCGGGCGGGGCGTCGGCAAGCGGGGCCTAGCACCCCACCCGCTAGTGCGCTGGGAAAACTAGCGCGTCGCCTGCTCCAAAAGTTCCAGAATGTGGTGATAATCCTCGCCGGTAGCACGGGTCAGGCCGAGCTCGCAGGTGCGGTTGGTCGAGGCGTGATACTGCGCCCCGATTTCCTTGACTTGCGCTGCTTCGGCGCGCGTTGCGGCGTCGGTTAGCTCCGGGTGGAGCATGCCGCGATCGCCGGCATAGCCACAGCAATTCCAGTCAGTGGGAATGTGTACCTCGGCCGCGGCGGCGCGGGCTACCTTCTCCACATCTTCCATCATGCCCAGCTGGAAGGCAGAGCAGGTGGGGTGCACGGTCACGGAAGCCGCGGGGTTCTTGACCGCAAGCTGCGGCAGGAGGGTATCGGCCGTAAAGCTAATGGCGTCAAGAACGGTAATGCCTACCGACTCCAACATGTCCTTGAATCCGGCGGTACAGCTGCTGGCGTCCACGATGACCGGCAGGCGCGCACCATCGGTGGCCTCCATGACGATATCGCGCACGCGCTGCTCCATCGCATCGTGGCCGGCCTGCATGCCCTTGGACGCCCATGGGGTGCCACAGCAGAGCTTGTCGATGCCCTCCGGAACCTCCAGCGCTACCCCGGCGCGCTCCAAGAGAGTCACGAAGGAATCGGTAGTGCCTTTGCCACCGCCCTGCGGGCCAAACATGGTGTTCACGCAGGCTGGCAGGTAAATTCCGGTGGTCTGCGCGTAGCGGTCACCCACGCGCCCGGCCAAGCGGCCGCGGGACTTGCCGCCCTTGCCCAGCTCCGGCTGGTACTGCGGCAGGTTATCGGTGCCGATGAGGCTGCGGCCCACATCGGTGACCTTCTTGACCAGCTCGGTGGGCAGCAGGTGCGCGCCGGTGAGCGCCAGCCCGGCGCCTTGGCTAACCACCTGCCAATTCTTGGCGGCAGCGCCCCACAGCTTCTGCTGCGCCGGCTGGGCCTCCTCGCGGCGCAGGCGCTTGATGAACTTGCCGGTATCGATACCTACCGGGCAGGCGGTGCGGCACATGGAATCCACCGCGCAGGTCTCGATGCCCATGTATTCATAGGCCTCATCCAGCTCGGCTACGAGCTGGCTATCGCCGGCTTCTTCCGCGCGCTTGCGGGCGCGGCGCACCACAATGCGTTGGCGTGGGGTCAGCGTGAGATCGCGCGACGGGCAAACCGGCTCGCAGTAGCCGCACTCCACGCAGCGGTCCACTTCCTCTTCCACGGTGGGGTTGAGCTTGATGTTTTTGATGTGCGCATCGGGGTCATCGTCCAAGATGACGCCCGGGTTCATCGTGTTGCTGGGATCGCAGGCCCGCTTGAGTTCTTGCATAACCGCGTAGAGCTCGTCGCCATACTGGCGGCGTACATACGGCGCCATGGCGCGGCCGGTGCCGTGCTCGGCCTTGAGGTTGCCCTCGGCCGAGAGAACCAAGTCCACCATGCCCTCGTTGAAGTCGTTATACCGACCGATAGCGTCATCGCCTTCAAAGCGGTCCGTGAGCAGGAAGTGGATATTGCCGTCTTTGGCGTGGCCGAAGATAACGGCGTCGTCATAGCCATAGCGGGCAAAGAGTTCCTGCAGGGAAGAGCAGGTATCAGCCAAGTCCCCCACGGGCACGACGATATCTTCCAAAAGCGCGGTTGTACCGGACGGGCGCGCCTCAGCGACCTGGGCATACAGGCCCTTGCGGAAGCTCCATGCGGTATTGCGCGAAGCGGCATCGGCCGAGAAGGCAGCCGGCGATTGCAGCGGCAGCTCGCGCAGAAGCTGCGAGCCCTTGCCCTCCTTCTCCCGCAGTTCTTCTTCCGCGTCAGCGTGGTACTCAATGAGCAGTGCGGCCTGCTTGTCCACATCGAAACCGGTGATGGCCTGCGGGACCTTATCAAAGCCTTGGCCTACGCGGATCGAGGCAGAGTCCATCAGCTCCAGGGTGGCCGCCCCGGTATCCAGCAGGGCCGGCAGGGACTTGGTGGCAGCGGTGAGGTCATCAAAGACAGCCACCGTGGTGGTAGTCAGCTTGGAAATGGGCACGGTGCGGAGTACCGCCTCAGCGATGAAGGCCAGGGTTCCCTCCGAGCCGATGAGCAGGTGCTCAAAGAGCTTGACCGGGCTATCAAAATCCAGGAAGGAATTGAGGCCATAGCCCATCGTGTTTTTCAGCTGGAAATGGCGGCGGATAATATCCACGGACTCCTGGTTATCGCGCACGCGGCGCTGCAGGCGGGTAAGTGTTTCCACCAGCTCCGGTTCCTGCTCTTGGAACTGCCGGTCTGCATCCGCATCGGCGGTATTAATCACCGTGCCGGTAGGCAGCACGAAGGTTAGCGATTCCAGAGTGTTATACGTATTGAGCTCGGTACCGCAGGCCATACCGGAGGAGTTATTGGCCACCACGCCACCGATGGTGCAGGCAGATTCACTTGCCGGATCCGGGCCAAGCTTGCGATTGCGCAGGCCCAGGCGGGCGTTGACCTGGCGCACCGTCGCGCCGGGCTGGACGCGCACGCGCTTGCCCTCATCCAGCACCTCGATGCCGCGGAAGTGCTTGCGCACGTCCACCAGGTAACCATCGCCGGAAGCCTGGCCGGCAAGGGAGGTACCGCCAGAGCGCAGGGTGACCGGAACATTCTGCTGCCGGCCCGCGCGGAAGATGGCGGCCACGTGCCCGGCCGAGCGGGCCTCAATGACTGCCTTAGGGGTGTACAGGTAGTGCGAGGCATCGGAGGCATGTGCCACGCGGTCAATAACCTCGGTCTTTACCTCCATCCCATAACGAGTAGAAAGTTCTTCCACATCAACGACGCCGGTAGTCATGTACCGCAGCCCGCCTTCCCAGAAAAATAGAGTATGTAGTTGCCCACACATTGCACTCCCCTACCCACAGGGGCGCAAGTTAGGAGGGGCTTAGGAAAGCCTTTCCACTACACCCGCGGCTCGGCTGGATATTACGCAGACATTTCTCAGATAAACCCGCACCCTTTCCCGCCTGGCGGGTGATCTTCATCTATCCTGGAATGCGTGTCTGCGAATTTGAATAAACATCTAGCAACGTTGTCGAAGCGTGGCCGCAACCGAGTTTTGGTTGGCGACCTTGACTATGCCGGGGTTACCGGCAAGGTTTATACCCCCGCGGAGGGCCAAAGCCTGCCCGCCGTGGCCTTTGGCCATGACTGGATGCACAAGATTAAGGATTACCACGCCACCCTGCGCCACCTGGCTAGCTGGGGCATCGTCGTGGTAGCCCCCGATTCCGAGACCGGCCCCTTCCCCAACCACCGCAACCTGGCCGCGGATATGGAATCCGCGCTGCAGATTGCCGCTGGGGTAAAGCTTGGCGCTGGCAATATTACGGTCTCCCCGGGCAAGCTCGGCATGATTGGCCACGGCATGGGCGGTGGCACGGCCGTGTTGGGCGCCTTAGATAACCAGAAGGTCGCCGCCGTCGCCGCGATTTACCCTTCCATCACCGCGCCATCTGCGGTGCAGGCGGCCCGCCGCATTACTACCCCGGGCTTGGTCATTGGCGCCGGCCAGGAAGACATTTTCAATGCCGGCAACCCCGCCAAGCTGGCCCATAACTGGAATGGCCCAGTCTGCTTCCGCGCCATCGACAAGGGCAGCCACGCCGGCTTTACCGAAGATCGCCTGCGCAAGCTCGCTATCGGCACCGCCGCCTTCCAGTCCGGCCCTACCGAAATCGCCCGCGGCTTGGTCACCGGCTTCCTGCTGGCCACCCTCAATGGCGATTCCACCTATGACGCCTTTGCGGATCCAGAGGCGAGCGCCAAGAAGGTCGAAAGCCTCGTAGGCGAGGACTTGGCCGAGCGCGCCGGCGTCACCCGCGACGCCTAAGGTATTAGCCCCGCCGCAGCACAGATTGCACCTGCCCCGACGCGTTCCTTGAGCGCGCCGGGGCAGCGCCATATCGTGGCCTTGGCACCGCCGCCGCTTGCCGACGCCCCACCTGCCCCTTCTCCCTTCGCGCCTCTTGCATGGCTTTATCCGCAGACTTTTCTAGCTCGTCTTGCGCTTTCGCCAGCGTTTTTTCAAATTCCAGCAGGCGTTTAGCCGTCCTTTCCCGAAAGCCCTGCGCAAATTCTGCGAAGTCGTTATTCATTACCACTGACCTGCCTTTCGTGCCTTAATGGTTGGTTCTTCTGGCGCCGGTGCCGCCTCCTGCTGCGGCGCTGGTGCCGGTGCTGGCGCTTCTTCTGGAGCCGGCTGCGGTGCCGGGGCCGGCTCCGGTGCCGGTGCTGGTTCAGGAGCCGGAGCAGGGGCTGGTGACGGTGCCTCTGCTGGACCGGCCGCCTGGAGGTGTGCCACCTTTTCTGGTGGCGGCGTTGGCTCCTCTACCTGAGACAGCTCAGGAGGCGGCGCCATTACGCCATCATCACCAGCTGGCTCCGGCTCCGGTTCGGGCTCGGGCTTAGGGTCCGGGCAGGGATCAGGTTCTGGCTCTGGCTCAGGCTCAGGGACGGGGTCCGGTTCGGGCTCTTGCACCGGGCAATCCGCCTCGGACATGTGCTCCAGGCACTGCGCGGCGCCTTCCACAATGAGGCCCACGCCTACTAAAGCGATTCCGGCCCCTACCAGGCCGAGGCTGCCGCTGCAGGAGGATTCAATTTCACAGCCTTCTGAGCTGGTTTGGGTCGTTTCCACACATTCTTCGGTACTTTCCGCGGTATTTTCCGGGCAGAGCGTTTCCTCGCCTGCGCCCGATCCAGAAGCGGGTTCCGTATCCATGTCTGGTTTAGGTTTCGGCTCTGGCTGAGATTCAGGTTCCGGGCACAGTTCTTCTACTTGCTGTGGCTGTTCTGGCGGCTCCTGCGGCGGAATGATCTCCGCCTGCGCCGGCCTGGTGATCTCTACGTCGCGCTGGGACTGTGATGGACGCTCGGTAAATGGTTGCTCGGTGCACTGATTGCAGTGGCAGCCCGCGCCGTGTTCTGCAGTGGTCTCCGTGTGCACTTCCGTCTTGGATGATTGCTCCGGCTCGGGCTCGGGGCATTCCTTTGGCGGAACAGGTGGTGGCGAAGGAGGCGTCGGCTGTGGCGGCGCGGAAGTCGTCTGGCTCGATTCTCGCTTTGAGTCAGGCTCCGGCATGGGCTTGGGCTCTGGTGGGCACTCCACCTGGGCCGGCTCGGTGGGCTGCGAGGGCGGGGGCGGGCACTCTTCCTTCGGCATCGGCTTAGTGGGAGTAGGAGTCTCCGGGCATTGTTCTACCGGTGCGGGGCAGGCGTCATCTGTAGGTTTAGCTGGCGTCGGGCATTCTTCCGGCATTGGGCGCTCACAGACGCATTCGCAGCGCGATTCAAACTCGTTATAGCAGGACTCAATCGCATCATCGCGGTCACGGCAGGTGCTAGCGATATTGTGATTCGTCTCTTCGATAACGCGCCCGCCGATGGTGGAAAGAATCGGGATGATAAACCTGGCCAGCGGGTGCTTGGTAGCCACCATGGACAAGATATTCAGCAGTGGGATGACCGCAGAGATGAGCTCGGTAAGGGCGGTGTCGGAAACATCGACGACGTCGGCAATAGCGCCCGAGCACTGCTCCGCCGAACTGGTGAGATGGGCGGCATCCTGGCGGTCAATGTCGAAGTCTTCCTGCACGCCGCACAGGTGCTCGCGCATGGCGCCTTGAGCAACCTCGGAATCATCTTGCTGCAAATAGCCCGCTAGTCCAGCACCGCCTCCCTGCGGGCGGTTACCGCCTACGGCCGCAACGGTGTTTTTCACCAGGTTTTCGGGCGCGATGCCATCCACCGCACCGACTAGCTCTCCCAGTAGGTTCATCGGCATGCTGGGGCCCGAGTAGCTTCCCAAGCATGCGAACTGGAATTGGGAAATCGCGTTGGAATAGTCCCCCAGCAGGGATTTTGTCAGCGTACTCACTTGCTGTCCGCCTCCCCGCCGCGTGTAAAGGAGCTGCCGAAGGACTCATCAAAATCAGCAATGGCGCGCACCTGTTCATGGGCGGCGTGGGCGGTGGCGGATAAATTATCCAACCTCTGCCCGCCGCGCTCATGGATGCGCGCCAAGACATCACGAATGCGCTCACCGTGGCCGCCAAAGTTGCGTCCAGCCGCGGCCACCGGAAAATCCGGCACCTCGGCCCGGTGAGCATCGCGTTGTTCGTCGTTATCGGCTACGACCTGCCGTAGTGCGGACATCGCCTCCAAGGGGCGAAGAAAAACCTCAGACACTGGTGTATTCCCCCAAATCCATATGCGGTAAAAGTTCTCACCTTCATTGGACTGGGGATTGCGCCAAATGGTTCCCTAGGATGCCAAAATTCTTCCGCACCCGGCAGTTGCGCTAGACCGAGGAAACGATGGCGGAAAGCCTCCCGGCAACCTTGCGTGCCTGCTCCTTATCGGCGGCCTCCACCATGACGCGGAAAACCTCCTCAGTGCCGGAGGGGCGCAACAGGACGCGGCCGGTTTCGCCGAGTTCTTCCTCGGCCTGGGCAATGGCTTCTTGTACCTCAGGGGCGTCCATGATGACACCCTTATCAGAAACCGGCACGTTAATGAGGACCTGCGGCAGCACGGTCATCACCGATGCCAATTCCTTTAGGGACTTCCCGGACTTGGCCATGCGCGCCATAATGGACAGGCCAGTAAGCGTGCCGTCGCCAGTCGTGCAATCATCTGGCAACACGACGTGACCAGACTGCTCGCCGCCCAAGGAGAAATCGCCGCGGTTAAGCTCTTCCAGCACGTAGCGGTCGCCTACTGCGGTGTGGCGCACCTCGATGCCTTGCTCCTGCATGGCTAGCTTCAGGCCCAGGTTAGACATGACGGTTGCTACAAGAGTGTTGTAGCGCAGGTCATTATCCTCCTTCATGCCTACGGCCAGCAGCGCCATAATTTGGTCACCGTCGACAACATTGCCCTCGGCATCCACAGCCAGGCAACGGTCGGCGTCGCCATCATGGGCCAGGCCCAGATCGGCGCCATGCTCGACGACGGCCGCCTGTGCCTTTTCAATGTGCGTCGAACCGCAGTCCTCATTGATATTGAAGGCATTCGGCTTGTTGTGGATAGCAATAACCTCTGCGCCAGCCGCCTCGTAGGCGATCGGAGCGACCTTGGAAGCTGCACCATTGGCGGTGTCTACGACCACCTTGATGCCGCTGAGGTCGGTGGAGACCACTTCCTTCAAGTGGTTGAGGTAGCGCTCGCGTCCGTCCGGGGCCTCCGAGATGATGCGGCCCAACTTTGTGCCGGTCGGGCCATCCTCGGTGAGGTTCTCCATGGTGGCCTGAATCTGATCTTCTACCTCGTCCGGCAGCTTCTTACCGCCTGCGGAGAAGAACTTGATGCCGTTGTCTGGCATCGGGTTGTGGGAAGCGGAAATCATCACGCCGAGATCCGCACCATAGTCATCCGTCAGGAAGGCAATCGCCGGAGTAGGCAGCACACCCACGCGCACCACGTCCACGCCGCGGGAAGCCAGACCGGACGCAATCGCTGCATCCAGCATCTCGCCAGATACACGCGGGTCGCGGCCAATAATGGCCAGCGGCTGGCGCTCATAGGATTCACGCTTGGCGGTAAATACCTCCGCAGCAGCCTGGCCTAGTTGCAAGGCCAGAATTGGGGTCAGCTTCTTGTTCGCGAGGCCGCGAACGCCATCGGTTCCAAAAAGTCGAGTCATGCAGTCAATTATGCACTCCTGTGCCCATCGATTGCATGTTGGGGCGGTTTAGGCGGAGGCAAGCTTCTGGTTTATCAATGCGTTGAGTGAAATTCCTTCCGTCCTTGCTTCCATCACTAGCTTGCGATGCAGCGACGGAGAGGTTCGAACGTTAAATTTTCCCGAATATGACCGAGCCCCCAACGGCTGAGGGATGGTTTCTCCTGACACCTGCATATCTTCTACTACTTCCGCAACCAACTTCAGAAGTTCCTGCTCTGCACAGCTACGGTCAGAATCCAGCCACGATAGTGAAGGAAACTCGGCAACCGTCGCCACAAACTCATTATCCTCTTCAGACCAGAAGACTTGATAGGTGTATTTGCTGACGTCCATTTTTATCTTCTTTCTTGCTCTGTTTGTAGTTTTTGTACCGCTTTAAGAAGTTCCAAAAAGGTGGCGTTTGCTGGGCTTCTTTTCATTTTGGCCAAGATTTCTTCTACGCTGCTACCCACAACTAATCAGTACCACATATAGTACTACCATGCAGAGGTGTCGTTCTCCTCTGCCAAAGCTCAAAAACGACGAAAGCCGCCGCCTCCCAAAGGAAGCAGCGGCTTTGCGTTGCGCTTGCGCGCGCAGTAGAAGCGAGATTAACGCTTGGAGTACTGCGGTGCGCGACGTGCCTTGTGCAGACCAGCCTTCTTACGCTCAACTGCACGAGCATCTCGGGTGAGCAGACCAGCCTTCTTGAGGGCGGTGCGGTCAGCCGGGTTGTAGATGTTCAGTGCACGAGCGATAGCCAGACGCAGGGCGCCAGCCTGACCGGTCGGGCCGCCACCGTTGACGGTGACCTTGAGGTCGAACTGGTTCTCGCGCTCCAGGAGGGTCAGCGGCAGCAGGATGTCCTGCTGGTGCAGCTTGTTCGGGAAGTACTCGCCGAACTCGCGGCCGTTAACCACAATCTGGCCGGAGCCAGCAACGAGGCGAACACGTGCGACGGCGCGCTTACGGCGACCGACGGTCTGGATCGGGCCCTCGTGTACCGGAGCGGCAGCCTCGACCTCTTCGGTCTCGGCCGGTGCGATGGAATCACCGATGGTGTTGGTGAACTCTTCGGTAGCGGCGCTTGCTGCAGCGATGTCAGCAGCGTCGGCTACGTTGTTGTCGATGTTCTGCTCAGACATTACTGTGCCACCTGCTTAAACTCGAAGGTTTCCGGCTTCTGGCCGGCGTACGGGTGCTCTTCGCCTGCGAAGACGTGCAGCTTCTTGATGGAAGCGCGGGAGAGCTTGTTGTGCGGCATCATGCCGGCAACGGATTCTTCGATAACGCGAACCGGGTTGGCGTCCAAAGACTGACCCAGGGTCATGGACTTCAGGCCGCCCGGGTAACCGGAGTGGCGGTAGCGCATCTCGCGGCCGCGCTTGGTGGAAGAAACGTGGATCTTGTCAGCGTTGATGATGATGACGTGGTCACCAGCGTCAACGTTCGGTGCGAACTGTGGCTTGTGCTTGCCGCGCAGCAGGTCTGCAACGGTGGAAGCGAGCTTGCCCAGCACCACATCAGTAGCGTCGATGACGTACCACTTGCGGGTGATGTCACCGCTCTTTGGGTGGAAAGTAGACAATTTGACTCCTTGAAAGTCTGTCTCGGAACTGCCGGCCAGCGCTAAGCATCCATTCACTCCCATACAGCGGCCGGTGGAGACCTGCAGGGAGCGCTTCGCCAGCTGCTTGCCGACGAGCGAACACATAGGTCTCCTACCCTACTTGCTCACCTGCCCAAAGACCAAAACACCGAAACCGGCACTTCCGCGGCTCAAACGGGAGGTGCCGGCTCGTGGGTACGGACTAGAAAAGGAATAGCCACGCTGGTTTCTTGGCCAAGGCTGCGGCTGCGTCCGCCTCCTGCCACGCGGGTGTGGTCAGTGGCACCGCAGCCCCGACGGGGACAGCGTGGAACCGTGCAAACAGGGTGCGGTTTTAACCCCAGCTTGCGGCGGCGCGACGGTTGACGTCGCTCATCGCATCGTTGCCTTGCGAAACGGTCTTGGAGATGGTGGCGAGGACGGTGTTGAGTTCCTGGGACGCCTTGTCCCACTTGGCCTGCGCTTGGTTATAAGCCACGGCGGACTCACCCTCCCAGGTGCTTACCATCGGCTGTAGGCGCGCCTTCAGGTCTGCCAAGGTGCTGTTGATGCGACCAGAGGTGGCGTTGATGTCGGCTGCGGCGGAAGAAATGGCACCGAATTCGTACTTGATCTCGGACATGTGGTGGTTGATTCCCTTCTGTGAATCTATAGCTTTTGGGCTGCGGAGTAGTGAAGTGTGCGGTGCGGTTTAGAGGGCGAGGCCGCCGCCCACGTTGGAGAATGCCTGGGTGTTTTCTGCTTCCACGTTGTCGAAGTTGTGGGCGTTGCTGCGGATATTGTCAGAGATAGAGGCCAAGGCCTCGCGCAGCTGCTGTGCAGAGGTGTTGTAGCGCTGCATCAGGTCATCGAAGGAGACCTGCGCCTGGCCAACCCAGCTGCCACGGACGGAGTCGACGACGCCCTGCAGGCGGGTGAGCTCGCCTTGGACTTCATCGTTGGTGTTATCGACTTTGCCAGCGGTGGCAACCATGACATCGGCTTGTGTCTTGAAAGTCTGAGACATAAGAGTGCGCCCCTCCTTAGGGCGGATGAGATTGTGTGTATTTCCCCCGAAAAAGCAGCTGTGCTTCGCATCTGTGCTTTCTCACCTTTATTGGACTGAACTTTCCGCCAAACGGTTCCTGGCTGAGGCAAAGTTTTTGAGACTATTTTTTAACCAGACTTTCCGTGGCCATGCGGCAGGCAGCCTTTTGAACGGCGTTGGAGTTATGCCGGGTATGGCACCCCACGGACATCTGGTGGCCTCGGTCTTCCCAAGTGGTCCATTCCACCAAGGAGCCGTCCCCGGGGTCTTCGGTATAGGTCAGGCGCCCTGCCTCATCGGTGGCATCGCGAAGCGTCGGATCTTCGTCGACCTGCGCGTGAATTTCTTTGAACAGGGCATCCGCCGGCACGTTAAACATCTCATCCGCCGCCAGCAGGATGCGTAGGTTCGGGTCTTTCCCGGTGGCGGTGACCAGACCATCTTCTACCTTGGTGTGGAACCCACTGGGGACTACTACTGACATTCCTTCCACGTCTAAGCGCTTTTCGCCTGGGTTCAATTCCTCGCTGCCGGAATCTGACGCGCCTGGCATTCCCGGTTGCGGCGAGGCCGGCGCGAACTCCGCCGCACCATCGCCGCTTGGCTCGGCAGCGCGGGGTTGCGGGTGCGATGCATCCGGAGCGGCGTCGCCTTCACCTGAAGCTTGGGCACCGATGGCCCACCAAGAAGCCCCAGCCACGGCGATGATGACCACGGCAATTGCCACATGAAAGATATCGATGGCTCCGAGCCAACCGCGCAGGCGGTCGGTCCAGCGTGGCGTTACCGGTTCGTCATAAGCAGGTGCCTCCATCACCGTAGTGGGAGGTGCCGAATCAGTGGCTTCAGGAACCGGGTGAGGAGGCGGACCGAGTGGGTCCGGGGCGGCTAGCGGGGAGATGGTTGGTTCTGGGTCGATGAGGTGCACCCCGGTGACTTCCAATTGCCGGCAGATAATAGAGGTGGCTTCCTGCGCAATTCCCGTGCCGGAAGAGTCTGCCACCACGCAGGCTTCCACGTCGGGCCAGGACGGTCCCGCCATCTTGGATATCTGATCCATGACTTGGCCTAAGGCCCAGCCTTCCACAATGCCGGTTCCCGGCAGGTCATAGCGATAGACCGTTTCGGGCCCTTCAAAGATTGTGGCCGCATCCAGGATGGTGACGGTAATGGGGCCGGCGGTGGTCTCCCCACCAGTAGGGATAGGGGTGTCGGTTGGCGTATGCGCGCTGAGATTGGTGGTCATTTACTTTTCTCCTTCTAGGTACACCGCTTGGGCGACGCCGAGGTTTTCACCGCGGATGCTCCACTGACCGCGCCCGGGTGGTTGGTGGCAGGGCTTGAGTCCGAAGATGGTTCCTTCGTCCCGGTCGGCGTCGAAAAGCAGCAGCGCCGGCTGCAGATCGCGCACCGCGGAAAAGAATTGGCCAAAGAGGGCACGGCCGATGCCGCCGGATTTGCGAGCGATAACAAGGTGCAGGCCAATGTCGCGGGCATGGGGAAGCAACTCCAATAGCGGCGAGAGAGCGATATCGCTCAGCAGGTCCGCATCATCGATGACTAGGTAAATGTCTGGGCCCTGCCACCAATCTCGTGCGGTGAGCTGCGCCGGGGTAATGTCCGGGCCAGGCAGGCGAGATTCCAGGGTCCGGACTGTATCGACAATGGTCTCTTGCGCACTCGACTGCGTCGCGGCGTAGGCAGCAACCATGTTCTGGTCCAAGGTTCCCAGATGGGCTCGGCGCTGGTCGATGACGACGAGCCGGGCGTCTTCGCGCGCAAAGGCACTAATACCGCGCATGATCTGCGCCAGGAAGGTGGACTTGCCACAGCCCTGCGCCCCGATTGCCACAAGGTGCGGCTCACGAGACGGATTCCAGGTCAGTGTATCGAGGTCGCGCCCGCCGATGCCCCAGGCGATCTCGCCGGTGGGCACACCCCCTTGAGCCGCGAGTGCGGACGGGGTAAGCACGGCGGGCAGCATCTTGAGCTGTGGAACTGGGTCAGCCGCAGCATGCACGCGGCAGATGTGGGCGATGTCCTGGTTGGAGGTGCGAGCTAAGAGCATATTTTCACCCGCCAAGGTGAGCCCACGGCCCGGTGCGCTGGGGAGCTTTTGCTGTAGTTTGCGGTCGATGAGCGAATCCAAAGCCTCACCCAGGCGCAGCTCGAGGCGATTAGCAATGAGGTCGCGGATAGCCGGGCGCATCGTGGTCCACCGCGAAGTGGCAATGACGACATGTACGTGGGCGGAGGCGCCATCGGCAACGATCTCGGTGACCTTCTCCGCTATGTCTTCAAACTCCGCGTTAGAGGTACCAATGTGGTGCCAGCCATCAATGACAAGGAAGGTTGCGCACCGTTCTGGGCGGCGGATAAACCCAGCTACTTCGTCGACGATGCGCCGTACCTTTTCGCCCTCCTCGCGCCCGGCAACTCCGGCCACGTGGGGCAGGCGCTCTAGGGACGTTAGCTGACCACCGCCAAGATCGATGACGTAGAAGCGCGCCGTCTGCGGGTCATGCCGTAGAGCTAGCGCAGAGACGATCGTGCGCAGCGCACTCGATTTACCGGACTGCGGGCCACCGCACAGTGCCATGTGTCCGCCGTGCTGGGTGAAATCAATAATCAGCTCATCCTGGCGTTGGTAATACGGCCTATCGATAATGCCGATGGGCGCGCACAGCTGCCTTTGGTCTGCTGCGGGCGAGACTGCACCCACAGCTTGTACACCGGAAAGCCCTGGCAGCGCGGATAGCTCAATGACCGGTGGTAGCGGCGGCAGCCAGATGCGGTGCGCCGATTGATCGCGCAACTGGGCTTCTTCCGCAGCGGCGCGAACGACCTCGGTAAGCACAGTGGTGGAGTCATCGAGAACCACCGCAGCGCTAGTATTGTCATCTTCCTGGGACCAGCCATGAAAGAGCTGCACGCGGCCGCGGGTTGGGGCGGGGTGGTCCCCGGAAGCCTCGGCAAGCGCCCGGCGCGGCAGGGGCCCAGACACGTAGGAAGCTTGGAAGCGGGTCAAGGCCTCAGCATCGGATTTGAGGTAGCCCGCGCCGGGCTGGCCGGGCAGGTGGTAGGCATCGGTTACGCCCAATACCTGGCGGGATTCCGCTGCGGAGAAGGTTTTCAGGCCGATTCGGTAGGACAAGTGGGAATCTAGCCCCCGCAAGCGGCCTTCTTCGAGCCTTTGGGAGGCTAAAAGCAGGTGCACGTGGAGACTGCGCCCCAAGCGGCCGACGGCGACGAAGAGTTCCGCGAAGTCCGGGTGCTGGCCCAAAAGCTCCGAGAACTCATCGACGACGATAACCAAGGCCGGCAAGGGCCCGTGCTCACGCACGGCGGTGACAGAAGCGTTGTACTCACTGACATTGGCAAAGTTTCCGGCGGTGCGCAGCAGCTCTTGGCGTCGGTTCATCTCGCCAGAGATGGCATCATACATGCGCTCTACCAGCGTAGATTCCTCTTCCAGGTTGGTGATCACCGCGGAAGTATGCGGCAGGCGGTCGCATCCTAAGAATGTCGCGCCGCCCTTGAAGTCCACGAGCACGAGGTTGAGCTCGTCCGGACTATGGGTAGCCGCCAGCGCGGTGACAAGGGTGCGCAGCAGCTCTGACTTTCCGCTGCCAGTCGCACCGATGCACAGGCCATGCGGGCCCATACCGCCGTGGGCAGATTCCTTGAGATCCACCGTGACGGGCTGGCCCACCGTATCGATGCCGATGGGCACCATGAGTCGCGCCGAGCCCTCCCGGCCATGCCACATGCCGCTAGCCGCTAGCTCTTCCACATCGCGATAGCCCAGAAGGCCCATAAGGTCACTGCCGCGCCGGCCGGAAGTGCTATCGGGGCGGCGGTAGGAGGCCATACTGCGCGCGAGCAACGTCGCGCCGGCCACACTCATCCCATCGGGAGAACCAAGGTCTTCCACCCCTGCCGCGGTGACCACCTGCAGCTGCTCCCCTGCCACGAGGCTTAGCCCTTCGTGCTCGGCGCGTACCCCCAGCGCCGAAGACGGCGCCCCACCAACCTCAATGATGGTGGTATAGGAATCATCGTGGAAGAAGTCTTCGGTTCCCGTGGTCAGCACGCCATCGACTATGAGGATGCGAAAGCGCGCCTTTTCCGGTGTGCGCGCATGGGGCAGCCACTTCAGCCACTCCCACTGGCCACCGATGGCCTCGATACCGCAGGTTTCCGGGCCATGCGCCAACGCCATCTGCAGCACCATTGCGCGCACCATATCGCGGGAGGGATCTGCGGGCTCTTCGCCCCGAGTCGACGCCATTCCGGACACGGACAAGAAGCGAAAGGCCTGCAGTTGGATAACCACTGGCATATCGGGAACGGTGCCCACCGCCTTAATGGTCTGGCGCATGCTCACCGCACACACCGGGTCTAGGTCTTCCGTGGCGCCCGAATCCGGCACGTTGATGGGGGTGCACAAAGTCGTTGGTCCAGTTCCCACGCGTACCTCGAGGGCGTCCGAGTCATCCGGGCCACGCTCCCACATGCGGCGCGAGCCGACTAGAGTGCTGAGTTCCACCGGCGCCGGGTGGCGATAACTTTCATGTGCACGCTGCGCCGAGGCATTGCGCAGCGCCTTTTCTCGCAAGGCTTTGATGTGGCGCAGGTAAGTGCGCCGGGTTTCATCCGGATCCTGCCCGCTGTTATTGGGCCCAAACATCATGGCCATGCTCGCCAGCATCATCAATGGAAACATCAAGGCCATCGGGCTAATCTGCCGGGATTCCCCAGCGCCTAACACCATGAGGGCGACCATGCCGAGCATAGCCGCAATCATCACCACCGGAAGCAGCAGCCGCACCAGCGGCACCGGTTGCGGGCGCACCGCCTCCGGGACTTCTTCGGCCTCGATGCTGCCGGTGGGCAGCGGCGGCGCAGCATCCCGCAGTGGCATGGTCAACGGCTCAATGACGCGGGTATCCCCGATCCCAAGCATGCCTAAATAACCTCCCCCGAGCCACGCGCCAAGCGCCCTTGGCCCCCTGCCAAGATTCCCCGCGCTGCGGTGGACACGTCGCCACTAGTAAGCCACAATATGTGGCATTGGGCAAGGGGGACGCCCACAATCCATACATTTTTCGGGGGACATCATGACTACTGCAACGGCGCATCACCTGCGCCTTACCGTTCGCATTCATGCCGGCGCTTTCCACAAGGAGGCGGACGTGGCGTTACCGCTAAGCTCCAGCGTGGGCGAGCTTTTAGCGGAGATCACTGACTTGGTGGATGCGCCCACCATTTCTGAACCCTGGCGCGCCAGTACAGCCTCCGGCCGCGCCATCGATCTCACCGCCCCGTTAGCTGCCACTGCGCTCACGGAAGGATCCATCCTGGTTATAAGTCCGCGCGAGCGCCGGCCCGCACCGGTGATTCGGGATGCGGCGGAATCGCTCGCCGCCGCGGCTGAGGAGGATACTACCGCCGCCCTTCCCACCATCTGGGCTTGGGCAGGGCTGCTTGCCGCCTTCGCCCTAGTGTGGGTTAGCACCCTTCCCCTAGCGGCGTGGGCGGCGTTGACCGCTGGAGCCCTGTTGCTCGCCTTGTGGACCCGCGCCCTATCACTGGTGCACCTTAGCCTGGTAGCCGGCATGGCGTGTGGCTGGGTGGTGATTTCGCCCTCGCTTAGCGAAGCCCCCTTCGCCGCACTCACCGCCTGCGTCGCCCTCCTCATCGTGCTGCTTGCCTGTCACGTCACCGGGTTAAGCACGGTTCGCACCACCGCCGTGGCACTCACCGTCTCAGTGCTGTTGTCGGTCGCAGCTTTGGGCTACCTGCTGCCCGGACCAGGGACGGGTCTCCAGGGTAGCCACGGTACGGCGGCAGCCGCCTGCGTGGTGATGGCCGGCATTATCCTGCTGGCCGCAGCTCCTGCGCTGACCGTAGCGACCGCTGGGCTCAAAGTCCCGCAGTTGCCCACGGCCGGCCAGGACCTCGCGGTTTCCGATACCGTCCAGCCGGATGTCGATTTTCGTGCCCAGCGCGCCGGCAGTGCCTATGAGGGAATGTGCTTTGGGCTGTCGCTCTGTCTCATTCCGGCCCTTATCGCCCTCTCGCTGACAGGCAGTGGTCCGGCCTTGGCGCCGACTAACGGCGCGCCCGATTCTCTCTCCGAGTACCTTGCGGTGCTCTTTGGTGCTGAGCACACCGGTGTGGGCTTCGTCCAAGCACTCTGCGTGACCACCGCGGGTGCCGTCGTCATGCATGCTGCCCGGCACGGTCGTGTGCTGGCTAGCTGGGCCCTAATGCTGCTGGCGATGACCGCCTGTCTCGCTACATGCTTGTGCGCTACCCACGTGGTAGCGGATTCCGGCCTTGCCGATGCCTGGGCGCCGATCCTTGTTGCCTGCCTGGTTCTCCTCGCCATGCTGAGCGCCCCGCTGTGGGCACCCAAGGTGACCGGGCTCGAGCCCACCACCATCGCGTGGTTTGAGCGCATAGAATCCCTGGCCATTGCCGCTAGTTTGCCGCTGGCCGCGCACCTAGCCGGTGTCTTCGTGCTCATTAGGGGGCTTGGATAATGCGCGTGCTACCCACCGCTTTAGTAGTTGCATTCGCTGCAGGACTGACTGCTGCACCCCACGCGGCCGCGCGCGAACCGGACCGCGAATGCGCCGCCGCGCATTCCTCACCGCTTTCGCCCCAACCAAGCGAGGAGCAGTTAGACTACCGGGCCCGTCTACATTCCTTTGCTACCGGGGAAGGCGTCAAAGTAGCCGTTATCGATACTGGCGTGGCCCGTCACGATCAACTGCGGAATCTCAGCAGTGGCGCGGACCTTGTCGCGCCCGAGGACCCGGAGCCGCATCGCGATTGCGACCTGCACGGCACCGTCGTGGCCGGTGTCATCGCCGGTCACGATATCGGTATCGCCCCACGAGCAGAGATTTACGCTGTACGCCAGACCAGCGCGCACTACCGCCAAGAAGCCGAAGACAGTACCACCGGCTCGCTGGACACCTTGGCCCGCGCCATCGATGACGCTGCCGATGCCGGTGCCCGCGTCATTAATATTTCGGTTGTCTCCTGTGTGCCACCTGATGTGGCCGCACAGGTCGATACCTCCCGATTGGATCGCGCTTTGGCGCATGCGGAAGACTCCGGCGCCGTGGTGATCGCTGCCTCGGGCAATGCGTCTTCTGGCAGCTGCGAGATGGGCGACCGCGTCTTTCCGGCGGATTCACCAACGGTGCTCTCAGTAAGCGCTCTAGCGGATTCACACGAACTCGCTGACTATTCGCTGAATTCGGCCGACGGAGCCCAGCTTGCTGCGCAAGGTTTCATTCCGCTAGCGCTCAACCCCGCGGGTGGATGGGCCGATGGTAAGGAGGGCACGGACGGAACCGCGCAGTTCCATGGCACCTCCTTTGCCGCGCCGGTGGTCAGCGGCACCGCTGCCCTCTTGGCACAACGCTTTCCCGACGATAGCCCGGCCACCCTCCGCAAACGCTTGGAGGACGCCGCAGAACCGGGACATGGATTCATCGACCCGTTCACTGTGCTCACCCACGTGGAATCGGACGCAGACGTCGATACCCGGGCTATGACCATCCGCCCCACCGACGAAGGCGACTCGCGCGCGCCGACGCGCAGTGCCTGGGTACTGAGTGGGCTAGGGCTCGCGCTTGCTGCGTGGGCGGTGTGGCGCGGACTCCGGCCTAAGAACTAACCTGCAGCGCCTGCTCACGGTTTAGCGCGGAGCCTTCCGGCAGCAAGCGCAGGATCTCCCACGGCACCTGCGCGCCCACGCCGGTGCCAAGGGCTTCCAAAGTCTCTTTGTCCTTGACCTCGTGCCGCTGCCCCGTGGGTGAGACCACGTGATAGCCATGGCCGCTGTCTACGCCTACGCCACCGGCGTCGAGCCCACCAAAGCGATGGGCCACCGACTCACCTGCCAAGGCGATGGTGCCTGCTTGGGCAGGTACCACTACCCCGCCACCCTCATTACCAGCACACATCCAGCCATCGTCCGGGCTTAAGAAGCGGAAGGACGTGGAGGGAAGGTTGAGGTTTAAAGGGGCGTCGGCAAGCGCGGCAATCTCCTGCGGCGTGGCTGTCGTCTCCTTGGCACCCACGCCTGTGAGCATCTCCGCCTGCGTAGGCGTGAGCTCCACTACGCCCTCGGGCGTACGCGCCCACAGGCCCTGCCCAGTATCGACAACCTCTGGCGGATTGGCTGGAAAATTCAGCGGCGGCAGCTCCGCAAAGGTATTGAGCAGCTCGGGCGGCACGGGCCAGGTGTGGGTACTATCGTCCACGCCCAGCGCCCGGCGCACGACGCGCCCTTCGGTGCTAGAGGAATCTGGCAACGCCACGCGGCCTTCCTCTGTGATAAGCCACTGCGTGCCCTCGGATTCCACCAGTGCGGCGCGCTCCTCACCGAGGCTTTTCTGCTCGGGCTCGGCGAGGACAATAACCTCCTGCGACGCAACCTGGTGGCCGCCGATGCTGGTTGGGTTCTCTGTAGTCGGTGCCTCATCCTTGCCGGCTAAACACGCTGCCCATTGCTGCTGGGGAGTCTCGCCTGCTGCCGCGAGGTACCCAGGAGCATCCGAGATACCCACCGGTGAGCCCAGTAGCGCTTCTTGCAGGTGCTCATCCCCAATGGTCTGTGCCTCGGCTGCCTGCCCGGCGATAATGCGCGCCGACGCCAGGTTGAATACCGGGTGGTAGGTGTCGTTGACATCCACAAAGAGCTGGCCCTGCTCCGAGCGCACAATCGGCGCATCACCCGGCTGCGGGCTCGGCTGCAGCCAGGCCAACATGCCAGAGCCCACCGCAAGGAAGGCGACGCCGACCCCGCCGAAAAGGAGCGCTTTGCGGCGCCTAGCCAAAGGATCGTGAATCATGCGGATATCGCCTAAGACGAGCCCATGCTCGACGCGGCGGCGCAAGAATTTATGACCCGATACCTGGGCCTTGGTAGTAGGCAGCGGACGTGCCATGATTTTCCCCCGAAAAGTCTGTGTACACCCAGCACACAGGCTATCCCAGGTAGGCGACCGCTGCCACTTGGGCGTTAGTCAGCGCTGCGCCTTTCGCGGGTGACCTCGGCGCGCGCGGCTAGCTTGTCCGCCGCTGGGTAATCAACGGCGACGAGCGAGAGTCCCTTTGCCGGGGCCACGGGGATGCTGGAAGAGCGCTTCGTCTCCTGCAGCAGTGCCGCGGCGAAGTCGGTATCGCGCCGCCCCTCGCCCACGCGCAGGCAACAACCCACCAACGAGCGCACCATCGACCAGCAAAAAGCATCGGCACTCACGCGGGCCTCATAAAGCTCCGGTTCTTCGGGCGTAGAAACATCGCGCCAGGAAAATTCCTGCAATTCACGGATGGTCGTGGCGTTCGGCTTGGCCTTACAAAAGGCCGCAAAATCGTGCAGGCCCACCAGGGCGGTAGCGGCTTCTTGCATGGCATCGATATCCACCGGCTTAATCCACTCGGCCGTATCCCGCGCACGGGTTGGCAGCGCGCCGCGCGGATTGGTGGTAATCCGATAGACGTAGTGGCGCCGCAGCGCCGAGAACCGCGCATCAAAGCCCGCGGGTGCGAACTCGCACCCGTGTACCCGAACGTCTTCTGGCAGAAGCTTTGCTAGCCGACGCACCAGCTTCCCCGGCTCCCCCGCCACCGAGCGCTGCGCCAGCATCTCAGTGGGAACGTCCACGTGCGCCACCTGGCCACGGGCATGGACGCCGGCATCTGTGCGGCCAGCGACCGTGAGCGGCACCTCCGTGCGCGCAATCATCGCCAGCTTCTCTTCCAATACGCCTTGCACCGTGCGCAGACCGCCCTTCTGCTTGGCCCAGCCATGAAAGTCCGTGCCGTCATAAGCCAAGTCCAAGCGCAGGCGAACGAACCCGTCCGCCGGCCCTTCGGGGGAAGTCGATGCTGCATCTGTCATAGTGGGCTTCATGCTACCGGAGCATCTTCTCCCCACCGGCGCTGGGTCGGCCGTGCAACGCCCCCTTGCTGGGATGCGGACATGAAAAAGCCGCCGCCCTCCCACAGATGGGGAAAGGCGGCGGCGAAGCGCTAGGGCCGAAGGGAAATTACTTCTCCTCGGACTCCTCAGCTGCGGTCTCCTCGGCAGGTGCCTCGGTCTCAGCAGCCTCGTCTGCCTTAGCTTCCTCGGCTTCAGCGGCCTTGGATGCAGCAGCGCGGGTAGCGCGGTTAGCCTCGGAGGTCACGGTCTCCTCGAGAACGAGGGAGATCTGGGACATCGGGGCGTTGTCACCGGCGCGGTTGTCCAGCTTGATGGTGCGGGTGTAGCCACCCTCACGGTTCTCAAACTTCGGGGCAACCTCGTCGAACAGGTAAGAAACAACATCCTTGCGCGGGATGAGCTTCAGGACTGCGCGGCGGTCAGCAATCGTGCCGGACTTAGCCTTGGTGATGATCTTTTCGATGTACGGGCGAAGAACCTTCGCCTTGGCATCGGTGGTCTTGATAGCGCCGTGCTCGATCAGGCTGGCTGCCAAGTTGCTCAGCATGTGAGCCTGCTGCTTGGCGGAGCCGCCGAGACGGGCACCCTTCTTAGGGGTTGGCATTGTGTACTCCTCGTATGCGGTAAAAGTTGAGCGCGCGGCAATTAGGTTATTGCCGCAAGTCAGCGGGGTTCTTTACTCGGAATCCTCGGCAGCCGGATCCTTGAAGTCACCGGTTTCTGCGTCGTAGCCCTCGAGCTGGGTCGGGTCGAAGTCCTCAGGGGTGTCCTTGAGAGCCAGGCCCAGGTTAGCCAGCTTGATCTTTACCTCATTGATCGACTTCTGGCCGAAGTTGCGGATATCCAGCAGGTCGGACTCGGTGCATTCAGCGAGCTCGCCCACGGTGTGGATCTCCTGACGCTTCAGGCAGTTATAAGAGCGGACGGAGAAGTTCAGGTCCTCGATCGGCATGCCATAAGCAGCGATGTACTCGGTCTCCTGCGGGGAGGGTCCGATCTCGATGCCTTCGGCAGCGTTGTTCAGCTCGCGAGCCAAGCCGAAAAGCTCGACCAGGGTGCCGCCGGCGGAAGCCAGGGCGTCGCGTGCAGAAATCGAGTTCTTGGTTTCGACGTCGATGGTCAGCTTGTCAAAGTCGGTGCGCTGCTCAACACGAGTTGCCTCGACCTTGTAGGAGACCTTGAGAACCGGGGAGTAAATCTGGTCGACCGGGATACGGCCGATCTCACCGGAGGTAGGAGCGGCTGGGACATAGCCACGGCCGCGCTCGACGACGAGCTCAATGTCCAGCTTGGCGGTGTCATTCAGGGAAGCGATGTGCAGATCCGGGTTGTGGATCTCCACACCAGCCGGCGGCTGGATATCGCCCGCGGTGACATCGCCCGGGCCTTCCTTGCTCAGGTACATAACAACCGGCTCATCGGAGTCGGAAGAAAGCACCATGCTCTTGATGTTCAAGATGATCTCGGAAACGTCTTCCTTCACACCGTTGATGGTGGTGAACTCGTGGAGAACACCATCGATCTTGATGGAGGTTACCGCTGCACCCGGAATGGAAGACAGCAGCGTACGACGCAGCGAGTTACCGAGGGTGTAGCCAAAGCCCGGCTCGAGCGGTTCGATGACGAACTTGGAACGAGACGAGTCGATGAATTCCTCGGTGAGCTGAGGACGCTGGGAAATGAGCATTGAAATTCTCCTTTTCGGCGACCGCTATTTGACGCCGGTAGAGGGGTAAAAATCTTCGGGATTGAAGATTCCTGGTTATCCGCCAGACCATTACAGGCCGTGCGGTATAACAGTTTACTTCGAGTAAAGCTCGACGATGAGCTGCTCCTGCAGCGGAATGTCGATCTGAGCGCGCTCGGGCAGCTGGTGCACGAGGATGCGCAGGGTATCAGGAACAACCTGCAGCCATGCCGGTACGTTGGCATCGATGAGGGCGTCCTGAGCATCTTCGAACCATTCCATCTTCTTGGAGCGGTCACGGACATCGATGATGTCGTACTGGGTGACCTTGTAGGAAGGAACGTTGATGTTCTTGCCGTTCACGGTGAAGTGACCGTGGGAGACAAGCTGGCGAGCCTGGCGGCGGGTGCGTGCCAGACCTGCACGGTAAACTACGTTGTCTAGGCGGGACTCGAGCAGGATAACCAGGTTATCGCCGGTCTTGCCCGGGAGGCGGTTAGCCTCTGCGTAGTAGCGACGGAACTGACGCTCCAGCACACCGTAGGTGTACTTTGCCTTCTGCTTCTCCTGGAGCTGCAGCAGGTACTCAGATTCCTTGATGCGGTTGCGGCCAGCCTGTCCCGGTGGGTACGGGCGGCGCTCGAATGCCATATCGCCGCCGACCAAGTCGACGCGAAGACGGCGGGATACGCGGGTAGCGGGGCCAGTGTAACGAGCCATTTTCTTACCTCTTCCTTTCCCTTAAACCTTGCGGCGCTTGGTCGGACGGCAGCCGTTGTGCGGCTGTGGGGTTGCATCCGTGATCGAGGAAACCTCGAGGCCTGCAGCCTGCAGGGAACGGATGGCGGTCTCGCGGCCGGAGCCCGGACCCTTGACGAATACGTCAACCTTCTTCATGCCGTGATCCATTGCCTTGCGTGCAGCGTTCTCAGCTGCCATCTGAGCGGCGAATGGAGTGGACTTACGGGAACCCTTGAAGCCAACGTGGCCGGAGGATGCCCAAGAGATAACAGCACCGGTCTGATCGGTGATCGAGACGATGGTGTTATTGAAGGTGGACTTGATGTATGCGTGGCCGAGGGCCACATTCTTCTTTACGACGCGACGGCCGGAACGGCGCGCGCCGGAACGAGTCTTTGGAGGCATGAATTACTTCTTCTTTCCTGCGATCGTCTTCTTCGGACCCTTACGAGTGCGCGCATTGGTCTTGGTGCGCTGGCCACGTACAGGCAGGCCACGACGGTGGCGCAGACCCTTGTAGCTTCCGATTTCAATCTTGCGGCGGATATCAGCCTGAACCTGACGGCGGAGGTCACCCTCAACCTTCCAGGTAGCCTCAATTGCGTCACGGAGCGCCGACAGCTGGTCATCATCCAGGTTGTCAGTGCGCAGGTCAGGAGAAATGCCAGTCTTTTCTAGCAGTTCCTTGGCACGGGTTGGACCGATGCCGTAGATGTAGGTGAGAGCGACCTCCATGCGCTTATTGCGGGGGAGGTCAACACCAGCTAGACGTGCCATATGGCGTGTCCTTTCGGGTTGTTACGGCGGTTTTCTCCCCATCCGTCCCGCTCCATGCAACGCTTCGCCCGGACCGTGCCGGGAATCCTTGGGTTGCTTACCAGTGCGGGCTCAGGCCACCGTAGCCTGAGGTGGACAGGGTGAACCTACGGGTTCACCCTTGGGTGAGGAGGCTTACTGTCTTTACTTGTAGCGGTAGACGATGCGTCCGCGGGTCAGGTCATAAGGAGACAGCTCTACAACCACGCGGTCCTCCGGGAGGATGCGAATGTAGTGCTGACGCATCTTGCCAGAAATGTGTGCAAGAACCTTGTGTCCATTGTCGAGCTCGACACGGAACATTGCGTTGGGCAAAGGCTCGATAATGCGGCCTTCTACCTCGATTGCGCCTTCCTTAGCCATAACCTCTACTTTTCTGGCGACGGACAAGTGCGCCGTCACCTGCATGTTTGTTGTCTACTGCGGTGGCGTATCCGCGCCAGCCTCGCTGACGCTATACACCGACTTAACAGCATACGCTGCAGCGACACGTTTTCCAAACCGCTGCGCTTTCCGACGCCCCGCTCACTCGCCCGCCACTCACCCTAAGCCAGCAAAATCCCCCGAACCAGGTCTCCTTCTCGGGAGCCGGTTCGGGGGATGAGGGTTTCACTTAAGCGCGGGCCTTAGTAAATAAAGACCTTATCGCCAACCTGTACATTATCCCAGTAGCGCTTTGCAGCGTCTGGCGGCAGGTGAACGCAACCATTGGAATCAACAGCCGGGTCATCCAGGTGGAAGGCATGACCGTTATTGGTGAAGTAGATGGAGTACGGCATCGGCGCGTTATTGAACTCGCGGGAAATCTCATGTTCTACCTTGCGGGTCACATGGAAAGTACCGCGTGGGGTTTCCTGGCCGCGCATGCCGGCGGACATTGCCGGGGACACGTAGGACACCTTGCCGCCATCCTGCAGCCAGGTGCGTCGACCATTGAGGTCGACACAAACCTTCGCATCGGCCGGGCACGGCCCACGGTCGAACTGGTTAGCACGGCGCTGTGCTTCCGCCTTGCGTGCTGCAGCCTCAGAACGAGCCTTCTCAGCAGCGACGCGCTCAGCGTTGGCGCGAGCAGCGGCCTCGCGGGCCTTGCGTGCTTCCTCATTCTTCTGGGCGATCAAGCCTGGGAAGAGGAATTCTACGGCGCCGTCCACAGCGGTCTGAACGCTAGGTGCCAGCTCCGGGGAGAACTTCTCTGCTTGGTCCAGGATCTGGTTACGGGTATTCCAGGCCTGCTCGCGGCTCTGGCCGTAGAAGTTATCCAGCTGCTTCTTTGCCTCAGCAGTGAGCTGGTCCAAGCCGGACTGGGAAGAGAACTGAGCGAGGTCGGAATTTGCCTTGGAGCTGAGCTGATCCAGGTTCGGAATCTCCTGGGCGGAAGCGGCAGGAGCCGCAACGGTGGTGCTCAAGGCCATCACGCCAGCGACTGCGGGCGCTGCAACCGTGGCACGGATCTTGCGGAAGCTAAATTTAGACATGGCTGTGAGTATAAACCTTTCAGGGGCGTATGCCTAGTGCAACAGGCAATATTGGGGAATAAATGTCAGTAGCGGCGGGTGAGAATACGGGGACCATCGGCGGTCGCGGCCACCGTATGCTCCCAGTGGGCGGCAAAGGAACCATCGAGGGTAACGACCGTCCAGTCATCCTCTAGCACGGCGGAATCCTCTGTGCCCAAAGTTAGCATGGGTTCAATGGCCAGCACAGAGCCTTCTTGGATCAGCGGGCCACGGCCCGGGCGTCCCTCATTGGCCAGGTAAGGATCCTCGTGCATGGTTCGCCCGATGCCGTGACCGCCGTAGCCATCCACGATGAACAGATCCACGCCGAACTTCTGCTCGGCCCGGCGGGTGGCTTGCTCTAGGGCATGGGAGACGTCGGTAAGCAGATTGCCCGGAACCATAGCCTGCATGCCCTCCATAAGGACATACTCGGTGGCCTTGTTGAGGGCTGCGACATCAGCATCCAGTTCGCCTACTGCGAAGGACCAGGCACTATCGCCTACCCAGCCGTCCAGCGTGGCACCGCAATCGATGGACACCAAGTCGCCTTCTGCCAGGATGGTTTCCTTATCCGGAATGCCGTGCACAATAACGTCATTAACGGAAGCACAGATGGAGCCCGGAAATCCTTCGTACCCCTTGAAAGTGGGATAGGCGCCGGCATCGCGAATGGTCTGCTCAGCCACCGCATCCAACTCGAGGGTAGATACGCCAGACGCCGCAGCAGCGCGGACTTCCTGCAGTGCCTTGCCAACAATTTCGCCGGCGGCCTGCATGGCGTCTAGCTCGCCCGGGGTGCGGGCTGGGATGCGCTTACTGCGGCGTCGAAAAGCCATGCTTACTTACCCAGTGCTTCCATCGCACGGGCGTTGATTTCCTCCACGGTGCCTTCGGCCTTAATGGAGATGATGGCATCGCCGTAGTGCTCGATAAGCGGGAAGGTTTCCTCGCGGTAGACACCGAGGCGGGTGCGGATGGTCTCCTCGTTGTCGTCGGCGCGGCCACGGGCCATCATGCGCTCAACCACAACATCCTCAGAGACCTCGAAGTTGAGAACTCCGTCGAGCTTCTCGCCCTTCTTAGCCAGCAGCTCCTCCAGGATGTCTGCTTGCTCGGTGGTACGTGGGAAGCCGTCCAGCAGGAAGCCATTCTTGGCGTCATCCTGGTTAAGGCGGTCCTCGACCATGCGGGCAGTGACGTCGGTAGGTACCAGCTTGCCTGCATCGATGTAGGACTTTGCCTCTACACCCAACGGGGTGCCCTCGCCGATATTGGCGCGGAACAGGTCGCCGGTGGAGATGTGCGGAACGTTTAGCTTCTCGCTGAGGATAGCTGCCTGGGTGCCCTTGCCGGCACCGGGAGGTCCTAGAAGTACAAGACGCATTACTTAAGTAGTCCTTCGTAGTTGGATTGCAGTAGCTGGGACTCGATCTGCTTGACCGTAGTCAAAGCGACGGAGACCATAATCAGGATGGCCGTACCACCAAAGGCGGACGTGCCGCTGGCGGAGGAGCGGCCCACGCCGAGATCCAAGAGGATATTCGGCAGGATGGCAATAACTGCCAGGTACAGGGCGCCCACGCACAGCAGACGGTTCATCACATAACCAAGGTACTCCGCGGTCGGACGGCCCGGGCGAATACCCGGGATAAAGCCGCCGTACTTCTTCATATTATCCGCCTGCTCTGCCGGATCGTACTGAACCGAGACATAGAAGTAAGCGAAGAAGATGGTCAGGACGAAGTACAGCACGATGTACTGCCAGGAGGAAGGTGCCTGCAGGTGCGCGATGACATTGCGCTGCCACCAGTTATCTGGGGTGCCGGGAGAGCCAGAGTTCACAATCTGGGTAATGAGGACCGGCATGTAGATAAGGGAGGAAGCGAAGATGACCGGGATAACGCCGGCCTGGTTGACCTTCAGCGGCAGGTAGGTAGAGGAACCACCGTACTGGCGGCGGCCGACCATGCGCTTTGCGTACTGAACCGGAATGCGGCGCTGGCCCTGCTCGATGAAGGTAATGCCAACAACCAGGATGACCAAGCCGGCTACGACCATGGCGAAGACGAGTCCACCATTGTTCTGCAGGATGCTTACACCATCGGTTGGCAGGCGGGTTGCGATACCAGCGAAGATGAGCAGGGACATACCGTTACCGATGCCCTTTTCGGTGATGAGCTCACCCATCCACATCACCAGCACAGCGCCGGAGGTCATGGTGATGACCAAGACGATGAGGGTAAAGAAGTTACGATCAGCTGCCAGGACCTGTACACCCTGGCCCAGCAGCTGCTCGCGGTCTGCCAGCGCGACAATGCCGGAGGATTGCAGCAACGCCAACGCGAGGGTCAGGTAGCGGGTGTACTGGGTCATCTTGGCCTGACCGGACTGGCCCTCCTTCTTCAATTCCTCAAAGCGAGGAATGACCACGGTCAGCAGCTGCACAATAATCGACGCCGTAATGTACGGCATGATGCCGATAGCGAAGATCGACAGCTGCAGCAGCGCACCACCCGAGAAGAGGTTGATGACGGAGTAAAGGTCTCCGGATTGCTCGGTCAACTGGCGCAAACGGCCAGCAATAGACGCATAGTCAACACCCGGGGACGGGATCTGTGCACCGACGCGGTACGCGATGATCATCACGATGGTGAAGATGATCTTCTTACGTAGGTCGGCATCCTTAAAAGCCTGGACAATGGCGGACACTACAAAATCCTCCTGGCCTACCGCTGCCGAACGCGAAATCTAGGGAGGGTTTCGCATTCATTCACGGAGGTGGAAACTCATCTACCCCTAGGAAACCGCACCCCCCTGCGCCAGAAAGCTTAGGGGAAATTCAGGTTTCCTTCAGGGACGGTTGAACACTTATGACCCCATTACCCTACCAGCCTTGCTCCGCATAGCCACATTAAGCCCCAATAGTGTGACCATGATTGCTTGTCCTTTCGCGCGTTTTGTATCCGGGGTTTACCATGAGGGGGTATTGCACACACGCAATTCTCCTGAAATATCTCCGACCTCACAGCACTATGCGCTTCGAGGCCGTTATTGTTGTGAACCTAATGTTTCGAAAGAAGTACTTATGAGCAAGAAATTCACGCCGATGACCGTTGCTGAGATCATCGACGTTTTTGTCCCTAGCCCGAACCCCTTCCGCTGGGAGGCCTTCGATGGGTCCGCGACCGGACCGGAAGACGCCCAGTACAAGGTGACTATTAATAGCCTCGAGGGCCTCTCCTTTATCGCTACCCACCCCGGCGACGTGGGATTTGCGCGAGCTTATGTCACGGACGGCATTACGGTGCATGGCGATCACCCGGCCCACCCCTATGGCGTTTTTGACGCGCTGCATGCCATGTATGACAAATTCCAAAAGCCGGACGCCAAGACCCTGGCCCGCGTTGTTCGTTCCCTCGCATCCATGGGCGCCTTCCAGATCCAGCCGGTCCCCGAGGTGGAGCGCGCTTCCTGGCTGCGCCGCAAGCTACACGACGGACTATCCAAGCACTCAAAGCAGCGCGATGCCGATGTCATTTCTGATCATTACGACGTGGGCAATGATTTCTACGAGCTCTTCTTGGGCGATTCAATGACCTATACCTGCGCCTACTACCCCTCCCCGGACGCCACGCTAGAGGAAGCGCAGGAGAATAAGTACCGCCTTATCTTTGACAAACTCCGCCTCAAGGAGGGCGACCGCCACTTGGATGTGGGCTGCGGCTGGGGCGGTATGGTGCGCTACGCGGCGCGCCGCGGCGTGAAGTCCATAGGCGTCACCTTGTCCAAGGAACAGGCCGAGTGGGGCCAGCGCAAGATTGAGGAGGAAGGCCTCCAAGACTTGGCGGAAGTCCGCTTCATGGACTACCGCGATATCACCGAAGAGGGCTTCGATGCTATCTCCGCCATCGGCATTATCGAGCACATTGGTGTAAAGAACTACAACGACTTCTTCAAGTTCCTCCACGGCAAATTGAAGGTCGGCGGCCTGATGCTCAACCACAACATCACCTACCCGGATAACCACAAGACGCCCAAGGGTGGCTTCATTGACCGCTATATCTTCCCGGACGGCGAGCTCACCGGTTCCGGCAATGTCACCAAGGCGATGCAAGACAATGGCTTCGAAGTCATTCACACCGAGTCTCTGCGCTTTGATTACATGCGCACGCTGCATGACTGGTGCGAGAACCTGAAGGACAATTGGGACGAGGCCTGCGCCACCGTGGGCCTGCCCACCGCTCGCCTCTATGGCATTTATATGGCCGGATCTGAGTGGGGCTTTGAGCGAAATATCATTAACCTGTATCACTTCCTCGGCGTCAAGCTGGGCGAGGCCGGCTCCCGCGCCGGTGTGCCTGAGCGCCGCTGGTGGGAAGATAGCCGCTTTTAAGGAGGGGTGCCATGACTCTCATTGATAATCTGCGCGAACGCCTCGCCGCTGCCCAGCCGCGGCCGGTGGATGCCATGCCCATTGAGCCGGTGGGATGGACGGCGCACCAAGAGGGCGTCGACAAGCTGCTGGCGAGCTTCCGTGCTGTCCCGGCCGGAAAGCGCGTGCGCCTAGCCAAGAAGACCTCCAATCTCTTCCGTAGCCGCAGCGAGGCGCAGGAAGGCCTCGACGTATCCGGCCTTAGCGGCGTCATTGAGGTCGATCCAGTCGCCCGCACTGCCGATGTGCAAGGCATGTGCACCTATGAGGACCTCGTGGATGCCACCCTGCCCCATGGCCTCATGCCGTTTGTTGTACCGCAGCTTAAGACCATTACTTTGGGTGGTGCGGTCACCGGCATGGGCGTGGAATCCACCAGCTTCCGCAACGGTCTCCCACACGAGTCCGTGCTGGAGATGGATGTCCTTACCGGCACCGGCGAGATTCTTACCTGCTCCCGCGAGGAGAATGTGGATCTCTTCCGCCTCTTCCCCAACTCTTATGGCTCGCTGGGCTATGCGGTGCGCCTCAAGATTGAGCTGGAACCCGTGCCCGCCTATGTAGAGCTGCGCGAGGAGCGTTTCCACACCGTGGAGGAAGCGAGCCGCGTGCTTGCCGACGTCGCCTCTTCCCACACCCACCGCGGCGAGCCCGTCCATGGCCTCGATGGCGTAGTCTTCTCCGAGGACGAGGCCTACCTCGTCTTCGCCCGCTTTACCGATGAGGAGGGACCAACCTCCGACTACACGCGGGACAAGATTTACTACCGCAGCCTTCAGCACGACTCTGGCATCCGCCGTGATCGCCTCACTATCCGCGACTATATCTGGCGCTGGGATACCGACTGGTTCTGGTGCTCGCGCGCCTTTGGTGCGCAAAACCCGAAGGTGCGCAAGGTGTGGCCGCGTGAGCTTCGCCGCAGCTCCTTCTATTGGAAGCTAGTCCGCCTCGACCGCAAGTACGAGCTGGAATATAACTTCATCAAAAAGCCCCACGGCAAGCCGCGCGCCGAGCGCGTGGTGCAAGATATCGAGGTCACACCGGACAACCTCCCGGAATTCCTCCACTGGTTCTTTAAGGCCTCCGATATTCAGCCGGTGTGGCTCTGCCCTATCCGTCTGCGCGATGGCGTGGACAAGCTCGTAGGCACTGGCGACATTGCCTCTGACTCCGCAGACCCATGGCCGCTTTACCCGCTTCGCCCCGGACAAACCTGGGTAAACGTCGGCTTCTGGTCCGGCGTGGACGGAGACCACGTCGACCCATCCGCCCCGAATAATGGCGCGTTCAACCGCGTCATCGAATCGAAGGTCAACGAGCTGGGCGGGCACAAGTCCCTCTACTCTGAGGCCTTCTATTCCCGGGAGAAATTCGAAGAGCTCTACGGCGGCAGCCTTCCTGCCTCCATTAAGGCGGTGACCGATCCGCACGATCGATTCCCTGGGCTATACGAAAAGACCGTGGACGAGGCCTAGCCCCCCCACCCCGCACGGCCTGATACGCACAGAGGGTGGAACGCCTTTCCCAGGCGTTCCACCCTCTTCCTTTGCCCAAATCTAGGGTCTTCGCGCTTTAGTAGGCAGCGGTGATGTTCTCATAGCCGTTGACCTTCAGCGCATCCATGACGCGCTGCACAGCAGCCTCGTCCTTGTCCGGGTTATAGGTCTCCGGGAAGGTCAGGTGGGCAGAGTGATCATCCTTGAACTCAATGTTCATGAACTCGTGGCCAGCCTCCTGGGTAGCAAGTGCCAGCTCGCGCTGCACCGCTAACTTGCCGCTCTGCAGGTTGCCGCCGTTGAACCCTGGATCGACCTCGTTCGTACCTTCCCCCTCACCATTGATGACATCTTCCTTATCACCGGTGATGCGGCCCTTCTCAGCGTGCGCACCCGGCTGCTGGTCCTGAGCGGTCTGCTCGCCAGCCTCGGCCGGTGCGGTTTGAGCGTTTTCCGCAGGATCCGGCTGGGACAGCTGGTCTTGGGCATCGACCGGTCCGGTGGAGCCCGCAAACGGCATAATCGCAGCAATTGCGGTGGCGAGCAGGGAAGAAATAGACGACATAAGATTCTCCTTAACGTTTGATGATTTTGAACTAAGGGAAACTCTAGCACTCATGAATATAAATCGCTATACCCGGAGCCTTATTTATTAATAAAGGTTTCCTGTCAACTATTTTCAGTACCAATGGCGCGCATAGCCCAGGCGCCACGTTATATAACGGCACTGGGATGCCTACAAAACGGAAACATCCCCCTACCCCGCGTGTGCGGAGAGGGGGATGAAATCTACCTAGAGGAGATTACTTGGTGTTGGCGGAACCGCCAGCAGCCTCGATCTTCTCTACAGCAGACTTGGAGAACTTGTCAGCGGTGACGTTCAACTTAACGTTGATGTCGCCGTTGCCCAGAACCTTGACCGGTTTGTTAGCGCGGACCAGGCCAGCAGCTGCGATGTCAGCAACGGTGATGTCGCCGCCATCTGCGAACTTCTCAGCCAGGTCAGCAACGTTAACTACCTGGTACTCAACATGGTTCGGGTTCTTGAAGCCCTTCAACTTAGGCAGACGCATGTGGATCGGCATCTGGCCACCCTCGAAAGCAGCGGAAACCTGCTTACGAGCACCGGTGCCCTTGGTACCGCGACCAGCGGTCTTACCCTTGGATGCCTCACCGCGGCCGACGCGGGTCTTAGGCTTGTTTGCTCCTGCGGTTGGGCGCAGGTCGTGCAGCTTGATGATATCAGCCATGGTTTACTCCCCTGCCACTTCTTCGACGGTGACCAGGTGGCGAACCTTGTGAACCATACCGCGAACGACCGGGGTGTCCTGCTTGACTACGGACTGACCGATGCGCTTGAGGCCGAGAGCCTCAATGTTCTTGCGGTGGTTCGGCTTGGTGCCCACCAGGCCCTTTACCTGTGTAATCTTCAGAGCCATTGCTTATGCCTCCTGACCTGCGCGCTTGCGCAGCATACGGGCCGGGGTGACCTCTTCGATGGACTTGCCACGACGTGCGGCAACCTCTTCAGGGCGGACCAGCTGCTTGAGGCCGTCCACGGTAGCGCGGACGACGTTGAGTGCGTTGTCGGAGCCCAGGGACTTCGACAGAATGTCCTGCACGCCAGCGCATTCGAGCACTGGACGAGCAGCACCACCAGCGATAACACCGGTACCAGGTGCGGCAGGCTTCATCATGACGATGCCAGCTGCGTCGCGACCCTCAACCGGGTGGGTGATGGTGCCGGCAATCATCGGAACGCGGAAGAAGTTCTTGCGAGCCTCTTCAGCGCCCTTCTGGATTGCGGCCGGGACTTCCTTAGCCTTGCCGTAGCCAACGCCAACCTGACCCTGGCCATCACCGACGACGACGAGGGCGGTGAAGGACATGTTGCGGCCACCCTTAACGGTCTTGGAGACGCGGTTGATGGTCACAACGCGCTCGATGTACTTATCGCGCTCGTTGTCCTGCTGATTACGACGATCGTTGCGGCGGCCGTTGCCACCGCGGTTGTTCTTGTTGTTCTCGGCGGAGCGTCCGCCGTCACGCTGTTCACGGTCCGACATTAGGCGTTCCTTCCGTTGATGTTTCCGTTGACGATGATCATTAGAACTTCAGACCACCTTCACGTGCGGCGTCAGCCAGCGCAGCGACGCGGCCGTGGTACTTGTAGCCTGCGCGGTCAAATACGACGTGCTCGATGCCAGCGGCCTTAGCGCGCTCGGCAACCAGCTCGCCTACCTTGGCAGCCTTGGCCTTCTTATCGCCCTCGAGTGCACGAACGTCCGCCTCCATGGAGGATGCGGAGACCAGGGTGTGGCCTGCCAGGTCATCGATGACCTGCACGTGCATGTGACGGGAGGAGCGGTGAAGAACCAGACGCGGTGCCTCAGGGGTGCCACGCAGGGTCTTACGGATACGGAAGTGACGGCGTGCGCGTGCTTCGCGACGACGGGAGGAGATGTCCTTGCCGACTGGAGTGCGCTTGGTGTTTTCAGTGTTTGCCATTGCTTACTTACCCGTCTTTCCGACCTTGCGACGGATCTGCTCGCCCTCGTAGCGAATACCCTTGCCCTTGTAAGGATCGTCCTTACGCAGACGACGGATATTAGCGGCGATCTGTCCGACTAGTTGCTTGTCAATACCGGTAATGGACAGCTTGGTTGCGCCGTCCACTGCGAAGGTAATTCCCTCCGGAGCCTCGATGAGGATCGGGTGGGAGTAGCCCAGGCTGAATTCCAGGTCCTTACCCTTCTGCTGGACACGGTAGCCGACACCGAAGATTTCCATCTTGATGGTGTAGCCCTCGGTTACGCCAACAACGGCGTTGTTCAGCAGGGAGCGGGACAGACCGTGCAGAGCACGGTGCTTGCGGTGGTCATCAGGGCGGGAGACGGACAGTACGCCGTCTTCCAGGTTGATGGCGATAGGCTCTGGAACGTTAACGCTCTGGGTGCCCTTAGGGCCCTTAACCTCAACGTCTTGGCCGTTGATCTTGATTTCGACGCCGTTCGGTACGGCGATTGGTGCTAGACCGACTCGAGACATGTGTCAAACCTCCCTTTACCAGACGTAGGCGAGAACTTCTCCGCCTACGCCCTTCTCCTCAGCCTGACGGTCAGTCAGCACGCCGTGGGACGTGGAAATGATAGCCACGCCCAGGCCGCCCAAGACCTGTGGCAGTTCGGTGGACTTTGCGTACACACGCAGACCCGGCTTAGACACGCGACGCAGGCCAGACAGGGAGCGCTCGCGGTTGTTGTACTTCAGCTCGAGGGACAGGGTGTGGCCCTCGACGGTGTAGTCAGCGATGTAGCCTTCCTGCTTCAAGATGTCGGCAATGTTTGCCTTCAGCTTGGAGGTAGGCATCGACACGGTGTCATGGTGCGCATTACTTGCGTTGCGCACGCGCGACAGCATGTCGGCAATAGGATCAGTCATAGTCATATGAGTGACCGTGTACCTTTCTCGTTGCGGTTCCCGTGCTCACCAAAGCGTTCTCCGTGTGATTTCGGGCTACTCACGCTCCCTACGGTCAATACCGTAAGGCGCTCGCCACCCTTTGATTCAGACAACGGTCCGCTATCTACGGCGAGGGGCCTACAACAAAGTTGATGTTCAGTTCTTGCATCGGCTCGGCGCTTTCTGCAGCTCAGCGCACCAAAATCCGCAATGATTGGGGCACGCTGACGCCTCGGCGCAAGCACGAGGTACTATGCTACGCCATAACCTGCGGTTTTCCAAATAGTCTCGCGCCTTCATTAGAGTCGAGACCAGCACGAACGTGAATAAGGAGATGGTGATGAGCCAAACACACGAGGACCCCATCCAATCCGCACACGAGTGGCTCGAAGAAGCCGCCCGTCATCTCGGCCTCGATCCTCAGGAGGCAACCGCACTCACCCGCGAGATCCTGGACCTTACCAAGGACGTTGCGCACAATCGCTCCCGCCCCGCGGCCCCACTTACTGCTTTCCTCGTGGGTCTAGCCTCCGGCAACGTAGAGGAAGCCCGCAGCAATATCGATGTCCTGAAGCAGGAGCTGCAGTAATGGCCGGCCGCAAAAATTCCACCTTTGCCGTCACCAAGGTCCGCCTGGGAGATGGCCTGCAGGTCGATACCCGCGCCGATACCGTCGCCGGCGAGGAGCCCCTGGAAATCCGCGCGGGTGGGCAGACCATTACCACCACCATGCGCACCCCTGGCCATGACATTGAGCTGGCGCATGGGTTCTTGCATTCAGAGGGCCATATTGCTTCGCTTAGCGACGTCACCGAGGCCCGCTACTGCGCCGGCGCCACCGTCAACGGCATGAATACCTACAACCTGCTCGACATCGATCTGGCGAAGAAGAACGTACTGGACCTGAGCGATCTGCGGCTAACCACCACCACTTCCGCCTGCGGCGTATGCGGCACCTCTTCTATCGAGGCTTTGACTAAGCAGACCCGCTACCCGATTCCGCATATACCAGTGGACCCCTATGTCGTCGCCAAGCTGCCAGACAAGCTCCGGGCTGAGCAGAAGCAATTTAAAAAGACCGGCGGCATCCACGCCGCCGGTGCCTTCACCTTGGACGGTGAACCGGTAGTCATTCGCGAGGATATCGGCCGCCACAATGCTGCGGATAAGGTCATCGGCCACCTCCTATTAGAGGACAAACTCCCCGCCGATGACCTCATTTTGGTGATGAGCTCGCGCGCCAGCTTCGAGCTCGTCCAAAAGGCCGCGATGGCCGGATTCGGCATGCTCGTTGCCGTCAGCGCCGCCTCCTCCCTGGCCGTCGAGACGGCCCGCGAAACCGGCATGGCGCTCGTCGGCTTCGCTCGCGGCGACCGCTTTAATCTGTATTCCGGCGAGCTCGCCTAGTCGCGGTAAGCCTCCGGCCCACGGTTGAGCCAGGCGTATACGCCGCCAATCAGCAGACCGCCGCCAATCAAATTGCCGATCCACACCAGGATCCAATTGAGCGCCACGTTGCCGGCCGTCAAAGCTGCCGGAACCGGGTCGGAGGCGAATAGCGTGATGCTAAACAGGCAGAAGTTCGCAATAACGTGCTCCAAGCCCAACGCTACGAAGGCACCGATAATCGGGATAATGACAAAGAACTTCGACGCCGCGTCTTTGGCAAAGACGGCTCCGACGATGCCCATATTGACCACGAAGTTTGCCGCGATGGCCTCTACCAGCATGCCTTGTGGGGACTTGGTGAGTTTTCCTTCAGAAACCGTAACCAACAGGTGCGAGGGATCCAGGTCTGCAAATTTGGCGGACATAGCCATGATGGCGGCAAAGATGATCGCGCCTACCAGGTTAAAAATGGTGGTAATGAGCAGCAAGTAGAGCGCTTTACCCCACGACACATGCTTATTGCTGGCGGCATAGACCATGTACATCATGTTGCCGGTAGCCAGCTCCGCGCCTAAGAGCAAGATGGCGAACAGGCCCACACCGAAGAACAAGGAAAATGCCACTGCGCCCATCCCTGGCGCTACTCCATTGACGGCCTGGCCAACCACACCGGCGAAGGCGGTACCAATGCACAGGTACACACCCGCCAACGTGGAGCGCACCGCAAAGCGAGAGAAAGATTCATCCAACAAGGTGACCTTTTTGACAGCTGCCGCCTTGGCAGCATCATTGAGAGACAATTTTTACCTCATTAATCAGAGCGAATTCAATCCCTCTAATCCTATCCTGACCACCTGTTTCCGAGCCAATTCACGGTACGCGCGTCCTTTCGTTGTAAGCTAAGGCTTTCCCCTAGCCCCTAATCTTCTCTTCGGAGGTCGCATGGATTCCCACTACCGGCCGCGGAGGGAACCGAATCGGCTTCCCACTAACGGGCGCCGGCACGTTCCATCGCGTTCCCAGCACACAGATGCGGATCGCGAGTGGCGCCAGGCCGAGTCGCGCACCCGCCAACAACAACGCCGCCGCCCGCCGCGCCGCATCGAGGACACCTCCCTCCCTCGCCAGCGCCGCAAGCCCACCCTGTGGCACCGCATCAAAGAAGCATGGAAAACCTCTGGCATCCTACGCGTCGTTGTGGGAATCGTCGCCACGATAGCGATCGCCAGCACCATCAATCGCGTGGTCAATCCGCCCGAAGGCCTGGAGACCAACGAGGTCACTGCCCAAGAGGCGCCTGCTATCGACCCTTCCCCCGCGGTAGAGCTCTTCATCCCCGCCATCGAGGTACACGCGGAGTTTGAGGATGGTTCCTGCCGCGTGGTCAATGGCGCTATCAATCCGGATTCCATGAACAAGGCCTGCACCTATACTGCTGAAGACCGTCCTTATTCGCTGCCGGGCACGACAGCCCAGGACATTGTGGTCATCGCCGGGCATACGGGTGCGGGCGTGCCAGGCGTGTTCAATAATCTCTACGATGGCTCTGCCAATGAGCACAAGGTCCATCTGGGAGACAAGCTCTACGTGCGCACCCAAGACTCCGGGCAGAACTGGCTCATCTATACCGCAACCGATCTGCATGACCCTGATAAGCAGGGGCTTTCTGATGACACCTCTATCTGGGGCGATGGGCCCATGCCCGGCCGCCTGCTCACCATTAGTTGTATCCAACCTGCGAATCCGTTGGAGCCAGCGGTGCGCAACGCCGTCGTCGGCTGGCAGTATGAGGGCACCACGCACACAGAGGCCGAAAGCGCTTAAGCCAGGCCCGCGCACGCCAGCGCCTGCGCACCTTTGAATTCAAAGTGCTCGGTAAAACTAGAAAATCCCAACGCCCCTTTCGGGGAGTTGGGATTCTTAGCGCTCTATTTACTTGAACGGGAAGCCGAGCTCGCGCAGGAGCTTGCGGCCCTCGTCGTCGTTAGTAGCGGTGGTAACGACGGTGATGTCCATACCACGAGGGCGATCGATCTTGTCGATGTCGATCTCGTAGAACATGGACTGCTCGGACAGGCCGAAGGTGTAGTTGCCGTGGCCGTCGAACTGCTGATCAGACAGACCGCGGAAGTCACGAATACGTGGCAGCGCGATGGTCAGCAGGCGGTCCAGGAACTCCCACATACGGTCGCCGCGCAGGGTAACGCGTGCGCCGATGGGCATGCCCTCACGGAGCTTGAAGTTCGCGATGGACTTCTTAGCGCGACGCAGCTGCGGCTTCTGACCGGTAATAGCGGTCAGGTCCTCGAGTGCGCCGTTGATGACCTTGGAGTCACGTGCGGCTTCGCCAACACCCATGTTGACAACAACCTTGGTGACACCAGGGATCTGCATGACGTTGTCGTACTTGAACTCGTCATTCAGGGACTTGCGGATTTCCTCGCGGTAGCGAGTCTTCAGACGCGGGGTGTAGTTCTCGCTCATTTTTAGATGTCCTTCCCGTTGCTACGCGCGATACGGACCTTCTTGCCGTTCTCGTCGAAACGGTAGCCCACGCGGGTCGGGTTGCCTTCGGAGTCAACGATCGCAACGTTGGACACGTGGATCGGAGCTTCCTGGGTAACGATTCCGCCGGACTCGGCGCCACGCTCGGTAGCGGAGTTAGCGACGTGCTTCTTGATGCGGTTAACGCCCTCAACGAGGACCTTGTCACGCTTTGGGTATGCCTCGATGACCTTGCCCTTCGCGCCCTTATCTGGGCCCGAAATGACGATCACCATATCTCCCTTATGGATCTTCATAAGACTAGATCACCTCCGGTGCGAGAGAAACGATCTTCATGAAACGCTTGTCACGAAGTTCGCGAGCAACCGGTCCGAAGATACGGGTACCACGGGGCTCGCTATCGCCCTTGAGAACAACTGCAGCGTTCTCGTCGAAGCGAATGTAGGAGCCGTCCGGACGACGGGTCTCCTTCTTGGCGCGGACGATAACGGCCTTTACTACGTCGCCTTCCTTGACGTTGCCGCCTGGAACGGCGTCCTTGACAGTCGCGACGATGACGTCGCCGATGCCAGCGGAGCGTCGGACAGAGCCGCCGAGAACGCGGATGCACAGCAGTTCACGTGCACCAGAGTTGTCGGCGACGCGCAGACGCGATTCTTGCTGAATCACTATGGGTCTCCTGACCTGGATTGATGTGCGGTAAGATTTCCGTCCCTGCCGCACGCGGTCTACAAACTTGCGATGCTCAAGCCTTGACAACGGACTATGCCGAAGGGTCTCGGACCGGCGGTTCGGAAACGCACCGCTACGGGCCGACCAGCTTTTGCAACCTATACATTCAACCACACGCCAGCGCCCATACCAAAACACTGCTTAGCGCTTGCCGACACCCCCTCCCCTCCCAATTTATTTTCGCCAACACCCCCGCCTACCCCTTGGTCCCTAAATTCGAATGCAATGACACGCATACATCGAGAAGTTAACCGCATTATCTGCAGATTTGCCCAACACCCTAAAGGTTTTTAGTGCAATTTCAGCCGCACACCCGTTCCATTTTTCCAGGTTTCCCGCACCTGCAACGCATGAAAATTACAGTTAACTAATGTTTTCAGCGTGACAACTGTGAATCCTGTGACTATCGTGATTGTCGTCGAGAACGACTCATATCTTTTGGCGCGTACCTCCACCGGATGCGCGTAACAACACATTCCCTTAAGGAGAACCACATGAAGCGTTTGCCACAGACTCTGACCGCTGCAGCACTGACCGGCGCTCTCGCCTTCGGCGGCGCAGCTGTTGCCCAGGCTCAGATGCCACTACCAGCTTCCATCGAAGCCGATGGTATTACCTACGACAAGCAGTCCGACGGCAGCTACGCACCACGCGACCGCTTTGAGAACCCAGCCGGCGAGAAGTCCGCGCCTATCCTCACTGAAGATCAGGCTCGCGCTATCTGGGAGCGTCAGCAGTCCGAGGATGGCGAAAACACTGATTCTGAAGCCCCTGGAACCGAGACCGATACTGAAGGCGCAGCCGACGCCGAGGGTACAGACTCCGAGGGCTCCGAAGAAGAGGGCATCCCTGCCCCAGCCACCAAGAAGGACGCAGAGGGCAACGAGTGGTACCAGAGCCTGAAGGACCCGGCCATCTACGTTAACGACCGGACTAAGGTGAACGAAGAGATCACCGACGAGATGCGCGACGCTTACGCCAAGGCATTCCCGTCTGAGGATCCGAAGCCTGGCTTCGACAAGAAGAAGCTGGCTTGGTTGGCTCTTCCGGCTGCCCTGGTTATCGGTGGCATCACCTGGTACCTGTCCCAGGACGGCAAGACCTACGTTAAGGACGAGGCACGCAAGGGCCAGGAGCCAACCGCTGAGGAGAAGGCTGCTTCCGAGCAGATGCTGAACGCCAACAAGGATGAGGTTGTTGCTCAGGGCGGCAAGCTGGCCGAGGGTGACGCCGCACAGGCTGGCGCACCGGCTGCACCTGCTGCTGGCGAGGGCACCGACTCCGTTCGCGGCATGGCCGCTGAGACCGGCTCCAACTCCGTTGCACAGGCTCTGGCTGCTCTGGCCGTAGCTGCAATGGTTGCTGCTGGCGCCTTCGCTGCGCGCCGCAAGTTCTTCGCTTAAGAAAGAACTCCCCTACTGAGTAGGGTCTGAAACTGAGACTGGCTGTGCCGGTCGGACTACGGTCCGGCCGGCACAGCTTTTTGTATGCCTGACTAAAACTGCGTTCACGCAGAATCAAGGGCCCATCCGATTTAAGGCCGATCTGATCAGGCTGAATTGAGGTGGAATAGGCCGATCTGAGGAGTGGATTTCCTCAGATCGGCCTGATCACTATGGACCTAATGGGATGGCCCTAAGACGATGGGCCCGGGAGCCCACCGTTGGCTCTTAAAGGATGCGCATTAAGACGCGGATTCGGAAGCCGGCGAGGCTGTCTGTGCAGGTACTGCGGCGGGCTTGGGGTCCACGGTAAAGATATCGGTGCCGGAGCCAATGAGCTCGCCGGGGCGGAAGGCCTCGGTAGGAATAACAGGGCCGGTCTTCTTGGAGTTGGAGACCACCACCGGGGTGGTTACCGGAAGGCCGGCGGCCTTGATGGCATCGATATCGAATTCGGCAAGGACATCGCCTCGCTTGACTTCATCGCCCTTGGTGACGTGGGAGGTGAAGTGTTCGCCCTTGAGGTTTACCGTATCGAAACCAATGTGCATGAGGATATCGATATTTCCCACCGCCGGGTCCTTGGTGCGGATGGCGTAGGCGTGATGAGAGGAGAAGGTGACGGTGATTTTGCCGTCGGCAGGCGCAACCAGCTTGCCCACGGTCGGCTCGATTGCTACACCTTGGCCCAGCTTGCCGCCAGCAAACATGGGGTCGCTGACCTGAGACAGTGGTACAGCGGTGCCTTCCAGCGGGGAGAAGATGGTGCACGCATCGTCGGCAGCTACCGCAGCCGGGGTGGCTGCGGCGGCCTGTGCCTCGGCTGCGGGAGGGTTGACCTCATCCGGGTCGATGGAGCCATTCTTGCGAATGAGCACGCGGCCGTAGAGGTACGCACCCACAAAGGCAACCACGAAGGAGATAACGCCGCACAACAGGAAGGTCGGGACGAAACGGGGGACGGAGACGAAGCCGATGAAGCCGGCGGCACCGAGGGCGTCGGCAAGCACGCCAAAGATGGCGATGAAGGCAGAAGAAATAGCAGATGCTGCCATGCCGATATAGAACGGCCAGCGCAGGCGGAGGTTCACGCCGAAGATGGCAGGCTCGGTAATGCCAAAGAGGGCAGAAATACCGGACGCACCGGCCAGGCCCTTGAGCTTTTCGGAGCGGGCCAGGAAGTACACGGCGAGCGCGACGCCACCCTGGGCAATATTGGCCATGGAGGCAATCGGGAAGACGAAGGAGCCGCCCTCGTTCCACAGCATCGTCTCAATCGGCGGGAAGGATTGGTGCAGGCCAGTAATCACAATCGGCGAGTAGACGAGACCGAAGAGGAAGCCGGCGACGGGACCGGCAAAGTCATAGAGGTTGGCCAAGCCCATGCCCAGCCACTCGCCGGCCGTGCGCAGGATGGGGCCCAAACCCATGAAGGTCAAGAAGCCAGTAATCAGCAGGGTCAGCAGTGGGGTGAGCATGAAGTCCACCGTGCCCTTGAGGTGCTTGTGCAGGAATTTCTCTAAGGTGGCGAGAATCCACGAAATCACCAGGATGGGCAGGATGGAGCCCTGGTAGCCGGCCTGGGCAACGTCGAAGCCGAAGATGTTCCAGTAGGACATCTCACCGTTTTCAATCGCCTCGGCCACGCTGTAGCCGCTAACCAAATCAGGCATGACCATCGCCATGGCCATACCGGCGCCGAGGAACTCGTTGCCGCCGAAGCGCTTCGTCGCGGTAAAGCCGACGAGGATAGGTAGGAAAGCAAACGGCGCAGAGGCAAGCAGGTTCACTAGCCCGGCAAAGCCCTCCCAGGCGGGGAACATCTGGATGACGGATTGGTCACCAAAGAGCCCCTCGGCCGTCAAGACGTTGTTGAGCGCCATGAGCAGACCGCCGCCAAGCAGAATTGGAATGAGCGGAACGAAGATATCCGCAAGCACCTTGACCGCACGGCTGAACCAATTGCCGGATTCGGCGGCGATGTCTTTCAAGCGGTCGGTGGATACTGCCACGTCCTTAGAAATGAGGTTGGTCATTTCCTGGAAGACGATATTGACGTCGCCGGGACCGACGATGACCTGGAACATACCGCCGGCCTCAAAGGTTCCCTTGAGGTCGGGGTCATTATCCAGCGCGTCGGTGTCTACCTTGTCAGAATCTTGCAGCACCATGCGCAGGCGCGTGGCGCAGTGCGCGAGTGCGATGATATTGTCTTCGCCGCCCAGCGCCTTAAGCGTACGGGCGGCTACTTCCTTGTGGTCCATAGAAGAGCCCTTCAGTGTAATAGATCACATCCGAGTACCGGACGTGACTGCTTATTTCCATTACAGCCGGAATTCGGGCCTAAGTCCACATATTCGGGCGAAGTGTTGGCAACTTCACCGGTTCCGGGTACACCTACCCGCGCGGCTCCCACCCCTGCCAGGGGGACTCGCCAAACACGGCGAAGGACGCGGCGATGCGACCGCCACCGGCATAGACCTCAACGGCGCAGCCATCAGCAATCAAGCGCATTTCCCCATCCGGGCAGTCGATGGGATCGCCGCCGTTAAAGGCGATGGTCCCGTCGCGTTGGGTGACGCGGAAGGCTTCGTCCCCGGCGGCGTCGATAAGAGCAAAGGAGCCTTCGCCCTTGATATCGATGGTAGAGCCAAAGCCTTCTCGCCCGTGGGTCTCCGGCAGGGCGGACCACAGCGGCTCTTGATGCAGGTAGTTATCCTCCAGCCAGATGCGGCGCGGCAGCGTCAAGGTATGGACCCAGCCTTCCGTTGGGGTGTCATCCTGGGCGGGCATGCCCATCCACCCCAGTAGGATGCCGTCCTCGGTGGCCTGGGGCGCATAGAACTGGGTGCCATGGTCAAGGAGGGTAAAACCACGCTCAATATGGAAATTCAGGCCATCGAGCGTGCCCACGATATATCCGCACCGATCCGTTTCTGCCTGGGGGCAGAAGATGAGGACCTGCTTATCGCCCAAGGTGAGGAGGTTGGGGCACTCCCACATGTAGCCCCCAGGCAGTTGCGAAGGATCGTCGAAGGAAATCTCGCCCTGGAATTCCCATTGGGCCAGGTCCTGCGATCGGTACAGGACAATGGTGCCGCGCTCGTCTTCGGTCTGGGCACCGATGACCATCCGCCAGCCATCGCCATCGCGGGTGATCTGTGGATCCCGGAAGTGCCCGGTATAGCCCTCCGGGGAGTCCGGAATCAGGGGATTATTCTCGTCGCGAAGGTAGATGCCGCCCTCCGGGCCCGAAGGGTCTATGGCACGCACGCGGTTCTGGGACGGAATGCGACGGCCATCATCTTTCAAATTGCCCGTATAAAACAGCCAGACGTCGGTGCCATCAACCACCGCCCCACCCGAGTAGCAGCCATCCTTGTCATAGGGCAGGTCCGGGTACAAGGCATCGGGGTGGTGCTGCCACGGCGTAGGCGCCGATACGCTCACCGTCGCATGCCCCCAGCCCGTACGCTTGGGCTTGCGGGGAAACGCCGGGTCGTGCTGGTAGAACACGTGCAGGGTATCGCCATCCACAAAGACGCCATTGGGATCATTGAGGCGGCCTTGCGGCGGGGCGAGGTGAAAATTGGGACGGTAGTTCATATCCCCGATACTATGGAAACATGACTATTCATGTGTGCGGTGAAGGCCTCGTGGACCTCGTTCCAGTGGCCCCTGGCAGCTTGAACGACCACACCCCGGCGCTGGGCGGCGGGCCATTTAACGTGGCCATCGCGGCGGCGCGACTGGGCGCCGCTGTGGAATTCCAGTCCCGCATCTCCACCGATGGTTTTGGACAAGAACTTGTCGGCCGCCTCGCGGCCGAGGGTGTCACCACCACTCACCTGCAGCGCGGCGACGAACCCACCACTTTGGCCGTGACAACCATCCACGAGGATGGCTCGGCCTCCTATAACTTCTATATCGAAGGCACGGCCGACCGCCTGGTCGAGCCACAGCTGGTCCCGGCCGATATCGCGTGCTTCGGCACGGTCTCCCTCGCCCTTGAACCTGGTGCCTCCCGCTATGCGCAACTGCTGAAGGATTTTGCCGCCCAAGGCACGTTAGTCGCCCTGGATCCGAATATCCGGCCGTTCTACGCCACCCCAGAACACCGCGCGTTCTTAGCGGATCTACTCCCCCACGTCACCTTGCTTAAGCTTTCTGATGAAGAGGTCGAGTTCCTGGGCGACGACCTCATTTCGCAGGTGCCCATCGTAGTGGTCACCCGCGGCAGCGAGGGCCTGAGCGTTCGCGCGGGCGATACCACTCTCACGGTGCCGGCCGCGCAAGTAACCGTCTCCGATACCATCGGTGCCGGCGACACTATCATGGCCGCCCTGCTGACCCAGATTGATGAACGCGGGCTGGACGCCGCCGCCCTTACCACCCTGGATCCGGCGCAGTGGAAAGACATTTTGTCCTTTGCCGTGGCTGCCGCTGGCATCACCGTCTCCCGCAAGGGCGCCAATCCCCCGCGCCGCGAGGAAGTAGAGTCATCGCTATGACCTACACCAAGCGCACCCTGTGGTTGCACGCCGCGCTCTTTATCCTCGCGTTTCTCGCGTTTATCCTGCCCGTAGTCTTTGGCGCCTCCGCTCTACTTCCTGTCTGGTTGACCGGCGGGCTGAGTCTGGGGCTTGCAGCTTGCGCGCTTGTCGACGCCGCCTATAAGTTCTTCGCACCTACCTCCCCTCGTAGCCTCCGCCTGCTCTCCGGTCTCGCCGGGCTCGTACTCCTTATTGGCTGGGGAATCTGGGTCTATATCTACGGCAATATGGCCGCCGTAGGCACAGGCTCCTATCGAATCGGCACCTTTTTGCTCGGCGCGGGAAGCGTGCTCAATCTTTTTGTAGTGGCAATTTCTTTTCTAGATGTACAACGAAAGGTCAAGTAAAGCGTCTAGCACACAGCCACTATTGGCAGCTCTCCACTAATGCGCCGCTACGACGCGGCGGGGAACGATAATGGGGGCATCGCCAAGCGGATCCTCCCAGGCCTCAGCCTCGATGCCATAGGCCTGCGCCAATACCTTCGGCGACAGCGCTTGTTTCGGTGCCCCACGAGCGATGATATCGCCGGATTTCATCACCACCATGGAATCAGAATAGTGGCCCGCCAGCATGAGATCGTGCAGGACTACAACCACTGTTTTTCCCGCCTGCGCCTGTGCGCGTGCCAACTCCAGCATGCGCATGGCATGGGCGGGGTCGAGAAAGGTCGTGGGTTCGTCGAGAAGCAGCACAGGCGTATCTTGTGCCAGTGCCAACGCCAGCCAGACGCGCTGGCGCTGCCCACCCGATAGCGAAGCGATATCACGATCGAGGAAGTCCACAATGTCGGTAGCCTCGCAGGCCTGCGCGATAATCTCCCGATCCGTAGCGGAAAGGCCGCGCATCCTCCCCTGATAGGGATGACGCCCGCGTGCAACCAACTCACCTACCCGCAGCCCATCGGGGGCCACGGGGTGCTGTGGCAGCAGCGCCACCTGCTGCGCGGCATCCTTCGCGGACATCGCGTGTAAATCAGCTTCCCCCACCATGACGCTGCCCTGCCGCGGGGCCAGGATTTTCGAGAGAGTTTTCAGCAGCGTGGACTTGCCACAGCCATTGGGGCCAATGAGCGTGGTGACTTCGCCGGCGCGGGCGTGCAGATCAACGCCGGCAAGGATATCCCCGCCATCCTTATATCCCGCATGAATGCCGGTGGCGTGGAGGCTGCACCGAGGCTTCGGGGTCGTGGTCTGTTTAAGCTGATTAGGCTGATTATCCTTCATTTCTTTTCCTTCATCCACGTCTGACTATTTAGCACCATCCGGCGCGATGCTTGTCTGTTTCCCCTGCTGTACCGCGGCACAACGTTTAGCTGCGCCCGGCCGCATTCCACACCACTATCACCAAGGCGCAACCACCGATGACCGAGGAAACCGCACCCACCGGTGCATTTACCGGGATAGCACCGGCGATCACAGCACACACGGTCAGCAATGCTGCGCCCGCGGCCGCTGATGCCAACGGTGATGGCGTGGGGGTGCGCGCCACCATCCGCGCCAGGTGCGGCGCCAACAGCGCGATAAACCCAATGGGCCCGACCACCGAGACCACCACGGCACTGATACCGGTTGCCGCAATAAGCAGCAGGGCGCGCTGGCGGGAGATGTTTACGCCCAGGGTGGTTGCGGAGGAATCATCATGGGCAAGCAGCGGCAGCTCCCGCGCGCACCAGATACCTATGGCGAGAAACGGCGCTAATGCCGCCAAGAGGGGGAAGATGACCTCCATGCGCACAAATCCAGTCGATCCCGCGAGCCACGTTTGCGCCTCCGCAGCGCGCAAGATCTGGGCGCTGCGCATCAAATACGCGACGATGGCTTGAAACATCAGCGATAACGCAATACCGACGATGACGATGCGGTTGCTCGTACCGATGCCACCCAAAACGGCGAGGAGGATGACAACGAGGAGGGCGCCGATCATCGCCAAGCATGCCCGCCACCAAAACTCCGGGATACCCTCGGCGAAACTGGGGCGCGAATGCACGGTGCCCAAGACCACCAGCACCGACGCCCCGCCGGTAACGCCTAAAATATCCGGGGAGGCCAGCGGGTTACGAGCCATGGTTTGCGTCCAAGAACCGGCCAGGCCGAGGGCGGCACCCACGATAACGGTGGCGATGGCAACCGGCAGGCGCAAGTCCCACACCACCCTGATGTGGTTCTTGCTGCCGCCTCCGGTGAGGACATCGATAACCTGCCGCGGACTCAATGCCATGGGACCTTGCCCCAGTAACACTAGGTACGCGCTAAGGGCGATGAGGATGAATGCCAGCGTGGAGGCGAGCACGCGCACGTGCCGGCGGCGTTGTTGAGCTTTTAAAATAGTGCTGATTGCGGTCATGCTTTATTGCCCCCATGCTCTGCCCACGCCGCGGTGAGCACCCCAAATGAGGAAAGGTGCGCCCACTATCGCGAGGACGATCGACATCTCCAGCTCCGAGTTCCCCGCAATGAGGCGGCCGGTGATATCAGCGACAAGCACGGCACAACCGCCCAAGAGCGCAGAGGGCAAAAGCAAGGTGGCAACGCTAGGGCCCACCACCCGCCGCACGATGTGGGGAATGGCAAAACCGACGAAGGCAATGGGACCCGTTGCTGCCGTTGCGCTGCCAGCCAACACCACGACACTGAGCGCCGCGCCCGCCCGCGCGGTAGTGGGGGACCCACCCAAGGCGAGGGAGGACTCCTCCCCCATTGCCAGAAGGTCGAGGGGTCTAGCCACCATCGCCGCACACGCTACGCCAATAACTAGCCCTATGCCCGCGATGGCGACATCTTCTGGGCCGCGGCCAAAGGTCGAGCCGATGGTCCACCGCCGCATGCTATCGAGGACGTCCGTGGAATATAGACCGATGATCGTCGCGCCCGATCCCAAAGCTGCGGAGACGCCGGCGCCCACCAGAATGAGCGTCAGGGGATCCTCAAACCGCCGCGATACGGCTAAGACCAGCAGCGTAGTAATACCCGCGCCAACGAGCGCGAGGGCGGTCCGCATACTGGTGGAGGTAGCAATACCAATGGCCGTGCCTAAGGCAACGAAGAAGGACGCGCCCGCGGTAACACCAATAAATCCTGGATCCGCTAGCGGGTTTCTGGTCCACGATTGCGCCAGCACACCTGCCACAGCAAGGGCCGCGCCGGCGAAATAAGCCAAGAAGGTGCGCGGCAGGCGCAGGTTCCACACGATATCGCGGATATCCTGCTCCCCTGCCCCGTGCAGGGCAGCGATAACCTCCTCGGGCGGAATCGAGCGGGAGCCCACCGCCAAAGACGCCACCGCCAACACCAGGCTGGCGAGGATGATGGCGACAAGGAGCATCTTATGACTCTGTACCCGCGCCACTACCGTTGCGGGGGTGCCGGTGGTCGTAGGACTATCTGCTGCGGAATCCGACTGGATTTGTTGGGCGTCCATCGTGGTTGCTGACAATTACAGTTTCTCTTCAAATTTATCTACTGCCCAGGGGATGGTCACCGGGTTGGGCATACTCATGGCATTGCCGGTATCGGTATCCAAGTAGCGCACGCGATCATCCTTGACAATGTCGAGGCCTTGGAAGGTCTTATCCTTCTTCAAGGCATCGGAGGAGCCGTTGTAGTCCAGGACAAAGAGGTAATCAACCTGGTTAAGCTTCGCGTAGTTTTCTGGGGCAATGTCGACGAAGAAGCTGCCGCCATCGCCCTGCAATGCATCGGGGATCTCCATGCCAAGGTCCTCAATAAATTGTCCACGCCCATCCTCCTCGGTGTATAGGCCAATTTTGCCGTCATAAGGCATGACGATGGCCGCAGACTTATCCTGCAATTCCGCGTGCTCGTGGCGGAATTCCTCGAAGGCCTTTTCGGTGTCATCGATAAGCTTATCGCCTTCGTCTTCTTTGCCCACCGCATCCGCGATGGTCTCTACCTGCTTTTCCCAGGGTACCTGCCAGTCTTCATAGCCGTTCGGCTTTACGGTGGTAGGCGCGATTTCTTCCAGGGAACCCTTCGTGCGTGAATCCACCGCCTGGTTCACCGCAATGATCTGGGTGGGGTCGGCCGCGGTGACCTGCTCAAAGGTATCCGCGGTAAATCCGGTTGCGGTATTATAAATCACCTCAGGCTTTGCCTCGCCCAAAAGTTCCTCTGCCCAGGGGCCGACGCCAGAAGGGTCGCCATCGCCCTCAGCACCCCACGGCGCCACCGTTACGGGAGTGATCCCCAGGGCAAGCAGTGTATCGGCATCACCTAGACCCAAGCTAGCCACGCGCTGCTCGCTGGCAGCGTCGGTCGCCTGAGCTGTTTCATCGCCCTCACCACGCGAGCAACCGCCTAAAGCTACGGCCCCGGCGGAAAGCATTGCTACTGCACCCATAGTGCGACGGCCGAAAATCTTCATGAGGCTAAGCCTTTCAAAAAGGAGGAAAAATGACTTGCTTACCCTATACCGCAAAACGCTATTTAGGCAAGGCTTAACTTACTTTGGGTATGTTAGACGTATGAACTCTTCCCCACAATCGGCCCCGATGCGGGAACACGAACTCATCCCCGTTACTTTGACCGCCAATAAACGGATCCGTCCGCGCTTGCACCGGCTCACGTTCTACGCCGAGGCTTTCCGGACATACACCCTCTCCGGTCCCGATGAATTCTTCGGACTCGTCATGCCCCGAGCTGAACAGGAGTTTACACCCTTCCCCGTCGACGGAATAAACCTCCGCTCGGCTGTGAGCGCGATCGACGAGGAGAGGCGGCCGGACCTGCGCTGGTACACCATCCGCGCGCTCCACTCGGAGGAGGCCACAGTCGATGTCGACGTGGTGACACACGGCGATTCAGGACCTGGCTCGCGGTGGATTCGCCGCGCACAAGCCGGGGATACAGCGGGATTCTTCACCTGCAACGACCTGTGGCGGCCAACCGAGAAGCCACAACTTCTAGTCGCCGACGCATCCGCCCTGCCCGCCCTGCGGCACATTTTGGCCTACCAAGAAGACCATAATCCGGAAATGCTTCGGGCCACCGACGTTATGGCCGTGGTTACCAGCAACGACGAGGTAGAGCCAGGCCTCGCAGCTAGATGGGAGCCGAGCGTACACAGCCTGCGGATTATTCATACCCAAGCGCACGGGGAGGCGGAGGCTGTCGTTGCCGCCTTGAGAGCGGACTATGCCGGTGCGTCGGGGCCAGGGTACGTATGGGGTTCCGGCGAGGGGAGCCTAGCAAAAAGCGTGCGAGGCCTCGCAGTGAATGAATGGGGCCTAGATACCACCGACGTCACATGGGTTCCCTACTGGTTTTATGGCAGGGCCCGGCCGTAAAGAAGTCCTAAAACGGCGAAGCCCCCGCTCCGAACTCTAGGTTCGGTAGCGGGGGCTTCGTGCTGGCTAGTTTTTACTTAGCCTTCTCGATGATCTCAACGAGACGGAAGTGCTTGTCCTTGGACAGCGGGCGGGTCTCAGCGATGCGTACAAGATCGCCGATGCCTGCGGTTTCTTCCTCGTCGTGCGCCTTAACCTTCTTGTTAGAGCGCATGATCTTGCCGTACAGGGCGTGCTCCTTGCGGTCTTCCAGCTCGACAACGATGGTCTTGGTCATCTTGTCGGATACTACGTAGCCGGTGCGAACCTTAGGAGCGCCCTTGACCTTCTCCTTCTTCGGAGTAGGTGCCTTCTTGGAATCAGTCACGTTAGCCTCACTCATGATTAAGCCTCAGCTCCCGGAGCAACGGACAGGCCCAGCTCGCGCTCGCGCAGAACGGTGTAGATGCGGGCAATGTCGCGCTTAACCGTGCCGATGCGGCGGTTGTTGGTCAGCTGGCCGGTGGCCTTCTGGAAGCGGAGGTTGAACAGCTCTTCCTTCGCATCCTTCAGGCGGGACTGCAGCTCAGCGTTGTCGAGCTCACGGAACTCGTGGGCGGGGGTACCGGTTGCCATTAGAACTGGTCCTCCTTCTTGATGATGCGGACCTTGCAAGGAAGCTTCTGGCCTGCGCGGCGCAGAGCCTCAATAGCAACGGCCTCGGTTGGGTAGCTCATCTCGAAAAGTACGCGGCCTGGCTTAACGTTAGCCACCCACTTCTCGACCGGGCCCTTACCGGAACCCATACGAACGCCGAGCGGCTTCTGGGTCAACGGACGGTCCGGGAAGATGTTGATCCACACCTTGCCACCACGCTTGACGTGGCGGTTGATGGCAATACGTGCGGCCTCAATCTGACGGTTGGTGATGTACGCCGGCTCGAGAGCCTGGATTGCGTAATCGCCGAAGTTGATGCGGTTACCGCCCTTGGACACGCCGCGACGGTTCGGGCGGTGCTGACGGCGGTACTTAACACGCTTAGGAATCAGCATGGATTAGCCCTCCTGCTTCTGCTGTGCACGCTGGCGGCGCTGGCCACCGCGGCGGGAGCGACCATTGCGGTCACGGCCACGGCCCTGTGCCGGAGCGTTCAGTTCGGACTCGCGTACGCCACCGACGACGTCACCCTTGTAGATCCACACCTTGATGCCGATGCGGCCGAAGGTGGTGTGGGCCTCTGCGGTGCCGTAGTCGATTTCGGCGCGAAGAGTGTGCAGCGGAACGCGACCCTCGTGGTAGCGCTCAACGCGGGACATTTCTGCACCGCCCAGGCGGCCGGACAGCAGGATCTTGATGCCCTTAACCTGTGGCTGGCGCATAGCAGACTGGATAGCCTTGCGCATTGCACGACGGAATGCGACACGGTTAACCAGCTGCTCCGCGATGGAGTGAGCAACCAGGGTTGCGTTTGCGTCTACCTGCTTGACCTCGAGGATGTTGAGGGCAACCATCTTGCCGGTGAGCTTTTCAAGCTCACGGCGGATGCGGTCAGCCTCAGCACCACGGCGGCCAATCACGATGCCCGGGCGGGCGGTGTGAATGTCGACGCGGACGCGGTCACGGGTGCGCTCGATGACGACGTCGGCAATGCCGGCGCGGTCGAGGCCCTTGTTGAGGTAGTTACGAATCTTGATGTCTTCGGCTACGTAGTTCGCGTAGTCCTTATCGGCGAACCAGTGGGTCTTCCAGTCGGAAGTGATGCCCAAACGTAGGCCGTGAGGATGGATCTTCTGGCCCATTACTTGGCCCCTTCCTGCTGGCTTTCGACAACCACGGTGATGTGGCTGGTGCGCTTACGAATCATGAATGCACGACCCTGTGCACGCGGCTGGAAACGACGCATGGTCGGACCCTCGTTGGCATATGCCTCGGAGATGACCAGGGTGCGTGGGTCGAGGCCGAAGTTGTTCTCAGCGTTAGCGGCTGCAGAAGCAACGACCTTTGCAACTGGCTTGGAAGCACCCTGCGGTGCGTACTTCAGGATAGCCAGGGCTTCGCTTACGGACTTGCCGCGGACCAGATCGAGCACGCGACGTGCCTTCATCGGGGTGACGCGGACGTAGCGGGCCGTGGCGGATGCGGAGGTGATGGTCTCACTCATCGCTTATCGACGTCCCTTCTTGTCATCCTTGACGTGACCCTTAAAGGTCTTGGTTGGTGCAAACTCGCCCAGCTTGTGGCCGACCATGGAATCCTCGATGAAAACCGGCACGTGCTTGCGGCCGTCGTGGACGGCGAAGGTGTGACCGATGAAATCGGGGAGAATGGTCGAGCGGCGAGACCAGGTCTTGATGACCTGCTTGGTGCCTGCATCGTTCTGAGCATCCACCTTGTTGAGGAGGTGCTCATCGACGAACGGGCCCTTCTTAAGGCTGCGTGGCATTGTTTACCTCCTCTTAGCGCTTCTTGTTCGGGCGACGACGGCGCACGATCATGTTGTTGGAGTAACGGTTCGGGTTGCGGGTGCGACCCTCCTTGTGGCCCCATGGGGACACAGGGTGGCGACCACCCGAGGTCTTACCCTCACCACCACCGTGTGGGTGGTCAACCGGGTTCATAACGACACCGCGGACGGTCGGGCGTACGCCCTTCCAGCGCATACGGCCGGCCTTGCCCCAGCGGATGTTCATCTGCTCGGCGTTGCCAACCTCACCAACGGTCGCGCGGCAGCGGATGTCCACACGGCGGATTTCGGAAGACGGCATACGCAGAACTGCGTACTTGCCTTCCTTACCCAGCAGCTGGATGGAAGCACCAGCGGAGCGAGCCAGCTTAGCGCCAGCGCCCGGCTTGAGCTCCACAGCGTGGATGGTGGAACCGGTCGGGATGTTACGCAGCGGCAGGTTGTTGCCAACCTTGATATCTGCGTTCGCGCCGGACTCTACGATGGTGCCCTGCTTCAGACCCTTAGGGGCGATGATGTAGCGCTTCTCGCCATCAACGTAGTGAAGCAGTGCGATGTTTGCGGTGCGGTTCGGGTCGTACTCGATGTGAGCGACCTTTGCCGGAATGCCGTCCTTGTCGTTACGACGGAAGTCGATCAGACGGTAACGGCGCTTGTGGCCACCGCCGATGTGGCGGGTGGTGATGCGGCCGTAGTTGTTACGGCCACCAGTCTTGCTCAGCGGGCGCAGCAGGGACTTCTCCGGAGTAGAACGAGTGATCTCGTCAAACTCAGAAACGGAGGATGCGCGGCGACCCGGAGTTGTCGGCTTGTACTTACGAATAGCCATAATTCTTCCTTACTTCGTCTCCGTCTTAGGCCTGTGCGCCAAAGACGTCGATGGAGTCGCTGCCTTCACGGAGCGTCACGTATGCACGCTTGGTGGACTTACGCTGGCCGTAACCGGTGCGGGTGCGCTTACGCTTACCTGCACGGTTCACGGTGTTCACGGAGTCAACCTTTACGTCAAAGATCTGCTCTACGGCATCTTTAATCTGGGACTTGTTGGAGTCCGTGGAGACGTAGAACGTGTATACGTTCTGCTCCATCAGACCGTAGGACTTCTCGGATACAACCGGGGCGATGATGATATCGCGTGGGTTAGAAATCTTAGCCATTAGTTCTCCTCCTTATCCGCGCCGGTTGCGCGGTTGATGAAGGTGTGTAGCGCCTCAACGGAGAACACAACGTCATCGGAGTAGAGAACGTCGTAGGTGTTGAGCTGGCCAGCGTCCAGGATCTGGACGTTAGGCAGGTTATTAGCGCTACGACGAGCATTGATGTCCTCGCGGCCGATGACCAGCAGCACGTTCTTGCGCTCGGTCAGGGACTCGAGGAAGGCCTTGGCCGACTTGGTGGACGGCTTCTGGCCCGGTACGAGCTCTTCGATGACGTGGATGCGCTCGTTGCGAGCACGGTCGGACAGTGCACCGAAGAGAGCAGCCTTGATCATCTTCTTAGGGGTGCGCTGTGCGTAGTCGCGTGGCTGTGGGCCATGGACGGTGCCGCCACCGGTGTAGTGCGGTGCGCGGATGGAGCCCTGGCGTGCACGGCCGGTGCCCTTCTGACGGAAAGGCTTGCGACCACCACCGCGGACGTCGCCGCGGGTCTTGGTTGCGTGGGTGCCCTGGCGTGCAGCAGCAAGCTGAGCGTTAACAACCTGGTGCATCAAAGCAATGGATGCCTCGGTGTCAAAGATTTCAGCTGGCAGGTCTACAGAGCCGTTGGTCTTACCCTCGGAAGTGTGGACGTCTAGCTTGAGGTTGCTCATGCGTGTGCACCGCCCTTCACTGCGGTCTTAACGGTGACGAGGCCGCCGCGCGCACCAGGGATAGCACCCTTGATGAGCAGCAGGTTGGACTCGGCATCGATTTTCTGAATCTTCAGGTTCTGGGTGGTCACGCGGTCGTGGCCCATACGGCCAGCCATGCGCTTGCCCTTGAAGACGCGGCCCGGGGTAGCAGCGCCGCCGATGCCGCCAACGCGGCGGTGAGCGGCCTGGTTACCGTGAGCTGCGCCCTGGCCTGCGAAGCCGTGGCGCTTCATGGCGCCGGCGTAGCCGTGGCCCTTGGTCTTGCCGGTGACGTCAACGAAGGTGGTGCCCTCGAAGATGTCAACCTTGACCTCTTGGCCAACCTCGTATGCAGAGGTGTCGTCCATGCGGATTTCCGCAACGTGACGGCGCGGGGTTACGCCAGCCTTCTTGAAGTGTCCACCAACCGGCTTGTTTGCCTTGCGTGGGTCGATTTCGCCAAAGGCGATCTGGATGGCGCTGTAGCCATCGGTTTCGGGGGTGCGAATCTGGGTGACAACGCATGGCCCTGCCTCGACGACGGTAACCGGCACAACGCGGTTGTCCTCGTCGAAGACCTGGGTCATGCCGAGCTTCTTGCCCAGAATGCCCTTGATCTCGTTTTCACTCATTATTTGTTCTCCACCAAAGTCGCTTACTGGATGTTCACGTCGACGCTTGCCGGAAGATCGATGCGCATAAGAGCATCAACGGTCTTCGGGGTTGGGTCGAGAATGTCGATCAGGCGCTTGTGAGTGCGCATCTCGAAGTGCTCGCGAGAGTCCTTGTACTTGTGCGGAGAACGAATAACTGCGTATACGTTCTTCTCGGTTGGGAGCGGCACTGGGCCAACTACACGAGCACCGGTACGGGTAACGGTCTCGACGATCTTCTTTGCAGAAGCGTCGATAGCCTCGTGGTCATAGGCCTTCAGCCGAATGCGGATTTTTTGTCCCGCCACGCTTATCCTCTTCCTCGCTTCCCCACTTTCACATTCCCGGCGTTTCCGGGGCGTGAAGCGGTGGGAAATTGCTTCTCGATTTCTCTATAACGTTGTCCGGGCTTGGGGCCTGACACAACGCCAGTGGTCTGACTGTCATGACGACCAAGAGTTGCGGTACATGGCAAGTGCCAGGACGCAGTGCTCTCGACGGGGTACAAGACCCGTAGTCAAAGTATTGTGAAGAGGACGGTTTTCACGCATTACACGTGGAGAGTGTCCAATTCGTCTACTGCCGCTGTTTATTTGCCATGCCCCTTCTCCGGTCCATCTTCTCGGGGTGTCACTGCTCTAACGCGGACCTAGCCCGATTGGATGACCTTCCAGTCAATGCTTCAGGTTTCCCTGAACCATGGCGACAACGAAGGTGTCATGTTCGCTTTACCAGCTCAGCGTCTCCCCGAGACTCATGCTTGGCGACGTCCGCCGCCATCACCGAACCTCGGTTCTCGCTGCCCTGTTAAAGCAACCTTTGTATTTAAGCATGTTGGGCTGCGGTTTTTCAAGCCGCGTATTAAACCGTGCCAAAAATCACGTTTTGGAAAAATTTGTTGCCTCGCACCCCACACTGGGCTGAGAAGTATCTAAGCTCGGAGGTAATGGCTGTGGACTCTTTGTCCTGCCTAGATAGTTGAATATCGCGTTCATGCATCACCCAATAGAGAAAGGCTCACTCGCCCATGTCTGAAAACAAGACCCCTGCACAAAACTCCGACAACCAGGTTCCTGCTTCCGAGGAGCGCGAGGTCAATAACAACCTGGAAACCCAGTACGGCACCACCACCATCGATGATGTCGTGGTCTCCAAGATCGCCGGCATCGCTGCTCGCGAGGTTTCCGGCGTGGATGCCCTAGGTGGCGGCGGAGCCCGCATGATCGGCAATATCCGCGAGTCCTTCGGTGCTTCTGAGGACGTCCGCCAGGGTGTGGACGTAGAGGTAGCGGACGGCACCGCTCGCATCGACATTGCCATCACCGCTGAGTACGGCGTGGCCATCCACGAGCTCGCCGAGGCCATCCGCCGCAACATCATGAATGCCGTTGAGCGCATGACCGGCCTGAGCGTCGAGCGCGTCAACGTTGTTGTTCACGACGTAAAGCTGCCAAAGGATGAGTCCGAGGCAGAAGACCAGGCTGCTTTGAACCAGGGTCAGGCTTAAGCCCAATGCCTGAGCCCCGAGCACGTTTCGAGCTCGAGGTAAGCCACGCCCGCGCTATTGCAGAGGCAGTCCGGAAGGTACGCGGTGTCGCCGCGCTCGACGGCGGTTCGTTCGGTTCGGTGAGTTTATACCTCCCCGGCGAGCGCATCGTCGGCATGCGGCGGCCCGACCCGCGCGATGATCGCCACCTGCAGATCAACATTCGCGTTGATATCAGCGCCGCGCCGGACCTGTATGCCTTGGCAGAAGATATTCGGTCCGCCGCCCGTGGGGCTTGTCCCGAACTGCAGCGCATTGACGTTGAGTTTTCTGACGCCGTAGATGGCTTATCCGCTGCTCCATCGAAGGAATAGATATGAAGAATTACACCACTTTGGGCATCATTTCCGGCCTTATTCTTGCCTTCTTTTTGTACCTAGGCTGGGGTCCTACTTTGCTCGCCGTACTCCTTGCCGCAATCGGCGGCATTGTGGGAGCACACTTTGATGGCCGTATCGATCTCACTTCTGTGTGGAATGGCCTCATTGGTAAGGAGAAAGGCCAAGGTTAATGACAGATAGTTCCACTCAGGGCCACACGCGTATCTCGCTGCGGACCATGGAACGCATCGTTACCGCCGCGATTGCTAGCGTGCCCGGCACCAAGGCTATAGAGGCCAAGCTAGCGGGCATCGGCGGCCGCGGTTTTCCACGGGTCTCGGTCCAAATGGACTCGGAGCGTGAGGTAGCGGCCGTCAACGCCACCATTGGCGTGGTGTGGCCTTCGCCGGTCACCACGGTGGCGGAACATACTCGTGCTGCCATCTCGGAGGCCATCGCGGCGCACACCGGTTATTCCACAACTCGCGTCAATGTCACCATCGGCGGTTCCGTTCCGGGCGAGCGCGTGACTGCCGCAGAGGTGGAGCAGCGCCAGGTCGCTGCTGCCGTTGCGCCGCACACCAAGCCCTCGCCGGTATGGCAGCCGGTCACTGCAGAGTCGGTGAACGTACGCAGCATTGACACACCGCAGGAGGCCCCGGTGCGCGGCATCGCTGCGCCGGCCGCCGGCGTCGCAGTGCAGTCCGTGGACACCCCGCGCGAGACCGAGGTACGCAACATTTCCGCTGACCTTCCAGACCACCAGCTGCGTGAGATTTCGTCCCCGAACGACCACACGGTGCGGCCGATCAGAGAGCCCAAGCCGGTCCGCGTGCAGAGCGTGGCTGCGCCTCGCCCAGCCAGGTTGGCCCCTAGTGGGCAGGTTCGTCCACTGGCACGGAAGATTCAGGTAACAACTCCTCGTCCGCAGCCGCTGCGCGAGATTGAGATTCGCCACGAGTGGTCTCCGCGCCGTGTACAGGCTCCCAAGTCTGCTCCTGCGCGCACGGTAAAGGCCCCGCGGCCGCAACCGCTCAAGCGCATTGAGGTCACGCCGGCGAATCCTCGGCCGTTGCACGTGAATGCGCCGCGTCCCGAGCCGTTGCGCGCCATTTCCATTAACCCGTACCGCCCACAAGGAGGCAATAATGGCTGATCAGCACATGCCTGAACACTTTGGGCAGCAGCCGAAGGCATCTCCGGCGGCGCGTACTTGGGCCGTAATCCTTGGGCTCCTGCTGCTCGCCGCGGGCGTCGTCGGAGTGCGCGAGACGTGGCTGGTGGGTTCCGGTTCCGACGCGCAGTCGTGGGTACAGCCGGTGCTTAATCTCATTGCTACTGAAGAGCTGCAGACCTGGATGATCTGGGCCGGCGTTGCCTCCATTGTCGTAGGCCTGATTTTCCTCTTCGCGGCAGTGAAGACGCGCCGCACCACACACATGCAGCTAGCCTCCGACACCGCCTCCATGTGGATGCGGCCGGTGGATATCGCCCGCCTCTCTTCGGCTACTGCTCGCCGCGTTCCGGGCGTGGCCTCGGCGCAAACTTCCGCGGATAGCAAGACTGCCAAGGTCACCGTCAATGGCGATACGGACGATGCGGAGCTACAAGGCCGGGTAGAGACGGCGGTAACGCGCTGCCTGGCTCATCTCAAGAACCCGCCGCAGGTCACCGTGGCTGTAGAGAAGATTCCGGAGTTGGATAACAATGTCTAGAAAACTTGCTACCTTTGACCGCATTCTGCTGGGCCTGCTGGGAATCATCCTCATCGCTTTGGGCGTGTGGCCCATCTTGATCCACTTCAACGTGGAATTTGCCAAGTACTTAGCCCTGTGGGTGGACCACGATACGTGGAAGAGCTTGGCGGACAATGACTGGTGGGTGTGGGCGCTGGCTGGTGGCTCCGCACTGCTCCTTATTCTGGGGTTGTGGATTGTGGTGGCTAACCTGCGCCACCGCCGCTTTAATAACGTGGAGTCTGCTTCTTCCAATGACAAGGGCTCTATCACGACGTCGATGAATGCAATCGCCGGCGCCGTGGCCCAAGATTTGGATGGGCTCAAGGGTGTAGACCACGTAGAGCGCCTCGTGGCTTATGACCGCGCGCGGCCCACGCTGCAGTACACGGTGACGGCAAATCCAGACACTCCGGTGGAGCGCCTTACCGGTGCGGTTGAAACCAATGAGCGCGATTTCCGCGCAGCGTTTCCCGACGCCGATTTGGACACCATCTACAAGCTGCAGTTCAGCAAGGTAGGTCCGATGAAGGACCTATCCGAATAGCGGGTTGGGAGTCTCCGCCACCAAGATCTCCTGAACGGCCCCAAGGCGGGCCGACTCGCCGCCCCCGAGGATCATTTCTAGTTCCTCGCCGGGGCGGCATTTTTCTATGCGCTGCCAAGAGTAGTCCTGGCGAGTTACGCGGCGGTTTTCTTTAGCAAATAGGTGCAGTCCATGATCAAGCACACCGATGGCCGCTGCGAAGCGAAGGATGAAGACGAAATCACCCAAATCCTGCCGCTTCAGGCCATTAAGGTCTGGACACTCAGCACTCAACCGCATGAGGCTTGAGACCACGCCGAAGCGGTGTTCAAAGCCCTCGGTATCCCGAATGGTAAATGGGCGGCCAGGGCCCGTGGGACGAATGGACTCATAGGCCCACGCCACGGGCTGGGTGTCAGGGCGGCGCACGATGATGTGGGTAGGGGTGGCGGTGATGCGGTAGGTGGGGGCGTCGGCAAGCACGAGCCATTCCCCTGCCGCAATGCGTCCGCCCTCCAAGGGAAGCAAGGGCGGATGCACGTCCGCCTGGCGCTCCAATTCCGCAACGAGTTCGGCGTCGGTGGCACCCCATCCAATGCCTTGATTAGCCAGCATGGCAAAGAAAGTGGGAAGGCTGAGGTCGGGCTGGCCCTCCCAGGCGCGGCGGAGGGACTCAAGCGTGGGATCGATGCGGGTGGGGTCATCCATATCCGCCAAGATTACCCAGCGCCGGTGCCGGCCAGACAGCCGGGGCCGAGAGGAGATTTTTCACCCCCGAGTTAATTTCATTCAATTAAATAAATACTATAAGTGTTCAACAATCTCGATCCACATATCGCCTGCTCACAATGGATTTATTGCAAAATTTTCCACGCAATCTACAGCCCTTAATACCTGTCATTTTATTGGGGATTTATGTCACGGGGCTAATTTGATTGTGCTCTGGGTAACAGATTATTAGATTAGTCACATACAACGATTCGCTCGTTGGATACACATTCGCACCCCGTTTCCTGCTTAACCGCGCACGGAGAATCTCTATGACTAAATATCTGATCAAAAAGACCTTGGGCTGGTTACTCATGATCTTTTTGGCTACCAACCTCGCCTATCTCTTGGCGGCCAGCTTCCTGGACCCACGGTCCAACTACACCGGCCGCCGCCCACCGCTTTCACCGGAGGAAATCAATAGCCTCCTCGAGCCCTATAACCTCAGCCCCGATACCCCGCTGGTACAACGCTGGTGGACCTGGCTGACCAATATCCTCACCAAATGGGACTGGGGCCAATCCCCGGTGGGCGAAGTGGTGAATTCAGAAATTAGCTACCGCATCTGGGTTTCCGCGCAGCTGCTCCTACTGTCCACCATTTTGTCCATTCTCATCGGCGTGGCCGTGGGCGTTTACACCGCTTCGCGCCAGTACAAGACCGGTGACCGCATCTGGCAGGGCATTTCCATCGTCGCGATGAACACCCACGTGGTGGTGGCATCCATCGCCGTGGTGTGGGGCGCGCTCAAGATCAACGAGCTCAGCGGCAAGAAGATTTTCTATGTGGTCGGCTCCCATTCGCTGGACGTGGAAGGTTTCTTTCCCAAGCTGGTGGACTCCGCACAGCACTTGATTCTTCCCACCATTTCATTGGTCTTCATTAGCTACGCCAGCTATCACATGACCCAGCGCACCTTGCTGCTGGATAACTTGGATGCGGACTATGTGCGCACCGCCCGCGCTAAGGGCTTGACCCGCCAGCAGGCGATTCGCAAGCACGCCCTGCGCACCTCCATCATCCCGGTGGCAACCTCGGTGGCCTTTTCCATCCCGGGCATCTTCACCGGTGCGGTGATGACCGAGCGCATCTTTGGCTGGAACGGCATGGGCCAGTACTTCATCGAGACCATTAGCAAGAACGACGTCAACGGTGCAGCGGCTGTCGCTGCCTTTGGCGCCGCCATGACCGCCATCTCCGCGGTATTGGCGGACCTGGTTGTCGTCGCGCTTGATCCACGAGTGAGGGTGAGTTAAATGACCCCATCTAAAGACCGCAACTATTTCAAGCAGGAACCGCGCGGGGAAATCACCGCACACAGCGAGGTCACTTCGGGAGACCCCTTCTCCCCCGCCGAGGCCGAGCAGGTAGCCACCTTGGAGCAGATGCCGCGTGGCACCTCGCGCTACAAGCTGTACCTGCGCCGCTTCTTTCGCAATAAGCTGGCCACCTTGGGCCTTATCATCCTGGCTTTCTTGGTCTTTGCAGCGCTTTTTGGCGGCTTCTTTGCCAAGTGGGACTACACCGAGCCGGACTTCCTTGCACTATCGGAGCCGCCGAGCCCCGAGCACTGGTTTGGCACCAATGACACCGGCAATGACCTTTATGCCCAGACCATTCACGGTTTAGGCAGGTCCCTGACCATCGCCATCGTGGTATCCCTGGCCACCTTGGTCATCTCCGCGTTCATTGGATCCGCTGCAGCCTTGTGGGGAGGCATTGCCGAAAAGGCGGTGCTGGCCGTCATTCACTTCCTGCTGTCCATCCCTACCTTCCTGCTCATCGCACTGGTAGTCGCGGATTCCGGCGGCGATTGGAAGCTGCTTATCGTCGTGCTCATCCTCTTTGGCTGGATGTACCAGGCCCGCGTGATTTGGTCGCTGGCGCTTACGGTGCGCGAGCAAGACTACGTCCGCGCAGCGAGCTACATGGGCGTGTCCAAGCTGCGCACCATCGTGCGCCACGTCATTCCCAATATTGGTTCGCTGCTCATCATCCAGTTCGTCTTCGGCGTGGTGGGCACCGTGGGCTCCGAGACGGCCCTGTCCTTCCTGGGGTTGGGCGTCAAGCTTCCCGACGTCTCCCTCGGCACCCTCCTGCAGGGCGGCACCGCCGCCGTGCAATCCTCCCCGTGGCTGTTCTACTTCCCTGCCGCAACCCTGACCTTGCTCACCGTGTCCATGGCTTTCATTGGCGATGGCCTGCGCGATGCGCTCGACCCCAACTCGAATTCCGGAGGTAAAGCATGACCTCGCCCGTCTTATCCGTCAAAGACCTGCGCGTAAACTTCCCGTCCGAAGCCGGATCCGTCTCCGCGGTCCGTGGCGTGGATTTTGATCTCTACCCCGGCCGCACGCTCGGCATCGTGGGCGAATCCGGTTCCGGCAAATCCGTGACCTCCATGGCCATCATGGGGCTCCTGCCGGACTACGCGAAGATCACCGGGTCCGTAAAGTTCGACGGCCGCGAGCTGCTCGGTCTCAGCGACAAGCAGATGTCCGAGATCCGCGGCAACGGCATCGGCATGATCTTCCAGGATCCGCTCTCCGCGCTCACCCCGGTCTTCGATATTGGATCGCAGTTGGTGGAAGCAATTCAGGCCCATAGGGACGTCGGCAAGAAGCAGGCCCTCAAAGAGGCCACGGAGTTGCTCGATCTCGTGGGCATCCCCGATCCGCACCTGCGCCTGAAGTCTTTCCCGCACGAGTTCTCGGGCGGCATGCGCCAGCGCGTGGTAATTGCCATCGCAATCGCCAATAATCCGCGCGTACTCATCGCCGATGAGCCCACGACCGCGCTGGATGTGACCATTCAGGCGCAGATTCTGGAGGTCATTAAGCTCGCCCAGCGCGAAACCGGCGCCGCCACCATCATGATTACCCATGACATGGGCGTGGTGGCAGAAACGGCCGATGATGTCATGGTCATGTACGCCGGCCGACCCGTGGAGCGCGGCGATGTGGATACCATCTTCTCCCAACCCCGCATGCCCTATACCGTGGGCCTGCTCGGCTCTACGCCCCGCCCGGACGTGTCCGCAGAAGAGCCGCTCACACCCATCGTGGGCAGCCCGCCGGTGCTGGTGGACCTCAAGCAGCGCTGCCAGTTTGCCCCGCGCTGCCCCGTGGCGCAGCCCGCCTGCTCCGATGGTGAGCCGCCGCTTATCCCGCTTGACGACGCCCCCACACACCAGAGTGCCTGCCTGCGCGCGCCCGAGATCCACGACCGCAAAATCGGCGGCGAGCTCATGTTCAAGCCCCCGCAGCTCGCGGAGGACGTCATGGCCGGTATCCCCCGCGAGGAGCGTCCCACCACCTTGGAGGTCACGGACCTGCGCAAGGAATTCCCACTCACTAAGGGCGCGCTGGTCAAGCGCCGTGTGGGTACGGTCAAGGCAGTGGACGGCCTCACCTTTGATATTCGCAAGGGCGAATGCATGGCCATCGTAGGCGAGTCCGGCTGCGGTAAGACCACCACCCTGCTAGAAATCATGGACTTAAAGCCCGAAAACGGCGCGGTAGTGCTCAACGGGAAAGACGCAGCCGGGATGAGCAATTCCGAGCGCCGCGAGGCCCGCAAGGACATCCAAATTGTCTTCCAGGACCCGATGAGCTCCCTCAACCCGCGCTTGACCGTGCGCGAGGTCATCGCCGAACCACTCAACTCCCTAGGCTATGACGGCGACGTGGATGCCCGCGTGAACGAGCTCATGGGCCTTGTCGGTTTGGACTCCTCCCAGCTGGATCGCTTCCCCAGCCACTTTTCCGGCGGACAGCGCCAGCGCATCGGCCTCGCCCGCGCGCTGGCCACGAACCCTTCGGTTTTGGTCTTGGATGAGCCCGTCTCCGCGCTCGACGTGTCCATCCAGGCCGGCGTCATCAACCTCTTGGAGGATCTCAAGCGGAAGCTGGGCCTGTCCTACCTTTTCGTGGCGCACGACCTGTCCGTGGTGCGCCACCTTTCAGACCGGGTGGCCGTCATGTACAAGGGTCAGTTTGTGGAGTCTGGGCCAACCGATGAGATCTTCGAGAACCCCCAAGCGGACTACACCAAGAAGCTCCTGGATGCCATTCCGATTCCGGATCCGGAGGCTGCCCGCAGGCGACGCAACCCAGGTCCAGCGCAAGCCTCACCAATTTCGCAAAAGTGACCTTACGCACACCTTGTCTTATATATAGTTAATCTCACACCTGAAGGACTGTGGCAGCTTACCCCGCTACCGCAACCTTCACCTTCCTCTCACTCAAGGAGAAACCCAACCATGAAAAAGTTCACCCGCTTCCGGATTGCTACCGTAGCCACCCTCTCTGCCGCGGCACTCGCCCTCACCGGCTGCGCCGCCAACTCGGACGGCGACTCCTCCAAGGCAGTCGGCGGCCTCGACATCGAGGTTAATCCGGCTGGCGACTACAACGAAAAGTCCCGCGACGAGCTCAAGGACGACGGCGAGCTCACCCTCCCCCTCAACGAACTCACCGAGCAACAAAACATGTTCCACGCCAACATGACCACCGATACCCGCTCGGTCTGGGGCTGGTACAACCCACAGCTTGCGCTATACGACGGCGAGGGAAACTACACCCCAAACCCCGACTACATCGATGATGTCAAGGAAGATAAGAAGGGCGAGAACACCGTCGTCACTTTCAAGGTCAACAAGGATGCCACCTTCAACGATGGCACGCCTATTGACTGGAAGGCCTTTGAAAATACCTGGCGCTTCAACAACGGCAAGGATGAAGACGTCCAGGTAAACGCCACCGATGGGTTCGAGCGCATTACCTCCGTGGAAAAGGGCGCTACCGACAAGGACGTCGTTGTCACTTTCGACGGCCCCTACCCGTGGTGGCAGGGCCTCTTCAACGAGCTTCTCCACCCCGCCATCGACAGCCCAGAAAAATTCGACAAGGCCTATCTGGGCAAGCTGAACCCGCAATACGGCGCTGGCCCATTCAAGGTCGACAACGTGGACTTCAAGGGCGGCACCCTCACCCTCGTGCCCAACGAAAAGTGGTGGGGCGATAAGCCGAAGCTGAAGAAGGTAAGCTACCGCGTCATGGAATCCCAGGCCACCATCAACGCTTTCCAAGCCGGCGAAATTGATGCCGCCGGTGTGGCCGATAAGAACAGCCTCACCATTGCCGGCGAGATGGGCGATGACATCGACATCCGTGCCGCACTGCGCCCCGCCAACGTCATCTTCACCCTCAATTCCAAGGCGCCACAGCTCAAGGATGAGGACGTGCGCCACGCCGTCTTCTCCGCCATCGACCGCGATCAGCTGGCCGAAATCCGCTATAACGGCCTGGGCTACGAAGAGGAAATGCCGGGATCCCTTACCCTCTATTCCACCCAGGAGGGCTACAAGGACAACATCAAGGACGTCATCAAGTTCGATCCTGAGGAGTCCAAGAAGCTGCTAGAGGACGCCGGCTATCAGCAAGGCGATGATGGTATCTACGCTAAGGACGGCGAGAAGCTCTCACTGCGCTACATCCTCATCGGTGACGATGAAGTGTCGAAGTCCCTCGCCGCGGCGGTGCAAAAGATGCTCAAGGACGTCGGCGTTGACCTCAAGATTGAAGAGCGCCCTTCGTCCGAGTTCTCCAAGGTAACCTCGGAGCGAGATTTCGACCTCTTCCTTTCCGCGTTTACCTCCTCTGACCCGTTTGGCGTCGCATACTTTGGCCAGACCTACGCCAGCGATTCCACGCTGAACATGTCGAGCACCGGCACCAAGGAATTCGATAAGAAGATTGAGGAGCTGCAGAACCTGCCAACCAAGGACGAGCAGATTGACCGCGTCAATGAACTCGAGTCGGAGGCCTTCGGTCACTACGGCATCCTCCCCTTTGCCAACGGCCCACAGATGGTCGGCGTGAAGAAGGGCCTGGCCAACTTCGGCGCTAACGGCTTCGCCATCCTCCCCAAGGAAGACATCGGCTGGGAGAAGTAACAGCACTATAAGCCTCTAGCGCACTACGCTCAAGCCACCCGCGGCACTCCGAACAGGCGATGCCGCGGGAGGCTTCATTTTCCCCGAAAAGTCCACGCATACGGCATCAACTACAAACCGTTACTCCGCGCGCAGCTTCGGTGGCCAGGGATCAAAAAATCCGCCCCACCCGAAGGTGGAGCGGACTCTTTAAAGCTCTACTGAGCGGTTACGGGGTATCGATTACTCGATAACCTTGGTAACGCGGCCAGCGCCGACGGTGCGGGAGCCCTCGCGGATAGCGAAGCGCAGGCCCTCGTCCATAGCGACCGGCTGGATGAGCTCAACGGACATCTCAACGTTGTCGCCAGGCATAACCATCTCGGTGCCCTCTGGCAGGTGAACAACACCGGTAACGTCCGTGGTACGGAAGTAGAACTGCGGACGGTAGTTGTTCATGAACGGGGTGTGGCGGCCGCCCTCTTCCTTCTTCAGGACGTAGACGGAACCCTCGAACTTGGTGTGCGGGGTGTAAGCGCCCGGCTTGATAACAACCTGGCCACGCTCAACGTCCTCACGCTTGGTACCACGCAGAAGCAGACCACAGTTGTCGCCAGCCTCGGTGTAGTCCATCATCTTGCGGAACATCTCGATACCGGTAACGGTGGTGGTCTGGGACTTCTCCTGGATACCGATGATCTCAACGTCCTCGTTGACGTTCAGACGGCCACGCTCAACACGGCCGGTAACAACGGTACCGCGGCCGGTAATGGTGAAGATGTCCTCGATAGGCATCAGGAACGGCTGGTCGGTAGCGCGCTCCGGATCCGGAATAGCGTTGTCGCAAGCTTCCATCAGGTCAACGACGGACTGTACCCACTTGTCGTCGCCCTCGAGGGCCTTCAGAGCGGAGATGTGAACGATAGGAGCTTCCTCATCGTAGTCCTGCTCTGCGAGCAGCTCACGGATCTCCATCTCAACGAGCTCGATGATTTCCTCATCATCAACCATGTCGCACTTGTTCAGTGCAACGAGGATGTAAGGAACGCCAACCTGGCGAGCGAGCAGAACGTGCTCGCGGGTCTGCGGCATCGGGCCATCGGTTGCAGCAACAACCAGGATAGCGCCGTCCATCTGAGCAGCGCCGGTAATCATGTTCTTGATGTAGTCGGCGTGGCCCGGAGCGTCAACGTGTGCGTAGTGGCGCTTCGGGGTGGAGTACTCAACGTGGGAGATGTTGATGGTAATACCGCGCTCCTTCTCCTCAGGAGCCTTGTCGATCATGTCGAACGCGAATGCCTCGTTCTCCTCAGGGTACTGGTCAGCCAGAACCTTGGTGATCGCTGCGGTGGTGGTGGTCTTGCCGTGGTCGACGTGTCCGATGGTGCCGATGTTCACATGCGGCTTCGTACGCTCGAACTTCTCCTTTGCCACTGTATGTCCTCCTGGACTATATGGTGGCTACGACCTTCGCAGCCACGTGGTTGACAGTTGTCATTGGCACCCGACCCACAGTATGTGGGGCAAAGCGCTAATGACGCTTTCTTTACGTGCCAGTTACACGATCCTAGATTTATGTCGCGGTTTTTTCAAACCGCCGTTATAGGAGGTAACCCCGCGAAAAATCGCGGCCATTTCCCTCGACAAGAATCTTTTGAAAAGGATCCTGGGAGGGTAACGGCCGGCTCAACTCACAACTTAGAAGACTAAGCTGCAAACTCAGCCCGCCGCTACCCTGGCCCAGTTGTCCCACCCCGCGGCGGGTCTGGCATCTACTGGCGAAGAGTACCAGCCCGACTAAACCGCGGAGGAGACGGGGGCTAGCGCTTAGTTAGCACCGCCGGTGCGCTCCTCGATGATCTCCTGTGCCACGGAGGAAGGAACCTCGGCGTAGGAATCGAAGACCATGGTGAAGTTGGCGCGGCCTGCGGTGGAAGAACGCAGGTCACCGATGTAACCGAACATCTCGGACAGCGGCACCTTAGCCTTAACAACCTTCGCACCGGAGCGGTCTTCCATAGCGAAGACCTGGCCACGGCGGGAGGAGATGTCACCGTTAACGGTACCCATGTACTCCTCAGGGGTAACAACCTCAACGGCCATCATCGGCTCCAGCAGAACCGGCTTAGCCTTGGCCATTGCTTCCTTGAAGACCTGAGAGCCGGCCAGCTTGAAGGCCATCTCGGAGGAGTCGACGTCGTGGTAAGCGCCGTCTTCCAGGGTGGCCTTGATGTTAACCATCGGGAAGCCAGCCAGGTAGCCGTACTGCATTGCGTCCTGGATACCTGCGTCAACGGACGGGATGTATTCCTTCGGAACGCGGCCACCGGTAACGGCATTGTCGAATGCGTAGGTTGCGGACTCGCCCTCTTCCAGGGTCTCCGGGTCCGGGTTGTACGGCTCGATGGTGCAGATAACCTTTGCGAACTGGCCGGAACCACCGGTCTGCTTCTTGTGGGTGTATTCCATGGACTCAACCTTCTTGCGGATGGTCTCACGGTAGGCAACCTGCGGGTTACCGATGTTTGCCTCGACCTTGAACTCGCGCTTCATGCGGTCAACCAGAACGTCAAGGTGGAGCTCGCCCATGCCGCCGATAACAGTCTGGCCGGTCTCTTCATCCAGCTCAACGGTGAAGGTTGGGTCCTCAGCAGCCAGCTTCTGGATAGCGGTACCCAGCTTCTCCTGGTCGGCCTTGGTCTTCGGCTCGATGGAAACCTTAATAACCGGATCCGGGAAGTCCATGGACTCGAGGATGATCTGGTCATCCTTGTCACACAGAGTGTCACCGGTGGTGGTCTCCTTCAGACCGATAACAGCGTAGATGTTACCGGCATCTGCCTGCTCAACAGGGTTTTCCTTGTTGGCGTGCATCTGGAAGAGCTTACCGATGCGCTCCTTCTTACCCTTGGTGGAGTTCATAACCTCGGTGCCCGGGGTGACCTGGCCGGAGTAAACGCGGGTGAAGGTGAGCTGGCCAAAGAATGGGTGAGCAGCAATCTTGAATGCCAGTGCGGAGAACGGGGACTCAACAGAAGGCTTACGGGTAAGCTCCTTCTCCTCGTTGCCAACCTCGTGGCCGATAACCTCGCCGACGTCCAGCGGGCTTGGCAGGAAGTCAACCACAGCGTCGAGCAGTGGCTGCACGCCCTTGTTGCGGTATGCAGTACCGCAGTAAACCGGGTAAACCTCGGAGTTGATGGTGAGCTTACGGATGCCGGCCTTGAGCTCGTCAATGGTCAGCTCCTCGCCGCCGAAGTACTTCTCCATGAGCTCTTCGTCGGACTCAGCAACGGTCTCAACCAGCTTCTCGCGGTACTCTGCAGCCTTGTCCTTGAGGTCCTCTGGGATTTCCTCGTAGGTAGGCTCAGCGCCGGTCTCGACCTTGCCACGCCAGGTGATTGCCTGCATGTTCAGCAGGTCGACAACGCCATCGAAGTCATCCTCAGCGCCGATAGGCAGCTGCATAACCAGCGGCTTAGCGCCCAGGCGGTCAATGATGGTCTGAACGGTGAAGTAGAAGTCGGCGCCCAGCTTGTCCATCTTGTTGACGAAGCAGATACGCGGAACGTCGTACTTAGCAGCCTGACGCCATACCTGCTCCGACTGCGGCTCAACGCCTTCCTTACCGTCGAAGACTGCGACGGCGCCATCGAGAACACGCAGGGAACGCTCAACCTCAACAGTGAAGTCAACGTGACCCGGGGTGTCAATGATGTTGATCTGGTTGTTATTCCAGAAGCAGGTCACGGCAGCGGAGGTAATGGTGATGCCGCGTTCCTTCTCCTGCTCCATCCAGTCAGTGGTGGAAGCACCGTCGTGGGTCTCGCCCACCTTACGGTTGATACCGGTGTAGAAGAGAATACGCTCGGTGGTCGTCGTCTTACCAGCATCGATGTGGGCCATGATGCCGATGTTGCGGACCTTGTTCAGATCCTTAAGCACTTCTTGTGCCACGTTTATACCCCAACTTAATAGTCGTCGACGCCGTGACCAGGTTTCTGGCTATGACGCCTGCATGGATAAGGTCTTTTAATTTTTGCCACTATTGGCCGTCCTCGGAGCAGCCTGCCCCTAGACTTCCATCGCTTCAGTGTACTGGACACTCCACGATGCCGCTGGACTGGGCAGGTATACCGCCCAGAGATCACACCCATTAGGGCAAAAAATGACCCAAGCAAGAGATATGGAGTTTTGTGTTGCCGCGGCAGGAAAACTGCCGGCAGCCAGCGCGAAACTTGTTTCTCGTTGCTTGGGCCATTGATGTGGGTGCTGAAATTACCAGCGGTAGTGGGCGAAGGCGCGGTTGGCCTCTGCCATCTTGTGAGTATCCTCACGACGCTTAACGGAAGCGCCGAGGCCGTTGGAGGCATCCAGGATCTCGTTTGCGAGACGCTCAATCATGGAGTTCTCGCGACGCTGACGGGTGAAGGTCACCATCCAGCGCAGTGCCAGGGTGTTAGCGCGGTCAGGGCGAACCTCAACCGGCACCTGGTAGGTAGCGCCACCGACACGGCGGGAGCGAACCTCGAGGTCTGGGCGGATGTTGCCCAGTGCCTTCTCCAGGGTGCCAACCGGATCGGTACCGGTCTTCTCACGGCAAGCCTCTAGAGCGCCGTAGACGATGCGCTCTGCGGTGGACTTCTTGCCGTCCTGGAGGATCTTGTTGACGAGCATGGTTACCTGCTCGGAGTTGTATACCGGGTCCTTGACTACAGGACGCTTCGGAGCAGCATTCTTACGCATTGTTTATTACTGTCCCTTCTTTGCGCCGTAACGGGAACGTGCCTGCTTACGGTCCTTGACACCCTGGGTATCCAGAGCGCCGCGGATGATCTTGTAACGAACACCAGGAAGGTCCTTCACACGGCCGCCGCGAACGAGGACCATGGAGTGCTCCTGCAGGTTGTGGCCCTCACCCGGAATGTAGGCGGAAACCTCAATACCGGTGGTCAGGCGAACACGAGCAACCTTACGCAGTGCGGAGTTCGGCTTCTTAGGAGTGGTGGTGTACACGCGGGTGCACACACCGCGACGCTGCGGGGAACCCTTCAGCGCAGCGGTGGAAACCTCTTTACGCTTATCGTGGCGGCCCTTGCGGACCAGCTGCTGAATAGTTGGCATTTAACAGTCTTTCTGTCGAATCGCACCGAAACCAAAAGAAAGGAACCAAACATGCGAAAATGGGCGCTCTTTCCCGGGGCGCTGCCGCATGTCCAGAACTCTTTCCAAGGCCGGTGCCTTGTTAAGGATCAGACTCTTCACCGCGCGCCATTATGGCACGCATAGTGAACTGACGTTTAGAGTAGCAAACCGACCGCGCTTTATACAAAACGCGATCGGCGACTTCCTCCTGCTAGGACCATTCCCAGACCAGGTCCGCCTCGGCGGCCTTGGTGGCAAAGTAGTCCTTTTCCTGTTCTTCCCACGTTTCAAACCACGGTTCGTAGCCAGGTTCGCGGGCGATGGCGCGTTCGCGGCGTTGGTCACGGGGGCCGTCGATAAGCACGCTGACTACCGCTCCCCTTTCCTTGGCCGCGGCAATATTGGCGGCGGTTACCGAGCCCACGCCCTCCACGATGAGGTCATCGCGCACATCCAGGCTGGCCCAGTCCCCCGGGGCACCTGCTTCCCAATCCCAGCGCCAGTAGCCGGGGTTCATGGTGCGCAATACCTGCTCGCCCACCATGTCGGAGCCCTTTTCCAGGCCATGCCAGCCGGGGTAGAACTCATCGAGGTGCACCACCCGCCAATTGGTGCGCTCGGCCAGCGCGGCAGAGGTCCAGGTTTTGCCGGCGCCCGAGGGGCCGTCGATAAGCACGGTCACCGGCTTGAAGGCGCGCTTTCTGGCTGCGGCCAGCTTGACGATGTCCTCTAAAAGTCGCTCTTGTTGGCTATCAAAGTCCATGGTCGCTCAATCACTGCTTTCGCGGGTTATAGGCCGAAGAATCTCCAGGCCCCAGTGAGTACCGAAACTACCACCGGTACGAAAGCAAGGACGGCGCCGCAGACCATGATCCACCCATCGCGGGCCCGCAGCCGCGACTCACGCGCCCACGAGCGCTTCCCACCGCCAGGCGGGGTACGGCCGAAACCGCGCGCCTCCATGGCGGTTGCCAACTTGCCACCGCGGCGCAGCGCAATTACCAGAAGGCCAAACGACATGGTCAGTAAATGCTGCAGCTTGCCGACGTCCGTGAGCCCCCTCGCCCTGCGCGCCATCCCCAGCGACTGCCAATCGGACTGGAAGAGCGTCATCATACGCACCCCGGCGACCGCACCAATAACAAAGCGCGAGGGCAGCTTGAGGATCTGCGAGAGAGCATCGCCTAATTCGGTCGGATCAATATCACGGGCTAGGACCACCATGGGCAGCGCCACTGCAAAGACACGCAGCGTAATGGCAATCGCGAGGGTCAGCGAGTTCTGTGTGACCGTAATGAGCCACCAACTGAAGTACTCCGTGCCACCAGGCTCGCCATACAACAGCATGGAAATGCCCGAAATCGGCGCAATGAGAAAGAGGAACCAACCGCCCTTTAATAGCTGCCCCCACGACACCCCGCACAGCGGCGCGAGGATCAGGGTAAGCGCCAGCGATACCGCGGCCGAGACCCAGTCAATGGAGGCCAATAGTGGGGTAACCCAGATAAACATCAAAAAGATGCGGCTTAGCGGGTTAGCCCCGCGCAAAAGATTAGGCACCGTGAACCTCCACTCGGTGATCCCCCAAGGCCTGGATAAATAGGGGGTCATGGGTAATAGAGGCGATGGTGGTGCCATCATCTGCCAATTGCCGCAGCAAGCGCACCAGCTCCACAAAGGTCTGGGGGTCTTGCCCAAAGGTGGGCTCATCCAACAGCAGCACCGACGGCGCAGTCACCAAGGCAGTGGCCACCGACAGGCGCCGTTTCTCGCCGCCTGAGAGCGTAAACGGATTGGCTTCCAAGAGATGCTCCAGCCGCAGTGACTCCACCAATTGCGCGATCCTTTCCTCCGGCGGGTCCACGCGCATTACCTTGGGCGCAACCCGCAGCTCCTCGGCCACCGTCCGGGCGACAAATTGGTGCTCCGGATTCTGGAAGACAAAGCCGATGCGGTCCGCCAGCTCGCGCGATTTCCAGCGCAGCGGCGACCCCTTGACCCCGCGGCGCACGAAATCGGCCACCCCGATCTCACCTGATTCAGCCGGCAGCAACCCGGCCATGGTCATCAACCAGGTGGACTTACCCGCGCCGTTCGGCCCGGTAATGACCGTGGAGGCTCCCTCCGGCAGCGCAATCGTGCGCGGCGGACCATAGCGGGTGACGAGGTCGGTACTCCACAGCGCGGCTTCGCGGTGCGCCAGCTCGGCCTCGCCAAGGCGTCGCGCCTGCGGCAGACCGGAGACCTGGCGGCGCTGGTCCACCTTCGCGAAGGAAGTATCGGCCACGATGCGCCCGTGGTCCAGCTCCACCGCACGGTCGAGCACGCCGTCCCACGCCGCGTGCTGGTGTTCTACCACCACGAGCGTCGCGCCGGTTTCTTCCACCAGCCTGGATACGGCGCGCACCACATCGCGTGCGCCGGCGGGGTCAAGGTTGGCCGTGGGTTCATCGAGAAGCACTACGCCCGCACCCATAGCGATGACTCCGGCGAGCGCCAAGCGCTGCTTCTGCCCACCGGAGAGCCGCTCGGTGGGAAAATCCAGATCCACGAATGGGCCAACCAGTTCCTTAGCGGCGGTCACGCGGCGCCAGATTTCCTCGCGCGGATAGGCCAGGTTTTCGCAGCCGAAGGCAATGTCATCGCCTACGCGCGCGGAGATCACCTGCGAATCCGGGTCCTGGAGCACCAGCCCCACCGGGATGGTGTGCCCCGGCTCCTCCACCAGGCCGCTGGAATCCTCCAAGAGAAGCTCACCCGTGCGGGTTCCTTCCTCATCGGAGCCCAGCACCCCGGCCATCGCCGCAAGGAGGGTGGACTTGCCCGATCCGGAGTCACCGCATAAAAGCACGCGTTCCCCTGGCTCGATAACTACGTCAATATCGGACAGAGCCGCCTCGCTGCGCCCGGCATGGGTCCAACCGAATCCGCGGGCCGTTATCTTGGTGGCGTTTCCCGCCAATGATGCACAATCAGACACGGACACAACACGCCCTAAGCGCGCTGTTCACGGCCTGCGGCAAAGCGATCCAAGCCGCCGGTCTTGGCCAGCGCCTTCACCAGGAAGAAGCCCAGCGCACCAGCCAAGATAGCGCCGGAGATACTCAAGGTAACCAAGTAAATGAGGTTGAACTCAAAGGAGCGAGCCAGGTTGCCGGAGGTAAATAGCTCCAGGATGAAGGCACCCCAGCCCGCCGCCATGCCAGCCAGAATGGATACCCCCAGGCCAAACTTGCGATACAGGAAGATCGCCAGGATGATTTCCACGCCAATGCCCTGCGCCAGGCCCGAGTACAGGGTGCTAATGCCCCACTGGGAGCCCAGCACCGCCGACACGGTGGCGGCCAAAACCTCAACATAGATGGCCGCACCCGGCTTGCGAATAATCAGGCCACCCAGCACACCACCGATAAGCCAAATGCCAGTAGCAATGCCTCCCAGGCCCGGGGTCACAGCGTCCATGGCTTCAAACCAGGCATAACCCACTGCATTCCATACCAGGAATAAAACTCCGCAGGCCACGCCCAAAACGGACGCCACCACAATATCGACCACGCGCCAGTTCAGGCTGCGCTTCGGGGCAGCGGACACACGTGTATTAGTAGTCATAATTTCCTCCCTCTCGCCGGCATTACCCGGATCAGGTTCTACGGTTCACCGCGCGTGTGGCGGCATCTCAGCCTGTCGACGCTCCCCTTCTAAAGAGCGGACAAGCACCCGTGAGTTGTGTAATTTTCCTTCGCCATAACACAAGGAACATAAACCCCTGGCCATAAGCTGCATTCATCCTAGCAAGCTTCGCAGCACACCCCGACATTAGTTTCCGCTGCGGCTACCCCACCCTCCCCACAAGCGGCAAATCCTCCCCTGTCACCGCCGATCTCACACAGCGGGGCATAAAAGCTGCGCTTGACGACGCCCCCTCTCTACCCCTCCTCTCCCCCATAACAGGCAAAAATGAACCCCGTCGCAGCCTCTTACTTCCGCGACGGGGTTCCCTGGATCCTCACGTCATAGGTTTTAAGGAAAGGAAAATACCTCACGAGAATCCGAGCTCAGTGAAATCGCTAAACCGTAGGGACAGCTTAACACTCTCAGCATAATCTTAACATAGAGGTTGACGCCAGAAACTTTTGAAGGCTTTAGCCAGCTCCAGAACTAAACACAGGGGACAAAACCCGAAGGGAAAAGGACCTGCGGGAATTTAACTTTTTGTAGTTCATGCGCATAACGAGTTCCGGCCCGTATCTTTTCCAGCGACGAACGTGCGCAGCCATGCGCAACTGCCCTGGGGCGATCCGAGGCCGGGGGCATAAGACAACACCCCGCCCTCCTGATTAGTTCAGGACAGCGGGGTGTTTGTCGCGCTCTATATTGCGCTTGAGTCTTCTCGGTTAGAAGGTGAAGTCCTCATCCAATGGAACGGAGGCGCCGGTGAATTCACCGAAGCCGTCATCGCCGTAGATGGAATCGCCGTAAGTCGGAATCGAGTATGCAGCGTTGCGCGCAGCCTCGGTCGGCTTGACGGAGATATTGCGGTAACGGGAGATACCGGTACCGGCAGGGATGAGCTTACCGATGATGACGTTCTCCTTGAGACCGATGAGCTTATCGGAGCGCTTGTTAATAGCGGCGTCGGTAAGCACGCGAGTGGTCTCCTGGAACGATGCAGCGGACAGCCAGGACTCGGTAGCCAAGGAAGCCTTGGTAATACCCATGATCTCCGAGCGCAGCTGAGCCGGCTCGCCGCCCTCTGCAACCTGGGCAGCGTTGAGCTGCTTAGCCTCAGAGAGGTCGATGAGGTTACCCGGCAGCAAGTCCGTGGTACCCGCATCGATGACGGTGCCACGGCGCAGCATCTGGCGGATGATGATCTCGATGTGCTTATCGTGGATAGCCACACCCTGGGTACGGTACACAGCCTGAACCTCATTGATGAGGTGCTGCTCCACGCCACGGCGGCCGAGGACCTCGAGCACGTCGTGCGGGTCAGCCGCACCACGCATCAGGCGGTCACCAGTCTCAACATGGTCGCCGTCCTTGAGGGAACGCTCAATCATGGCATCCGGGTTGGACTCCATCGGGCGACGAACCTGAGCCAGGCCCTGACGCTTGGAAAGCTTCTCATAAACCACATCATCAGAGCCGTCATCCGGGGTGATGGTCAGGGTCCAGAAGTTGCCCTCATCGGACAGGGAAACGGTGCCGTCAACGGAGGCGATAGGAGCACGGTTCTTCGGGTTACGGGCCTCGAAGAGCTCCTGAACACGCGGCAGACCGCCGGTAATATCGCCACCGACACCACCCTGGTGGAACGTACGCATGGTCAGCTGGGTACCCGGCTCACCAATGGACTGCGCAGCCACGATGCCGACGGCCTCGCCGATATCGACGAGCTGGCCGGAAGCCATGGACTTGCCGTAGCACTTGGCACACACGCCGGCCGGGGTCTGGCAGGTCAGCACGGAGCGGACCTTAACCTCGGTGACCTTAGCATCAAGCAGCTTCTGGGTGAGCTCCTCGGTGAGGTCGGAGCCGGCCTCGGCCACAACCTCGCCGTTGGCGTCCTTGACGTCGGTAGCAATAACGCGGCCGGATGCGGAGGTCTCCCATAGTTCGGAGAGAACTACCTTGTCGCCGGATTCCTCGCCGATTGGGACGCGCACGCCCTGGCGGGTGCCACAGTCCTCTTCGCGGACGATGACGTCCTGGGCCACGTCCACCAGACGACGGGTGAGGTAGCCGGAGTCAGCGGTACGCAGTGCGGTATCGGCCAGGCCCTTACGGGAACCGTGGGAGTTGTTGAAGTACTCCAGCACGGACAGGCCTTCGCGGAAGGAGGTCTTAATCGGACGGGTGATGTAATCACCGTGCGAGTTCACAACCATGCCCTTCATACCGGCCAGCGTCCAGATCTGACGCATGTTACCGGCCGCACCAGACTTCACAATCATCGGAATCGGGTTGTGGTCCGGGTACATGTTCTCGACGGCCTCACCGACGGTGTCGGTAGCGTCCTTCCACAGCTCAACCAGGCGGTCGTAGCGCTCGCGCTCGGTCAGGGCGCCCTGCTCCCAGTACTTGCGCTCGATGCGCTCTGCTTCCTTCTCATAAGACTCGAGGATCTCGGTCTTATTCGGCAGAACCAGAACGTCAGACATGGTGATGGTCACGCCGGAACGGGTTGCCCAGTAGAAGCCGGCATCCTTCATGTTGTCCAGCACCTGAGCCACGGTGATCATCGGGTACTTATTGGCCAAATCATTGACCACGTCACCGATGAGAACCTTATTGCCGGAGCCGCCACCCTTACGGACCATGATGCCCTCGAGGTACGGGTAGTTCCATGGCAGCAGCTCGTTGAACATGACGCGACCGATGGTGGTGTAGCCCATCCATGCCTGGCCCTTGGACCAGCCATCCGGGAACTGCTCTTCCTCGATCTCCTTCGGCGGGCGAAGGTGATCGATACGAACCTTGATCGGAGCCTGCAGACCAACGGTGCCGCGGTCATAGGCCATGAGGGCCTCAGCGTAGGAGGAGAAGACGCCGGTAGCCGGCTTGTCCTTCTCTGCCTCGCGGAAGCGGCCGTTGCCACCGATCTCGTCCTCGGACTTGTCCATGGTCAGGTAGTACAGGCCGGTAACCATGTCCAGACGTGGCATGGCCAACGGCTTACCCGATGCCGGGGACAGAATGTTATTGGACGCCAACATCAGGACGCGGGCCTCAGCCTGTGCCTCAGCGGACAGCGGCAGGTGGACTGCCATCTGGTCGCCGTCGAAGTCGGCGTTGAAAGCCTCACAAGCCAGCGGGTGAAGCTGAATAGCCTTACCCTCAACCAGCTTCGGCTCGAAGGCCTGAATACCCAGGCGGTGCAGCGTAGGTGCGCGGTTAAGCATCACCGGGTGCTCAGAAATGGCCTGTTCCAGAACGTCCCACACCTCTGGGCGCTGGCGCTCAACCATGCGCTTGGCGGACTTGATGTTCTGGGCGTAGTCATTTTCTACCAGGCGCTTCATAACGAACGGCTTGAACAGCTCGAGCGCCATGAGCTTCGGCAGACCACATTCGTGCAGCTTCAGCTGCGGACCAACGATAATAACGGAACGACCGGAGTAGTCCACGCGCTTACCCAGCAGGTTCTGGCGGAAGCGGCCCTGCTTGCCCTTGAGCAGGTCAGACAGAGACTTAAGCGGACGGTTGCCCGGGCCGGTAACCGGACGGCCGCGGCGGCCGTTATCGAAGAGCGCGTCCACAGACTCCTGCAGCATGCGCTTCTCGTTGTTCACGATGATCTCTGGAGCACCCAGGTCGATCATGCGCTTCAAACGGTTATTGCGGTTGATCACGCGGCGGTAGAGGTCGTTGAGGTCAGAGGTAGCGAAGCGGCCACCGTCCAGCTGCACCATCGGGCGCAGCTCTGGCGGGATAACCGGGATGGCGTCCAGCACCATGCCAGCCGGATCGTTGCCGGAGCGCAGGAAGGCAGCAACGACCTTCAGGCGCTTCAGGGCACGCATCTTCTTCTGACCCTTGCCGTTGTTGATGATCTCGCGCAGTTCCTCGGCCTCAGCCTCGAGGTCGAAGTTGCGGACCAGGGTCTGGATGGCTTCTGCACCCATGCCGCCGGTGAAGTAATCCTCGTAGCGGTCAACCAGCTCTTCGTAGATGGTCTCATCAATGATCATCTGCTTCGGAGCCAGCTTGATGAAGGTGTTCCAGATTTCATCCAGGCGGGCGATTTCGCGCTCGCCGCGCTCACGGATGTGCTGCATCTCCTTATCGGCAGCGTTTTGTACCTTCTTGCGGGCATCTGCCTTGGCACCGGCTGCTTCCAGCTCAGCCAGGTCAGACTCCAGCTTGGAGGCGCGCTCTGCGATCTCGGACTCGGTATCGTCCTCAACGTCCTTCTTCTCCAGAAGCATCTCTGCTTCCAGAGTGGACTGGTCGTTGTGGCGGGCCTCTTCATCCACGGAGGTGATGATATTCGCCGCGAAGTAGATGATGCGCTCGAGATCCTTCGGAGCCAGGTCCAGCAGGTAGCCCAAGCGGGAAGGAACGCCCTTGAAGTACCAAATGTGGGTTACCGGAGCAGCCAGCTCAATGTGGCCCATGCGCTCACGGCGAACCTTGGACTTGGTCACCTCAACGCCACAGCGCTCACAGATGATGCCCTTGTAGCGGACGCGCTTGTACTTGCCACAAGCGCACTCCCAGTCACGGGTGGGGCCGAAGATGCGCTCGCAGAAGAGGCCGTCCTTCTCCGGCTTCAGGGTGCGGTAGTTAATGGTCTCGGGCTTTTTGACCTCGCCCTTGGACCAGCGACGAATATCGTCTGCGGTGGCCAGACCGATGCGGAGCTCGTCGAAGAGATTTACGTCAAACACGTAATGTCTCCCTTTCATCCTCGTTGTCGAGGAATTGATGGCTTTCTATGAATGAAACGTTTATGCCCTGCCGCGGGGATTTTCCCGCGGTGGACCAAGAAACTAACTAGGCGATGTCAGCGGAAGAACCCTCATCGCGGGACAGGTTAATGCCAAGCGATGGGCTATCCATGTCATCGTCATCAGAGCCAGACAGCTCCATCGGCGTGCCGTCGGTGGAGAGAACCTCCACGTTCAGGCACAGGGACTGCAGCTCCTTGAGCAACACCTTGAAGGACTCAGGGATGCCCGGATCTGGAATATTGTCGCCCTTAACAATGGCTTCGTAGACCTTCACGCGGCCAACGACGTCATCGGACTTGATGGTCAGCAGCTCCTGCAGGGTGTAGGCAGCGCCGTATGCCTGCATTGCCCACACCTCCATCTCGCCGAAGCGCTGGCCACCGAACTGGGCCTTACCACCCAGCGGCTGCTGGGTAATCATGGAGTAAGGACCGGTGGAACGGGCGTGAATCTTCTCATCGACCAAGTGGTGCAGCTTGAGCATGTACATGTAGCCGACAGAGATCGGGTACTTGTACGGCTCGCCCGAGCGGCCGTCGAAAAGCGTGGCCTTGCCATGCTCATCCACCAGCACATCGCCGTCGCGGTTAGGACGGGAAGAAGCCAGCAGGCGCTCGATCTCATGGTTGGTAGCACCGTCGAAGACCGGGGTCGCCGTCAAGGAATCCGCAGGAACGTCATAGAGCTCTTCCGGCAGGGTCTTGAGCAGCTCGGCGTTCTTTGGATCCTCGGTATCGACCTTCCAGCCAGCGTGTGCCAGCCAGCCCAAGTGAACCTCAAGGACCTGGCCAATGTTCATACGACGCGGCACACCGTGGGTGTTCAGCAGAATGTCGACCGGGGTGCCGTCTTCCATGAACGGCATATCCTCTGGCGGTAGAATCTTGCCCACAACACCCTTGTTGCCGTGGCGGCCGGCCATCTTATCGCCGTCCTGGATCTTGCGCTTCTGGGCAACGTAGACACGAATCATCTCGTTGACGCCAGGGGCCAGATCGTCATCATCGTCGCGGGAGAAGCGAGCAACGCCAATGACCTTGCCTACCTCACCGTGCGGCACCTTCATGGAGGTATCGCGGACCTCGCGGGCCTTCTCGCCGAAGATGGCGCGCAGCAGGCGCTCCTCCGGGGTCAGCTCGGTCTCGCCCTTCGGGGTGACCTTACCCACCAGGATGTCGCCGGCGCGGACGTCGGCACCGATGCGGATGATGCCGCGCTCGTCCAGGTCGCTCAGGACGTCCTCGGAGACGTTCGGGATCTCGCGGGTAATTTCCTCGGCGCCCAACTTGGTATCGCGAGCATCGATCTCGTGCTCCTCGATGTGGACGGAGGTCAGGATGTCCTCCTCCACGATGCGCTGGTTAAGGATGATGGCGTCCTCGTAGTTATGGCCTTCCCACGGCATGAAGGCAACCAGCAGGTTGCGGCCGAGGGACATCTCACCATTGTGGGTACCCGGGCCATCGGCCAGAACCTGGCCGGCCTCTACGCGCTCGCCCATGGAAACCAGCGGGGTCTGGTTGTAGTTGGTGCCCTGGTTGGTGCGCTCGAACTTACGCAGGATGTAGGTATCGCGCTGGCCCTCATCATCCATGATGGTGATGACATCAGCGGTGACGTTTTCGACCACGCCGGCCTTCGGGGTGATGACAACGTCGCCAGCGTCGTACGCAGCGCGCTGCTCCATGCCGGTACCAACCAGCGGGGCCTCGGAGCGTACCAGCGGCACTGCCTGCTTCTGCATGTTCGCACCCATCAAGGCACGGTTAGCATCGTCGTGCTCCAAGAACGGAATCATGGCGGTACCCACGGAAACCATCTGGCGCGGGGAGACGTCAACGTAGTCCACACCGGCGGCGTCGGTAAGCCCGATGTCGCCGTCCTTCAGGCGGACCTCAATACGCTCGCCGGTGAGGTTGCCCTCTGCGTCCTGCTCGACCTCGGCCTGAGCAATAGCGAAGCGGTCCTCTTCATCGGCGGTGAGGTACTCCACCTGGTCGGTAATCTTGCCGTCCACAACCTTGCGGTACGGGGTCTCAATGAAGCCGAAGGCATTCACGCGGGCGTAGGACGCCAGCGCACCAATGAGGCCAATGTTCGGGCCCTCAGGGGTCTCAATCGGGCACATACGGCCGTAGTGAGAAGCGTGAACGTCTCGCACCTCAATGCCGGCGCGCTCACGGGACAGGCCGCCTGGACCCAGCGCGGACAGGCGGCGCTTGTGGGTCAGGCCGGACAGCGAGTTGTTGTGGTCCATGAACTGGGACAGCTGCGAGGTACCGAAGAACTCGCGGATAGCAGCAGAGACCGGGCGCACGTTAATCAGGGAGGTCGGAGTGATGGACTCCGCGTCCTGGGTGGTCATGCGCTCGCGCACAACGCGCTCCATGCGGGACAGGCCGACGCGGACCTGGTTCTGGATGAGCTCACCCACGGTGCGCAGGCGACGGTTACCAAAGTGGTCGATGTCGTCCGTGTGCAGGGCGATCATCTCACCGTTCGGTGCCTTCATCTCGCGCTCGCCTACGTGCAGGCGGACCAGGTACTCGAGGGTGACGGCGATGTCTTCCTCGGTCAGGGTCATCAGACCATCGTGGTCGCCGCCGAGCCCCAGCTTGCGGTTGACCTTGTAGCGGCCGACCTTAGCCAGGTCGTAACGCTTTGCACGGAAGAAGGAGTTATCCAGCAAGGACTGAGCCAGCTCACGGGTGGGCTGCTCGCCTGGGCGCTGCTTGCGGTAAATCTCCAGCAGTGCCTCATCGGTGTTCGCTACACCGTCAGACTCCAGGGTGGACATCATGAGCTCGGAGAAGCCGAAGCGATCCCTGATCTGCTCCTCACTCCAGCCCAGTGCCTTAAGCAGCACGGTTACCGGCTGGCGGCGCTTGCGGTCAATGCGCACGCCAACGGTGTCGCGCTTGTCGACGTCGAACTCCAACCATGCACCGCGGGAAGGAATAACCTTCACGGAGTGCAGCGGGCGCTCAGTGGACTTATCGATCGAGCGATCGAAGTACACGCCCGGGGAGCGCACCAGCTGAGAGACGACGACGCGCTCGGTACCGTTCACGATGAACGTGCCCATATCCGTCATGATCGGGAAATCGCCGATGAAGACGGTCTGCGACTTAATCTCTTGGGTGTCGTTATTAATAAACTCTGCGGTCACGTACAGCGGCGCGGAGTAGTTGATGTCCTTTTCCTTGCACTCATCCACGGTGTTCTTCACCGGTTCAAAGCGCGGCTCCGACAAGGACAGGGACATATTGCCCGAGTAGTCCTCAATCGGCGAGAGCTCTTCGAGGATGTCCTCGAGGCCGCTCGTCACGCGGGCGTCATCGCCGCGCTCAGCCTGCTCGCGCTCGCGCCACTCCGGCGCGCCGACGAGCCAATCAAAGGAATCAAGTTGTACGTCAAGGAGACCCGGCAGGGCGATAGGCTCGCTGATTTTTGCAAACGAGTATCGCTTCGGGGCTCCGGGGATATTGGCCACTGACTTGGTCTGGCGGGAGACTGCCAAGATGGGTCCTTCCAGCACCTCACGCGGATTGCCTGCTCGCCCTGGCCGACGAGCCGCAAAACCGCTGGTAATTCTAGCATTCGGTCTGCTGTGGAGTGTCTGGGTTCAGAATGCACAAAATCACCTTGTCAAGTCGGTTTTGCCATCACCGGCCTGAAAGGCTAAATGTGCACCGAAGATCCAGATTCCAGCGCAACGAAACAGCTTATAGGAAAAGACCTGCCATGTAAAGACACACCACTCTTGGGGCGTGTCGCTACCGCGCTAGGGGGCAAGCTCGTGCTCGCCGCGGCGCTAACGCGTCCACGTCGCGCGACTGTGCGCGACAACCACCGAGCACCCTACCACTAAAATCTCAATACACCGCAACCCCGGCGGCGATTTTGTTTTCCAGCTGCGCTTTTACCGGCTCGCCGGCACCGCGCTTCCACCGATGCGCCCACGGTTATGCCGCGAGCGGCCATGCTTATTCTTGCCGCCAATTAGGCCCAATGCGCCAATGATTCCGAGCAGGGTCAACAGTGCGCCGAGGCCGATGGCACCCCACCGCACGATCTCCGCCACGCGGTCGCGCGGGAAATCTGCCGCCTCTTTGAGCAGCGCCTGCTGGTCCTCTTCGGAGGTAGAGCCATTAAAGACGAAGGCGCGCTCGCGGCCCACGCCCTCGCGGTCCGCGTAGTAATCATCGATATCCATATCCATGCCCACCACGAGGCCGGTTTGTTGGTCCACATAGAAGTCGCGGCTGCCGGAGTGGGTCAGGTAGCCCTGCTCCTCGCCGCCGTCTTTCTTGGGCAAGCTGGTGGTATTGCCATCGGCCGCAAATAGCTGCGCGACGTTAGTCGGCTCAATTTCTTGGTGGTAGCGGTAGACCGTGCGGCCGTCCATCGTGGTTTCTTCTTCAAAGACTGCATCGACGGCCTTACGCAGCGTCGGGTCAAAGACTGGGTAGTTGGTCTTCTCTGCGCCTGCTGGGAACTTGAGCCAGTAGCCATCCACCGTGACTTTATCCGAAGGCGTAGCAAGCGTATGGCTAAGCGACGCCTCCCCCGCCGCCTCGCCGCTCAGGCGGTCCACGGGATAGGTCCACACTTGGGCCTGGCTCAGGTCATTAAGGCCCTCCCCTTCGCCGCGCATGCGGGTCTCACCGATGCGCACAGTGGCCTTCTCATCGTCCGAGGGCTCCTGGATATCCATGTTGATTTGGTAGGTCATGGGGCCCGAATACGGCGTGGTGCCGTCCTTGGACAGCTGCTGCGAATCCGCAGAATCATCGTGCAGTGTCCACGTACTGTTTTTCAGGTTCAGTGGCAGCCGCGGGGAGTAATCCAAAAACGCCGGCGCCACAATACCGGCGGCGATGAGCGCGACGCCGAGGCCTAGGAGCAGGACGGAAAAAATGCGGGACTTGGGCAGCATGGGGGCTAATTCTACAGCCCATAGTGGCGATTCCCTGTTTCTACAGGCCGCCCCGCCACGCCGGATTGGTTTTAGGCCGTCTGCGCATTCCAAGCGATGATGCTGCTGGTATCCGTGGTCTGCCGCGCGCACCAGAGATCAAACTCTTCTTGCAGCCCCAGCCAAAACTCTGCCGAATTGCCAAAATAAGCGGAAAGACGGAGCGCCATTTCCGCACTAATCCCAATGCGCCCACGCACCAGCTTGGAAATTTGAGACTTGGAGCTAAAAATATCCTTGGCTAAGCGGTATTGAGTCAGTCCGAGCGGCTCCAGAAATTCCTCACGCAGAACCTCTCCAGGGTGTGGAACGGGGACGATATCCGAGGCTTCCTCTCCCTCATTTGTGATAGTCGATGAAGTCAACGTCCACAGCTCCTTTCCCTGTCCACCGGAAGACTACTCTCCACTTCCCTTTCAACCTCTCTAAGTGATTCGCTGGTGGAATCCTCAAATCGGCAAGAGAGGCTGCGCGGTCAATCATGATGAGTTTGCGGCGCAGTATTCTTCGCAGTTCAGGGGGGCACGTACTTTGGCCCTTACCATCTGTGTGAAAGCGCTCTAAGCTACCCCTCCTGAACTCCACAATGCCATAGTTTCATACTTTGACACTACTGGCCATTGCTGTACTACCCGCATTGCGCCCGCGAGCATAAAACGAGGAAACCCCCAGCTCCCACCGCGCGCGGCGGTAAGAGTGGGGGGTTTGAAAGCGTAAAGCTCAGTGAAATTACTTGAGCTCGACGGAAGCGCCAGCCTCTTCCAGCTTGGTCTTAGCAGCCTCAGCGTCGTCCTTGGAAGCGCCCTCGAGGATAGCCTTAGGAGCACCCTCGACCATTTCCTTAGCTTCCTTCAGGCCCAGACCGGAGACGATCTCGCGGACAGCCTTAATAACGCCAATCTTCTTAGCGCCAGCGTCGGTCAGAACGACGTCGAACTCGGTCTTCTCCTCAGCGGCACCAGCGCCGCCCTCAGCCGGAGCGCCAGCTGCAACAGCAGCAACCGGAGCAGCAGCCTCAACGTCGAATACCTCTTCAAATTCCTTAACGAACTCGGACAGTTCGATGAGGGTCATTTCCTTGAAAGCTTCAATGAGCTCGTCCTTGGTGAGCTTAGCCATGATGGCAAGTCCTTTCTGTGTTGTGTGTGCGCTGCGCGTGATTTATGCCGCGCACACGGTGTTGTAATTGTGCGTCTTTTGTGACGACTTAAGCTTCTGCTTCCTTCTTGTCCTGCAGGGCTGCGACGGTGCGTACAGCCTTGGTTGCAGGAGCGTTGAAGAGAGCGGCTGCCTTCGCCATAGAACCCTTCATAGCGCCAGCCAGCTTTGCGAGGGTGGTCTCGCGGTTATCCAGCTTGGCGATGGCCTCAACCTGGTCGGCGGACAGTGCGTTGCCGTCCATGTAGCCACCCTTGATGATGAGTGCCTTGTTGTCATCAGCAAACTTGGTGATGACCTTCGCAGCATCCACTGCCTCGCCCTTGATGAACGCAATTGCGGTCGGGCCAGTCAGCAAATCATCAAGACCTTCGATGCCAGCTTCCTTGGCAGCGATCTTGAAAAGGGTGTTCTTGGCGACGGAGTATTCAACGTCAAAGCCCAGATCATTACGCAGCTCCTGCAGCTGGGATACGGTCAGGCCGCGGTACTCGGTCAATACAACAGAGTTAGCGCCAGCCAGCTTCTCCTTCAGCTCTGCCAGGTCTGCAGTGTTCTTTGGGTTTGCCATTGTCTCTCGCCTCCTTCCAAAACATCTCTTTTATTATTCCGCCGGGGCCTTCCTCGCTTCGGTTGCCCGAAACAACAAAAGCCCCGTGCAAGAGCACAGGGCGCGCGACATAAGAGAATGCCGCGAATAATCGCAAAGTGTCTCCTGCGTGGGCCGCCTCCTAGGATGGAGAACCTTCGATCCAAATGGATGACCAACGGTCTTCGGTGAACTTTGACTCGGCCGTGACGTGGCCGTTCAAACTTCGTGGAAAACACTACCTCCCCACCCGCGGTTTCTCCAAATCGCCGTTTCCGCCGCGTAGGATGACCGCCATGACCTGCCTCATGTGGTTTCGCGATGACCTGCGACTGCACGATAACCAGGCCCTTTCCCGCGCGGCCACAGCCGCCTCGCTTAGCGACGCCCCCTTGGTCGCCGTCGTCCTCGACGAGCCCGCCTATCCCAGCACCCGCCCGCTGGGCGGCGCGACCACCTGGTGGCGGGAGATGAACCGGAGGGGGTGCCGGAGTTGGGGGCGTCGGCAAGCAGTGCATCTGCCTGGCCCAAACCCACCGAGCCGGCATGGGCGGCATCCCTGGCCGAACACTGGACGCCCGGCGAGGCCGGGGCGCGCGAGCGACTAGCCCAGCTGGACCTGGCCAACTACGCCGGGGAGCGCGATATTCCTGCGCTCAATGCCACCTCCCTACTCTCGCCCCACCTGCGCTTTGGCGAGGTCTCCCTGCGGGAGCTGTGGTTCGCCGCGGCTCAAGGACTGGCAGGCAGGTACTACTGGCATTCCGCTTGTCGACGCCGGAATGCGCGAACTATGGGCCACCGGCTATATGCACAATCGCGTGCGCATGGTGGTGGGCTCCTTCCTCACCAAGAACCTAGGCATCCACTGGCGCCTGGGCGAAGAATGGTTCTGGGACACCTTGGTGGACGCCGATGCCGCCTCCAACCCGTTTAATTGGCAGTGGGTGGCCGGCTGCGGCGATGACGCCGCGCCCTTCTTCCGCATCTTCAACCCCGAAACGCAAGCCAAGCGCTTCGACCCCGACGGCGAGTACGTGCGCCGCTGGGCACCCGCACTGTCCGCCCCGCCTATCGTGGACCTGCAGGAATCGCGCCAGGCCGCGCTCGATGCCTATGCGGAGATCAAAGACTAAGCCTGCAGAAAAGGTGGACGTAAAGGTCTACCATGGGGCCAATGATGAGCCCCAGGATTCATTCTCAAGCGCACCCGCCCATTGGCAATACCCCACTCATGCGAGTAGAGGCGATTAGTCCCCGGCCGGATGTCCACCTCTATCTCAAACTCGAACAATTCAACCTCGGCGGTTCTGCAAAAGACCGGACCGCCCGAGCCCTTATCCAGGCGGCGCTTGCAGCCGGCGATATCCGCCCGGGTTCGACGCTGGTGGAATCTTCCTCCGGCAACCTGGGCATGGCTCTAGCTCGCCAGGCCCCGCTGCAAGGAATGAAGTTCCATTGCGTGGTGGATCCGCGGGTCAACGCCTCCACGGTGGCTACCATGCGGGCCTACGGCGCACACGTGGAATTGCTCGACCACCCCGATCCAGAAACCGGCGATTGGCTCACCGCCCGCCGCACCCGCGTGGCCGAGCTTTTGGAAGAGATCCCTGATTCTTTCAACCTCAACCAGTACTCCAATGAAGCCGCCTTCCACGCCCACGCGGAGGGCACTATGGCGGAGATTCTGGACCAGCTCGGCCAGGCGCCCAGCCACCTGCTCGTGGCTATGAGCACCACCGGAACCCTTGGCGGTTGCGTACGCAAGCTCTCCGAGCTGGGCGCCGACACCCACACAATCGGCGTTGATGCGGAAGGCTCCGTGCTTTTTGGTGGTGAGCGTGGCACCCGCATGCTGCCTGGCTATGGCGCCGGAATCGTAACCGAACTATCCACCAAGTTTTCGCCTTCGTCCGTGGAGAGGGTTCCGGACCTCGATGCCATCGTTGCCGCCCGACAGCTCGCCCAAGCAGAGGGCCTACTGCCTGGCGCTTCCGGCGGTGCCGTCATCGCCGCCTTCCAACGCCTCGCGCCCTCCCTGCCGGCAGGGGCTGAAGTGGTTGCCGTGCTGCACGACGCCGGCCAGCCTTACCTCGACACCATCTATAACGACTCCTGGGTGTGCGAAAACTTCGACATTTCGCCCGCTGAACTTGCCGCGCGCATCGAGGGGTCGGCGCAGTGACTTCTCCTCGTCCTGCCCGCCGCATTGCCATCATTGGAGCTGGCCCGCGCGGCCTGTGGGCCGTAGAGGAACTCATCGAGCGCGCCCGCGTTCCGCTCGATGTCACCGTTTTTGACCCCTACCCCGCCGGTGCTGGCGCCGTCTACCGTCCGCAGCAGCCGCTACAGTGGCGCCTCAACGTCAACTGCGCCATCGTCACCACTGCCCACGATAGTTTCAACGCCTGGCGCACCCGCCGCGGTGAAGACACCACCGATGCCTTCCCGCCGCGGGCCCAGGTGGGCCAATTCCTCGCCGATACCTGGTCCGCAGCAGTGCGCCGCGCGCCGGCCCACGTTCGCATCCGGCACCTGCCGCACCGCGTGACCGCGGTAAGCGCCGACGGAGAAGGTTTCATGGTCGATGGCTCCCCCTTCGACGAGGTCCTAGTCTGTACCGGCCACGACCATCTCCACGCTGGTTCTTTGGCCTATGAGGCCTCCTGCGTACCGGTCACCGGTCTCTACTTCGGTGCCGATCTCCCCAGCTCCGCACGGCGGATCGGCGTACGCGGTGCTGCCTTGAGCTTCATCGATGTGTGCCTGCTGTATGGCGATACCGCCGAAACCATCTACCCGGTTAGCCGCAGCGGGCGCTTCATGGAGGTAAAGCCCTCCCCAGAGACACCGCTGCCGGAGGTATCACCGCGGTGGCGGCAGGCCTGCGCGCATATCGACAACGCTGCGGAGCTGCGTGAGATCCTCATCGGGGCTGCAGGCGAGTTCGGTGACTTCTCAACTGGGGTCCTCGCCGCCGTTATCGACGGTCAGGATTTCACCGGCGATGCCGTCGCTGAGCTCGAGGCTTCCCTACGTGCGGCCGAAGGTACCGGTCCGCTCACCCCGGCCGCGGCCGTGGGCGCAGCGTTTCGTGGGGTATTCCAAGAATGCGTCGATTGGCACAAGGTGCATGGCCCCATGCCCGGCTTTCGCGAGCTTTCACGCACCCTTGAGCGCGTGGCTTTTGGTCCGCCACCGGTCACAGCTAGGCGTCTGCTCGAGCTGATCCACTCCGGTGTGGTCAATACCCACTACCTAGGCACGCCTGAGCAGATAGATTCCTGGCGGGAGAAGGGCGGCGTGGACCTGCTTATTGACGCCACCGTTGCTCCCCAAGCCACCCCCTCCCCCTTCCACGACGTTCCTGGCGTGGTGGAGATTGGCCGGATGAATGAGATCTCCCTGCCCGGCCATGACTCCCTTAACCGTTCCGTGCACGATGACATCCCCCGCTGGGCGGAGAAAGTAGGAAACCCATGACCACCACCCCTGTAGAACCACTACCCGTCCACGGCACCGTCCCCTTGCGCGCCCGGTGGGAACGGTGGATGCGTGAGCTCGTCGAAAACCCGCAGCACGTCAGCGCATTGACCTCGCGCTACGGTTCGCCGGTGAACGCGTTGAATCCCGCGCCGCTGCGCCACAATGCCCAGGAGTTGCTCAATGCGGGCGCTTCCCACGACGTGGAGACCCAGGTGTTTTTCGCACGCAAGGCCAATAAGGCGCTGTGTTTTGTCGATGCTGCGCGCGATGCCGGGCTCGGGGTGGATGTAGCCAGCGAGAACGAGCTCCGCCAAGTGCTTGACCGCGGTGTCGCCCCAGAGCGCATCATCCTCAGCGCCGCTATTAAAACCGATGGCTTGCTCCGCCTCGCGGTGTCGCGGGGAGTTACTATCTCCTGTGATTCTCGCGCCGAATCCCACCGCATCGCCGCCATCGCGCGAGATTTAGACACCACCGCTCGCGTGGCACCACGCCTGGCTCCAGATCCGGACTCCCTGCCTCCCACCCGCTTCGGCGAGAGGCTGCCTGCATGGCGGCAAGCCGAGTGGCCACAGGAGCTTCGTGTCGTGGGCGTCCACGTGCACCTGCATGGCTATAGCGAGGCCGACCGCCGAACCGCCCTTGCAGAGGCAATTGCCTTGATCGAGCACGTACGCGCATTGGGCCAGCCCGCAGATTTCATCGATATCGGCGGCGGCGTGCCCATGAGCTACCTGGAATCCCGCGAGCAGTGGGAGTATTACCTCGAGCGCATCGCCTCCCAACGCACCGGTACCGGCAAACCGTTCACGTGGAAAGCGGATCCGCTCTCCAATACTTACCCTTTCTGGCAGGAACCGACGCGCGGTCAGTGGCTGGACCAGCTCCTCTCCGGCGAGGTCCCCGGCTACGGCACCGCTGGCACGGCGCTACGCGAGCGGGACATCGCCCTGCATCTAGAGCCGGGCCGCAGCCTCCTCGACGGCTGTGGAGTGATCCTCGCCGAGGTGAGCTTCCTCAAAGAACGCTCTGATGGCCTGCCCCTTATCGGCGTGGCGATGAATCGCACCCAGTGCCGGACCGCCGCAGATGACATCCTGCTCGACCCCCTCCTGGTACCCACGGCTGGCCCGGCAAAGGAAATTTCCCGCGAGCCACGCACCGGCTTTGTGGTGGGTGCCTATTGCATTGAAGACGAGGTTATCCTGCGCCGCGAACTGGACTTCCCGGATGGCATTGCCGTGGGAGATACCCTCGCCATTCCGAATACAGCCGGGTATTTTATGCACATCCTGGAGTCTGCTTCCCACCAAATTCCTTTGGCGCGCAACGTCTACTACGACGGCGACGATTGGGCGCCAGACGATATTGACGCCGTGTAGCTGCAGGCGGGCTAAGACATAGCAAAAGGGCTTCGAGGAATTCCTCGAAGCCCTTTAGCTTTGAACGCAGTGCGTTAGAACTGCTTACGCGGTGTAATCCTTGACCACGGAACCGTCAACCGGGATGCCCGGGCCGGAGGTGGTGGAGATGGTAGCGCGCTTGATGTAGATGCCCTTAGCGGAAGAAGGCTTCAGGCGCTGGATCTCGTCCATGAGGGCGCCGTAGTTCTCAGCCAGCTTCTCAGCATCGAAGGATGCCTTGCCGATGATGGCGTGCAGGTTAGCAGCCTTATCAACGCGGAAGGAGATCTTGCCGCCCTTAACCTCAGCGATTGCCTTAGCAACGTCTGCGGTAACGGTGCCGGTCTTCGGGTTCGGCATCAGACCACGCGGGCCCAGGACGCGAGCAACGCGGCCAACCTTGGCCATCTGGTCCGGGGTAGCGATAGCAACGTCGAAATCGATGTTGCCCTCGTTGATCTGCTCGATCAGTTCAGCGGTGCCAACGATGTCAGCGCCAGCTTCCTGAGCGGCGGTAGCCTTCTCGCCCTCAGCGAAGACAGCAACGCGAACGTCCTTACCGGTGCCGTTAGGCAGGGAAACGGTGCCGCGAACCAGCTGGTCAGCCTTGCGTGGGTCAACGCCCAGACGGAAGACGACGTCAACGGTGGCGTCGAAGTTCTTGGAGGAGGTCTCCTTGGCCAGCTTGGTGGCCTCGATCGGACGGTACAGGCGGGACTTATCTACCAGTTCCGCAGCGGCCTTATAAGCCTTAGACTTGGTGCTCATTTAACAATTCCTTTTCTGGATTGGTGTGGTGTTCGGCGGGCCGTAGCTGGCCCTACCACATAAAGTTTTTACTTCTCCGGTGCGCCATCAACGGTGATGCCCATGGAGCGGGCGGTACCAGCGATGATGCGAGCGCCGTTCTCGATGTCACGTGCGTTCAGGTCCGCAAACTTGGTCTCTGCGATTTCCTTGCACTGATCCCAAGACACAGAGCCGACCTTGTCGGTGTGTGGGACGCCGGAGCCCTTCTTGATGCCAGCGGCCTTCAGCAGCAGCTTAGCTGCCGGCGGGGTCTTCAGCTTGAAGTCGAAGGAACGGTCCTCGTAGACGGTGATCTCAACCGGAACCACGTTGCCACGCTGGTTCTCGGTAGCGGCGTTATAAGCCTTGCAGAACTCCATGATGTTGACGCCGTGGGCACCCAGTGCCGGGCCAACTGGCGGTGCCGGGTTAGCGGCGCCTGCCTCGATCTGCAGCTTGATGAAGCCGGATACCTTCTTCTTAGGAGCCATCGAATTACCTCTTTCCTGTGTTACCGGGATGTCCGCCACGATGAATAACGGGACCCCGTCCGGATGCTCACCTTCAGTGGGCCACCGGAGGATGAAACGTTTTCTTATACGCACGCCAAAGGCGCACGGCGTTCCAGTTTAGAACACCGTGCGCCCTGCACAAAATCACTTTTTAGGAGATGCGCTCGATCTCGGTCGGCGACAGCTCCACTGGGGTCTCGCGGCCGAAGATGGATACCAAGCCCTGCATCTTGCCGGTCTCCGGGTCGATCTCGGAAATGGTCGCAGATACGGCGGCCAGCGGGCCGGACAGGATGGTCACGGCCTCGCCCACCTCGAAATCGTGCGCGTACTTCTTGGCCACTTCCTTCTCCGGCATAGCCACAACCTGCTCGCCCTCTGCCTCGTTCGGTGCAGCATCGCCCTTGGTGGACGGCGCCTCGTTGGGCATGAGGAACTTAGCCACGTCGCGGGTCTTAACCGGGGTGGCATTGCCCTCGTTGCCCACGAAGGAGGTCACGCCTGGGGTTTCGCGGATGACGGACCATGCGGCGTCGTTAAGCTCAGCGCGGACCAGGACGTAGCCCGGCAGCAGCTTGCGCTTCACGATCTTCTTCTTGCCGTCCTTGTTCTCCAGGACCTGCTCAATAGGTACAACGACCTCGAAGATGGAATCTTCTACCTCGAGGGTCTGGGCGCGCATGTCCAGGTTGGTCTTTACCTTGTTTTCGTAGCCGGAGTAGCACTGGATGATGTACCACTGGCCCGGCTGCTTCTTCAGTTCGCGGGTAAAGGCGCGCAGGCGCTTGCGGTAGGCGGCATCCTCGGACTCGTCTTCGCTGGCCTCAGGGGCTGCACCCTCGGCCTCTGCTTCGGTCGCTGCCGGTTCCGCTGCGTCGGCGGACTCGCCTGCAGCCTCGGTGGACTCAGCCGTTCCTTCAGCTTCCTCCGCTGCCGGAGCGGCTGGGGTAGCGTCTTCCTGTTGTGCTTCTTCCACGGAGCTAGCGTGCTCTGCCGCCTGCTCCTGCACGTTGGACTGCATTGCCTCTTCCAGGGAGGTGCCTACGGTTTCGACGTTATTCTCGTCGCTCATAATTCTTACTCCAAAAAATTCCTCGGCGCGTTGCGTAGGACCAGCCTACCCGCCCGCGTATGGGCAAAAAGTATCCCGCCGTTCCTTTAAGCGGAAACAGCGGGATAAAAGATTATGCGCTTATCTTACTAATCTGAGAGAACCTGCTCAACTCCGAGACCAGCCAGGGTGTCAACGCCCCAGACCAAAATGGTCAGCACGATAAGGAACGCAAAGGTAATGAGGGTGTACTGCAGCATCTCCTTAGCGGTAGGCCACACCACCTTCTTCATCTCGGATACGACCTCGCCTGGGAAGGCGGCTACGCCACCACCTGGGGTGTCATCGTGGTTCTTATCCTCGACGCGGACGACGTGCTTATCGGCGTAGTCCGCGGAGGACGTGGTAGCCGCACCAGAGAGCTGACGCTTACCGGTCGGGCGCGATGCACCCGAATTCTTCGGCTGCTGCTCATCGCTCACAGCTAACCCTCCTTGGGAACTAAATCTCATAGGGCGCTTAACGCGCACCTCCATAACTTTGTCAACCCTAGCAAAGCTTGCACAGCATGAAAAGCTGACCATGGCATTTGCCGGACGTGGCCTTGACAACATGTGGGCGGGCTAAGCGTCACGAAGAAAATAGGGCATGAAGAAACCCCGCCACCTGAGGTGACGGGGTTTACTATGCAGGGGCGACAGGACTCGAACCTGCAACCTACGGTTTTGGAGACCGTTGCGCTACCAATTGCGCCACGCCCCTATTCTTTTATTCCTCAATGCCTCAGCATCAAGCGTTGAAGACCTTACCAGAGCCATAGTTCCAATCCGAAACTAGGCACAGCCTGGACTGCCTTCAGCGCGGTAATAAAAAAGCGCCCTGCGGGCGCCTTTCTTTCCCGGTAGCGATGGCGAGAATTGAACTCGCGACACAGCGATTATGAGTCGCTTGCTCTACCACTGAGCTACACCGCCATATTCACCTTGGAGGAATTCCTTGCTCCAAACATGAATGGAGCCCCCTGACAGAATCGAACTGTCGACCTTTTCCTTACCATGGAAACGCTCTGCCGACTGAGCTAAGGGGGCACATCCTAGCGTTGAACACATCGCTATTTCGTTGTGCTCTCCGTTGCGGACCCCAATAATCTAACCTGCTTTCAACGTTTTACACAAATCGCCACGTCAGAGCGCAAAAATGCATAGCTCCTGTGACACCTTTTCGCGCCTTTTAAAGGCAGTTAGACAAACGGCATGGCAGCCCACCCTTGCGGACCGCTCGGCCACGCCTCCTACCGTGCGCCGGCAGCCGTGCGACGGCATGTGGATTGGGGTGTGGGAAAAAGGGGGCGTCGGCAAGCGTGGCAATGCTCACCGCGGGCATCCGCCTCGGCGCGCACGCTGGTGACTGAGTCCAGTGAGGCTTTCCGCAGTTGTTGAAAAGCTGCAAACAAGGCCATTGATTCGGGGCCCTGAGGGTTTAAGCTTGGTCTGTAAATCCCCCCACCCCATGCCAAGGAGCGAAGATATGTCCGCTACCGATATTGCCACCCCACACATCAATCCGCAGGGCGCACCCATTGCGGAAACCATCCTCCTGCCCGGTGACCCGCTGCGGGCGAAGTTCATCGCCGAGAACTTCCTGGAAGATACCGTCCAGTTCAACGGCGTGCGCAATATGCTGGGGTTTACCGGCACTTTTAACGGCAAGCCCATCTCCGTGATGGGCTCCGGCATGGGCATTCCCTCCATCGGCATCTACTCCTGGGAGCTCATCCACAACTACGGCGTAAAGAAGCTCATCCGTGTCGGCTCCATTGGCGCCATGCAGGAAGACATTGAGCTGCACGATGTCATCGTTGCTTCGTCCGCCTCCACTGATTCCAACTTCTTGAGCCAGTACAACCTGCCGGGCAGCTACGCCCCCACCGCCTCGTGGAAGCTCCTCAAGGCTTTGGTGGATCAGGCCGAAAAGCAGCAGGCCCACATCCACGTAGGCAATATCTTGAGCTCGGATATCTTCTACAACTTTGACCAGAACGTGAACGAGCGCTGGGCGCACATGGGTGTGCTCGGCGTAGAGATGGAATCCGCAGCGCTTTATGCCACCGCGGCTGAGGCCGGCGTCGACGCGCTGGGACTTTTCACCGTCTCCGACAACCTGGTGCACGATACCCACCTCTCCGCGGAAGAGCGCCAGACCGCCTTCCGCACCATGATTGAACTCGCGCTTCCGCTCAACGCGCTCGACTAAAAGGACCCTCTCCCCCGTGACTTCCACCCACCCCACCGCTTCCCCGCAGGACAAGCGGACAGGCTCCGCGGTAAACCCCAAGGTTGCCGTACCTATCCTGCTCTTTGTCTTCGTCTTCTCGCTGGTTATTGATAACGGCTTTAAGACGATGACCATGCCGATCGCCCAGGCGCTGGACATCTCCGTTAAAACCGCCTCCCTCCAGGCTTCCCTCGCCGGCGTAATCATCGGCATCGGCGCCGTGGTCTACGCCGCGCTGGCGGATTCCATCTCCATCCGCAAGCTCATGCTCACCGGCGTTGTCCTCATCGCCGTGGGCTCGCTTTTGGCCTTCGCCTTTTCCAGCTTCTGGCCCATGGTGCTTACCGGCCGCCTCATCCAAACCGCCGGCCTTGCCGCTGCGGAAACGCTGTATGTCATTTACGTGACCAAGCACCTGAGCGAGGCCGATCAAAAGACCTACCTCGGCTTTTCCACCGCCGCCTTCCAGGCCGGCCTGCTCATTGGCGCGCTGACCTCCGGCTTTATTTCCACTTATGTCTCATGGACGGCGATGTTCCTCATCCCGCTCATCCTCATCCTGGCCATCCCGCCGATTATCAAGCTGGTGCCGGAAGATGAGGCCGTGGAGGGCCACCTCGACGCCTTAGGCCTGTTTTTCATCGCCGTCTTCGCCACCGGCCTGACCATGTTTATGCAGGAATTCAACTGGGCATGGCTCATCTTTGCTGTCCTTGGCATCGTGGGTTTCATCATCCACATCGGTCACGCCAAGCACCCAGTGGTCACCCCGGAGTTCTTTACTAACGGCCGCTACGTGTGGACCATCCTCATGGTCTTCTTTGTCTACTCCACCCAGATGGGCTTTATCTTCCTGCTGCCATTTGCCGCACATGACCTGCACGGCATGAACATCGATAAGGCCTCCCTGCTGATGATCCCGGGCTATATTTGCGCCATCCTCATCGGTATTTTCTCCGGCAAGATCGGTGCCGTTTTGTCCTCTCGCGCCACCATCTACACCGCCTTCGCCCTGGTTGCCGGCGCGCTGGTGGCGGCGGCGCTCTTTGTGCAACTTCACGTTGCCGTACTCATCCTGGCCATCGTGGCCTTCGCCTCCGGCTTTGCGCTGATGTACGCCCCGCTGGTCAATACCGCGCTGCGCAATATCACCGCCGCCAAGTCCGGCATCGCCATTGGCTTTTATAACCTGACCATCAATATCGCCATCCCGCTGGGCATTGCATATACCGCAAAGTTGCAGGACCTCACCAGCTATAACACCGTGCTGTGGATCCTCGCGGCCGTCGCCGCCATCGGCATTGCCCTGTACGTCGTCTCTGACCTCAAGATGGCCCGTTCCGAATCCCGCCTCACCCGCTAAGGAGAACAATTATGACTTCCCGCACCGACGTTGCTTCCATCATCGACCACACCCTGCTCAAGCCAGAGTCCACCCCAGAACAATTCCGCGCCTTGGTGAATGAGGCGGCCGAGCTGGGCACCTACTCCGTCTGCGTTTCCCCGTCCGCCCTGCCCATCGAGGTTCCTGACTCCCTGCACATCGCCACCGTCGTGGGCTTTCCTTCCGGTGCCGTAAAGCCGGAGATTAAGGCCGCTGAGGCCGCCCGCGCGGTTGCTGATGGTGCCGAAGAGGTGGACATGGTCATCAATATCCCCCTGGCCATCGAGGGCCGCGCCAAGGACCTGCAGGCCGAAATCCAGGCCGTACGCGATGCCATCCCTGGCAAGGTGCTCAAGGTCATCATCGAGTCTGCCGCGCTTTCCGACGACGCCATTGTCCTCGCCTGCAAGGCCGCCGCAGCCGCCCAGGCGGACTTTGTCAAGACCTCCACTGGTTTCCATCCGGCCGGCGGCGCCTCCGTGCACGCCGTTAAGCTCATGCGCGAGACCGTAGGCGACAAGCTAGGAGTCAAGGCCTCTGGCGGCATCCGCACCGCCAAGGATGCCTTGGCCATGATTGAGGCCGGCGCAACCCGCCTGGGCCTATCTTCCTCCGCCAAGATCCTCGAGGAGCTCTAAGCCATGTCAAAGGCCGCCACCGTGGATTATGACTACGCCCGCACCTGGGCCGAGCACGACCCCGATCCGGACACCGCCCGCCAGGTGATGACCTGGATTGAAGAGGGCAATACCGACGAGCTCGCCGCCGCCTTCGCCGGTCCCCTCGCCTTCGGCACCGCAGGCCTGCGCGCCGCCGTGGGCGCGGGCGAGTCTCGCATGAATCGCGCCGTAGTCATCCGCACCACCTATGGGCTTATCTCCTGGCTCAAACAGCACGTGGACACCCCAGTGGTAGCCATTGGTTGCGATGCCCGCCACGGCTCCGCGCAGTTCCAGCGCGATGCCGCCCAGGTCATCTCCGCTGCCGGCGGCAAGGCCCTAGTCCTGCCGGCGCAGAACCCCACCCCTCTGACCGCCTTCACGGTCCGCTCGCTCAAGGCGGACGCCGGAATTATGGTCACCGCCTCGCATAACCCGCCGGCCGATAATGGCTACAAGGTCTACCTAGGCGGCCGCATCGCCACTGGGCCAGCAGAAGGCGTACAGCTGGTTTCGCCCGCCGATGCCGAAATCGCCGCCGCCATCGCCGCGGCACCCCATGCCGATGAAGTCCCGCTAACCACCGAGAACATCGCGGACGTCGATACCCGCGCCGAGTACCTCGACCGCGCCGCGCAGCTCGTGGGCGCGCATACCGATGTCACCATCGCACTTTCCGCCATGCACGGCGTCGGTGCCGCCTTGGGCGAAAAGCTCCTGACCCGCTGCGGTTTCCGCGTCTCGCTGGTTCCTGAGCAGGCCCAACCAGATCCCGATTTCCCCACCGTCTCCTTCCCCAACCCGGAAGAGCCCGGTGCCCTCGACCTAGGCATCCGCCACGCTGAGGAGATCGGCGCCGATATTCTTATCGCTTATGACCCGGATGCGGATCGCTGCGCCGCCGCTGTGCCCACGTCCTCAGGCACGTGGCGCCAGCTCACCGGCGATGAAACCGGCGCCCTTTTGGGCGATTACCTTGCCCGCCAGGGCGCGACAGGCAACTTCGCCAACTCACTCGTCTCCTCCCGCCTGCTCGGGCGCATCGCCGCCCACTATGGCCTCGGCCACGAAGAGACGCTCACCGGTTTCAAGTGGATCGCCCGCACCCCGGACCTCGCCTTTGGTTATGAGGAGGCCATTGGTTTCTGCCCCGACCCCACCGCTGTCCGCGACAAGGACGGCGTCGCTACCTCCGTAGTGCTCGCCAGCCTCGCGGCCGAGTGCAAGGCCGCAGGAACCACCTTGCTAGAGCGCCTGGAAGGCATCTACGCCACCGTGGGTGCCCTCTACACCCAGCCGCTGACCTTCCGCGTCGATGACCTCAGCATCATCGCCCAAGCGATGGATAAGGTCGCATCTACCCCGCCCACCGAACTGGCTGGCTCACCCGTGGCGAAGGTAGAGAAATTCGCCCAAGGATCCAAGTTCTTCACCGACAACGATGACCGTGTCATCGTGCGCCCCTCCGGTACCGAGCCGAAGCTGAAGTGCTACCTCGAATCCCCCGATGCCGACCGCCTCGATGCCATTGCGGCCGACCTGCGCGCCTACTTCGGGATTTAAACCCCTCCCCGCTCCGCGCTCTCTAACTGGTCCTTCTGAGATTGCTTAGGGCCAATGAGGATGCGGACTAGAGGGCTTGCTGCCGCCAGGCCCACCGCCGCAGTACCAACTATGGATTCCGGTGGGTCAAAAAGAACGAGTATCGCCGGTATAAGGATCAGCGCGCCGAAAATGACACCTACGGTTGTAAAGAGCCGTACTTTTGATTCAAATATCGCGTACTCGAAAGATTCTGCTGTAACTTTCCTATCGAGGACAATATCTGCATGAGCGTCCTCCATAATCCGATCGCCTGCGCCCGGCTGAATGTCATTGTGCTGTTTGATTATCTGTGGATGCGGAGTTGGCCCCTGAAGCGCCCACACAGCAATTTGGTCATCAAGGTTAGAAAGCCTATTTACGCCAGGGAGCGCTCCTCCAACTGGTGGGAAATCGCTACGTTTATTTTCCGGTGCGCCCGATAACTGCGAGTCCGATTGCGCAGATGCGCTTGCTGCGCTGCCTGCGCTACTCGCTGGCTTTGAAATAGGTGAATCTCGTTTACCCCGTCCAGCATCGTTCGGATCTTCTTCATATCCCATATCCTATCGCTTAACCCCGTACCTTCATCTCTACAGTGACTTTCTGTGCCTGATGGTATGGCTACCGAGCACGCCTGTTTGTACACAGCGCCTTAGAAAGGTGTAGTTTGCTGGTCCTGAAGGCCAAAATGAGAGGAGTTAAAGATTAAAGGACCCCACCATTCATCCTTAACAGTTTTGCTAAAGATTGCAGTTGGTATTTCATCATTGCTCTGCCTCGGCTATTTCATTGGCGGTTTGAATGCGGTATACGTTGCCAAGACCCTGGCGGGATCGGATTCCACCTCATTGCCAGATATTTCTCGCAGGCTAGGAAATGGCTTTTTCTACTTCAAGCCCGTTGCCACAACATCCAGGAGTCCAATTGTTTCATGCCGATTTAGAGCACTACTTAGCCATTGTTGAGCGGGTTTATGTTGCGGTGCAGCGGAGTGGAAGGCATAAACGAGAATGTTGACATCAGGAATGATCATCGAGTACCGCCCACACAGCTTCTTTGTTGCTGAGATCAACTAGAGCCGGTCCGCCGCAATCGAAGGAGGGCAGGTTAACGGGGGTGTCTTCGGTACTGATGCGGGCTTCCTTCTTGAGGGCAGCGCGGACCGCCTCTTCGACGTATGAGCTCAAAGTGACATTGTTGGCTTTGGCTTGGATCTTCGTTTCTTCAAGGAGTTTCGGCGGGAGGTTTATCGTCGTGCGCATACCTTTAGGGTAGAAAGCATCAAGTCATCATTCAAGAGGTGCAATGATGTATCTGCCTTCAGGAAGCCGTGAAAGGTTGACTGGTGTCTTAATTCAGTGCAAGCGTCAGGATCAGTACTCCGATGGAGAATGCGAGCATGCCTAAGCAGTTGATCCAGAATGCGCTACCGAGGAAGTGGGCGCGGACATGGGCTGCTGCGGCCGCGCAGAAATAGGCGATGACTCCAATCATGGCTGTGATTCCTACGCCGGGGAACCAGAGGCCGGCAATGAGTCCTACGGCGGCGAGGCACTTGATGACAATGAGCGCCCACCACCAGTCCTTGGGGAGTTTGACGCCGCTGAGGCAGGCTTCGATGAAGGGGACTGGTTTGAGGGAGAGGGCGGCGTCGCCAAGCAGAATGGCTGCTAGTAGAAGGGAGGGCCAGGCTGGGGAAGATTCTAGGATCATTGGGTTACTCCGAATGCGGTGTTGAGGCGTTCGATCGATGAGGCGGCTTGGGATGTGAGGTGCTCGGTGTCGTAGATTCCGGCGGCCCAGCCGATGAGTAAGCCGAGGTAGACGTTGTACAGCAGGTCGGCGTACTCGGCCGCATCGGCGCTGCTGAGCCTGGTGCCGAGTCGCAGGGTGATTTCATCGGTCAGGAGCGTTTTGAGTGCGGTGAGCGCTTCGCCTTGATTGCCTTGTTGGATGAGTGCTGCGCCAAAGGCGCGGGAGAGCTCTTCGTGGCCGGTAAACATCTGGAGGAAAGGTCTCAGGACATCGAGAAGGCTATCGGATTGTCCCCGGATGTCATCGTGGAGTTCTGAAATGTGTTGGCCAATGGTGCGGATGAGCAGCGTTTGTTTGTCGCCGACTCCCATGACGGTTCCCACGCTAACGCCAGCTTCGGATGCGATAGTCCGGATGCTGGTGGTGGCGTAGCCCTGAGTGAGGAAGAGTTCGTAGGCGGTGGCTAGGACCTTGCTGACGGTGCCAGCTTTGGCGGCCGAGCGCGATGAGTGAACGTGTTCAGTGAACATGTTCAAAAGGGTAGCTCTTGATGGTTTCGAGGTCAATGACGCCGAAGTGTTGACAGTTGGCGCTAGGCCAGCGTGGGGAAGACGCGGTCGCGCAGCAGGTGTGCAAGCTCGCGGTCGGGGGCTGCTGGGTTGACCCAGGCGGTGTCGCCGATTTCGGCGGCGGCATGGGGTTCGTCGGCGGTGACGGTGCGGGTGTAGGTGAAGATGGTGCCGACGACGACCTCGCCCGGTTCGTTGGCGGCGGGAGCGTCGAAGGTGCCGAGTTTGTTGAGGCTCTCGGCGTCGAGGGTGAGGCCTACTTCTTCGGCAACTTCGCGCAGGGCGGCGTCGACAAGCGCCTCGCCCGCCTCGGGCTTGCCGCCGGGCAGTTGGTACTTGGTGGAGGACTTCTTGCGCACGGTAAGCACGTGGCCTTGTGGGTTGCGGATGACGACGGCTGCTACTTCAATCATGGCTGCTGATTGTAGGCGGCCTAGAGCAGCGGCAGGAGCACGAGGGCGAGATTGAGTGCGATGACCAGCGCGGCAAGCGTCCAGCCCACGGCCATAGACCAGGGTTTCGCGGCGAACTCACCCATGACGTCCCGGGAGCCGGCATAGCGGAAAAGCGGGATGATGGCGAAGGGGATGCCCAGGGAAAGAAGTGCCTGGCTGACCACCAGTGCCATAGTGGGGTCGACCCCGCAGCCGATGATGACCAGCGCCGGGATGAGCGTGACCAGGCGGCGGACTAGTAGGGGGACCTTGATGTGAAGCAGGCCGTCCATGATTTCGGAGCCGGCGTAGGCGCCCACTGACGTCGAGGCGAGGCCGCTGGCCAGCAGGCCGATGGCGAAGAGAACGCCGGCCAGCGGGCCGAGGTGGCTGGCAATCGCCGTGTGGGCCCCGGAGATGGTCTCTGTGCCGTCCACGCCGTAGAGGGCCGAGCCCGCCAGGACCAGCAGGCCCACGTTGACGAGCCCGGCGATGGACAGCGCCACGGCGATGTCCGCGCGGGTGCCGGCCAGCACGTGGGGGATTTCCAGGTCGGGGTAGCGCTGCTTGGTCAGGGAGGAGTGTAGGTAAATGGCGTGCGGCATGACGGTGGCGCCCAACATGGAGGCGGCCAGCAGGATGCTGTCCTTGCCCTCTAGGCGGGGGATGAGGCCGCCGGCCACGTCGGCGGGGTCGGGCGGGGCGATGGCGAGGCCGGCAAGGAAGCCGATGCAGATGACCAGGAGCAGGCCGATGACAAGCCCCTCGAACCACTGGTTCTTCTTCTGGAAGATGAGGAGAATGATGGAGACCGCGCCGATGATGAGCGCGCCCGCGAACAGGGGGAGGTTGAAGAGGAGTTGCAGGGCAATGGCGCCGCCGATGACTTCGGCGAGGTCGGTGGCCGCGGCGATGAGCTCGGCCTGGGCCCACATGCCTAGGCGCGCGCGGCGGGAGAGACGCTCGCCCATGATTTCCGGCAGGGAGCGGTGGGTGGCTAGGCCCAGTTTGGCGGAGTGGTACTGGATGAACATGGCCATGAGGTTGGCCACGACGAGTACCCACACCAGGAGGTAGCCGTAGTGGGAGCCGGCGCTGATGTTGGCGGCTACGTTGCCGGGGTCGACGTAAGCCACTGCAGCAACGAAGGCGGGGCCGGTGAGGCTGATTAAGGTCTTACGCATAGGCATCTCCATACCAAAAGTTCAACTACTTGAAGTCTAGTTTTCATCGCCATATGTTCAAGCCAGGGGATCGCTGGGGTTTTCTTAGTTGTTTTCCTCGCCAGTGCTTATGCGGTGTGGCACAAGGCTAAAAGCTCCCGCACCCAGGAGCCCAGCGAGTAGATCCCGCCTCACAGCTGCAGGTACGCTTGAAACCCCGCAAGCTTTTGCTTGCGGGGTTCTTTCTGTGCCAGGTAGAAGATTCGAACTTCTGAAGGCAATGCCGGCGGATTTACAGTCCGCTCCCTTTGGCCGCTCGGGCAACCTGGCATGCACTGTGTGGTGCGAGTAAGTACTTTACTACGAACCACCCTCCCACCTACAAATCGCCAGCGCATGGGGGAAGAATGGGCGGGAAAAGAGGGGGCATCGCCAAGCAGCTAGCCCACGCGGCGCACGGTGTAATCCGCCAGTTGGCGCAGGGCCTGGCTCGCGGAGTTCTCCGGTAGCACGGCAAGCTGCTCCTCCACCGTCCGCAGGTAGGCATTGATGTCCTCCAGCGCCTTCTGACGGCCGCCAGACTGGTGCAGGAGCTCGATGGCGCGCTCCACCTCGGCGTCGGAATGCAGCGGGCCAGTAAGCAACTCACGCAGCTTGTCGCCCACTTCGCCCTCTTCCTCCAAGGCGTAGAGAACCGGCAGGGTAAAGACGCCCTCGCGCAGGTCCGTGCCCGGGGTCTTGCCGGACTCCTTGGGATCGGAGAAGATGTCGATGACATCGTCCACAATCTGGAAGATCATGCCGATGGCACCACCAATGCGGTGCAGGGCTGCGGCATGCTCGGCCGAGGCACCGGAGTGGTAGGCACCCAGGTAGCCAGCAGAGGCGATGAGCACCGCGGTCTTTTCACGGATAACGGCCGTGTAGTGCTCCACGGCATTGGCCTCACCCGCGCCGATGGTCTCGCGCATCTGGCCGGTCACCAGCTCTTCAAAGGTATCGGCAAAGTGGCCCACGGTGTGGGTATCCAGCTCACTCATCAGGCGGGAGGCATGCGCCAAGAGCGCATCGCCGGCGAGGATGGCCACGGAATTATTCCATCGCGAATTGGCAGATTCCACGCCGCGGCGGCGGTCCGCCTCATCCATGACATCGTCATGATAAAGGGTGGCTACGTGCACCATCTCCACGACGGTGGCGGCCTTAACAACCTCTTTGCAGCCCGGACGCGGACCATACTCGGAAGCCAGCAGCGCCATCATGGGGCGAAAGCGCTTGCCACCGGCCTTAGACAGGTGGCTGACCTTGTCCTTTAAGAAGTCCTGGCCGCGGTCGATTTCACTGCGCAGCTTGTCTTCTACTGCTTCCATGCCCGCACCAATGCGCTCGTTGAGCTGCGGATCACCAAGATCCACGTGCGTGGCATGCGATTGACCGTGAGTCATTAAATAGTGTTCCTTGCAACTAAAAGCCAGAGATAATCGATTACCTACCGTAGTCCAAACTGCGCCCCTAAACACACTCGAGGGGTCGAACTCATGCAATGATAGTCCTCATGTCGGAGCAGATCGATTCCCAAACCTATGTCGAGGTCGCCATCATTGGCGCTGGGCCTGCCGGAGCAGCCGCCGCGATTCATGCCGCACGCGCCGGCTATGACACCCTCCTTATTGATTCCGCGACGTTTCCCCGCGATAAAACCTGCGGCGACGGGCTCACCCCGCGCGCGATGCACCAGCTCGATGAGCTCGGCATTGCGGTCAACGCCTCCTATCGCAATCGCGGCCTGAAGCTGCACGGCTACGGCGGCGATATTACCGCGCCTTGGCCGGAGACCTACCCTTCCCAGGTGGGCACGGCCCTGCCGCGCTACCGCTTTGATGCCCTGCTTGCCGACGCCGCTCGGAACGCCGGCGCCACCCTCCTCACCGGCACCCCCGCCACCGATCCCGTGCTCGAGGGCAACCGCGTGACCTCCTTCCGCGTGGGCGAGGCGACCGTGCATGCCAAGTGGGTCATCGTGGCCGATGGCGTGCGCTCTACCTTTGGCAAGAAGCTCGGCCGCACCTGGCACCGCGAGGAGGTCTACGGCATTGCCGCACGCTCCTATGCTTCTTCCACCCATGCCACTGAGCCGTGGATGCACTCCCACGTCGAGCTCAAGGACGAAGAAGGCGATGTGCAGCCCGGCTACGGTTGGATCTTCCCGCTCGGCCCCGAGCTAGGCCAGGTCAACATCGGCCTCGGCGCGCTCTCAACCGCGCAGCGCCCCGCCAAGATCAACACCAAGAAGCTGCTCGAGTTCTACGCCGCCCAACAGCGCCCCGAGTGGGGACTCGGGGAAATTGAGCACGTTACCTCTGCCTTACTGCCCATGGGCGGCGCGGTGTCTAACGTGGCCGGCGCCAATTGGATGATCATTGGTGATGCCGCGGCCTGCATCAACCCCCTCAACGGCGAGGGCATCGATTATGGCTTGGAGACCGCCGCGCTGGCCGTAGGCCTGCTCGGCCCGAAGGATTTCACCCTGGCCTGGCCGGCCGTCTTGCGCGAGCACTACGGCGAGTCCTTCCTCTTGGCCCGCACGGCCGCGCGCTTGCTTACTTATCCGCAGTTCCTACCGCTGGCCGGTCCACTGGCCCTGCGCGGGCCCATCGGCCGCATGCTCATGCCGGCCGCCGCGCGCCTGATGGGCAACCTCATTACTGACGATGACCGCGACCTCATCGCACGCACCTGGCGCGCCGCCGGCCGCACGGTCTCGTCCCTTCGCCGCGATACGCCCCTCTGGGATTCGACCGCGGCATAGCCTCCCCGCCGCAGTCCTCTAGGCGCGGGCTCCGGCCCGCGCCTAGGCTGGCTTTACCGCCGAGTGCAGCGCCACGATGCCAAAGGTAAGGTTCTGCCAACCGGCCTCGGCCCAGCCATTGCGATTGATAACCGCGGCGAGCTCCTCCTGCCCAGGCCACGCGCGAATGGATTCTGCGAGGTAGATATATGCCTCCGGATTAGAAGAGACCAGGCGCGCTACCGGCGGGAGCAGGCGCATCAAGTATTCCTTGTACACGGTGCCAAAAATCGGTACCACCGGGGTGGAAAACTCCGCCACCGCAAGGCGCCCGCCCGGCTTGGTCACGCGCGCCATTTCGCGCAGGCCGAGCTCAAAGTCGTGGATATTGCGCAGGCCATAAGAGATGGTCACGGCGTCAAAGGTGTTATCCGCAAACGGCAGCTTCATGCCATCGCCAGCCACCTTGGGCACGTCGCGCTCACGCCCAGCGGCCAGCATGCCACGGGAGAAATCACACGCCACGCACCACGCACCAGACTTGGAAAGTTCCACGGTGGACACGGCGGTACCCGCTGCAAGGTCCAGGACCTTCTCGCCCGGCTTCAGGTTCAAACGCTCGCGGGTGCGCTTGCGCCAGTGCGCGTCCTGCCCAAAGGACAGCACGGTATTGGTGAGGTCGTATTTCTCGCCCACGGCGTCAAACATGCGCGCCACATCGAAGGGCTTTTTATCCAGATCTGCCTTAGACACAAATGATCAGTCTAGGCTACGCGGGCGCCAAGGGCACGAGCCGCCCACCGCGGCAGCTCCGGACGCTGGCCCAAAATGGTCAGCGGCACCCGGCGAGTATCCTCCAGTACCTCTTCGTAATAGCCCACGAGCTGCTCGCACAGCGCCTTCCACGTCTTGGAGGAAATGGACTCGCGAGCATTGTCCCGCATCTCCTGGTGAATCTCCGGATTGAGCAGAGCGTCCACCGCATTGGGGAGGTCTTCCACAAAGGTCTTTACCTCCAGCAGCAAGCCGTTATAGCCCTCGTCGATGAGGTCTACCGGGCCACCGGCCCGCGGCCCGATGGTCGGCACGCCGGAGGCCTGTGCCTCCTGGATGGACTGGCAGAAGGTCTCGAACTCGCCGGCGTGGACGAAGACGTCCAAGGAGGCATAGGCGGCAGCGAGGTCTTCGCCGGACAGCGCACCGGTAAAGACGGCACCGGGCAGCTGGGCTTCCAATAGCGGGCGCTCCGGCCCATCGCCCACGATGACCAGCTGGATATCCTCGCGCCCGTTGAGCGCCGAGAGGCGGTGCACGCCCTTTTCCGCGGCGAGACGACCAACGAATCCCACCACATTCTTGGTGCCGCTCGGATCCCAGCTGCGGCGCAGCTCCTCAGAGCGCTTGGAGGGGTGGAAAAGTTCTGCGTTCACGCCACGACCCCAGTGACGCACGTTTTTAATGTGGTGCTTTTCCAAGTCCCGGATGGTCAGCGAGGACGGTGCCAGCGTCATCTGGCAAGAGTTATGAATCGTGCGCAGCCACTCCCACACGCCATAGGCCAGCGCGGAGGCATGGTACTTGGTGGCAAAACCGGCAACATCGGTCTGGTACAACGCCACGGCGGGAACGCGCTGCTGGCGGGCGGAGAAAGCGCCAGCCGCGCCGAGTACGAAGGGGCTGGCCAGGTGGATGATATCCGGTTTGAAATCGCGCAGCGCCTCATCGACCGCCGTGGTAGGTACGCCCACCGGCAGCGAATCCACCAGCGGCACGCGCACGGTGGGCACGCGGTAGATGGGGAATCCTAGGTAGTCCGGGATTTCCTCTTGCCCCTCACGAGCGCCCGGCGCGATGACGATGGCCTCCTGGCCGGTCTCGTGCAGGTGCTCTAAAACGCGCAGCACGGAGTTGGTCACACCATTGACATTAGGAAGGAAGGATTCAGCCACGATCGCAACACGCATGCCACCATCATGGCCCATTTTCTTAAGTTTATGGTGAAGCCAGCGGAAAATCTTGGTTAATTATTTCTCCGCGCGGCGGGTAAAGAAGCTAATCAGCTTCCACAGCACGGCCGTGATGAGCGTGGCAACTACCCCTACCGAGAGCGCCGGGATGATGGCCAGCGTCCATTCGCGGCCTTCAACCTTGACCAGGTCTGGGTCGTCCTGGGCGTATTGCACCCACACCTGCTGGCCCTCGCCCAGCCCACTGGGATAGAGCAGCCCGTGCTGTGGGGTGTGGTAAATCCCCTCACTGTCTTGGAAATCCACCGTGGTGCGCAGCATGCCCACATCCTTAACCGTGGCCAAAGCGCGCGCGGGGTGGCTGGCGATGGCATGGTCATTCAGCGCCGGCCCGATGACCATGCCCACCACACCCACCAGCGCAGCCAGATACAGCGCCAGCGTCAGCTGGTGCAGGCGGCGACGATAGACCGCGGGCGTATAGCGCGGCACCACGGCCGCGTGCGGCTTATGCTGCGGCGGGGCCACTTACTGGCCTACCTTTGCGGTGAGCTTCTCATTAAGCGCCCGGCGCGTGGCACGGGTGGTCTTGGCCTCCACGACGGTAATCCCGGTGGAGTATTCCTTCAGCTCCGCCAACGTATCCAATAGCTCCTGCGGGGTGGTCACCTCACGGTAGTCTGCCTCGTAGGCTTCTGCCAGCTTGCCGACGTCCACCCCATGCGGCGTTCCAAACGCCGGCTCGAAGGACTCGCGCAGCGCATCGGCGCCTTGTTCCAGGGTTTCGAAGATGCCGCCGCCGTTGTCATTGGCCACCACGATGGTGAGGTTTTCCGGTCGCGCCTGGTCTTCCGGGATGAGCAGGCTATTCGCGTCATGCAAGAAGGTCACATCCCCCATGAGCGCCATTACTCGCGGGGCGCGCCAGTTGGTGGGATCCAGCGATTGCGTAGCCAAGGAAATGCCGATGGCTTGGGCGATGGTGCCGTCGATGCCAGCCGCTCCTCGCGGCGAGTACGTATCCACGCCGTCGAAAGGCAGGCCCACCATGGAGGCATCGCGCACCGGGTTCGAAGCGCCGAGCACCAGGGTGTCGTTGACGGAGAGCGTATCGCCCACTGCGGCCGCGACGTGCAGCCCGGTGAATCCCAGTTCCTCATCCTCGAGGGTCTCGCGCACCGCTTGTCCAGCCATATCGGTTGCGCCTTCGCAGATTTTCATCCACTCGCGGCTCGGCTCACCGGTGGCTTTGACGGTGGTGCCAAGCCGGGCCTCGTCGCCGCGCTGGTTGGTGAAGTCCTTGGTGCGCGAGAGCACCACCAGCTCAATATCCGGATCATTCATCAGCGCTAGCACGCCACGGTGCAGCGTCGGGTGCCCCACGACGATGACCTGCTCCACCTTAGTATTGACCACATAATCATTCGCGGAGACCTGCGCCTTGCGGAAGATATGCGCCGCCGCTGGATGCACCGGATGATACGGGCCCGGCGCGCTCGGCTCCGCGATGGTTGGTACGTCTTGGAGGCCTTCTACCTCCCAGGCCTCGTCACCCGCAATGACCAGCGTGTTCTTGCTCAAATCCACGGCCACCTCACCGTGGTCGACAAAGGCTGGTGCGGGCTCGCGCACGCCGTCGCCGGAGGTGTGGTCTGGCAAGGTGGCGTCGACAAGCGGGGCATCAAAGGCCACATTGATGTGTACCTGCAGGTCCTCGCGGAAGCGCTGGGCCATCGCCGCGATATCATCCGCGCCAGTGACCTGGGTGGTATCCGCATAGACGCCGAAGATGCCCTGCTGCTCGATGGTCTGCGACGCCCCCGTGCCCACCAAGCGCTCCGGCCGATCCGCACTAATGATGGCCAGCGGCGTATGGGAATAGTGCGCCTCCACCACGGCCGGCAGAGTATTGGCCACCGCAGTCCCCGAGGTCATCACCACGCCCACGTGGCGGCGCTGCACCCGCGCCATGCCCAGGGCGGTAAACGCTCCCCCGCGCTCGTCCAGGCGGGTGTGTACGCGAATATCATCACGCGCCAATAGCGCCAGCGACAGCGGCGCGTTGCGCGAACCAGGGCACAGGACGACATCCGTGAGGTGGCGCGCCAGTTGGGCGGCTACCTTCTCAGCCAACTGCATCGATTCATTCATGCCGCCCGATTTTACCTGCCCGCGCGCCATTTCCCTTACCGGGCAGGTGCTGGGCGCTTAGTTCTGGCTGGCCGGCTGCTCGCCGCCGCCCAGGAGGTCATTGAGGAGGCCCTCAATGTCCACGTCGCTGCCCTTATCCAGCTGGTCTTGTACCTCTGGTGGCAGCTCGGTCGGGATATCGGACGGCAGGTCATTCTGGAAGTCCGGCAGCTTCGGCAGATTATTGGAGTTCTCATCCTGCGAATCCGGATCTTCGGTCTGGGTCACGGTGGTGGGAACCTCCGTGGTCAGCGTTTCCGTCACCGGCTGGGGTTCCGGCTTATCCGCCTCGTCCGCGGCATTGCGCCACAGGAAAAACAGGACCGCCGCAGCCAGTACTGCAAGTACCGCGATGGCCGCGAAGACGCCGGCCATGGCGCCACCGCCGCCGCTCTTCTTCTTGCGCTTTTCCGGCTGGTCCGGATCGTAGTTCGACGGCACCGGCTCGTACTCGGGCTGCTGCGCGTACTGCTGGCCATATGCCTGCCCGGCCGGCTGCTGATAGTTCTGGCCGTAGCTTTGCTGCTGGCCGTAGCCCTGCTGGTAACCAGCGGCCGCATCGAATTGACGAGTCTCATTCTGCGGCTGCTGCTCGCCAGGGAAGTACTGCTTGGGGTGCTCGCGGCGCGCTTGGTCGCGGCTGGGGCCGGCGGCATTATCGGGCACGCGGCCAATCTGGCGCGTGGCATCATCCGCCGGGCTGGACCAGCTGCGGGTTTCATTATTATCGCCATGAGGGCCTTTAGAAGTCATACCCTCTACCTCTACCCCATTTTGCTGTGAGATCCCAGAGAGGTCTCCCACAGCTAACGGGGAAGCCGCGGCTCGCCGCTTAGTGCGCTTGGCGTGCGCTCAAGGCACGGCCGGTGGCGGTATCCTCTGCGGCGACCTGCGCCGGGGTGGCATCCGCGATGATGCGGCCGCCGTCTTCGCCAGCGCCCGGGCCCATCTCGATGATGCGGTCCGCATTCGCCATGACCGATAGATCATGCTCGACGACGATTACCGTATGGCCCGCATCCGCCAGCTTGTGCAGCTCGGTATTGAGCAGGTCGATATCGGCTGGGTGCAGGCCCGTGGTGGGCTCGTCCAGCAGGTAGACCGTATGGCCGCGACGCGAGTTGCGGGAGCGCTGCAGCTCCGTGGCCAGCTTAATGCGCTGGGCCTCGCCGCCGGACAGCTCCGGCGCGCCCTGGCCCAAGCGGAGGTAGCCCAGGCCGACGGCCTGCAGCGTAGCAATGGCGCGGTAAATCTTTTCTTCCTCGGCGAAGACCTCCGCGGCCTCATCCACGGTGAGCTCCAAGATGTCCGCGATGGTGCGGCCCTGCCAGGTCACCTCGAGGGTCTCGTCGTTGAAGCGGGCGCCGCCGCACTCCGGGCAGGTGGTGTACGAGCCCGGCAAGAAGACCAGCTCCACCTCGATCTTGCCTGCGCCGCCGCAGGTGGGGCACTGGCCTTGCTTTACGTTGTAAGAAAAGCGCGAGACCGTCCACTTGCGCTGTTTGGCCTCATCGGTGGAGGCGAATAGCTTGCGGACGTTATCGAAAAGCCCAGTGTAGGTTGCCAGCGTGGAGCGCGGGGTACGGCCGATGGGCTTCTGGGTAATCTGCACGACGCGCTTTACTCGGTCAAAGCCCTCCGTGCTCTCTACGGACCAGCCCTTGTCCTCGGTCTCTTCCTCATCGGAAACGGCCGTGGCGGACTGTCGCAGCAGGCCAGCCAGCACCGTGCTGACCAGGGTGGATTTACCCGAACCGGAGACACCGGCGACCGCCGTGAATTGGCCCAAGCCAAAATCCACATCCAGGTTGTCGATGCTGCGTGCGTTGATGCCGCGGAGGGCGAGGTGGGAGGAGGGGGTGCGGGGGTCGTCGGAAAGCGTGAGCGTGCGGTGAGCCAGCGCATTGGCGGTAGGGGTGTCCGCGTCATAGTCTTCGACCGGGCCCGAATAGACCACGTTGCCGCCGCGCTCGCCGGCCAGCGGGCCGACGTCAACGAGCCAATCCGCTTGCGCGACCAAATCCATGTCATGCTCCACCAAGAGCACGGAGTTGCCGGCCGCGATGAAACGGCGACACATATCCATGACCGCGTCGCGCTCATCGGGGTGCAGGCCGGCCGAGGGCTCGTCGAGCACGTACGCCACGCCAAAGAGGCCGGAGCGCAGCTGCGCCGCCAACCGGATGCGCTGCATCTCGCCGCCGGACAGGCTTTGCGTCGGCCGATCCAGGCTTAGGTGCGCCAAGCCGAGCTCGAGCGCCGAGGTCAACGCAGGCAGAATCTGCCGCAGGAGCAAATCCTCGGCCGAATTCTCCTCCGGGTTCTGCTTGCTGAGCACCTCATGCACCCTATCCAGCGGCAGCGCGCCCAGCTCATCAATCGGCATGCCCGCATAGGTGACCTTCAGCGCGGCCGGGTTGAGGCGGCGGCCGCCACAGGTCTCGCACTCGCGCGATTCCATATAGGACAGGGTGCGCTTGCGCAGCGTATCCGATTGGGTCTCCGCCAGCGTCTTATTGAGGTAGCTGGCCACCGAGCGCCACGTGCCCTCATAGTTGCGCTGAATCTGATCTTTTCCGCGCAAGGGCTTGACCGTGACTACGGGGCGCTCTTCCGTGAAGAGGATCCAGTCGCGGTCTTCTTGCGGCAGCTCTTGCCAGGGCGAATCCAGGTCATAGCCCAAGTTCATCAAAATGTCGTGGAAGTTCTTGCCGGCCCAGGCGCCCGGCCAGGCTTGGATGGCTCCTTCCTCGATGGAGAGGGTGGGATCCGGGACCATCGAGTCCTCGGTCGGCTCATGCACCACGCCTGTGCCGTGGCACTGCGGACACATTCCCTCCGGGGTATTGGGCGAGAAGGAATCGGAGTATAGGCCCTCCGGGTTATCCCCGGCGCGCGAATAAAGCAGGCGCACGCTATTGGAGAGCGCGGACACCGTGCCCACCGTAGAGCGCGCTCCGCCGCCGGAGGTCGATTGCTGCAGTGCGACCGTCGGCGGTAGGCCCTCTACCTGGCTGACCTGTGGGTCGACGGCCGAGCTAATGAGGCGGCGTGCGAAGGGTGCTACCGATTCAAGGTAGCGGCGTTGGCCTTCGCCGTGAATCGTACCGAACGCCAGCGAAGATTTGCCCGAACCAGACACACCTGTGACCGCGACGAGCTTGCCGCGGGGCATATCGACGTCGACATTGCGCAGATTGTGCAGGTGAGCATCGCGGACCTTGATAGTAGACATGTCCTCCAGCGTACTCACAGGTGGCAGGTTGGGCAGTCTCAAGCCTGACAGCAGTTTTTTAACGGTTCTCTCTAGCGGTTCACCGGCTTTCAACGATTTCGTCCACCCATATGGCGAAAACCGTCGACGGTTTAGGTGTTCTAGATGGACGAAATCGTTGAAACTAGGAAGGTGGAACCTTTCCGGAAGATTTCCAGTCCAATGAGTCATGTGGACGAGAAATGAATTACTAGATTTAGGCCTTACTGACTATCAAATCCGCAGCAGGATTAGTGGGGGAACACTTTTGCGCTTGCGGCGCAACTGTTATATCGCTGCAGAGGCGAGCGCGAAAGATAAAGTAGCCGCGGTGGCGCAACTTTATCCGGATGCGGTGTTTTCGGGGACGGCGGCGCTCGCGGCCTATGGCTTATGCGAGGTGCGGCTGCCGGCGGTGATCCGGGTGGATAAAAACTGCCGGATTCGAGCGGATGATGTGGTGTATACGGTGAGGTCGCGGCCGGTGCCGGCGAATCGGATAAAGGGTGTAAGGATGGCGTTGCCGGCACAGGCGGTAGCAGATGCATTGAGCTTCGAGCGCTGCAGCGAGTGGCTGCTGAAAGAAGCGCTGGCGCAGGCGTATCGCGGGCTCAACGGAAGGGGGAGGTTCGCGGCCGATTTAGAGCTGGTGATCAGTAAGAAAAGGGACGCGGTGCGCGAGTTGGCGGAGCAGGCGCCGGTGGGGACGGCGTCGAAATGGGAGCAGCGGATGTACCACGAGATGCGGCGGGTGGGGCTCAAGCCGGTGCCAAATTTCCGGCTTGGGCCGTATACCTGGGATTTAGGCTTCGAAGCGGGGACGACGGTGGTGGACTTGGACTCGCTTTATTATCACGCGCCGGAGAATAATCACCGGGAATTCCTCATCGGGACGTGGAAGACCAATCACGCGGTGCAGCACGGATGGGCGCCGCTGAAGTTTACGGATGAGTGCACCGACTACCACCTCAAACTAGTGGTGGAGACGGTACAAGAAACGGTGGCGCATCGGCGCAGCGTGCGCGGGCTAAAGAGCAGTCCTCAAAAGGTGCGGCGGGCGCTGGTGACTCCGGCGTGGCGGTTCCACCAAAGCTTGCTCTAGAGCCTAGTCAGTCAGGTACGGCCAGCAGGCACGGAGGCGGTCGAACCACCAATCGCGGCGGTCGGCGGGGGCGGCGAGTGCAGCGAGTCGGTCTGGGTCGGGGGCGAGGATATCGGCGGGAAGGTGGCCATCGACAAGCGGGCGCGGCGCGGTGACGTCTTCTGCAAAGAGGGAGCCGGTGGCAAGTCCAGCAGCGGCCGGGGTGACATCGATGTCCTCATCGTCGTAGATGCGCGGGAGAGCGGCGACGGCCGCCAGTCCCATATTGATACCGATGGAGGTGTCGAGCGCGGAGGCCACCGTGATGTCCATATGGCGTTGACGCAAGTGCTGGGCCACCTCGAGGACGCGGCGCACGCCGCCGAGCGGGGCGGGCTTGACCACGGCGACATCCGCTGCCTGCAACTCGGCGACGCGATACGGGTCCGCGGCCTTACGAATAGATTCATCGGCGGCCACGCGTACGAAGAGGCCGGCGCGCATAAGGCGGCCGCGCACCTGGGCAAGCTCCTCAGTGGTGGTGCAGGGCTGTTCCATATAGTCCAGCGGCATCATCATCTGCGCGGCCTCGACCGCCTCATCGACGCTCCAGCCGCCATTGGCGTCCACGCGAAGGATGGGGATATCGCCGCGTTGGGTGATGGTGTCGCGGACGGCGCGGACGCGAGCGGCGTCGTCGGCAAGCGTGTGGCCCTTTTCTGCCACCTTGATTTTGAAGGTGCGGCAGCCGGGGTAGCGCTCCACCACGGCCGGAACCTCGCTGGCAGGTACGGCCGGGATGGTGGCGTTGACCTCGATGGAATCGCGCACCGGCTCCGGAAATCCCTCGTAGGCGGCCTCGAGCCCGGCGCGCAGCCACGCGGCGGACTCGGCCGGGCCGTATTCCAGGAAGGGCGCGAACTCGCCCCAGCCGGCCGGGCCCTCGATGAGCAGGGCCTCCCTAGTGGTAATGCCGCGGAAACGCACGGCGAGCGGGAGGGAGACTACGTGGGCGCGGTCGAGGACGTCATCGATATGCATGGCCTTCATGGTAGCGCCCGCCGGCCATTGACCCCTCCCCCGCTCTGCGCTATTTTGGGAACCCATACCAATAAAGGAGGAATTATGCTGCTAGCTGAGGCATTGGCGGAGCGCGCCCAGGCACAGGAGCGCCTCAATAGCCTGCACGAGCGGTTGCTCACCGTGGCCCGCGTGCAGGAGGGCGATACCCCGGATGAGGATCCGCAGGAGCTGCTGCGCGAGCTCGATGGCGTGGCCGGGCGCATCGATGAGCTGGTGCAGGCCATTAATGCGACGAATATCGCCACCGCCTTTGATGAGAAGAGGAACTTGATGGAAGCCCTCGCGCTTCGCGACGGCCTCTTGCGCAAGCGCCGCATCTACCACGACCTGGCGCAGCGGGCGGGCACCCGCTCGGACCGCTATTCCCGCACCGAGATTAAGTTTGTCTCCACCATCCCGGTGGCGGATCTGCGCAAGCGTGTCGATGATTTGTCTAAGCAGTATCGCGAGCTGGATACCCGCATCCAGCAACTGAACTGGAATACCGAACTGAAAAACGGATAGTCATATCGCGCGCTGCTTAAAGCGCGCGATGGTAGCCCACACACCTGCAGCGAGCAGGCCCCCACCCTGGAGGGGAAAATCCTGGGACTCTGGCCCCCTTTAGCGCTTTAAGGGGCGGGGAGTTCGAGTCTCCCCATGGCATGGAGTACCGCGCTGGTATGGCGTACACGGGTATTATGCGGGGCAACAACCTCGCAGTATCGCGTATTGATTATTACCGGCCTGCTGGGCAGTGTGTGTGGGTGAGGGTTGGGAATGGGGACTATTCTTCTTTTGCCACTAAGCTGGCCATCATGAGCGAGCAGAAAAAATACAGCACCGATAATCCGTTCCGCCCGGAATTGTGGCATGCCGTAGAAGGTTTTGAGGACCTGACGGATATCACCTATCACCGGCTCAACGGCGAGGGCCGCAAGAACGGCATCGTGCGCATCGCCTTCGACCGCCCGGAGGTGCGCAATGCGTTTCGCCCGCATACCGTAGACGAGCTCTACCGCGCCCTCGACCACGCCCGCCGCACGCCGGATGTGGGAACGATTTTGCTCACCGGCAATGGTCCTTCCGACAAGGATGGCGGCTGGGCTTTTTGTTCGGGCGGCGACCAGCGCATTCGCGGCCGCTCCGGGTACCGCTACGCCACCGAGCACGCCCATGATGACGCCACCGCGGATGAATCCACCGTGGACACCGCCCGCGAGAAGGTGGAAGGCGGCCGCCTACATATCCTCGAGGTCCAACGCCTTATCCGCACCATGCCCAAGGTGGTTATCGCCGTGGTCAATGGTTGGGCGGCCGGCGGCGGACACTCGCTGCACGTGGTCTGCGATATGACGGTCGCCTCCCGCCAGGAGGCGCGCTTCAAGCAGACGGACGCGGACGTGGGTTCCTTCGATGCCGGCTATGGTTCGGCCTACCTAGCTAAGATGGTGGGCCAGAAATTCGCCCGCGAGATCTTCTTCTTGGGTCGCACCTATGATGCCCAGCGGATGTATGAGATGGGCGCGGTCAATGAGGTTGTCGATCACGCCGACTTGGAAGACGCCGCAATCCAGATGGGCCGCGAAATCAACGGCAAGTCCCCAACAGCCCAGCGCATGCTGAAGTTCGCTTTCAACCTGACCGATGACGGCCTCATGGGCCAGCAGGTCTTCGCCGGCGAGGCGACCCGCCTGGCGTACATGACCGACGAGGCCGTCGAGGGCAAAGAAGCATTCCTCGAAAAGCGCGACCCGCAGTGGGAGCAGTTCCCGTATTACTACTAGCCAGGAGTTAGCACGATGTGGATTTTCGCCATCGGCTTGGCCACACTTGCACTGGCGGGCGTCATCGTCTCGCGAGTGTGGATGCTCAAGCGTATCAAGGATGCGCAGGACAGCGGGGAGCGTCCCTTCGATCAGGAGGACACCCCGCGCAATCCATACATGTAGCGGAGTAAATGGCGTGGGACGCCCTCGGACCGGAGTGAGACATCTCAAGCAATTGTGGACATGCCCATAGTTAATACTTAAAGTGTCGAACATGAAACTCTGCAACTCATTCGTCATGCTCGCAGCACGCGTCGCCCTGGGCGTAATTCTCATCGCCCAGGGCTGGCAAAAGTTCTCCGAATGGACCGTCGCCGTCGCGGGCCTGATGCTCGCCGCCGGCCCCGGCATACGCTCCCTGGATCAGCTCCCCTTCAGCAAAAAGGCAAAAGTAGCCAAATAAGGCCACCGCTTCCTAGCCTCTCACTTCACTCATTGAAGTGAGAGGCATTTTTAAATTTTGGCAGCTTAAGGAAGAGATAGGACCACCTAAGTTCATTACGTTGAACAATCTAGTTCAAGGGTGCTAGTGTTTGTTGAGTTCACTTCTCCTAATACAAAGGAAGTTCATTATGAACTCAAATCACAGCACCCCACGCCGGCCCCTACAGCGCATTCTCGCAGGCACCTGCGCCCTCGCACTCGGCGCCAGCCTCGCCGCTTGCAGCGCCTCGAAGGAATCCATCGACGCTGCAAAGCCGAAGGACGGCGACACCGTCAAGGCCGTGGCCACGACTACCCAGATCTGCGACTACCTCACCCAGGTAGCCGCCGGCGGCCTCAAGCTCCACAAGGTCGACTCCCAGGGTGCGGAGACCAACTCCGGCGAGGGCCCAGTGACCCTCGACCTCACCTGTTTGCTCGCCCCCAACGCCAGCGCCCACGAGCACGAGATGACCCCGCAGCAGATGCAGGCGCTCTCCCAGGCCGACTACATGTTCGTCAACGGAGTCGACCTCGAGCACTTCCTCGACCAAGCCGTGGACTCCTCCGGCTTCCACGGCGTCATGGCCGTGACCTCGGGCGTCAAGAGCGAAGGTATGGGCGATGGCAACGGCAAGTACACCATCGACGAGGGCATCGAGCACGTGAGCCCGCGCCCGTGGCCTTTCCCGGGGGAGGACGGCGAGGCCCCAGAATTCAAGTACGACCCGCACGTGTGGACCTCCCCGAAGCAGGCCAAGATTCAGGTCGACAACATCGTCAACACGTTGTCCCAGGCCTCCCCGCAGGCCAAGGACGCCTTCACCGCCGCCGGCAAGAAGTACACCGACCAGTTGGAGGACCTCGACAAGTGGGCCAGCGATTCCATGTCTGCAGTTCCTGAGCAAGACCGCGTGCTCTTCTCTTCCCACGACGCCTTCGGCTACTTCTCAAACGCATACGGCGTGAAGTTCATCGGCTCCGCACTGTCTGACTTCAACAACCAGCAGGACGCCACCTCGCGCCACATCGACGAGCAGGCAAAGCAGATCCGCGAGTCCGGTGCCAAGGCCATCTTTGCGGAGAATTCCAACAGCTCGAAGTCCATCGAGGCCATCGCCCGCGCCGCAGGCGTCAAGGCGGTTACATCCGACGACGCTTTGTACGGCGACTCGCTAGGTGTGCCAGGCAGTGAGGGCGAGACCTACATCGGATCCATCGTCCACAACATCAACACCCTGGTCAGCGCCTGGGACTCCGAACAGCAACCGTTGCCGGAATCGCTGCAGGCATTCGACGTCGCCAAGCGCAAGTAGCTCTATATGTCTTCCCCATTAATCACTCTGCGCAATGCCACCTGCGGCTATGGCGCCCGGGATATCCTCACCGACGTTGATCTTGAGATCCGCGCGAGCGAGGCCGTGGCGCTCCTGGGGGCCAACGGCGCGGGCAAGTCTACGCTGCTCAAGGCAATCACTGGCCTGGCTGCCTTGCGCGGCATGGCCACCATCGACGCCTCGCTCGGCTACGTCCCGCAGTACCAAGACTCCGACCTGAGTTTTCCCGTCACGGCTTACAAGGTCGTGGAAATGGGCCTTTTGCCATCAGTGAGCTGGTGGCATAGGTGCACGAGCATGCGTAGCTATCGCGGCCATGTACTCAATGCCCTGCGACAAGTGGGGATGGAGCACCTCGCCGAGACGCGGTTTGGCCAGCTCTCGGGAGGGCAGCGCCAGCGCGTGCTCATCGCGCGCGCGTTGGTTTCGGCCCCGGAGCTGGTGCTTCTCGACGAACCCTTCAACGGGCTTGATCAAGAAAGCCGCCGAATCCTGATTCAGATCATTGCGGATCTCAAGGAAGCAGGAATCGCCCTGCTCGTCTCCACTCACGACCCCATCTTGGCGCAGCACACCTGCGACTGGGCGGCGTTTGTGCTCGACGGCAAGGTCCACACCATGGGAACCGAGGAAGCAGTGGAAACCTATATGGAGCAAGGTGCGCGACTGTAATGGAGCAGATTCTCTTCGCCCCGTACCTGCGCAATGCCTTCCTCTTCCTGCTGTGCCTATCGATTGTGGGGGCTGCCATTAGCGTCCTCGTTAATCTCCGCCGCATGGAATTTACGGTGGAAGCCCTCGTGCACTCGGTTTTTCCAGGCATCGTGGTAGGGCTCATCGTGGGCGGCATCCCGGGCATCGTGCCGGGTGCGGCCGCGGTGGCCACGGTGACGGTGCTGGTGCTGGCTTCTCTGGGTTCTGGGCGGCGCCAGTCAGCGCGGAAGCTGGATATAGAAGCCGGAACGGCCGTGGTGCTGACCTTCATGTACGGCATCGGCGTGGTCATCAGTTTGGCCTATGGCGACAAGTCCGGGCAGCTGGAGGCGCTCATGTTTGGCCGGCTTCTCGACGTCACGCAGTCCAGGCTGGCAACCTCCGTCACGCTCTGCGTGATTGCGGCACTGCTCATCCTGACAACCTGGCGCATGCAGATTCTCGTCGCTTTCGATACAGCAGCGGCCCGCGCCATGGGCGTCAACGTGGCGGCTTATGAGCTCATTGCGAATGTCGCGGTTGGCCTAATCGTGGTGGCGGCTAGCTCGGCAGTGGGTGTGTTGCTGGTTATCGGTTTTATTGTCATTCCAGGCCTCTCGGCGCGCTTGATCGCAGGATCCCCGCGCAGCATGTGCTTCTGGGCTGCGGGCTTGTCCACGCTGGCAGTGGTGGTGGGATTTGCCATCATGCTGTCCCAAACCGCGCACCAGATTTCGCCGCAGGCAATCGTCAGCTTGATGCTGGTTGTCACCGTGCCGCTAGCGGGCTTGAAGGGGGTAATTAGCTAATGGGACTGTCTCATCTTGATCCAGAGATCCTGCGGATGCCCCTCCTTGAGGCCATTGCTGTGGGATGTTTATCTGGCTTGGTTGGAACCTTGATGGTCATGGGCAAGCGCGTCTTTTTCGCCGAGAGCCTGTCGCACGGAATCTTCCCCGGCGCGGTGCTCGGCGTAGTGGTGGCCAACCTTCTGAGCTTGGATCTCTCCACGGGTTTGATGGTGGGCGCGGCACTGTTCTGCCTACCTTTGGCCTGGCTTATGCGGTGGTTGAGTACCGTCGAGGGCATTTCTTCGACCGCTGCCGCCGGCGTGACGCTCACCCTGGGGTTTTCCCTGGGCATCTTGTTGCTGCGCTGGTTCCAACCGCTACCTATCCACGTGGATAGCTTTCTCGTGGGCTCGCTGACCACTGTCAATGCGCAGGATGTCTGGTTTGTCAGCGCCCTGGTGGTGGTCAGCCTTGGCGTGCTGGTAGCATTTCGCCGGACGTTGGTCTCCTTCTACTTCGACCAGACGTCCTTCCGCGCACAAGGTGGAAATCCCGGCTGCTATGACTTGCTTACCCTCACGCTTATCAGCGTGACCATGGTGGTGGTGATTCCCGCGGTGGGCACTATCTTGTCCCTGGCGCTGCTGGTAGCCCCGGCGGCGGCGTTGCAGCCGTGGATCAAGCGCCCGACCCAGCTCATGCTCGGTGCCGGTATCGCGGGCATTGCGCTGGCATGCGGCGGGCTCTGGCTGGCGGCCGCACTCAGTTTGTCGGCGGGCGGCTGCATCGCGGTGCTGGCGGGTGTGTTCTATTTGCTCAGCATGGGGCTGCGGGCCTTGCTCTAAACGCCCGGCGCGCCGCCTCCCGGGACGAGCGATATGCCCGGGTAACCTGATTATTCGTGACTCATATCCTCGCCCCACTCCCAGTCGATCCCCGCAATCCCGCAGGAATTTTGGATGACCTCGAGAAGGCCATCGCTGGGCAGACCACGCTCTTACCCCTTCCCGCAGCGGACCGCACGCGGACGGAATTGCTGCGCAACCACATGCGCGCGGGCGAATCGATTGCTGAGGACATTGCTTTGGTGGTGTCCACCTCGGGTTCCACGGGCACACCGAAGGGTGCGCAGCTAAGCCCGCTTAACCTGGTGGCGAGTGCGGATGCCACCCATTCTTTCCTGGGTGGCCCCGGCCAATGGCTACTGGCCATGCCCGCCCACCACATCGCGGGCATCCAGGTGCTCGTGCGTTCGTTGGTGGCGGGTGTGGAGCCACTGTGCCTCGACCTGTCCCAAGGCTTTAACATCACCGAGTTCGCCCGCGCAGCAGAAGAACTCGCCCACACCGAGGACCGCATGTACACCGCGCTCACACCGATGCAGCTGCACAAGGCACTCGATTCGCTGGACGGCATCCAAGCACTGCGCCGTTTCAACTCCATCCTGGTAGGTGGAGCAGCGCCACATCCCCAGCTATTGGAATCTGCGCGCAAGCTCGACATCACCGTGGTAACCACCTATGGCTCCTCGGAGACTGCGGGCGGTTGCGTCTACAACGGCACTCCCCTGCCCGGCACCGAGGTGCGCATCGGGGAAGATAACCGCATTTTCCTGGGCGGGCCGACCATTGCGCAGGGCTACCGCAATGTGGAATCGCGCGACTTCGTCGGTGGCTGGTTCGCAACTTCCGACGCCGGGGAGCTCGACGCCCACGGTCAACTCACCGTCACTGGACGTCTGGACAGCATCATCAACTCGGGCGGGTTGAAGTTGCACCCAGAACAACTGGAACAGCTCTTGTTGCAGGTACCGGGCGTCGACAGTGTATGCGTGGTGGGCATCCCTGATCCACGTCTTGGCCAGATGATCGCCGCAGCTTACACCGGCTGGGCCTCGCGCACCGACATCCTCGAAGCGCTCGATGACCTGCCTCGGTGGCAGATTCCGCGCGAGATTATCCGCATTGCTGAGATGCCGCTGACCGGCCCCGGCAAGGTGGACCGTCGTGGTGTCGCAGGGCTCTTTAAGAACTGATTAGACTTCGTTAGCGCGCACCGTCACGTCGGCGGCCGCGACTTCCGCAAGAGAGAACTCCTCGTCCCCTGCGTGCAGGTTGAGCAGGCCCGCAACGCGGGAATCGACTACGACCTCGACGCCCAGGCCGACGCCATGGCTGTCGAGGTAGCGCAACAGCTCGGTGTCTCCGTCGCATACCCGCTCGATGGTGACAGGGGTGTGAAGGGGGACGTCGTCAAGCGTGAGCGTGCCAAGGTCCTCGATGCTGCCCTGCGCGTCGGGGATGGGATCGCCGTGGGGATCGCGCTGAGGATGGCCCAGGTGCTGATCGAGTCGATCGATGAAGCGATCGGAGCATGCATGCTCGAGGAGATCGGCATCCTCGTGAACCTCGTCCCAGGTGTACCCCAGCTCTTTGACCAAGAAGGTCTCGAGGAGACGATGGCGGCGGACCATGCCCATGGACAGTGCCTGGCCCTCTGGGGTCAGCGAAACGCCAGCGTAGCGCTCATGTTCCACCAGCCCTTGGGCAACGAGACGCTTTACGGCTTCCGACGCCGTGGGCACCTTTTGGTTCAATCGCCCCGCCAGCTCCTTGAGCGCGATGGGCGCGCCGCCGGAGTGCTCGGAGAGGTCCCACAGGACTTTGAGGTAGTCCTGGGTACGTTCAGGGAGATCGCTTAAATGCATGACATTCATCGTAGTAAAGGCCTTGCCCCGCGAGCGATTCACATGATAACTTTAAGAAAGTTCAACGCATTGAACTTTTGTCACGGGTGTGGCCCACAGCCGTCCTTTCTTGGGTACGTACGACGCGCTTCCGCCATACCCGTGGCTTTTATATATCCGCCGTGTGCGTCCCTTGTGCACAGCATGCCCGCGGTGGCGTGGCACAATAACTGACATGTCACTTTCTGCCTATCCCGCAACTGCCAAAGACTGGCTCCAAGGCGCACGCCCGCACACGTGGGCTAATGCCTTCGCCCCAGTCATCGCTGGTACTGGTGCCGCAGCGGCTGCCGACGGCGCGCACTTCGGCCGCGCGCTTCTCGCCCTCGTGGTGGCGTGGGCGCTCATCATCGGTGTCAATTACGCCAACGATTACTCGGATGGCATCCGCGGCACCGACGACGACCGCACCGGTCCGCAGCGCCTCACCGGCGGCGGCCTGGCCCGCCCGCAGCACGTAAAGCTCGCCGCCTTTGCCGCCTTCGCCGTGGCCGGGCTCGCCGGCATCGCGCTGTCCTTGGCGGCACACGCGTGGTGGCTCATCCTCGTCGGCGCGCTGTGCATCGCCGGCGCCTGGTTTTATACCGGCGGCAAGAACCCATATGGCTATCGCGGGCTCGGCGAAGTCGCTGTCTTTATCTTCTTCGGCCTCGTCGCCGTGCTCGGTACTGAATTTACCCAGGCCGGACGCCTGTCATGGTCGGGCCTCGCGCTGGCCGTGGGCATCGGCGCGATGAGCTCCGGCGTCAACCTAGTCAACAATATCCGCGATATTCCCTCCGACGCTGAAACTGGCAAGATTACCCTCGCCGTGCGCCTTGGCAACGAGAAGGCGCGCCTGCTCTTTACGGTGCTGCTCCTGCTGCCTTTCTTGCTGACTATCGGCATTGCCTTTGGTAGCTGGCTCGCGCTCGCCGGATTGGTCTATTTCCCCTTCGCGCTGCGCGCCATCCGCACCGTCAACCGCGGCGCCCAAGGCCCAGAGCTTATTCCCGTGCTCGGCCTGACCGGCCGCGCGATGCTCCTGTGGGCCGTTATCGAGGCCGCCGCACTCATCCTCGTCTAGTCCTGCGCGGCGCGGCCTTCCAGCTCCGCCTGCACCCAGCGCTTGTGGGCCTTGCGCTGGGCGGAGTACTCGGCCAGCGTTTGGGTGGCCTCGATGCGCCACTTTTTAAAGATCAGCATCGATAGCGGCAGCGCCACGAAGAGCGCCAGCAGCGCCGCGACGAGCACCGGGATGGGAAAGTCGATGGCGATGGCCAAAATCTCGATCACCGCGGTCAATGCGATAAAAAGCACTACGCGGGCGAGCCCGTACTTCCACAGCGCCGCGCGCGAACGGCGGCGCAGTTCTGGGTCCGGCTTGGGTGGCTCAGGGTTATGCGTCATGGGGGTTGATTGTACGCGGTGCAGGTAGAATCGCACGCATGGGCCGAATCATCCTCCTCCTACTCTTTGTCCTCGCCGCCTACCTCGTCTGGAAGGCCTTCGGGCCCTCGACATGGAAAAAGCGCGAGGTGGAACAACCCCGCGCTATCAAAGGCCCCGATGATGACGAGGAATTCCTGTGGAACCTAGAAAAGGAACGCTTCAAACAGCGCCGCGCCCAGGAGGCAGAAGAAGAAAAACGCCGCCAGCGCCGCAAACGCGACGCCGACGGCGAGAAGGACTAGGCTTCCTTCGGCACGAACCGCATCTCTAGGCCTAAGGCCTCGGCCACGGCCGTGATCTTTTCCCACCGCACGCCCGCACCACCGTGTTCGATGGTGTGGAGGGTGGAGCGGGAGATACCGGCGGCGTCGGCAAGCTGCTGCTGCAAAATGCCCAACTCGCGGCGCCGCTCGGCAAATTGGGCGCCAAGGCCCAAAATCACGGCATTATCGCCGGCCGGCTTTCCCTGCTTATGGCGCGGGCTCGTATGCTCCGCCATCTAGTTCAGCCCCGCATAGGAGTGCAGGCCGGAGACGACCATATTGATAAAGAACAGGTTGAAGACCATCAGCGCCATCGCCATGACGTTGATCCACGGCGCCGCCTTGCGGAAGGACGGCGTCGCACGCGCATGCAGGTAAGCGGCGTACAGGATCCAGGTGGCAAAGGACACGGTCTCCTTCGGGTCCCAACCCCAGAATCGACCCCAGGCGGACTCGGCCCAGATGGCGCCCAGGATGATGCCCAAGCCCAAGGTCGGCAGGGTAATAACAGCCAAGCGGTAGGCCAGCTGATCAATCTTCGCGGCCGAAGGCAGCGGGCGGGCCACCGCACCGAAGAAGCCATGCTCGGCATGCTTCGGCTGCGCCATACGGAACAGCGTCAGCAGCGAGACAATGCCGGAGATAATACCGATGGACGCGCCCAAAGAAACCACGGTGACGTGGATGGGCAGCCAGTGCGACTGCAGCGCCGGCACCACCGGGGCGGACTCGGCATAGAGCTTGGTGGAACCATAAAACATCAGCGCGAGGGTCGGGGTAAGCAACCACGGCCACACGGTGCGCCATTCCTTGCGCTGCATGGCCATATTACCCACCAGCAGCACGCCGAAGCTCACCATCAGCACGTATTCATACAGGTTGCCAAACGGGAAGCGGCCGGTGGCCAAGCCGCGCAGCACAATCGCCGCGGCGTGCAGGGCAATGCCCACCCACATCAGCGCGCTGGTCATGCCGCCGAGCTTATCGGCCTTGCGCTCCTTTTCCTTCAGCTCATCGGCCGTGATTCCAGAAGAAGACTGGGCAACCTCGCCGGCATAGCTCTGCTTGTCGACGCCCCCAGCGCCCGCCCCCACCAAGACCTTCGCGGCCTCGGACTTCACGGCGCGGCGGCCCTCGATGATGCCCTGCATGCGGCCGTAGTAAAACAGCGACAAAAAGAGCGCGACGCAGTACACCACAAAGGCGGTCTGCACCGCGATATCCGAGAAATTAGACAGATTCTGATCGATCTGCATGAATGCTCCTAGCCTTCACACGTGCGGGGTAAGTGCTGATTACCTTACTCAGCGAAACGACCCAATCCAACTTTTGTTGGATCGGGCCGAGGCGCTAGTCATCGGTATAAAGTTCGTCTTCTTCGACCTCGTCTGGGTCCGGCAGCTCCAGCAGCGCGCGGTGCAGCTCGTGGAACTCCTCGGACCAGCCGGCGCGGTCGGTGCGGGCAAGCCCGCCCATCTCCACGTCGGTGCCGCCGGCCGCATTCGGCCGCAGGCGGATGTAGACGCGGCGGCGCTTAATCACCAGCGATCCCACCAGGGAAATGAGCATCACCAGCGCGGAGGCCAGCACCCACTTCTGGAAAGGATCATAAGAGACCTGGTAATTGGCGAACTCGCTGGCGCCGTCGAAGGTGATCTTCGTGCCATCGTCCAGGGTGACGTCCTCGCCCTGGTTGAGGTTCACGCGGTCAATCTTTTGCAGCTGGCCGGACTGCACCAGGTTCGGGTCCAGCGAGAAGAAGGACTGCGGGGTGCCGGTGTCCAGGCCGGCATCGCCGCGGTAGATATCGATGGCCATCGCCGGATCCTGCAGCCCGGGGTATGCGGACTGCAGCAGCTTGCCGTTCTCGCCGGCCCACTCGGCCGTGGGCGCAAACAGGCCCTGGATGGCGATCTGGTTCTGGCGGCGGTCATAGAGATCCGGGTGCATGCCTGCCGGTGGGTCGAAGCGCATCGCGCCGGAGGACAAGAAGAAGGTCGTGTCATTCGGCTGGAACTGAATGGTCTGGGTGCGCTTTTCGCCATTGGGCCATTCCACCGTGACCGTCGGCGCGTAGCCGTGGCCCTGCAAGTAGACGCGGTTGTGCGCCAGGCGCAGCGGGTGGTTGACCTTAAGCTCATAATCCTTCCACTCGGAGTCATCCTTGTAGATGTCCTCGCCCTCCGCGTAGGAAACGTTGGAGGTAAACATCTCCGCCTGGCCGTTGGGCAGGTATTCGGCCGCGAAGTCATGGGCGATGAGGCAGAAGGGGTGGAGACCGGTGCCGTCGAAAAGCGGGCCAGCGCGGAAGGAGTCAAAGTTGGACGTGGAGGTATTGCAGAACTCCGTGGACTGGTCCAGGGTCTGGCCACCGCCCTGCGAACCAGACTCGGTGACCACGATGACCTGGCCCTCGTAGTTGACCAAGCGGCCGGCAGCGACGGTAACCAAGATGGCCACCAGCGCCACGTGGAAGATCAGGTTGGCCAGCTCGCGGCCGTAGCCGCGCTCCGCGGAGAAGGTATGCACGCCGGCGCGGTCTTCTTCGGGGGAGTACTCGGCCACGCGCCACTTCTTTAGGCGCTTTGTGATTTCCGCGGACAGCTCTTCCTCGCTCTTATCCGAATGTCCCTCGGCCGCCAGCGGCAGCTTGTGGAGGTACTTCGGCGCGCGCGTCGGCGGGGTCTTCCATGCCTTGTAGTGATCCCACGAGCGCGGCAGGATGCAGCCCACCAGGGAAATGGCCAAGAGGATGAAGATGGCCTGGAACCAGACGGACGAAAAGACGTCGAAAAGCTGCAGCTTGTCATAGATCTTCGCCACGTTGCCGTTGGACTCGATGAAGTCCTGCACGTTCTGCTCGTTGAGGTCGCGCTGCGGCAGCAAGGAACCGGGAATCGCGGCCAGCGCCAGCAAGAAAAGCAGCGCCAGTGCCGTGCGCATGCTGGTCAGCCAATGCCAGGCTTTGCGGAAGTATTTCACGTCTCTCCTAAATCAGGGTTGCGCCAAAGTTGCCGGTCCACTGGCGGATGAGGCTAATAAACTCGCCCCACAGGCCGGTTACCAGGGCCAAGCCGACGAGGATCATGGCCACGCCGCCGATGACCTGGATGATATGCGAGTGCTTCCGGGCCCACGAAATCGAGCGCATCGCCCGTGCGGAGCCCAGCGCCACCAGCAGGAACGGCAGGCCCAAGCCCAGGCAATAAAAAATGATAAGCAGCACGCCGCGCGCGGCTGTCATGCCTTCGGTGCCGGCCGATACGGAAATGATGGCGGCCAGCGTTGGGCCCAAGCACGGCGTCCAGCCCAGCGCGAATATCCCGCCCAGCAGCGGCGCGCCCAGCCAGGTGGTCCAGCGCTTCGGTGCCATGCGGGTGTCTTTCTGCAGCGCCGGGATCGCGCCGAGAAAAACCACACCCATCAGGATGGTTACGCCGCCGCCTACCCGCATGAGCATTTCTTCATTGAGCCGCAGCGCGGAAATCGCACCGAATACCGAAACCGTCGCCAGCAGGAAAACCACGGTAAATCCTAGGATGAACAAGGCTGCGGCCAGTACCACGGCCCATTGCCTGCGCTTGCCGACGCCCACCCCCAACTCACCGTCAAACGTAACCTCGCCGCCCACCACGCCGGCCAGGTAGGAAATATAGCCGGGCACCAGTGGGACGACGCACGGGCTGGCGAAGCTCACCAGCCCCGCCACGGCGGCCGCGAACAGGCCCAGAATGAGTGGGCCGGAGGTCGCGGCCTCGGCAAAGGAGTTGCCGATGCTCGCTGCGTTGTCCATTTATTCCTTTTCTAATTTGTCCACTACGTCCATCACATCTTGGGCGGTGATGGACCGCAAAAAGACCGTAGCCGGGCGGTGCTGTTTATCCAAGACGATGGTGGTCGGGACCACGGAGGTGGGCACGCCGCCCAGGGCCGCCGCGGTCTTAAACGGCGGATCGTAGATGGAGGGATACTTCAGCCCGTTGTCTTCGAGGAAGTCATTGGACACCTGCGGGTTATAGTCGCGCACATTGATGCCCAAGACGGTGCCAATCTTCCGCTTCTGTAGCTCGGAGTGGACCTCTTGGAGGTCATCGGCCTCGGCGCGACACGGGGCGCACCACTGGCCCCAGGAGTTGAGCACGACGATTTCGCCGTCATAGTCCTCCAGGGAAATGGTCTTATCCCTATCGCGCACATCCTCGCCGGAGAACGTGCGCAGCGGCTTGCGCTCGGATTCCTCGTAGTTGATGACCTTTTCGCCGCCGGGCGTGATGAACTCGAAGTTGCCGCCGGTAGCCACCGCGTTTTGCGCGTTATCGGCATCCTGCGAGCAACCGGCAAGCGGCAGCGCGATGGCTGCCGCCGCCAGCACCGCGCCGACCGCGCGTCTACGTTGTAGTGCCATTAAATCTCCTGGGCCGGGGAGGAGTAGAAGATGTCGGTGACCTGGTTATCCTCAAAAAGTAGGGAGGTAACCGAGGCCAAGTCGCATTCGCGATTCCACGGCGCGTGCGGCAGGCGCTGGCCCAGCACGGTGCGCTGCACCATCACGATGGGCAGCTGGTGGCTGACCAAGATCGCCTCGTGGCCGGCCGCGGCGGTGCGGGCGCGCTCGATGGATCCAAGCATGCGCTCGGCAATTTGCTCGTAGGGCTCGCCCCACGAAGGCTCTAACGGGTTGACCAGCAGCGGCCAGCGGCGCGGATTCCACAGCGCGGAGCGCAGGCCCTTAGTGCGCAGGCCCTCGAAGCGGTTGCCGGACTCGATGAGCGTCTTATCGACGTCCACGTCTAGCCCCGTTACCTGCGCAATCGGCCGCGCGGTTTCCTGGGCGCGCTGCAGCGGCGAGGCCGCCAGGTAGGTCACATCATGGTCGCGGAAAGACTCCGCGGTGCGCGCCGCCATGGAATGCCCGCGCGAGGACAGGTGATAGCCCGGGATGCGCCCGTAGAGGATCTTCTCCGGGTTGTGGACCTCGCCGTGGCGCACGAGGTGAACGATGGTGCGTGTCATGTCTCTCCTTGGTGTGCGGGACTTAATGTGCGGGACGCGCGGCGGCCGCGGCCTGGGCGGCGGGCTTGAGGGCGGCTTCGATGAGTTCAAAGTCGGCGTCGGTAAGTGCATCCGAGACAAACCAGGTCTCGAATGGGCTTGGCGCGACGTAGATGCCGTTATCCAGCAGGGCGTGGAAGAACGGGGTGAAGCGGAAGGTCTCGGCCGCCTGCATATCGGCAAAGTTGCGGCCCTCGCCCTCGGCAAAGCGGATAGAGAACATCGAAGACGCCCGCTGGATGTGGTGCGCTACGCCCTCGGCCGACAGCGCGGAAGAAATCATGCCGGTCAGGCGGTCCGCGTTGGCCTGCAGGCGCTCGTAGAGCGATTCATCGGCCAGCTCCAAAGACTTCAGGCCGGAGGCCATGGCCACCGGATTACCGGACAGCGTGCCGGCCTGGTAGACCGGACCGTCCGGGGCGAGGTAGTCCATAACCTCGGCGCGGCCGCCGAAGGCAGCGGCCGGCAGGCCACCGGAGACGACCTTGCCGAAGGTCACCAGGTCCGCCGCCACGCCGTCGACGCCGTACCAGCCCTTATAGGAGGTGCGGAAGCCGGTCATGACCTCGTCGAGGATGAGGAGGGCGCCGTCGCTATGGGCGACGTCGGCAAGCGCGGCGTTGAAGCCTTCCTCTGGAGCCACGGTGCCCATGTTGCCGGCCGAGGCTTCCGCGATAATGCAGGCAATCTCGCCCGGGTGCTGCGCAAATGCCTCGCGCACGGCCTCGATATCGTTATAAGGAACGACGATGGTATCGGCCGCTGTCGCGCCCGTAACACCCGGGGAATCCGGCAGCGCAAAGGTCGCCACGCCGGAGCCGGCCGAGGCCAACAGCGCATCCACATGGCCGTGGTAGCAACCCTCGAACTTCAGCACCTTGGCGCGGCCGGTGTAGCCGCGGGCCAGGCGCACCGCAGACATGGTGGCCTCAGTGCCGGAGTTGACCATGCGCACCTTATCGGCCGCGGTGCGCGCGACGATGGCTTCCGCGAGCAAAGCCTCACCCTCGGTGGGCGAGCCAAAGCTCAAGCCGCCCGCAGCGGCCTGCTGCACGGCCTCCACAATCTCCGGGTGGGCATTGCCGTGAATCATCGGGCCATAGGAGCTGACCAGGTCAACGTACTCGTTGCCGTCGACGTCCCACAGGCGCGAGCCCGCACCGCGCTCAATCACGCGGGCCTGGCCGCCCACGGAGCCAAACGCGCGCACCGGCGAGTTCACCCCGCCCGGAATCACCTTGGAGGAACGCTCAAACCACTGTTGCGACTGGGAAGTATTAGGCATGTCTGACATTCTAGCGATTCGCGCGCTATACAAAAGTTGGAGTGCGCGATTCACAGTCAGCCGCTAAACTTCGGGGCGTTGCACTTTTCAATTCGGGGGGATTTTCAATGCAGCGCACTCTCATTTTCGCCATCCTGGCCGCTTTCTGCCTCGCCGGCTGCGCCCAGCCCGAGCCCGATCGGCCGCTGCCTACCTCGGTGGGCGCCACCCCGCTTGCCGACGCCCCCTCCTGGCAGCCCCCTCCCCGCCCGCTCGCCCCGCGCGACCTTCCTCGGGAGGACAAGCCGGCCGCTCCTTCGCCGCCGGCCGAGCAGCCTTCACCGTCGGACGCGTCGCCTGCTCCCGCGTCCAGACCTGATTCGCGTCCTGGCCCGGCTCCCGCGCCACAG
>NZ_ACVP01000016.1 GCF_000175635.1 Corynebacterium tuberculostearicum SK141 | reverse complement strand
AGGTTTCTAAAGCTAAAAAAATCCCCGCCCAGCCCTCTAAGGAGAGCGGACGGGGAGATTTAAGAGCGAGCTTAGAACTACTCTACGTCAACCAGGCCCAGCTTGGCAGCCTTAACCAGGCGGCGCGGGATGCGAACGGTCTGGCCGTCGATGGTGACTTCCTGGAGGGCTACGTTGTCAGCCTTCCACTGGGAACGGCGTGCGTGGGTGTTCGCACGGGACTTCTTAAACTTAGGAGTTGCCATTTTCTACTCTCCTCCTTACGCGTTCTTCTTCTTGCGGCGTGCCATGCCACCGAAGCGCTGGTTGAAGCGCTCGACGCGGCCGGCGGTATCCATAACGCGCTGTGCACCAGTCCAGAACGGGTGGGACTCAGCGGTAACGTCAACGACGATCAGGGGGTACTCGTTGCCGTCTTCCCACTCAACGGTGCGGTCGGAGGAAGCGGTGGACTTGGTCAAAAAGGAGTGACCGGTACCAGCATCGCGGAAGACTACCGGGTGGTAATCCGGGTGAATATCTTTCTTCATATATATTCCCTCAGGGTTGGACTACGGGTCGGTTCCACACGCTTAGTGAGGATCGTGCCCGAGTTGGGACGTACAAATTTCACTCTGTTAACCGCGCGCCGCGTGGCACGGGTCAACAACCTGAATTATCCTACAGTCAACTAACCCATATACGAAATCCCCGACCAGCGGCGACCACACATTTCACTCACGTTTCTTGCATCACGCTTGGCGGCACCCCACAGGCAAACACCACCCCAGCACGGCAAACGGCTCACTTGCCACAGCAAGATAGCGATTAGGTAATTCGCGTCCGAGGCTGTAAGATTTTCCCTTGCTGTTGTCAAAATATACGTTTTACGCCCCGTCTACTGGTGTTTGACAATGGCGCCGCACCCGCTCACACCTCACTTTTGAGCACTGCCACCCTCACACGGCAGTCGGCGCTTCATTGTCTATAGCCATGATGTGGGCGGCTAGGAGAAAGAAGACCCATGTCGGCTATTTGCCAGGTAACGGGCCGCAAGCCGGAATTCGGCAAGCAGGTCTCGCACTCGCACCGCCGCACTTCGCGCCGTTGGAACCCCAACGTGCAGCGTCGTCGCTACTACCTGCCCTCTGAGGGCCGTACCATCACCCTGAATGTTTCCACCAAGGGCATGAAGATCATCGACCGCGATGGCATCGAGTCCGTTGTGGCTAAGATTCGCGCACGTGGGGAGAAGATTTAAGTATGGCACGTAACGATATCCGCCCAATCATCAAGCTTAAGTCCACTGCGGGCACCGGTTACACCTACGTGACCCGTAAGAACAAGCGCAACAACCCGGATCGCATCACCTTGAAGAAGTTCGATCCGATTGCCCGCAAGCACGTCGAATTCCGCGAGGAGCGATAATCAATGGCTAAGAAGTCCAAGATCGCTAAGAACGAGCAGCGCAAGGAAATCGTCGCCCGCTACGCGGAGCGTCGCGCTGAGCTCAAGAAGATCATCAAGAACCCGAACACCCCGGATGAGGAGCGCCTGGAGGCTCAGTTCGAGCTGAACCGCCAGCCTCGTGACGCTTCCCCAGCCCGCGTACGTAACCGTGACGCTGCCGATGGCCGCCCACGCGGTTACCTCCGCAAGTTCGGCCTGTCCCGTGTCCGTATGCGCGGCATGGCTCACCGTGGTGAGCTGCCGGGCGTTCGTAAGTCCAGCTGGTAAAGGGGTAATTGCACAATGGCTAATAAGCGCAATAACCAAAAGAAGTTCCGTATGGAGCAGAGCCGTCGCCCAAAGAAGAACCCTTTGAAGGCTGAGGGCATCGAGAAGGTGGACTACAAGGACACCAAGACTCTGCGTCTGTTCATCTCGGATCGTCACAAGATCCGTTCCCGTCGCGTCACCGGTCTGACCCCGCAGCAGCAGCGTCAGGTTGCTACCGCAGTCAAGAACGCACGCGAAATGGCTCTCCTGCCGTTCACCACCCGCTAAACAGTAGCTGGGTATCAACAGCGCACTTTTGCCGCTGGCAAGTGTGACACGGTAAAAGAACCATAAGCTTTCGCCGCCTCCCTCCTCGAGGGCAGGCGGCGAAAGTCGTTTTGGCCCTCCCACTCCTTCCACCCGGCCCACATGCCCGGATCACAGAGCCGAAGTGTTAGATTGAAAGCATTCGTGCACCCCGCAGCCGGCGGGAAAGCACCGGCCCCGCACTAGTGAAAGGCAGTGAGCAATGGCCCTGCACCAATCCCTACTCGATCTTTCCGAGCTCGCCCCGCACTGCCAGTCCCGCGCTACGGCCCGCGGACTGCTCGCAGAGGCCCAAGATATCTTGCGCAATGCGGTCGCCCACCAGGACAATGAGATTGAATTGGCCCACTGGTATTCCCGGCTGATTACGGATATTGTTCGCTCCCCGGGGGTCAACTCCCCAGTCCGCCTCAGCGGCGCTGCGGCCCGCGGCGACCAGCTGCCGTCCATGCCTGTGGAGTGGATGGGCGACGATGCCGATCTCCAAGACGTCTTCGCCGATGTCGGTCTCCAAGCTCACGCAGCCGCCGATTCCATCGCCGCGCGCGTCGACGCCGGCCTGCCCCTCGGAAACGGCGGAGAACAAGCACTACTGGAAGAAGCCTTGGCCCAGCGTCCGCCTGCCCTCAAGATGGTCGATGGGCTGCCGGACCGCGATGCAGCGGTAGACATCAAGGCCACGCTGCTCTCCCCCATCGCAGCAATCGCACGCTGGGCAGCGCCGGGGCCGCGCCCGACGGTGGATCGGCTGGCGATCGGCGTGGAACGCGATCTGCTCAGCGCCGCTGACGCAGAGTCTTTGGACCTAGCGTGGCGCACCGGTTATGCGTTAGAGTTGCGCCGTTGGTATGAGGGCGTTAGCGATCGCCCGGTCACGCTGCGCGATCTTCCGCCGCTGGACCGCACCGCTTATGGTTCTGCGTGCCGCATTGTCTCGGCGGCGTTTGAGTCTATTTCCCGGCGGGCAGAAGAATATAAATAGTCTCTACGATGCGGATTCGGAAGCAGTACCTAGTCGGGCATAAGATTGTACAGTTGATTATTAAAAGCGATTTCTCTTTTGTGAAAGGAGGCGTCCCACCGCATGGCAGGCAATGTCGGTAGGCCGCGTAAACACAGCCCGCGGCGCAGGGGCAATAGCGCCCGTGAGGAGATTTTGGACGCCTCCTCTGAGCTTTTCACTACTCAGGGTTTTGCTACCACGTCCACGCACCAGATCGCAGACGCAGTGGGTATCCGTCAGGCGTCGCTGTACTACCACTTCCCGTCCAAGACGGAGATTTTCCTGACGCTGCTCAATTCCACCATCGAGCCCTCCTTGGAGTTGGCCGATGAGTTGGCGGGCACCGACGCGGACCCGGCACAGCGCCTGTGGTCTTTGGTCGCCGCAGAGTCGCGTCTGTTGCTCACCAGTGGCTGGAACGTGGGCCGCCTGTATCAGCTGCCGGTGGCCAATTCCTCGGAGTTCTCCGAGTATCACGAGTCACGCGACCGCCTGCAGAACCATTTCCGCTCCACCGCCGCCGCCATCGTGGGCGAGGATGACCCCCGCGTGGAGCTGCCCTTCCACATTGCGCTGTCCGTGATTGAAATGCGCCCCAATAACGGCACACCGCCGTTCGACGCTTCCCAGTCGGTTCCGGAGACTGCCGCCATGCTTGCCGACGCCGCCTTGGCCGTCCTTGGCGCCTCCGTCCCCGAAAACGCCGAGGAAACTACCTTGGAGCTGCTGAAGAATCGCAACGACTCCATCTCTGCGGCCGCCGCTGCTGCGGCCGACCGCAAGAAGAAGTCGCGCTAGACCGTCGTTCTTCTCGTTAGCGCTGCCACGACTCCGTGAACTCGCCCGTGGCGGCCAATCCGCCGCCCTCGCGCACGCTCACTGCGCTCGGGGTCACCACGATGATCGACGGATCCGCATTGACGTAGTAGTTATTGCCGTCTTGGGTAACGTCGCTCGTCTGGAACTGGCCGTCAAACATCGACGAGCGATAAATCTTGTCACCACCTCCGGTCTCGCAAATGATAGCTCTGCCGTCGGGACCAGCCCCAGCGAACAAGGCACGCTCAAAGCGCTGACAGTTGGCGTAGCCGCCATCGAGCCATCCGTACTCGTTGAAATCAGAAATGTAGTTTCCCACACCAGTCTTCTGACCCCCACCGGTGGAAGACGGGGCCTCCTGCTTTTCCGTCTGCGTGACCGTGACTACCGGCGGTTCCTCCGGGGCTTCCTCTTCCTTGGTTACGGTCTTTTGCGCGGGCGTGGATTCCTCGGCGTTTTCTTCTTTGTCGGAGTTATTGACCGTGGTCATTCCGCTGCCCTTACCTTTGAAGCTCGGGGCGGATTCGTCCGAGGAGTCGCTGCAACCGCTCAGCGCGAGGCTGGCGGCCACGAGCGGGACGAAGCCTGCGGCGATAAGCGGGCGGAGGCTTAAGCGAGAAGTCATGGGTTTTCCTTTCTACTGACAGGCTTAGCAGGCGGGGCTGGGCCACTGGGTTTCGGCCTGCGCTAGGGCTTCGGCCATGGAGGTAAGCACGGTTTGGGTGGAGGTGTACTGGCCATCAGGGGACGAGGCGATTAGTGCCACGGCGACGTCGTGACCGCCCAGCTGCACGATGCCCATTTGCCGCACATCGTAGGAACCGGCGGGGCTCGGGCCCCAGCCGCCCTTCATAAAGGCGCCCGGCAGGGTGCGCAGGCCGTAGCCTTGGGCGGGATCGGTAACACCCATGGCGTCGATAATCGGCTGGGCACCTTCAACGCAGCGCAGCCCGGCCATGAACTTTGCTTGGTTGCCCACGCTCCACATGGTTTGGCCAAAGGCCGTGAATTCCGGGCGGGTGACCTGGGATTGGACTTGGGTGGCGGTATCGCCCGCCTCCGCGATGACGCTTTGCGCGGCCTGCGCGGCGGCGGTGCCCTCCCCTAGCCCCGCCCACGCGGCCTTGGCGGCCTCGTTATCGGAGTAGGTGATTGCAGAGGACACCAGCTGGCTATCGGCCACACCCGTGCGATTCGCCGCGATGAGCACAGGCACCTTGGAGGTTGACCACGCGGCTTCGGGAGCGGTGCGCCCCGCTTCAATGGTGGTCGTGCCATCGGAGACAGCGATGCCCACATCGCCGTGTTCGGCCACGATGCGGTCAAGCACGGCTTGGACGTCGCTGGAAGGCGCCGCGGCCGATGGCTCCGTAGAAACGGCCGGCGCAGACGAGGCGGCTGGCGCTGCGGATGAGGCCGCGGGCGATGCGGACGTGGTCTCTTTTCCGTAGAGGGGATCGGCCGTGCCGCGGGCCTCGGTGTTGACAAAGGTAGGGGAAGTATTCGCCGCGTCCTCGTCACCGCAGGCGCTCAGGGTGAGCGCGCAGGCGATAAGGGCGGCTGCCGGGCCCCAGGCCCGGCGGATAGGGAATGTCATGGCATTTAGCTTAGGCTAGTGCGCGAAGTGGCGGGTACCGGTCAGGTACAAAGTAACGCCGGCTTCCTTCGCTGCCGCGATGACTTCTTCGTCGCGAATGGAGCCGCCGGGCTGGACAACGGCCTTAACGCCGGCGTCGAGAAGCACCTGCAAACCATCGGCGAACGGGAAGAAGGCGTCAGAAGCGGCGAAGGAGCCCTCGGTGCGGTTGGCACCATCGGCCAAGGTGTTGGCGCGCTCGACGGCTAGCTTGGCGGAGTCAACGCGGTTGACCTGGCCCATGCCTACGCCCACGGTGGCATTGTCCTTGGCCAGCAAGATGGCATTGGACTTCACCGCGCGCACGGCGCGCCAGGCGAACTCGAGCTCAGCCAAGTCGGACTCGTTGAGGGCCTCGCCCGCAGCCAGGGTCCAGTTGGCCGGGTTATCACCCTCGGCCTGGTAGGTGTCTGGCTCTTGGGTGAGCACACCGCCGGAGATGTACTTGCGCTCCTCGTGCTGGTCTTCGTGCTCTGCCTGCAGCACGCGCAGGTTCTTCTTGGCCTTGAGGACCTCGATGGCGCCGTCCTCATAGGAAGGAGCGACGATGACCTCGGTGAAGATCTCCTTGACCTGCTCGGCCATCTCTACGGTGACCTCGCGGTTGACGGCAATGACGCCGCCGAAGGCGGACATGGGGTCGCATGCGTGCGCCGCGCGGTGGGCGGCGGCGATGGACTCCTCGGAAACAGCGATACCGCATGGGTTAGTGTGCTTGATAATCGCAACGCAGGGGCGCTCGTGGTCCCACGCGGCGCGCCACGCGGCATCCGCATCCTGGTAGTTGTTGTAGCTCATCTCCTTGCCATTGAACTGGGTGGCATTGGCAAGGCCCTTGGAGCCGATGCGGGTGACGGTAGCCGCCTGGTGAGAGTTCTCGCCGTAGCGCAGCGGGGTGGTTTGGCCCTCCTCGCTGAGCTGGTCCACGAACCACGCGGAGACGGCCGCATCATAATCCGCGGTGTGCAGGAAGGCGTCGCGCGCCAGGCCGCGGCGCTGCTCTAGGGTGAAGCCACCGTTGTTCACGGCCTCCACGGCCTCGTCGTAGCGGGAAGGATCCACGACGACGGCAACAGACGGGTGGTTCTTGGCGGCCGCACGCACCATGGATGGGCCGCCGATATCAATCTGTTCCACGCAGCCATCAAAGTCCGCACCAGAAGCTACAGTCTCGCGGAAGGGGTACAGGTTGACCACAACGAGCTGGAAAGGCTCTACCTCGAGCTCGGAGAGCTGGTTGAGGTGGTCGTCCTTGCGGGTATCGGCCAGGATGCCGGCGTGCACGCGCGGGTGCAGCGTCTTGACGCGGCCTTCCAAACACTCCGGGAAGCCGGTGAGCTTTTCTACCGGAGTGACCTCGATGCCTAGGTCCGCGATCTTCTTCGCGGTGGAGCCGGTGGAGACGATTTCCACGCCTGCCTTATCGAGGGCGCGGGCTAGATCCTCCAGCCCGGTCTTGTCGTACACGCTGATAAGGGCGCGCTTTACCTGCTTGCGGTCTTCGCTCATGAGGAGGATTAAGCCTTTCGAAAAGTCTTAGTCTGCGAGTTGAATAGTAAGTTTCTCGTCGTGGACGTTAGCTGCACGCAGCACCTCCACGATGAGATCGCGCTCTACTTGTTTGATGCGCTCGTGGAGGGTGGACTCGTCATCATCCGCGTTAATAGCAACGGGGCGCTGCGCGATGATGGGGCCGGTATCCACGCCCGCGTCCACAAAGTGGACGGTAGAGCCAGTGATCTTCACGCCGTAATCTAGGGCGTCGCGCACCGCGTGCGCTCCCTTGAAGGCAGGCAGCAGCGCCGGGTGGGTATTGATGGTGCGGCCTTCGAAGCGGTCCAGGAATTCCTGGCCTAGGATCTTCATAAAGCCCGCAGAAACAACAACGTCTGGCTGCGCAGCATCTACTGCGTCAACCAGACGTTGATTCCATTCGGCGCGATCCGCACCCAGCGCCACAACCTCGGTATCAATACCGTGGTCCTGTGCGCGCGCAATACCGTGGCATTCCTTATCCGCCACCACCTTGACTACCTGGTAGTGCCCGGCCTGGGCATCCACGATGGCTTGTAGCAGGGAACCCGTTCCAGAAACGAGCACCACCACTCGGAGGCGTTCAGGGTCAGCGGTATAGCGCGGAGGCATCGGTGAAGTCACGCGCTATAGCCTAGCCCCTCTCCCCCTCCTCGGGGGAATCTGCGCTCGAGGAGCCCTGCTCGCTCTCCCCCATTTGGTCCTTGAGCTGTTGGCTCAGCGGCTTGGCGACGCCCCTTTCATCGCCCTCCTCAGCCTCTTTATCTGGTTCCTCTTCCGGCTCCTCCGCTATTTCGTCGGCCGGAGTGTCCTCTTCTTTCTGCTCTTCTTCCGGTTCCTCTGCGGCCTCGGCAGGTGCAGAATCCTGGGACTCGTCCTCAACTACCTCGGCATCAACGATTTCCGGATCGGTGATGGGCTCTCGCTCCGGCTCGACGGCGGCTGCATCGGTTGCCTCGGTAGCGGTGCCTGCGGGGGCCGCAGCAGGTGCCGTGCGAGACGCGCGCCAGGCCACGAAGGCGAAGCCTGCGGCAACGGCGCAACCAACGACGGCCATCCACAGGGCGGTCAGGCCTGCGGCGGTCCACAGCTGCGGGCCGGTCGAACCGTAGTAGCCGAGGTCACCACTGACGAGGTAGCAGGCAGCCAGCATGATTACTGCGGAGGCTACCGTAGCTACTACTACGTCCTGGAAGCTCGGGCGCTTCTTATACAACGAGTAAATTGCAGCGCCGAGGGGGACGATCAATAGCGCCACCGCCCAGCTGGGCGCGGATGCTGGAATGCCGCCGGTAATCGGCAGCGGTGGCAGCGGCACGAGGTGGGCGCTAAAGAGGCTTACTGAGCCTTCACCTACGGAAAACTCCGAGCCCACCACTACCGCCGCGGTGCTCACGATGGCATTGGGAATATACAGCAGACTCAGCAGCACGAGACCAGCAATGCCTAAGCCGGAAACCGCGGGATAGTCATTCATCATCTCACCCTGACGGGAGATGTTGACCAGGAATACCACCGCGAAGACTACGGCTGCGCCGATGGCCAGGTAGGCGAGATAGCGAAGGGCGATCTGGGTGGCGTCGACAAGCGGGCGCGGCACACCATAACGCTTGGCCAACGCCCGCCACAAGCGCCAGCCCATGCCGGCCACCATGGCGGCCAGATGCAGAACAATAACGCGCAGCAACGCCTGCGCCAGGTTTGGCGGGGAGACGTCATAGACCTTGCCCGCATCCCACAGCATCAGCCAGGCGATGATGGTAAATACCACCGGCACGCCAAGCACGCAGGCCAGAAGAGTCAGCAGGTCCTTGACGCTGACCTTGTGTTTTACCGCGCTGCGCACACGAACCGCTACCACCACGGCGAGGATGAGCGCTGGCAAGGCCGGCAGGAAGGAAATATGCACATCGGCCGCAGAGACCGGAGCGAGGTTAAAGACCATCCAGGCCTCCGCCACGATGGTGTACCACCACGCCATGGGAGAGCCGGCGAGCATGAGACTGCCCAGCGCGATGGCCATAATGATAAGGACAATAACCACGTTGGGCACTGCCGCAGTGATAAGCATGCGGCGAATGCGCCCGGCTTTGGTCAACGGCGCGGGGGTACGGCGCGCCTTGGCCTTGGAGCCGGCCTTGCGGGCGACGCGCTGCGCCGATCCAGAGGACTGGCGTGACCCACTGGGATGAGGCGCGCGTGGGGTGCGCTCCGCGCGCACCGTACGGCCCCGCGCCTGGCTACGCGGGCGGGGCGTTGACCGAGATTGGGGGCTGGTGTTTTTGTTCATCGGCGTCCACTTTGCCACCTTCCGGAAGTGAAATCGGGGTGGCGCGACGAGGCGCCCGCAAAATCACCGGTGGCAACCCCTGCACCTGGGCTATACAAATATATAAGGAGTATAAAATCTACCCTGGTTTCACACCCTTAACTCTGGCTGTAATACTATGAAGGAAAAGGCGGCTAGTTTTGCGTGACGTACGCGGAGATCGCGTGGGATCTTTATCGCACTAATAATATTCCGCGTCCCACATGTTGCCTGCTCGTGGACAATTTCCCCGAGGCGAGCCAGAAAATTTCTTAATTTGGGTTGCTGTTATCTTTTCGAGACGCTACTGTTACATCTCGTTGGTAACAAGAAGGTCACAATCTCGTAACTAACTCGGTGGGGACGTAACACTCGTTCTGCGCAGATTGTGAAAATGACGAAAGAAGACCTAATGCGAAGCAAAGTTCAGCGTGGCGTCGGCCGCCATCGCAAGATTGTCACCTCGCAGACCGCGAAGGGCCGCATTGCCGTAATGACGGTTGCAGCAGGTGCAGTTTCCACCGCCGGCGTTGGTGGCGCAGCCGCCGCAAACATCCAGTCCGATGACGCGGCCACCACTAAGACGCAGTCCGTTGACTTCGAGCTCGCCTCTGACTCCACCCAGGTTGAGGACACCGCTGCGACTCCGGTTGATACCACCCCGCAGATCCTCAACGTTGCTGAAGCTAAGCCAGTTGCCGATCTGACCGATCAGCTCAACAAGGCCATCCAGGCCTCCGAAGAGCGCGCCGCCGCCGACGAGGCCGCTCGCGCACCTTCCGTTGCCCGCCCTGCAGAAGGCGCATTCACCTCCCCATTCGCCATGCGCTGGGGCACCTTCCACAAGGGAGTCGACATCGCCAACTCTCCCGGCACCCCAATCCTTGCCGTCATGGATGGTACGGTCATCGACTCCGGTCCAGCCTCCGGCTTTGGCCAGTGGATCCGCATCATGCACGACGACGGCACCATGACCGTTTATGGTCACATGCAAACTCTTGACGTTGCCGTTGGCGAGCATGTTCACGCCGGCCAGAAGATTGCTGGCATGGGCTCGATGGGCTTTTCCACCGGATCCCACCTCCACTTCGAAGTTCACCCGAACGGTGGCGAGGCAATCGATCCGCAGCCTTGGCTGGCCGAGCGAGGCATCGACCTCTAAGGCTCACCCCCAATACCTTCTTGTTAAGCGCCGCAGTGGCTTTCCCTGCGGCGCTTTTTCATGTCCACAGATGCCCTCCCCTCAACTAGTGCACCCGCCCAGAAGGCCGCGGATTGCATCAAGTGCGCTCCAGACCTCCCCCAGGGCGCTCTACACGACGCTTGGCGCCGTCTGAGGGCTCCGCTGCCACTAGCGAACACAGCACCAGTTGGACCCTCGCCACGATCCCACAAGGGGCCAGAAACACATTCAGGCAAGTCTAGTACGCAGACTTGTCGCAGGTGAGTGGATATTTTTAACTTTTAGCCGCCGACACCGCGCGAGACTGCAGCCCCAAGCCATGGGCGCCACCCCCAAGGTCCACCCCCAGACCCTAAACCATTACTTTACAGGCACCACTCTAGCCACATTCGTAACACGCGCAACAAGCTGGCATGTTCGAATAATTTCGAATCATTTCCGCCGCTACCAGCGTTTTTTAAGATTGCGCGGGCCGTTCGAGCGGGCTAACTTTTAACTCGTTGCCACGAGCGATTACGAACGCAAGCATTTCGGCTTTCGGCGTGTCGCGGTTGGCAGTTGAAAGACGCCACCCTCTCTAGGGTTTGGGCGTCCCGAGACCATGCACAGCCATGAAAAGGACTTTAACTATGAAGCGCATGAACCGCGCACGCAAGAACGTGGCGCTAAGCATCGTTACGCTTGGCACCGTACTTGCTACCGGCACCACCGCTTTTGCTGCAGAGCCAGTGGCTAGCGTGGACGTATCGGACGGCTCCTCCGAGCCCACCGCTACGACTGTAGATGACGCCGGCGTGGTCGACGCCCTTGTTGGCCTGGCCACCACCACCGTAGGCGTACTGAACGGCGAGACCACCCCGCAGGTAGATGCAAACGAATCCGGCGGCATCAATATCGTCTTGGACCCAGGTTCTGTACCGGGCTTGAAGGAAGCTTTCGCACCGCAGGGCGACCACTCCGGCCTCACCACCAAGCGCGGCACGGACTCCGAGGGCAATACCGTGGTCTTTCCTACCACCGGCACGCTAACTTCTGGCTTTGGCCAGCGTTGGGGCACGATGCACAACGGCATCGACGTAGCTAACCCGGTGGGCACCCCGATTCACGCGGTCATGGACGGCACCGTCATCAACTCCGGCCCGGCGCAGGGCTTTGGCAACTGGATCCGCATCCAGCACGATGACGGCACCATCTCCGTCTACGGTCACATGCCGGCAGACCAGCTCAAGGTAAATGTGGGCGATCACGTGACCGCGGGCCAGAAAATCGCCGGCATTGGCAACGAGGGCCACTCCACTGGCCCGCACCTCCACTTTGAGATTCACCCAGGCGGAGGCGCCCCCGTTGACCCAGTTCCCTGGTTCAACGAGCGCGGTATTTCGGTCTAAAGCTTTTCCATCGGCACTCCGCCGATGAGCATCAGCCGGACCTTACCGGAAGAACCAAAGTCCACGGTGACCGTGGCGCGCTTGCCGGAGCCGGACGTCTCAATGACAGTTCCGAGCCCGTACTTGGCGTGATTGACGCGGTCACCCACGGCTAGGTTGAGGTTATTGTTCTTAGGCATCGAGGTCGCCGCCGGCTTGCCGGTGCGCTGCGATGGGGAAGACGCAGCGCGCCTGGCACCGCGGGATCCGCCCCGAGAACCACCACTGCCCCACCCGGACCAATCGCGGCCGTAGGAACGACCATATTGATAGTCGTCCTCGCCCCACGCACCGGTCAGGGAGCTATCGGAGTCTTCGCGCCGCCAGTTGATGAGGTCTTCTGGGACCTCGCCGAGGAAGCGGCTGGCGGGATTAGTCACCGGATTGCCCCACGCCGAGCGCAAAATGGCGCGGGTAAGATACAGCTGCTCGCGAGCGCGGGTAATGCCCACATAGGCGAGGCGGCGCTCCTCGCTCAATTCCTTCGGGTCACCGAGTGAGCGCATATGCGGGAATTGGCCATCCTCCCAGCCGGTCAAAAAGACCACGGGGAACTCAAGGCCCTTGGCGGTGTGCAGAGTCATCATGGTGACCACACCAGTCTCGGAATCAGGGATCTGGTCAGCATCGGCCACCAGCGACACCTTTTCCAAGAATGCCTGCAACGAACCGGGCGCAGCTTCGCCCTCCTCTACTAGTTCGGAGGGGTCCACTGCATCCGCACCGGATGCGGCAAGCTGGTTAGCCGCCTCTGAGGTGAATTCGCGGGCCACCGATACCAACTCGTTGAGGTTATCCAGGCGGGCACCGTCCTGCGGGTCATTCGAATTTTCCAATTCCGCCTTGTATCCCGTGGCATCCAAAATGGCGGAAAGCAGCTCGCCCAAATCCGGCTGGCCGGTAACCTCATCGCGCATGGACGGGATCTGATTGCGGATGCCCTCCATCATGTCGTTGAATTTGGTGACAGCGTTAATGGCCCGAGTGCCCAGGCCAGGGACGTCGCCCCGAGGGACATCGGCAAGCGCCTTGCCAAAGCTAATGCCGTGGTTTTCCGCATGGAGGGCAATATGCCCCTGCGCCTTGTCACCAATGGCACGCTTGGGCACGTTGATAATGCGGCGCAGGCTCACCGTATCGTCCGGGTTATCCAAGATGCGCAGGTAGGCCACCATATCGCGGATTTCGCGCCGCTCATAAAAGCGCGTGCCGCCGACCACCTTGTATGGAATTCCGGAGCGGATAAAAATATCTTCCAGCGCACGGGAGGCGTTATTGGTGCGGTACATGACCGCGATATCGGAATAGCTGCGGCCCTTATCCGCCAAGGAGTCGATTTCAGAGGCGATGAACCGCGCCTCATCGTGCTCATTATCGGCAACGTAGCCTACGATCTGCTCGCCCTCACCGTGGGCGGTCCACAGGTTCTTCTCGCGACGATTCTCGTTCTTGGCGATCACGGCATTGGCCGCGTTGAGAATGGTCTGCGTGGATCGATAGTTCTGCTCCAGCAAGATGGTGTGTGCCTGCGGGTAGTCGCGCTCAAATTCCTGAATATTGCGGATGGTGGCCCCGCGGAAGGCATAAATGGACTGATCGGAATCGCCCACTACGCACAGCTCGGGGGCATCGGGGCCGAGCTCTCCCCTGCCCACGAGCGCGGCAACTAGGGCGTATTGGGCGTGGTTGGTGTCCTGGTACTCGTCGATAAGCACGTGCTTAAAGCGCCGGCGATAGAAATCCACCACCTGCTGGTGCTGGGTGAAAATCCGCACCACCTCACCGATGAGATCATCAAAGTCCACGGCATTGGCCGCGCGCAGGCGGCGCTGGTATTCGGCATAGACCTGGGCCACGGTGGTCTCAAACGGGTTCTTGGTCTGCTGCGCCTTCTCCAGCGCGGATTCGGGGCCGATGAGCTCGTTTTTGTGGTTAGAAATCTGATTAGCCAGCACACGCGGGGTGTACTTCTTCAGATCCAGCTGCATGTCCTTGGCAATCATGGACAACAGCCGGCGGGCATCATCGCCATCATAAATGGTGAAGTTGGTATTAAGCCCCGGCACCAGCTGGGCATTTTGGCGCAGGATGCGCACGCAGATGGAGTGGAAGGTAGATACCCACATGCGCTCGGCCACGGGGCCAACCAGCCCGCCCACGCGCTCCTTCATTTCCGCGGCGGCCTTATTGGTAAAGGTAATCGCGAGGATCTCCCACGGATTTACCCCGCGATGGCGCATGAGATAAGCAATGCGGCGGGTAAGCACAGCGGTCTTGCCGGAACCAGCGCCGGCCACGATGAGTAGCGGGCTGCCCGAATGGGTAACGGCCTCAAGCTGCTGTGGGTTGAGGCCCTCGGTCAAGGCATCGGGGGATTCGGATTGCGAGCTCGCTGCGCGCGGGGCGCCGAAGCCGCCAAAGGGGCTAGGGTTCGAGGCGCCGCCGGTGGACGGGGAAGGGCTAAAAGGAGAGTTTTCGTTCATAGTGCCTTCCAACCTACTAGCCCCACCGGACACGACCCGTTTCCGCCGTGCGAGCTGCTATTTCCTTTTGCGCGGGCGGGTGGCACAATATGGTCTTATGACCGCAGAAGAAAACAATGACATCGTCGATAACGGCTTGGACATCCGCACGCCTTCGGGTACGGATGATCCCCTTTCTGATGCGGAGATCCAGCAGTATCGCGAAGAAATCAATCGTATGGACCGCATTATCTTGAATGCCGCCAAGCGCCGCACGGAAGTCTCCCAAGCCATTGGCCGCACCCGCATGAGCTCCGGCGGCACCCGCTTGGTCCACACCCGCGAGATCGCTATTTTGAATCAGTTTCGCGATGAACTCGGCGAGGAAGGCCCCACCATCGCCTCGGCGCTGCTGCGCATGGGCCGCGGCCGGCTGGGTTAGACGAATAATTACTGGCCAGCCGATACTATGCAGTACCCTGAATTAGCATGAATGCAGTTCTCGTCGCCGTCATAGTCATGCTCGTGCTCGCCCTCCTGCGCGTGCATGTGGTGGTAGCGCTCTTCCTAGGCGCCATCGTCGGCGGGCTCCTTTCCGGCATGGGGCTCGATGCCACCATGGTCGCCTTCCAAGACGGCTTGGGCGGCGGCGCCAAGATTGCCCTCAGCTATGCCCTCTTGGGCGCTTTTGCCATGGGCGTAGCCTCGGCCGGGCTGCCACAGGTCCTAGCTAATTTCCTTATCCGCAGGCTCGGCGGCAGCGGCGAAGCAGACCCCAAGACCGCCCTGGCCACCAAGTGGATGCTCATCCTCGGGCTCATTGCCATGTCCGTGATGAGCCAGAACCTCATCCCGGTCCACATCGCCTTCATTCCGCTCATCATCCCGCCGCTGCTGACAGTGATGAATAAGCTGCGCCTGGACCGCCGGCTGATTACCACCTGCCTAACCTTCGGCCTTATCACCACCTACATGTTCATTCCGGTGGGCTTCGGCTCCATCTACTTAAATGACATCCTGCTCTTTAATATCCAGCAGGCGGGACTCGATACCTCCGATATCAATATCATGCAGGTCATGGGCGTACCAGCGCTCGGCATGCTCGCCGGCCTACTCATCGCCATCTTCTTTAGTTACCGCAAACCGCGCGACTATGAAAACCTGCCCATCACGGCGGAGGAACACCAAGAGGCCCCCTCTGCCTATAAGGTGTGGGTGTCCATCGTGGCCATCATTGCCACCTTTGCGATGCAGATTGTCATGCAGGCGCTCGACTTCGAGTCCGATGGCCTCATGGTCGGCGCGCTGACCGGCCTGGGAATTTTGCTGCTTACCGGCGCGGTGGACTGGAAGCACGCGGACGATGTCTTTACCAATGGCATGAAGATGATGGCGCTCATCGGCTTCATCATGATCACCGCCCAGGGCTTTGCCTCGGTCATGACGGCTACCGATGAGGTCGGCCCGCTGGTAGATGCCACCGCCAACCTCTTTGGCACCAATAAGGTTCTCTCCGCCGGCGCGATGCTGGTGGTGGGCCTCGTGGTCACCATGGGCATCGGCTCGTCCTTTTCCACCCTGCCCATCATTTCCGTTATCTATGTGCCGCTGTGCATGTCGTTGGGCTTTAGCCCCGCGGCCACCGTTGCGCTTATTGGCACGGCAGGCGCGCTTGGCGACGCCGGCTCTCCCGCCTCCGACTCCACCCTCGGCCCCACCGCGGGCCTCGGCGCGGACGGACAGCACGACCACATCCGCGACTCGGTCATCCCGACCTTCATCCACTTCAATATCCCGCTGCTGATCGCCGGCTGGGCAGGCGCGCTCATCCTCTAAAAGGCCCCGACGCGGTGGCGCTTTCTGGACTACGGTGGGAGTGGTACATGTTGCCAATGCGCTAGTTGCCAGAAAGGCCTACCACCATGGATATCACCGCATCTGCCCAGTGGAGCGAGCTCGCGAAGGTATATGAGGACAAGAAGGACCTCAACCTCCGCGAGCTTTTTGCCGCCGATGCAGACCGCGCCCGCAACTTCACCTTCGACGCCGCCGGGCTGCACGTGGATCTGTCGAAGAACCTGATCGACGGGGACATCGTCAAGCAGCTGGTTGAGGTAGCCAAGGCCGCCGACCTTGAGGCCCGCCGCGAAGCCATGTTCGCCGGCGAGCACATCAATAACACCGAGGATCGCGCCGTGCTGCACACCGCGCTGCGCATCCCGGCCGAAGATGACTTGAGCGTTGATGGCCAGGACGTTGCCGCCGATGTCCACGAGGTCTTGGGCCGCATGCGTGATTTTGCCACTGCGCTGCGCTCCGGCGCCTGGCTGGGGCATACCGGCCACACCATCAAGAAGGTGGTCAATATCGGCATCGGCGGCTCTGACCTGGGCCCGGCCATGGCGGCCAAGGCACTGCGTTCCTATGAGGTCGCTGGCATCTCCGCCGAGTTCGTCTCCAACGTGGACCCAGCCGATATGGCCGCCACGCTCGATGGCCTCGATGCAGAATCCACCCTGTTTATCATCGCCTCCAAGACCTTTACCACCCAGGAGACGCTGACCAATGCGCACGCCGCCCGCCGCTGGCTCATCGAGCAATTCGATGGTGACGAGTCCGCCGTGGCCAAGCACTTCGTCGCCGTGTCCACCAATGCGGAGAAGGTAGCCGAGTTCGGCATCGATACCGAGAACATGTTCCCGTTCTGGAATTGGGTCGGCGGCCGCTACTCCGTGGATTGCGCCATCGGCTTGTCCCTCATGTGCACCATTGGCCCGATGGACTTCATGCGCTTCCTCGAGGGCTTCCACGCCATGGACGAGCACTTCCGCACCGCGCCACTGGAAGAAAATGTCCCGGCGCTCATGGGCCTCTTGGGTGTCTGGTACACCAACTTCTTCGGCGCCCAGACCCACGCCGTGCTGCCCTACTCGCAGGACCTTGGCCGCTTCCCGGCCTACCTGCAGCAGCTGACCATGGAATCCAATGGCAAGTCCGTGCGCCGCGATGGCACCGCGGTTACCGCCCCGTCCACCGGGGAAATCTACTGGGGCGAGCCGGGCACCAATGGCCAGCACGCCTTCTTCCAGCTCATGCACCAGGGCACGCGCCTCATCCCGGCGGACTTCATCGGGTTTGCCCGCCCGAAGCAGGACTTCCCCACCGCCGATGGCTCCGGGTCCATGCATGACCTGCTCATGGGCAACTTCTTTGCCCAGACCAAGGTGCTGGCCTTTGGCAAGACCGCAGAGGAAATCGCGGCCGAAGGCGTAGACGCGGCCGTCGTGCCGCACAAGGTCATGCCGGGCAACCGCCCGACCACCACCATCCTGGCCGAGGAGCTGACCCCCGCCGTGCTCGGCGCGCTCATCGCGCTCTACGAGCACATCGTGTTCACCCAGGGCGTTATCTGGGATATCAACTCCTTCGACCAGTGGGGCGTGGAGCTGGGCAAGCAGCAGGCTAATGACCTGGCACCGGCAGTCTCCGGCGCTGAGGCTGCCGACTCCGGCGACCAGTCCACCGATGAGCTCATCGGTTGGTACCGCTCCAACCGCTAAAGGCCCACTTTTAGCCGCGTTATCCCCTCCCAACCACTCGGCGGAACGGATAACGCGGCTGCTTTATGGCCTCTTCGGCCCCCGCAATGCAAAACAAGCACGTTCTGCCCAAAATCAAGGCGAAATTGGGCGAAACGTGCTTGTTTTGTCAGTGGAATGCGGTTTAGAGCTTAACCATCGGCTCCCAGCCGAAAGGAATGTCCTCCGAGTTCACAATCCGGCGGCCGAAGGGGAAGCAGGTCACCGGAATCATCTTCAGGTTGGCCAGCGCGGCCGGGATGCCCACGATGGTCACTACCTGTGCCGCCGCGGTGGTGACGTGGCCAATGGCCAGCCACAGGCCGGCGACCACGAACCAGACGATGTTGGAGAAGGTGGACATGGAGCCGCTGCCCTTTACCGGCTGCACCACCGAGCGGCCGAACGGCCACAGGGCGAAATTAGCCATGCGGAACGACGCCACGCCCGCGGGGATGGTGACGATGAAGATGCAGGCAATGATGCCAAAGAGGAAATAGGCAAGGGCTAGGAGGAACCCGCCGGTGATAAACCAAACGATGTTAAGAAAGGTACGCATGTCCCCCACACTAGCGCGGGAGTCTTAGTGCGCGGGGTGAAGTGGCTGACAATGTGGGCACCACCAGATGATGCGCTCGAGTTCGCCTTCATCGCCGCCGGCATCCACACCGCCGAGTGCGCCCTTGGTAATGAAGGTGCCGCAGCGGCGGCAGCGCTTGCGATTGCGCCCGAAGACATAGGTCGTCTCCCCGGCGCGGCGCACGCCGGTGGTCACGCGCACCGGGGAGGTACGGTTGGCCCACATGATGCGCCGGGAAATATCGAGGATGCGGGCGGTATCGACCTCGGCTACCGGTGTGGCCGGGTGCACGCCGGCGAGGAAACACGCCTCGGCGCGGTATTCGTTGCCGATGCCCGCGACGACCTTCTGATCGAGCAGCGCCGCGCCGATGGCGCGTTGGGGCCGGGAGTTGAGCCGGCGCAGGGCTTCCTCGCGGTCCCATTCGGGGTCGAGGATATCGGGACCGAGGTGCGCGATGCGCTGGTGGTAGTGGTCGGCGGGATAGATATCCACGAAGCCAAGTTGGTGGCCGACGACCTCGATATCGCGCGGCGAATTGGCCAACTGCAGCACGATGCGGGCGGTGTGGCCGGGCTTGCGCCAGCGATCGCCTGCGTAGTGGATGGCCCAGGTGCCCTCCATCTTGAGGTGGGTGTGCACGATGGCCTGGTCGAATTGCATGAACAGGTGCTTGCCATAGGGCCAGACGCGCTCGCACACCATGCCATCGAGATGGACGGTGGCATAGCGCGGCACGCGCACGGAGCAGCCGGTAACCTCGCGGCCGGCCATGAACTGCAGTCGGTTGGATAGCTGCAGGACGGAATCGCCTTCGGGCATAACACCTCCTGTGGATCTTTAGCGGCGGTACCCGCCGCGCGGGCGGAAACCACCATTATTGCGCGGAGCGGGCGGCGGATCATCAAAGCTGAGCTCTTCGATGGCCTCGGCGGCCCGGCGGCCTGCCCGCGGGGTGCGCGGAGCGGCGGCGCGAGCGGAGATGCGCACGCCCTTCGGCGTAATCCCGGCGCCGGCGTCGCGCAGGTGGGCCGCCACTTCGGTCTTATGGATGGGGCTGCCATTGCACTTTTCGACGACCAACGGGGACAACACTCCCCTTGCCACCATATCCGTGAGCGCGGAAACCAAGCGGGGATAGACCTCGGCGGGGTCGATGCCATCGGGCAGCGATTCGATAAAGGTGGTGAGGGTTTTGCCGCCGCGGGTGAGGTGGGCGATGGGTAGGCCGTCGATAAGCACTACCAGCGCACCGGCCGAACGGGTGGGCCCGCCGGTGGCTTTGCCGTCGGCATCATCGCGCTGCGGCCAGGGCAGGGCCGCGCCGTAGGGATTGGCCGGGTCGCAGGCGGCGAGGACAAAGGTCTCGGGCTCGGTGGTGCCAGAGGGCCAACCGGTGACGTCCGGGGAATCGGCTAGGCCGCGCAGGCGGTCGATAATGGCGGGCGTGGAAAATTGCGCGGCGCCGAGCCTATCGATGACGTAGCCGCGCATGGCCTTGCCGGATTCCTCAAAACCGGAGAGCACCTTATAGGCCAGCGCGAAACCGCCGAGCACATCCTCGGCCACGACAGAGCCGCGGGTGAGCACGCCGTAGCGGTCGAGCCAGGCCTCGCCGTGCGCGACGGACCGGGAGGTGGCATCGGTAGAGGCTGGTACCGCGAGCGACCACCGGCCCATAACATCGGGCGGGGTCCCCGCGCCCGCGGCATTCTGCGCCTGTGCGAAGGAGGTGCGCCCCAGGCGCAGGCGAGAGCGGGTGGGCCGCCGCTTCGAGCGATGCGCGGTGCGGCCCGAGCGCGAGCCGCCGGAAGACAGTCGGGTGCGAATAGGCGCGAAAGAATCGGGGCTTACCAGGCCCATCTCCACTAACCCCCAGAGGGCCTCGCGGGTCTCCTCGGTGGTACCGGGGGCCTCGGCGGCGATATCGGCAAAGAGGAAGCCACCGCCGCGGCCCAGGACGTCGAGGATGGAGCGCTGCACCATGCTGACGCCCTCGGCATCCGTTTCCGGGGCGAGCTGGGCGGCGTAGTCCGAAGGCAAAAGCATGATCCAAGGATCGGATGCGCCGGCCTTGCCAGCACCCACAATGAGCACCTCGCCATTGGAGGTGAGCTCATCGAGCATGGTGGGTGAATAATCGCCCACCCGGGCGGGCAGGATGAGCGATTCCCACGCAGAGGCGGGCAGGCGCACCCCGGCGAGCTGCTCGATGACGGAAAAGACGCCATCGGCACCGCGCAGGGCCGGGCGCTTTCCAGCCGGTGCGATGCTATGCCACTCCGGCAAAAAGCGGGCAAAGGTAGCGCCCGAGACCGGCTCGGTAGCAGCCCTAGCTGCAGCGAGCGAGCGGGAGCGGATGGTCTTGAGCACCGCTGCCGCGCAGTATTCCTGCTCGTCGACGCCCTGACGGTAGCGGCCTTCTACTACCCCATCAAGCGCGCCGAGGACGGTATGCGCGGCAGAGACGGAAATGCCGAAGGCCGCGGTGAGATCGCGCAGCACGAAGGGACCGCGGGTGCGCGCCCAGCGGGAGACCAGCTGCGGCAAGGCATCAGAAATGGTGGCCACTTGGGCGGGGATGCCGGGAGGAATGGGGATGCCGAGGGCGTCGCGAAGCAGGGGTGCATCCTGGGTCTGAGCCAGGTGCTCGCGTCCGCCAATCCGCACGCGCATAATCCGCGTGCCCAGCTGGTCCAGGGCGGAAAGCGGCACGTCGGTGTGCTCTCCCAGCTCGTCTACCGGAATCGGCCCGAGCACGCGCAACAGGTCCGCTACCTCTTCGGTGGTGCGGGCCCGGCGCGAGGGATCGGTGCGCTGGAGCTGGGCGTGGACCTCAGCGATGATCTCTGGATCGAGCAGCTCGCGCAGCTCCACCGTGCCGAGGAGCTTGGCTAAAAGCGCCGGGTCGAGGGCCAGGGCAGCCGCGCGCTTTTCTGCCAATGGGGAATCGCCCTCGTACATAAACGCGCCGGTGTAGTTAAACAGCAGCGAAGAGGCAAAGGGCGAGGGCTGTTCGGTGGTGACCTCCGCAATGCGGATGCGGCGGTGGCCCAGCTCCCGCATGACCTCCGTTAGCGCCGGCACATCGTAGACGTCCTGCACGCACTCGCGCACCGTCTCCAAAATGATGGGAAAGGATGGGTACTTGCGGGCAACGTCCAAAAGCTGTTCGGCGCGCTGGCGCTGCTGCCACAGCGGTGCGCGCTTGCCGGGATTGCGCCGAGGCAAGAGCAGCGCACGCGCCGCGCACTCGCGGAAGCGGGAGGCAAAGAGCGCGGAATTGCCCACTTGCTCGGCCACGATATCGGCGATCTCATCGGCATCGAAGGCGAAGATGGACCCATCGGGCTCGGATTCTGCCTCCGGCAGGCGCAGCACGATGCCATCATCACCGGCCACGGCCTGCGGATCCATGCCGGTGCGCTCGCCTACCCGGGCACCTACCGCAAGCGCCCACGCGGAGTTGACCGGCCGGCCAAACGGGGTATGTAGCACCACGCGCCAATCGCCCAGCTCGTCGCGGAAGCGCTCGAGCACCAACGTCTTTTCATCCGGGATGACACCAGTGGCTTCGTTTTGCTCCTGCAGATAGGCCACGATATTGGAGCGCGCATTATCATCGGCATCCGCAATGATATCTGGCGAGGAAAAGACCTCGCGGCGATACTCACCTAGCGCCTTGCCCAACTCATAGGGACGGCCCGCGCCATCGCCATTCCAAAATGGCAGGCGCCCGGTATGTCCCGGCGCGGGCGTGACCAATACCTGGTCGCGCGTAATGTCTTCGATGCGCCAACTGGTAGCGCCCAAGGTGAATACATCGCCCACCCGGGACTCATAAACCATTTCCTCATCCAGCTCGCCCACTCGGCGCGGAGCACCACCGGAGCCCTCGCCCGAGCCGGTATAGAGGAATACTCCAAACATGCCCCTATCCGGAATCGTGCCACCGCTGGTCACGGCTACCCGCTGGGCACCAGGCCGCGCGGTCATCACTCCCGTCACTCGGTCATAGACCACGCGAGGTTTAAGCTCTGCAAAGTCCGTGGACGGATAGACGCCGCTGACCAGGTCCAGTACGGAGTCATAGACCTCCCGCGCTAGATCGCGGTAGGGCCAGGCCCGGCGGACCATCTCGTACCACTCATCGGCATCGAGCCCGTCCTCGCCGGCTGCGGCCACGGCCGCCACCGTCTGCTGCGCCAGCACGTCCAGCGGGTTGCGCGGGGTATGCATTTCCTCGATGAGGCCTGCGCGCATGCGCGATACCGTCAGCGTGGACTGCACCAGATCCGCGCGGTGCTTGGGATAAAAGGAGCCGTGCGATACCGCGCCCACAAAGTGCCCAGCGCGGCCCACGCGCTGCAGGCCGGAGGCCACCGAGGGCGGCGATTCCACCTGCACGACTAGCTCCACGGCACCCATATCGATGCCCAGCTCCAGCGAGCTCGTAGCCACCACGGCCTTGAGCGTGCCCTCCTTCAGCATGGTCTCTGTCATCGCCCGCTCGTCCTTGGACACCGAGCCATGGTGGGCGCGGGCGATGACGGCTGGGGCCTTGCCGGCGACGTCGACCTGTTTCATCAGCTGGGCTGGGTCGCGGCGGGTCTCGGGTGACAGCGAATCCGGATCGTGCTCTTGTGCATAGAGCTCATTGAGCCGGCTGGTCAGCCGCTCGGCGGTGCGCCGAGAATTCACAAACACCAACGTGGAGCGGTGCGCCATGATTTCCGCATAGAGGTCATCCTCAATAAACGGCCAGATGGACTTGGCCGTGGGCAGCGCGGACTCATCCACGGAAGGAGAGCTGATGCCAATCGCATCATCCACCGTCATCTCCCCAATGGTGGAGCCTTGCTCCGGCGTGGGGAGATCAGACATATCCTCCACCGGCACGTGCACATCCAGCTGCCACTTCTTTTCCGCCTCCGGGGCCACGATCTCCACCGGCCGGTTGCCACCCAAGAAGTTTGATACCGCAGACAGCGGCCGCACGGTGGCAGAAAGCCCGATGCGCTGGAAGTCCCCTGCCACCTGCTGCAGGCGCTCCAAGGTCAGCGCTAGGTGCACGCCGCGCTTGGTACCGGCCAAGGCATGGATCTCATCGATGATGACGGTATCCACCGTCTTTAAAATCCCCGCTGCCTTGGAAGTCAACATCAAATAGGCCGACTCCGGGGTGGTAATCAAGATATCCGGCGGCTTGCGCACCTGCCGTGCGCGCTCCGCCGAAGGCGTATCGCCCGAGCGCACGCCTACCGAAATATCCGGCACGTCCATCCCTAGGTTTTCTGCGGTGCGCGCGATGCCGGTCAGCGGGGCGCGCAGGTTATTTTCCACGTCCACGCCCAGCGCCTTGAGCGGCGAGATATACAGCACCTTCACCCCGGCGGCGGATCCGGTAGTTCCAGAGCCCACCGGCAGCGCCAGCTGACCTTCGCGCTCGACCAAATTATTCAGCGCCCACAAGAATGCGGCGAGGGTCTTACCGGAGCCGGTAGGAGCCACCACAAGGGCGTGCTCACCGCGGGAAATCTTCTCCCAGGCCTGCGCCTGCACGGCGGTAGGAGCAGCAAATACATCCCGAAACCACTGCGCTACTTGGGGCCGGAAGCGGTCGAGGATGTTTTCTGGCATGCCCACACTCTAGTCCGCGTTGTAATGTGGGCACCATGACCGTCGAGATTTCTGATTCCCGCCTGACCAATTCCCTCGCCCAGGGCTGCGGTGAGATCCTTAAAGGTGTGCGCAACGGAGGCCTGCTGCGGGGCCTTTCGCTTGGCGACGCCGGCGATGAAGCCGCCCAAGAATGGATCGCCCGCGTCCTCGAGCAGCACCGCCCCCAGGACGGCATGCTCTCTGAGGAAGCCTCCGATGACCTCGCCCGCTTAAAGAAGGACCGCGTGTGGATCGTGGATCCGCTCGACGGCACCAAGGAATTTGCCACCGGCCGCCAGGACTGGGCTGTACACATCGCCCTAGTAGAAAACGGTATTCCTATCCACGCGGCGGTGGGCCTGCCGGATCTCGGCGTTACTTTCAAGTCCTCAGATGTCAGGGCGGTCACCGGCCCGCTGTCTAAGAAATTCGTTGTCTCCCGCAATCGCCCGCCCAAGGTAGCCGACTATATTGCGGAGAAAATGGGCTATGAAGTCGTGGGCGTCGGCTCCGCGGGCGCCAAGGCCATGCACGTGCTGCTCGGCGATTATGACGGTTATATCCACGCCGGTGGCCAGTACGAGTGGGATCAGGCCGCGCCGGTGGGCGTCGCCCAAGCCTCCGGTTTGCACTGCTGCCGCCTCGATGGCTCCGAAATCCGTTTCAATAATGAGGACACCTTCATCCCGGATATCCTCATCTGCCGCCCCGAGCTCAAGGATGAAATCTTGGAGCATGCCCAGGCCTTTGCCGAGGAGCACGGCGGATTCTAAACTAATGCGCATGATTGAGACCCCGTACGAGGATCTGTTAAAGAAGGTCCTAGAGACCGGCACGCCCAAAGGCGATCGCACCGGCACCGGCACGCGCTCCATCTTTGGTGCGCAGCTGCGCTATAACCTGGCCGAGTCTTTCCCGCTGCTGACCACCAAGAAGGTCTATTTCCACGCGGTATTGGGCGAGCTTTTATGGTTCCTCAAGGGCGAATCCAATATTAAATTCCTGCAGGACAATAAGGTCCGCATCTGGAATGAGTGGGCGGATGACAATGGTGAACTGGGCCCAGTCTACGGCGTGCAGTGGCGCTCCTGGCCCACCCCGGACGGCCAGCACATTGATCAAATCCAGCAGGCGCTCGACACCCTGAATAACAATCCGGACTCGCGCCGCAACTTGGTCTCTGCATGGAACGTCGCGGATCTGGACAAGATGGCGCTGATGCCCTGCCACCTGCTCTTCCAGCTCTACGTGGCCGATGGCACCTTGTCCATGCAGGTCTATCAACGCTCGGCCGATATGTTCCTCGGCGTGCCCTTTAATATCGCTTCTTACGCGGCGCTGACCCATATGTTTGCGCAGCAGGCTGGGCTCAAGGTGGGCGAGCTCATCTGGACCGGTGGCGATTGCCATATCTATAACGACCACGTGGAGCAGGTCAAAGAGCAGCTCTCCCGCGAGCCGCGCCCGTACCCGCAGCTCAACCTGCACAAGGCGGAAGACATGTTCTCCTATGACTTCGCCGACTTTGAGATTGAAGGCTACGACCCCCACCCCACCATCAAGGCGCAGGTGTCCGTTTAATGTTGGGCGCAATCTGGGCACAGTCCCTGGACGGCATCATTGGCGATGGCGAGCAGATGCCCTGGCACGTGCCGGAGGATCTCAAGCACTTTAAGGACGTGACCATGGGCGCGCCGGTCATCATGGGCCGGAAAACCTGGGAGTCCCTGAACCCCAAGTTCCGCCCCCTTCCCGGACGCGAGAACTACGTGCTCTCCTCCCGCGCGCCCGGCCAGTGGTCCGCCGGCGCCCAAGTCCTCACCGCAATGCCCTCGCTTTCCGACGCCTGGGTTATCGGCGGCGGCCAAATCTACACCGCCACCTTGGACCAAGTGGACCGCATTGAGGTCACCCTCATGGGCGTTAATATCGGTAGCACCTACGGCGATAAATCCATCTATGCCCCCGACATCCCCGAGGAGTTCGGCCTCGCCCACAGCACCGATTGGCTTACTTCCGCCAAGGGCCACCTCGCGCTGCCGGACCAAGAGGCCAGCGATCTTCCCATCAAATACCGCTTTTTAACCTACGACCGAAAGGACGCAGCCTAATGTCTGTTACTACCCCAGAAACCAACTCCGACGTCACCATTTTCTACGCCGACTGGTGCCCGTTCTGCGCCAAGCTCATCAAGAACCTGGACCGCACCGAAACCCCGTACGAGCTTGTCGACGTCGAAGGTGACAACACCGAAGACATCAACGCCTGGATCGAATCCGTCAACGACGGCAACCGCATCATCCCCACCGTCCTCTACTCCGATGGCACCCACGAGACCAACCCACCAGCTTCCTCCGTGCGCAATAAGCAGAAGGAATTGGCGGAAAGCTAACCCACACCCCAGCCATTTCGGGGCGCTCCTGCCCCACTGCTATGATTAGCCAAGTTGCACACGCAACCCCGCCCCAGTAGCTCAGGGGATAGAGCACGGCTCTCCTAAAGCCGGTGTCGGTGGTTCGAATCCACTCTGGGGCACCATGTGAAGTCTCGAGACATCGTTCCGGTCGGTGTCTCGAGACTTTTAATTTTTGGTTGCCCCGCTGGGGGTTGAGTTCGTTGTCTTTCTTGTTGTAATAGATCTTTTCTTCGGTGAGTGTGTAGGCGGCGATTTGTGCCCCGGTGAAGGTTATTTTGATGTCGACGTGGTTGTCGACGCAGACCATTGTGATGGGTTCTCCGCCCCATCTGCGTCCGATGTAGTGGCTGCGTAGTTTACCGCCCCATCGCAGAGTTGTCTTGCCGTTGAGGGACCGACCCGCGGAATGTGGACGCATCGGGGGTCGGGCCCTACCTAGTCGGAACCTTGCTCGTCTCTGCAAGACGCACGCGACGTAGCTAGTCGGACCGGTGGCGGACCCATCTATCGACGCACTTGGGAACTCGAATCGGAGCTGTGAATCCCCGCCACGTGGGAACCATGGGGCTAGTGAGACTAGCGATACATACTATTTGTTCGCGGCCAACCTTTGAGGAACAGCTACTTTTGACATGAGATTTTTGCGGGAGTTAGTGTTGCTTCAAGTAGTCATAAAAGCAGGAACCGGTTTGAGACAGATGATCCTTCTTCGTTTCTAGCATTCTTCTCAAATCAGTTCGCCCGTCGAGGACACTGTATATTTCCATACCCGTAACAACCATAAACGGACTCTGCACAGAGTAGGTGTCCAACGTTGTCGAGGCGATGCCGGCCTGAGTGATCAGAAGTCCCTGCGTGACGCGGCTCCTGCGCTCTATCTTGGCCCGAAAAATATCTGCAATATCTCGGCCGCTTCTCTCCCGCTCCCATTTCACTTCAACAATAAATCCAAATCCATCTATTTGAACAAAGCCATCTATTTGCTCACCCGGCAGATTGTAGGGTCGCTCAGGATTAAGATCATGAAGATCGAAAAGGTCATAAATGAGATCTTCAAAGTCTCTCCCCCGTTGCTGGGGATTATCCGCCTGATGCATTTCTAGCAGACGCTGTTTCATATCCCCTAACTGCAGCCTGAACAGGCGTTTTCTTTCTCGCTGGGACTCTTCCCGCCTCCGTTCTTCTTCTATGCGGGCCCTTTTCTCCATCATTTGCTGAAATGGTTGCGTAAACCTCGTCAAGCCTTCGACTGACAGCTGCGCTCTTCTAAGATTCTCAGATCTTTTTGGCTCCTCTAACCCGG